>NZ_JBIRRE010000007.1:0-385714 GCF_044333555.1 Streptomyces sp. NPDC020965
TGATCCCCACCACCATCACCAACCTCCACGCACTCCCCACCAACATCAACGGCAAACTCGACCACAACGCCCTCCCCACCCCCACAACCACCACCCCCCACACCACCCGCACCCCCCGGGATGCCCGTGAGGAGATCGTCGTCGGCATCTTCGCCGAGGCGCTGGGGCTGCCGTCCGTCGGTGTGGAGGACGACTTCTTCCGGCTCGGCGGCCACTCGCTGCTCGCCGCGCGGGCCGTCGGCCGGGTCAGGGCGGCGCTCGGTGTGGAGTGCGGTGTCCGGGATGTGTTCGAGGCGCGGACCGCGGCCGGTCTCGCGGCCCGGCTCGCCGACCGCTCCACCACCGAACGGCCCCCGCTCACCCCCGCCACCCGGCCCGACCGACTCCCCCTCTCCTACGCACAGCGCCGGTTGTGGCTGGCGGACAGCGTGCAGGAGCCGGGGACGACGTACAACGTGCCGTTCGCGGTACGGCTCCGGGGCGCGCTGGACGTGACCGCGCTGGCCACCGCCGTACAGGATCTGGTGAACCGGCACGAGGCGCTGCGTACGGTGTTCGCCGAGCATGACGGCGAGCCGTACCAGCGGGTGCTGGCGGCCGACGAGGCCCGGGTGCCGTTCCTGGTGCGGGAGGTGCCGGCCGGGCGGCTGGCCGCCGAGGCGCTCGCCGCCTGCGCACAGGTCTTCGATCTGGCGGTGGATCTCCCGCTCCGGGTGACCCTGCTGAAGGCCGCCGCCGACGATCACGTACTCGTGCTGCTCCTGCACCACATCGCGACCGACGACTGGTCCACCGGTCCGCTGCTCGGGGATCTGGGCACCGCCTACGCGGCCAGGGCCGAGGGCCGGGCGCCGGAGTTCACCCCGCTGCCCGTCCAGTACGCGGACTACGCCCTCTGGCAGCGCGAACTCCTCGGCGACCCCACCGACACCGCATCGCTCGCCACACGGCAGACCGCCTACTGGCGCGACACCCTCACCGCACTCCCCGAGGAACTCCCCCTCCCCACCGACCGACCACGCCCCGCCATCCCCACCCACGGCGGCGACGTGGTGACCTTCGAGGTGCCCGAGGCGACGGGCCGGGGGCTGGCCCGGATCGCCCGGGAGACCGGCGCGACCATGTTCATGGTGGTCAACGCGGCGGTCGCGACGCTGCTGCACCGGCTCGGCGCGGGCGACGACATCCCGCTCGGGAGCGCTGTCGCGGGCCGGGACGACCAGGCGCTGGACGGACTCGTCGGCTTCTTCCTCAACACCCTCGTGCTGCGGGCCGATCTGTCCGGCGATCCGACCTTCGCCGAGCTGGTGACCCGGGTGCGGGACACGGGGCTCGCCGCGTTCTCGCACGCGGATCTGCCGCTGGAGAGCGTGGCGGAGGCCGTCGGTACGACGCGTTCGCACTCCCGGAGCCCGCTGTTCCAGACGATGGTCACCTACCACTCGGTCGCCACGGAGGTGCGGGAGCTGTTCGGGCTGCCCGCCGAGGAGATACCGGTCGAGGTCGGCGGGTCCAAGTTCGATCTGGAGGTGGCGTTCGGTGCCTCCGAGGACAACGGCCGGATCTCCGGCGGTATCCGGTACGCGACGGATCTGTTCGACCGGTCGACCGCCGAGACGTTGTCGGCGCGGCTGGTGCGGCTGCTGGACGCGGTCGCCGCCGACCCGGCGCTTCCGCTGGCGCGCGTCGAGGTGATGGACGCCGATGAGCGCGGGCGGGTGCTGTACGGGTGGAACGACACGGCCAGGACGCTGGACGGACCGGCCACGCTGGCCGGTCTGGTGGCGGCCGGAGCCGGCGATCTCACCGCCGACGCGCTCGTCTTCGAGGGCGAGCGGCTGTCGCGCGGCGCGTTCGATGAGCGGGTCAACCGGGTGGCCCGGCTGTTGATCGAGAACGGGGTGGGCCCCGAGTCGATCGTCGGCGTGGCGCTGCCCCGGTCGTTCGATCTGTTGGTGGCCGTGCACGCGGTGGTACGGGCGGGCGGCGCCTATCTGCCGCTCGACACCGGGCTCCCGGCCGACCGGCTGGCGTTCATGGCCGAGACGGCGGGACCGGTGTGTGTGCTCACCGACCGGGCCTCGCTCGGCTCGCTGCCCCCGGGTCCTGAGCCGGTGGTGCTGGACGCCCCGGAGGTACGGGAGCGGCTGGCCGCGCTGCCCGGATTCGAGGTGACGGATGTGGACCGGCGGGCGACGCTGCTGCCCCGCCACCCCGCATATGTGATCTTCACTTCCGGGTCCACCGGCCGTCCCAAGGGGGTGCTGGTCGAGCACGCGGCGATCGTCAACCGGCTGCGCTGGATGCAGGGCGCCTACCGTCTCACCCCGGCCGACCGGGTGCTGCACAAGACGCCCGCCGGGTTCGACGTCTCGGTCTGGGAGCTGTTCTGGCCGCTGGCCGAGGGGGTCCCGCTGGTCGTCGCCCGCCCGGACGGGCACGGTGATCCGGAGTATCTCGCCGGGCTCATCCGCGAACAGCACATCAGCGTTCTGCACTTCGTGCCGTCGATGCTCCAGGCGTTCCTGGGCGAGGTGGCCGTGGCGTCCTGCCCGACCCTGCGGCTGGTGGTGTGCAGCGGTGAGGCGCTGAGCGGTGATCTGGTGACGCGTTTCCATGCGTCGGCCGGCCACCACCGGGTCGCGCTGGAGAATCTGTACGGGCCGACCGAGGCGGCCGTCGATGTCACCGCCACCTCGTGCCCGCCGGGCACACTGTCGGCGCCCATCGGTTCGCCCGTCTGGAACACCCGGGTCCAGGTGCTGGACCGGGCGCTGCGGCCGGTCCCGGTCGGGGTCTCCGGTGAGCTGTATCTCGCCGGTGTCCAGCTCGCCCGGGGGTATCTGGCCCGGCCGGGGCTGACCGCCGAACGGTTCGTCGCCGATCCGCACGGCGCCCCCGGCACCCGGATGTACCGCACCGGCGATCTGGCGCGCTGGCGCGCCGACGGGCGGCTGGACTATCTGGGCCGCGCCGATGACCAGGTCAAGTTGCGCGGGTTCCGGATCGAGCTGGGCGAGATCGAGGCGGTGCTCGCGGCGGCGCCGGGGGTGGCCCATGCGGTCGTCGTCGTCCGGGAGGACGTGCCGGGCGTACGGCAGTTGGTGGGCTATGCGGTTCCCGGTGACGGTGCCACGGTCGATCCGGAGGCGCTGCGGCGGCACACGGCGGAGCGGCTGCCGGAGTACATGATCCCGTCGGTCTTCCTGGAGCTGGCGCGGGTGCCGCTGTCGCCCAACGGCAAGCTGGACCGGCGCGCGCTGCCCGCCCCGGTGGCGGTCACCTCGACCAAGCCGCGCCCGACCGGCGACGAGAGCCCGGTCGAGACGCTGACCCGGCTGATGGGTGAGGTGCTCGGACGGCCTTCGGCCGGTCCCGACGACAACTTCTTCGAGCTGGGCGGCGACAGCATCGTCTCCATCCGGCTGGTCAGCCAGGCGCGTAAGGCCGGGCTGACCATCACGGCCCGGCAGATCTTCCAGCAGCCGACACCGGCCGGACTGGCCGCGGTGGCGAAGGGCCGCACCGCGGCACCCGCCCGCCTGGTGGACGACGGGGTCGGACCGCTGCCGCTGCCGCCGATCGCGCACTGGTTCGCCGGTCGTGGCGGCCCGTACGCCCGGTTCTGCCAGGCCCGGTTGATCCGGCTGCCCGCCGGGGTGCGGGAGCGGGATCTCGTCCCGGCGCTCCAGGCCGTGCTCGACCACCACGACGGGTTGCGGCAGCGGCTGACCGTACGCCGGGAGGGGATCTGGACGGCCGAGACCCGGCCGCGTGGCGTGATCGACGCGGGGGCGGTGCTGCGTACGGTCGACGTGACCGGCCTGGACGGTGAGGCGCTGCGCCATCTGATCGCGGCGGAGTCGGACCGGGCGGCCGAACTGCTCGACCCGGTCGCCGGGGACATGGTGCGGGCCGTCCACTTCGACGCCGGCCCCGACCGGCCCGGCAGGCTGCTGCTGGTCGCGCACCACCTGGTGGTCGACGAGGTGTCCTGGCAGATCCTGCTGCCCGATCTACGGGCCGCCTGGGAGGCGGTCGCCGGTGGGCGCGCGCCCGCGCTCGACCCGGTGGGGACCTCGCTGCGCGCCTGGACGACGCATCTGTTGAGCGAGGCGCACTCCGCGCGGCGGGTCGCCGAACTGGAGCACTGGCTGGACGCGGACGTCCACGAGCGGACGCTGACGGCCCGTGCGCTGGACCCGGCGCGGGACACGGTGGCGACCGCGCGGGAGCTGACCGTACGGCTCGCGGCGGATCGCACGGCGCCCCTGCTGGACACCGTGCCGGCCGCGTTCCACGGCACGGTCAACGACACCCTGCTGACCGCGCTGGCGCTGGCCGTCGGCGATTGGGCGGCCCGGCACGGGCGGACGTCGGCCGCGGGTCTCACGGTGGAGCTCGAAGGGCACGGCCGGGAGCAGGAGTTGCTCCCGGACGCCGATCTCACCCGCACCGTCGGCTGGCTGACCAGCCTCTATCCGCTGCGACTCGGCGGTGGGGGCTATGACCCGGCCGCCGTGCTCGCGGGGCGGGAGGACGCCGGGGCCGCGCTGAAGGCGGTCAAGGAACTGCTGCGGGCGGTGCCCGACGGCGGGGTCGGCGCGGGGCTGCTGCGGTATCTCAACGCCGGGACGGCCCGGTTGTTCGACCGGACCGCGCGCCCGGAGATCCTCTGGAACTACCTGGGCCGGCAGACCGCGACCCCCGCGGCTTCGGGCTGGGGTCCGGCCGCGGAGTCGGACGTCCTCGCCGTACAGCCCGATCCGGCGACGCCGCTCTCGCATCCACTGGAGATCACCGCGGAGATCGAGAACGGCCCCGACGGGCCGGAACTCCTCGCCACCCTCGTCTGGGCGGGCGAGGCCCTGCCCCAGGACACGGTCGGCGAACTCGCCGACGGCTGGCTCTCCGCGCTGGACGCCCTGGTGGCGTGGGCGGACGGCGGCACCACCGGCGGTCACACCCCGTCGGACCTCGACCTGGTCGATCTCGACCAGGACCAGATCACCATGCTCGAAGCAATGTGGAGGGACCAGCAGTGACGCAGGCGCGTATCGAGGACATGCTTCCGCTGTCCCCCCTCCAGCAGGGGATGCTGTTCCACTCCGTGTACGACCAGGACGCGACCGACGTCTACACCGTGCAGGTGTCGGTGGCGCTGGCCGGTCCCGTGGACGTCGAGCGGCTGGACCGGGCGGCGGCGGCGCTGCTGCGGCGGCATCCCAATCTGCGGGCCGGGTTCTGGCACGAGGGGGTGCCGCAGCCGGTCCAGTTCGTACCGTCCGAGGTGAAGATCTCGGTGGGTCGGGTGGATGTGTCCGCGGAAACCCGCTACTCCGGGGAGCAGGATGGACGGGCGCGGGCGGAGGCCCTGCGCCGGGTCGAGCGGGACGAGTTGGCCCAGCGGTTCGAGCTGCACCGGCCGCCGCTGCTGCGGCTGGTCCTGGTCCGGCTCGGCGACGGCGACCACCGGCTCGTCGTCACCGTCCATCACATCCTGGTCGACGGCTGGTCGATGCCGCTACTGGTCGGGGATCTGCTGGCGCTGTACGCGAGTGACGGCGACGCCTCCGGGCTCGCGCCGGTCCGCCCGTACCGCGACTATCTGAAGTGGCTCAAGCAGCAGGACGGGCCGGCCGCCGAAGCCGCGTGGCGGGACGCGCTGGCCGGGCTCGACGAGCCCGCGCTGCTCGCGCCCGCCGACCCGGCCCGTACGGCGGTGCGGCCCGGCACGCTCGGTGTCGAGCTGTCGGTGGAGTCGAGTGCCCGGCTGACGGCCACCGCGCGCCGGCTCGGCACCACGCCGAGCACGCTGGTGCAGTGCGCCTGGGGTCTGGTGCTCGGCGCGCTCACCGGTCGGCAGGACGTCGTGTTCGGGCTGACGGTGTCCGGGCGACCGGATGAGATACCCGGCGTCGAGTCGATGGTGGGGCTCTTCATCACGACCGTGCCGGTCCGGCTGGCGATGCGGCCCGAGGAGAGCGTGGAGACGCTGCTGCGCCGGTTCCGGGACGAGCAGAACGACCTCCTCGCCCATCACCACCTGGGGCTGCGGCTGATCCAGAAGCAGGCGGGCGGCGGGGAGCTGTTCGACTCGCTGGTGGTCATCGAGAACTATCCGGTGGACCCCGACGGCCAGCCGGAGCTGACGGACGGGCTGCGGGTCACCGATGTGGAGGCCCGGGACGCCACGCACTATCCGCTGACGCTGGCGGTGTCGTTGGACGACCGGGTCCACTGTGAGCTGGAGTACCGCCGGGACCTCTTCGACGAGCGACGGGCGGGGCTGATCGCCGGCCGGCTGGCGGGAGTGCTGGAGCGGATCACGACGGCCCCGGAGACCGCCGTGGGCGCGCTGGAGCTGCTGGCCCCCGGTGAGCGGGAGCGGCTGCTCGACGGCTGGTGGGGCACGTCCCGGCCGGTGGCGCCCGGCACGGTCGCCGACCGGTTCGCGGAGCGTGCCGCGGTGGCACCGGACGCGACCGCCGTCGTCTCCGGTGCGGAGGCGCTGACCTTCGCCGAACTGGACGAGCGGGCGGCCCGGCTGGCCGCGCTGCTCGCCGCGCGCGGGGTGGGCCCCGAGTCGGTGGTGGCGCTGGCCATTCCGCGCTCGGCCGATTCGGTGGTGGCGATCCTCGCCGTGCTGCGGGCGGGCGGTGCCTATCTGCCGCTCGATCTGGACCATCCGGCGGATCGCCTCGCCTACATGATCGAGGACGCGGGACCGGTCTGCGTGCTGACGACCACGGCCGCCGCGCCGCTGCTGCCGGAGGAGGGCGGTCCGGAGCGGATCGTGCTCGACAGCCCCTGGACGGCGGAGCGGTTGGCCACCTTCGACGGTGTGTTCACCGCGCCCGAGGTGCACCCGGACCATCCGGCGTACGTCATCTACACCTCCGGCTCCACCGGCCGGCCCAAGGGCGTGGTCCTGACCCACGGCGGTCTGTCGAACCTCTACGGCAACCACCTCACGGCGGTGTTCGGTCCGGTGGTCTCCGCCGCCGGCGGACGCCGGCTGCGGGCCCTGCACACCGCGTCGTTCAGCTTCGACACCTCCTGGGAACAGCTCTTCTGGCTGATCGCGGGACATGAACTGCATGTGCTGGACGAGGTGGGACGGCGGGACGCGGAGTTCGTCGTCGGCTATGTGCGGGAACACCGGGTGGACGCGATGGACGTCACGCCGACCTACGCCCAGCAGCTCGTCGCATGGGGCCTGCTGGCCGACGAGCACCACCGGCCGGCGCTGCTGCTGCTCGGCGGGGAGGCGGTGCCGGAGGCGCTCTGGTCCCGGGTGCGGGACGCCAGCGGGGTGATGTCGGTCAATCTCTACGGTCCGACCGAGTACACGGTGGACGCGCTGGGGGCGGATCTCGCGGACAGCGCGACCCCGGTGGTGGGCCGCCCGATCGGGAACACCGGCGCGTATGTGCTGGACGCGGCGCTGCGGCCGACGCCGCCGGGCGCCGTCGGTGAGCTGTATCTGGCCGGCCGGGGCACCGCGCGCGGCTATCTGGGCCGGCACGCGCTGACGGCGGAGCGGTTCGTGGCCGACCCGTACGGTCCGGCTGGTGGTCGGATGTACCGGACGGGCGATCTCGTACGGCTGCGGGCGGACGGCGCGCTGGAGTATCTGGGCCGCGCCGACGACCAGGTGAAGATCCGTGGGTTCCGGATCGAACTCGGGGAGATCGAGAGCGCGCTGGAGGCCCTGGACGGGGTCGGCGCGGCGGCGGTCGTGGTGCGGGAGGACACGCCGGGCGTGCGGCGGCTCGTCGCGTATGTCACGGGTGGGGTCGATCCCGTCGAGGCGCGGGAGCGGCTCGCCGTCTCCCTGCCGGAGTACATGGTCCCGGCCGCCGTCGTCGTCCTGGAGACGCTGCCGACGAACGTCAACGGCAAGCTGGACCGGGCCGCGCTGCCCGCTCCCGTGCTGAGTGGCGCGGTGGGTTCCCGGGCGCCGGGGGACGCCCGGGAGGAGGCGCTCTGCGGGATCTTCGCCGAGGTGCTGGGGCTGGCTTCGGTGGGCGTGGAGGATGACTTCTTCGCGCTGGGCGGGGACAGCATCGTCTCCATCCAGCTCGTGGCGCGGGCCCGTAAGGACAAGCTGGTCCTCACGCCGCGCGATGTGTTCGAGCACCGTACGCCGGCGCGGCTGGCGGTCGCGGCCGGACGGGCGGAGGCCGTGGCGGCGACCCCCCGGGTGTCGGGTCCGCTGGTGACGCTGGACGAGTCCCAGCGGGCCGCGCTGGAGCGGGTGTTCCCGGCGGCGGACGAGGTCCTGCCGCTGTCGCCGCTCCAGGAGGGGCTGTACTTCCACGCGGTCTACGACGACCGGGCGCTCGACGTCTATCTGATGCAGAACTTCCTGGAGCTGCTGCACGCGGTGGACGCCCCGGCGCTGCGCTCGTCGTTCGACGCGCTGCTGCGCCGCCACCCCAATCTGCGCTCCGCGTTCTGGCACGACGGTCTGGACGGGCCGGTGCAGGTGGTGCCGGCCGCGTGGGAGCTGCCGTGGCGGGAGTTGGACCTCACGGGTCTCGACCGGGCCGCGCAGGACGACGCGCTGCGGGAGTTCTCGCTGGCGGACGCGGCGACACGGTTCGATCTGTCGGCGCCGCCGCTGATGCGGGTGACGCTGATCAAGTTCGCGGCCGAGCGGTGGATGCTCTGTGTGACGCAGCACCACATCCTGACCGACGGCTGGTCGGAGTCGCTCTTCTTCGAGGAGCTGTTCGCGCTGTACGGACGGGGCGGTGAGGCGGGTGGGATGCCTCCGGTGACTCCGTACCGCGAGTATCTGCGCTGGCTGGCGGGGACGGACACGGACGCTTCGGCGGTGGCCTGGCGGGATCATCTCTCGGGTCTGGACCAGGCGACGCTGGTGGCGCCGGCCGATCCCACCCGGCAGCCGGTGACGGCCGAGGTGGTGGAGATCGAGCTGACGGAGGAGTTGAGCGACCGGCTGCGGACGTTCGCCCGGGGCAGTGGGGTCACCCTGAACACGGCGCTGTCCACGGCGTGGGCGCTGGCGCTGGCGGGGCTGACGGGCCGGGACGACGTGGTCTTCGGGGCCACGGTCTCCGGGCGGCCCGCCGAGATCGCCGGTGTCGATCAGATGATCGGCATGTTCATGAACACGCTGCCGTTCCGGGTGACGCTGCGGGCGGGCGAGCCGCTGCGGGACCTGCTGGTGCGGGTGCAGCGGGAGCACGCGGCCCTGCTGCCGCACCACTATGTGGGGCTTGGCCGGGTCCAGCAGCTCAGCGGGGTCGGCCAGCTCTTCGACACGCTGTACGTGTTCCGCAACACCCCGCTGGACGACGCGGCGCGGGAGGAGGCGGTGGACCGCCACCAGATCGGCTGGACGCACAGTGTGGACGGCACGCACTATCCGCTGACGCTGGCGGTGACCCCGGAGCGGGCGCTGGAGCTGAGCCTGGCCTACCGGCCGGACCTCTACGACCGGGCGACGGCCGAGCGGCTCGCCGACCGGCTGCTGCTGCTGGTGCGGCAGCTCGCGGACGGCGGGGCCGCGCCGGTCGGCCGGCTGCGGACGCTCGTCGACGGCGAGCGGGCGGAACTCCTCGCCGCCGGCGACGATACGGGGCACGAGATCCCGGACACGACGGTGGTCGAGCTGTTCGGCGCGCAGGCGCGCCGGACGCCCGGCACCACGGCCCTCGTCTTCGACGGCGAGCGGTTGAGCTACGCCGAGCTGGACGAGCGCGCCAACCGGCTGGCGCGGGCGCTGATCGCCCGGGGCGCCGGTCCCGAGCGGGTGGTGGCGCTGGGGCTGCCGCGGTCGGCGGAGTTCGTGGTGGCGCTCTTCGCGGTGTTGAAGACCGGTGCCGCCTATCTGCCGCTGGATCTGGACCACCCGGTGGACCGGCTGGCGACGATGGTCGACGACGCGCGCCCGCTCTGTCTGGTGACGGTGGGGACGGACGCGGTGCGCGACCGGGTGCCCGGTGGCTGCCCGGCGCTGGCGCTGGACGCCCCGGAGACGGTCGCCGAACTGGCGGCGCTCTCCGGTGCACCGGTGGCCGACGGAGAGCTGCTGGCGGCGCGCGACGGCCGCCACCCGGCGTATCTGATCTACACCTCCGGTTCGACCGGCCGCCCCAAGGGCGTGGTGGTGCCCTACTCGGGTCTGACGAACATGCTCCTCAACCACCGGGAGCGGATCTTCGCCCCGGCGGTGGCGCGGGCCGGGGGCCGACGACTGCGGGTCGCGCACACGGTGTCCTTCGCCTTCGACATGTCGTGGGAGGAGTTCTTCTGGCTGGTCGACGGGCACGAGGTGCATGTCATCGGCGAGGAGCTGCGGCTCGACCCGGCCGCGCTGACCGCGCACTACGACCGGGTCGGCATCGATGTCGTCAATGTGACGCCGTCGTACGGGCGGCAGCTCATCGACGCGGGTCTGCTGGACGCGGACCGGCACCGGCCGGTGCTGGTGCTGCTCGGCGGGGAGGCGGTGCCGGACTCGCTCTGGTCGCTGCTGCGGCGGACCGAGGGCACCATCGGCTACAACCTGTACGGCCCGACCGAGTACACGATCAACGCGCTCGGCGCCGATGTCGAGGACAGCGCGGACTCCTGCGTCGGCCGGCCGATCTACAACACCCGGGCGTACATCCTGGACAGCGCGCTGCGGCCGGTACCGGCCGGGGTGCCGGGTGAGCTGTATCTG
Organism: Streptomyces sp. NPDC020965; assembly: GCF_044333555.1. Taxonomy (NCBI): domain Bacteria; kingdom Bacillati; phylum Actinomycetota; class Actinomycetes; order Kitasatosporales; family Streptomycetaceae; genus Streptomyces; species Streptomyces sp. NPDC020965. Next base: position 10,700 of record NZ_JBIRRE010000007.1, read on the forward strand.
GCGGGCGCGGGGCTGGCCCGGGGCTACTTCGAACGACCCGCGCTGACGGCCGAACGCTTCGTCGCCGATCCGTTCGGCGCGCCCGGGACGCTGATGTACCGCACGGGCGACCTGGTGCGCAGGCGCCCCGGGGACGCCGACGGCCGGATCGACTATCTGGGCCGTACCGACCACCAGGTGAAGATCCGGGGTTTCCGGATCGAGCTGGGCGAGATCGAGTCGGCGGTGGCGGAGGCCGAGGGGATCGCCGCGGCGGCCGTCGTCGTCCACACGAGCCCGACCGGGGTGAAGCGGCTGGTGGCCTACACCGTCCCGGCGTCGGACGGGTCGGGTGCCGTCGCCGATCCGGCGCGGTTGCGGGCCGCGCTCTCCGCGTCGCTGCCCGAGTACATGGTGCCGTCGTCGTTCGTGGAGCTGGCGGCGCTGCCGCTGACCGTGAACGGCAAGGTGGACCACCGCGCCCTGCCCGCGCCGGAATTCGGCGACGGGGGCGGCGGACGCCCGGCGCGGGATGCCCGCGAGGAGCTGCTCTGCCGGGTCTTCGCCGAGGTGCTGGGTCTGGAGCGGGTCGGCGTCGAGGACAACTTCTTCGAGCTGGGCGGCCATTCGCTGCTCGCGATGCGGCTCGTCGGCCGGATCCGCGCCGAACTCGGTGTCCCGGTCCAGGTGGGTACGGTCATGTCCGCGCCGACGGTCGCCGATGTGGCGGCCCGGATCGGCACCGACTCCCGGCGGGACGCGCTGCGGACGGTGATGCCGCTGCGGGAGCGCGGTGAGCTGCCGCCGCTGTTCTGCTTCCACCCGGCGTCCGGGTTCAGCTGGCAGTACACCGGTCTGCTGCGCTATCTGGAGCCTGGCCGTCCGGTCTACGGGATCCAGTCGCCCGGCCTCGCCGGCGCGCTGCCGGAGGTGGCCGATGTCGCCGCGCTGGCGGAGCTGTACCTGGCGGAGATCCGCGCCGTGCAGCCGGAGGGCCCGTACCACTTCCTGGGCTACTCCTTCGGCGGCACGGTCGCGCACACCCTGGCCGCGCTGCTCCAGGAGCGGGGCGAGGAGGTCGCGTTCCTGGGCCTGCTGGACGCCTATCCGCCGGAGAGCGACGACTGGTCGTATGTCGACGCGCCGGAGTGGCGGGCGGAGCTGGAGCGGGAGGAGAGCGGTTTCCTGCTCTCGGTGGCCGGTCTCGGCGACGGTACGGAGCAGGGCCGTGCGGAGGCCGTCGAGGTGATCCGGGACAGCCAGGGCCTGCTGGCCGGTTTCGACGACGCGCTCCTGAACGCGATCGTGGAGACCAATGTGCACTGCGTACGGCTGCTGTCGCGGAGCCGCACCCGGTCGTACCGGGGCGATGTCCTCTTCTTCACGGCGTCCCGGAGCACTGAGCCGGACGACGAGCCGCTGAAGGTGTGGCCCGCTTATCTGGACGGGACGCTCACCGAGCACGTCCTGGACTGCTCCCACGACGAGTTGATGGATCCCGAGCGGCTGGCGGAGATCGGTCCCGTTCTGGACGCGGCGCTGCGGGGGTCGTGCACACCCGCGAAGTAAGTTATGCAAGGCTTACCTAAGTTCATCCTCTGCAGAAGTGAGTCACCACCGTGGAAACCAGCAAACTGCCGGAGATCGAGGTCGTCTACCACGACATCACCGTGCGCACCCTGGAGGTGCTGCGGGTCACCCGGGTCACCCCCCGGATGCTCCGGGTCACCCTCGGCGGCCCCGAGCTGGCGGGGTTCATCGATCGCTCCCCCGCCGATCACGTGAAGTGCTTCTTCCCCGAGCCGGGCGCCGAACTGCCGGTGCTGCCCCGGATCGCGGACGACGGCGACGGCCTGGAGTTCCCGACCGAGCCGCCCTTCCCGATCTCCCGTGACTACACCACGCGCCGCTACGACGCCGAGGCCGGTGAGCTGGACCTGGACTTCGTCCTGCACGGCAAGGGCGTGGCGTCGGTCTGGGCGGAGCAGGCCCGGCCCGGTCAGAAGCTCGGTGTCGCGGGTCCGCGCGGCTCCATCATGGTGCCGTGGGAGTTCGACTGGTACCTGTTCGCGGGCGACGAGACGGCGATCCCGGCCATCTGCCGGATGCTGGAGGACCTGCCCGATGGCGTACCGGCGAAGGTGTTCCTGCTCGTCGACGACGCGGGCGAGGAACACCCCGTGCCCACCCGCGCCGACGCCGAGATCGTCTGGCTGCACCGCGACGGGCTGGCGCACGGCGACGGCGACCTGATGGAGCAGGCGGTCAAGAGCGTCGAGTTCCTGCCGGGGCAGCCGTTCATCTGGATAGCGGGCGAGGCGGGCGAGTTGAAGCCGATCCGCCGCCATCTCCACCGGGATCTGGGCCTGAACCGCGAGTACACCGACGTGGACGGCTTCTGGAAGCGCGGTGTGGTCAACCTCGACCACCATGAGCCGCAGGACGACGACGATGAAGAAACAGCCGAAACAGCCGATCCCGCCGACACCACAGTCACCGGCGACAACGGCTGAATCGTCCCCGCACTCGGTCGGGCCCGGCTCTCGGGAGGGAAAGCCGGGCCCGACCCCCGAGAGGGGGGAGCCGGCCCGGCGCACGCGGGCCGGAGGGGTCGGTGCCCACCGACGTACCCCTGCCGTACCACCCGATCCTGGCGTGCCGGTCGGTACGGGTCCCCGCCTCGCGAGGCTGACGTGGACGGCGGCGGCGGGGCCGTCCACGGGTCGATGACGGCCCTTGGGCCGTGCCGCGGGCGGGCCGGGTGCGCGGCCCCTGGTCGGAGGTCCCGCGCACCCGCGGTGTCTCTGTCGCGCCGGCCCCTCCGGCCGCCGCGACACCGACACCCACCCCCCTGCATGACGCCGGCTCCCCACACGACACCACATCGTGGGAGCCGGCGTCCCGCGCGGGCGTCCGGGAGTGCCAGCGGCATCCGGCGCCCGCACGCCCTGGGTCGGCCGCGTCACGGTGGAACGTGACCGCGGCTCACTCCGCCCGCCACAGCGCGGGAACCGACGGCGGCTCCCAGCCGGGCTGGGCGACATGGTTCTGGAGGCAGAGATAGCCCCGGCCGCCGTAGGTGGCGCGGGCGCCCGCCGGGTATGACGTGCCCACCACCCAGGTACCGCCGGGCGGAGTCGTGGTGGGGCTCCCGGTCGGGGAGGGTCCGGGCCCCTGCGGCACGTTGAGGACGAAGTCGAACGCCGCCTGCCGGGCACCGCCCGCGTCGCGGACGGACATCAGCAGCCGCGGGTCGAAGAGCGCGTCCGTATTGTTGCGCGGCTCGTTCGGGAAGTAGAGCTGGGTGGTCAGCACGGGCCGGCCGGGGGCCTGGAGCTTGACGTGCAGATGCCGGGTGCGGCCGGGGTAGAGACCGGGGACGATGGTGCTGAGCGTGAACGCGCCCCGTGCGTCGGTGAACTGGTGCCCGCGGAACCGGAAGCCGACGTTGTCGTAGGCTCCGTTGACGTCCGCCTGCCAGAAGTCCAGCAGTACGTTGGCCAGCGGGCGGCAGGCCAGACCGAACACATAGCCGCTGACGGTCAGCCGGGTGCCCGGGGTGCCGGAGTCCACGAGCGATATGCGACGCGGGGAGTTGGGCTTGAAGTACGGCCCCTCCATCTGCGGCGGTGTGGGGTCGTCGCCGTCGTCGCACTCCGGGGTCGGCTCCGGGAGCCGCCCGCTCTCCGTCAGCGTGCGGGCCAGCGCGGGGACACCCATCAGACCGAGGGGCGCCGCCATACCCGCCGCGAGCGCCGCGCGGAGCAGCGTCTTGCGACTGGGGTGCCACGCGCCCTCCCCGCCGCTCCCGACCTCACCGGACCCGACCGGATCTCGGGTGCTGTTCTCGCCGTCCATGCCTGCTCCTCGCACCGTGGGGGGATTCGCGATCGGAATCGAACCTATGCGGGGGCCCCGGGCCGGGCGATGGACGGAAGTCGGTGGTCGTGGTGTATTTCCTCAGGCCAGGGCGTGTTGCGGAACTCCCGTCTGAAGTCCCCGGGGCTCAGACCGGTCTCCCGACGGAAGAAGCGGCAGAAGTAGGCGGAATCGGCTAATCCGACCCGGTCGGCCACCTGTCGTACGGTGAGATCGGTCCGTACGAGCAGCCGTTTCGCCTCATGGGTACGGGCCTCCCGGACCAGTTGGCCCGGGGTGCGCCCGGTGGCCGCCTTGACCGCCTCGGAGAGGTATCCGGAGGTGACGCCGATCCGGTCGGCGCAGGTGCGCACGGACCAGAGCGCCGGATCCGTACCGGCGATGAGCCGCACGAACTCCTCCGCCACCGCGCCGGGCCGGCCGGGCGCGCCCTCCGGGGCCGGGTCGCCGCCGGAGGGCAGCCGGGAGGCGCGGACCACCAGGATGTGCAGCAGCGACCGGAGCACCGTCTCGAACCCCGGGGCCCCGCGCCGGTACTCGTCGTCGAGGTCGGCCAGCAGCCGGCCGGTCCGGTTCTCGGTGGCCGGGTCGAGGCTCAGCCACGGCCGCTCCGCGAGACGGCGCAGCAGCTCGCGGTCCCCGGGGTGGTCGAGCAGGAAGTCCTCGGTGAACAGCACCACCGATCCGTCGAGCCCTTCGACGTCCTCCCAGTGGTGGACCTGCCCGGGGACGAGGACGCACAGGTGCGGCGGTCGCAGCTCCCAGCGGGCCAGGTCGACCACATGGGCGCCGGTGCCCGCGGTGACGTGGACGATCTCGTAGAAGGTGTGCCGGTGCGGGAACGTGGCCCGGGACATCGGCCCGATGGAGTCGAAGCTGCCGACCGCGAACGGCATGGCGTTGGGCAGCGGCACCTCCAGGCGGTGCATGGGGAACACCCCCTCCGGCGGGATCTCGCAGGGCGTCCCGGGGGGCACCGTGGTGCCGCGCATCGCTCGCTCTCCTCACGTTCGGCGCCCCTTCAGGTCCAGACCAGTTGGCGCGCCCACACGATGGCACGCGCGCGGCGGATGCGGAACAGGACGTGAACAGGACATGAGGCCCCCGTGCCGGCGGTGGGCCCCGGTCGCCCTCGGGGAGGGTGACCGGGGCCCGTTCGCCGTGTCCGGGGTGTGCCGGGCGGTCGCTCGGCGGCGGCCCGGTGTGGAGTGCGGGCGGGCGGTCGACGGGGACCCGGTGTGCAGTGCGGGCGGTCGCTCGGCGGCGGCCCGGTCTGAAGCGCGCCGGACGGTCGCTCAGCGGCGACCCGCCCGCCATTCGTGGGTCAGCAGCCACATCAGGTAGAGACCACCGATGGCGGCCGTCATGATGCCGACGGGCAGTTGGATCGGAGCCAGCACCCGCTGGGCGGCGAAGTCGCTGACCGTCAGCAGCAGCGCACCCATCAGCGCGGCCGGGACCAGGGTCACCCCGGCGCTGTGGGTGAGCCGGCGGGCCAACTGGGGAGCGGCGAGGGCGACGAAGGCGATCGGGCCGGCTGCCGCGGTGGCGGTGGCGCAGAGCAGGACCGCCAGCACGATCAGGATCAGGCGGGAGCGCTCGACGGGGACACCGAGGGATTTCGCGGACGCGTCCCCGGCCTCCATCATCCGCAGATGCGGACCGAGCAGCAGACAGGCAGGGAAGAGGACGGCCACGGCGAGCACGGCGGGCAGGAACTGGTCCCAGCCGCGGCCGTTGAGGGAGCCGGTGAGCCAGACGGCGGCGGCCTGCGCCTCGTCCAGCGATGCCTTGATCATGAGGTAGGAGTTGACGGAGCTGAGCAGCGCGCCCGCGGCGATGCCGACGAGGATGAGCCGGTACCCCTGGACGCCGCGCTTGTAGGCGAGCGCGTAGACCACCAGGGCCGTGCCGAGGCCGCCGAACACCGCGCCCACGGCGACCGCGAACGGGCCGCCGCCGAAGACGAGGAGCTGGAGGAGTGCGCCGGTGGCCGCGCCGGTCTCGAAACCGACGATGTCGGGGCTGCCCAGCGGGTTGCGGGCCAGGCTCTGGAAGATGGCGCCGCTGACGCCGAGGGCGGCCCCCACGACGATGCCGACGAGGAGCCGGGGCAGCCGCAGGGTGTTGACGATGTACTCGGTGGCCGGGGTACCGGCGCCCACCAGGGTGCGGACCACATCGACGGCCGAGACGGTGAAGTCGCCGGTGCCGAGGGCGAGCACGGCGACCACCAGCAGCGCCGCGAGCAGCGCGGAACCGGCGACGACGGGGCGCTTGGCGAACCGGAAGCCGACCCGGCCGCCGGCGTACCGCGGCCGCCAGCCGGGGATCAGCTCAGCGGCGGTCGGAACCGGCGCGGCGGTGGGTGACTTCGGCCCGGTGACGGTGTCGGTCGCGCTCATAGCTGGGGCACCTTGCGTGTACGGACGAGGGCGACGAGGACCGGGGCGCCGATGGCGGCGGTGACGATGCCGACGGCCAGTTCGTCGGGCCGGACCACGAGCCGGCCCAGGACATCGGCGCCGAGGAGCAGCGTCGGCGCGAGGACGACGCAGTAGGCGAGGATCCAGCGGTGGTCGGGGCCGGTGATCAACCGGGCGACGTGCGGCACGATCAGGCCGACGAAGCCGACGGGGCCGATGGCGGCCGTGGCGGCGCCGCAGAGCAGGGTCACGGAGAGCACGCCGAGCACCCGGGTGCGCACCACCCGGGCGCCGAGCGCCTTGCCCGCCTCGTCGCCGAGGGCGAGGGCGTTGAGCGAGCCGCTGAGGGAGAGCGCGATCAGGGTGCCGATGACGAGGAAGGGCGCCACCTGCTGGAAGACGGCTCCCTCGCGTCCGGCGAGCGTGCCGACGGCCCACATGCGCAGTTCGCCGAAGGCTTCGTCATCGAGGAAGGTGACGGCGGAGATGCCGGCGATCAGGGTGGCGTTGACGGCGGTTCCGGCGAGGATGAGCCGGACCGGGGACGCGGCGCCCCGGCCGGATGTGCCGAGGACGTAGACCACGACGGCGACGACAACCGCTCCGGCGAAGGCGAACCAGACGTAGCCGAGCAGGCTGGTCACACCGAGCCCGCCGATGGCGATGACGACGGCGGCGGACGCGCCGGACTCGATGCCGAGCAGGCCGGGGTCGGCGAGCGGGTTGCGGGTGAGGGCCTGCATCACGGCTCCGGAGAGGCCGAGGCCGACGCCGACGGCGATACCGAGCAGGGTCCGGGTGAGCCGGTAGTCCTGGACGATGACGGCGTTCTCGGAGCCGTCCGGCGAGAGCAGTCCCGTGACGACGTCCCCGAGGGGGATGGACTTGGCGCCGAGGGCGATGCTGAGGACGGCGACCACCGCGAGCGCGGCGCAGGCGACGAGCAGCCCGGTGAGCCGCACGGCGAGGGTGCGTCGTACGGGGGAACGTTCCTTCGGGGAGCCGACGCCTGGGGCGTCGGGGGCATCGGGGCCCCGGCTTCCGAACCGGCTGTGGGGCCCGTGCCGATCGTGGAGTCCACGCGGATCGCGCGACGCCTGCCGATCGGGCGGGCTCTCCGGGACCACGGAACGGGACGGGCTCTCCGAGCGCTCGGGCCGCTGGGGCTTATCGGGGCTTTCGGCGCCGTGCGGGGCGGGGGGGCTGTGCGGGCCTTGCGGCTCGACCGCCCCCTGGTGCGAGGGGACCGCGACCACTTCACCTTCTCCCAACGGGTCAGGGAAGCTGGGCCTCACCTGGCGAACTAAGGTAAGGCTACCTTAACCAGCCATGGCTAAGTCCGCGCACGGCCCGGCCAGTTCGCCGCCGGGGATCACCTCCATCCCCGCAGCACCCAGGGTGGGCCAACGGGAAAACTTAGGTTAGGCTCACCTAAGAACGAGGAGGATAATCATGCCTGACCACAGATCGCCCAGCGGGGAATTCGCCGGGCGAGTGGCACTCGTCACCGGTGCCGGCCAGGGCATCGGCGCGGCGGTGGCGCATGCGCTCGCCGGGCTCGGCGCCACCGTCGCCGCGACCGACAGGTCCGCCGACACGGTCTCCGCCCTGGCCTCCGCCCTCACCGAGGAGTTCGAGCGGAACCGCGCGGAACACCCGCCCGAGGGTGCCGCCACCGGATCCGTGACCGCCCTCCCGCTCGATGTCACCGACGCCCGCGCGGCGGACGAGACCGTCGACCGGGTCGAGCGCGAACTCGGCCCGATCGACATCCTGGTGAACGTCGCGGGCATCCTCCGCACCGCCCCCGTGCTCGAACTCACCGACGACGACTGGGCCGACACCTTCGCCGTCAACACCACGGGGGTCTTCCACCTGTCCCGCGCCGTGGTCGCCCGGATGACCCCGCGCCGCTCCGGCTGTGTCGTGACCGTCGCCTCCAACGCGGCGGGCATCCCCCGGCCCCGGATGGCCGCCTACGCGGCCTCCAAGGCCGCGGCCGTCATGTTCACCAAATGCCTGGGCCTGGAGAGCGCCCGCGACGGAATCCGCTGCAATGTGGTGGCCCCCGGCTCCACCGACACCCCCATGCAACGCGCCCTGTGGACCGACGAGTCGGCCTCCCGACTGGTCATCGACGGCGACCCGGGGCCCCCGGCCTACCGCACCGGCATCCCGCTGGGCCGGATCGCGGGACCGGAGGACATCGCCGACGCGGTGGTCTTCCTCGCCTCCGACCGGGCCCGGCACATCACCATGCAGGACCTCTACGTCGACGGCGGCGCGACCCTGCGCTGAACGAGCGCCCCCCGCCGGGCGGCGCGGAGCCACGCGGTTTCCGCCACGCGAGCCCCCGAGTCACAGCCCCGGTCCGAGCCCCACCGCGATCTTCCTTCTCATCCCCGCACCCTCACATCGAACAGAGGAGTCCTTGTGTCGACGGCTGCCCACGAAGTCGCCACGCACAAAATGATGGCCGACCACCCGGCGCACCCCGCCGTGGGAGCGGCCACCGCACTTCTCGACGGCTACGGTCCGGACGACCGGTTCATCGCCACCCCGACCCGGACCCTGCTGGCGCGGGGAGTGCGCCGGGCGATACCGCAGGGCGACGCGCCCCTCGCCCGACGGGTGACCGACGCACTGGCCGACTCCCCGTCCGGCGTGGTCGTCGGAGCCATCCCCTTCGACCAGTCGGCACCCCCGGCGCTCGTCCTCCCCGAGTCCGTACGGACCGGGCCGCCGCTCGCCTCCGACCCGCTGATCGCGCTCCCCGTGGCCGGTCCGGCAGGCGCCCGCTGGGACATCCGGCAGGACCCGGAGCCCGAGGTGTACGCCAAGGGCGTGGCCGCCGCGGTCGACCGGATGTGGCAGGGCGAATTCAGCAAGGTCGTCCTCGCCCGCACCCTCGAACTGACCGGCCACGAGCCCCTGGACATCCCCTCGATGCTCCAGCGCCTCGCCCGCCGCGACCCCTCCGGCTACACCTTCGCGCTGCCCACCACACCCGGCCGGACCCTGCTGGGCGCCAGCCCCGAACTGCTGGTCTCGCGCCGGGGCGGTGCCCTCGTCGCCAATCCGCTCGCGGGCTCCACCCCCCGCAGCACCGACCTCGCCGAGGACGTACGGCGGGCCGCCGCACTCCTCCAGTCGGCCAAGGACCTCCATGAGCACGCCGTCGTCGTCGACGCGGTGCACCAGGCCATGGCCCCGTACTGCTCGGAGATCGACGTACCCGCCCGGCCGACGCTGATCAGGACCGCCACCATGTGGCATCTGTCGACCACCGTCACCGGAGCGCTGGACCGACCCGACGCCTCCGCACTGGAGATCGCCTGCGCCCTGCACCCGACGCCCGCCGTCTGTGGCACCCCGACCGAACTCGCCCGCACCGTGATCCGCGAGACCGAACCGTTCGACCGGGGCTTCTTCACCGGGATCGTCGGCTGGGGCGACGCCTCGGGCGACGGCGAATGGGTCGTCACCATCCGCTGCGCCGAGGCGGCGGAGCGGACCCTGCGGCTCTACGCCGGGGCCGGGGTGGTCGCCGCCTCCGAACCCGAGGCGGAGGCCGAGGAGACGGCCGCCAAGTTCCGTACGTTCCTGAACGCTGTGGGAGCAGAGCTGTGAGTACCGACGTCCCCGAGATGACCGCGACACCCCGGCATCTCCACACCGGAACAGCAACCGGACCCGACACCGGGAGAACCACCGGCCCCGATACCCCACCCGAGCCGGTGCGTCGCCCGGCGGCCGGCGACGACCGGGCCCCCGGCTGGCCCGAGGAGTTCGCCGCCCGCTACCGCGCCGCCGGCTGGTGGCGCGGGGAGACCTTCGGGCAGGTGCTGCGCCAACGCGCCGCGGCCCACCCCGACCGGGTGGCCGTGGTCGACCCGGCGGGCGGCCCCGGGGGCGGCCGGCGCACCTGGACCTACCGCGAACTCGACGTCCGCGCCGACCGCCTCGCCGCCGGATTCGTCGCCCGCGGTATCGGCCGGGGCGACAAGGTCGTCGTCCAGCTCCCGAACGTCGCCGAGTTCTTCGAGGTGATCTTCGCGCTCTTCCGGATCGGCGCACTGCCAGTCTTCGCGCTGCCCGCGCACCGCAAGAGCGAGATCGTTTACTTCTGCACCTTCACCGAGGCCGTCGCCTATGTGATCCCCGCCGAGCACGAGGGCTTCGACTACCGGGCCCTCGCGACCGTCGTGCGCGCCCAGGCCCCGGCCCTCAAGCACGTCTTCGTCACGGGGGGCGACGCCGGTTACTTCGAGGACCTGTCCACCGTCCCCGCCGAGCCGATCGGACTACCCCGGCCCGCACCGCACGAGCAGGCGTTCCTCCAGCTCTCCGGCGGCAGTACGGGCGTGCCCAAGCTCATCCCCCGTACCCACGACGACTACATCTACTCGCTGCGCGGCTCCAACGAGATCTGTGGGGTGGACGAGCACAGTGTGTACCTGTGTGTACTGCCGGCCGCGCACAACTTCCCGCTCTCCTCGCCCGGTTCGCTGGGCACCCTGTACGCCGGCGGCCGGGTCGTCCTCTGCCCCCGGCCCGTCCCCGATGTCGCGTTCCAGCTCATCGAGAGCGAAGGCGTCACCATCACCGGTCTCGTCCCGCCCCTCGCGCTGGTGTGGACGGAGGCCGCGCCCCGCACGGCGTACGACCTGAGCAGCCTCGACGTCCTGCTCGTGGGCGGCGCGAAGTTCAGCGAGGAGGCGGCCCGCCGGGTGCGGCCCGCGCTGGGCTGCACCCTTCAGCAGGTGTTCGGCATGGCCGAGGGGCTGGTGAACTACACCCGGCTGGACGATCCGGCCGAGACGATCGTCACCACCCAGGGCCGGCCGATCTCCCCGGACGACGAGATCCGGGTGGTGGACGACGAGGACAACGACCTGCCCGTGGGCCAGACCGGGCACCTGCTGACCCGCGGCCCTTACACCATCCGCGGCTACTGGAACGCCCCAGAGCACAACGCCCGTTCCTTCACCGCCGACGGCTTCTACCGCACCGGTGACGTCGTCCGACTCACGGAGACCGGCCATATCGTCGTCGAGGGCCGTGCCAAGGACCAGATCAACCGCGGTGGCGAGAAGATCGCGGCCGAGGAGGTCGAGAACCACCTCCTCGCCCACCCCGGCGTGCACGACGCCAATGTCGTCGCCGAGCCCGATCCGTACCTCGGCGAACGGACCTGCGCCTATGTGATCCTGCGCGCCGACGCAGAGCCACTCAGGGCTCAGGCCGTCAAGTCCTTCGTACGGGATCGGGGACTGGCCGCCTACAAGGTGCCCGACCGGGTGGTGTTCGTCGACGCCTTCCCGACCACGGGAGTCGGCAAGGTCTCCAAGAACGAACTCCGCGCCCACCTCTGACCCCGTCACCACCACCCGCACCGCCACCGCGCCACGCCTCACGGCTCACGTCACCGAACGGAACCTCTCCTCATGGCCCTGCCCGCCATCGCGCCCTATCCGATGCCCCGGCCGGACGAACTGCCGGCCAACCGGGTCGACTGGAGCGTCGACCCGGCCCGCGCGGTCCTGCTCGTACACGATCTCCAGAACTACTTCCTCTCGGCGTTCGAGCCGGACACCGAACCGGTGACGACCCTGCTGCACCAGGTGGCCAGGCTGCGGAAGGAGGCCGACCGGCTCGGCGTGCCCGTGCTCTACACCGCCCAGCCGGGCGGCCAGACTCCGTCCGAACGCGGGCTCCAGCAAGACTTCTGGGGCCCCGGCCTGCCCGCCGACGCGGACGCCGCCGCCATCGCCGCGCCCGTAGCGCCCGCCCCCGGCGACACCGTGCTCACCAAGTGGAAGTACAGCGCGTTCGTCCGCACCGACCTGCTGGAGCGGCTCCGCGAGCAGGGCCGCGACCAGCTCATCATCACCGGCGTCTACGCGCACATCGGCGTTCTGATGACCGCCTGCGACGCCTGGATGCAGGACATCCAGGCATTCGTGGTCGCCGACGCCATCGCGGACTTCTCCGCCCGCGACCACCGCCAGGCGCTGGAGTGGGCGGCGGGCCGCTGCGCCCGGGTGACGACGGCGGACGCCGTTTTCTGACACCTCCTCTGCCGGGGGGCGGCCGTTCAGCGCGTCCGGCACCCCCCGGCGATGAACCCCCCGCCACCCTGCGGGCAACAACGGCTGACCGTCACAGCCGAACCGCAGGGAGCCCACCGTGTCACCCACCAATCGCCGGAGCGCGCTGCGCGTCCTGACAGGCGCCGTCGCAGGGGCCGGCCTGGGCGGGGGTGGATTCCTCGCGGGCAGCGCATGGCGCCCCGCCTCCGGGACCGCCACCGCCACACCAACCGGACTGCCCTTCGCGTTCCGCACGGGAGGGTTCCGCTGCGCCACGGACGTCCCCGACGAACTGCGGCCCTGGCGGGCACGGCGCGCCCAGCGGAAGGACAAGGCGCCGCACGACGCGGCGGGCGTCCGGATGTTCCGGGCCGGTGGCGAGCTGCACGACCATCCCGTCGGGCAGATCCAGTACGGCCTGGAGAATCTGGCCAGCCACCGGGTCACACCGGACCGGCACTTCCTCCGCCGCGCGCTGGCGCAGGCCGACCGGGTGATCGAGCGACGGCACGAGCGGCGCGGTGCGTGGTTCTTCCCGTACCCCTTCCCGTTCAAGCACGACGTGCACACCGGACTCGACTACGAGGCCCCCTGGTACTCGGGCATGGCACAGGGTGAGGCGCTCAGCCTGTTCTCGCAGCTCGCGCGCTACTCGGGCGTGCCGTCCCGGGACCGGGCGCGGTATCGGCGGGCGGCGGGTGGACTGAGGCGGGGACCTCAGCGGTACGGCGCCGGGGGCGGGCCGGGCGGATCCGGCCGGCCCGCCCCTTCCGGTCACGTCCCCCCACCTCACCGGAAGATCGCCATCGCCTGCACCTCCAGGATCGCTTCCCGTGCGTTCCAGTCCTGGACCTTGCCCAGGCAGCGGGCCGAGAACGCGCCGCCGGGGACCTCGTTCCGCAGGCCCTCCGTCGCACAGGTGACCCGGACCCGCGGCCCCTGGGCCGGATCGTCCGGGTCCCCGTACGGCGCGAGGAGGACCGTGGAGTCCGGGGATTCGCTGATCTTGCGGAAGCGGCCCCGGATCAGCACGAAGTCCTCGATGTCCCGGAGCCGTACGGCCCCCGGCGAGGAGCCGGAGCCGCCCAGCGTCGCCAAGGCGTTGGTCAGGGCCGCGTTGCGGCGCACGCTCTGGTTGACGAGGTCGACATGGACGATGACGTCCTTCGCCTCCAGCACATCCATGATCACGCCGATCACCGAGATCGGCTCGGCCACCTCCAGATACCGGCTGACGATCTCACTGTTGTCCTTGCGCCCGGCACCCGCGCTCACCCCGAAGACCTTGGCGCGGATGCTGCCGTCCGTGGCGTCGCTGGTCCGCTGCTCGACCTCCTTGCGGAGGGCCGCCGCGTAACCGCGCATCTGGTAGTGGTCCATGACCGAACGGTCGTGCAGATAGAAGCAGATGCTGAAGGTGAGGTTGCGGTCCGGCCCGCGCCGGCCCCGGGTGAACCAGGCGAGCGTCACCGACAACAGCAGTACCACCGCGACGATCGCGGTGGCCAGCCACAGCAGCATCCACGGCCACCAGACGCTCCACCACTCCTCAGTGAACACAGCCACGGATCTCCTTGAACGCGCTGAGGAGGGTCTGGGTCCCCGCGTCGACCACCCGGCCGCCGGTCGCCCGCGCCACTCGGTCGAGTTCTCCCCGGTCCGCCTCGCCGAAGCGGATGGCGTACGTACGGACTGCGCGGGCCTCCGGGGAGCGGGCCAGGTGCCGCCGTACGAAGGTGTCCGCGCCGATGCCTGCGTTGTTCCGGCCGTCCGTCATCAGCACGACGGACAGCGGCTGCCCGGGGTGCCGGCGCAGGATCGCCGCCACCTTCTCGTAGGTCTCGTCCAGGCTGGACCAGATCGCGGTGCGATCGGCGAAATCGTCGGGCGCCACCAGGGCCCGCAGCCGAGCCGGATCACCCGGACCCCGGTAGCTCACGCTCCGCTCGTCCAGCACCCGGCCGCCGAAGCGCAGCACGGTGACCGTCTCACCCCGGTGGAAGCGGGCGAACTTCCCGGACCGTGAATCGTCGGCACCGCTCAGCCCGTCGAAGACGGAGCGCAGCCGCCCGATCCGCTCACCCCGCATCGATCCGGAGAAGTCGAGCAGGAAGAGGACTCGGGCGGCCTTCTCGCGACGGGGGTCGCCGTAGTCGGCTAACAGCCGGTCGACGACGGCCTGCTGGTCGGGGAAGTAGAGGGCGTTGCCGATGGGGTCGCGCAGTCCGGGGACGCGGGGCACCTCGGGATCGATCGGCCGGCGCAGCGTGCGCTCCATGATCCGCTTCTGGACGGGAGCGCTCTTCAACCACTCCACCAGCCGGTCGTAGACGGCGCGCCTGGCGGGGTCGAGAAGGAGGAGGGGGTAGTCGGAGAGCATCATCCCGTCCTCGGGGTAGATGATCTCCAGCGGCTGGGTGAGCCTGCCACTCCTGTTGAGGGTCAGGAGTTCGGACTCATGGGTGATCAGGGCGTCGAGGTCGGCGCGGCGGCGGACGAATCCGTCGGCGAGGAGGGCCGGGGAGTTCTCGGTGAGCGTGTGTCCGGCGAGGAAGCCGCGCAGCCGGTCGCAGGAGACGTCGGCCGGCCGGAGGGCGCCTCCGGTGCCCGCCGCTGCGGTCGCGACACCGACCAGCGCGGCGAGTCCGCTGCCGGTGTGGCGGGGGTCGGCCATGCCGAAGGTGAGTGATCCGTCCGCCGCGGCATCGGCGACATCGGCCCAGGAGACGCGTCGGTCGGGGGAGCCGTCCCGGAGCCGCTTCGCCGTGGCGGGCTGCATGCCGATGACGACCGGGGAGCGCATGATGGGCGTGGCGAGGGGTTTCTCGACCTTCCGGCCGGCCGCCGCGAGTCGGAGCTGGACGTAGCGGTCGGAGGACAGCCAGGCGAGATCGTGCTGGTACTTCCCGGGGGCGAGGGCGTTACTGGCCTCGACGGTGCCCCGGTAGTCCATCTCCAGTCGGATGCCGGTCTCCCGGCGCAGGTCCTTCAGCAGGGGTGCCATATCGGCGAGTTCGGAGCCGGCCAGGACACGTAGGGTGACCGGTTTCTGATCGTCGGCGGAGCAGGTGACGATCGTGCCGATGAGCAGTACGGACAGGAGGACGGCGAGCGGACGGGCCGGGTGCCGGGGCCGGATCCGGAGTACCGCGCGGCGGATGTGGCCTCCGGGTGTCGCGCGGCGGGGCCGCTTACCGAGCCTCGCGCGGCGGGGGTGGTCTTCGAGCCTCGTGGGGCGGGGGTGGTCTCCGGGTGTCGCGCGGCGAAGCCGGTTCCCGAGGATCGCCCGCCGGGGTCGGGGGCGGTTCCGGGAGCGACCCCCGGTGGGGTGTCCGCCTCGGTCACGGGGTCGCCCGCTCATGGGGAACCCGCCGCCGGGCAGTCCCCCACGATGGAGATCATCCGTTCCAGGAGGCGGAGTCGGGGCATAGCGGTCCGGGTCTCGTCCCGCACCGACGGGACCGGGATGCGGCGCTCCGTCAGGAACCGGGTGAGCTGGTCGCCCGCGACCTTCCCGGTCGGGTCGAGGATGCGGAAGCCCAGTTCCATCGCGCGCTGCCGCAGTTCGGGGTCGTTGGTGATCAGTTCGCCGAGCCGGTCACCGTCCTTGTTGAGCGCGATGAACTGCGGCTGGGTGACGAATTGGCTGTCGGGGTAGAGCAGTACGCGGTCGGTGTCCAGCTTCCTGGACTCGGCGAGGTACTGGGCCTGGTAGGTGAGGTACTGGTGCTCGTACGCCACCACGACGGGTGCGACACCCTTGCCCTCCGGGGAGATATAGGTCCGGAACACATCGGCGGCGGGAAGTCCCTGTTCCATGAGGGGTTTGATCTGCCGGGCCCGGCGCTCCGCCTCCAGCACCGTCGCCGGTACCTCATTGCCGTCGCCGCGACGGGTGAAGGCGACCAGGGCGAGATAGGTGCCGGCCGAGTTGGCGGTGCAGACGTCGGGGGTCTGGGCGAGCACGCGGTTGTTGTTGGTGATTCCGTACTTGGCGATGCCCAGTTCGGACCATCGGGTGCGGTCGCCGATCCGGTCCAGGAACGCGCGCATGTCGAGTACGTAGTAGAGCGGATCATTCCGGCCGGTGCCCGGCTGGGGTTTCGCGATTCCCTCGGCCGCCAGCGCCCGTGCGTACGCGCGGTAGGTGGCGAGCACGATCGGGCTGACGAACGGCCGGTGAATGGTGGCGAATTCATTGCGGCTCGCGCGTTCGGCGGTGATCAGATCGGCGGCGGGCTGACCGGAGGGAAAGACGAAGTCGTACGACGAGATGTCACGCACCGCGACCTCACGCGAACCCACACTGGTGATATGGATGCGGATATGGTGTTTCAGCAGAATCCGCCGCACTTCGCCGTCTTCGAAGAAGTCCCGTTTGGAGGCCATTTTGCCCTCCAGGGTGATGACCCGTTCAAAGGGGAGCAGGGTGTTCCCGGAGACGGCCAGCGCGGTCACCCCGGTGAGGACGAATGCCAGGGCAGGCAGACAGAACACCAGGAATCCACGCCGGGACCACGGCGACGACGCTTGGCGCCGCACGGTCAGACGTGGCTCTTCGACGACAGGTCTCTCCCCGGTGACCACGAGCGCCTCCCCGATTCCCCCGACGTGGTCGGATCTGTGCCTTACCCCGTGCGCGGCCGTTCGAACGCCTTCCGGCCGGGGTCCCTGACGCGGGGCGCGCGACGGCGGGGCCGCACCGGCGTCACCGGACCCGGTCCGGGGCCGGCCGCTCAGCGACCCCCAGCCGGGCCGCCCACTCCAGGGCGGTGGGCACGCGGCACTCCCGCGGCAGCGGGCTCGGCCCGGACGCGGAGTCCATCAGCTCCTGGAGCGCCGAGGCGTTCACGGTGCCCGCCTCGACCCGGGCCACGAAGCGGTCGGCGGCGGCCCGGTCCCGGTATCCGGCGTCGGCGAAGCAGTCGGCCAGCGACTGGTCGTCGAAGATCCCGGCGTAGCCGTCGCAGGAGGCGGCGAGTCCGTCGTCCTCGACGTAGCCCGGATAGGGGGCGCGGGCCCAGCGGCCCTCCTCCCACCAGTAGAGATAGCCGAGTTCATATCCGTCGTTCAATTCGCGGAGCCGGTCGACGGGCACCCAGTCCGGCGCGTTCACCAGCAGATCGACGGGTTTGTCGCCCCGATAGGTGGTGTCGCTGCAGTCCACGTCCTGACCGTAGAAGATCGCTCTTCCCCCCGAGCGGAGGGCCAGTGTCCAGCCACCGTTGGAATGGGAACAGGACAACTCACGGTCACCGAGCCGGAATACGGGTCGTGCTGTTCTGGTGACGTCGATCAGTACGAGGACGACGGCGCGTTCCCACATCCGCTCGGGCCCGCCAAGCTGTGCGGGAATCGCCGGCTCGTTGGTCATCTCTGTCCCCGTTGTCAACGCTGTGTATTGCTGACCGAACATTCAGTGCTACCGAACCCTACGGCCGAACAGAGCGACGGATCCCCCGGCGAGCACCGGGGTGGAACCGGCACTACCGCCTCCGCCACAGCGTCGAAACACCATGCTCGCACGCTCGTGCAACATTCCCGTTTCCGCCGGGAGTCGCATTGTTTCCGTGTCATGGATATTCATGCAAGGCACCAAAGGGAGATTGTTCGACGGACGGGGGTGATACGTGTCCCGGGCGCGACCGTCCCGGCGGGGACGGCGGCGGGTCCGGTGCGTCCCTTCAGGCGAGCGTGCACACCGTACGTACGGGCCGGGAGTCCCTGTCCGGTGACACCGGCGCACGCCCCTGACAGGCGGCCGGAGACGGCATACGGCGGCCCGTACGTACGGGAGGGGGCGTTCTCGGACTCATGGATTGAACGTAACCCCAGTGCTCGACCCGGTGTTCGCATTTGCTTACCGTTTACCGAACGTCCAGACCTTTCCTGGCTGGAATTCAATGGACATACAAGCAACGGAGGTTGGTATTCCGCCAAGGAACAGCGGAATCCGTCGCCCGGGGGCCCGGTGAACCACGCACCGGGCCCGGTCTCCGACGACCGCCGAAGCCTTGGTCACCGCCTGGGCGCGGGCCCTCCGGCGGACAGTTGGCTCGCCATCGCGCCCGGGGTCCGAAGCGCCCCACCGACGGTCGAACCATCCGGCGCGGAGAACGGCCGAATCCGATAAGCGTCCGGAGTTGGTGACCGCACATGCAACCGTTCCCCCACTCCGTGGCCCCTGCGTCGGGAGTGACGTCGGAAGTGACCCGGGGGCGAGTCGGGACCAGAGGACGCGAACATCTCGCGAGCGACTCGCGAGCGACTCGGGCACGGCTCGGGAACAGATCAGGGGCGAGTCATGGACAGGTCGGGAACGGGCCGGGGGCGGGTCAGCCGACGGCCCGGGGCGACCGGGTACGGCTCAGGAGACGGGCCCGGGAATGGCGCGCGGCGGCTCGGGAGACACCGGTCCCGTGGTGCGGTGGACCACATTGGACCGCTTCCCGTAGCGGAACGCCCGGACCCGGAGGGCGGCCGTCTTCTCCGCCGGCAGGGTGATCAGTCCGGTGGACACGATGTTCTGGTCGAGCACCGCGGCGACCCGGAAGTCCGGCGCGCCGGCGCGCCGGATCTCGACCAGATACCCGTCCTCGTCCCGGGCGTTGTCCTGCCAGCTCAGCTTGACGCCGTTGGCGTGCAGGGCGGTGACGGTCAGCCCGCTCGGCGCGGCGGCGCCACTCCGCGCGCCGCGCACCGAGCCCTGGGACGGGTCCGGACGCCCGTCCGGGAGGCTGCGGAGCTCGGCCCCGTCGTGGTCACTCAGCTGTTCGAGCGTGCTGGGGCCGCCGGCCGGCAGGGTGATGTCCACGGTCCCCGACACCGGTCCGCCATAGGACCGGAGTCGGTAGAAGAAGGGGGTGGCCGGCATCAGATCGGGGTGGGTGTAGTCGGTCCGACCGGGTGGGGCGAACTCCAACACGGTGTACGGCCCCTTCCGCGCGGTGGCGAACTCGACGGCGTGGCCCGCCGCCCCGGGGTCCCGACCGTGCCATCTCAGGGTGATTGCGGTCGGCGAGTCGAGCCGCGCCTCCAGCGTCACCCCGCGCGGCCGGTCCTCCCTGGTGGACGAGTCACCCCCCGTACAGCCGGCGATCATGAGGCACAGCACAGCTCCGGGCACCAAGGCGCGTGTCATACGGATCATCACGGGTGTCACTCGCCTACTTGCGCCGGAACCGGATATCGCTCCACTCGACGGTGGCGGAACACCCGCCGGTGCGGTGGGCGCCGAACTTGTCGTAGCAGCCGCCGGCGACGCTGGGGCGGATCACCGCGGCTCCCGTGAGCGTGGGAGGTGTGCCGTGCATGGTCCACGCCCTTTCAGGGGTCGCACATCGGTGGTGGAGAAACAGACTCGCCCGCCGCACCCACATCGGGCGCTTCCATCGGGCATGGCACACAGCGGTGCCCATCTGGGTCACATACATGAACGTCGAGTCGATGGATGAACATTGTCTGGAAATCAGGACGCTAGAACCCCCACGCACAGTGCGTCAAGAAGTGGGTTCCGGCCCCGAACAGGCCAGTTCAAAGGGTGGACGGCGGCGGATTGGTGGACTACGGAGCCCCGGTCCCACGCGGGCCGTACGCTGAGGACGGTGTTCACCTCCTCGGGCCCCACCCTCCGCGAACTCGCCGTCCAGGCGCTCTCCTCCATCGAGCACGGCTACGACCTGCTGGCCCCGAAGTTCGACGCGACCCCGTTCCGCACGGCTGACCGCATCCTCGATCCGATGAGCGACGCACTCCGCCCGCTCGGCCCCTTCCACCGGGGGATCGATATCTGCTGCGGCACCGGCGCGGGCGTCGGAATGCTGCGCCGGCTGTGCGACGAGCGGGTCACCGGCGTGGACCTCAGCGCCGGGATGCTCGACCGGGCGCGCGCCGCCGTGACGGACCAGCCGGAGGGGCCACCCGTCGACTGGGTACGCGCCGACGCCCGCGCCCTCCCCTTCAGCGGCGCCTTCGACCTGGCCACCAGCCTGGGCGCGTTCGGCCACTTCCTGCCCGAGGAACGCCCCGCCCTCTTCGCGGGCGTCCACCGGGCACTGTGCCCCGGTGGCCTCTTCGTCTTCCCGCTGCCCGCTCCGCCCCGGGTCGGCTCACGGCTCTACTGGACGCTCTGGGGATTCGATGCGGCGATGCGGGTACGGAACGCGGTCTGGCATCCCACCTTCGTCATGTACTACCGCACCTTCCGGCTCGCTCCGGTGCGGGAGGAGCTGGTCCGGACGGGGTTCACGGTGGAGCTGCGCCCCCTGGAGGCACTGGGCCGACGACCGGACGGCAGCCCCAACTGCCTCCTGGTGGTGGCGCGGCGCCTCTAGCGCGTGCTCCCTCAGGAGCGGAAGCGGTACGGGCCGCGGCAGTACGGGCGGAAGCGGTACGTCACTCCGTGCGGGCGGGGGCGCCATCCGTGTCGGCGGGGAGCGCGCGGGTGAGCAGCCGGGCCTCGCGCAGCCGCCCGTCAGGAGTGAACCGCCCGAAGAAGCAGACCTCAGTGGCGGTGGGCTGCTTACGCATCCGCGCATACAGCGTGTACCGGGCGGCGATCAGATCCCCGCTCGCCAGTGCCTCATGGACCTCCACCCGGCCGGCGATCAGGTTCTTGCGCACCGGGCGGACGTGTGCGACGAGCTTTTCCCGGTCGATCCGGTTGCCGTCGGCGAACTGGACGAACCCCGGCGCGTGGTAGCGGTCGACCACGGTGCCGGGGTCCTCCTCGCCGCGCAGGATGTCATCGGTGAACGAGGTCAGGAAGTCGGCGATGAACCGACTCGGGTCGTTCGTGAGGGCGTTGCCGGTGCCATCGCTGGCATCGGGTCCATCGGTGGCATCGGTGGCATCGGGTCCATCGGGTCCATCGGGTCCACGAAGGGGATTCATGACGCTCCCAGCAGGCTCGGGGCCGGACCGGCTCCCCCCACCGCGCGGCAACGACGACGGCGGCGGCGGTCACTGTCACCGCGGACCACCGGGGGGATCCTTGACACGTCGTAAGATATGCCCGCTGCAATAATTCTGACAAGGTGTAAGAGATGTCCTCAGCGTCACCCCATCCGGAGCCCCGGCGCCAACCACAGCCGGAGCAGCCGGAGCAGCCGGAGCAGCGAGCACCGTCCCAGCCGCGGCCCCGCCGCCCCCGGGCCGACGCCCGCCGCAGCAGGGCGGCGGTCCTGGACGCGGCGGTCCGGCTCCTGGACGCCCGGCCCGACGCCAGCGTCGAGGCCATCGCCACCGCCGCCGGCGTGACCCGCCAGACCGTCTACGCCCACTTCCCCTCGCGCGAAGGGTTGTTGTCGGCTGTCGCCGACCTCCTCACCGAAGAGGCGGTCGCCGCGATGGACGCCGCCGACCTCGACGCTGGTACGGCCACGGAAGCGCTGCTGCGGCTGCTCGAAGCCAGCGGCCGGGCGGCCCGGCGCCACCCCGTCCTGCTCCGGACGATCGCCGCGCTGCCGATGGACCCGGGGGCCGACCAAGAGCGGCACGCACCGGTCGCCGAACGGCTGCGGCGGGTGATCCAACGGGGTCGGGAGAGCGGTGAGTTCGACCGCGCGCTCCCCGCCGACTGGCTGGTCGCGGCCACCGTCGCCCTCGGGCACGCCGCCGCAGCGGAGGGCGACGCGGGCCGGATGTCCGGCGACGCGGCGGCGGCGGCGCTCCACACCAGTCTGCTCCGGGTGTTCGGTGCGGCCGGGTCCCCCGCCCACCGTGGGGAAGTGACAGTGGGCCATGAGAACCCGGCCCCAACGAGCCCGTCGGCCGCTGAGCCCCGCCATGAGAACCCGGCCCCGGCGCGCCCGACAACCGATTAATCAACGGAGGGTCGCTCGCCGGCCAACCTCGTTGGGAGACACAGCGGGACAGAGCGGCGGTGACGGTGTCTCTCTCTTCCCCCCGGCCGGGGGGACGCGGAAGGAGGCGGTGTCAGGCCACCGATCCGATCCGGCCCGGCGCCGGGCGCGGCCCGTCGTGGTGGATCGGGGTGTGCGCGCCCGCGAGGGAGACACCACTGCCCCCACGGCGGTCGGCGACGATCTCCGCCGCGATGGAGAGCGCGGTCTCCTCGGGGGTACGGGCGCCGAGGTCGAGCCCGATGGGACTGCGCAGCCGGGCGAGTTCGCGTTCGGTGACTCCGGCCTCGCGCAGCCGCCGGACCCGGTCGTCATGGGTGCGGCGGGAACCCATCGCCCCGATGTACGCGACGGGGAGCCGCAGGGCCGTCCGCAACAGCGGCAGGTCGAACTTGGAGTCGTGGGTGAGGACGCAGAGCACCGTACGGGAGTCGGTCGCGGTGGCCGCGAGGTAGCGGTGCGGCCAGTCGACGGCGATCTCGTCGGCGTCGGGGAAGCGGGCCCGGGTCGCGAAGACCGGCCGGGCGTCGCAGACGGTGACGTGGTGGCCGAGGAACTTGCCGACCCGTACCAGCGCGGCGGCGAAGTCCACGGCACCGAAGACGATCATGCGTGGGGGCGGGACGCTGGACTCCACGAACAGGGTGAGGGGCCTGCCGCAGCGACTGCCGTCGGCACCGACACCGACCGCCTCCGTACGCCCGCTGTCGAGCAGTGCGCCGGCCTCGGCCACGGCGGTGCGGTCGAGCGCGGGGCCCCCGCCGAGGGTGCCCTCGTACCCGCCTCCGGGCCGTACGAGCAGGGCTCGGCCGAGGAGTTCGGCGGGACCGTCGACGACGCGGACCAGGGCGGCGGTCTCCCGGCGCGCGGCGGCGGCGATGGCGGCGACGGAGACGGCGGCGGCCCCCGTGACGCCTTCCCGGGCCTGCCCCGACGCGCCTTCCGTGACCTGATCCTTCGAGACCACGCCTTCCGTGACCTGACCCGCCGGGGCCCGGCCCTCCGCGACCGGGCCTTCACCGACCTGACCCGCCGCGCCCGCCGTGGCCCGGCCCTCCGTCGCCGCGCCCGCCGTCACGACACCCCGGGTGGCCGCGGTCGATATACCCGCGCCCTCGGCGACCGCGGTCGATATACCCGCGCCCAGCACCGGCGTCACCAGGACCTCGATCTCCCCACCGCACATCAGGCCGACGGCGAACGCGTCCCCCTCGCCGTCCCCCTCACCTTCTCCGCCGACCTCGCCGAAGCGTTCGCGCACGGTCCGGCCGTCCACCAGGGCCTGCCGGCACAGCTCGTACACCGCGCCCTCGACACACCCCCCGGAGACCGACCCGATCACCGCCCCCGCACCGTCCACCGCCAGCGCGGCGCCCGGTCGCCGGGGCGCGCTGCCGGTGACGGAGACCACCGTGGCGACGGCGAACGCGCGGCCCTGCCCGACCCACCGGTGCAGTTCTTCGGCGATGTCCAGCATCTCGCTCTCCTCGTGGATTGCTTGCGCCCCGCGCGCCGGAGCGAGTTCGGACGGTTCAGGTGCCGGTGAGGTGCTCGGGCCGTACCGGCGCCTTGGTGAGGTCCAGCCCGGTCGCGGCCCGGATGGCCGCGATGACGGCCGGGGTGGACGACAGGGTGGGCGCCTCGCCGACGCCCCGGAGCCCGTACGGCGCGTGCGGGTCGGCGAGTTCGAGCACATCGACGGGGATGACCGGTGTGTCCAGGATCGTGGGGATCAGATAGTCCGTGAAGGACGGGTTCCGCACCTTCGCCGTCATCGGATCGATGATGATCTCCTCCATCACCGCCACTCCCAGGCCCTGGGTGGTGCCGCCCTGGATCTGGCCGACGACGGAGAGCGGGTTGATCGCCTTGCCGACGTCCTGCGCACAGGCCAGTTCCACGACCTTCACCAGGCCCAGTTCGGTGTCGACCTCCACGACCGCCCGGTGCGCGGCGAAGGAGTACTGGATATGGCCGTCGCCCTGGCCGGTGACCCGGTCCAGCGGGTCGGTCGTCCGGGGCCGCCACTCCCGCTCCACCTCGACCACCTCGTCCGCCAGCACCTCGACCAGATCGGCGAGCACCTCGCCACCGTCGGTGACAACCTTGCCACCTTCGAGCAGCAGTTCGGCAGTGGCCCAGGCGGGATGGCGGTGGCCGAACCTGCGGCGCCCCAGCTCCAGCACCCGATCACGGACGATGCCGCAGGAGTGTTTGATCGCGCCGCCGGTGACATAGGTCTGTCGGGACGCGGAGGTGGAACCGGCCGAGCCGACCCGGGTGTCGGCGGGCTCGATGGTGACCTGGGTGACGCCCAGTTCGGTACGGGCGATCTGGGCGTGGACGGTGACTCCGCCCTGGCCGACCTCCGCCATCGCGGTGTGCACGGTCGCGACCGGCCGGCCGCCGACGACCTCCATCCGCACCCGGGCGGTGGAGTAGTCGTCGAACCCCTCCGAGAAGCCGACGTTCTTGATGCCGACGGCGTAGCCGACGCCTCGGACGACGCCCTCGCCGTGGGTGGTGTTGGAGAGTCCGCCGGGCAGCGCACGGACGTCCGTCACCCCGTCCGCGCGCTCCCACTGGCGCTCCGGGGGCAGCGGGCGGGCCTTGACCCGGCGCAGCAGTTCGGCGACGGGCGCCGGCGAGTCGACGCGCTGTCCCGTGGGCATGATCGTGCCCTGGCTCATGGCGTTGCGCTGCCGGAACTCGACCGGGTCCAGGCCGAGTTCGGCGGCGACCTTGTCCATCTGGGCCTCGTAGGCGAAACACGCCTGCACCGCGCCGAAGCCGCGCATCGCGCCGCAGGGCGGGTTGTTGGTGTAGAGCGCGAGGGATTCGATGGCGACGTCGTCCACGACGTACGGGCCGATGCCCAGGGAGGCGGCGTTGCCGACGACCGCGGGCGACGCGGAGGCGTAGGCGCCGCCGTCGAGGACGATCCGGCAGGTCACATGGGTGAGTTTGCCGTCGCGGGTGGCGCCGTGCTCGTAGCGGAGTCGGGCCGGGTGGCGGTGGACATGGCCGAAGAAGGACTCGAACCGGTTGTAGACCATTTTGACGGGTTTACCGGTGCGCAGCGCGAGAAGGCAGGCGTGGATCTGCATCGACAGGTCCTCGCGTCCGCCGAACGCGCCGCCGACACCGGAGAGGGTCATCCGCACCTTCTCCTCGGGCAGTCCGAGGACGGGCGCGATCTGGCGGCGGTCGGAGTGCAGCCACTGCGTGGCCACGTACAGCTCCACACCGCCGTCCTCGGCGGGGACGGCGAGTCCGGACTCGGGCCCGAGGAACGCCTGGTCCTGCATCCCGAAGACGTACTCGCCCGTGACGATCACATCGGCGCGTGCCGCCGCAGCGGTGGCGTCGCCGCGGACGATCGGCTGGCGGTGCAGGATGTTCGGGTGCGGTACATGCCCGCTGTAGTGGTCGGTCCGGTTCTCGTGGACGAGGACCGCGCCGGGTGCGGTGGCCGACGCCTCGTCGGTGATCAGCGGCAGTTCCGCGTAGTCGACCCTGATCCTGGCGGCGGCGCGGCGGGCGGTCTCGGGGTGGTCGGCGGCGACCAGGGCGACCGGTTCGCCGTGGTGGCGGACCTTGCCGTGGGCGAGTACGGGGGTGTCCTGGATCTCCAGCCCGTACGTGGTCACCGCCGTGGGCAGATCGTCATGGGTGAGCACGGCGTGGACGCCGGGGGTGGCCAGGGCCTCGGTGATGTCGATGGAGCGGATGGTGGCGTGGGCGACGGTGGAGCGGAGCGTATGGCCCCAGATCATGTCCTCGTGCCACATGTCGGAGGAGTAGGCGAACTCTCCGGTGACCTTGAGGGTGCCGTCGGGGCGCCGGGTGGACTCGCCGATGCCGCCCCTGGTGCCGGCCGACTGGGTGAGGCCGGCCGGTGTACCGGTGGCCCCGAATCCTCCGGTGCCGGGCCCCACTCGAACACCGGATCCCGCCCCGGTGCCGGTGCCCGCTCGCATACCGGATCCCGCCCCGGTGCCGGGGCCCGATCCCGCTCGGACGCCGGTCATGGGCTCGCCTTCGATTCCGTTACCGGTAGCGGTCATCGGGGGGTCGCCTCCGACTGGCGCGTGGCGGCGAGCCGGACCGCTTCGAGGATCTTCTCGTAGCCGGTGCAGCGGCAGAGGTTGCCGGACAGCGCCTCGCGGATGTCGTCGTCGGACGGCCGGGCGTTCCGCTCCAGCAGATCGTCGGCGGCGACGAGCAACCCCGGGGTGCAGAAGCCGCACTGGACCGCCCCGGCGTCGATGAAGGCCCGCTGGACCGGCGCCAGGGCGCTCCGGGCCCCTTCGGGGGTCCAGCGGCGCGCCTCCTCCGGTGAGGTGCCCGTCGCGCCGTCGGCGTCGCGGCGCCGGGCGTGGTCGGCGAGGCCCTCGACGGTGACGATCTCGCGCCCCTCGGCCTGTCCGGCGGCCACGAGGCAGGCACAGACCGGCACACCGTCCATCCGGACCGTGCAGGAACCGCACTCGCCCTGCTCACAGGCGTTCTTCGAGCCGGGCAGGCCCATCCGCTCCCGCAGGACGTAGAGGAGGCTCTCGCCCTCCCACACGTCGTCGGCCTCCTGCGGACGGCCGTTGACGGTGAAGTTCACCCGCATGGTGTGCCCCTCTCCTCGCGGTACGACTGCCAGGTCCACAGCAGGGTGCGGCGGGCCATGACGCCGACGGCGTGCCGCCGGTACCGCGCGGTGCCGCGGACGTCGTCGATCGGATTGCACCCGGCCGACGCCAGCTCGGCGAACTGCCGGGCGATCGACGGGGTGATGGTCTGCCGGCTCTCCCAGAACCCGCCGTCTTCGAGCGCGGCGTTCAGGAATTCCTCGGCGACCGTGGCCCGGACCGGGGTCGGGGCCGCGGAGCCGATCCCGGTGCGGACCGTACGCGTGGCGGGGTGCAGCGCGAGTCCGAAGGCGCAGACGGCGATCACCATGGCGTTGCGGGTGCCGACCTTCGCGTACTGCTGCGGCCCGTCGGCCCGGGGGATGTGCACGGCCCTGATCAGCTCGTCGGTGGCGAGGGCGTTGCGCTTCACCCCGGTGTAGAAGTCGTCGATGGCGATCCGGCGGCTGCCGCGCACCGACGCCACCTCGACCTCCGCGCCCGAGGCCAGCAGCGCGGGGTGGGCGTCACCGGCCGGGGACGCGGTGCCGAGATTGCCGCCGACGCCGCCCCGGTTGCGGATCTGCGGGGAGGCGACGGTGTGCGAGGCGAGCGCCAGCCCCGGCAGCTCGGCCCGGAGCCGCTCCATGATCTGGCTGTACGGGACGGAGGCGCCGAGCCGCACGGTGTCCGCGCCCACCTCCCACTCGCCCAGCTCATCGATCCGGTTGAGGTCCATGAGGTACGCGGGGCGGCGGTGGTCGAAATTGATCTCGACCATCACATCCGTACCGCCCGCGATGGGCACGGCGGTGGGGTGCGCGGCCTTGGCGGCGAGCGCCTCCTCCCAGCTTGCGGGCCGAAGGAAGTACATGCGGACTCTCTTCGTCGTACGGCTGATCCCGAGACAGGCCCTATTACACAAGTGTGGGCTCCATCGGGTGCAGTCACCGAAACCATGAAGGAGTTGGCTGGTCGCCACGGTCATCTTGTAGATTCGAACGAAAGACGGGACTCGGTGACCTCACTGTTTTTCCATACAGTTTTTCCCTGAAGGCCATGGCCAGGGGCCATGGGCGGCAACGAGATGATCGGCGGCGACCGGATGCGGCTGCGCGCACTGCTGGAGAACGACGCGCTGGGGCTGCGGCTGCTGGGCGGCGACGATGAGTTGGACCGCGGTGTACGCGGAGTGATGACGACGGACCTCAAGGACCCCAGTCGTTATCTCTCCGGCGGCGAGCTGGTGCTCTCCGGACTCGCCTGGCGACGGTCCGCGGCGGACTCCGAACCCTTCGTGAGGATCCTGGTGGCCGCGCAGGTCGCCGGGCTCGCGGCGGGCGAGGCGGAGCTGGGCGCGGTCCCCGACGATCTGGTCGAGGCGTGTGCGAAGCACCGGCTGCCGCTGTTCGCGGTCCATGAGTCCGTCGCCTTCGCGACGATCACGGAGTACGTCGTCCGGCAGGTCTCCGGCGAGCGGGCCGGTGACCTCGCGGCCGTCGTGGACCGGCACCGACGGCTGATGACCTCGGGCCCGGCGGGCGGCGGACCCGAGGTGGTCCTCGATCTGCTCGGCTCCGATCTGGACCTACGGGCCTGGGTGCTCTCGCCGACGGGGCGCCGGATCGCGGGCGATGAACTGCCCGCCGGCGTGGCCAAGGCACTGGCGGGCGAGCACCTGGCGGCCACCCGCGCCGGCCGGCGTCCGCCGCACCGGGCGACGGTCGACTCCACCGCGTACTCACTCTTCCCGATCGACGCCGGCGGGCGGACGGCCGCCACCGGGCCCCGGGACGTCCGGGAGAGCGTGCTCTCCGACTGGCTGCTGGCGGTCGAGGCGGACGCGGGCGACTGGCCCGAGGCCCGGCTCGACCTGCTCCAGGGCGTGACCCAGTTGATCGCCGTGGAACGCGACCGCCGCGAGGCCGCCCGTACGGTGCGCCGCAGGCTCGCCCAGGAGGTGCTGGAGCTGGTCCAGACGGGCGCGGCCCCCGCGGAGATCGCGGCCCGCCTGCGGGTGGCGGCACCGGTGCTGCTGCCGGGGTTGGGGGCCGCGCCGCACTGGCAGGTCGTGGTCGCCCGGGTGGACTGGGCCCCCGGCGGCGCCGGTATCGACGCGGGCCCGGTGGCGCAGTCGCTGCTGGAGGAGATCCTGGTGGCCCCCGAGGCGGCCGACCGGATCGCGGTCGCGCACAGCGGTGACGAGGCCGTCGCCCTGGTCCCGCTGCCGTCGTCGTCACCGGAGGACGGCACCATCGACGAGGGGCTGCACGCGGACGCACTGCTCGCGGCCGTACGGGACCCGCTCGCGGCGGGTCTCGGCGACGACGGCCGGCTGACGCTCGGTGTCAGCGCGGCGGTCAGCTCGGCCGACGGGCTGCGCGGCGCCCTGGAGGAGGCCCGGCACGCCCGCCGCGTGGCGGCGGCCCGGCCGGGCCGGGTCTGCGCGGCGGGCCACCACGAGCTGGCCTCGCACGTACTGCTGCTCCCGTTCGTCCCGGACGACGTACGGCGGGCGTTCACGGCGAGACTGCTGGATCCGCTGCGGGAGTACGACCAGCGGCACCGCGCGGAGCTGATTCCGACGCTGGAGGCGTTCCTGGAGAGCGACGGGTCGTGGACGCGGTGCGCGACCCGACTGCATCTGCATGTGAACACGCTGCGGTACCGGGTGGGCCGGATCGAACAGCTGACGGGCCGTGATCTGTCCCGGCTTGAGGACAAGCTGGACTTCTTCCTGGCGCTGCGGATGAGCTGACGGCCCCGCGCCGCGCGGGCCTCGGCAGCGGGATCGGGGCGCTCAGTCCCCCTCCCGACACCAACCGAACCGAGCCCGGACCCCCGCACCGAACCCGCCCCCACGCCACGCCACTCGTCCGGGCCCCACCCCGCAAGGCCGAAACAACGACGGGGGCAGGACCACGGCATGGTCGGCGCCGGCGCCGGGACGGCCACGCGGATGAGCCGACGGCCCCGCACCGCGCGGGCCTCGGGACCGGGATAGGGGCGCTCAGTCCCCCTCCCGACACCAGCCAAACCGAGCCCGAGACCAGGACCGAGCGCCCCGCTACCGACACCAGCCGAGCCGGACCCCGCGCACCGGACCCGCCTCCACGCCACGCCAGGCCACTCGTGCGGAGCGGACCCCGCAAGGCCGAAACGGCGACGGGGGCAGGACCACGGCATGGTCGGAGTCAGGGCCGGGACAGCCGCGCGGATGAGCCGACGGCCCCGCACCGCGCGGGCCTCGGGACCGGGATAGGGGCGCTCAGTCCCCCTCCCGACACCAGCCAAACCGAGCCCGAGACCAGGACCGAGCGCCCCGCTACCGACACCAGCCGAGCCGGACCCCGCGCACCGGACCCGCCTCCACGCCACGCCAGGCCACTCGTGCGGAGCGGACCCCGCGCGCCGGCCGAAGCCGACCGGACGCGAACCCCCGCCCCGGAGAGCCCGCCGAACCCGGCCGATTCCGACCGGGCCGACCGGGCTCTCCGAGCCGGACGAGCGCCCCTACTCCCGCCCCAGCACCCGCGCGAACGCGCCACCGCTCGCCGTCAGCTCCTCCCAGGTGCCCTGCTGGGCGATCCGGCCCGCTTCCAGGACCGCGATCCGCCCCGCCCTGCGCACCGTCGCCGCCCGGTGCGCTATCACCACCGTCGTGCACCCGGGCAGCGCCGCCGTCACCTCCGCGTCGCCCACCCCGTCGAGCTGCCCCGTCGTCTCGTCCAGCACCAGCACCCTCGGGCGGGTCAGCAGCGCCCGCGCCAGGGCGACCCGGGCCCGCTGCCCGCCCGACAGCGTCGCGCCCCGCTCGCCCACCGCCGTGGCGTACCCGTCCGGCAGGGCGTGGGCGATCCGGTCGACGCCCGTCGCCGACGCCACCGCGCGCAGTTCGGCCTCGGTCGCCCCGGGCGCGCCCAGCCGCAGGTTCTCCGCCAGCGTGCCGTGGAACAGCGGCGCGTCCTGACCGACCACGGCCACCGTCCGCCGCAGCTCCCGCTCGGACACGTCCCGTACGTCCACGGCCGCGCCGCCCTCCGTGACCAGTTCCACCGTCCCGTCCCCCGGGTCCCAGAACCGTGCCAGCAGGTGCGCGCACGTCGATTTGCCCGCCCCGGACGCCCCCACCAGCGCGACCGTCTGCCCGGCCCGCACCCAGAGGTCGAGCCCGTCGAGCACGGGCTCCCCGCCGTAGTCGAAGCGGACCCCCCGGAGCCGTACCCCCAGCGGTCCGTCCGGCACCGGGCGTGGTGTCGCGGGTTCGGGGGCGCCCGCCGGGGCTCCGGCCGCCGCCCCCACCCGGGCCGCTGCCGCTCGCAGACCCCCGGCGCGGCCCAGCGCGGCGGCCGATTCGGCGACCGGCGCGAGCACCCCCAGCGCCAGCGCCATCGCGGCCGGCGCCCACGCTCCGGTCATGGTGTGCGCGGCCACGGCGACCACACCGATCACCGCCGCCACCACCAGCAGGTCACGGACGGCGGCCGTGTCCGCCTCCCACGACTGTTCGGCCTGCTGGGCGTCGCCGAGGCGCCGGCCGTGCGCCCGGAGCCGCTCGCGGCGGCGCTCAAGACCGCCGAAGGTGAGCAGTTCCCGCAGCCCGTCGACGCTGTCCACCGTCTCGGCGGAGAGGTCAGCGGCCGCCGCCCGGGTCGCGGCCCCGCGCACCGCGTGCCCCTTCCCGTCCAGCAGCGGTACGAGGGCCAACAGCGCGGCGGCGGGGAGCACGGCGACAAGCAGCCGGGGCTCGACCACCGCGAGCGCCACCGAGCCACCGCCGAACACGACGCCCGACGCGAGGAGTTGGGCGACGGCGTGCGCGTAGAAGAACTCCAGGGCCTCCACGTCCCCCAGCGCCGCCGAAGCGAGGTCCCCACTGCGCCGCCCGGCGACTCGCGCGGGGGCGCTGCGGGCCAGTCCGTCGAAGACGCGGACGCGCAGTTCAGCGAGGACCCGGTAGGCGAGATCGTGCGAGAGGTCCATCTCCCACCAGGTCGCGAACGCGCGAACCAGAACGAGCCCGGCGAGCGCGGCGAGGACGGCCGCGCCGGGCGCGGTCCGTGCCAGCACCGCCGTGCCGACGGTGTGCGCGGCGAGCGTGATCAGGGCGACCAGCGCCGCCTGCCCGACGAGCGCGGCGAGGAAGGTCCGTACGGTCATGCTCCGGTGCGCCGCGAGTACGGGCAGCAGGGCGCGCAGGGCGCCGGTGGCGGACGCGTTCACGCGGCCCTCACCGCCTCCGCGAGCCGTGCGTACACACCGTCGCCGGCGAGTAGGGCGGCGTGGTCGCCGACCGCCTCCACCCGCCCGCCGTCGAGCACGACGATCCGGTCCGCGTGCTCGACGGCGGCGATGCGGTGCGCGACCACGAGGCAGGTGCGGCCGTGGGCCGCCCGCAGCAGCTCCTTGACGATGCCCGCCTCCCGGCGTTCGTCGACGGCGCTGGTCGCTTCGTCCAGCACCAGGACGGGCGCGTCCGCGAGCAGCGCCCGCGCCAGGGCCAGCCGTTGCCGTTGGCCGCCGGAGAGGGTCGAGCCGCGTTCGCCGATCACGGTCGCGTAGCCGCCGGGCAGCCGGAGGATCTCCTCGTGCAGTCCGGCCGCGCGGGCGGCGGTGTGCAGCGCGTCGTCCGTCGCGTCCGGCCGTGCGAGCCGCAGGTTGTCGGCGACGGAGGCGTGGAAGAGATAGGTCTCCTGGGAGACGACCGCGATTCCGCGCCGCAGTGAGTCGAGGCTGTACGCGGTGGTGGGGACGCCGTCCACGAGGACGCGTCCGGTGTCGGGGTCGCTCTGCCGCAGCAGCAGTCCGAGGAGGGTCGACTTGCCGGCGCCGGAGGGTCCGACGATCGCGGTGGTCAGCCCGGCCGGGGCGGTGAAACCGACCCCGTCGAGCGCGGGCCGCCGGGCTCCCTGGTGGGTGAAGCCCACCTGGTCGAAGCGGACTTCGGGGGCGGACCGCCAGGCGGCGGGCCACTCGCCGTCGTCGGGAACTCCGCCGTCCGCCGTCCGCAGCGCGGCGATCCCGTCGGCGGCCGAGACGCCCAGATAGCCGGAGTGCCATTCGCGGGACAGGTCGCGCACGGGTCGGAAGCACTCGGACGTCAGCATCAGGACCACGTAGGTGCCGGTGGCCGTGGTCGCACCGGACGCGGCGGAGGCGCAGGCCACCAGGGCGGCGGCCACCGTCCCGCCCTGGACGGCCAGATCGGTGATTCCGGTGTCCACGAGCGAGACCCGCAGCTTGGCGACGGTCGCCCGGTGCAGTTCGCCCGAGCGCTCCGCCAGCCGCGCCCGGGTCCGGCCGACCGACCCGGTCGCGCGAAGTGTGGGCATCCCCTGGAGGGCCTCCAGGTAGTCGGCGGAGAGTGCCTCGTACGCGCCCCAGTGCTGCTGACCGCGCCGGGCCAGCAGCCGGTCCCACCAGCGGGGCGCGCAGAGGGCGAGGAGGAGGGCGGGGGCCAGTGCGGCAGCGGCCCAGGGTGCGACGAAGCCCACGGCGATCAGCAGGGGGATCGGCAGGGCGCAGGTGATCAGGGCCTGCGGCAGATAGCGCGACACATAGGCGTCCACGCCCTCCACTCCGTCCACGAGGGTCGCCCGCACGGCGCCGGCGCGCGCCCCGGCGCTCCGGGGCGGGCCGGTCCGCCCCAGTTGGACGAGGAGTTCGTCGCGGAGTCCGATCCGTACGGCGGACCCGGCCGCGACGGCGATCCGCCGCTGCCAGCGGGCGAGCAGCGCCCGGACGGCGACGGTCGCGACCACGGCGCCGAGCAGCGCGGGCAGTCCCGCCGTCTCACCGCGCGCGATCCGGGCCAGGGCCAGGGCGAGCAGTACGGCCTGGGCGAGATGGGTGAGGGCGACGGCGCCCAGCAGCGCGGTCGCGGTGAGGAGGGATCGGCGGGCGATCCGGGCCGCCCGCAGCAGCTCCGGGTGGAGCATCATGAGGTCACTTCTTCTCTTCCGATGGCGAGCCCGTGCAGGATCCAGTCGCGGCCCGGGGGCTCGCCGAGCGCGGCCCCGAGGTCGGCGCCCTGCCAGGCGCCGACCGGCCGGGAGAGCAGTCCCAGTCGGGTGGCGGCGAGTTGGGCGGCGCCCACGCCATGGCCGGCGATCAGGTGGTCGCGGAGTATCCGGGCGGGGGTGGCGTCGGACGGGCAGCCGTAGGCGAGGAGGACGGCACCGGCACCGGCGAGCCAGCCCTGTCCGGCGGCCCAGTGGGCGAGGGTGGGCAGGACCTCACCGGTGGCGAGGAACCGCAACCCGCGACCCGAACCACCCGGGGCACCCGAACCGTCCCGGCCACCGCCACCGTCACTCGGCCCACCTGAGCCGTCACCGCCACCCGGGGCACTTGGCCCACCCGGCCCACCTGAGCCGTCCCGGCCACCACCAGCGCCACCCAGGGCACCCGGGGCACCCGAGCCGTCAAGGCCACCACCGGCGCCACCGTCACGACCACCGCCACCGCCGCGGTCATCGCCACCGCCGCGGTCATCGCCACCGCCGCGGTCCCGGCCACCACCACCGTCGCGGTCACCCAGCCCACCCGAGCCGTCACCGCCACCCGGCCCACCTGAGCCGTCCCGGCCACCACCAGCGCCACCGTCACGACCACCACCGGCGCCAGCGTCACGACGACCGCCACCGTCACGACCACCGCCACCGCCACCGTCACCGCCACCGCCACCGCCACCGCCACCGCCACCGCCACCGCCACCGCCACCGCCACGGTCACCGTCACGGTCACGATCATCGGCACCGTTGTCAGGGCCGTCAGCAGGGCCGTCATCGTCACCGTCCGGTACGAGCAGCCCCGGTTCCGCCCCGCCGACCGCCAGACACCAGCGCGGGCCGCCGCCGGCCGCCGATTCGCAGGCCCCCACTGACTCACCGGCGCCCGCCGACTCGGCGGCCCTGAGCACTTCCCGGAGCGCGCGCCGCGTGGGCCGGGCCGACGATCCGAGCAGACCGGGATCGGCGCTGCGACGGCGCAGGATGACGGATGCGGGCACGACGGACCGCCCCGACAGGCGCCAACTCCCCCTGGCGGAGGCCGCCGCGGAGAGCTCCGAGAGGACGTGCCACGCCTCGACGAGATCGCGAGGCGTACCGCCGGGCGGACCAGGCTCCCGGGCCGGCGTCCGGGCCGGCGCGCACGACCCCCACCCGGACCCGCGCGCCGGGTCCGGCGTCCAAGCCCCTGGCTCCCCTTCTCCGATGAGCCGTACCACCGCGACGGGTACACACCACGCGTCCCGGGGCCGCCCGGACGGACCGGCCGCCTCCCCCGGGCCCCGGCGCGGATGGGGACCGGACGACACCCGGTCCCACCGCGCGCTACCCGCCCGTACGGCCTCCGGGGCACTCGCCCCGGCCCGCCGGGCGACCGCGGTCCCGTCCGCGGGGCGTACGGGACCAGACCCACCGCTACCCGGCCACGAGGGCGCCCCCGCAGCCGCCATCCCGCCCATGACATGCCCCGCGTCCAGCAGCACCAGCGGCCACCCGCGGTGCCCGTAGTGGGACACCGTCCGCCGCGCGTCCACCTCCAGGACCGCGAACACCCCGGCCGGTACGGGGTCCGGGGCCGGGCCCAACCGGTGGAGGCGGTGGGTCCGGGGGTCGTACGCGTACTCCCCCGGCCGTACGCCCAAACCCGCGCCCCCGCCCGGACCCACCGCACCCACCGCACCCACCAGCAGTCGTATCCCCACCGGATGGAGCGCCCCCGCCGACGGCACCCCCCGCAACCGCCCCCCGGCGACGGTCAGCCGGAGCAGCCGGTCCAGTGCGGCCGGGACCGGGAGGGGTTCACCCGGGTGGGCCGTCGGCGTCGGCACCGGGAAGTCCCGGCCCGGCCGTTCCGTAGAACGCGCCCTGGCCAGCGCCTCCCGCACCCGTACCGCACCCGCCGGCGAGGCCGTCGTGGGCAGCGGGGTGATCGGCGATATCGACATGTCTCCCGCCCTCACATGTGCGGCGGCGGCGCGAGCGTGAAATCTGCCGGTCCGCGCGGCGGTGCCGTCCGCCACCCCCGCTCCACGGCGGCCCGGCCGAAGCGCGGCGAGCCGAAGTACCCGAAGGCGGCCGGTGCGTTCGGTATCAGGCCCGGTACCAGGACCCGGGCCACCCGCAACGGCGTCTCCGCGACGTCCTCGGTCGTCAGATCGAGGGTGATCACCCGGTGCCCGGCGGCGGCGAGCCGGGTGTCGAGCAGCGCACGGCTTCCCGGCGCCACGGCGTCGATGGGCACCACGCCCAGCGCGGGCCGGGTGAAGCGCCGGGCGAACGGGGCCATCCGAGGGTCGAGCCACACCTGCACATGCGCCCCCAGATCGCGTACGGCCCCGAAGTCCGGCCCGCAGTCGTCGAGATAACGGCGGTCGGTCCGGTGATCGAGGTAGAGCCCGCGCGCCAGCATCCCGGCCTCGATCGCGCGGAACACCCATCCGTCGGCATCGATGGCGCCCTGGGTGAAGACCCAGGTGTGCACGGCTTCCAGCACCGCTTTCCGGGCCGCGTCGGCGGGGTCGTACCGACAGGCGAAGCCCGCCGCGTACACACCGCGCACCGGATCGTGCGCCAGCGCGGCGACACAGGGC
This sequence comes from Streptomyces sp. NPDC020965, assembly GCF_044333555.1. Lineage (NCBI taxonomy): Bacteria > Bacillati > Actinomycetota > Actinomycetes > Kitasatosporales > Streptomycetaceae > Streptomyces > Streptomyces sp. NPDC020965. The sequence goes on from NZ_JBIRRE010000007.1 coordinate 47,162, forward strand.
GCGAACTCGGACTCCATCTCGACCAGGCTGATCTCCAGTCCGCAGCCTTCGAGATCGCGGTCGAGCCCGGGTACGGAGGCGGGGTCGATGCCCCGCGCCGGGCCGTCCAGATGCCACCACAGCTCCAGCGCGTCCCGCTCCACGACTTCGAGCAGCCCGCGCTCCACCGCGTCGGCGAGGCCCTGACCGGTGGCGATGCCGGCGTAGTTGAGGTGGTGGGTCCGGGGCAGGTCCCGTAGCGCGCCCTGTCGCCAGTTGAGATGGGTGAGCGCGACGGGGGCCCAGCACTCCGCCCCGTACCCCTCCGCATCCGGGGCGCCCTCCCGGGCCCGTACCCAGAGGGCGGGGGTGTCGGCGGTCAGCGGCCGGTAGGCGAATCCCGCCCGCTCGTACTGCCACTCCGCGTAGGACGGCAGCTCACCCGGCCCGTACACCGTCCCGCCCTCGGCGCGGAGTTCGGCGGCGGTGGCGCGGCGCGGCGCGCCGGGTGCCCCCGGCGGCGGGAGCCGGTTGCCGCAGTACCGCTCGACGGCCTCGGCGATCGCCGCGACCCGGGCGCCCTCCGGATCGCCGAACGTCGTCCCGAGGGAGACCCGGTCGGCGGGCCAGGCCCCGAAGCGCCGCGCCTCGGAGACATCGGCGGTGAGGGCGGTGTAGCGGGGCGGCGCTCCCGGTGGATGGGGCACGGGGGCCACGGCGCGGATCAGCCCGCAGACGGGGTCCACGAGGGAGTCGTAGGTCAGCGGGGCGACGGTCATGTGCATATCTCCTGTACGAGGGATACGGGCGCCACCCGGGCGGCGCGGTCCGCGGTGTCCTGAGCGCCCCTGGCGCCCGCGGTGTCCAGGGCGCCCGCGGTGTCCAGGGCGCCCGCGGTGTCCAGGGCGCCCCGCGTGGTGAGCGACAGCCCGCCGCCCATCCGTACGGTCCGGCGCGACGGCCGCAGCCGGGTCGCGGCCACCGGGTTCTCGCCGGTGTGCGGGTTGCGGGCGTGCGCCGGGAAGTGGTGCCCGGCGATCTCGACCCGCAGCCGGGTGCCGGCGCCGATGCGCCGTGCGAGATATCCGAGCGGGACGGTGAACTCGTGGTAGGCGTCGGCCGGATCGTCCCTCCGTACGGCGCCGAGGGCGAGTGGTTCGGCCCGGCCGTCCGGATCGAGGGCGGTGAGCCGGACGAACCAGTCGGCGACGGGTGTGTCGGCGGCGGCGCAGAGCCGCGCCGCCGCGCCACCGAGGAGGTCGAGGGGCCGGGGCAGCGGCGGAGTCAGCAGGACGGTGCGGTCCGGGGTGTGGCGGGGGTCCAGGTCCAGTCGGTCCGAGCGGACGGGCCGGTCGGGGTCGGCGACGAAGTGCTGGCCGTGCCGGAGCCGGAGCCCGGTACGGGTGCCGAACTCCCACCCGGTGGTGGGTCCTTCACCGGCCGGGGAGAACCAGTGCTCGCTGCCGCCCAGTGCGACCGCACCCCGCGCGCCCGGCGCCAGGGCGCCGGCCAGTGCGGCGCGGGCCCAGCGGATGTACAGCTCGCCGAGGTTGAGCCGGTGCCCCCGGCGGGCCTCCGGGGCCGGGTCTGCGGTCAGTCCGTGTCCCCACGGTCCGAGCAGTAGCCGCGCCGGGCCGCCCCAGCCGCGCCACAGGCGCAGGGTGTCCGCCGCGAACGGGTCACGGGTGCCGCCGACCGCCAGCAGCGGCGGGCGGGCCGTCGCCCCCCGCAGCACGATCCGGTCGCGGTGACAGGCGTCCCAGACGCCGGGCCAGGAGGGCATCCGACGGCCCAGCCGGTCGGGGAGGTCGCCGATGGGGAGGTGTTCCAGCAGCCAGGGGTCTTCGGTGAGTGCCTTGTCGAGTGCGGTCGGGTCGGAGTCGGGGCGGTCGCCGTGCGCGGCCCACCATCCGGCGCGGCCGAGCAGCCGTTCCACCCCGGAGGGTTCGCGGGCGACCTCGGCGGGACCGATGGCGGGGACGGCCGCGATGACCGCGTCGGGTCGGGTGCCGGGCCCGGGTGCCGGGGTGGTGTCGTCGCCGACGGCCGCGACGAGGGCGCAGTACGCCGCGTACGAGGCACCGGCGGCGACCACACGGCCGTCGCACCAGCCCTGTTCGCGGACCCAGCGCAGGGTGGCGGCGCCGTCGGCGGCCTCGGATCGGTAGGGGTGCCAGTCGCCTTCGGAGCCGTACCGGCCCCGGACGTCCTGGACGACGGCGGCGAACCCGTGCCCGGCCCAGGCGCGCGCCTCGGCGCGGTGGTGCCGGGAGTCGTAGGGCGTACGGATGACGACAGCGGGGAAGGTGCCGCGCCGGTCCGGGAGTTGGATCTCGGTGGCCAGCCGGGCGCCGTCGGCGGGCACCTGGGCGACGGTCCGCACGATCGGCCAGGTGCCGCCGCACCGGGCGCGACCGGACGACGGGGTCGCCCCCGCACGCCGCCCGTGGGCGGTCGCGCCGGATTCACCCGCGGGCATCGACGGTCCCCCCGGTCGCCGTCCGGTCCCGGCGCGACTCGGGGGCCAGCCCGTAGGGACCGGCCGGGTGCGGAGCCACCGTCGGCACCGGGAGCACCGGATGGGTGGTGACCGTCAGATCCCGCAGGTCGATCCGGCCGAGCAGACGGCGGCGGCGCGCGCCGCCCGCCCAGGCGACCAGCTCCCGCATGAGCAGTCCGACGGTCAGCGCCGCCGAAGCGGCCGAGTGCCCCGGTCCGGTGTCCGGGGTGGGCGACCCCGCCCAGTAGGCGGCGAGTTCGCGGTACGCGGGGGTCGCCGCGAGCCTCCGCAGCCGTACGTCGGCGGATGTGACGTCGCCGGGTTCGGCGGCCAGCGGTTCGAGCCAGGTCTGTGCGCCCTCCCGGTGGCAGCGCAGCCAGGCGACGCCCCGTTCCGGCAGCCGGTCGGCCGCGTCCCAGAGGCCGGGCGGTACGGGTGAGTCGAGGCACCAGACGGCGGCGGTCGGCGGCCCGTCGCCGGTGAGCGCGGTGAGGTGCTCCGGCGACACGGCCCGTACCCGGGCGCCGCCGTCCCGCGCGCACCGCGCGAGGGGCTCCGTGAGCACGGGGTCGCCGATGAGCAGAACACGGCGTCCGGCGAGCGACCCGGCGCCGGTGCCGGTGCCGTGATCGGCGCCGCGATCGGCGCCGGTACGGACATCGGCGTCGGCGTCGGCGTCGGTACAGGTCAGATAGCCGGCCGCCGCGAAGGCCGCGGTCAGTCGGGCGAGTTCAGGGCCGGGGTCGGGCGTCGGAGCGGCGCCGGTCGTGCCGCTCAGCCGGGCGAGGAGTGCCTCCTCGCTCACGCCTCCTGTGTCGACGCGGAGGAACTCTCCGTCGGGGGTCCGGACCGCGAGCCCCCCGCCGGGGACGGCGACGAGGGCGACGCCGGGGGCGAGTCGCACGGTGGGCACGAGAGTTGCTCCTCATGGGACGGGAGTGACGAAGAACAGTGGATGGAACGGATGAAACGGATGGAACGAAGGGGACGGATGAAACGAGGGGGACGGAGAGGGCCCGCCCGGGGAGCCGATTCCGGACGGGCCCGACGCGGCGTGGGTTACCGCGGGATCCGCGTGCCTACTTCGCGGCGTCGGTGTCGACGTCGGCGATCACGGCGTCGTCGAAGGGGTTCTCGACGAGCGCGTTGGAGTGGGTGGCGGACAGGTGCGCGAGCTGACCCTGCTCGGCGATCGGGCTGAACACCTTGTGCTGCTCCATGAGTCGTTCTCCGTTCGTGAAGTCGATGTCACGCGAGGACCCGCGATGACATGCGGTGAAAGGGATGTGCTTGAAAAGGGATGTGCCATGCGCCACCGGCCACAACCCGGCGTCGCACCACCGACCTTAATGAATATGATTTTCATTCCGCAAGCCCTTGAGGCTCCGGGATCGGGTGATCCGGGTAACAGACGGGCCAGCCGCCCTCCGGATCGCGCCCCACCCGGCCCACCACACCCAGCACATCGGCCAGCAGCCCAGGGGTGACGACCTCGGCCGGTGGCCCGTCGGCGGCCACCTCGCCCGCGCGCAACGCCACGATCCGGTCCGCGAACCGGGCGGCGTGGCCCAGATCGTGAAGGACCATCACCACCGTCAGCCCCCGCTCCGCCCGCAGCCGCGCGACCGTGCGCAGCACCTCCAGTTGGTGGCGCAGATCGAGGTAGGTGGTGGGCTCGTCCAGCAGCAGGACCCGAGTGTCCTGCGCGAGCGCCATCGCGAGCCGCACCCGCTGTCGCTCACCCCCCGACAGCGCGTCGACGGGACGGTCCGCCCAGTCGGCGACCCCCACGTCCGCCATGGCCCGCCGGGACACCGCGTCGTCGCCGTCCCGGAGCATCCCGAGCGGCCCCCGGTCGGCGTACCGCCCCTGCCGCACCAGTTGACGTACGGTCATGCCCGGTACGCCCGGTGCCGACTGGTGCAGCAGCGCGACCCTGCGGGCCGCCCGCCGGCGCGAGAGGCGGGCGAGGTCGTCCCCGCCGAGGAGGACCCGCCCGGCCCCCGGGCTCAGCAGTCCGGCACAGAGCCGCAACAGGGTGCTCTTGCCGCAGCCGTTGAGACCGACGAGCGCCACCAGCTCGCCGTCCGCCACCGTCAGGTCGACGCCCCTGAGCACCGGGCGCCCCGGGTAGCCGAACCGCACCCCCGTCACCTGGATCATGTCTCCTCCTTCACCGAACGGCGGGCCACCACGAGCAGCAGCACCGCCCCCACACAGGTCGTCAGCGCGCCGGTCGGCACGCTCAGCCGGTCGGCGTCGAGCGCCTCGGCCAGCAGCCGGGAGAGCCACTGGGACGCCGCGTCGGCACCGCAGACCACTGAGGCACCGATGAGGGCGGCGCCGGGCAGCGCCCGCCGCAGGTCGGCGCCGAAGACGGCGAAGGCGAGATGCGGGACCAGCAGCCCCACGAATCCCAGCGCCCCCACGGCCGAGACCGCGCCCGCCGTCAGCGCGACCGCGCACACCAGGGCCAGCGAACGGGCCCGACCGGTCCGCAACCCGACCGCCGCCGCCTGCTCCTCGCCGCAGCGCAGCAGGGTCAGCGGGGCGGCGAGCGACCACGCGGCCAGCGCCCAGACCAGCGCCCAGGGCCAGAGCGGGGCCCAGTGCTCCCACACCCGGCCCTCCGTGGAGCCGACCAGCCACTGCACCACGCTGCCCAGTTCACCGGGCGCCACCAGCAGCACCATCGCCGTCAGACCGGAGAGCACCGCCGAGACGAGCACCCCGTACACCGCCGTCCGCGCCGGATCGCCCTGCTCGCGCCCGGTCAGCAGCCAGAGCAGTCCCGCGCCGGCGAATCCGCCGACGCACGCGGCGGCCACCACGGCGGCGGGCGAGTCCCAGCCGGCGAGGCCGAGCCCGGTGGCCGCGACGGCGCCAAGCACCGCGCCGGGCGTGACCCCGGTGACCTCGGGTCCGGCCAGCGGATTGCGCAGCGCGGACTGGAGGACGGTGCCGGCCAGCCCCAGGCTCGCGCCCGCGACCAGCGCCACCAGCGCCCGGGGCAGCCGGAGGTTGAGCACCACATGGCGGGCCAGCGGGTCACCGCCCCCGGACAGCACCTCCACCACCCCCAGCGGTCCGACCGACCGGCCGGCGACGAGGTCGGCGCAGCCCACCAGCAGGACGAGCGGTATCAGCCACCACAGCCGGCTCACCGGCGCGCTCCCTTCCACTTGAGCAGGGCGACCCCCACGGGCACGCCGAGCAGCGCGGTCCACGCCCCCACCGGGGTCTCGATCGGCGCGAGCGCCAGCCGGGCGGGCAGATCCGCACAGGCGACGATCACCGCACCCCACGCCGCCGACCAGGGCAGCCACCGCACCGCGTCGGCGTCGGGACGCAGCCGCCGGGCGAGCTGCGGCGCGAGGAAGCCGACCCAGGCGACGGGTCCGCAGACGGCGACGACGGGGGCGATCAGCAGCACGGAGATGCCCAGGGCGGCGACCCGGGCGCGACGCACCCGTACGCCCAGCGCCCGTGCGTCGTCGTCGCCGAGCCGCAGGACGGAGAGCACCGGGGCGCAGCACACCAGCGCGGGCACGGCGATGACGAGCCACGGCCAGAGCCCGGTCACATCGCCCCAGGTCCGCGCGGAGAGACTGCCCAGCAGATAGCGGTAGATGAGCTGGAGGTCGAGCTGGTCGGCCAGCACCATCAGCACCAGCAGGGCGGCCTGGAGCGCGGCGGCGACGGCGGCCCCGGTGAGCAGGACGGCCGTCGGCCCGCGCCCGAATCCGGCCGCGAGCAGGGTCAGCAGGCCCCCGGCCGCCGCGCCGCCGATGGCGAGCAGCGGCTGCACGGCGAGGGGTATGGAGACGGCGAGCACCAGCGGGGCGGCGACCCCGAGCGCGGCGCCGGACGAGACGCCGAGCATCTCGGGCACGGCCAGCGGATTGCGCAGCGCCTCCTGGAGGACGAGCCCGGCCGCGCCGAGACAGGCTCCGGCGATCAGCGCAAGGACCAGCCGGGGCAGCCGGAGTTCGGTGACGACGAAGTCACCGGCGAGCTCCGGCAGCGGGACGTACGGGGTGCCGAGGCTGAGGCCGCAGACCGCCACCGCCAGCAGTCCGCACACCAGGATCGGTTGACGACTCACCTCAGCCGGGCCGTGGCCTCGTCGAGGACGATGCCGAGCGAGCGGGTGCCCCGCCCCTTCGCCCAGACCTCGGAGTCGACCTCGTGCACGCTGCCGCTGCGGACGGCCGGGATGCGCGACCAGAGCGGGTTCTCGGCCAGCTTCTCGGAGAGCTTGCCGTCCGCGCCGCCGAACGAGAGCGTCTCGACGAAGAGCACGTCCACGTCCCGGGCGAGGATCTCCTCCATGCTGTAGGAGCCGTCCACGCCCCGGCTCTGCCACGGGTAGTGGGCGATCTTCGGGAGGAGTCCGGCGGCGACGTCGTTCCCGGGAGTGGCGACGCCGAAGTTCTCGTCGCTGCCGAAGATGACGAGGGCGGTCTTCCCGCTCCGCTCGCCCTCGGCGCGGGCGAGCTTGGACCGGAAGGCGCGTTCCGCCGTCTCGCCCTGACCGGTGCGGCCGGTGAGGGCGGCCAGATCGCGGAGGTAGCCGACGCTGTCCTGCCAGCGGGCGGGCTGTACGGGCCAGAAGGTCGTGGCGCCCCGGAGCGCGGGGGCGAGCTTGCCGTGGGTGTCCTTCAGGCCGATGACGAGATCCGGCCGGTACGACAGGATCGCCTCCGCCTCGGGGCTCAGGAACCCGCCGGGGACGACGGGGATCTTCGCGGCCTTCGCCGGCCCCAGGAAGCGGGGGTGGGCGAGGAGGCGGGAGTTGGTGGCGACCGGGGTCATGCCCAGCTCGGCCAGCATGTCGTCGCAGAGGGCGACCAGGCAGACGACGCGGCGGGGTGGCCGGGGGGTGGAGACGGTGACGCCGCGGGTGTCGGTGATCTCCCGGGCAGCGGTAATGGTTTTTACGGATATGTCCGTCTTCCCATCCGCCTCACCCGCCCCTCCCCCTCCCTCGTCGGTGGCCCCGCAGCCAACGAGCAGGGTTCCCAGCACCGCGGCGGCGGTCCAGCGTCGGACGGTCATCAGCGCTCTGCGCGACATGGATTCTCTCGATTCAGCTCGGCGACTCAGTGAGCCACATGATAATCATTACCAATAAGGTCTTGTTTCAGCCACCCCCTGGAGTCGCCATGCCGGACACGAAGACACCCGACCTCCGACTGCTCGTCGCCGACCAAGTGGCCGGTTCCATACGGGTCCTGGCCCTCCCGGACGGGCGCGAGACGGGCCGGATCGAGGGCCGTCACCTGGCCGAGCACGCCGGATTCCTGGCCCTGCCCGGGGCCCGTACCGCCTTCGTCGACGAGTTGGCGGGGGAGCTGGTCGTGCTCGACCCGTACGGTCCCGACGCCGGCCGCCCGCTCGTCGAATCGACCGCTCCGGTGGCGACACCCGCCGAACATCTGGCCGCCGACCCCTCCGGCCGGCTGCTCGCGGTCACCACCGGCCTCGGGCGGAACGACGAGGCGTGGAGCGATCTGCTGACCGTCGTGGACCGCGCGGCGGTGACCGGACGGCGATCGGTGCGGGTGCGGACGCGCCGCGGTGAGCCGGGCGTGACGATCCTGCCGGGCGGCCCGGGCACCCCCGGCCCGCACAGCTCGCCCGACTCACGCGGCACACTTGACTCCCCCGGCCCGCAGGACGCGTTGGTCGTGCTGCGGCACCGCGAACCCGGATCGCTCACCGCGTACCGGTACGCCGATCTGCTGGCCGCCGCGCCGTCCTGCCCGCCCGCCGAACCCGCCCACGAGCTGCGGCTCCCGGACGACGACGGACACGGCGACGCCTACGACCCGGTCACCGGACGGCTGTTCGCTGCGGCGGGGTCGGGCGTCCACCGCGCCCACCGCGAGGGCGCACTTCTCGTCCCCGACGAACCGCTCCCCTGGGCCGGTCCGGGCCGCGGCTACTACCTGCGTCTTGACCCGGTGCGGCGGACGCTCTGGTCCTGTGTGCGCGGCGGACCGGCCGACCCCGGGCGCTGGCCGGAGTGGTCCAACGACGCCTGGTGGCACCGGATCGACAACGGCCGCACCGGCCGGCTGTCACTCGGCCCCGGGCTCGTCTTCCGGCTCGCGGTCGCCGCCAACCGGCTCGCGTACGCCCGGGTCCACCCCGACGGCGACGAACTCGTCCTGCTCTCCGACACCCCCGACGGCCCCCGGGTCACCGAGCGGCTGCCGCTGCCCGCGATGGACGGCGCCCCGCGCCCCGGCGGCACTCCCTGGGACGGGGTGCAGCGCCGGGCCATCGCCGCGTCACCCGGCGCCGACACGGTCGCCGTGACCCGGGGCGGCCATGGCGAGATCCATCTGTTCACCCCGTACGGTCCGCCCGCACCGACGACGATCTCCCTCCCCACCCCGCTCGACGAGGGCGGTCATCTCGCGTTGATCTCCCCCGGCGACGGGGCCCATCGGGACACCGTCGGCCGATGACCGTTTGTGAATTAATTCACCTGAACCCTTGGCCCCGCGGGCCCATCCGTGCTGAGATGCGATCTACTCAAAGCTCAATGGCGTGCTCGGGGAGGGCGTAGTGGCGCATACCGCCATGTCTGGTTCCGGAACCACAGCAGGTGACGATCCCCTCCAGACCGCGGTATGGCGGCTGCGCTCGCGCGGCTGCTGGACCGACGCGGCGGCACTCCTGGCACATCGCGCGACGGAGCCCGCCGCGGCACTGGAACGGGCCGGACTGCTGGTCGAACGCTGTCTGTTCACCGGCGACGGCTGGGCGGCCGCGGAGGACGCGCTGCGCACGGCGGAGGCCGTCGCCCGGGACGACGAGGAGCGCGGCGGAGCCGCCGGCGAACGCGGCAGACTGGCGTACGCCGCGACCCTCCTGGGGGTACGGGACCGGGCCGACGAGGCCCGGGCCGCGCTCGGGCGGGCGGCGGCGCTGCTCGCCCCCGGTTCGCCGGGACGGCCACTGCTGGACTTCCGCCGTGGGCTGGTCGCCGAGCACATCGCCGACTCACCACCGGCCGCCCGCGCCGCCTACCGCCGCGCCCACGACGGCGCCATCGCGCACGACGACCCCCTGCTGCTCTCCTTCACCTGGCGCCACCAGGCCGGACTGGCGCTGCGGGAGGGCGAGTTGGCGGAGGCGCGGCACGGGTTCTCGGAGTCGCTGCGGATCCGGGTCGAGCTGGGCTATCTGATCGGTACGGCGCCCGCCCTCGCCGCGCTCGCGGACTGCGAGCCGGAGCCGGAGGCGAGCCGGCTGCGGGCCGAGGCGGGCAGGCTGTTCCGGCTGTTGGGCGGGGTGCCGGTCTGGCTCACGAGCCAACTGGCCCTCCCGGCCCAGCCCACACACCCGGACACCCGCCCGTCCCAGTCCCGGCCCACGACACCGGGCGCCGCCCCCGGCCCATCGCCGGCGGAGCCGGAGCCCGCCGCGTAGGGCCTGCCCCACCGATCAGGCCGGATCAGCCCGGATCAGCGAACGGGGCCTGGCTCACGGGGCGTCCCAGGGATCGGGACGTGGGGTCACCCCGGGCCCGCGGGGGCCGAGGCACAGGGCTTCCCCAGGCCCTTGGCGCTGAGTATCCGTACTCATGCCTGCCGCCCACGTGTGAGACAGGCTGACCGCCATGCACGAGACGGGCACGACGGGAGACGGTGCCGGCTGGTACCAGCGCATACGGCGCGCCGACGCCCCGGTGGCGGTGTTGATCGGAGTGGGGGACGTTCTGCTGTGCGGGGTGCTCCTCATGCTGGTCATCGCCTCGGGGATCACCTTTGGTGCGCCGGATGAGACCCAGCAGGCGGAGATCGCAGCCACCAACCGGCTGGCCGAGGGGCTCTACTTCGGCTGGCTCGCGGGCGGGCTGCTCTTGTTCGGCCTGTTCCGTCTGCGTCGTACGGTTCTCACCCACCTGGTGTGCATGGTCGTCCCCCCGGCCGCGCTCCTCGCCCACCTCGCCGGGGCCGGGTGACGAGCACTCTGCCGGGCTCTGGGGCCCAGAAGACTGCCGGGCGCTGAGCCATCCTGCCGGCGAACCGCGGGGACGTCCACGGGACTCAGGGCAGTGAGAGGGCTCGCGCCCCCCTGAGTGCCGGTCCACCCGCCCCCCGGCTGGGGGTGCTCTTCGGCTTCTTGGTCCGGTGGTGGGAGCCCCTCAGGCGTCCGGGGCCGCGAAGTGGTCGCGGATCACCGCGCGTACCGCCGTCTGGTCCTGGTCGATCAGCGCGTCCAGCAGCGCCAGATGTTCGGCCGCATCGGCCACCAGGTCGGCGCGGCCGACGCCGGCTGCCGGCGGGGGCCACTGGGAGCGGCGGTGGAGGTCCTCGGCGATCGCGACCAGTTGGTCGTTGCCCGAGAGGGAGAGCATCGCGCGGTGGAAGGCGCGGTCCGCCTCCGCGTACTCCGTCCGGTCGCCCCCGGCCGCCGTCACCGCCGTCGCCGCCGCCAGCGGGCGCAGCTCGGCCCAGGCTGCGGCGGGGACCGTACGGGCCAGCCGGAGCAGGACGGGGGCCTCGATCAGGGCGCGCACCTCGGCGAGTTCGGCGAGTTCCCGGGTGGTCCGGACGGTGACCCGGAAGCCCCGGTTGGGCACGACCTCGACCGCGCCCTCGGCGGCCAGCCGCTGCATCGCCTCGCGGACCGGCGTGGCCGAGACGCCGAAGCGCTCACCGAGCGCCGGGGCGGAGTAGACCTCGCCGGGGGTCAGTTCGCCGTCGAGGAGGGCGGTGCGCAGGGCCTGGAGGATCTGCCCGCGCACCGAGTGCCGTTGGACGGTGCGGGCCGGGGCCGGGGGAGTCCGGTGCGGGGCGTGCTCGGCGCGGGCCGGTCCGGGCACCCGGGTCCGCCCCTGGGCGGTACGGGCTCTGGGCGGGCCGGGCGCGTACGGCTCCGGGCGCGCGACGGACGAGGGATACGGGCCGGAGGGGGAGTACGGGCCGGACGGCGGCCGCGGCACCGCGGGGTCCCGCGCTCGGTTCTGCTCCACTCGGGTCCTCCTTCGCCGGGCTTCCCGGGCCGCGGCGGTCGTTCCCCGGGCCCAGGATGCACGATAGGCGGACCCGACCTCCACTTCCCACATCGACCGCTTCAGGTAAGGTAAGCCTTACCTTTTGCGCTCGCGATTCGGTGGTCCCCGGCATGACACTCCCCACGCTGCCGCCCGCTCCGGCCTCGCCCGTCGAGGACTCCTACACACGCCTGTCCGAGGTCTTCCCGAGCCTGCGCGTCCGTGAGCTGAGAGCCGGCGAGCGGATGCCCGTGGGCGACGGCTGGGCCGGCGCCGCCGAACTGGCCCGCGGCGGACCGGCGCTGGACGCCTTCCTCGCCTGGGACAGCGCCCAGATCGTGCGCGACCACGGCGTGCCGGCCCGCCCCAATGTCGTAGCCGGCTTCGGTCTGCACCGCTATGCCTGGCCCTCCTGCCTGCTGGTCACCCTGCCCTGGTTCCTGCGTCGCCGGGTCCCCAGGGTCCCGCCCGAGCACGTCGCCTACCAGCGGACGCTCGGTCTGATGACGGTCCGCGTCACCGAGTTCGCCTGCCTGCCGGGCGATCCCGCCGCCCGACTGCCCGGCGCCCGGGTGGTACCGGACGAGGAGGCACTGCGCGCGGAGGTGCGCACCGCGGTGGCCGAGCTCATCGGGCCGCTGCTGGAGGGGTTCGGCCCCCGGATGCGGCGCGGCCGGCGGGCCCTCTGGAGCATGGCGACGGACGAAGTGGTCGAGGGGCTCTGGCATATCGGGAATCTGCTCGGCGAGGGCGCGCGGGCCATGGCGGAGCTGGAAGAACTCCTGCCCGGCACCACCACACCGTACGTGGGCAGGCCGGGCTTCCGCGTCTTGACGGGGCCTCAGGGCGAGTCGGTACCCACCCGCGACCGAGCAAGCTGCTGCCTGTTCTATACACTTCGGCCCGATGACACTTGTGTCACCTGTCCCCGGACCGGTGACACCGATCGGCTGGCGCGACTCCTGCCGGGTGCGTGACATCCACCGGAGACGACGGAGTCGGGGCAATCGGGGCGGGGACCGTGGTCACGCTCCGGATGTCACACCGTCCATCCGGGTGATATAAATCGTACGCAACTCTCTCTGCCCATACGGCAGTTCGAGTCAAACCCACCTGTCCGTATGCCGTATGGCCCCTTTGGCGTTCTCTTGCCACGAAACCCCCTGGGATCGCCGGGACTTCGGTCACTATGGCGGCCGAAAAGCCCTACCGCGATGCAGATGCAAGGGACACCAAGATGAACATATCGCTTACCTGGCTGCTACCCGGCGGCGTGATGCTCGTGGGAGTCCTGGTCGCGCTCGCGGTGGTCGCCCGCGGCAAGAAGGTCGCCAGCAAGGCCGAGCCCGAGGACTCCTGGGAGCGCAGCGAGGACCGCCGCAGGCGCAAAGAGGCCATGTACGCCACGGCCTCCTACGTCCTCCTCTTCTGCTGCGCCGCGGTGGCCGCCGCGCTCTCCTTCCACGGTCTGGTCGGCTTCGGCCGGCAGAACCTGAACCTCTCCGGTGGCTGGGAGTACCTGGTCCCGTTCGGGCTCGACGGCGCCGCGATGTTCTGCTCGGTGCTCGCCGTCCGGGAGGCCAGTCACGGTGACGCGGCGCTCGGCTCCCGTCTGCTGGTGTGGACCTTCGCCGGTGCCGCCGCCTGGTTCAACTGGGTGCACGCACCGCGCGGCATCGACCACGCCGGTGCCCCGCACTTCTTCGCCGGCATGTCGCTGTCGGCCGCCGTGCTCTTCGACCGGGCGCTCAAGCAGACCCGCCGGGCCGCGCTCCGCGAGCAGGGCCTGGTGCCCCGCCCGCTGCCGCAGATCCGGATCGTCCGCTGGCTGCGCGCGCCCAGGGAGACCTTCAACGCCTGGTCGCTGATGCTGCTTGAGGGTGTCCGCACGCTGGACGAGGCCGTCGAGGAGGTCCGCGAGGACCGTCAGACGAAGAAGGAGAGCCGGATGCGCACCCGGGACCAGGCGAAGCTGGACCGTGCGCGGATCAAGGCGCTCAACCGGCAGCACCGCGCCTGGGGCCGTGGCCGGGTCGTCCGTGAGCCGGAGCTGCCCGCCCTGAGCTCGGGCTCCGCGGGTGGCGGTGGTGGTGGAGCGCAGGCCCTGACGGAGGGCTCGAAACCCGTCGCGGAGCCTGCCATAGAAACCGGACCGCTGCCTCCTCAGTCTCGGCCCTCTCTCCCGTCCGCGACCTCGGCCTTCGGCAGTGAGCCGATCACCGTCGATCTCACCGCCGAGGACGACACCCAGACGCTGCCGCGACTGGACTCGTTGGAGCGCAAGCTGAAGGATCTGGAGCGGCAGTACGGCTGATCCAGACCGAGCCGCTAAGCCGGCATCACACACATCAGCGTCACGAAAGGCCGGCCCGGGACTCCCGGGCCGGCCTTTCGTACAGCTCGAACCAGATCACCTTGCCGACGCCCTGCGTCCGCACGCCCCACGAGTCCGCGAGGTTCTGCACCAGCACCAGCCCTCGGCCGTGCGCGTCGAGGACATCGGGCATATCGAGCTGGCCGCTCGGCGGAACCGGCGCCAGCGGCAGACCGGCCATGAAGTCCCGCACCTCGACGCGGAGCGTGGAGGAGGCGACCGTCGCCGTGACGACGGCGCCGTGGTCCGTGTGGACCAGGGCGTTGGTCACCAGCTCGCTCGCCAGCAACTGCGCCACGTCAGCCGTATCGGGACCGCCCCACTGACGCAGCAGATCCCGCAGCACCCTGCGCACCTCGGGCACCGCCTTCAGGTCGGCGCAGCCCAGTCGCCGGTGCCGGGGGCCGCCGTGCTGTGGCGATCCCGGTGGTCCACCACGCCCGCCGTGGCCACCACGCCCACCGGGCCGGCTGTGTCCGCCCGTGCCGGGCCCGGCTCCTCCCTGACGTCCTGTCATATCCCCACCCACGTGTCGGACGCATGTCACGACTCTGTGTCGAACACTCTCAGGAGAGGCTTGCCCCCTGAGGCGCGCACCACGCATCCGAAAGGGCGGGGCGTGTCGGTGGGCGGCGGTTTGTCATACCGGATGCCGATGGCCGCTACGCCCGTTGCCGGACCGGGTCGTCCACCTCCGGGCGGTGGGCCGGCTCAGGGCCTCGGCACGTTACGGAGGTTGGAGCGGGCCATCTGAACCATGCGCCCCACCCCGCCGTCGAGCACCATCTTGCTGGCGGAGAGCGCGAACCCGGTCACCATCTCGGCGCTGATCTTGGGCGGGATGGAGAGCGCATTGGGGTCGGTGACCACGTCGACCAGGGCCGGCCCCCGGTGCTTGAAGGCGTCCTTGAGCGCGCCCGCGAGCTGCCTCGGCTTCTCGACCCGTACCCCGAAGGCGCCGGCCGCCCGTGCGACGGCGGCGAAGTCCGGGTTCTTGTTGGTCGTTCCGTACGACGGCAGCCCGGCGACGAGCATCTCCAGCTCCACCATCCCGAGGGACGAGTTGTTGAAGAGGACGATCTTCACCGGGAGGTCGTACTGGACCAGGGTGAGGAAGTCACCCATCAGCATGGTGAAACCGCCGTCGCCGGAGAGCGAGACGACCTGGCGGTCCCGGTCCACGAACTGGGCGCCGATGGCCTGGGGCAGGGCGTTCGCCATGGAGCCGTGGCTGAAGGACCCGATGATGCGACGGCGGCCGTTGGGCGAGAGGTAGCGGGCGGCCCAGACATTGCACATGCCCGTGTCGACGGTGAACACGGCGTCGTCAGCGGCGAGGTCGTCCAGGACGGACGCCACGTACTCCGGGTGGATCGGCACATGCTTGTCGACCTTGCGGGTGTACGCCTTGATCACGCCCTCCAGCGCGTCGGCGTGCTTCTTCAGCATCTTGTCGAGGAAGCGGCGGTCCGTCTTCGCCCGCACCCGCGGGATCAGACAGCGCAGCGTCTCCCGCACATCGCCCCAGATCGCGAGGTCCAGTTTGGAGCGGCGGCCGAGGTTCTCCGGGCGCACATCGACCTGCGCGATGGTCACGTCGTCGGGGAGGAAGGCGTTGTACGGGAAGTCCGTGCCGAGCAGGATCAGCAGATCGCACTCGTGGGTGGCCTCGTACGCCGCGCCGTAGCCGAGCAGACCGCTCATGCCGACGTCGTACGGATTGTCGTACTGGATCCACTCCTTGCCGCGCAGCGCGTGCCCGACCGGGGACTTGACGCGTTCGGCGAACTCCATCACCTCGGCGTGCGCGCCCGCCGTGCCGCTGCCGCAGAAGAGGGTGACCCGGTCGGCGTCGTCGATCATCCGGATCAATTTGTCGATCTCGGTGTCCCCGGGGCGCACGGTGGGCCGGGTGGTCACCAGCGCGTGTTCGATCGACTTCTCGGGGGCGGCGGCGGAGGCGATGTCACCGGGCAGGGAGACGACGCTGACGCCGCTGCGGCCGATCGCGTTCTGGATGGCCGTCTGGAGCAGGCGGGGCATCTGCTTCGGGTTGGAGATCAGTTCGCTGTAGTGCGAGCACTCCCGGAAGAGCTGATCGGGATGGGTCTCCTGGAAGTAGCCGAGGCCGATCTCGCTGGACGGGATCTGCGAGGCGAGGGCGAGCACAGGGGCCATGGAGCGGTGCGCGTCGTACAGGCCGTTGATGAGGTGGAGGTTGCCGGGGCCGCAGGAACCGGCGCAGGCCGTGAGCTTCCCGGTGATCTGGGCCTCGGCGCCGGCCGCGAAGGCCGCGGTCTCCTCGTGCCTGACCTGGATCCAGTCGATGGCGGAGTTCCGGCGGATGGCGTCGACCACGGGGTTGAGACTGTCGCCGACGACCCCGTACAGACGCTGGACGCCGGCGCGGACGAGAATGTCGACGAACTGCTCCGCGACGTTCTGCTTGGCCATGGGGTGCGCACCCTTTCTCGGTGGGACGGCCTGAACGTCCATCAACCCATGGCCGGCGTCTTTCCGCCTCTCAGACCGTGTCTGACGGATCTTCCTGGGCTCGCGTGCCCTCCACCGGCTTCCCGTCACCCTCCGGAACCGTCCGCCACCCCTTCGGCCGCTCCGTCACTCCCCGTGATCCGACCCGTTCGGCCGCTCCTTCGCCCCCCGCGGTCGCGGCCTCGGCGATCACGCCTCCCAGACGGCCGCCGCCGTGCGGTCCGCCGCGTACCCCGCCACCCGGAGCTGGGTGTCGGCGAGGAAGTCGGCGAGATCGGGTGGGCCGTCGGAGGTGGTCCAGCGTTCCGCCAGCTCGGCGGCGAGTGTGCTCTCCCCGCGCATCGGATCGGCGAGACCCGGACCGCAGAGCAGCAGGGTGTCCCCCGGACGGGCGACGGAGGCGCGGAACCGGAACGGCTCGGTGCGGGGCGGTGTCCCCGGCGGTGCGCTGTGCGGATCCGACAGCGCGGCCGGGGCCTGGGCCGCCGCCGTGCCGAGGACCGTGGTGACGTCGCCGGGAGTGCGTACGGGCGCCCCGGGGTCCGCGCCCGCGGAGTCCGCGAAGCAGGGGGGCGCGCCGCCTGCTGGTCCGCCGGTGCGGGGATCCGCCTCCGGTAGGGCGGGCTCGATGTCGTGCCACACACCGTCGCGGAGCCGGAAGAGCCCCCCGGGGCCGACACCGAAGAAGACCCGGGTGCGGCACTCCGGGTCGCCGGAGAGCAGCAGACAGCGCAGACCCGCCGTGTACTCCCCCGGTGCCACCCCCAGCTCGGCGGCGGTCGCGCGCAGCTTGCCGAAGGCGCGGCCGGTGAGCCGGTGCAGACCGGACCTGAGGTCGCCGCGGCGCCCGGCCCTGAGGTCGTCGGAGAGCCGGGCGTGGCTGCGCCCGACGGCGCCGCCGATCCACCGGCAGGCGTCGTCGGCGGCGAGCCGGCCGATGTGGTCGCCCCGGCTGCCGCTGGCGACCGCGACGAGCACCAGGGTGGCGTCCCCCGTGCCGAAGCGCGCGGTGAGGATGGCGTCCCGGCGTGGTTCCCCCTGGTGCCGCGCGGCGTCGCCCCGGGCGGAGACGGCGCGCAGGGTGGCGGAGCCGTAGTGGGCGCCGTCGAGGACGGTGTCGGGGACCAGCCGGTCGAGCGCGCCGGGGTCGGCTGCGGGGAGGGTCGCCGGCTCGGGCTCGTGGGCGGGCGGACCGGCGCCGAAGTGGCGGGGGCGATGAGCACGCGCCGGGCCGGGCGGGGGCGCCGCCACCCGGTCGGGGACGGCCCGTACGGGCACGGCGTCCCGTGGCACGGCGTCCGTCGGTTCCGTCGGTACGGAGTGGGCCGGTACAGAGTCCGTCGGCGCGGTGCGCGGCGGTTCCGTCGGCGCGGAGTCGGTCGGTACGGCGTCCCGTGGCACGGCGTCGGCCGGTTCGGCGCGCGCGGACGCCTGCGGGTACGCGAACTCCACGGGCGGTTCCCAAGGGGCGCGCGATCGGAGCGGACTCGCGGCGGGCGCGGGGGTGTCCCGGCGGTCGGCGACGGACCGTCCGGCGAGATCAGCGAGTGCCAGGGTCGCCCCGCCAGGTCGGGCCACCGGCTCCGGGCCCTGAGCCGGACCCGGCTCGGAGTGCCGGTCGGGCTGTTCCGGTACCCGTGGCGCGACCGACGAGACCGGGAGCTGCGAGGCGTACGCCCGTACGGGGGAGCCGGATTCGCCGGGCCACCCCGGCGTGTCGGGCGAGCCCGGGGGCCAGCTCTCCTCGGCGCGGCCGACCGCCTCCGGCGCCCAGGGATCATCGAGTGGTCCCGCTGCCGGATCGGCGTCCCACCACGCTCGGGGGCGGGTCGGCGCCGGCGCCCAGGGATCATCGAGTGGTCCCGCTGCCGGATCGGCGTCCCACCACGCTCGGGGGCGGGTCGGCGCCGGCGCCTCCGGCGCACTCGGGATCACCGCGTCCGACACCGACTCAAAGCGGGCGTCAAGGGTGTCGCCCGGCCTCGCCGTCGGACCCGTGTCCAGGGCCGACGCCTCGTAAAGCCGGTCCCACCAGTCGTCTTCGCCCTGCTGGCTCATGTCACTTATTGTCCACCGCGGAGGCGGGTTGAAAACGGGGCCGGCCGAAAAGCTATAAGCGGACCGTGACACGCCCCCGCACCCCAAGGGGACGGGGAGACGGACCGGTTCAGGCTGCCGGGGGTGTCGGTGCCGTGCGTCCCCGCGCCGATACCAGGACCGCGACCACGGCCGGGAGGGCGACGGCCAGCACCGTCAGCGGCACCCAGACCACGGGCCACGGACTGGCGTCCTTCGGCTCATGGGTGAGGAACGAGATGAGCATCAGTACCGAGACGGGAGTGCCCACGGCGAACCCCGCCCACGCGGCGGGCACCCGCACCTTCCCCAGCAGGGCACCGGCCGCGACCAGCACGACGGCCAGCGCGACGACGCCCAGCACCGAGACCGGGCTGGTCTCGTCGATCTCGCCCGGCTCGGCGCGGTTGCGCAGGTCCCAGGGGATGAAGAGCGCGTAAGCCCCGGCGCTCACACCGGCCGCGACCAGAGCGGCGCCGATGCGGCGCCCGGTCGACGGATGGGGGGCCGCGGGAGGGTGCTGCTGCCGCATGTGGTTCTGTCCTGTCCTGCCGAAAGCGTGGGCGCCCCCGGTCCGGCACCGCGAACGGGCCCGGGAGGGGCGGAGGGAGCACGGGTCCATTTCCGCATGGGGTCGGACCGTGTGTCATGAGTCGTCGTACTCAGATGCGAAGCCGTGGCAGTTGCCCGCGTCCGTCCCGCGGAACCGTGTTGATCGGCACAATCACCGGGAGGGACGGGAGACACGGGAGTGACGGGGTATCCGGGCGAAGACCGGCGTCGATCCCGGGAGATGATGTACGCGGGGCGATGGAAGGGGTCCGGTGCTGGGAGCGATTGGTCTCGACGAGAGGCAGGAGTCCGCGTACCGCGCCTTGGTCGCGCTGGGGGCGGCGGAGGTCGCCGATATCGCGCACCGGCTCGCCTTGCCGGAGACCGATACCGAACGGACCCTGCGCCGGCTGGAGCGGCAGGGGCTCGCCGCGCGGTCGTCCGCGCGGTCCGGGCGGTGGGTGGCGGCTCCGCCCGGAGTGGCGCTCGGGGCCCTCCTCACCCAGCAGCGGCAGGAGCTGGACCAGGCCGAACGGGCTGCGGCCACCCTCGCCCAGCAGTATCGGGTCGAGGCCGCCGACGCCGCCGCGCACGATCTGGTCGAGGTGGTGACGGGTGAGAGCGCGGTCGCGCACCGGTTCGCCCAACTCCAACTGGGCGCGACGGACGAGGTCTGCGCGCTGGTCAGCGGCGCGGAGCGGCGTCCCGATGCGCGGACGGGCGCGGACCACCGTGTCGTGATCGAGCGCGACGCGCTCTGTGCGCCCGGTACGGCCGCCGCGCTCGGGCGCGATGAGCAGCTCCGGGTGGTGGACCGGGTGCCGAGCGCGCTGGTCGTGGCCGACCGGGCGCTGGCGATGGTCCCGCTGACCACGCCGGGCGCGGAGCCCGCCGCGCTGGTCGTGCACGCGAGCGGACTGCTTGAGTCACTGCTCGGCCTCTTCGAAGCGGTGTGGCGGGAGGCGATGCCGCTGCGGCTGACGACGGCCGGGTGCGAGGAGGTGGTGTCCGGTCCCGACGCCACCGACCTGGAGATCCTCTCCCTGCTGCTCGCCGGGATGACGGATGCCCGCGTCGCGAAGCGGCTGGACCTGGGGCTGCGGACCGTGCAGCGCCGGGTGAAGGGGTTGATGGAGCTGACCGGGGTGACCACCCGGCTACAGCTCGGCTGGCACGCGTACGCGAAGGGCTGGGTGGCCCGCGACCCGGCGTAGGACGTGCGGCGGGAGTTCCACGGTCGGGAATCCACGCGGGCTCCCAGGGCCCGCGTGGGCTTCGGCGCCGCGCCCGCGACCTGCGCGGACGCCCCGCATCCGGCACGCTGGACAGATGGGCGCATGGCAGCTCCTGCTGGTCGGCCTGGTGATGCTGCTGGGTCTCGTCGGGGTGCTGGTGCCCGGCGTGCCCGGGAGGTGGCTGGTGTGGGCGGCGATGCTCTGGTGGTCGCTGCACGAGCAGTCCGGGCTCGCCTGGGTGCTGCTGGTCGCCGCCACGGCGGTGCTGCTGGTCGATCAGGCCGTGGTGTGGCTGCTGCCGCCCCGACGGCTGCGCGGGGTGGGCATCACCCGGCGGATGGCGGCGTTCGCCGGTGCCGGGGCGGTCGTCGGCTTCTTCGTGCTGCCGGTGGTGGGGGCGATACCGGGCTTCATCGGGGGTATCTACGGTACCGAGCGGCACCGGCTCGGCGGGCACGGACCCGCGCTGGCCTCCACCCGCGCGGTGATGCGGGCGGCGGGTACGAGCGTGCTGGTGGAGCTGTTCGCCTGTCTGCTGGTGGCGGGGGCGTGGCTGGGCGCTGTGGTGTGGGGCTGACCCCGAGTCGGCCGCTTTCGCCCGGTCCTCCCCCTGGCCCTCTCCCCCGGCCTCTTCCTGCGGCCCCACGGCGGGCTCGTCCCCGGCCGTCCCCGGCCCCTCGGTGGACTCGTCCTCGGCGCGTTCCCTCACCGCGCGCGGCGGGGCGGGGGCGCGGCGATCCGCCCCGCACGGCGGTCCGATGCGTGGGGCCGATGCGTTGGCGGGGGCGGGCGTGTGAGGCTTCCCGTATGACCGAATTCAGTGAGGCCGAGCGCGGCTACCTCTCGTCCCAGCGGCTCGGCCGTCTCGCGACCGTCGACCCGAAGGGCCAGCCGCAGGCGAACCCGGTCGCTTTCTTCCCCCAGCACGACGGAACGATCCTGATCGGGGGTCACTCCCTGGCGACGACGAAGAAGTGGCGCAACCTCCAGACCAATCCGAAGGTGGCGCTGGTGGTGGACGACGTCATCAGCCTCAGCCCGTGGAAGGTGCGCGGGGTGGACATCCGGGGGGAGGCCGAACTGCTGACGGGCCGGCACGAACTGGGCGCCTCCGTCAGTGAGGGGCTGATCCGGATCCACCCGAGGAAGATCCACAGCTGGGGTCTGGAGTGAGAGGCGCGGGTGGGGGCGCCGACAGAGAGCCGGCACCCCCTCCCGCCACCCCCACACGTCAACCGTCAACCCGCCCGTACCCCGGGCCCGGCCAGCATCCCCGGTGGTCCGGGCACCCCCGACACCGCCGGCCCCGACACCTCCGGCCCCGAGAGTGGAACCGACAGCAGCGGCGTCGGCCGGTCCGCCCGCGCGGAGAGCCTGGAGATCACCGCGCCCGCCCGCGCTTGGCCTCCATCGCCGCCCGCCCCTGGGCCCCCTTGCGCTTCCACTCCTTGCGGAGTTCGGCCCGCGCCCGCGCGTCCGTCTTGGCGACGATGTGCCGGTTCTCCCGCAGCAGCTTGCGGTAGCTCTCCAGCCGCCGCTCCCCCAGCGTGCCGTCATCGGCCGCCGCGAGCACCGCGCAGCCCGGCTCCGCTTCATGGGCGCAGTCGTGGAAACGGCACTCCGCGGCCAGTTCCTCGATCTCGGCGAAGACCTGCCCGACGCCGGTCCCGGCGTCCCAGAGTCCGACGCCCCGCAGCCCCGGGGTGTCGATGAGCACTCCTCCGCCGGGCAGTACGAGGAGGTTACGGGTGGTGGTGGTGTGACGCCCCTTGCCGTCGACGTCGCGGGCGGCCTGCACCTCCATCACCTCCGTACCGAGCAGGCTGTTGGCGAGGGTGGACTTGCCCGCGCCGGAGACGCCGAGCAGCACGGTCGTCCCGTCGGAGACGACCGCGGCGAGGACGTCCAGACCTTCACCGGTCAGGGAACTCACCGGCAGTACGGGGACACCGGGGGCCGTGGTCTCCACATCCCGTACGAGGTGGGAGAGCCCGGTGGCGTCCGGCACCAGATCGGCCTTGGTGAGCACGACGGTGGGTCGTGCCCCGCTCTGCCAGGCGAGTGCGAGGAACCGTTCGATCCGTCCGAGGTCCAGTTCGACGGCGAGCGAGACCGCGATGACGGCGTGGTCGACGTTGGCGGCGAGGATCTGTCCCTCGGAGCGCTTGGAGGAGGTGGAGCGCACGAAGGCGGTCCGGCGCGGCAGGTACTCGCGTACGAAGAGGGGGTCGCCGGCGCTGTCGACGGCGGCCCAGTCACCGGTGCAGATGACCCGCAGGGGATCGTGCGGGGTGACGAACGCGGTGTCGGCGCGGACGGTCCCGGCCGCGGTGGCGATATCGCAGTGTCCCCGGTCGACCCGTACGACCCGGCCGGGCAACAGGCCCTGGGCGGCGTACGGGGCGAACTCCGCGGCCCAGCCGTCGTCCCAGCCGTAGGGGGCAAGGGCGTGCTGCGCTCGGGAGGAAGGAGCGGAACCGGAGGAAAGAGTGGTGGTGCGAGAAGTGTGGAACAAGGGAGACCCTTCACAGGGTGGTCTCCGACCGGCGCGCTCGATGCGCGCGGTTTCTGGTTGGTCAGCCGGAGAGCACAGGGGTGGGAACGATGAACTTCTGATCGCGGGCAGCGCCCGTCACCGTGACCGTCATCACTGTCCTCACCTCCTGTTTCCTCATCGAGCCGGGAGCCCGGCAACCCGGGGATCCAGCGACCGACGAACCGATCGAATCAATGCACCAGCAGCGCGGGGGACGGTGCGTGGCCCTGTCTCCCGGCTGAACGAGAAGAAGGTTAACCCCGCTCCGGGAGCGCGCGCCAACCATTTACCGATGGGCCCCCGCCCGCCGATACCGGGGCCTCCGGCCACACGCTGTCGTGTGGCCGGAGGCCCCGGTCCGGTGCAGCAGGGACAGGAGGATCAGCGGGACCGGACCAGTCCGTGCGGCGGCGCGGTGACCGTGCGGGCACCCGGCTTACCGCCCAGCACGACCTTGCGGAGCGAGGTGTTGTTCTTGAGGTTGGTCTCGTGCAGCTTCTTGTCCGGGTTGGCGACCACCTGGATGAAGTAGGTCCCGTTCGGCACGTCCGTGATGTCGAAGGACTGGCCGGGCAGGTACCCGTCATAGGTGTCGCCGTTGCCGACCTCCAGGGACTGTCGGACCGAGAGGGAGTCCTCCTGACCGCAGGCGGAGCCCAGGTCGGTGTTGGACGGGTGCCAGTTGGCGTTCTTCACCGTGTAGTCGACGGCGTCGGTGTTGGCCAGGCAGAACGCCTCCTTGTCGCTGCGCACGACTTCCTTCTGGTCGGCCTTGAGCAGTCGGTAGGCGGCGAAGTCGGTGAAGTGCCAGTGCATATGGCCCTCGCGCGGGTCCCACTCCATGGTGCCGCTGGGCGCATAGCCGATCTGCTTGCCCTGGGCGTCGTAGAAGTACTGGTAGGCGTCCATCAGGCCCTTGCCCGGCCTGCGGAACCCGTCCACGACCAGGGGCGCGGGGCCCGCGTTCCAGGTGGTGCTGGCGAAGGCCAGGTGGTCCCGGCCGGGGGCCTCGCCCTCCGCACCCTTGGAGATGAAGATGTCCCAGGCGGGCAGGGCGCGGAGATCGGGCTTGGGCGTATTCGCCGGTACGCCCGCGCGGCCGGTCGGGCGCTGTGCCGCGGGCTTCAGCGCGGGCTTGGACCGGGAACCGTCCCTGCGTCCCGGCCCGTCACCCGCCGCGGCCGCGACGCGGGCCTTCTTGAGGGCGTACGGCAGGGCGGGCGGCGCCGAGGTGCCGATGCTGTGGCCCTTCAGGTGCTTCTGGCCGAGACCGTCCCGCACGGCGGGCGCCGCGTGGCCCCCGTGACCGCCGTGGCCCCCGTGTCCGGCGTGGGCCGACCCCCCGCGAGTCGGCTCCTCCGGGGACTTCGGGGGTGTCCGCACGGTCACCTTGACCGTCCGGGGCTTGTCCGCCATGCCGAAGAAGTCGCGGTACGGCTTGGTGACGGAGACCTTCGCCGTGTACTCGCCGTCCGGCACATCGACCGGGGTGGAGTAGAAGCCCTGGTAGGTGTTGGCGGCCCAGCCCTTCTCCAGGCCCCACACCGAACCGAGGTTGAAGGGCTGGGTGGGGCAGCCCTCCGGATACTTCGAGGTGGCCGGGGCGTCCGGACGGACCCGGCCGGCCGCGTTGTTCGGGCAGAAGGGTTCCTTCTTGGTGGCGACGGTCCGGCCGGCCGAGTCGGTGAGGGTGACCTGGATGAAGTCCCGCAGGCTGGAGAAGTCCTTCACCATGCCTGCCGGGAGGGTCCTGGTGCGGACCTTCTTGCCCTCCCTGATGATCTGACGGGCGACCACGGGGTGCTGGTAGGACTGCCGGGTCACCTTGAACTCGAAGGGCCCGCCGTCGGTCGTGAGATAGGTCCCGAGGTCCAGATAGACGCCGGACGGTTCCCCCGGTTCCCCCTCGCTCCGGTCGAGCACCACGGAGTCGGATGCGGCGATCAGGCCGAGCTTCGGCGCGGTCGCGGCGGTCGCGGCGATGACCCCGGCGGCGGGCGCGGTGGCGGCGATGCCCGCGACGACGGTGAGTGCCGCGGAGGCGGCGAGACCGGAACGCCACAAACGGTTGCGGTGAATTCTGCTCATTTTTCCTCATTGACGAGTGCCACTGAACAGGGAATCGAACAAACGGCGCACGGTTGGTCAGCCCTTGCCGGGAACTTTCGGCGAAGGAACCGCCGCCTACTTCACCAGAGCGTCAGCGGCTGACTGTGGGTTGTCTGTGTCCGCCCGATCCGCCGATCGTTGTCCGGAAAGTGATGGCGTGACATAGAACAAGCCGTGATAACACGGTTCCACCGCCACTGATCACGAGAGTGTGCTACGAGGCCGACCGCGGACATGGGCGGCACACGGATGAAGTGACCGCGGGCCGGAGCGCGGGAGCACGGGGCCGGGGCGCCGAGGGTGCCCATCCGCGCACTCCATGTGGCGAGCCTCCATGATCGCCCATATTTTCGGCTCATGACCTCACGACAAAAACCACAGACAACACATAAGCGGCAGAGATGGCAGCTCGGCTGTCTGCTGGGGGTGGCCGTCACCCTGGCCTCCGGTCTGGGTGCCGCCGCCCCGGAGACGGCCGCCGGGGCGCACTCACCCACCCGGCACACCGTGCGTCCGGGCGAGTCCGTCCAGGCCGCGGTCGACGCCGCCGCCCCCGGCGACACCGTCGTGCTCTCGCCCGGCACCTACCGCGAATCCGTCCTCATCACCAAGGACGGGCTGAAGCTGCGCGGCGCCGGCCCCGACACCGTCCTCACCCCGCCCCCCACCGGCTCCCCGGCCCCGCACGGCTGCGCCCGCGACGGACACGGCATCTGTGTCCTGGGCACCGGCGCCGACCTCGCCGAACGGGTCTCCATCCGCTCGCTGACCCTGCGCGGCTTCCGGCAGCACGGGCTGTGGGCCTCCCGTACCGAACGGCTCTCCGTCCAGCGGGTGACCGCCGAGAAGAACGGCGTCTGGGGCATCGCGCAGCAGCGGTCCACCCGGTCGTCCCTCCGGGGCAACACCGCAACGGGCAACGGCGACGCGGGTCTCTTCGTCGCCAACGCCGTCGACGCGGAGGGCGGCGCCACCGACACCGGCGGCACGCTGATCGCGGACAACCGGCTGACCGGAAACCGGATCGGCGTCACCGTCCGGCGGGTCAGGAACCTCACCGTCCGTACCAATGAGATCTCCGGCAACTGCGCCGGACTCTTCATCGTCGGCGACGAGTCGAAGCCCGCGGCCGGCGCGCTGACCGTCCGCGGCAACACGATCCGGCAGAACAACAGGCTCTGTCCGGCCACCCCCCGGCTGCCCGCCATCCAGGGCTCCGGGATCGTCCTCACCGGCTCCGAGGCCAGCGTCATCCGGGACAACCGGATCCTCGACAACGTGGGCTCCGCGCCCATGTCCGGCGGCATCGTCCTCGTCCAGAGCTTCGTGGGCGCGGCCAACACGGACAACGTCATCGAGAACAACGAGGTACGGGGCAATGCCACGGCCGACCTGGTCCACCGGGGCGGCGGCACCGGCAACCGGTTCACCCGCAACGACTGCAAGTCCTCCGAACCCGCAGGGATGTGCTGAATGACCACCCTAGGTACCCGCCCCACCCAGCCCGCCCCCGCCGACGCCACCCCGCCGCCGGGGATGCGGCTGCGGGAACTCGTCTTCGGTGCCGCCTGCGCCGCCGCCGTGCGCGCCGCCGCCCGGCTCAAGGTGGCCGACGCGCTCGGCGACGTACCCGCCAGCGCCGAGAAGCTCGCCGTGGCCGTGTCCACCGAACCCCAGCCGCTGCGCCGGCTGCTGCGCGCCCTGTCCTGCTACGGCGTCTTCGAGGAGCGCCCGGACGGCACCTTCGGGCACACCGAGATGTCCCGGCTGCTCCGCGAGGACGACCCCGGGAGCCTGCGCGCCATCGCCCTGTGGTGCACCGAGCCGTGGACGTGGGCCGCCTGGCCCCAACTGGACGACGCCGTGCGCACCGGCGACAACGTCTTCCAGGAGCTCTACGGCAAGGGCTTCTTCGAGTATCTGCACCAGGACGCGCCGGACTCCGCCCGGGTGTTCAACCAGGCCATGACCACCTCCAGCAAGCAGTCCGCCCTGGACGTCGCCGAGCTGCTCGATCTCACGGGCGTCGCCTCGGTCGCCGACATCGGCGGGGGCCAGGGGCATGTGCTGGCGAGCCTGCTGGAGAAGCACCCGACCGTCCGGGGCACCCTGCTCGACCTCCCCGACGTGGTCGCCAAGGCCGATCCCCGGCTGCGCGACGGCGGCGAACTGGCCGACCGGGTCACGATCGTGCCCGGGGACTGCCGCCGTGCGATCCCGGTGGACGCCGATCTCTACATCATCAAGAACATCCTGGAGTGGGACGACGAGAGCACCCGCGCCACCCTGGGCCATGTGGTCGCCGCGGCCCGCCCCGGCGCCCGGGTCGTCGTGATCGAGAACCTGGTCGACGACACCCCGTCGATGAAGTTCACCACCGCCATGGACCTCCTGCTGCTGCTCAATGTGGGCGGCGCCAAGCACACCCGGCAGAGCATGGTGGACCGGCTGACCCGGGCGGGCCTGCCGCCGGGTGAGATCCGGCCGGTCAACGCCTATCTGCACGCCTTCGAGTCCGTCGTACCGGCCGCCGTGCCCGCGTGAGGCCGACCCGGTCGCGGAGAACGCCCCGGGTCCCTCCGCGCGGAGGGACCCGGGGCGTTCTCGTACCCGCTCTCGTCGGCTCTCGGGGCCTACCGGTCGCGTTCCCAGAGGTAGAACCGGCGGGCCATCGCATCATCGGGACCGCGCCAGGTCTCCGGGTCGTACGGACGGATGAACTCGGTCAGCCGGTCGCTGAGGTCGCGGAACTCCGAGTGTTCCGTCACCTTCCTGATCGCCGGCCCCGGCGGCCGGTCGGCCTCGATCAGATGGAGGTAGACGTCACCGAACTGGAAGAGGCTTCGGCGGGTGACGCCGACGAGGTGCGGGAGTTCACCGCCGTCGGAGTTGGCGAACAGCTTCGCGATGCCGTCGGCCGAATCGGGGGCCATCCGGGCCACGATCAGCGTCTGGTGCGGGGTGGGGCTCGGGGCAGCGCTCATGAGGGGCCGTCCTTCCCGCTCAGTTGACGGGGGCGCCCGCGCGGCGCTCCCGGTCACGCTGCTCGATCTTGTCCCGGATGAGCGCGAGCTGGACCTTGGAGTTGCGGTTGATGTTGTCGGTCATCCACGCGTCGTCGACGGGGGCGTCCGGCTTCATGGCGAAGTCCTGCCGCCAGAACAGCCGGGTGCCGCCGGGGACCTCCGCGTACTCCCAGCGGATGTTCATGTGCTGGAACGGCCCGGTCTCCACGCGGCGCGCGGTGACCGTGCGGCTGTCGCGGTCGGGGGTGCGTTCCGAGACCCAGCTCCAGACCGTGCCGTTGTCGTCGGGGTGCATGGTCAGCCGGAAGGTGGTGGTGTCCCCCTGCCGGTCCAGCACCTCCACCGCCGCGTACTCGCTGAACAGCTTGGTCCAGTTCTCCAGGTCGTTGGTGATCTCCCAGACGAGGTCCAGGGGCGCCGCGACGACGATCTCGTTCTCGGTGTGTCCGGGCACGTCAGGCTCCGCTCTTGGTCAGGGTGTTGTTGACGAGGTCGAGGAATTCACGCGGGGTCTTGCACTTCTCCGCGTCGGCCGGCATGGGGCTGCCGTGCCGGTTCTCCAGGGTGGCGACGATGCCGAGCAGGCCCAGCGAGTCCAGGCCGAAGTCCTCGAAGGGGCGGTCCAGGTGGTCACGGAGGTCGTCGGGCTGGACCGTGATCCCGGCGTTCTGCCGCATCAGGGCGGCGAGGCCGTCCGGGGTCAGTACGTCTGACATGGTGTTTCTCCTTTGTGAGCGGTTAATCGGGGGCCGTGCCGCGTACGACCAGCGCCGCGTTCGACCCCATGAGCCCCCGGCTGAGCACCAGTGCCGTACGCAGCGGCACCCGGCGGGCGTTGCCGGTCACGACGTCGATGTCGTGGCAGACGTCGAAGACGTTCGGCGTCGGCGGGACGATCCCGTGCTCCATCGCCAGGACTGCGGCGGCCACATCGAGCACCGGCCCGCCGCAGTAGGCCCGGCCGATACCGGTCTTCGGGGCCGTCACCGGCACCCGACGGCCGTGCGGACCGAGGGCGTCGGAGATCGCGAGCGCCTCGGCGCGGTCGGCCTCCGGCACCCCGAGGGCGTCGGCGAAGACCACGTCGATCTCCTCCGGCGCGCAGTCGGCCTCCGCCAGCGCGCCCCGGATCGCGCGGGCCAGCCCCTCCCGGGACTCCGCCCACCGGGAGGGCCCGGTGAAGGTGGCCGCGTGCCCGGCGATCCGGCCGCGCGGCCGGGCACCGCGCCGGAGGGCCGCCGCCTCCTCCTCGACCACGAGCATCGCGCCGCCCTCGGCGGGCACGAACCCGCACGCCTCCGCCGTGAAGGGCCGGTAGGCACGGGCGGGGTCGTCGCTGGTGCTCAGGTCCTCGTAGCCGAGCTGGCAGACGACCGAGTAGGGCGCGAGGGGCGCCTCGGCGGAGCCGACGACGACGGCACCGGTGCCGCGCGCGATGGCGCGGGACGCGTGTGCGAAGGCGTCGAGACCACCGGCCTCGTCGCTGCACACCACCGAGCAGGGGCCCTTGAAGCCGCCCCGGATGGATATCTGGCCGGTGCTGGCCGCGTAGAACCAGGCGATCGACTGGTACGGGCCGACGAAGCGGGAGCTCTTGCCCCAGAGCGCCTGGAGTTCGCGCTGGCCGAATTCGCCGCCGCCGGAGCCGGCCGCGGTCACCACACCGACGTCGAACGGCGAGTCCTCGTAGTCCGCGCGCCCGAGCCGGGCGTCGGCGAGCGCGAGATCGGCCGCCGCCATCGCGAAGTGGGTGAAGCGGTCGGTCTGGACGAGGAACCGTTCCTCGACCATCGTGCCCGGGTCGAGGTCGCGCACCTCGCCGCCGACGCGCAGCGGCAGATGGGCGCAGCCCTCGCGGGTGACGCGGTCGAGGACGCTGATGCCCTCGTGGGTGGATTTCCAGAAGACGTCGGCGCCGATGCCGTTGGGGGCGATGACACCGAGGCCGGTGATGACGGTGGGCTGTGCGCGCCCGGTGGTACGGGAGCGGGTCATGGCGCCCTCCCATCGGTATGGGGGCCGGTCATCGGGACCTGCCGGTTCGCTGGGGCCTGGTCATGACGACCGCGGACTGGAATCCGCCGAACCCGCTGCCGACCGAGAGCACCCTGCGCAGCTTCCGGGCGCGGGCGGTGCGCGGCACGTAGTCCAGGTCGCATTCGGGGTCCGGGGTCTCGTAGTTGGCCGTCGGCGGCACCACCTGGCGGTCCATGGCGAGGACGCAGGCGACGAGTTCGATGGCACCGATGGCGCCGAGGGAGTGGCCCACCATGGATTTGATGGAGCTCATGGGCACCCGATAGGCGTGGTCGCCGAGGGACCGCTTCACGGCGGCGGTCTCGTGCCGGTCGTTCTGCTTGGTCCCCGAACCGTGCGCGTTGACGTAGTCGATGGTCGAGCTGTCGACGCGGGCGTGGTCGAGGGCGACCCGGATGGCGTGGGCCATCTCCAGGCCCTCGGGGGTGAGACCGGTCATGTGGTAGGCGTTGCCGAAGGTGGCGTACCCGCTGATCTCGCAGTACACGGTGGCGCCGCGGGCCCGGGCGTGCTCCAGCTCCTCCAGGACGAGGACGGCGCCGCCCTCGCCCATGACGAACCCGTCGCGGTGGGCGTCGAACGGGCGGGAGGCGTGCTCGGGGTCGTCGTTGTTGGGCGAGGTCGCCTTGATCGCGTCGAAGCAGGCGACCGTGATCGGGGAGATCGGCGAGTCGGAGGCGCCCGCGACACAGATGTCGGCACGGCCGTCCTCGATGGTGTGGAAGGCGTAGCCGACCGCGTCGAGTCCGGAGGTGCAGCCGGTGGAGACCGTCTGCACCGGGCCGTGGGCGCCGATCTGTTCGGCGACCGCCGACGCGAGGGTGCTCGGGGAGAAGGCGCGGTGCAGATGGGCCCCGGCCGGCCGGTGGTCGACGTCCCAGCGGGTGCCGGTCGCGGAGACGGCGACGTAGTCGTTCTCCAGGCGAGTGGTACCGCCGACGGCGGTGCCGAGGGACACCCCGATGCGCCACGGGTCCTCCTGTTCGGGGTCGAGCCCCGCGTCCCGTATCGCCTCCCGGGCCGCGACCAGCGCGAACTGGATGTACCGGTCCGAGCGGGCCACCTGCTCCGGGTCGAGTCCGTGCTCGGCCGGGTCGAAGTCGACCTCGGCGGCTATCCGGGAGCGGAATCCCTCCGGGTTGAAGAGGGTGATGCCCCGGGTCGCCGTCCGGCCGTTCTCCAGCAGGTCCCAGAAGGCCGGGGCGCCGACACCGCCGGGGGCGACGACGCCGACCCCGGTGACCGCCACCCGCCGCTTCACGACACTGCCCCCGAGCGTTCCGGGGGCCCGCCCTGGGCGACGGCTTCCTCGGTGTCGACGTGTCCCAGTTCGGGGCGGGGCGCCAGCGGGCCGAGGTGGAAGACCATCCGGGCCTCCACCGTGCCGGTGTTGCGGAACCGGTGGCGCACGTCGATGGGGATCAGCAGGCCCTGATCGGGGCGCATCGTGTGGGTCACCCCGTCCAGGTCAACCTCCAGGAGGCCGTTGACCACGTAGACGAACTCCTCGGAGTACGGGTGGTAGTGCTCGGCGATGCTCTCCCCGGGCCCCACGATCGCGAGACCCATGAAGCCGCTGGTGGCGCCGACGGCGGTCGGGGTGAGCATGGCGCGCAGATCGCCGCCGCGCCGGGTGTTGGGCTTGGTTTCGCTGAGGTCGACGATGCGTGGGCTGTGCGTGGTCATGCTTCCTCCAGTCGACGGCGGTGCCGTTCGAGGGGTCAGGACTCGGGTGCCGCGTACCGGTCGGTGATCAGTTGCATGTCGGAGCGGGCGAGGAAGCGCGCGGTCTCCGTGTCGGCGCCCAGCTCCAACTTCTCGCCGTCGACGAGGAGCTTGCCGAGGACCGCGGACTTGCGCGGGCCCTGGACGCCGAGCGCGACGGACGGATAGGCGTCGAGCGGTCCGCTCAGGTCGAGCAGCCGGACGACGATGTCGTCCCGCTGGAAGACGGTACTGCCCACGATCGGATTGCGGGGATCGTCGGCGGCGGCCTCGTCCTGCTGGGAGAGGAAGCGGGCGACGGCGAGTCCGCACTCCTCCTTGGCCTGGTAGAACAGCGCGTGCCGGTTGACGTCGTCGGATCCACGTCCGCCGGAGGTGACGTGGTGCACGGCGGGCAGGGCTGCGCGGGTGAAGAAGAGCCGGGCCGAGTTGGGGTCGTCCAGGTCCCGGTCCCGCTCCAGGTACGGGTTGATGGCGTCCTCGACGGCCCGTACCTCTGGCTGCCGGGCGACGTGCCGCAGGGCGGCCATCAGATCGCCCTGCACCTCGATGGCCCGCACCACGCGGTTGCCCTGCATGAAGAGCGAGGTGCGGCGCAGCCGGGTCTGGTCGTCGACCCGGGCGGCCGGTGAGGTGTACCCGGCGAGGATCTTCGCCACCCGCTGCTCGCTGCCGGGCTTGACGGTGAAGGTGAGTGCGTGGCGGACGACTCCGTCCCCGACCCGGGGAGCGGCCTGGAGTCCGGCCCTGAGCTGTTCGGGTGTCACGCTGAACGCCTGGCCGGTCTCCCGCAGCACGCTGAACCGCAGGGACCTGGTGTCCCGTACGCAACTGTGCAGCGGCATGACCGTCTCGACGTGCTCCTCGCTGTTGACCCAGGCGAGGAACGGCGGGGCGCTCTCCCACTCGCTGGTGATCAGCCACTGCGAGGGGTTCTCGATCGACTGGCAGAGCTGGTCACTGATGTGGCCCGGCACCGACGCGACATGGTTCCGCATGTGCTCGTACGCGTCCAGGAACTGCTTCTGCGCCCCGTCGTAGAGATCCAGCAGCAGCATGACCCGCAGCCTGGAGCCGTCGAAGGCGGATTGCGATATCCGTTCCGACAAGGTGGTCATCCCTGTTCACACTCCTTAGCGACCGTGCCGCCGCCACAGACATGGCCGGTCGTCGGTCATCGGTGGAATCCGCGCCGGGGGCGGTGGTCGGCCGTCCCGCGGATGCGCGTGATCGCCCCTCGTGGCGCGGGGCGCTCCCGTGAACCGATCGTGATCCGGTACCACGTCCGGCGCGAGAGCTGAGCACCATGCGGGTGAATGGGCGGGGCAACGGCTTCCCTGACGGGCACACAGACGGCATGGAAGGGAACCCGCTACGAAGGCAGAGCGCACCAGTGAACGCAGAGCACGCACACCACCGGGTACCGGTCCTCATCGTGGGCGGGTCCCTGGTCGGCCTGACCACCTCGATGTTCCTCAGCCGTCACGGCGTCGGGCATCTGCTCGTGGAGAAACACGCGGGCACCTCGCACCATCCGCGCGGACGGGGCATCAACGTCCGTTCGATGGAACTGTTCCGGGTGGCGGGGGTGGAGCGGGAGATCCGCGAGGCCGCCGCCGTCCTGGCGGACAATCACGGCATCCTCCAGGCGGGCTCGCTGACCGGCGACGACCAGGAGTGGCTGTTCAAGGAGATCGACCCGGGGGGCGGGCTGGCCCGGATCAGTCCGTCCGGCTGGTGCCTGTGCAGCCAGAACGACATCGAGCCGGTTCTCGCGGCCCGGTCCCGGGAGCACGGGGCCGATCTGCGCTTCGGCACCGAACTGCACTCCTTCGAGCAGGACGGGACGGGGGTCACCGCCCTGATCGAGGACCGGGCGTCCGGGGAGCGGAGCACGGTCCGCGCGGAGTACCTGATCGCGGCGGACGGGCCGCGCAGCCCGGTCCGGGAGGAGCTGCGGATCGGCCAGAGCGGCAACGGCGAGCTG
The DNA here is from genome assembly GCF_044333555.1 of Streptomyces sp. NPDC020965. Taxonomy (NCBI): domain Bacteria; kingdom Bacillati; phylum Actinomycetota; class Actinomycetes; order Kitasatosporales; family Streptomycetaceae; genus Streptomyces; species Streptomyces sp. NPDC020965. The sequence continues at coordinate 80,804 of NZ_JBIRRE010000007.1, forward strand.
TTCCACAACGTGAGTCTGACGTTCACCTCGCGGGGACTCGCCGCGATCGTGGGCGACCGGCGTTTCATCGTCTGCTATCTGACATCGCCCGGCGGGGACGGGGCCCTGCTGCCGGTGGACAACGCGGAGCGCTGGGTGTTCCACGCGCCCTGGCACCCGGAGGACGGCGAGAGTCTGGACGATTTCACCGACGACCGCTGCCGGGAGCACATCCGGCGGGCGGTCGGCGCCCCGGACCTCGATGTGGAGATCACCGGGAAGGCCCCCTGGCACGCCGCCGAACGGGTGGCGCGGCGTTACTCGGCCGGGCGGGTCTTCCTCGCCGGTGACTCGGCCCACGAGATGTCCCCGACCGGCGCCTTCGGTTCGAACACGGGCATCCAGGACGCGCACAACCTGGCCTGGAAGCTGGCCGCCGTGCTGAACGGCTGGGCGGGCCCGGCGCTGCTCGACACCTACGGCGAGGAGCGGCTTCCGGTGGCCAGGGCGACGAGCGAGCGCGCGTCGGCCCGTTCGGCGGAACACAGTCATCCCGGTTATGCGCCGCCGATCACGCCCGGTGGCCGCGGTGGCGGGATCCTCACGGTCGCCATGGGCTACGGCTACCCGCGGGGCGCCGTCTACGGCGTGGAGCAGACCCGCCCGGTCGTCCCCGACCGGCTGGAACTGTCGGGCGAGCCGGGCACCCGGGCGCCGCACCTCTGGCTGACCCGGGCGGGCGAACGCCTCTCCACGCTCGATCTGTACGAGCGGGCGCCGGTGCTGCTCTGCGGGGACGGCGGCGTCTGGCGGGACGCGGCGCACAAGGCCACAGCGCGACTGTCCGTACCGCTGGACGTGTATGCGATCGGTGACGGCCCGCTGGCGGACCTGGTCCCGGAGGAGGGCACGGACTGGGCGGCGGCGCACGGGACGACTCCCGAGGGCGCCGTCCTCGTACGCCCGGACGGGTTCGTCGCCTGGCGGTCGCCCGGCTATGTGCCGGACCCGGAGGCGGCGGTCGCTGACGCGCTGACGCAGGTGCTGCGGCTGGGTTGACGCGGGGCCGGGCGGGGGGGGCGGGGCCGCGAGCCCCCCGCCCCCGCGTCCCCGCGATTCCGTGCCTTCTGCACCTTCCGTACGGGGCGTCCGACGGTCACCCGTGCGAGGTGAGCCGCGACGAGATTTGCGCGAACGCGTCGCGCCCGCGACTTCCGCGTTCTACGGTGCGCGGATAGCCCACCGTATACGGGAGGTGTAGAAAGAGGACATGGCGGCACGTTACGGTCGCCCGCGGTCGGTTCTGCACATGCGAACCGTCGCAGGCCAGGTCTTTCTCCTCCAAGTGGCGATCGTGTTGCTGCTCGTCGCGGCGGGCATCGTCGCGCTCGTCCTCCAGTCACACGCGGCCAGTGAACGCGAGGCGGTCAACCGTTCCGTCTCCGTCGCACAGACCTTCGCCAGCTCACCCGGTATGGAGGCCGCGCTCAAGAGCCCGGATCCGACCGCGATCCTCCAGCCGAGCGCACGGAACGCCCGGGAGCGCTCGCACGTCGACTTCATCACCGTGGTGAGCCCCGACGGCACCCGCTACACCCACCCCCTGCCCAACCGGATCGGCAAGAAGTTCATCGGCGACCTCCGGCCCGTCCTCGCCGGCGAGGTCGTCACCGAGAAGATCAACGGCACGCTGGGCCCCCTGGTGCAGGCCACCGTCCCGGTCTTCGGCGCCGACCGCACGGTCATCGGCGCGGTATCGGCCGGGGTCACCCTGGAGCGGGTCAGCGGTGTCGTGGAGGACCAGCTCCCGCTGCTCTTCGGCGCGGCGGCCGGAGTGCTGCTGCTCACCACCGGCGGCACCGCCCTGGTCACCGGCCGGCTGCGCCGCCAGACGCACGGCCTGGGGCCCGTGGAGATGACCAGGATGTACGAGCACCACGACGCGGTCCTGCACGCCGTACGGGAGGGCGTCCTCATCGTCGGCGGCGACGGGCGGCTGCTGCTCGCCAACGACGAGGCGCGCCGATTGCTCGATCTGCCGCCCACGGTCGAGGGCCGCCAGGTCACCGAGTTGGGACTCGATCCGGAGACCGCGCGGCTGCTGGCCTCCGGCCGGGTCATCACCGACGAGGTGCACCGGGTCGGAGACCGTCTGCTGGCCGTGAACCAGCGCCCCACCGACCAGGCCGGCGGACCGCCCGGCAGCGTCGCGACGCTCCGGGACACCACCGAACTCCAGGCCCTCAGCGGCCAGGCCGATGTGGCCCAGGGCCGGCTCAAATTGCTGTACGACGCGGGCACGGAGATCGGCACCACCCTGGACGTGGTGCGCACCTGTGAGGAGCTGGTGGAGTTCACCATCGGCCGGTTCGCCGACTTCACCACCGTCGACCTGGTGGACGCGGTCCTGCGCGGCGAGGAGCCGACGTCGACCGGCGCCGGCGCCGCCATGCGGCGGATCGCCGCTGGCGGCGTGGGGGACGACACCCCGCACTTCCGGCTCGGCACCACCATCCACTACCTGCCCACCACCCGGATGGGCGCCGGCCTCGGCAAGGGCGAGGCGATCCTGGAACCGGACCTCGGCGCCTACGACGGCTGGGAGCAGCAGTCGCCGGAGCGGGCGGCACGGCTGGTGGAGTCCGGGTTCCACTCGATGATCGCGGTACCGCTGCGGGCCCGGGGCGCGATTCTGGGCGTGGCGATGTTCTGGCGCTCGGAGCGGCCCGAGGCGTTCGACGAGGAGGACCGCTCCCTGTCGGAGGAGTTGGTGGCCCGCGCGGCGGTGAGTGTCGACAATGCCCGCCGCTTCTCGCGCGAGCACGCCATGGCGGTCACCCTCCAGCGGAGTCTGCTGCCGCGCGGCCTGCCGGAGCAGAACGCCATCGATGCCGCCTACCGCTACCGTCCGGCGCAGGCCGGGCTCGGCGGGGTGGGCGGGGTCGGCGGCGACTGGTTCGACATCATCCCGCTGCCGGGCGGGCGGGTGGCGCTGGTGGTGGGCGATGTGGTGGGCCACGGTCTGCACGCCGCCGCCACCATGGGCCGGCTGCGGACGGCGGTGCACAACTTCTCCACCCTGGACCTGCCGCCCGACGAACTGCTGTGGCATCTGGACGAACTGGTCGCCCGGCTGGACCAGGACGAGGCGAGCGGGGGCGAGGCGCAGGTCACCGGCGCGACCTGCCTCTACACGATCTACGACCCGGCCTCCGGGCGCTGCGCGATGGCGCGGGCCGGTCATGTCCAGCCGGTGGTGCTCCGACCGGACGGCACCGCGGTCTTCGCGGACATCCCCGGCGGACCGCCGCTCGGCCTGGGCGGGCTGCCGTTCGAGACCCTGGAGCTGGACCTCCCGGCCGGGAGCAGTCTGGTGCTGTACACGGACGGCCTGGTCGAGGACCGGGACCGGGACATCGACGAGGGCATGGCCGTGCTGCGGAACACGATCGCGGGCCGGCCGGACCGTACGCCCGAGGAGATCTGCGAGGTGGTGCTCCACGCGCTGCTGCCGGCCCGGCCGCGCGACGATATCGCCCTGCTGGTCGGCCGTACCCGGGTGCTCGACGCCTCGCATGTGGCCGGGTGGGAGGTGCCGTCCGACCCGTCGGCGGTCGGCGAGGTCCGCTCGGCGGTGGCCCGTACCCTCGCGGAGTGGGGGCTGGAGGACGAGGCGTTCACGACCGAGCTGATCCTGAGCGAACTGGTCACCAACGCGATCCGCTACGCCGACGGCCCGATCCAGGTGCGACTGATCCGGGACCGGGCGCTGATCTGCGAGGTGTCGGACCACAGCAGCACCTCGCCGCATCTGCGGCAGGCGGCGACCACCGACGAGGGCGGGCGGGGGCTGTTCCTGGTGGCGCAGTTCGCGGACCGGTGGGGGACGCGGTACACCCCGGTGGGGAAGGTGATCTGGACGGAGCAGCCGCTGCCGTGACGGCGCGGCGCCCGGACAGGGCCTAGGGAGTGTCTTCAAAGTAGCGTCGTCCGCCCGGAGGGCGGGGCTGGCGGGGTCTGGTGCATGGGGTCTCCCCAGGCCCCCAAGGGCCGAGGGGACGGATCCCAAGGCGGAGGATGGGGGCACCTCCCGGCCGGAGGCTGGGGGAGAGTCAATGCGGTGTATTGGCGACTGACGACAACGCAGGGTGGGGGTCCCCCCAGGCCCGCAGGGCCCAGGGGGCGTGCTTGCCAGGGCACGGCAGCCAGACGGGACTTTGAAGACACGACCTAGTCGGGGGCGGGTAGATAGCCGGACACCACTGTCCCGTCCGAGAAGGTGATGTAGAGGATCCCGCCGACGGCGAGGCATTCGCCGTTGGCGAGCAGTTCGTCCGTCTGCCAGTCCTTCGGTCCGGGGAATTCGGTGGTGCGGTCCTCCCCGGACGCCATGGCGAACGCCGTGACCTGCGCGCCGTTGACCCCGATGAGACGGTCGTCCGCGAAGTACAGCGGTCCGGGCCGGCCATCCAGATATCTCAGCGATTTCGACCACAGGGTCCGTCCGGTGGCCATGTTGTGGACGGAGGTGGTCTTTCCGTCGCCGATCGCCAGCAGGCCACCGGGGCCGAGCGCGGGGCCCGACGCCACCTGGCGGCCCCGACCGATCACCGAACGGCGCTTCAGTGTGCGGGCGTCCAGGATGTGCACACCGCCCTGTTCGTCGGCGCCCACGCACACCAGCCGGCCCTCCCGCACCCGCCCCCCTTCGCAGTCGACGCCGTCGCTGTCGACCCGGCCACCCCCGGTGCGGGCGTCGAAGGAGATCAGCCCCTGGCGCCGGGGCACATAGACACGGCCCTCGGCGACCAGGGGGTGCTGGGGGCCTCCGGAGAGCCGGACCCGCCACAGCTCCCGCCCGCCGTCGACGCCGTCTCCCTCCCCGGTACCCAGCTTCCGCGCGATGAGCAGTCCGGAGTCGTCGCTGTCGGAGAGACCCGCGTAGACGGAGTACATGACCCCGTCGACCGTCTCCGCGCCGCCCATGTGGCGGCCGGGCGGCGGATCGTGATGGACGACCCGTTCGCCGTCGCTGACGCGGAACCCGTCCGTCCCCCGGGCGCCGTTGACGTACGCCACGCCCGCGACGACGGCGAGGTTGGCGGGGGAGGCACCGGGGCCCGGAGCACCGCGATGGAACCAGAGCTGACGGCCGTAGTCAGCGTCCAGGGCGGTCAGCCCACCGCCCTCGCTCGCGCACAACAGGATCGTGCCGTCGAGCGCGCACGGCCCGGTCCCGGGCTGGGCCCGGCCCGTCCAGGGGGACCAGTTGGTGGGGCGGTGCAGCCGGGAGACGGCGCCTTTCCCGAAGTCCCTCGGCCGTCCTTCCCCGGTGTACGGGGCGAGATGGGCGGGCAGGACGGCGGCGGGCCGCTTCGGCGGGGACTTCCCCCGGTCGTCGGCCGAGACGACCAGCACCGCCGCGGTGACGCTCAGCACCGCCAGCGCCGCGATCAGCGCCCGGCGCGGTTTCCGCCGTACAAGCCGGGGCGTGCTCCCCAGCGGAACGTCGCCCCGCAGCGTCGGCGCGTGCGGGACCGGCGCGTCCCGGTCACCGGTGGTCAGCTGTGCCAGGAGCACCGCACCACAGCGCCGGGCCGCCTCCTCGTGGTCGGCGATCAGCGTCCGCACACCGGGCGGCCAGGGGAACGCGCCGGCTGGAACCGCCCACTGACCGGCGATCCACTCCGGAGTGGCCCGGCCGGCGGGACGGGCGCGCAGACAGCGCCCGAGCACGGGGCGCAGCCCGGGGGGCACCTCGCTCAGGAGCGCCGCGGTCCGTCCGTCGTCCTGCCGGGCCGTCCGGGGGTCGCCGATGGCGGCGATATCGGCGATCTCGAAGGGGATCCGACCCGTGGCGGCGAAGTACAGGCACGAGCCGAGCGAGAACACATCGGTGGCGGCCGTGAGGGCCTGCCGGCCGGCGAGCTGCTCCGGTGCCATGAAGCTCGGCGTCCCCACCACGGCCCCCGCCCGGGTCAGGGCCGAGGCGTCGAAGGCGCGGGCGATCCCGAAGTCGATGAGCCGGGGACCGGTGGCGGAGAGCAGGATGTTGGCGGGTTTGAGGTCCCGGTGCAGCAGTCCGGCCCCGTGCACCCCGCGCAGGGCGTCGGCGAGCGCGGCGCCCAGCGCCCGGACCGCCGGTTCGTCCAGCGGCCCGCTCCGGCCGACCGCTTCCGCGAGCGACGGGCCCGGTACGTACGCGGTGGCCAGCCAGGGGTCCTCGTCATCGGCCCGGCCGTCCACCAGGGCGGCCGTGTACGGGGAGCGTACGGCGCGGGCGGCGGCGTACTCCCGGGCGAACCGGCGCCGGAAGCGGCTGTCCAGCTCCAGGTCCCCGCGGATGGTCTTCACCGCGACCATGCGCGCCGGGTCGGCGGTGGGGGCCAGGGCGTGACAGGCCAGATGCACCTCGCCCATGCCGCCGCTGCCGAGCCGGGCGAGCAGCCGGTAGGGGCCGACCAGCCGGGGCGGGTGTTCCGGGGGGAAGGGTTCCAGCACGGTGGTATCCGCTCACTCCGGCAGGGGTACGGAGACGATGGTCCCCTTGTCGTAGACGATCAGGACGGCGTCTCCCAGCGGGATCATGACGGGGGGTCTGATCTCCCGCGCCAGGTTCAGTCCCCGGACCCGGTCGTACCGCTCCTCCGGGCGTGGTCCGGGCGCGCCGGCCACCGGCACCACGCGTGCCCGCCCCGGACGCCCGTCCGCCGTCAGCGGGATGACGTGCAGGGCCGAGTGGTCCGCGTACACGACGGCATCACCGACGATCATCGGATCGGTGACCACCTGGTCGGCGCCGGACGGCAGGGGGGAGGTGCCCGCGCTGGCGGAGAGCGGATAACGGCCGCGCTCCGCGCCGGTGCGCGGATCGAGCAGGACCACCACACCGGGCACCTTCTCGTCCACTCCGAGGTCCGGGTCCGCCGCGGCGCCCGGGGCGAGCACGACCGCGATCCGGTCGTCCACCGCGGCGAGCCGGCTCAGATAGCCCATCGGCGGTCCCTTCGGCGCCATCGGTCGGCCGACCGGCTGGAGGGTGGTGGCGTCGAGCCGGTGCAGGACCGGGCTGGTCGCCCTGTCCTCCTGGTGCGAGCAGAAGGCGGCCCGTCCCGTGACCGCCAGCGTGTCGCACCCCTTCGCCTCGCTCGCCGCCTGGCCGCGGGCGGCGCCCGTGCGGCCGTCGTAGGAGACCAGGCCCCCATCGCTCAGCGCGTGGACGAGGCCGTCGGCGTACGCGACGGGTTCGAAGTCCAGCAGCTCCGCCCGCGCGTACTCCTGCGCGGAGAGCGCCCTCGTCCACAGCTCCCGGCCGTCCGACAGGGCGAAGGCCGTCATCGAGAGGCGCGGAGTCACCCCGGGCGCGTCCTGCTTCGGCGAGGTCACGGTGAAGACCATGCCGTCGCCGACCAGCGGACGGGACCGGACGGCCAGCGCGCCCGCCGACTCCCGCTCCCAGCGGAGCTTCCCGGTGCGCGCGTCGCGCGCCTGGAGCCAGCCGTCCGTGCTGAGGACGACATTCCGGCCGTGGACCGTCGGTTGGCTGCTCTGGGCCGGGAAGACCTGGAGTCCCGTCGGGCTGATGTACGAATCCGTACCGGGGTCGTAGCTGCCGATGGTCCACAGCCGCCGTCCATCGGCGGGGTCCAGCGCGGTGTAGGTGCCGTCGGTGAGGCGGCAGACGAGCACCTTCGTCCCCGCGGCGCAGCCCAGCGCGGGTCCGGCCAGCCGGCCGCGCCACGGCCGCCAGCCGGGCGGGGTGCCGGCCGGTCCCCGCGGCAGGACGCGGGAGGAATCGGCGGTGCCCCGGTCGTCGACGCCCGCCGGCAGTGCCACGGGGCCGCGCGCCGGCGGCGCGGAGTCCGTACCGTCCCGCCAGGGGCCGGCCCGCCAGAGCCAGGTGCCCGCGCCGACCACCGACACCAGCGCGAGGATCAGGGCCAGGGCCACGCGGCGGCGCTGTCCCCGGCTGCCGGGCGGGGGCTCGTGCCCCACCTCCGAAGCCTCCGAAACCCCTGAAGGCCGGTCCACCGAGGGCTCGTTCCGCACCTCGGGCGATCGGGGAGCCATGGCCGCGTCCCGGTCCGGGGGCCCGGGGGCCGGGAGCGGCACCGCCGCGGCGCACACCTCCCGGGCCTCGCGCCGGTACTCCTCGACGTGTTCCCGCACGGGGACCGGCCAGCCGCCCCACCGGGTGCCCGCACCCCACCGCTCCGCCAGCTCGTCGGGCCGGGGGCGGCGGGCCGGAACCGGGTCCAGGCAGCGCCCGATGATGTCCCTGAGCCCCTCGGGCACCGCGTCGAGCGCCGGCGCCCCCTGGGCGATCCGGTGCTGTACGGCGGCGGCCGGTCCATCGCCGAAGGGCTTCACCCCGGTCGCCGCGAAGCACAGCAGCGCGCCCAGGCTGAACACGTCCGATCCGGAGGTCACCGTCCGGCTGTCCCGCAACTGCTCCGGGGACATGAAGTCGGGGGTGCCGAGGAGTACCCCGCCCTCGCTCGTCACCTGCGTGGTCGTCCCGGATATCCGGGCGAGACCGAAGTCGATGAGGAGGGCACGGTCGCGGTCGAGCAGCACATTTCCGGGCTTGACGTCCCGGTGGACGATCCCGGCCGTGTGCAATTCGGCGAGCGCCAGGGCGAGATCGGCGCCCAGGGCCCGGACCGCGTCCTCCGGGAACGGACCGCAGCGCCGGAGCGCGGCACCCAGGGTGGGCCCCGCGATGTAGCGGGTGGCCAGCCACGGCGGGTCGGCGTCCGCGTCGGCGGCCACCGGCATGGCGGTACAGGGGCCGCGCACTGTGCCGGCCAGCTCCGTCTCCCGCCGGAACCGGTCGCGGAAGGACGGGTCGTCCACCAGATGGGGACGCATCGTCTTCACGGCCACCAGCGCGTCCGGCTGATGCTCGCCGTCGCGGCGGCCGAGGTACACATCGCCCATCCCGCCGCCGCCGAGCCGGGCGAGAATCGCATACGGACCGATCCGCCGCGGGGACATGGCACCGAGCGGTCTCAGCACGTGCCCACCCCTTCTCCATGGCCTCCCGCCGAGGGGACGCCATCGTACGCTCTGATCAACATGGCGCACACGGAGACGGGTTGGCGCCTCCGGAGAAGGGGACGCATGGCGGACATCGGGGCACTGTACGGAGCGGTCGGAGCGCTCGTCGGCGCCGGGCTCACCGCTCTCGGCGGGGTCTACGGACCCCTGCGACTGCACCGGCGGCAGACTGAGGAGCAGGAGAGCGAGAAACTGGCCCTCTGGCGGGAGGCCGAGACCGCCCGACTCCTGCTGATCAGGGTGACGAGCCGGGCCTGGCTCGACGCGCTGGACCGCGCCGTCCAGGAGCTCGAAGCCCACCGCCCCATGGATCTGGAGCGGTTCGACGAGGAGACCGTGCGGCTCGGCCAGGAGGCGTACCGGGCGGGCATCGACCTGCGGACCGACTCGGTCGACGTGCCCCGCGAGCTGATCGCCGTGCCCCGGGGAGCGGGCGACGGGGACGCGCTGGCCACCGACGCCCGTTCCCAACTGCTGGGCCATCTGCGGGAGAGCAACCGCCTGATACGGGCCGAGGTCCTGCGCCACTCCGCCGACGGCGGATCCCGCGCACGCACCGTGGCCCCGGAGACCCTCGCGGCACTGGAGCGGACCCGGGAGGCGCGCGCCACCGTGAACCGCCTGCTCCGCGCGCGCGAGGGCGAGCTCAACGGTGAAGTGGTGCGGCCCGGCTGACGAACCGTCCGGCAGCGAGGGCGCCCGGGGTATCGGCGGGACCACTCCCGATGTGATGATCATTTACTTCCTGGCAGGCACTTTACTTGCCCTTGACCCGATGGCAAGCTGATCATCACTTCGGCCCGCGCGGCGATGTTTCCCCCAACTCCCCTGCCCTCAGGGCTGGTTGACATGCGCGGGTGCGGAGAGCCTGAGGTCCCCAGAAACGGAGAGCTGATGTTCCGTCGTGTACGCAGTGCGGGTGTAGTGGTGGCGATGGCGGCCGGTATGGCCCTGGCACTGTCGGGCGGTACCGCCCACGCCCAGGAGCGGGAGCCCCGCTCCGGTGGCCTGCTCAACATCACCGGGCCGCTGATCGTGACCGGTGACATCGACCTGATCGAGGACGTGTTCGAGCACATCAGCGTGCCGATCCTCGGACAGGCGGTGCACCAGATGTACGACTGGGCGAAGTTCGAGGGCATCCTGAAGCGCTGACCCCACCCCTTGGCGTCGGCGGCCTCCTGGATACCGGGGGCCGCCGACGCTCCCTCACCCGGCGAGCCCGTCGCCGGGGTTCAGACGCCTACCCCGCCGGAGGGCCCCAGCCGGTCCAGACGCTCCCGGTGTACCGGGGTCAGCCGGAGATCGGCCGCGGCCACGTTCTCCTCCAGATGGTCGAGCCGGCCGGTGCCGGGGATCGGGAGAATGACCGGGGAGTGGTCGAGCAGCCACGCGAGCGCGACCTGCGCCGGGGTCGCGTCGAGTTCCGCCGCCACCGCGGCCAGCTCGGCCGCTCCGCCCGAAGCCGCTCCGCCCGAAGCCGCCCCGCCCGGAGCCGCTTCGGCGACCGGCCGCCACGGCAGGAACGCGATCCCCGCCGCCTCGCAGGCCGCGAGTACGGGCTCGTGCTCGCGGTCCACCACGCTGTACCGGTTCTGCACGCTCGCGACCTCGACGATCCGCCGCGCCTGGTCGAGTTCGGTGACGGTGATCTCGGACAGCCCGATCAGTCCGATCTTGCCCGCGGTCTGGAGTTCCCGCAGCGCGCCGAGCTGGTCGGCGAGGGGGGTCTCCGGATCGATGCGGTGCAGTTGCAGCAGGTCGAGCCGGTCGACGCGCAGTCGGCGCAGGGCGTGGTCGACCTGGTCGCGCAGGACGTCGGGCCGTGCGTCGAGCTTCCACTGGGCGGTGGGACTCGATCGCGCAATGCCCACCTTCGTGGTGATGAGCAGCCCGTCCGGGTACGGGTACAGGGCCTCGGCGAGCAGTTCCTCGTTGGCGCCCCCGCCGTACATGTGCGCGGTGTCGATCAGCGTGACGCCCAACTCGACGGCGCGCCTGGCGATGTTCAGTGAGGTTTCCCGATCGGGGCCGGGCTCGGTCGGCAGTCGCATGGCTCCGAAGCCGAGCCGCCGTACGCCGAGCTCTCCCCCGATGTGGAACGTGGTCGATGTCATCTATCGTCTTCCCCTCATTCAACGGCACACGCTAACAACGCCGTTGGACCGGGAGCCGGCATTTGATGGCCCGGGGGCCGTTCCGGGTCGGTGGACTCCGTCGCCGCACGCTCACCCGCCCCCGGGGGCGGACCCGCACCGGAGGTTCCAGCGGTTGAGGCGGCCCGAGAGGCGCGTCAGGGTGAGCGGGGCGACGTCCAGCCGCCAGAAGGTCTCCAGGGGCAGGTCCAGCGCCCGGACGGTCGTCGCGCGGACGACCCCCGGCTCCACCACCGCCACCACATGGCCGGGGTCCAGCGAATCCAGCCACGCCCCCACCCGCCCGCACAACTCCCGCAGGGACTCCCCGCCGTGCGGCGCCGCCGAAGGGTCGCTGAGCCAGCGGGAGACGGCGGCGGGCTCCGCCGCGCTCACCTCGTCCAGGGTCCGGCCGTGCCAGGTGCCCATGGCGCAGTCGGCGGGCGCCGGTACCCGCTCCGGTCGCAGGCCCAGCGCCGTCGCCGTCTCGCGGCAGCGGCGGGAGGGGCCGGTCAGCGCCCGGTCCGGGCGCGGCAGCGCGCCCGCGGCGGCCCCGGCGGCACGCAGGCCCGGTCCGTCGAGTCCCTCATCGCCCCCGAAGCGCGCCTCCCGCAGCGCGCTCGTGGTCGCCGGTGAGACCAGTGTCAGCCGTACCGTCATATCCGCCCCTTCCGTCAGGCCCCCCCCGGGGGCCGTTGTTTTCGGCCATCCCACGCCATGGCGGCCCCCGCCCTCAAGCGGTACGGTCGCGTGTACATGACGAAGGTGTGACGGAAGTCCGGTGCGAATCCGGCACGGTCGCGCCACTGTGTACCCGTATCTCCGCGGGAAGTCAGACCCGGCACCCTCGTCTTCACGGCACCACGAACGGGACGCGTGTTCCCTCTGGAGGTTCTGCCATGGCCCAGTCCGCCGCATCGGCGTCCGTGTCACCGACCGCACCGGCGATCGTCCCCGTATCGCTCAAGGAGATCGCGCCCTGGGCCGTCTTCACCGGCGTCCTGGCACTGATCCTGCTCTACTTCGTCGGCGCCGAGCAGGGCGCCACCTCGCTCATCTCGGGCGAAAGCGTGCACGAATGGGTGCACGACGGCCGCCATCTCCTCGGCTTCCCCTGCCACTGAGACAGCACCACTGAGGCACGACCACTCAGCACCCGTCTCATCGACATCGCCCAGGGGAACCATCCATGAACTCCATATCCGTCAGAGCCCTGCTCGTCCGCGGCATGGTCGCGGGCCTGATCGCCGGCGCCGTCGCCCTGGCCGTCGCGTACTTCCTCGGAGAGGGCCCGGTCGACGCGGCCATCGCCTTCGAGGAGGCCAACAGCCATGAGCACGGCGGCGAGGAGCTGGTCAGCCGGACCATGCAGTCCACCGCCGGACTCGCCACCGGTCTGCTGGTCTTCGGCGTCGCCGTCGGTGGCGTCGCGGCGCTCGCCACCTGTGTCGCCCTCGGCCGCGTCGGCCGGTTCGGTCCGCGCGCGACGGCCGCGCTGGTCGCCCTCGGCGCGCTGCTGGCCGTGTACGTCGTGCCGTATCTGAAGTATCCGCCGAATCCGCCGGCCGTCGGCGACCCGGACACCATCGGCGAACGCACGACCGTGTACTTCCTGATGGTCGTGCTCAGCGTGCTGCTCGCGGTGGCCGCGGTGATCCTGGGGAAGCGGCTCGCCCCCCGGCTGGGGAACTGGCACGCGACGGCCGTGGCGGGAGCGGCGTTCGTCGTCGCCGTGGGGATCGCCTTCGCGTTCCTGCCGTCGTACAACGAGGTGCCGAAGGGCTTCCCCGCCTCGGTGGTCTGGGAGTTCCGGCTGTCGACGCTCGCGATCCAGGCGACCCTGTGGACGGTCTTCGGGCTGGTCTTCGGCGAACTGACCGAGCGACTCCTCGTGCCAAGGGCCGCCCCGCGCGACGGCGCGAGCACGGCGCGGCGCGCGACGGCCGCCAGGAGCTGAACCGAGGCCGCCGCCCCCACCGGTCCGATCCGTCCGGTGGGGGCTCCGGCGTCAGTCGGCGTACGAGACGGTGACCGCGTCCGGCGCCTGCCCCGCCGCGCCGACGCACCGCGCGGTCGAACCCACGGCCGTGGTGGGCAGCTTGCTGACGACCAGGGTCAGACACCGGCCGAGCGCCCGCTGTCCGTAGTAGTTCGGATGGAGCAGCTCGCGCTCCTCGTCGGCGGGCAGTCCGGCCCTCGTACGGGGCAGATAGCGGGCCCACTCGGCCCGCGCGGCGGTCGGTCTGACGATGGTGCCGTCGGCGGCGAAGGAGGTCTGGAGGGGGTCCTTGCCACAGACCTGGTGCCCTTCGAGCAGCCGGCCGAGGTCCACGAAGTCCGCACCGGCCCGCTGGGCGGCCTTCTTGATCTCGGTGTTGAGGGCGGGGCCCGCCCCGGTGCCGAGCCAGCTCAGATCGCGGTTGTAGAAGGGGCAGCCGTACGCGCTCCAGCGGTCCCAGCTGTTCTCGTCGTGCGCGGCGGTGGTGGTGGGGTCGCCGGTGGCGAGGGGCAGCGGGTAGGACTGCACGACGATCCTCGGGGTGACACCGCTCTCCTTGACCGCCTCCCTGACGGCCTGGACGGCCTTCACCACCTTGTCGCCGACCGTCCGCGTCCGCTCGGCCACCGGGGTGGTGATCGCCGCGTCGGTCGAGCAGTACCGATTGTTCTGCCAGGCGTCGGCGCACGCCTTCATGGTCTTGATGAGCTGGACGTCGTCCCCGCCGACGGAGAGGACGACGGTCCTGACGGTGTGCCCGACCGCCAGCTTCCGCACCTGTTCGAGCTGCGCCTCGCTGTTTCCGACGGCCCGGGAGAGCTGTTCGGCCTCCGTACCGGAACAGGCGATGTTGACGTGCGTGGCGGTGGCGTCCACGATCTCGGCGGCGACCGAGCGCCGGCAGTCGGCGGTGTAGATCTTGTCCAGGCCGAGGCCCGACGCCGTCACCCGGTCGGTGGCGTCCCGCAGGGCCTGGGGGACGCCACCGAAGTTCTTGAGGCCCTCGGCGTTGCCGAGCCAGCGGGCGCCCTCACCGGAGAGGAAGCTGTCGCCCATGGTGACGATCGCGTCGGGCTTCGCCTCGGTGGGGGCCGGCGTCGGAGCCGACGTAGGAGCCGACGTAGGAGCCGACGAGGAGGGTACGGGGTCCGGGTCGGGCACCGGGGTCGTGGCGGGCGGGGATGTCACGGTGGCCGCCGGCGTGACGGCGGGCACCGGCGTGCCGTCGGGTGGAGACGGCTCAGCGGGCAGCGGCGTCGCGTCGGACGAGGGCTCCGCGGCGGGGGTGGTCGGCGGCGGGGGTTCCTCCAGCGCCACGGCGGTGGCGGCCGGGAGCACGGCGAGCGCGCACAGCACGGCGGCGGCGGTACGGAACCGGTGTCCGCCGCGACGGGCCGTGGGTCGGGTGGGGCGCGTGGTCATCAGTGGGTCCTTCCGCTGGTGCGTCCCCCTCCCAGTGATCTTGCGGCCGGAATCACGCCGCCACGCCTGCCGGGGCGCGAGATCACCCGTACGGCACGAGGTCCGATTCGTTCAAGACGCACGTACCGATCCCGGCCTAGGTTGGAGCCCATGACCCCACGACTCGACGCGATCGGCATCGCCACCGCCGACATGGCCGCCTCCCTGGCCTTCTACCGACGTCTCGGCCTGGACATCCCGGCCGAATCCGATACCGCCCCGCATGTGGAGTGCACCCTGCCGAACGGGCTGCGGCTGCTCTGGGACACCGAGGACGTCGTCCGCTCCTTCGACCCGACCTGGACCAAGCCCGGTGTCGGCGAGGAACGCGTCGGGCTCGCGTTCCGCTGCGACAGCGCCGCCGAGGTCGACGCGGTCCACGCCGACCTCGTCGACGCCGGCTACCAGAGCCATCTGAAGCCGTGGGACGCCTTCTGGGGCCAGCGCTACGCGGTCGTGCTGGACCCCGACGGCTGCGGTGTCCAGCTCTTCGCCGACACCGCGTAGGCGCTCAGCGTCGTACCGGCCAGTTCGCGCGTCTCCCGGGCGAGATGCGCCTGGTCGGCACAGCCCGCGGCGAGCGCGGCGGCGGCGTACGGCATCCCGTCCCGGACGTACCCCAGCGCCCGCTGGAGCCGCAGCACCCGGGCCAGTGTCTTGGGTCCGTAGCCGAAGGCGTCCAGGGAGCGGCGGTGCAACTGACGCGCACCGAGCCCGACCGCGTCCGCCACCGCGGCGACGGTGCGGCCCGCGTCCAGGAGGCGTACGACCTCTCCGAGCAGCGGGGCGGGGCCGTCGGGCGCGGCGGCGGCCCGGTGCAGGGCGATCTCCTCCAGCGCGGCGGCGGGGTCGGCGGCGGCGTCGACCCGCTCGGCGAGCCGGCGCGCCACGGCCCCGCCCCAGAGCTGTCCGGCCTCGACCCGCAGATCGCGGAGTTCCCTGGCGGGTACGCCGAGGAGGGCGGGGGCGGTGCCGGGGGCGAACCGCACCCCGGCGTACGGGGTACCGGTGGGGGCGCCGGAGGTCTTGGCGCGGGTGTCGGGCCCGGCGACGAGAAGGCGGCCGGGGGTCCAGACGAGGTCCATACAGCCGTCGGGGATGACGGGGTGGCCACGGGACGCGGTGTTCTGCCAGACGACGGCGGAGCGGAGCAGCGAGGGCCGTTCCTGGTACATGCGCCCGAGGCTAACCCGAAAGGCCCTCGCGCCCGTACACCCGTACGGTGGCCGCCCCCGGTCGGCGAGGGGCTCAGTCCCGGTCGTGCGGCGGGTCCGGGCGGTCGCGCGGTGACTTGTGGTCGTGGTGGTGCTCGCGGCCCGCGTGCAGCCGGGACTTCACATCGTCCGGCGGCAGGAAGCGGGACCACCGCTCCGGGAACTCCGACGGCATATCGCCGGAGCCGCCGTCCCGGTAGTAGTCCCCGTAGAAGTCGTCGTCCTCGTCGTCGTCATCGTCGTCATCACCATCGTCGTCGAAGAGGTGCGCCGCCCTGGCCCGCGCCAGCGTCTGCGCCGCCTGGGCCGCCCGCATGCGCTCATTCGCCTCGCGGGCCGCCGCCGTGGCCACCGACGGCCAGACGCGGTCGATCGCGGCGTTCACGGCCGCGCCGACCAGGACGGCGAAGGCGGAGATGCCGATCCACAGCAGGACCGCGATGGGTGCGGCGAGCGAGCCGTAGATCGTGGGGCCCTCGACCATTCCGGTGAGGTAGATCCGGAGCAGGAAGCTGCCGAACACCCACATCCCGAGGGCCACCAGCGCCCCGGGGACGTCCTCGATCCAGGGGGACCTGACCGGGACCGACACATGGTAGAGCGTGGTCAGGAACGCGATGGAGAGGGTGCTGACGACCGGCCAGTACAGGATGGTGACGACCGTGGTGCCCCAGGGCATCAGCTCCACCACCCGGTCGGGGCCGACCACCGCGAGCGGCAGCACCACCGCGCCGATCAGCAGCGCGACGAGATAGAGCAGGAAGGCGAGCAGCCGGGTCGCGACGATGCCGCGCTGGCCGTCGAGGCCGTACATGACCGTGATCGTGTCGATGAAGACGTTCACCGCGCGCGATCCGGACCAGAGGGCGATGGCGAAGCCGATGGAGATCAGATCCGGCCGGCCGCCGTGTGTGACGTCCTCCAGCAGCGGTTTGGCGATGTCATTGACGCCCCGGTCGGAGAGGACCGTGCCGACCGCGTTGAGGATGTTCGTCTCGATCGAGGCGACCGTGGTGGTGTCGGTCCAGTTGTCCACGTAGCCCAGCAGCCCGAGCAGGCCCATCATCAGCGGCGGCAGCGACAGCAGCGTGAAGAAGGCCGCCTCGGCGGCGAGACCGAGGATGCGGTACTCGATGCACGAGTTGACCGTGTCCTTCAGAAGCAGCCATGTCATCTTCCGCTTCGAGACGTTGCGGTAGAGGACTCGGGCTCGATGGAGCCGACCCGACGGCCGCTCGGGTGTTTCATTTGCTGCCTGCACCTCCTTACCGTATCCGCATGGCAGCTGACACCCACACAGTGACCAACCAGGCTCCGCCCCTGGTGGGGTACGACGTCTACTCCTCCGACCGGGTTCTCACCGAGGCGGTCGAGCGGCACGTCGCACCGGAGGATCTCGATGCGGCCCGGGTCGAGCTGACCGGCCTGGGCCGGACTTCCGGTTCGGCCCAGGCCCAGGAATGGGGAAGCCAGGCGAATGAGAATCCGCCGAAGCTGCGGACGCACGACCGGTACGGGAACCGGATCGACGAAGTCGAGTTCCATCCGGCCTGGCACCGGCTGCTCGGCCACGCCGTCACATCGGGCCTGACCGACGCGTGGAGCACCCCGTCCGGACATGTGCGGCGGGCGGCCGGCTTCCTGGTGTGGACCCAGGCGGAGGCCGGGCACGCCTGTCCGCTCTCGATGACGCACGCCGCCGTGCCCGCACTGCGCGCCGATCCGGCGCTGGCCGCGGAGTGGGAGCCCCGGCTGACCTCGCGGGTGTACGCGAGGGAGCTGCTGCCGCCGGCCGCCAAGGCCGGGAATCTCTTCGGCATGGGCATGACGGAGAAGCAGGGCGGCAGCGATGTCCGGACGAATACGACCGCCGCCCGGCCGCTCGACGGCGACGGCGGCGAGTACGTCCTCACCGGGCACAAGTGGTTCTGTTCCGCGCCGATGTCCGACGGCTTCCTGGTCCTCGCCCAGGCCCCCGGGGGACTGACCTGCTTCCTGGTGCCCCGGGTGCTCGCGGACGGCACCAGGAACGTCTTCCGCATCCAGCGGCTCAAGGACAAACTCGGCAACCGGTCGAACGCCTCCGGCGAGGTCGAGTTCGACGGGACCTGGGCGCGGCGGGTCGGCGACGAGGGCCGGGGGGTGCGCACCATCATCGAGATGGTGGCGGCCACCCGACTGGACTGTGTGATCGGATCGGCCGCGCTGATCCGGCAGTCGGTGGCGCAGGCCGTCCACCACACCGCGTACCGCTCGGCCTTCGGCGGGCCGCTGATCGACAAACCGCTGATGCGCAACGTACTCGCCGATCTCGCGCTGGAGTCGGAGGCCGCGACGGTGCTGGGGCTGCGGCTGGCGGCCGGGTACGACAGCGACACCGAGGACGAGCGGGCGTTTCTGCGGCTCGCCGTGCCCACCGCCAAGTACTGGGTGACGAAACGGTGCACCCCGACGGTGGCCGAGGCCCTCGAATGCCTCGGCGGCAACGGCTACGTCGAGGAGTCGGGGCTGCCCCGGCTACTGCGCGAGACACCGCTCAACTCGATCTGGGAGGGCTCGGGCAATGTCCAGGCGCTGGACGTGCTGCGGGCGCTCCAGCGCGAGCCGCGCGCGCTCAACGCCTTCCTCCAGGAGGTCGGTCTGGCGCGCGGTGCGGACCACCGGCTGGACCGGGCGATCAAGGATCTGCTCACCGAGCTGGCGGATCTCAGCGGCATCGAGGCGCGGGCGCGCCGGCTGGTGGAGCGGATGGCGCTGGTGCTCCAGGGGTCGCTGCTGGTGCGCTGGGCGCCGCCGGAGGTGGCCGACGCGTTCTGCGCCTCCCGGCTGGGCGGCGACTGGGGCGCGGCCTTCGGCACCCTGCCGCACACGCTCGCGCTGGAGCCGATCGTGGAGCGGGCCCGCGCCGTGGTGTGAGCCGTCGGCCGGGGCCCTGGCGCGGCGCCGTCCCGTCGTAGACGATCATGCTCGGGGTGGTGCTGCGCCGACACGGCACCACCCCTCGCGCTGTTCACCTTCGTACACGCGCACAGTTCTGCGCGAGGGTTGCAAGGGGTTGCAGCCCTGCGCCGTATCGCCTGCTCAGGAGGGGTTTCGCGTGCAGATCGGACCGATTGACCCGGCCGGCGTCGCCGTCGTGGACACGATGATCGCCACCCGGCCACCGGCGGGGGTACGGGAGCCTTCGCCGGGCGCGGGCCGGCCGCCGGGCCGGCCGCGGGCGGACATCGCCGCGTCCTGGCACCGACTGCTGAACCAGGGCCTCGATCCCGACGAGGAGCGCCGGACCGAACCACTCCCCCGGGTCGAGACGGAGCGGCGCAGATACGTTACGCCGCTGCGTGAGGTGCTCCCGACCCTGCGGGACGGATTGGTGCCGATCGCGGAGGCCGCACAGCATGTCATGGTCGTCACCGACGCCGACGGGCGGCTCCTGTGGCGGGAGGGGGAGGCGGCCGTGCTGCGCAAGGCCGACGCGCACGGCTTCGTCCTCGGCGCGGACCTCACCGAGAAGTCCATCGGCACCAACGCGGCGGGCACGGTGCTGGTGATCCGGCGCCCGCTCCAGGTGCACGCCACCGAGCACTTCCTCTCCGCCCATCAGACCTGGACCTGCGCCGGAGCTCCGCTCACCGACCCGCGGGACGGGCGACTGATCGGTGTCGTCACCGTCAGCGGTCCGGCGTCGACCGTGCATCCGGCGACGCTCGCCCTGGTCACCTCGGTCGCCCGGCTCGCCGAGGCCGAGCTGCGGCACCGGCATCTCGCCGCGCTGGACCGGCTGCGCGGGGTGGCGTCCCCGCTGCTCGGCCGGCTGACCGGCCGGGCGCTGGCCGTGGACGCGGACGGCTGGCCCGCTGCGGTGATCGGGATGCCCCCGCCCGGCCGGCTGCCGCTGCCCGGGCGGATCGCCGACGGGCGCTGCTGGCTGCCGTCGCTGGGGATGTGCGCGGTGGAGCCGCTGCCGGGCGGCTGGCTGGTGCGGGTGGACGAGCCGCCGAAGCGGTGCGCGGGGGCCACCACCCGGGTCGTACTGGATCTGAGCGTGCCGCGCCGGGCGTCGGTGACGGTCTCCGGCGACGCGGGGAGCTGGACGCAGGAACTGAGCCCGCGCCACGCCGACCTGCTGTACGCGATGGCGCTGCACCGGGAAGGGCTGACCGCGGCGCAGTTGGCGGAGGACGTCTTCGACGATCCGACGCGTACGGTCACGGTCCGGGCGGAGATGTCCCGGTTGCGACGGCATCTGGCCCAGGTGCTGGCGAGCCGTCCGTACCGGTTCGCGGAGGGGGTCGAGGTGGAGGTGGCGAGGGTGATCCGACAGGGGCCGCCACCGGCGCCCTGACCGACACCGTCAACGCCCTGACCAGGACCGCAGTGACCGGCATCGCACCCGGTCAGGCTAGGGATCAAGCACCCCGACGTGATTCCCTGACGCGTATGAGCATCACCGTGACCACATGGTCCCTGGAGCAGACCTCCCCCGCCGATCTGCGGCCCGCCGCAGCCCCGGCCGGCGAGGTGCAGATCATTCGTGCCGAGATCCCCTCCCCCGAATTCAGCCGATTCCTGTACACGGCGGTGGGCGGGGACGTGCGGTGGACCGACCGGCTCGGGATGACCTACCCGCAGTGGGAGGAGACGCTCGGCAGGCCGGGCGTGGAGACCTGGGTCGCGTACGAGAGGGGCACGCCGGCCGGGTACGCGGAGATCGAGGCGCAGGACGAGGGGTCGGTGGAGATCGTCTACTTCGGCCTGATCCCGGCGTTCCGGGGACGGCGGATCGGCGGCCATCTGCTCTCGTACGCCGTGGCCAGGGCATGGGACCTGGCTGAGCGCCGGCCGGAGCTGGCAGCCACGAAGCGGGTCTGGCTGCACACCTGCTCGCTCGACGGCCCGCACGCGATGGACAACTATCTGCGGCGCGGCTTCCGGCTCTTCGACACCAAGGTCGAGGACGAGCAGGAGAAGACCGCCCCCGGCCCCTGGCCCGGCGCCCACGCCTGACACCGCCAACACGCCGCTGCCAACGCCGCCACCGCCACCGCCACCGCCACCGCCACCGCCGATAATCGCCGACGCGGCCGGCCAACTCCGCCCCACGAGCGGGCCAAGCGCGGACCAACCCCGGCGCGGGCGCACCCCGCCCGAACCGCCCGTGGGGCGCCCCCAGTCCGCCCCTCGGCACGCCCCGGCCCGAGCCCGGCCCGCCTCCGAGCACGCCCCCATCACGCCCCCGGAGCGAACTGTTCGGTGCCTCTTAGTCGAGGCACCGAACAGTACCGGCCACCCGTTCAACCACACTCGTCTCACGATCCGGGACACACTCGTCCAGTATCTGGATAATGGTGGACTGACGTCCGATCGCCGTGACACGCTTCCGTCATGTCTGAAGCTGGAATTGCCTTGGTGAGTCGACGCCACGTCGACCTCTGCCGCATGTCCAGCGCCATCTGTCCCGGCTGCTGACAGCCCAGCGCAGCCGAGCATTTCCAGTATTTCCACCGCGTTCTCCGCGGTTCCCGATCCGATCCCCTGAGCTCCCCGACTCATCCGATCGTCAGATCACCCCGTTCACCCGTCAGCGCACCGCCGCGCCTCCGTGCGAGTGTGCGGATCAGAGCCGCCCTCCCGCAGTCTCGAAGGACATACCGCCATGGCCGCCACCCCGGAAAAGCCCGCACCCGCCGCGCCTCGCCGCCGAGTTGGACGCCACCGCGGCGAGGGACAGTGGGCCGTTGGCCACATGACGCCCCTGAACGCCAACGAGCAGGCGAAGAGAGACGACGACGGTCTCAATGTGCGGACACGCATTGAGACGATCTACTCCCAGCGCGGTTTCGACTCCATCGACGGCGCCGACCTGCGTGGCCGGATGCGGTGGTGGGGTCTCTACACCCAGCGCAAGCCCGGTATCGACGGCGGGAAGACCGCCATCCTGGAGCCGGAGGAGCTGGACGACAAGTACTTCATGATGCGCGTCCGCATCGACGGCGGCCGGCTGACGACCGAACAGCTCCGGGTCATCGGCGAGATCTCCCAGGAGTTCGCGCGCGGCACCGCCGACATCACCGACCGGCAGAACGTCCAGTACCACTGGATCCGGATCGAGGACGTGCCGGAGATCTGGCGGCGACTCGAAGCCGTCGGCCTCTCCACCACCGAGGCGTGCGGCGACACCCCCCGGGTGATCCTCGGTTCGCCCGTCGCGGGCATCGCCGAGGACGAGATCATCGACGGCACCCCCGCCGTGGACGAGATCTACCGCCGTATCGTCGGCAACAAGGACTTCTCCAACCTGCCCCGCAAGTTCAAGTCCGCGATCTCCGGCTCGCCGCTGCTGGACGTGGCGCACGAGATCAACGACATCGCCTTCGTCGGCGTCAACCACCCCGAGCACGGGCCCGGATTCGACGTCTGGGTCGGCGGCGGACTCTCCACCAACCCCAAGATCGGCGTACGACTGGGGACTTGGGTCCCGCTGGACGACGTACCCGATGTCTACGAGGGCGTCATCTCGATCTTCCGCGACTACGGCTACCGCCGGCTGCGGACCCGCGCCCGGCTGAAGTTCCTGGTCGCCGACTGGGGTCCGGAGAAGTTCCGCCAGATCCTCCAGGACGAGTATCTGCACCGGAAGCTCGCCGACGGGCCCGCGCCCGAACAGCCCCTCCAGGAGTGGCGCGACCACGTCGGGGTGCACCGCCAGCGGGACGGCCGGTTCTACGTCGGCTTCGCACCGCGCGTCGGACGCGTGGACGGCGCCACCCTCACCAAGATCGCCGAACTGGCCGACGCCCACGGCTCGGGCCGCCTGCGGACCACCGCCGAGCAGAAGATGATCGTGCTCGACATCGAGGAGTCCCAGGTCGACTCGATCGTCGCCGGTCTTGAGGCACTCGACCTGACCGTACGGCCGTCTCCCTTCCGGCGCGGCACGATGGCCTGCACCGGCATCGAGTTCTGCAAGCTGGCGATCGTCGAGACCAAGGCGCGCGGCGCGTCCCTGATCGACGAACTGGAGCGCCGTATCCCCGAGTTCGACCAGCCGATCACCATCAACATCAACGGCTGCCCCAACGCCTGCGCCCGGATCCAGGTCGCGGACATCGGCCTCAAGGGACAGCTCGTCCTGGACGACGACGGCAAGCAGGTCGAGGGCTTCCAGGTGCACCTCGGCGGCGCCCTGGGCCTGGAGCCCGGCTTCGGCCGCAAGGTGCGCGGACTGAAGGTCACATCGGCGGGGCTCCCCGACTACGTCGAGCGCGTGCTGCGCCGCTTCCAGGAGCAGCGCGAGGACGGCGAGCGCTTCGCCACCTGGGCCGCGCGGGCCTCCGAGGAGGCCCTCTCATGAGCGAGCGCGCCGCCCCCTTCTACTGCCCCTACTGCGGCGACGAGGACCTGCGTCCGAACGAACAGGGCCACGGCGCCTGGGAATGCGCGGCCTGCAATCGAGCCTTCCAGTTGAAGTTCCTCGGGTTGCTCACCCGGGGACTCCGTCGCGACGACGCTGGAGGGGAAGAGATATGACCGTCACCCGAACCACGGATCTCAGAGAACTCGCCGAGCGGGCCGGACAGGAACTGGAGGACGCCGACGCCCTGGCCATCCTCACCTGGGCCACCGACACCTTCGGGCCGCGCTTCTGCGTCACCTCGTCCATGGAGGACGCGGTCGTCGCCCACCTCGCCTCCCGCGCGCGGCCCGGGGTCGATGTCGTCTTCCTCGACACCGGCTACCACTTCCCCGAGACGATCGGGACCCGGGACGCCGTCGAGGCCGTGATGGACGTCAACCTCATCACCCTCACCCCGCGCCGGACCGTGGCCGAGCAGGACGCGGAGCACGGCCCCCGGCTCCATGACCGGGACCCCGACCTGTGCTGCGCCCTGCGCAAGGTCCAGCCGCTGGAGCAGGGCCTGACCGGGTACGACGCCTGGGCGACGGGACTGCGCCGGGACGAGTCCCCGACCCGGGCCAACACGCCCGTCGTCGGCTGGGACGAGCGGCGGGGGAAGGTCAAGGTCTCGCCGATCGCCCGCTGGACCCAGGACGACGTGGACGCATACGTCGCCGAACACGGCGTCCTCACCAATCCGCTGCTGATGGACGACTACGCCTCCGTGGGCTGCGCGCCCTGCACCCGCCGGGTCCTGGCGGGCGAGGACGCGCGGGCCGGCCGCTGGGCCGGCCGGGGCAAGACGGAATGCGGACTGCACGGCTGATGACGACTCTGGGAGACAACGACATGACTGGGGCCACCATCTGGCTCACCGGTCTGCCGAGCGCCGGCAAGACCACGATCGCCTACGCGCTGGCCGACCGGCTGCGCGCCGACGGTCGGCGCACCGAGGTGCTCGACGGCGACGAGATCCGCGAGTTCCTCTCCGCCGGACTCGGCTTCGGCCGGGCGGACCGGCACACCAATGTGCAGCGGATCGGCTTCGTCGCCGAACTGCTGGCGTCACACGGGGTGACGGTCCTGGTGCCGGTGATCGCGCCGTACGCGGACAGCCGCGAGGCGGTACGGAAGCGGCACGCCGCCGCGGGCACCCCGTACCTCGAAGTGCATGTCGCGACGCCGGTCGAGGTCTGCTCGGAACGCGATGTGAAGGGGCTCTACGCCAAGCAGGCGGCCGGCGAGATCAGCGGTCTGACGGGGGTGGACGACCCGTACGAGGAGCCGACCTCCCCGGATCTGCGGATCGAGTCGCAGCACCAGACCGTCGAGGAGTCGGCAGCAGCGGTCCACGCGCTGCTCGCCACCGTTCCTACTCCTCAGCACACGACCACCACGACACCCGCACCTCCGCGCCGTGCGGGCGGAGAAGCTCACGAAAGGGGTACAGCATGACCACCGTCGTCGATAGCCCCTACGCCCTCTCCCACCTCGACGCCCTCGAATCCGAGGCCGTACACATCTTCCGCGAGGTGGCGGGCGAGTTCGAGCGGCCGGTGATCCTGTTCTCCGGTGGCAAGGATTCCATCGTCATGCTCCATCTCGCGCTGAAGGCGTTCGCGCCCGCCGCGATCCCGTTCTCCTTGCTGCATGTGGACACCGGGCACAACTTCCCCGAGGTCCTCACCTACCGCGACCGTACGGTCGAGCGCCACGGGCTGCGGCTCCATGTGGCCTCCGTACAGGAGTACATCGACGCCGGGACGTTGCGGGAGCGCCCCGACGGTACCCGCAATCCGTTGCAGACCGTGCCCCTGACCGAGGCGATCCAGCGGCACCGGTTCGACGCGGTCTTCGGCGGCGGGCGGCGGGACGAGGAGAAGGCGCGCGCCAAGGAGCGGGTGTTCTCGCTGCGGGACGAGTTCTCGCAGTGGGATCCGCGCCGGCAGCGCCCCGAGCTGTGGCAGCTCTACAACGGCCGGCACGCCCCCGGCGAGCACGTCCGGGTCTTCCCGCTCTCCAACTGGACCGAACTCGACGTCTGGCAGTACATCGAGCGGGAGAAGATCGAGCTGCCGGACATCTACTTCGCCCATGAGCGCCAGGTGTTCCAGCGCGCCGGCATGTGGCTGACGGCGGGCGACTGGGGCGGCCCGAAGGAGTCCGAGCGGGTGGAGACCCGGCTCATCCGCTACCGCACCGTCGGGGATATGTCCTGCACCGGAGCCGTGGACTCGGATGCCACCACGCTCGACGCGGTGATCGCCGAGATCGCCGCCTCCCGGCTCACCGAGCGGGGTGCCACCCGCGCCGACGACAAGATGTCCGAGGCCGCGATGGAAGACCGCAAGCGCGAAGGGTACTTCTAGGGATGACCACCACCACCGAGCAACTCTCGGCGACGACCCTGCTGCGTTTCGCGACCGCTGGTTCCGTGGACGACGGCAAGTCCACCCTGGTGGGCCGGCTGCTGCACGATTCCAAGTCGGTGCTGACGGACCAGTTGGAGGCCGTGGCGCACGCCTCCCTCTCACGGGGTCAGGAGACGCCTGACCTGGCGCTGCTGACGGACGGTCTGCGGGCCGAGCGGGAGCAGGGCATCACCATCGACGTGGCGTACCGCTACTTCGCCACGGCGCAGCGCCGTTTCATCCTGGCCGACACCCCCGGGCACGTGCAGTACACCCGGAACATGGTGACGGGCGCGTCCACGGCCGAGCTGGCGGTGGTCCTGGTCGACGCGCGCAACGGCGTGGTGGAGCAGACCCGCCGTCATGCCGCCGTCGCCGCGCTGCTGCGGGTCCCGCACGTCGTGCTGGCCGTCAACAAGATGGACCTGGTCGAGTACGCGGAGCCCGTCTTCGCCGCCATCGCCGAGGAGTTCACCGCGTACGCGTCCGAGCTGGGCGTACCGGAGATCACGGCGATCCCGATCTCGGCGCTCGCCGGGGACAATGTGGTGGAGCCGTCCGCGAACATGGACTGGTACGGCGGGCCGACGGTGCTGGAGCATCTGGAGACGGTCCCGGTCAGCCATGATCTGACCGGTTGCCACGCCCGGCTCCCGGTGCAGTACGTCATCCGCCCGCAGACCACCGAGCATCCGGACTACCGGGGGTACGCGGGACAGATCGCGGCCGGTACCTTCCGGGTCGGTGAGCCGGTGACCGTACTGCCGTCCGGCCGTACGTCGACGGTGGCCGGGATCGATCTGCTCGGTCACGCGGTGGACATCGCCTGGACCCCGCAGTCCGTCACCCTGCTGCTGGCGGACGACATCGACGTATCGCGTGGTGATCTGATCGTGCCGAGCGGTGATGCGCCGGCGACCACGCAGGACATCGAGGCGACGGTCTGTCATGTCGCCGACCAGCCGCTGAAGGTGGGCCAGCGGGTGCTGCTGAAGCACACGACCCGCACGGTCAAGGCGATCGTGAAGGAGATTCCGTCGCGGCTGACGCTGGACGATCTCTCACAGCACCCGCTCCCGGGGCAGCTCGTCGCCAATGACATCGGTCTTGTGACCGTGCGGACCGCGGAGCCGCTCGCGCTCGACTCGTACGCCGACTCCCGGCGTACCGGCTCTTTTCTCCTGATCGACCCGGCCGACGGCACCACGCTGGCGGCCGGTATGGCGGGCGACTCGTTCGCCTCCGTGACCAAGGCCGTGCAGGCCACCGATGACGACGCGGAATGGGATTTCTGATGACCGATGTGTTCGCCACCTTCGCGAAGGAGGGCGGCCGAGTGGGC
This sequence comes from Streptomyces sp. NPDC020965, assembly GCF_044333555.1. Classification (NCBI taxonomy): domain Bacteria; kingdom Bacillati; phylum Actinomycetota; class Actinomycetes; order Kitasatosporales; family Streptomycetaceae; genus Streptomyces; species Streptomyces sp. NPDC020965. Next base: position 107,804 of record NZ_JBIRRE010000007.1, read on the forward strand.
AGCGGCACCCTCGGCGCGGGGTCGGGGGGTGTCGTGCGATGTGCGCGATGACCCGTTCGCCCCGGATCCGGATCCAGCTCCACCCGTCTCACGCGCGAAGACAGAGACCAGCCGACTTCCCCGCCACGCCTTATGGACGTGATCGCCGGGGCCTACGAGAGGAACCCCTCCCGTGCTCGCCACCCGTACCACCCTGCGCCGCGGTGCCGCCGCGGCCGCCGCTCTGCCGCTGCTGATCGGCGCGGTCGCCTCCTGCGGTTACGGCTCGGAGTCCAAGGACGACGACAAGGTCGCGCCGGTCGCCAAGGGCGAGAAGCTCTCCGCCGCGACCGTGAAGCTCGGCTACTTCCCCAACCTGACCCACGCCACCGCTCTCGTCGGTGAGCAGGAGGGCATCCTCCAGAAGGAGTTGGGCGGCACTCAGATCCAGTCCACCACCTTCAACGCCGGTCCCTCCGAGATCGAGGCGCTGAACGCGGGCTCGATCGACATCGGCTTCATCGGCCCCTCCCCCGCCATCAACGGCTTCACCAAGTCCAAGGGCAAGAATCTGCGGATCGTCGCGGGGTCCGCGTCCGGTGGCGTGAAGCTGGTGGTCAACCCCAAGAAGATCAAGACGCTGGACGATCTCAAGGGCAAGAAGATCGCCACACCGCAGGTCGGCAACACCCAGGACGTGGCGTTCCTCAACTGGATAGCCGAGAAGGGCTGGAAGGCCGACGCCCAGAGCGGCAAGGGTGATGTCTCCGTCGTCCGCACGGACAACAAGATCACCCCGGACGCCTACAAGTCCGGTTCCATCGACGGCGCCTGGGTGCCGGAGCCGACCGCGTCCCGCCTGGTGAAGCAGGGCGCCAAGGTGCTGCTGGACGAATCGACGCTGTGGCCGGACAAGAAGTTCGTGATCACCCACATCATCGTGTCGCAGAAGTTCCTCAAGGATCACCCTGACGTGGTCGAGGCCGTGGTGCGCGGGTCCGTGAAGACCAATGCGTGGATCAACGCCAACCCGGACCGGGCGAAGGTGTCCGCGAACGCCAAGCTGAAGGCGCTCACCGGCAAGGACCTGCCCGCCGACATCATCGACCCGGCGTGGCAGTCGATCCAGTTCATCGACGACCCGCTGGCCTCCACGCTGCAGGCGCAGGCGGACCACGCGGTGAAGGCCGGTCTGCTGAAGGAGCCCGATCTGAAGGGCATCTACGACCTGCGTCAGCTGAACAAGGTCCTGAAGGCGGAGTCGAAGCCCGAGGTCGCCGATGCCGGACTCGGCGTCAAGTAACCCCGTACGAGATGAGATCCCAGGAGGTGACGACCATGGCCCACACCCTGACCAAGGATCAGGCCACCGGCCGTACGACGGCCGGGCACGCCGCCCGTATCGAGCATGTCTCGAAGTCCTTCGCGGGACCCGGTGGGCGGCAGCTCGTCCTGGACGACATCACCCTTGATGTCGCTCCGGGCGAGTTCGTCACCCTCCTGGGGGCCTCGGGGTGCGGAAAGTCCACCCTGCTCAATCTGGTGGCGGGGTTGGACGCCCCCACCGCGGGGTCCATCGAGACCCCCGGCGGGCGGCCCGCGCTGATGTTCCAGGAACACGCCCTGTTCCCGTGGCTGACGGCGGGCAAGAACATCGAACTCGCGCTGCGGCTGCGCGGGGTCGCCAAGGCGGAGCGGCGGGCGGAGGCCGAACGGCTGCTGGAGCTGGTTCGGCTGGGCGGCGCCTTCAAGAAGAAGGTGCATGAGCTGTCGGGCGGGATGCGGCAGCGGGTCGCGCTGGCGCGGGCGCTCGCCCAGGACAGTCAACTACTGCTGATGGACGAGCCGTTCGCGGCGTTGGACGCCATCACCCGGGACGTGCTGCACGATGAGCTGACCCGGATCTGGCGGGAGACCGAACTCTCGGTGCTCTTCGTCACGCACAACGTCCGCGAGGCCGTACGGCTGGCCGAACGGGTGATCCTGCTGTCGTCGCGGCCGGGCCGGATCGCCCGGGAGTGGACGGTCGGCATCGAGCAGCCGCGCCGGATCGAGGACGCCGCCGTGGCGGAGCTGTCCGTCGAGATCACCGAAGAACTGCGTGGGGAGATCCGCCGACATGGCCAGCACTGACACCTCGGCCGACAGCAAGGCCAAGGACGGTTCACCCGGCGATCTCGCCGGTCTGGAGGCCGGTCTCGACGCGCTGGACGTGGTGCACTCCCACCGCACCCCGTTCCGCGAGACGCTGCTGCGGAAGGTGCTGCCGCCGATCGTGGCGGTGGCGCTGGTGGTCGTCGTCTGGCAGACGCTCGTCTGGGCGGAGGTCACGGACGAGGGCAGCCTGCCCGCGCCTTCCGCCGTATGGGACAGCGTGTCCGACATGTGGATGCGCGGCACTCTCCTTGAGGTGGTGTGGACCAGCGTCTCGCGCGGTCTCCTCGGCTTCCTGCTGGCGCTCGCCATCGGTACGCCGCTGGGTCTGCTGGTCGCCCGGGTGAAGTTCGTCCGGGCCGCGATCGGACCGATCCTCTCCGGCCTCCAGTCGCTGCCGTCGGTCGCCTGGGTGCCGCCCGCCGTGATCTGGCTCGGGCTGAACAACCAGATGATGTACGCGGTGATCCTGCTCGGCGCCGTCCCGTCGATCGCCAACGGGCTGGTCTCCGGGGTCGATCAGGTGCCGCCGCTGTTCCTGCGGGCGGGCCGCACGATGGGTGCCACGGGGCTCAAGGGCACCTGGTTCATCGTGATGCCGGCCGCGCTGCCGGGCTATGTGGCCGGTCTCAAGCAGGGCTGGGCGTTCTCGTGGCGCTCGCTGATGGCCGCGGAGATCATCGCCTCGTCGCCCGATCTGGGGCTCGGTCTCGGGCAGTTGCTGGAGAACGGCCGCAGCAACTCCGATATGCCCGGGGTGTTCCTGGCGATCCTGCTGATCCTGCTCGTCGGTATCGCCATCGATCTGCTGATCTTCAGCCCGCTGGAGCGCGCGGTTCTGCGGGGCCGCGGTCTCCTCGTCAAGAACTGAGCCCTCCATGCGCCCTCCCGTCCTCCTCCTCGTCGCCCACGGCAGCCGCGATCCCCGGCACGCCGCGACCGTCCACGCGCTGGTGCGCGGGGTGCGGTCGCTACGTCCCGGGCTGCGGATCGAGACCGGATTCCTGGACTTCAACGCGCCGTCGGTGCCGAGAGTGCTGGAACGGCTCGCGGCCGAGGCCGGGCCGGCGCGCGGCACGGGGGACGGGGGTGCGGGCCGAGCCGTGGAGGTGATCGCGCTGCCCCTGCTGTTGACCCGCGCCTTCCATGCCAAGTCGGACATCCCGGCCGTCCTGGGCGAGGCCGCGGCGCGACTGCCGCGGCTCCGCGTCCACCAGGCCGAGGTGCTGGGCCCCTCCCCCCTGCTGCTCGCCGCCGTGGAGCGGCGGCTGTGGGCGGCGGGGCTCCGCCCGTCCGACCGGCGCTCGACGGGGCTCGTACTGGCCTCGGCGGGCTCCACAGACCCGGAGGCGATCGCGGCGATCGCAGACATGGCGCGGGAGCTGAGGCACACCGGTTGGTGTGCCGTGCGACCCGCGTTCGCCTCCGCCTCACTGCCACGGACCGAGTCCGTGGTCCGCGCCCTGCGCGCGGACGGCTGCGCCCGGGTGGCGGTGGCGCCGTATGTCATCGCCCCCGGCCGGCTCCCGGACCGGATCGCGGAGGGCGCGCGGGAGGCCGATGTGCTGGCCGATGTGCTGGGTCCGTCCCCGGAGCTGGGCCGGCTGGTGCTGGAGCGATACGACCAGGCCAGGGTGGCGTCCCGGGTGCCGGCCCTGGGCCAGGTCGCCGGAGTCCCGGCCTGACCCCGGCAGAACCTCCCGCCGAGGCGGTACGGTCGGAAACATGTTCGATGAAACGCTCCTGCTCGGTGGCGAGCTGCCCGTACGGCGGCTGGGCTACGGCACCGCGCAGCTGACCGGCCCCGGGTACTGGGGGCCGCGCGGAGAGCGGGCCGACGCCGTCGCCGTACTGCGCCGGGCCGTCGAACGGGGCGTCACCCTCATCGACACCGCCGACAACTACGGTCCGGGCCTCGCGGAGGAACTGGTCGCCGAGGCCCTCTTCCCGTATCCGCCGGACGTCGTCGTCGCCACCAAGGGCGGCGTCGTACGGACCGGTGACAGTGCCTGGCACACCGACGGGCGGCCGGAGCGGCTGCGGGCGATGTGCGAGGCGAGTCTGCGGCGGCTGCGCCGGGAGACCGTCGACCTCTACCAGCTCCACCGGATCGACCCGGAGGTGCCGCTCGCGGACCAGCTCGGGACGCTCGTGGAACTGCGCGACGAGGGCAAGATCCGCCATATCGGACTGGACTCGGTCACCGTCGACCAGCTCACCCGGGCGCGGGCGCTGGCCCCCATCGCCTCCGTACAGAACCGGTTCAACCTGACCGACCGGGAATCGGCCGACGTGCTCGCCGCCTGTGAGGCGGCGGGGCTGGCCTTCCTGCCCTGGTTCCCGCTGGCCAACGGGGCCCTGACGGGCGGGGCCGACGAGGCGCTCGACGCGGTGGCGGCGGCCCACGGGGCGAGCCGGGGCCGGCTCGCGCTGGCCTGGCTGCTGCACCGGTCCCCCGTACTCTGTCCGACACCGGGCACGGGGTCGCTCGCGCATCTGGAGGAGAACCTCGACGCGTCGGCGATCCGGCTCGGCGAGCGGGAACTGCGCGCGCTGCGGTGACACTCCCGTAGCCCTACTGTGACGGACGCGGAGCGCTCCGAACGCACTATCGAGGGAAGGAGGTCGACATGTCGTTCTACTACCACAAGCGCATCACGGTGATCCCGAAGCTGCTGCACCTGAACATCAGCTCGCACGGCTGGTCATGGACGCTCGGCGGTCGCCGGGCCCATGTCACCCGGGACCGGCACGGCCGCAGCAGCACGGCGGTCCGGCTCCCCGGCGGCTTCACCTGGCGCCGGCGCTCCCGCCGCCACTGAGCCCCGCTCAGCCGGTGGGGTTCGTCAGGTCGGTCAGCTCGGCCAGCCTGCGGACGGTGTTCCAGTTCCGGCTGGTGGCGACGGTGCCCTTCAACAGGGCCGGCCTGGCGAGCACATCGGCGAGCCGGGAGCGCCCGAGCCCGTCCGGCGCGTACAGATACAGCGCCCGGTCCCCGAGCCGGAACGCCTCCGGCGCGAACTCCGCCGCGTCCACCGCGGCGAACCGCGCCGGGGTGACCGGCGCCGAGAAGTAGGTGACATGGAGCTGCCGCCCCTCCAGCTCGGCGGCCGGGAACGGACAGTCGTCCACGATCGCCCGTAGATACGCCCCGTCACGTACGAGACAGTCGACGGCGAACCCGAACCGCCCCGCGATGGCCCGCTCCAGGTCGGCGGCGAGTGCCTGTTCGCCGTCATCCGTATCGGTGCTGAAGACGGCGTTACCGCTCTGGAGATGCGTGGCGACATCCGTATGCCCCAGCTCGCTCAGCACCTCGCGCAGCTCGGCCATGGGGACCTTCTTGTGACCGCCCACATTGATCCCGCGCAGCAGCGCGGCGTACCTCGTCGCCATGGGGTCACCCTAGGACCTGGACGGGCGCACGCGGCTCCCCCCTCCGGCGTACGCTCGATCGCACTGCTACCCCACTGTCAGGGAGCGTCGATGACGGACCTGCCCAAAGACCTGGTGAACCTTTCCGACGAACTGACCACTGGCGAACGCGTCCGCATAATCAGAGAACGACGGGGACTGAGCCGCCCCGTGCTGGCCGGACTGGTCGGCCGGTCGCCGGACTGGCTGAAGAAGATCGAAGGCGGCGGGCGGGAGCTGCGGTCACTCCCGATGCTGATCAGGCTCGCACACGTTCTCCGAGTGGACGATCTTTCCAAACTGACCGGGGACAGAACAGCGATCCCCGTCGCGCAATGGGGGAAGCTCTCCCACGCCTCGGTGCCCGCGCTGAGGGACGCCATCCACGCCTCGTTCCTCCGCCGGTCCGTCTATGAACTGGGGTCCGTTGACGAACTGGCCGGGAGAGTCCGCCAGACCTGGGCCACCTGGCATACGTCGACGCACCAGCGGACCGAAGTCGGCGCGGTGCTGCCGGATCTTCTGACCGCCTGCCATGCGGCGGTCAAGAGCTCCGAAGGCGGCGTGCGGCGCCAGGCGTACGGGGCGATGGCCGAGGCGTACGCGCTGGCTCAGCAATTCGCCGCGCACACCACGGAGCCCGAGCTGTACTGGATCACGGTGGACCGGGCGCGTATGGCCGCGGAGGAGTCCGACGACCCCGTACTACTCGCCTCGGCCGCGTGGATCGTGGGCAATGGTCTTCGGGACAGTGGCCATACCGAGGAGGCCCTTCGGCTGGTGTCCGAGGCCGCGAGCATGTTGCGCGACCAACTTGAGCACGGTTCGGACATCCTGCGCGGCACATTCGGCGCCTTGTGCCTCCATGCGGCGGTCACCGCGGCGAAGGAGGGACGCGAGGGGGATGCTTGGCACTGGTGGGACGAAGCCGCTGCCACCGCCAGGAAGGCCCCCGCGTACGTCCACCCCTGGACGATGTTCGGTACGGGCAACGTGGCCGTCCACGCCGTGTCCATCGGTGTCGACCTGCGGACTCCGGGCGCCGCGCTGCGTCAGGCGTCGAACACCGCTCCGGAGTCCATCCCCTCGGTCGAACGCCGCTCCCGTCTCTTTCTGGACGCCGCCCGCTCCGAGTACGCCAGGAAGGAGCACGCGGGGTCGCTGCACTACCTGCGAAAGGCGGTGGAGACATCGCCCGAGGCCGTGCGTTACGTCCCCTCCGGCCGTCGCCTCGCCGCCGACCTGGCGCTGCACGCACCCGCGACGATCCGCTCCGATGCGCAGGAACTCGCGTCGTCCGTGGGAGCCGCCGCGTAACCCGTGACGCAGGGGGACAGCCTGTCCCCCTCGTCCGACCATCCGCCTCATATCGTCCTGTGCTCCGGATAAGGGACGGAGAGAGACGATGCCGGACAACGAGGCACCCCCGACCACCACACGGACCGACCCACCTCCCGAAGGGGAATCACCTCTGCCGTCGCAGGGCTCTCCCCGCTCCGACGACTCTCCCACCCTTCTCGCCCTGCGGGAGCGGGTGCGGGAGGTCAATGAGGACCACGAGCACTGGCGGGGGCTGGCGTGACGCGTCTCAGTGTGCCGCTCGCCCTGGCGGTGGGGGCCGCCGAGACGCAATCACGGTGCCACCTCGCCCGACTCATGAGGTTCCTGACGGTCAGTTCTCGCGAACTCCGCGTCCTGCGGAGCGAGTTACGGCGGCTGGAGAGCGATGCCGAGTTCGCCGCCGCATGGCGCGCGGAGCTGGCCGAGGGGTGGCGGCGCGTCGAGTTCGACAGGGCGCTCGACAACGTCCTCCGCGCCGGGCCCAACGGCGACCGTGCATGACGGCCCCCGCCGGACCGAGGCACGAGTACCACTGTGCCGTGATCGCCGAAGGGGCCGTGTACGGCACCGGTGAGCGCGTGGCCGTCGTGCTCGGCACCTGCCGGACCATCTCGCCCAAGCTGGCGCTCCGCTGGCTGCGCGGGCAGGCGCTGCGCATCGCGGACGGGCTCGACCCCGGGTGGGCCCGGCCGATCGCGGAGACCGAGCGGGCTGCCGGCCCCGACGGGCCCACCCGGCTCCGCTCCTGGTGCCACGACGCCGGAGACCGGCGAGCGGCGCGCCTGGCCCTCAAGGACGGCGTGCCCGTCTCGCTGGTGGTGTCGGACGGCGTGAACGGCACCTACGCGCTGGCGATCCGGCCCGTCGTGGTGCGGTCGGGCGCCGACCCCGAGATACCCGCCGGCCTCCCCCCGCTCGTGCGGTCCTGAGGGCCTTCGCCGCCCCACCGGGGACTGCCCGACCTCCCCCCGTCCGCCCGCCCGAGTCACGGCCGGTGGGCATTCCGCTCACCTCTCATAGGACTGGTCCGCCGTGTTGCCATGCACCTCCGTCATCGAACTGCCCTACCTCGACATGCTGATCGAACTTTTCATCGCGGGGGAGGACACCGAGGGTGTCTCGCCCGACCACACGTACACACCCTGTGAAATCGAAGACGGCCATATCGGCGAGCACGCCAACCAGGTTGGCAACGGGGAGTCCGGGCGAGCGAGCTTATGGGTCCTCTGGACCGAGGCCGTGTTCCGGTTCGAGCTGTTGCCGTGGTGCGAGGCGCCCTCGCCGGACCGGACGGATGTCTGCGTGCTCTACGCCGGTCACCGGCTCGGCCACTCGTGGGCGGTGCGCGATCCGCTGCGGGATCTCCTCGAAGACGCGGCACGCGACGACATGACGGAGCAGGACCGGGAGTGACCCATCCGCCGCGCGCTCACGCGCGACGCGCCCGGGTGGCCAGCGCGGCCGCCAGGGCGCACGGCACGAGCAGCAGTCCGAAGGCGGCGCCGTAGCCGACGGGGGCGGTCGCGCCGAAGGCGAGGGAGGCGTTGAGGACGGCGGAGGAGACGCCCAGGACGGTGAGCTGGCCCAGGTTCTGGTTGGTCTGCATCGCACCGCTGGCGTAGCCCTGGCGGCCGGGCGGGCTGTGGGAGAGCGACAGCACGGTGAGGGACGGGGCGAGCAGGCCCATGCCGATGGCCGCGACGACCATGGCCGATCCGGCGATGTACGGGGGTGTCGCGGGGAACGTCCCGACGATCGCGACCGCGACCGCCACCGCGAGTATCAGCGCGCCGATGGCGACCAGCCGGTGGCGGGGGTGGTTCTCCAGCAGGCGGCCCTGCACCCAGGAGGCGGCGGCCCAGGCGATGGCCGCGCCCGTGAAGGCCAGTCCGATCCCGAGCGGGGACACATCGCGTTCGGTGACGAGCATCAGGGGTACGAACGCCTCCAGCGTGAAGAACACCCCCGAGCCCAGGCCGCGCAGCAGCACCGTGACCGGCAGTCCGCGGGCGGCGCGCCAGGTGCCCGGGGGCAGCAGCCGTGGCGCGAAGAGCAGCAGCAGGGCGAGCCCGCCGGCCGCGAACAGCAGATGGCGCGCGTCCCAGCCCGAGACGCCGTACTGCCCCAGGGCGGCACCCAGGCTGACGGCGGTCGCGGCCAACAGCGCGGGGCGCGGGCGGCCGTCTCCGGGCGGCACGGGTGCGGACGGTCCGGAGCGGCGGCGCAGGCTGGTCATCACGATCAGCGTGGGCGGGAGGGTGAGCACGGCCAGACCGAGGAAGACCGCGCGCCAGGACCACCATTCGGTCACCAGCCCCGCCAGCGGGGGGCCGACGAGGGAGGGCACGATCCAGCAGGTGCTCATCAGCGCCAGCACGCGCGGTTGCAGCCGGTCGGGGTAGGTCTGGCCGATGGCTGCGTTGATCGCCACGGCGACCATGCCGCCCGCGAGGCCGTCCAGGAAGCGGCCGGCCGCCAGTTGCCAGATCGAGGTGCTGGCGCCCGAGACCAGCAGGGTGGCCACCGCCAGCACCATGCCGGCGGCGAGCGGCCGGTGGGCCCCGGCGCGGTCGGACCAGTGGCCGCCCAGGACGCCGCCCAGCAGGCTCGCGGCCACGAAACAACCCGCGACGAGCGGGTAGAGCGACACTCCGTCGAGGTCCCGGGCCGCGGTCGGCAGGGTGGGGACGACGGCCAGCGCGGCGAGTCCGGTCAGGAACATCACGGCGGCGAAGACGGCGGTGGTGGCCGCGTACGCCCCGGAGAACAGGCCGTCGGCGGAGGCGGATCGTTTCCCCGCGCGGTGGGTCGGTGTCTTCCCGTCCGGTGGTGCCACGGGTTCCGTGGGTGCCTCCGCCGGGGGACTCGCGGCGCGTTGCGGATCGTCAGTCACGAGCGCACAAGCTATGCGCGCCCACTGACTCGTGCCACTTCTTTTCCGTCGCCCCTGTGTGATGGGCACGGGGGCGGTCAACGCAGGAGGCGCCGCGCCCGTCAGGCGCGCTTCGGCGCGAAGTGCAGGGTGGTGATCCCGCAGTCGAACGGCTTGGCCGCGACGAGGTCGAACCGCTGGTTCACGCCGGTGTCGGCGAAGACCGGGAGGCCGGCGCCGATCGCGGTCGGGTTGACGAACAGGTGGATCTCGTCCAACAGGCCCTGGGCGATCAGGGAGGAGGCGAGCGCGGCGCCACCGTAGGTGATGATGTCCCCGCCTGGCCGGGCCTTCAGCTCGCGCACGGTCTCGGCGAGGTCGCCACCGGCGACGACGGCGTTCTCCCACGGGGACTCGGTGAGGGTCCTGGAGATCACGACCTTGGGTGTGTTGTTCATCTTGTCGATGGCGTCCCGCGATTCGCCTTCCGGGCCGGAGGCCCAGGCCGGGATGAATCCCTCGGCGAGCCTGCGGCCCAGCACGATGCAGTCGACGGGCGCGGTGAGCGCCCCGATGTGAGCGGTGATGTCATCGGTCCAGGGAAAGGTGAGCCAGCCCATCTCGCCGTTCGGGCCCGCCATATAGCCGTCGACGGTGGTCTGGACCTGAAGCTTGAACTTGCGCACGGATCACGTCCCTCTTCTCGTTCTGGAGTACGAGAAAGGAGACTGCCACGGCGCGCGGGAATCATCGGTCCCGACCGCACGCGGCGTGGTGATCCAGCGCACATTCGGCGGGCGCGAGCGGCGGGGGCGAGACCTCGCCACCCGCCACCGCCACTCGGCACGCCCCCCCGTCAGTCGGCCCCGCCCGGGCCATGGCTCAGCCCCGGTCGGCCCCACGGCACAGCTCCGCCTCGATCAGGTCCGCCGCCCTCGGCGTACCCCCCTCGGACGCCATCGCCGTCCGGATCTCCGACAGCCGGCCCGCCACCTCCGGGTCCGCGACCAGGGACAGCACCGCCTCGCGCAGCTCTTCCGGCGTGGCCGTGTCGGAGTCCAACCGCCGGGCGACACCCAGCGACACCAGCATGTCCGCGTTGCCGAACTGGTCCACGGCCTGCGGGACCGCCACCATCGGGGTCCCCGTCGCGAGACCCTCCTGACTGCCGCCCGCACCCGCGTGGGTGATGAACGCGTCCGCCTCGCGCAGGATCGCCAGTTGGGGGACCCAGGTGTGGACCTCCACGTTCGCCGGGACGTCGCCCAGTTCGGACGGATCGACATAGCGGCCGATCTGGAGCACCGTGTGCCAGCCGGGGAGTGCGCCGAACGCCTCGACGCAGGCGCGGTAGAACGCCGGCTGCTTGGTGAACGACGAACCGAGCGACACCAGCAACACCTTCGCGGCATCGGCCGGACGCCGCCACTCCCCCTGGTCGGCCCGGTCGCCCTGGCAGGCGCCCACGAAGGTGTACACGGAGTCGTCCACCCGGTCCGCGTTCGGCTGGAGCGCCCGCGGGATGAGCACGATGGACCGCTCGGGGGCGCCGAAGCTGTCCGGGTCCAGTTCGCTGAGGCCGTTCTCGTCGAGCCAGGACTGGAAGTGGGCGAAGTACGCCTGACCCCGCTCGGACGCCTTCAGCTCCGCGAACATGGGCGCCGCTACCTCCTCCTCGTACCCCTTCCAGGCGACGAGGTTGGGTGAGAGCGAGATCGCGGGGACGCCCCACCGGTGGGCCAGCACCCGGGCCGGGTAGGCGGTGATGTCGTGGATGACGAGATCCGGCTCGTCACCGTCGAAGGCCGCCGCGAGCTGGGGCAGCGCCTGGACGGCGTCCTTGAGGAACGGCTCGATGTTGTCGATCAGCTCCGTGCCCCAGGCGTCCGGGTCCTCCTCCGTGGGCAGCACGGACTCGTAGATCACGGGGGTGGCGCCGGTGGCCGCGATCCGGTCGGCGTACGAGGCCGGGATGGCGTAGCTGACCCGGTGGCCGCGGGCCACCAGTTCCCGTACGACCTCGATGCTCGGGTTCACATGGCCGGCCGCGGCGATGGAGAACATGGCGATGTGCGCGGGGTGTCGTTCGTTCATGCCCACCACCGTAGGCGAGACGATACGTATCGTGCAAGTAGAGAAGTCTCAGCGCTGATATCTGGCCAGCACCAGATTTCCGTCCTTCACCAGCCGTTTCGCCAGCTCGTCGCGGTCGATGGCACCGCTGTAGAACTCCTGGTACGCCGGTGTCGCCACCTTGTCCTTCCACTCCGGGTACCCCCGTACCGACTGCGCGGGCGCCGGACGCAGCCGCGCCGCGAGTGCCGCACCGACCGCCCAACCGTCCTTCGGACTCCGCAGCGAGGGGTCGGCCAGCGCGGCGGTACCGGTCGGGAGCATCCAGTCCCCCTTGGCCAGCCGGACCATGTTCGCGGGCCGGAGCAGGAAGTCGATGAAGGCGGCGGCCTCCCTCTTGTGCGGGCTGTCCTCGGCGATCGACAGCGTCTGCGGGCTCACTCCCTGCGCCGTCCCATCGGCTCCGGCCGGCGCGGGCAGCACCATCCACTCGAAGCCCTCCGGTGCCTGCTGGACGATCTGCTGCCGGTACGAGAACCCCAGCGGCACCATCGCGTACTTGCCGCCGAAGAGACCGGGCAGGGTGTCCGAGCCGCCGGCGCCGAGGGTGGACCGGGAGGCGGTCCGGTCCGTGTTGACCTGATCGTGAATGGTCCCGGGGACCACCGCGTCCCGGTCCGTGAACCGGATCCTGACCTTGCCGTCGCCCTCCCGCTGGAAGAGGCGCCCCCCGGCCGAGAGCCCCAGATTGAGGGTGACCGAGACCGGCTCCTTGAGCGGCCAGGCCACCGCGTACTTCCCCTTGCCCATCGCCGCCGTCACCGTCCGGGCGATCTCCCGGAACTCCCCCCAGCTCCAGGGCCGCTCGGGGGTGGGGAGCCGGACACCGGACCGCTCCAGGATCTTCCGGTTGGCGATCAACACCCGGGGCTCCTGGAGGAACGGGACCCCGTAGATGCCCTTTCCGAAGGCCACCGTCTCCCAGCTCCGGGCCGGGATGTCGGACATCAGCCGCGCGGGCAGCAGTCCACGGAGATCGGCGAGATAGCCCCCGTACGCGAAGTCGGCCAGATCGTCGGAGGCGTCATGGATGACATCGGGGGCCTCGCCGCCCTCGAACGAGGTGAGCAACTGGTCGTGGACGCTGTCCCAACTGCCCTGCGCGTACTGGACCTGGACATCGGGGTGGCGCGCGTTCCACTCCCGTACCAGCTCCTTGTTGGCCTCGACCGACTCCTGCTGCCAGGCCAGCGACTGGAAGCGGAGCCGGATCTTTCCGTCCGCGCCGTCGCCGTCACCGTCGGAGCAGGCCGTGAGCAGCAGGGCCAGCACGGCGGCGACCACGGCGAGCCGGCGGCCCCGAGCGCGGGCGCGGGCACGGGAGGTGTACGGGTGGCGGACGTCGGGAGCGTGCGAGTGGCGGGGGCGCGGGGCGCCCGGGCGCGGGGTGGGCATCACTTGACCGCCCCCGCCAGCATCCCGCCGGTGATCCGGCGCTGAATGAGCGCGAAGATCACCAGCGAGGGGAGCGTCGCCAGGAACGCGGCGGCGGCGAGCGGACCGAGGTCGGCGACGCCCTCCGCCCCGAGGAAATGGGTCAGTACGACCGGCAAGGTCTGTTTCTCCGGGGTCTTGAGCAGGACGAGCGCGAAGAAGAACTCGTTCCACGCGGTGATGAAGGCGAACAGCGCGGTGGCCACGATGCCGGGCGCGAGCAGTGGCGCGGTCACCGAGACCAGGGTGCGGAGCCGGCCGGCGCCGTCCACCGACGCGGCCTCCTCCAGCTCGCGCGGCACCGCCCGGACATAGCCGGCGAGCATCCAGAGCGCGAACGGCAGCGCCCAGACGACGTACACCAGGATCAGCCCCGACAGGCTGTTGATCATCCGCAGGTTCTTCAGGACGACGAAGAGCGGAATGATCACCAGTACGAAGGGGAACGCCTGGCTGATCACCACCCAGCCGGTGGCGGCGGTGGCGAGCCGGCCGCGGTGGCGGGCCATGACGTACGCCATGGGGGTCGCGATCACCACCGCGATCAGGGCGGCGGAGAGCGCCACGATCAGACTGTTGGCCGCCGCCTGGAGCAGTGGCTGTTCGTCGAACGCCTGCCGGAAGTTGTCGAGCGTCGGATCGCGCGGAATCCAGCTCGGGTGGAGGGAGCCGAGCTCCCGTGCCGGTTTGAAGGCGGTGGAGATCAGCCAGAGGAAGGGGAACGCGAGGAAGACGAGATAGCCCAGCAGCGCGAGGTACTGCCCGGCGCGGCCCGCCCGACTGGTGCGGATCACTGCTCGTCGCCTCCCTTGAGCCGTCCCACGAGATAGAGCGCGAGCAGCACCGAGATCACCGCGACCATCACACAGCCCATTGCGGCGGCGTACCCGAACTGGCCGTAGCGGAATGCCTCCTCGTACGCGAAAAGCATGGGCAGCCGGGTCCGCCCGCCCGGTCCGCCGTTGGTCAGGACATAGACCAGTGCGAAGGAGTTGAAGTTCCAGATCAGATTGAGCGCGGTGATCGCGAGGGCGACGGGCCGGAGCGCGGGCCAGGTGACGGTGCGGAACCGGCGCCAGGCGCCCGCGCCGTCGAGGGCGGCCGCCTCGTGGAGTTCGTACGGGGTGTTCTGGAGCCCCGCGAGCAGCGCGATCGTCGTCTGGGGCATTCCGGCCCAGATGCCGACGACGATCACGGCGGGCAGCGCGGTGGCGAGCCCGGTCAGCCAGTCGCGGCCGTCGCCGAGGCCGAGATCGCGAATGGTCTCGTTGATGATGCCCGCGTCGGTGTTGTAGACGAGCCGCCACATGATGCCGACGACCACCTCGGGCATGGCCCAGGGGATGATCGCGAGGGCCCGCGCCAACCAGCGGAACCGCAGCCGCTGATCGAGGAGGAGCGCGAGGCCGAGGGCGAGGGCGAACTGCGGGACGGTGACGCCGACGGCCCAGACGAGCCCGATGCCGAACGACTCCCAGAAGAGGGTGTCCTGGAGCAGGTCCCGGAAGTTCAGGGTGCCGATCCACTGGGTGGGTTCGGTGCGGCCGGCCTGGGAGTCGGTGAAGGCGAGGGAGATTCCGTAGAGCAGCGGTCCGACGCTGAGGATCAGGATGGGGAGCAGCGCGGGGAGGACGACGAACCAGGCGCCGAGGTCCAGCCGCTCACCGGGCCGCCGTCGTTTCGTGGTCGTCGCCGACTTCATGAGTGCTGCCGTGCCGTGGTCGCCGACCTCATGAGTTTCGACTCCTTTGGGCGACCTTGTACCGGTATGCACACCTGGGCGGTGGGCTCCGTCATCGTGCTGACGGGTGACCTGTTCGTCAAGGACGCCACCGTGTGATGCGAGACTTTGGCGGATTCGCGCAGCCGAGACGGGTGCGCGGCGCCCGCGTGCGGCCGGCCCGCGCAGGGGACACAGGTGGGACACATCGGCGAGAAACGGGAGAGATACCGCGATGGACGAGACACGGGCCCGGAGGGTGCTGGCCGCCGCGGGGCACCCCGCCGACGCGGCACTGCTGGCACTGGGTGAGAACGCGGTCTTCGCGGCGGGCGATGTGGTCGTCAAGGTCGGCCGGTCCGAGGAACTGCTGGCCCGGGCCGAACGGGAACTCGCGGTCGGGCGGTGGCTCGCGACGGCGGGGGTGCCGGCGGTGCGGCCCGCCGAGCCGGGGGCCCGGCTCGTGGACGGTCACCCCGTGACGGTCTGGCACCGACTGCCCGACGCGGTGCGCCCCACCGAGCCGGCCGATCTGGCCGGGCTGCTGCGGCTGGTGCACGCGCTGCCGGCGCCGGACTTCCCCCTGCCGCGCCGGGAACTGCTGGGCGGGGTCGAACGCTGGCTCCGGCTGGCGGGGGATGCGATCGATCCGGCGGACGCGGCGTATCTGCGCGAGCGGCGGGACGGTTTCGCGGCGGCATCGGCGGCCCTGGTGCCGCATCTGCCGCCGGGGGCGATCCACGGTGACGCCCTGCCGCGGAACGTCCTGGTGGGCCCCGACGGTCCGGTCCTGGTGGACCTGGAGACCTTCTCGTCGGACCTGCGGGAACACGATCTGGTGGTGCTGGCGCTCTCCCGGGACCGGTACGGGCTCGCACCGGAGGCGTACGAGTCGTTCACGGCGGAGTACGGGTGGGATGTACGGGAGTGGGCGGGGTGCGCGGTGCTGCGGGGTGCGCGGGAGACGGCGAGCTGCGCGTGGGTGGCGCAGCACGCGCCGGGGAACGCGGCGGCGCGGGGGGAGTTCGAGCGGCGTGTGGGGTCGCTTCGGGAGGGGGCGGTGGATGTCCGCTGGCGGCCCTTCTGACCGGGGCTGTCGTCCCTGGGCCCCTGGGCGGGGGCCGGTCCCTGGACCCTGTGCGCGGGGCCCTGTTCCGCCGGCTCCTTGGTGCCGAGGGTCCGTCCTCAATCGCCGGACGGGCTGGAATTGAGGTCCGTCCGCAACGCCGGGCTGGAGTTGCCGGCCCTCGCCAGCGGCAGCCGGGGAAGAGCAAAGCCGAAGCGCCGCGACTCTGAGGCGCTCCTGTCGCGTCAGCCCCCTGGGCCAAAGGGTCCGTCCTCAAACGCCGGACGGGCTGCGATTGGGGTCCCGCCGTCAAACGCCGGACGGGCTGGAATCAGAGGGTGTGGTCAGGTCTGGGCCGGGGTGGGCTCGCGGAGGGGCCAGATGGCGTCGACCTCCGCGTCGGGGTTGCCCTTGCGGCGCAGGAAGGCTTGGAAGTCCTTCGCCCACTCCGCGTACCACTGGATCTGACGCTCATGCAGCTCCGCCGCCGGGAGTGCCGCGACCGAGGGGTGGCGGGCCGCCACCGCGCGGGCCACCCGGACCGCCGCCTCCGCGTCCGAGGTCGCGTCGTGGGCCGAGGTCAGCGCCACCCCGTACTCCGCGCAGACCGCTTCCAGCGTGCGCTTGCCCTTGCGGTAGCGGTCGACCGCGCGGTCGATGGTGTACGGGTCGATCACCGGGCCTATCCCCCGGCCCGCCAGCCGGTCGCTCAGTGACGGCAGTCCATGCCGCCGCAGCTCCGCGGTGAGCAGGGTCAGATCGAAGGACGCGTTGTACGCGACGACCGGAACACCACGCTCCCAGTGGTCGCAGAGCGTCCGCGCGATCTCGTCCGCCACCTCGCGCGCCGGTCGTCCCTCCGCCGCCGCCCGCTCACTGCTGATGCCGTGGATCGCGGACGCCTGCGCGGGGATGCGGACCCCGGGGTCCGCGAGCCATACGCGCCGGTCCACCGGCTCATCCGCGACCAGCCGGACGACCGCGGCCGTCACGATCCGCGCCTCGCCCGGATCGGTGCCCGTCGTCTCCAGGTCGAAGCCGACCAGCGGTTCCCCGTGCCAAGCCATCGTGGACCCCTCCTCAGTACCGCCGTGGTGCTCTCCCCCAGCTGGTACTCACCCTGCCACGCACCACTGACATCTCAGGAGACGGGGCGGGAGTCGGCCCATTCCGACTCGAATTCCTCGCGGTAGGTCTGGAAGAGTCCGTGCTCGCCCTCGGTCCCCGCGCGGACGACCGAGCGCCCGCCTCCCCTCAGCACCAGGACCGGCGCCTCCATGCCCCGCGCCTTGCGCAGGTACGTCTGGACGACGGCGAGCCCGCCGGGGCCGTCCCCGTCGACGAGGTAGGCGGTGACGCGCGGGGTCTCGTCGAAGACATGGATCTCGAACGCTCCGGGATCCCTAAGCGCGGCGCGGACCCGACGCATATGAAGGATGTTCATCTCCACCGTACGGCTCAACTCGCCCTTCTTGATGCCCAGCTCCCGCTCCCGCCGCTTGACGGCGCTGCTGGCCGGGTTGAGGAAGAGGAGGCGGGTGCGGCAGCCCGACTCGGCGAGCCGGATCAGTCTGCGGCCGGAGAAGTTCTGGACGAGGAGGTTGAGGCCGATGCCGATGGCGTCGAGCCGCCGGGCACCGCCGAAGAGGTCCTCGGCCGGAAGCTGGCGCTGGAGCCGGACCCGGTCGGGGTGGACGGAGACGACGTCCGCGTACCGGTCGCCGACCAGGTCCTCGACGGCGTCGACCGGGAGCCGGTCGGTCGCGGGGACACCGGCGCCGCTGCCGAGTATCTCCAGGAGGCGGCCGGAGGCGCGCTCGGCCTGGGCGAGGACGGCCTCGTTGAGCGCGCGGTTGCGGGAGACCACATTGCGCGCGACCTCCAGTTCGTCGAGCGCCAGTTCCACATCGCGCCGGTCGTCGAAGTACGGCTCGAAGCACGGCCAGTGCTGCACCATCAGCTCACGGAGCTGCGGCAGGGTGAGGAAGGAGAGGACGTTGTCGTCAGCGGGGTCGAGCAGATACCCCTTGCGGCGGGAGACCTCCCGGACCGCGACGGCCCGCTGGACCCACTCCTGGCCGGCCGGGCCGGCCGCGGCCACCACCCAGTCGTCGCCGTGGACCGGTTCGTAGATGGGGCGCAGCACCGCGGCGACCACGGCACGCAGCCGTTGTTCGACCAGGTTGAGCCAGATGTAGGCGCGGCCAGCCCGCTGCGCGCGGGTCCGTACCTCGCTCCAGGCGTCCGCGTCCCAGCCCAGCTCCGCGCCGATCTCCATCGGTCGGGCCAGCGAGACCGCGCCCGGTGTGACATCGGCGGCGTTCCCCTCATGACCCGTGTCACCGGGGGGTAGCTCCAGTCCTCCCGGGCTCACCCGCCCACCGCCTTCCCGTCCCCACCCAACGATCAAGGAAGGGTACTCCGCATACGGGACACGGTGCAGCCCGATCGTCAGGCTCATTTCCCAACTCCCTTGCGGCGTTCGAACGTTCCCGCTGGCGGGATCTGCCGGAGTGAGCGGATTCATAGCGGTACGGACCCGGCGCACGCCGGGGGTGCACGAGGGAACGCGATGTTGACCGCGTCGTCCACGGCCGCCGGGGGCGGGGTCGCGGTACTTTCGGAAGGATCCGGATCGTGCGTGTCCCCCTGCACCGGATCAGAACGGGATGAGTTCCTTCATGCAGGTCTGGCCGGGACAGGCGTACCCCCTCGGTGCCACCTACGACGGCGCCGGGACCAACTTCGCGGTGTTCTCGGAAGCCGCGCGGCGCATCGAACTGTGTCTGCTGCACGACGACGGCTCGGAGACGGCGGTGGAGCTGCGCGAGTCCGACGCCTTTGTCCGGCACGCGTATCTGCCGGGTGTGATGCCGGGTCAGCGGTACGGCTTCCGCGCCCACGGCCCGTACGCGCCGGATCGCGGGCAGCGGTGCAACTCCGCCAAGCTACTCCTCGATCCGTACGCGCGTGCGATAAGCGGCGGGATCACCTGGGGCGAGTCCGTGTACGGCTACCGCTTCGGCAGGCCGGACTCCCGCAATGACCTGGACTCGGCCCCGCACACCATGACCTCGGTCGTGGTCAACCCGTACTTCGACTGGGGCGATGACCGCTCCCCCCGGACGGACTATCACCGCACGGTGATCTACGAGGCCCATGTGAAGGGTCTGACGATGCTCCATCCGGAGCTGCCGCGCGAGTTGCGCGGTACGTACGCGGGGCTCGCCCACCCGGCGGTGATCTCGCACCTGACGGAGCTGGGGGTGACGACGCTCGAACTGATGCCGGTGCATCAGTTCGTGCAGGACCACCGGCTGGTGGACGCCGGTCTCCACAACTACTGGGGCTACAACACCATCGGCTTCTTCGCCCCGCACAACGCCTACGCCTCCTGGGGCGACCGGGGCGAACAGGTGCTGGAGTTCAAGCAGGCGGTGCGGGCGCTGCACCAGGCCGGTATCGAGGTCATCCTCGATGTCGTCTACAACCACACCGCCGAGGGGAACCACCTGGGGCCCACGCTCTCCTTCCGGGGGCTGGACAACGCCTCGTACTACCGGCTCGCCGAGGACCGCCGCCACTACACGGACACGACGGGCACCGGGAACTCCCTGCTGATGCGGAGCCCCCATGTGCTTCAACTGATCATGGACTCGCTGCGGTACTGGGTGACCGAGATGCACGTCGACGGCTTCCGCTTCGATCTCGCGGCCACCCTCGCCCGGCAGTTCCACGAGGTGGACCGGCTGTCGTCGTTCTTCGACCTGGTGCAGCAGGACCCGGTGGTCAGCCAGGTGAAGCTGATCGCGGAGCCCTGGGACGTGGGCGAGGGCGGCTATCAAGTGGGGAACTTCCCGCCGTTGTGGACCGAGTGGAACGGCAAGTACCGGGACACCGTGCGGGACCTGTGGCGGGGCGAGCCCCGGACGCTCGCGGAGTTCGCCTCCCGACTGACCGGTTCGTCGGACCTCTACCAGGACGACGGGCGGCGGCCACTCGCCTCCATCAACTTCACCACCTGCCACGACGGTTTCACCCTGCACGATCTGGTGTCGTACAACGACAAGCACAACGAGGCCAACGGCGAGGGCAACCGCGACGGCGAGAGCCACAACCGGTCCTGGAACTGCGGCGCCGAGGGCGACACGGACGACCCCGAGGTGCTGGCGCTGCGGGAGCGCCAGACGCGTAACTTCATCGCGACGCTGATGCTGTCGCAGGGGGTGCCGATGCTCAGTCATGGGGACGAGTTCGGCCGGACGCAGGGCGGCAACAACAACGCGTACTGCCAGGACAACGAGGTCTCCTGGGTGCGGTGGCCGGAGCCGGGCTCCTGGGACGGCCGGACGCTGCTGGAGTTCACCCGGGCGATGGTGTGGCTGCGGCGGGACCATCCCGTCTTCCGGCGACGGCGGTTCTTCCACGGCCGCCCGGTGGAGGGCACCCACGATGAGCTGACCGATATCGCCTGGTTCACTCCGGAGGGCAAGGAGATGACCCAGCGGGACTGGGGGGCCGCCCATGCCAAGGCGCTCTCGGTCTTCCTCAACGGACACGCCATCTCGGAGCCGGGCCCCCGGGGCGAGCGGATCTCCGACGACTCGTTCCTGCTGATGTTCAACGCGAGCGCCGATGACGTCGACTTCGCGGTGCCGGTGCACCACGGCCAGCACTGGCGGGTGGTGGTGGACACGGCCCGCGCGGAGGGGGTGCCACCGGGCGGCGGTGCCCAGGTGGCGGCCGGTGAACGCGTACGACTGGTGGGCCGCAGTATGGCGGTGCTACGACGGCCGGCCTAGGGAGTGTCACCCGGCGCCCGGGGTGGCGGCGCGTTCACTCGTTCGGCGGACACGCGTTCCAGGGGGTGGGAGAGAGCCCCCGGGGTGGGTACGTACGTTCGCATGAAGCCCACCGCCACCTACCGCCTCCAGCTCCAGCCCGGCTTCCCCTTCTCGGCGGCCGAGGCGGCCGTGCCGTACCTCGCCGGGCTCGGCGTCTCGCACCTGCATCTGTCGCCGGTGCTGGAGGCCGTGCCCGGGTCGACCCACGGCTACGACGTCACCGACCCCACCAGGGTCCGGGAAGAGCTGGGCGGCGAAGAGGGCCTGCGGGCGCTCGCCGGGACGGCCCGTACGCACGGCCTGAGCCTCGTCCTGGACATCGTGCCCAACCACATGGCCGCCGCGCCCGGCCACAACCCCGCCCTCTGGGAGACGCTGCGCGACGGGCCCGCCTCCCCGTACGCCCGCTGGTTCGACATCGACTGGACGGCCGGCGACGGGCGGGTGCTGCTGCCGGTGCTGCCGGGCCGGATCGGCGACGAGCTGACCGCCCTGCAGGTCGAGGGAGACGTTCTGCACCACGGGGCGCAGCGCTTCCCGCTCCGCGAGGGGACCGCCGGGCTGCCGCTCCCGGAGCTGCTCGACGCCCAGTGGTACCGGCTCGGTTGGTGGCGCCTGGCCCGCACCGAGCTGAACTACCGCCGGTTCTTCACCGTCTCCGGGCTGATCGGGGTGCGGGTCGAGGACCCGGAGGTCTTCGACGCCACCCACGCCACGATCCTCGCCCTGGTGCGGGACGGCGTCGTGGCGGGGCTGCGGGTCGACCACCCGGACGGGCTCGCCGACCCGGAGGCGTATCTGCGCCGGCTGGACGAGGCGACCGGGGGCACCTGCTGGACGGTGGTCGAGAAGGTCCTCACCGACGAGGAGCGGCTGCCGCCCGGCTGGCCGGTCGCGGGGACGACGGGATACGACGCGCTGCGCCGTATCGACGGCCTCCTCACCGATCCCGGGGGCGCCGCCGAACTCCTCGACCGGTACCGCGCGTACGCAGCGCCCGCCACCGACCGGGGCGGCGCCTGGGAGCCGACCGTGCGGCGGGCCGCGTACCGGGTGATCACCCATGAGCTGGCCGCCGAGACCGCCGCGCTGACCCGGATCGCCGAACGGATCTGCGCCCGGGACCCCGCCCTGCGCGACCACGCGCCCTGGGCGCTGCGGACCGCCATCCGGGAACTCCTCGTCCGGGTGCCGGTCTACCGGCCCTACCGGGTCGGCGGCGACGAGGTGCTCACCGTGCGGGCGGCGGCCTGCGCCAAGGGGGCGTTCGCCGTCGCGGCGGAGGCCACGGCGGTCGACGCCGTACGGGATCTGGCGCTGGGGCGGCTCGGCGCGGGCCCGGACCACGACGCCTTCCGGGCCAGGTTCGCCCAGACGGCGTCCGCGCTGCGCGCCAAGTCCGTGGAGGACACCGCCTACTACCGCTACACCCCGCTGCTCTCGGCGAACGAGGTCGGCGGGGACCCCGGCACTCCGGCGGTCAGCCCGGACGCCTTCCACGCCTACGGGGAGCGGCTGGCCCGCGACTGGCCCACCACCGGCACCGTACTCACCACCCATGACACCAAGCGGAGCGGGGACGTCCGGGCCAGGATCGCCGTCCTGTCCGAGTGCCCCGACCACTGGGCCGACTTCCTGCGCCGGGTCACGGAGGAGTCCGAGCGACTGCCCGGCGGGCGGGCGCCCGATCCACAGCTCGCCTGGGTGGCCTGGCAGACGGCGGTGGGATTCGGCTTCCCCTACGGCGAACGGCTCTCGGCCGCGCTGCTGAAGTCGGTGCGGGAGGCCGCCCTGCACACCAGTTGGACGGAGCCGAACGAGGCGTACGAGAAGGCCGTCACCGATTTCGTGGCCGCCGCCCCGGCCGGTGGCGCGCTCGCCCCGGTGGCCGCCTTCGCCCGCGAACTGGAACCGTACATCCGGGCCAACACCCTTGCCGCGACCCTGCTCCACCTCACGATGCCAGGGGTGCCGGACCTCTATCAGGGCAGTGAGGGCGAGTACCTGGCACTGGTGGACCCGGACAACCGGCAGCCGTTCCAACCCCTCGCCGATGGCCCGGCACACGAGAAGACGGCGCTGACCCGGCGGGCCCTGCGGCTGCGGCGCGACCGCCCGGAGGTCTTCGGCGCATCGGGCACCTATGTACCGCTGCGGGCGGCCGGCCCGACCGCCGAGCACTGCGTCGCCTACTGCCGTACGGGGGAGGTCGTGGCGGCCGTCACCCGGCTCTCCCGGCGGCTGGAAGTGGCCGGGGGCTGGGGGGAGACGGAGCTGTCACTGCCGGAGGGCCGGTGGAGCGATCTACTGGGGGCCGGGCCGGAGTGGAGCGGCGGGGAGCCGGTGCGGGTGGCGGAGCTGTTCGCGGAGCGTCCGGTGGCGCTGCTGGCCCGGGAGCGGGGGTAGTGCGCGAGCCGGGGCGTACGGGGCAGGGGCGGGGTCATTCGGATGCAGGGTCGTCCGGGGCGAGGAGAGCCCGGGGCCAGAAGGGTTCGGGGCCAGAAGGGTTCGGGGCCAGAAGGGTTCGGGGCCAGGGTCGTCCGGGGCGAGGAAGGTCCGGGGCCAGGAGAGCCCGGGGCGGTCGTCGCGGGTGGTGGTGGGGCGGTCCGGGGGGGGGTGGCTCAGCGCTCGGTCAGCCGGAAGCTCATCCGACCGAACCCCACCATGTCCCCCGCGCGCACCGTCACCGCACCCGTCACCCGGAGCCCGTTGACGGTCGTGCCGTTCATGGAACCCAGATCGCGAAGCACCCAGACACTGCCCCGGCGTATCAACTGGGCGTGGAGCCGGGAGACGCTCTCATGGCTCAGCCGCAGGCCGTTCTCCGGATCGCGACCGATTCTCAGGGGGTACGGGCCGGGCTCGGGCAGCAGCAGCGGCGGCAGCTTCCCCGCCTGCCAGGCCCTGCGGAGCCCGACGAGGAAGGCGGACGCCCCACCCACCGCTCCGATCACCCGGCGGCCGAACCCGGCCTCGGGGCCGTCGAGTCCGAGATCGGCGGTGAGCGCCTTCAGCTCCTCCGGGCGGCGGGCGATGAGGGCCAACTCCATCCGCCGCAGAAAGGTGTCGTGCGACAGCCTGCCCTCGGCGGCGCCTTCGCGGAGCACGTCCACGACACGGTCTCGTTCGGCGTCGGACAACCGCGCCGGAAAGGAGTAGGTCGGGTGCTCGGAAGGGGACGTCACCCGGCGATTGTCGGCCCGAAGGGTGTGGGGTGTCCAGAAAACGGCCGGGTCCGCTCGCCGCCGCGCCCGGCTGACCTGCATGGAAGCAACCATTCCGGTGACGCGGAAGCCCACCGCCACCGGCTGTGGGCGGGCTGTGGCCAAGCCCCCCCGGCGGCGAGTGGCGGTCGGCGGCCCCGGCTGACGCCCCCCGGCGGAAACCACTGGACGGGGCCAACCGTGTTCGATTAACGTGATCATGACGCCAGTGACCGACGGAGAGGAGGCGAGCAGCGTGTCCATCACACCGTTCCCGCGCTCCCGCCCCGTCCGCCCGGCGTTCGTCGTCTGACCGGGAGCGCACCAGCAGCTTCTCTCCCGGAGGACATCTCCCATGACCGACCTGGTCATTCGCGCGCTCGACACGAGCGACGCCCATCTCTTCGACTCCCTGCCCGACCCCCTCGGTGTGGGCGCCGCCCTCGCGCGGACCTCCCACCGGCCCGAGTGGCAGCGGGTGGCCGTCCGCGACGGCGTGGTCGTCGCGCGCGCCGCCTGGTGGGGCGGCCCTGACGACACCTCCCCGGTCAACGTCAACTGGTTCGACTTCGCCGAGGGCGAGGAGGCTGCGGGCGCGGAACTGCTGCGCAGCGCCCCGTACCGCGTCGAGTACCAACTGATCCTGCCCGCGGGCTGGCGTGACGACCCCGCACTGCTGGCGGCCGGTGAGGCCCGGCTGCGGGCCGCCGCGGCCGCCGGGATGCGGGTGCTGGTCGAGCGCTACCAGTACCGCTGGACCCCCGCGTGCGGGCTCCCGGGCCGGCCGGGCCGGCTGGTCTTCCGACCCGAGCCCGACGACGCCGTGATCCTCGACGTGCTGCGGCGCGTGCACTCGGCAACACTCGACGCGCACGCGCTGCTCGACATCGCCGAGGGCGGGCTCGACCGGGCAGCCCAGGCGGAGCTGGACTTCTTCCACTGGTGCCCGTCACCGCGCGAGTGGTGGCAGCTCGCGCACACCCCGGACGGCGCGTTGGTCGGTCTGCACATCCCGGCGCACAATCCGTCGGGTCCGTGCGTCGGCTTCATCGGGGTCGTGCCCGAACAGCGCGGCCGCGGCTACGCCTACGATCTGCTCGTCGAGTGCACCCATGTGCTGGCCGGGCATGGCGCCGAGTTCATCGCGGGCGCCACCGACCAGAGCAATATCCCGATGGCGAGGCAGTTCGCCAAGGCCGGGCACCCGATCACGGAGGAACGGATCAGTCTGGTCCCGACCGCCCAGAACTGATCCCACGGCGCTGAACCCGCACTGATTCGCTCGCGGGGGTGTCCACCCGTACGGGCGCCCCCGCGACGACGCCGTGACGGCCGGTCCATGACCTCAATGGCCGCAAGGACACGCCTTACCGGCCCCGGGGTTGCCAGGATGGACCCCGGGGCCGGATGCCCCCGGCCGATCAGCGACGACGAGGGGACGACCGCCAGTGTTGTTCGAGGTGTGGGCGCCACGGGCCGATGACCGGGTCGCACTGTGGCTGGCGGGTGTGGAGCACCCGATGGCGCCGGTGGCGGACCGGGCGGGCTGGTGGGAGGTGACGGCCGGGGCCACCGATGGCGACCGCTACGGCTTCGCCCTGGACGGCGGTCCCGTCCTGCCCGATCCGCGCTCGCGCCGCCAGCCGGACGGCCCAGAGGGTACGAGCGCGGTGGTCCTGCCCGACTCGTACGTCTGGCGCCACGACTGGCGGGGCCGGGGACTGCGGGGCGCGGTCCTGTACGAGCTGCACATCGGCACGTACACCGTCGAAGGCACCCTGGACGCGGCCGCCGACCACCTCGACGAACTGGCGGAGCTGGGGATCACCCATGTCGAGCTGATGCCGCTCTGCTCCTTCCCCGGGACGCACGGTTGGGGGTACGACGGGGTGTCGCTCTGGGCGGTGCACGAGCCGTACGGCGGCCCGGAGGCACTGAAGCGCTTTGTCGACACGGCACACGGTCACGGTCTGGGCGTCGTCCTGGACGTGGTCCACAACCACGTCGGACCGTCCGGGAACACCCTGCCCGCCTTCGGCCCGTACTTCACCGACACCCACCACACCCCCTGGGGCGCCGCGGTCAACCTCGACGCGCCCGGCTCGGACGAGGTACGGGCGTTCCTGCTGGGGAGCGCCTTGCGGTGGCTGCGGGAGTTCCGGCTGGACGGGCTGCGGCTCGACGCGGTGCACGCCCTCGCCGACACCCGCGCACTCACCTTCCTCGAAGAGCTGTCCGCCGCCACCGACACGCTCGCGGGCGAGCTGGGCCGGCCGCTCTTCCTCATCGCCGAGTCCGATCTCTGCGACCCCCGGACCACGACACCGAGGACCGCGGGCGGCATCGGCGTGCACGCCCAGTGGAACGACGACTTCCACCACGCGCTGCACACCGCGCTCACCGGCGAGTCCCAGGGCTACTACGCGGACTTCGCGGCGGCACCGCTGGCGGCCGTCGCCAAGACCCTGACCCGGGTCTTCTTCCACGACGGTACGTATTCGAGCTTCCGGGGCCGCAGCCACGGCCGGCCGGTGGAGGTGACGACGACCCCCGCACACCGTTTCCTCGGCTACGCCCAGACCCATGACCAGATCGGCAACCGCGCGCTCGGCGACCGGCTCTCCGCCACCCTCTCCCCCGGCCTGTTGGCCTGCGCCGCGACGCTGGTGCTGACCGGTCCGTACCCGCCGATGCTGTTCATGGGCGAGGAGTGGGGAGCCCGTACGCCCTGGCAGTTCTTCACCGACCACACCGATCCGGAGCTGGCGGCGGCCGTACGGGAGGGCCGCCGCAGGGAGTTCGCGGCGCACGGCTGGTCCGCGGCGGAACTCCCCGACCCCCAGGACCCGGCGACCCGCGACCGCTCCCGGCTGGACCGCTCCGAACGGGAGCGGGAGCCGCACGCCCGACTGCTGGCCTGGTACCGGGAGCTGATCGCGCTCCGCCGCGACCAGCCCGATCTGACCGATCCGGATGTGTCGGCGGTGAAGGTGGCGTACGACGAGGAGGCCCGGCTGCTGGTGATGCGGCGGGGCGAGGTGCGGATCGCGGTCAACCTCGGGACGGCACCCGCCGATGTGCCGGTGGGCCCGCGCGCCCGGGTCCTGGCGGCCTGGGAGCCGGTCACCGCGCCGGGCCCGGACGGGACACTGCGGCTGGCGGCGGAGTCGGGGGTGGTGCTGTCGGACGTCTGATCGTCGGCCCTGTCCGGGTGGTGCGGTCCCGACAGGATCGCCCGGACAGGGCCTAGTCTCGGCAGGTATGACGGTGATGCAGCAACGCAATCTGGGGCGGACCGGCCTGCGGGTCAGCGAACTGTGCCTGGGCACGATGAGCTTCACGGACGATGCGAGCGCCCACCGCGTCCTGGACGGGTTCACCGAGGCGGGTGGCACGTTCATCGACACGGCGGACCTGTACGACCGGGGCGAGTCGGAGGCGATCCTCGGCCGCTGGCTGCGCCGGCGGCACCGCGAGGACCTCGTCATCGCGACCAAGGTGTGGGGCCGGATGGGCACCGCGCCCAACGACGGCGGGCTGAGCCGGAAACACGTCGTGGCGGCGGTGGAGGCGAGTCTGCGGCGGCTGGGCACGGAGTACATCGACCTCTACCAGACCCATATCTGGGACCCCACCACCCCGGTCGAGGAGACGCTGTCGACGCTCGACACCCTGGTCCGGGCCGGGAAGGTCCGGTACGTGGGCGCGAGCAACGTGACGGCGTCGCAGCTCCAGCGTTCCCTGGACCTGGCGGGCCACCGGGGCTGGGAGCCGTACGTCTGCCTCCAGCCGCTCTACAACCTGCTGCGCCGGGAAGCGGAGTGGGAGCTGCTGCCGCTGTGCGCGGAGCGCGGTGTCGGTGTGATCCCGTGGAGCCCGCTGGGCGGCGGCTGGCTGACGGGCAAGTACCGGCGCGGGATGTCCACGGTCCCGGCCGGTTCGCGGGAGGCCCGCTTCCAGGAGCAGTCGGGCCGGGAGGTCTGGCGCGAGCGGGCCACCGAGGAGACCTGGCGGGTGGTGGACGCGGTCCTCGCGGTCGCGGAGGAGACCGGGCGCACCGCGGCGCAGGTGGCGTTGCGCTGGGTGCTGGACCAGGACGCCGTGACGGCGCCGATCATCGGCCCCCGCACGGTGGAGCAGTTGGTGGACAACGTCGGTGTGATCGGCTGGGAGCTGACGGCCGATCAGTCGGCGCGGCTGGAGTCGGCGAGCCGGCGCCCGGTGCCGTACCCGTACGAGATGCAGGGCCGGTTGAACGATCACGGGACGCTGTGACGGCGGGCGCGCCACGGCCACGGCGGGAACCAGCGGCCCGGTGATACCGCCCGCGCCGGACCCGGGGGCACCCCCGGGTCCGGAATCACCTGCCCGGTGCTGGGCAACCTCTGACGCCTCTCATGGGTCTCCTGAGCGAACCACAAGTGATCACCGGTGCTCCCGTGACCGCCCGGGAGCACCGGTGACACCACGAACCACAGGGGGACTCATCTTGCGCACACGCACCTTGGTCATCGCCGTCGCGGTCACTTCCGCCTGTCTGGTCACCGGGGGCATCGCGCCCGCCGCGATCGCCGCGCCCACCACCGGCCCGGAGACGGCGGCGGCCAACGCCCCCGCCCAGCAAGCCAAGGCCCCCGCCAAGAACGCGGCGGACTTCAACCGCGACGGCTACCGGGACCTCGTCATCACCGTCCCGATGTACAGCTCACCCACCGACCGGGTCTACGCGGCCGGGGCCGTCGTCGTGCTCTACGGTTCCGCCCGGGGCGTCACACCGGCCGACCGCCAGATCATCACCCAGGCGACCCCGGGCGTCCCGGGGGCATCCGAACGGTCCGATTACTTCGGTCACCAGGCCGTCGCGGAGGATTACGACGGGGACGGCTACGCCGACCTCGCCGTCTCCAAGACCGGTGAGGACATGACCATCGGCGATATGTTCCACCACAACGCCGGTCAGATCAGCATCATCTGGGGCGGCAGGAAGGGTCTGACCCAACACGGCGCCACCACCGTGCGCCAGACCGCGCCGATCGGCGCCGACGTCCGCCGGGGCGCCTCCCTCGCCGCCGGGGACTTCAACGGCGACGGCCGGGCCGATCTGGCCACCGGCGACTACAGCCAGGGGCGGGGCGGTGAGGTCCTGTACGGGCCGATCACCCGCGCCGGCAAGCCGAAGTCCGCGATCTCGCTCGGGCTGCGGGACGGTCAGACCTACGTCCACACCGCACTCGACAGCGGCGACGTCACCGGCGACGGCATCACCGATCTGGTGGTGCAGGTCTATCCGGGCCGGACCGGGCCGGTCAGCCGCATCGAGATCCACCGGGGCACCCGCAAGGGCCTGATCAGGACCGGGAACCTCAAGGACGCGCAGGGGCAGCCGCTGATCAACCGGTCGGCCACGGACGGACATGTGGCCGTCGGCGACCTCGACAAGGACGGCCACGCGGACATCGTGGTCGGCGAGGAATGGGCCCAGGGCGCGACCGGCAACTACACCGGGAAGTTCACCGTCGTCCACGGCGGGAAGAACGGCCAGGACACCGGCCGGACCCCGCAGGTGTTCACCCAGGACACCGAGGGCGTGCCGGACACCGCCGAGAAGGACGACTACTTCGGCGCCTCGGTCTCGGTCGGCGACATCAACGGCGACGGCTATGCGGACGTCGCGGCGGGCGCGCCCGTCGAGGACGTCGGCGCACTGTCCCACTCCGGTACGGTGACCACCTTCCTCGGCGGCCCCGGGGGGCTCACCGGCCGGGGCGCCAAGGTCTACGACCAGGACACCGCCGGCGTACCCGGCATCGGCCACGACGGCGACCGGTTCGGCGCAGCCCTCGGACTGACCGACCTCAACGGCGACCGGCGCGCCGACCTCGTCGTCGGCTCGCCCGGCGAGGACTCGGAGCGGGGCGCGGTCTCGGTACTGCCCGGTTCCCCGAAGGGCACCACAGGACTCGGCGCCAAGACCTTCGGACCCACCGACCTGGGGCTCCCCAACTCCATGGAGGCCGGGTTCGGCGAGTCCTTCGGCGGCTAGGTCGTGTCTGACGCATACCGGTCCGACGGCCCGTACCCCGTCAACCACCGACCTCCCGATCAGCACGCCGGCCCGGCCCGTACCCCCCGTCGGGGTCCCCCGCCATCGCGTGGGACCCCCCGGAGGCCCCTCCGCCGTTCAGGTGCCGCAGGCGCAGTCGGCCGCGACCGGGGCGGTCTCGCCCACGACGGGCGCCCCGGTGGGGCGGGCTTCGGCATCGGCGAGGGCGGGGCCGCCGCCCATCCGGTCGGCA
Organism: Streptomyces sp. NPDC020965; assembly: GCF_044333555.1. Classification (NCBI taxonomy): domain Bacteria; kingdom Bacillati; phylum Actinomycetota; class Actinomycetes; order Kitasatosporales; family Streptomycetaceae; genus Streptomyces; species Streptomyces sp. NPDC020965. Next base: position 138,260 of record NZ_JBIRRE010000007.1, read on the forward strand.
TCGGCCTTGACCACATAGACCTCCCAGGGCTCGCGGCCGGGTCCGTGGACCCAGACCTTGTCCTGGAGGGCGTAGCAGCAGGAGGTGTCCTCCTCCTCGAAGGTGGCGAGCCCGGCCTCCTTGAGGCGGTCGGCCGCGGCGGTGACCTGGTCGGTGGAGGCGACTTCGACGCCGAGGTGGTCCAGGCGGGTGTCCTGGCCCGGCTCGCCCTCGATGAGGACGAGCTTGAGCGGGGGCTCGGTGATCGCGAAGTTCGCGTACCCGGGCCGGCGCTTGGCGGGCTCCACTCCGAACAGCCGGGTGTAGAAGGTCACCGAGGCTTCGAGATCGGCGACGTTGAGGGCGAGCTGGACGCGGGACATGGCGGTCTCCCCGATCGATCTGCATTGATACCTGTCGATACAACCTTGCGCCTTGAATCGAATAACGTCAATATAGAAAGATGTCGAAAGAAGAGCTTCCGGTGATCGGACAGGACGCCACGGTGGAGGGGTGCTGCCCCGGACTGCTGTCGGCACCGCTGGACGAGGACCAGGCGGTCGTGCTGGCGAAGGTGTTCAAGGCGCTGGGTGATCCGGTGCGGCTGAGGCTGCTGTCGATGATCGCCTCCCGCGCCGGTGGAGAGGTCTGCGTCTGCGATCTCACCCCGGCCTTCGATCTGTCCCAGCCGACGATCTCGCACCATCTGAAGCTGCTGCGCGAGGCGGGGCTGATCGCTTCCGAACGGCGGGGGACCTGGGTGTACTACCGACTGCTGCCCGCGATGACCGACAGGCTGGCCGCCATCCTCACCCGCCCGGCCGGCGAACCGCTGCCCGAGACCGCCGGGGTCGGCGCGTGACCGCCCCCGCAGCGGCGGCGGGACCGGTGGCGTCGCGACTGTCGTTCCTCGACCGCTACCTCGCCCTCTGGATCCTCGTCGCGATGGCCGTCGGCCTCGGCCTCGGACGGCTCGTCCCGGGTCTGGGCGACGCGTTGGCCGAGGTCACGGTCGACGGGGTGTCGCTGCCGATCGCGCTCGGCCTGCTGGTGATGATGTACCCGGTCCTCGCCAAAGTCCGCTACGACCGGCTGGAGACCGTCACCCGCGACCGCCCCCTGCTGGTCTCGTCGCTGGTGCTGAACTGGATCGTCGGCCCGGCCCTGATGTTCGCACTGGCCTGGATCTTCCTGCCGGACCTGCCCGAGTACCGGACCGGTCTGATCATCGTCGGGCTCGCCCGCTGTATCGCCATGGTCATCATCTGGAACGATCTCGCCCGCGGCGACCGCGAGGCCGCCGCCGTCCTGGTCGCCCTGAACTCCGTCTTCCAGGTGCTCGCCTTCGGTCTGCTCGGCTGGTTCTACCTCGACCTGCTGCCCGGCTGGCTCGGCCTGACCACCACCGGCCTGGACGCCTCCGTCTGGGACGTCGCCCGCGCGGTCCTCATCTTCCTCGGCATCCCGCTCGCCGCGGGGTTCCTCACCCGCCGCATCGGTGAGCGGACCCGGGGGCGCGACTGGTACGAGACCAGGCTCATCCCCCGCATCGGCCCCTTCGCCCTCTACGGACTGCTGTTCACCATCGTGGTCCTCTTCGCCCTCCAGGGCGAAGCCATCACCTCCCAGCCCCTCGACGTCGCCCGGATCGCCCTGCCGCTGCTGGTGTACTTCGCCCTCATGTGGATCGGGTCCATGGCCCTGGGCAGGGCCGTCGGACTCGACTACCCGCGGGCGACGACGCTGGCGTTCACCGCCGCCGGCAACAACTTCGAACTCGCCATCGCGGTCGCCATCGCCACCTTCGGCGCCACCAGCGGCCAGGCACTCGCCGGGGTCGTCGGCCCGCTGATCGAGGTCCCGGTCCTCATCGGACTCGTCCATGTCGCCCTCCGAACCCGCCGCTACTTCCCCCGGACCACCACGGCGGCCGGACCGGCCGTCTCCCCGGAAGGCCCCGCCCGTGTCTGAGCCCAAGCCCTCGGTGCTGTTCGTCTGCGTCCACAACGCCGGGCGCTCCCAGATGGCCGCCGCCTTCCTCACCCACTTCGCGGGTGACCGCGTCGAAGTCCGCTCGGCCGGGTCGGCCCCCGCCGACGCGGTGAACCCGGCCGTGGTCGCGGCGATGGCCGAAGTCGGTGTCGACATCTCCGCCGAGACCCCGAAGGTCCTCACTGTGGAAGCGGTGCGGATGTCCGATGTCGTGATCACCATGGGGTGCGGCGACACCTGCCCCGTCTTCCCGGGCAAGACCTACCTCGACTGGCGGCTCACCGACCCGGCCGGCCGGGGGATCGACGCCGTACGACCGATCCGGGACGAGATCGCACGGCGCGTCCGGACGCTGATCGACGAGATCGCGTAACGGGCGGGGGCCGGGGCGGCCGGAGTCCGGGACGGGCGGAGGCCGGAGTGGTCCCCGGGACTACTCCACCACCGCCATTTCCCGGTCGGTGTTGTTGAAGCGCCGGCCGCCGTCCGGCGTCACCGTCACGATGTCCTCGATCCGCACCCCGAACCGCCCCGGCAGATAGATCCCCGGCTCCACCGAGAAGCACATCCCCGGCACCATCGGTTGCTCCTCGCCCTCGATCATGTACGGCGGCTCGTGCGTGGTGACCCCGATGCCGTGCCCCGTACGGTGGATGAAGAGGTCGCCGTACCCCGCCTCCTCGATGATCTCGCGGGCGGCCCGGTCCACCTCCTGACAGGCCACTCCCGGGCGCACCGCGTCGAAACCGGCCTGCTGCGCCTCGCGGACGACGTCGTGGATGTGCTGCTCGGCGGGGGACGGCTCGCCGACGTGGACCGTACGGCTGGTGTCGGAGCCGTAGCCGTCGCGGAGGCCGCCGAAGTCAAGGACGACCATGTCACCCCGCTCGATCGTCCGGTCGCCCGCCTCATGGTGCGGATTGGCGCCGTTCGGGCCGGAGCCGACGACCGTGAAGTCCACCTGGGAGTGGCCGAACCGGCGCAGCAGGGCGGCGAGATCGTCCGCGATCTCCGTCTCCGCGCGGCCGGCGAACGGGACCTTCAGGATCTCCCCGTACGTCGCGTCGGCGGCCTCGCCCGCCGCCGCCAGCCGGGCCAGCTCGGGTTCGTCCTTGACCGCCCGCAGCATCGGCAGCGCCCCGGTCAGCGAGATGTAGGACGCAGTCGGCAGGGCCCGCTGGACGCCGAGGAGATGGAGCGCCCAGGCGTTGTCGCTGACGGCGAACCGGCCGGACGGCTCCAGCAGCCGGGCCGTGAGCGCGTAGGGGTCCGTGCCGTCGGTCCAGTCGAGCAGGGTCGTGGCGGGGGCGCCCACCGCGCGCTCGGCGTCGGGCGCCTCCAGCTTCGGGACCACCAGCACCGGGTCGGCGCCGGGGACGAGGACGAGGAGGGTGAGCCGTTCGGTGGCGGCCGGGGGGCGGTAGCCGGTGAGGTGGGCGAGGTCCGGGCCGGGGGCGATCAGCACCCCCGCGAGGCCCGCGTCGGCGGCGGCACCCGCCGCGCGGTCCATCCGGGCGCGGTAGTCGTCGGTGGTGAAGGGCGCGAGGGTGGCAGGCATAGGCCCATCGTGCCCGCCGCCCCCGGCCCCCGCGAGCCCGGCCGTGGCCGGGCGCGGGCGGCGGGGGGCGGCGACCGGTACCCAGGGCCGCAGCGGACTCAGGGGGCTCAGGGGCCTCAGCGGACTCGCGGACTCAGGGGTGCGGGCGCTCAGGGGGTGCCCCGGCCGTCGGGGCGGAGCCTCAGCCCTCGCCCTCCGCCACCAGCCGTTCCAGTAGTTCCTGGAACTCCTCGCCCACGGTGATCCGCAGCCCGTCCCCGTCCTCGTCCCGGTCGCTGAGCTGCGTCAGTGTCCCGTCACGCCACCAGTAGACGTACGGACTGATCGCCCCCGGGGTGTCGGCGTACCCGGCGGCCGCGAACGACGCCATGGCGTTGAGCGTGGGGATCACCGTGGTGTCACGGATGACGTGGTAGGCCAGTTGGTGCCGGAAGGGCAGCGCCACCAGTACGCCGTTGGCCGTCAGCGCCTCCCCGGTGACCTCCCGTACGACGCTCTCCAGCGCGAGCACCCGGCTGGCGGTGTAGAAGGAGTCACCGAGGACCACTTCGAAGCGCATTCCGGCGTCGCCCTTGACCGTCTCATGGCCCTCCAGCGGCAGCCCGCGCAGGTTGTAGAGCGCCTGTTCGCGCAGGTACGGCAGGTCACCGAGGGGTTCGAGGGCGTCGTCGGTCAGCATCATGACGCTCTCGGGGAGGTCGAGCGCGATGATCTCGTACAGTCCGGGCGCCAGTCGGCGCGCATAGCCGAAGCTCTCCGGGTCGAAGCCCTCGGAGCCGAGGACACGGGGGTAGATCTGGGATCTGATCTGGTCCGTCGGGAGCGTTTCGAGGGCGGAGGGCGCGTCCATGGTCCGCAGCACCATGCCGACATGGCGGCGGACCAGTTCGGGCCAGGAGCGGGGGCCCCGGTCGTCGTTGTGCAGCACCGCCGCGAGGTTGGCGAGGCCGAACTGCCGGCCCGCGCTGTCGGAGACGACATCCGCGTAGACCGACACCTCCAGGCCCTGTTCGGCGAACGCCTCCCGCACCTGGGCACGGAAAAGCGCCCCCTCGTCGGCGGAGAAATAGTCGAACTCGGGGTCCCGGGGTGCGTCGCGTCCGTCGCGCTTCGGCCCTCGCCGCCGGAACAACCCCACGTCATCCGCCTTTCGTTCGACGGCTGTGTGCCGCGCTGTGAGCGTACCCACCCGGCTCGGCGGGCCCGGCGAAGGGCCGGTTCAGGCCATCGGCACGACACGGTCGGCCCGGTCCCTGCCCCGGGCGACGAGCCGTGCGTTGACGTCGTCCGACTCCCGCACCCAGCGTTCGGCGCGCTCCCTCCCCTTCCCGTACCGGACATGCCGGTCGACCAGCCGGCGCGTCCGGACCCCGGCGTCCAGCTCCAGGAACCAGACCTCGTCGAGCAGCGGTCGCACGGCAGCCCACGGTCCTTCGTCATGGAGGAGGTAGTTCCCCTCGGTGATGACGAGGGGGATGTCCGGCGGTACGGGGACGCTGCCCGCGATCGCCTCCTCCAGGGCGCGGTCGAACGCGGGCGCGTAGACGGTGACGCCGGGGGCGGGAGCGCGCAGCCGGGCGAGGAGCGCCGCGTAGCCGGCCGCGTCGAAGGTGTCGGGGGCGCCCTTGCGGTGGGCCCGGCCGAGCCGGTCGAGTTCGGTACGGGCGAGGTGGAAGCCGTCCATGGGGACGAGGACGGCCCGCCCGTCGAGGGCGTCGACCAGCCGTTCGGCGAGCGTGGACTTACCGGCGCCGGGGGCGCCCGTGATGCCGAGGAGGCGGCGGCCGGGGGCGGCGAGTTCGAGGGCTCGGGCCGTCAGTTCGGCGGGGAGTGCGCGCATGAAGGCATTGTCCCATCGATGGTCATACGTATAACGTGCTTCCTATGCCCTCCATCGCCCTGGTCACCCTGGTCGTTCGCGCGTACGACGAGGCCATCGCCTTCTACACCGGAGCCCTCGGCTTCGACCTCGTCGAGGACACCGACCGGGGCGACGGCTCCCGCTGGGTCGTGGTCCGCCCGCCACGCGGCGAGGGCACCGGACTGCTGCTCGCCCGCGCCAAGGACGAGACCCAGGGGGCGAGCGTGGGGGCGCAGACGGGCGGGCGCGTCGGCTTCTTCCTGCACACCGACGACTTCGCTGGCGACCACGCCCGGATGACGGCGGCGGGCGTCCACTTCCTGGAGGAGCCCCGCCATGAGCCCTACGGCTCGGTGGCGGTCTTCGAAGACCTCTACGGCAACCGCTGGGACCTCCTCCAGCCCGCCCACTCCAGCCCGTCCGGGCGCACCAAATCCAGCCCGTCCGGCGTTTGAGGACGGACCCTCCGCCCGGAGAACCCGACACAGCCGAGACGCCTCCGCCCAGGAACCCCGAGAACCGGGGGGCGCCAGCCCCCCTCAGCTCTCGTCGGGCGTCAGCCGCAGCGAAACACTGTTGATGCAGTACCGCTGATCCGTAGGGGTCGGATACCCCTCCCCCTCGAACACATGACCGAGGTGCGACCCACAGCGCGCACACCGGACCTCCGTACGGACCATGCCGTGCGACCGGTCCTGGATCAGCTCGACCGCGTCCGTGTCCTTGGGGTCGTAGAACGACGGCCACCCGCAGTGCGACTCGAACTTGGTGTCGGAGCGGAACAGCTCCGATCCGCACGCCCGACAGGAGTACACCCCCGCCGTCTTGGTGTCCGTGTACTCACCGGTGAACGCGGGCTCGGTGCCCGCCTTCCGCAGGACCTGGTACTCGGCCGGGTTCAGCTCCGCGCGCCACTCGTCGTCCGGCTTCTCGATGTCATACGCCATGAAAACCGCTTCCTCAGCTCGACAGACGCGCCAGGATCGCCGGACCGAGGTCCGTGACGTCACCGGCGCCCATGGTGAGAACGAGATCGCCCGGCCGCGCCATTCCCGCGATGACATCGGGGACGGTCGCCGGATCGCTGACGGCGGTGATCTCCGCACCCGCCGCGCGCCCGGCCGCGCCGATCAGTTCGCTGGTGACGCCGGGGATCGGGTCCTCGCGCGCCGGATAGATGTCCAGCAGCACCGAGGCGTCGGCGAGCGCGAGCGCCTGACCCATCTCGGTGCCCAGTTCCTGGGTGCGGGAGAAGAGGTGCGGCTGGAAGACCACGAGCAGCCGGGCGTCGGCCGCCGCACCCCGCATCGCCTCCAGGTCGGCGGTCATCTCGGTCGGGTGGTGCGCGTAGGAGTCGATGACCTGCACGCCCGCCGCCTCGCCCTTGAGCTGGAGACGGCGCTTGACCCCGGTGTACGTGCCGATCGCGGAGGCCAGGTTGTGCGCCGGGATGCCGAGCGCGACGCCGGCGGCGAGCGCGGAGACGGCGTTGTGCGCGTAGTGGCGGCCGGGGACGGAGACGGTGAAGGTCAGGAAGCGGCCGTCGAGGACCACCGTGACCTCGCTGGTCAGCCCGCGCGGGGTGACCTTGTGGATCCGGACATCCGCGTCCGCGGACTCACCGTAGGTGACGATCCGCAGGTCGGAGCGGTCCCGCAGCCGTGCGGTCAGCTCGACGGCGCCCGGCTGGTCAGCGGCGATCACCAGCGTCCCACCGGGGACGATCTTGCCGGCGAAGATCTCGAAGGACTCGTAGATCTCGTCCATCGACGCGTAGTTCGCGTGGTGGTCCAGCTCCACATTGAGGACGATCGCGACCTCGGGGTCGTACTTCTGGAAGCTCCGGTCGCTTTCATCCGCCTCGGCGACGAAGATCTCGCCGTCACCGTGGCGGGCGTTGGTGCCCGGCCCCTCCAGATCGCCGCCGATGGCGTACGAGGGGTCCAGACCGAGCCCGCCGAGCGCCACGGCCAGCATGGACGTGGTGGTGGTCTTGCCGTGGGTGCCCGCCACCGCGATGGAGCGGAGGCCGGTCATCACGGAGGCCAGCGCGTCGGAGCGGTGGACCACCGGGATGGACAGCTCGGCGGCCCGCGCCAACTCGGGGTTGTCGGCGCGGATGGCGCTGGAGACGACGACACAGCTCGCGTCGTCGGCGAGATGGCCGGCCTCGTGCCCGATGTGGACCGTGGCGCCCAGGGCGCGCAGCGCCTCGGCGGTCGGTGACTCCTTGGCGTCGCTGCCCGCGACCTTGGCGCCGCGCTGGGCGAGGATCTTCGCGATGCCGGACATCCCGGCGCCGCCGATGCCGATGAAGTGCGGGCGTTCCAGGGCGCTGGGGATGGCCGGTGCCATGCGTATGTCTCCCGAGGATGAGCGTCTGTACCGGCCCTCGCTGCGCGGGCCGGAGGTGTGTCCAGCCTATTCGCTGTGTGCGAAGAGCTTGAGCACCGGGACGCCGACCAGGTGACGGGCGCGGGAGGCCCAGTCCCGGTGGAAGAACTCCTCGACGTAGTGGGGCGCGGTCAGCACGATCACCTCGTCGGCGCCCTTCTCCTCCACGACGGTCTTGAGCCGGTCGAGGGGGTGGTTCTCGATCACCTGCCCCTGCGCGGCGCAGCCCGCCGCGCGCAGGGCGGCCAGCGAGAGCGCCAGTCCGCGTTCGGCGGGCCCCTTCGCCTCACCGCCCTCCGGTTCCTCGCCCTCGTGGGCGGCCTCCTTGAGCTCTCCGAGCGCCACATCGTCGATGGCGCGCAACAGCAGGTCGGCCTGGTCCCCCCGGGGCTGCATCAGGACGACGAAGGAGACGTCCTCGTCCCCGTGCAGGGTGGTGACGAAGTCCACGTCCTCGGACGTCAGCGGCTTCTCGATCATCAGTACGCTTGTGAACACGTCAGGAGCCCTTCTGCGGAAACCATCCTTCCCCGTGGCCCCACGGGGTCTGCGAGAGTAAGTGTGCCCAGCCGCAGCAAACCGGAACGGTAAATTCCGCAGATTGTCAGATGCGACGGTAGCGGGCGAAAAGGAACCCCGCCTCCTCCAGCAGGGAGGCCAGGGCGAACCGCTCCGGAACGGCCGGACCGGGGCCGCCGGCGATCCGCTGGGCATCCCCGGCGGTCAGGGCCGGCGAGACGGTCAGACAGAGCTCGTCCAGCGTCCCGGAGGCCACGAACTGGCCCAGCAGCCTCGGCCCGCCCTCGGTGAGCAACCGCTTCAGACCGCGTTCGCCCAGCGCCCGGACGGCCCGTACGGGATCGACACCGGGCCCGTCGCCGGCGATCACCACCTCGGCACCCGCCTTCTCCGCCGCGCGGATCCGGTCCGGGGGCGCGGCGGCCCCCGTCAGTACCAGGGTCGGCGTCAGCGGCTCGGTGAAGAGCGGCAGCGAGAAGTCCAGCGCGAGCGAGGCGCTGACCACCGCGATGGCCGGGGCGGGGGGCTGGCCGGCGGCGGCCCGCCGTGCGGCGAAGACCTCCCGGGCGCGGGCGGGGCGGTACCCCTCCAGGCGTACCGTTTCCGCACCGACGACGACCGCGTCCGCGAGCGCCCGCAGCGTGCCGAAGATCCGCATGTCCGTGTCGGAGGAGAGCGGCTGCGAACGGCCGTCGTGCTGGGCGGCGCCGTCCAGCGAGGAGACCATATTGGCCCGCAGCCAGGCCCCGCCGCCGCCACCGGAACCACCCGAACCGCCTGAGCCGCCCGAACCGCCTGAGCCATCAGAGCCGTCGGCACCTGAGTCGTTTGAGGGGTAGGCATATGCCTCGGCCAGCTCGTCCAGGGACCATTCACGGTCCTCGACGGCTGTCTGATCGGTCACAGGGAGCAGGCGTCGCATGTGATCCAGTCTGGCACGCCCCTTACAGTGGGGAACTGTGTCGACCCGTGCCACCAGCGCCATATCCGAAGTGACCCCGCTGTCACTCGCTGCCCGCGAACCGTTTGTCCGCGCCGACCGGCTGGTCGCCGAGATGGTGCCGCCACCGCGCTTCGACTCCGTCCGCTTCGACACCTACGTCCCGGCCCCGGACCAGCCGAGCCAGCGCGAGGCCGTCACCGTCCTCGCCTCGTTCGCGGCGGGCCTCGGCGGAGCGCACGCGAGCGGCGCCGGCCGGCGCCGCTGGTTCGCCAAGAAGCCCCCGGCCCCCACCGCCCCGCGCGGTGTCTACCTCGACGGCGGCTACGGCGTCGGCAAGACCCATCTGCTCGCCTCCCTCTGGCACGCCACCCCGGCCGAGCCCTCGCTCAAGGCGTTCGGCACCTTCGTGGAGCTGACGAACCTCGTCGGCGCGCTCGGCTTCCAGGAGACCGTACGGACGCTCAGCGGCCACCGGCTCCTCTGCATCGACGAGTTCGAGCTCGACGACCCGGGTGACACCGTGCTCGTGTCCTCCCTGCTCGGCAAGTTGGTGGCGGCGGGCGTGGCACTGGCGGCCACCTCCAACACCCTGCCCGGGAAACTGGGCGAGGGCCGGTTCGCCGCAGCCGACTTCCTCCGCGAGATCCAGGGCCTGTCCGCACACTTCCGGCCGCTGCGGATCGACGGCGAGGACTACCGCCACCGGGGGCTGCCCGAGGCCCCGGCCCCGTACTCCGAAGAGGTGGTCACCAAGGCCGCGTACGCCACCGACGGCGCCTCCCTGGACGACTTCCCCGGGCTGCTGGAGCATCTCTCCAAGGTGCACCCCAGCCGGTACGGCGCCCTCACCGACGGCGTGCGCGCGGTCTGTCTGACCGATGTCGGGCCGGTGCCCGATCAGTCCACCGCGCTGCGTCTGGTGGTGCTCGCCGACCGGCTGTACGACCGCGAGGTGCCGGTCCTCGCCTCCGGTCTCCCCTTCGACCGGCTGTTCGGCGACGAGATGCTGAACGGCGGCTATCGGAAGAAGTATTTCCGGGCCATCTCACGGCTGACGGCACTGGCCCGTGACGCGAAGGGGCTGGCGGACCAGTAGGTTCGGGGGCGTAACCCACTTTTACGTCTGAAGGGATTCACCATGGCCACCACACGCACGGCGCACACGGTCTGGGAAGGCGAACTGCTCAAGGGGTCGGGCACGGTCACCTTCGACTCCTCCGGCATCGGTTCGCAGCCGGTCTCCTGGCCGTCCCGCGCCGAGCAGGCCAATGGCAAGACCAGCCCGGAGGAGCTGATCGCAGCGGCTCACTCCAGCTGCTTCTCGATGGCCCTCTCGCACGGCCTGACCGGCGCCGGTACCCCGCCCACCCGGCTGGAGACCAAGGCCGATGTGACGTTCCAGCCCGGTGAGGGCATCACCGGTATCCACCTCACCGTGCGCGGCGAGGTGCCCGGTGTGGACGCCGCCGCCTTCGGCGAGGCCGCCGAGAACGCCAAGAAGAACTGCCCGGTGAGCCAGGCGCTCACGGGCACGACGATCACGCTCACCGCCGAACTGGCCTGATGCGCGTGGCCGCGCCCCGGTGAGCCTCCGGTTCACCGGGGCGCGGCCCGTCCGAGGTGCCGTGGCCCGCACTGTTCACTCGCCGTCAGGCGCGTGATACACACGTGCGGGTCACATCTCTGTCCCCCAACAGGGAGTTGCCTCATGTCAGCGACACGACGTCAGATCCTGACCGGCACCGGTGCGTTAAGCGCCGGGATCGCGTTCACCGGAGCGTTCCCCGAACTCTTCGCGGGTACCGCCGTCGCCCGTGGCCACCGCGGCTACGGGCCGCTCGTCCCCGATCCGGCCGGTCTGCTGGACCTGCCGAAGGGCTTCCGCTACACCGTCCTCTCCCGGGAGGGCCAGGAGATGAGCTCCGGTGAGGGCAGGGTCCCCGGGCGGCCCGACGGTATGGGCGCCCTCCCCGGCCGGCGCGGGCGCGTCCATCTCGTACGCAACCACGAGAACAGCCACACCTCCGCGCTCGGCGTCCCGACCGTCCCCGGTCTCACCTACGACCCGATGGCCAGAGGCGGCTGTACGGCGCTGGAGCTGGACGGGCGCGGCAATGTGCTCTCCGAGCGGGTCGCCGTCGCCGGTACCGCCGTCAACTGCGCGGGCGGGCCGACCCCCTGGGGCACCTGGCTGACCTGCGAGGAGAACGAGTCGAAGGCCGGGACCAACGGCTACACCAAGGACCACGGCTTCGTCTTCGAGGTGGACGGCGCCGATCCGCACCGCACCGGCGCGGTGCCGCTGACGGCGATGGGCCGCTTCCAGCACGAGGCCGTCGCCCTCGATCCGCGCAGCGGGATCGTGTACGAGACGGAGGACGCCTTCCAGCCGCCGTTCGGGCTCTTCTACCGCTTCCTGCCGGAACGGCCACTGGGCGGCTCGGGCTCGCTGCGCGCCGGCGGAGAGCTGGAGGCGATGCGGGTGCCGGGCGTGCCGGACCTGTCGGCGATCGACGAGCCGGGCGCGGTCTTCGACCGGATCGAATGGGTGCCCGTACCGGACAGTCAGGCCCGCGAGACCCCGATCCGGGTCCAGGACTTCGGCCCGAGGGGCATCACCCACGCCCAGAAACTGGAGGGCTGTTACTGGGGCGGGCGGGCGGCGTACTTCGTCTCCAGCTTCGCGCGCAGCGCCCAGGGGTCGGCGGGGGACCACTACGGGCAGGTGTGGAAGTACGAGCCGGATCACCGTCGTCTCACACTGGTGATCGTCTTCGGTCCGAGCACGGACATCCAACTGCCCGGCGAGTCCCCGGACAACATCTGCCTCGCGCCCAGCGGCGGGCTGATGGTGTGCGAGGACGGGGACGGCGCACAGCATGTGTACGGGCTGACGCGGCACGGCGAGCTGTACACGGTGGCCCGGAACCGGCAGAACACGGGGACGCCGGAGGCGCCGCGGTGGGGTGAGTTCGCGGGGGTGGCGTTCTCGCCGGACGAGGAGACGATGTACGTCAACGTCTATCGGCCGGGGACGACCTTCGCGATCACGGGGCCGTGGTGCTGAGTCCTCCCTGAGGCTCGGCCGCGCTGGGGTGGGGCCGGCGCGCGGCCGGCCCCGGGTTCCGGGTCCGTGATGCGCGCGGCCGGCCCGGTCGGTGGGCGCGGCCGGGACGCTGCGGCCCGTCCCGTTCGTACGGTACGAGGAGTGGTTCGTACGGTACGGGGACGGGCCGGCAGGTCCTGGCCCGGGGCTCACCCGCGCGGACAGCCCGATTCCGTGGGCGCCGCGCCCACGGCGTCCCGCGCGGCCGCTTCCGGCCCCCGCTCTTCGGTGGGTGAGGCGAGACCGGTGAGTAGAGCGGGTCCGGTGGGTGAGGCGGGTCCGGTGAGGGGAGCGGGCCCGGTGGGTGAGGCGAGACCGGTGAGTCGGTGGTAGCCCCGGCCCGCGTAGAGCAGCGCCCCCGCCCGATCGTCGGCCGGCGCCACCCGGGCCCGGCTGACGGTGGCGATGATCAGCGAGTGGTCGGCGACCTCGACACGCTCCGTCGTACGGCAGGTCAGAACGGCGAGGCCGCCCTCCAGTTCCGGTCCCCCGCCGTCGGGGGACGGCCGGCGGCGCACTCCGTCGAACTCGTGCTCACCGATCTCCCGCCGCCTGGTGAACCGGTCGGCGAGTTCCCGCTGCTCTCCGGCGAGGATGTTCACGGTGAAGCCGGGTGTCCGTTCGAGGATGCCGTGGGTGCGGCTGCCGCGCTTCAGCGAGATCAGCAGCGTCGGTGGGTCGAGGGATATCGAGAGCAGGGAGTTGACCGTCATGCCGTGCGGCCCGTCGGGGCCCTCGGTGGTGACGACGGCGACACCGGTCGCCCAGCGCCGCATGGCGTCGCGGAACTCGGCGGCGGCCGGGCCGCCGGTGCCCGCGCCGGTCAGCGGGGTCACCACGAGGGTGCCAACGGCGCGGGGGCGGCCAGGGCCGGGAAGTGCGGTACGACCTCTTCACCGAGCTGGGCCACCACTTCGGCGGCGGGCCTGCGGCCGTGCTGGACACCGAGGGCGCCGTGGTTGACGCCAGCCTCCTTCCAGCGGCCCAGGAGTTCGAGCAGCCCCTCGGTGCCGGTCCGCAGGACGAACCCGCCGCGCAGCGGGGTCGGTGGGTGCTTGGGGTCCTCCACCAGGTCGATCCACTCATTGGTGGCGACCGGGCGGAACTCCCCCGCCGGCAGCAGATCCCGCCAGGCGGCGATCTTGCGGCCGAGGGCTCGCGGCCCCTCGGCGGTCGCGGTGGCCATCGGGTAGATCAGCCAGCCGTCGGCCTTCTTCGCGATCCAGCTCGGCGACTGCTGGGACGAGCCGGTGACCAGCAGGGGGACACCTCCGCTCACCGGCTTGGGCAGCAGGTCGGCGCCGTGGGCCAGCTCCCTGGGCACATCGGTGCCGAGGAGTTCGCGGAAGGCGTCGAACGTCTCCCGGTAGCGGATTCCGCGTGTCTCGTAGTCGACGCCATACGCGGGGAACTCGGCCGGCCGGTCACCGGAGGCGGCGCCGAGCACCAGCCGGCCGCCGCTGAGGTGATCCACCGAAGCGGCCTGCTTGGCGAGGTCGATGGGGTGTCGGAGGGTGAAGACGACGCTGCCGGTCGCGAGTGCGATCCGGGAGGTGTGCGCCGCGAGCCAGGTGAGCGCCGACCAGGGGTCGTACACCTGCCCGACATCGCCGAAGGAGGGATCGGCGAGCGGGACGTCCCGGACCCAGGCCGCCGCGAAGCCCGAGCGGTCGGCCTGCTGGACGACCTCGGTGTGACCGCGCATCCCGGTCATTTCGCCGGCGTACGGCCACAGGGGCAGGAACAGGCCCACGGTCAGCTCTCCGGGCGCGAACATCCGCCCGTACCCGGGGTGGCTCGCCCACGGAGCCACCGGTGCTGCTGTTGTCATCGCTACCCTCATCACTGGTTGGAACGTTCAGTCCAGACTATAACCATGACTGGACCGAACGTTCCAACCAGTAGGATGGGCGCATGGAAGCCAGGGAAGCGACACCACCGCCGAACCGCCGGTCCGAGGCCGACACCCGCCACCGGATCATCGAGGCCACCGCCGGACTGCTCCAGCGCCAGGGGTACGAGAGCACCTCGGTCAAGCTCATCGCCGGCGCCGCGAAGGCGTCGCCCAGCTCCGTCTACCACTTCTTCCCCGGGGGCAAGCAGGAGCTGGCCATCGAGGCGATGCGGCACGGCGCGGCGGAGTTCAGCGACCTGCTGGCCGAAGGGCTCGCCTCGTCCCCCGACCCCGCCGAGGCCACGGCCGCCTGCGCCCTGCTGCTCGCCGACAGCCTCAGGGAGTCGGACTGGAGCGACGGCTGCCCCATCGCGGTCACCGCGCTGGAGACCATCGGCCGGGTGCCCGGGCTCCAGGAGGCCGCCACCACGGCGCTCGTGCACTGGCAGGGTCTCGTCACGGTCAAGCTCGAAGACAGCGGCATCGACCCGTCGGCGGCCCGGTCCCTCGCCGGGACGGTCATCAGCCTGCTGGAGGGGGCCGAGCTGTTGAGCCGGGTGACGGGCGACGACACACCGCTACGGGACGCCGCCGTGCATCTCGGCCGGCTCGTCGGAGCGACACCCCGGAGCTGAAGCCGCGCGACGGAACGGCCGCCAGGGGATCACCCCTGACGGCCGTTCCGTCGCGCGGCCGCCCGTCCGTCGGACCAGGCGCCGTGCGCTTCTTCGCGTATTCGATTGTGCGACTGTCCGACCGCTGGGTGCTGGCCGCTGGGCCGCCACCACGGCCGCTGGGCATTGCACCCATTCGGTTACTCGGCGACCACCTCGACCGCGATGTTGCCGCGCGTCGCCTTGGAGTACGGGCAGGTGGCGTGCGCCTTCTTCAGGAGGGCGTCGCCCGCCTCACCCTGGAGGTGGTCGGGCAGCTCCACCCGCAGGACCACGGCGAGGCCGAAGCCACCGTCCTCCTCCTTGCCGATGGAGACCTCGGCGGTCACCGAAACGTCCTTGACGTCGATCTTCTCCTGCCGGCCGACGGCACCCAGCGCACTGGCGAAGCAGGCGGCATAACCGGCGGCGAAGAGCTGCTCGGGGTTGGTGCCCCGACCGTCACCACCGAGGGCCGCGGGGAAGGCCAGCGGCAGATCGACCTGACCGTCGGAGCTGACGGCCCGGCCCTCACGGCCATTGGCGGTGGCGACGGCGGTGTAGATCGCGTCCATGAGACGTACCCCTCTTCATGATGCTGCGCGGTGATTCTTCGGTCTTTGCTCCGGGGTGAGCCCCTCGGCGGATTCAGTCAAGCACGCAATTCAGTTGTGCACAACTAAATGATGCGCGGGTACGATGAACCCATGGAAGAGCAGCCCATGCCGACCGAGGCGCCGACCGAGCGGTACCTCCGCCTGGACCAGCAGATCTGCTTCTCGCTGCACGCCGCGTCCCGGGCGTTCAACGGCGTCTATCGGACCGCACTGAAGGATCTGGGACTGACCTATCCGCAGTATCTGGTGATGCTGGTGCTCTGGGAGCACGGCGAACTGCCGGTCAAGCGGATCGGCGACCATCTGCGCCTGGACTCGGGCACCCTGTCACCGCTGCTCAAGCGACTGGAGTCGGCGGGGTACGTGGAGCGCCGACGCAGCCTGGAGGACGAGCGCTCGGTGACCGCCCGACCCACCGAGGAGGGCGCGGCGCTGCGGATGCGGGCGCTGGAGGTCCCGAAGCGGATCACGGCGGCGACGGGCCTGCCGCTGGAGCGCATCCGGGCGCTGCGGGACGAGCTGAACGCACTGACCGAGGTGCTGGACTCAGCGGACCAGCGGGCACTCGCCGGATCTTGAGCCCGTAGGACTCACCGCGGGCAGGGCCCCGGCCTGAGGCATCACCACATCGCGTCGACATCCCGATCCCGACACGGAAAATATGTCCATTATTTAGTGGAATGATCGTATATTTTCCTTTGGTGATCATTGCCATGAGAAGACTGCTGGCCGTCGCCGTCCTGGGCGCCGTCGCCATCGGCTGCGGCGCCGAGCGGGGGCCCGTCACCCATCACTCCCCCGGTCCGGCTGGCCCTTCCTTCGCTGGTCCTGCGCCCGGGAAGCCCCACGCCCTGGCCCCGGTCGTCAACCGCGCCGCAGCCGGGCCCGAAGCGGCGGCCAAGACCGTCGCCCTCACCTTCGACGCGGATATGACCGCCGATCAGGGCCCCCGCGCGCACAGTGGCGAGCGATTCGACAACCCGGGGCTCATCGCCTCCCTGCGGCGGCTGAAGGTCCCCTCAACGATCTTCATGACCGGCCGCTGGGCCGAGGAGTACCCGGACCAGGCGAAGGCCATCGGCAACGACCCGCTCTTCGAGATCGCCAACCACTCCTACAGCCACTACGCCTTCACCTCCCCCTGCTACGGCCTCCCGGTGGTCGCCCCGAACGCGATGCGCGCCGATGTGGAACGGGCCTTCGCCGCGTTCCGTACGGCGGGCGTGCGCCGCGTGGTGCCGTACTTCCGCTTCCCCGGCGGCTGCTACGACACCGCCGCGCTGCGCGCCATCGCTCCGACCGGGGTGACGGCGATCCAGTGGGACGTCGTCAGCGGGGACGCCTTCGCGACGGACGCGGAGGCCGTCGCCGAACAGGTCCTCGCGGGAGTGCGACCGGGCTCGCTGGTGGTGCTGCACTGCACCACCAGCGCGGCGCCGGTCACCGAGCGGGCGATCCAGCGGATCGTGCCCGAGCTGCGCCGGCGCGGCTACCGGATGGTGACGGTCTCCGAGCTGATGACGCGTGCCCCTTCGGCTCGCTCGCCAAGGGGGTGACTGGTCATCCCCTTGGCACCCGCACGGGACTTCGACTCACTCGCCAACCCCCCGTGACCAACGCCAACGCGCCGGCGCCGGTCATCCGCTGACCGTCAGGGCGACGGCCGCGCCGCCGATCCGAGTCCACCCCGCGCCGGGCCGGTCGCCCGCTGCCCGATGGATCGCCCGCCGGTCCGGAGCCAGCCGGAAGACATGATCGGCAGTGACGGCGAGATCAGCTCCCGCCGTACCGGCGTCGGCCCAGGACGCGGGAGCACGGGTGTGCCGCAACAGGCGGTCACCGTCCGCGCTGGTGGCGAACAGCGCGGCCGGACCCGCGTGGAGATGGTGCGCGGGTCCCCCGATCCGGGTCCACGCGGACCCCCTCCCCTCCCACCGGAAGACCGTGCGCCGGTCGGGCGAGAGCCCGTACAGATGGTGGTCGCCGACGGCGAAGTCGGCACCCTCACCGCCGATGTGCTCCCAGAGGTCCCGCCGGGGGTCGTAGCGGAAGAGCCGCCCGTCCTGCGGGTTGGTGGCGAACATGCCCGCCCCGCCCCCGTACAGCCGTCCGGCCGGGCCACCGATCTTCGTCCAGCACCCGCCCGCGCCCTCCCACCGGTGAACGGCACCCCGGTCCGGGGCCAGCCGGTAGAGATGGGCGCCGCTCATGACGAAATCGGCGCCGGGTCCACTGACGGGCACCCACTTCCCGGGTGTGCCCGTATAGCCGAACAGTCTCCGGTCACCGGCGCGGACGGCGAACACCCCGGCCCGGCCGGCGAGGACCTTCGCCGCCCGACCGCCCATGCGCGTCCAGCCCCGGCCGGGCCCACCCCACTGCTGAACGACACGATCCCGGGGAGTGATGGCGTACAGCGTGCCGGGCGGGGTGGTGACCACACGCGGGCTCGCCACCGGGGAGGGGAGCGGATCCGGATGCCGACCGATGTCCGGGACCGCAGTCACCGCCACCGACCCGGGCGCGCGGTGACCACCGATCAACACCCCCACCGCCAGCAGAGCGGCGGCGGCGGCCAGGAAACCGGCCGCCCGGAACCCGCGTCGCGCCGCCCGGCGGAAGGTGCCCGGAGGCGGCGGGCCCGCGCGGCGGGGACCGATCGGCACGATCGCCCCCAACGGCCGGGCAGCCGGGGCCACTGCCACCACTTCCCCGCGCACCGGGCTGAGTACGGTCACGGCCGGTTCGACGCCCAGCAGCAGGGCCACCTCCCGGCCCCGGTGCGCCAGCTCCGCACGCGTCCGGGCGATCCCGACCTCCACCCGCCACAGCGCGGGCAGATGGACATCGACGTCACCGAACGGAGCGATCCGGGCCCCCGCCGCCGCCCGGCCGCCCCCGCCACCGGGCGGGATCCACTGCCGGGCCGCGAGGAGTCGGTGGATTTCGTGTTCGTGCCGGGCCGCCCGAGCGACCTGCCCCGCCGTCCGGTGCAGTTGGCGCAGCCCGGCCAGGCATTCCGCCGCCGCCAGCGCCCCGGGCTCGACCCCGGACCCGCCCCGCACGACGGGCCCCGCCGTATCGCCGACCCTCCGGCCCGTGGTGGTCGGCGGCCCGGTGCCCGACCGGTCGCGCAGCTCATCCGCGACCGACGCGAGGAGTTCGATCAGCCGCGCGGACTCCCGCACACTCGACTCCGCCTGCCGCTGCGCCTCCCGCGCCCGGTCGAGCATCTCGCGGGCGGCCGAGCGGGCGTCGGTCCGTGGCCGGGCCCCCTGCGCCGCGTCGGTGGCGTGCGCGTGCAGATTCCTGGCCCGCTCCAGCAGCGTCAGCCGCGTCCGCGCGTCCGTGACCCGGTCGGAGATGAGCCGTTCCAGCCAGTGCAGCGGGATGTCCCGGGCCCCGGAACGGTACTCGCCCCAGGTGGTCTTGCCGAGGGGATAGCGCTGTGCGAGTTCACGGACGGTGATGCCTCGCGTCACACCCCGAACAAAAGTGGCCAATGCGTTCGCTTCATCGGTTTCTCCCTTGAGTCGCCCTTGCGGTCTGCCTGCCTTGCGCATGTTCGTGACCCCCGTACCGTGCCGGACAATCCAGATTGTCCGTTGCCCACATGGGCGTTCATCACTTTCCGTCGAAGGACAATCAGCCTAGAAGGCACGTTGGGACCTCCACCGACTCTTCGGACAACTCTGGAGGTTCTTCCGTGTCACGGACACTCACCGGCGCCCCGTCCACGCGACGGCGCCGCCCCTTCGGTCACACCGTGCGCCGGGCGGCCACCACCGCGGCCGCCGCCGGTCTGCTCCTGTCGCTCGCGGCGACGACGGTGAACGCCAACGCCGCCGCCACGGACTCACCCACGACGGCCATGACGGCCGGATCCGCGGCCGCCCCGACCGCCGTCGACCTGTGGACCCCGCGCGGAAACGCACAGGCCGTCTTCAACGCGGCCACCAACAAGATCGGCATCTGGAAGGCCCGGGCCGGTAACGCGACCCTGCGGTGGTCCTACGACGGCCAGCACTTCACCTCCACGCACACCGGCGCGGTCCGGACGTGGCGATCCGTCTCCATCCCCAACGGGAAGTACATCTCCTGGAACATCTGCGCCGGCGATGGATGCAGCCCGACCGTGGGCACCCGTAGCTGATTTTTGGAGGCTCGCACCGAACTCCGTATCGCGGGCTCACCACCATCAACAGGAGGAAACACCATGCGCATTCACCACCACGTCGCCGCCGTCGTCGCGTCACTCGCCCTGGCCGGCACCGGACTGATCGGCATGGCATCGTCGGCCAACGCCGCCTCGCCCGCCCCCGCCTCGCGGACCTCGGCGGCCCCGGCCGCCGTCGCGGCGCTCTCCTGCGAGCGACCGGTCTACCGGACCGGCAGCGGCGGTCACCACGGCGCCTCGATCAGGTGCTTCGGCGGCTCCTTCACGGGCTTCGTGGACTGCCACAAGCCGGGACACCCCGTCTACCGCCACTACGGCAACAGGGCGGGATCGGGCGGCACGTCCACCACCTGGTGTGACCTCGGCGCGAGGGTCGTCGCCGCGGGCGCCGTCAACAGCTGAGCATTTCGGGGGGCCCGGTTCGCCTCCGGGGCGCTGTGAGCGTGCGCCGACGGTCGATCGAGCTCGGTCCCTCGTACCTCGGGACCGCTCGGGTTACGTCCGGCCCTCCCTTTCGGCACCCGTGCACCCCTCCGGCTCACTCGCCGGAGGGGTGCACGGGGCCGCCGAGGGACGGAGCCGTGACACCAGCGCGCCCGGGGCCGGGGCGCGGCACGGGAGGGACGGCCCGCGTGGAGCGGGCGTAGGCTCCAGCGTATGGACGATCCGTACTGCGTGGGGCAGAGTCCCACGCCCGCGAAGGCGGCCGCCGAGGGCCCCTTCGCCGAATGTGTGCTGTGTCGGGAACCGACCGAGTATCCGGAATCCACCAAGGGCAGCACCCTCTGTCCGGTCTGCGCCTGGCACGAGGCCCAGCGCACGGCCTGCTCGGGTTAGCCCTCCCGCAAAGGGAAACTAGCTCGCCTTCTGGGGCACCAGCTCGCTGGGGCGGACGATCACGAAGCCCTCGCCCTTGAGCATCAGCTGCACCGCCTCGCCCGAGCCGCCGCGCACCATGGAGCCGATGGACTGCGAGCGGTTCAGCGAAGTGTCCAGGTGGGCGCTCCAGCCGACGACCGCGTCGGTGTCCACACAGACCGGCTGCTGGGGGGTGACCGGGATCACGATGGGGTTGCCCTCGCAGATGACGGCGAGCTTGCCCTGTCCGGTGAAGACGCTGTTGAAGAGGCCGCCACCGGCCGCGCCGGCGCCCTTCACCGTCTTGATCTCGTACGAGAGGGCGGCGTCGAAACAGAGCACATTGCGGCCGTTGACGGTCAGCGCGTCGCCCTGCTCGATGTCGATGATGAAACAGTTCGCGGCCTCGTGCGCGAACCACGCCTCGCCTTGACCGCGCACCGCCATCACGGGCAGGCCCTCACCGGTGACGGCGCGCTTGAGCATGCCGCCTATGCCCTGGCTCTTGCGCTCGAACTGGAGGTCGCCGCGGAAGGCGATCATCGAGCCCTGCCGGGCGTACATCTCCCCGCTGACGACGTACTTGATCGACTTGGCGTTCTGCTGGGTCATTCCGGGGACCGTCGCCGGCTGCGCCATGTTCTCGGAGGCAAAGAGATCGCTTTTCATGACACGCATACTCACCCGGAGAGGCCCATTACGCCAAGAAGCCAGCACCGCCCATGACCCGGCCCGCTGGCACACTGTCCGGTGTGACCAGCGAATCTCCCCGCCCCGACACCGAAACCGGTTCCGAGCGCCGCCCCGAGACCGGCTCCGAGCCTCACCCCGGCACCGAAGCCGGCAACGGCGCACCTCCGCTCCCCGGCCCCGGCCCCGGCCCCGGCCCCGGCGACAGCCCCTTCCGGCACCAGGACACGGACCGCGACGCGGCGCCGCAGTTCGTGCTGCCCCTGGTCGTACGGATCGAGAAGGCCGCGCCCCCGGCCCGTACCGACGCGCTGGAGGCCGCGGCCCGCGCCGTGCTCACCATCCTCGGCGACGAGCGGTCCACCGGCGACGGCCCGTGGGCCGAGACGATGCGGGACTGGCAGGACGCCCGGATCCGCAAGGTGGTGCGGCGGGCGCGGGGCGCCGAGTGGCGCAAGGCGTCGGCGCTGCCGGGGATCACCGTGACCGGCGGGACCGCGGAGGTGCGGGTCTTCCCGCCGGTACCGCTGGACGGCTGGCCGAAGGAGCTGGCCAAGCTCCAGGTGTCGGGGACGGACCTGGACGACCCCGAGCCGCCCACCGCGCCCGATCCGTCGGGCACCGTGCTCTGGCTCAGTCCCGAGCTGGACATGTCGGCGGGGAAGGCGATGGCCCAGGCCGGCCACGGTGCGCAACTGGCCTGGTGGGAGCTGTCGGACGCGGACCGTGCGGCATGGGCGGCGGCGGGGTTCCCGCTCACCGTACGGACCGCGGAGCCGGACCAGTGGGCGCGGCTCACGACCGCCGGGCTGCCGGTGGTGCGGGACGCCGGGTTCACCGAGATCGCGCCCGGGAGCTGCACGGTGGTCGCGGATCATCCGGCGCTCCGGCACCCGGCCCGGTGAGGCGCCCGCGTGCCCTGAGCCCCGGCCCGTGATCCGGCCGTCCGGGAGCGGTTCCGCACACCGATGGAGAGTCGAACCCGGACTCCGGGAACCTCAAATCAACCTCTGAACGTCCCCCTTTCTGGATTCGCCGCGGCCTGGCAGGGCCATGACTGCTGCACGCGGCAGTGCCGTACGGCGCGGTCCGCAGAGGAGGGGGACATGGAACTCGGTATCGGAATCGGTTGGCGACCCGAGATCGCGGACGCGGTGGAGGGGCTGCCGAACGTCGATTGGGTCGAGGTCGTGGCGGAGAACCTCTGCCACGACCATCTGCCGGACTCGCTGATCCGGCTGCGCGCCCGCGGCACCCGGATCGTCCCGCACGGCGTCTCGCTGGGTCTCGGCGGTGCCGACCGGCCGTCGGAGCGGAAGCTCAAGGACCTGGCCGAACGGGCGGCGGTGCTGGGGGCGCCGCTGGTGACGGAGCACATCGCCTTCGTACGGGCCGGAGGCGAGCTGACCGCTTCCCCACGGCTTGAGGCGGGCCATCTGCTGCCCGTGCCCCGTACCCGGGAGGCGCTCGCGGTGCTCTGCGAGAACGTCCGGATCGCCCAGGACCTCCTTCCGGTGCCGCTCGCGCTGGAGAACATCGCGGCGCTGATCTCCTGGCCCGGCGAGGAACTGACGGAGGGGCAGTTCCTGGCCGAGCTGGTGGAGCGCACGGGGGTGCGGCTCCTGATCGACGTGGCCAATCTGCATACGAACCGGGTGAACCGGGGTGAGGACCCGGCGACGGCGCTGGACGAACTGCCCGTGGAGGCCATCGCGTACGTCCATGTCGCGGGCGGCATCGAACGCGACGGGGTCTGGCACGACACCCACGCCCACCCGGTGACCGAGCCGGTCCTGGAGATACTGCGCGAGCTGCGGTCCCGGGTCTCGCCGCCCGGTGTGCTGCTGGAGCGGGACGACAACTTCCCCGCGCCGGCTGAGCTGGCGGCCGAACTGGAGACGATCCGGCGGACCCTGCGGGAGTCGGTCCGGGTGACCGTACCGGCGTCGGAGCCGGTACGGGTGGGAGCGGCGGGCTCGCCGGGTGCCGCCGGACGGCCGCCGTCCACCACGGGCGCGGCGCGGACCACCGGCGCATCGACCGGGCCCGTCGGCGCCCCCACCGGTGGCACGGGTGACACCAGAGATATAGGGGGCGTGGGGGACGGAGGTGGCACGGGGGACGGAGGTGACGCCGCCCGGGAGCGGCTCGCGATAGCCCAGACCGCCCTGCTCTCCGCCCTCGTCGCGGGCACCCCCGCCCCCGAGGGCTTCGACTCCCGCCGACTCCGCGTGCAGAGCCGGGCGCTGGCCGCCAAGCGGGCCGATGTGGTCGCCAAGGTCGCGCCCGAGCTGCCCGAAATCCTCGGCGACCGCTACCGGGCCACCTTCCTCGCGTACTCCAGGACGCGCCCCATGCGGTCCGGCTACCGTCGTGACGCGCTGGACTTCGCGGAGCATCTGCTCATCGCCGGCCGGCCCGCCGACGACCGGGCCCGCCGACTACTCACCCGCTGGTGGGAGGAGCGGGTGGCGCCCCGGCCGCCCCGGCGCGCCATCCGCATAGCGCGTGCCGCCCGCGCGGCGCTCACCAGGAGGTAGTCCCGTGGTCATAGCCGCCGTCCTCGTCGCCGCCGTCGTGGCGGTCTCATCGGCCACCCTGGTCCTGCGGCAGTTCACCACCCGCCGCGACCACCTGCCGCCCGATGTCGACCGCGACTACGACGCGTACTCGGTCGCCTATCTCAGCGGCGGCCCCGTCCGGGTCGTGGACGCCGCCATCAGCGCCATGCACGCGGACGGCCGGTTGGCGATCGGCGGGCCCGGCATCGTCTCCCTCAACCGCCCTGAGGCCGGCGACCAGGTGGAGCGCGCGGTCGTGAAACGGCTGGAGGACGGCTGGACCCGGCTCAACGATCTCCGTCACCGGCTGAGCCACAGCGGCGCGGTCCAGGCAGTGGGGGACCGACTCGCCACCCGTGGGCTGTTGGTACGGCCAGGACCGGCCCGGGGGACGCTGGTGACGTGGGCCACGACACAGGGGGTGCTCTGTCTGCTGGCACTGATCGCCGCCCTCGCCGTCATCCTCCTGGGCGGGGTGGAGGGCCGGGCGGCCGAACCGCTCATCAAGATCGTCGTACCCGCGCTCGTGGTGGGCACGCTGATCGGCTTCCGCATCGGCCGCCTCTCCCAGCGCCGGATCAGCCCGCCCGGGGAGAGCGTGCTGCGCCGGTACCGGAAGGAGCGGGCCGGGCAACCGTCCCCGGCGTGGCGGGTGGCGCTCCAGGGACCCCAGGGGGCGTCGTCGCCCACTCTCGCGATGCTGCTGGCCGTGGCGGTGGTGGCACCGGCCGCGACGCACGGCGGCGCGGGCGCCGATTCCGGCGACGGGGACGGAGGTGGCGGAGACGGGGGCTGCGGCGGTTGTGGCGGCTGCGGCTGACCGGCACCGCGCCCGGCCGGCGCCGCGACTGATCCGTATCGCACCGGGAGCCGCACCCGGACAGCGCCGGCACTGACCGGCACGGCACCAGAGACCACACCGGGACACCCGGCCACCGCCCCGCGGCCGTTCGCCTCCCGGCGCCCCCGCCCCACCACGCGCACGGCAACCACGCACCCACCGCCGCGCGCGCCACAGCCGACGCCACACGAGCCTGCCCCATCCGATCCGGACGGCTCCCCCTCGGGCGCACCGGCACCTGACATCACCATCACCCGGGCCGCTCGGCCCGCGTCCGTACGGAGGTACACCATGCCCATGTCCGTACTCACCGTCCTCGTCTATCTCGTCGCGATTGCCCTCTCCGTCCGGCTGTACCGGGAGGAGACCGCATACCGGCGCCACCGCTCATCGGGGCACCGGACCGCCGGGCTGCACAGCATGTATGAGGCGGCCTTCCTCGCCGGGGGCCCCGGCCGGGTCGTGGACACCGCTGTCACCGCGCTGCACAAGGCGGATGTGCTGCGGATCGGCGGCCCTGGCGTCGTCGCCGCGCGGCAGGACCACGGGGCGGCGCCCGCCGATAGACATCCGGTGGAGACCGAGGTGCTCCGCGCGCTGGCGGCGGCACCGAACGGCTCGCTCAGCATGTTGCGCAACGAGGTGATGCGTACGAGCGTCGTGCAGGACATCGGCGACGCGCTGGCGGCCCGTGGGCTGCTCCTGCCCGGGGGGTCACGGGCCCGGTTGGCCGACCGGGGACTGTTGCAGGGCGTCTTCTCCATCATCGCGCTGCCCCTCTCCATCCCCCCCACCGTGCTGAGCGAGGTGCTGGACTGGCCCCGGTTCGGAGTGCCGTTCATCTTCCTGATCCTGCCCGCGCTGGTGGCGAGCGGCTGGACCGGATTCCTGGTCCACACGCGTGCCACCCGTCGCATCACGACCTCCGGCCGACGGGCCCTGCGCGCCTGGGCGACCCCGGCCGTCCTCCAGGGCGCCCCGGAGGCGCTGGTCGCGGCGAAGGGTCCGCGCGCGGCATCGGACGCCGCGCTCCGGCCGGTACTGGTCGCGGCGACGGCGCCCTTCATCTATATCGCCGCCTCGTCGGGCTCGGACGGTGGAACGGCCATCTGGTGCGGTTCCAGCAGCAATTGGGGCGGTAGCGGAAGCGGCTCCGGTGGCAGCGGCGGCGGTTCGAGCTGCGGGGGCGGCGGGGGCGGCTCCAGTTGCGGCGGGGGCGGCGGTTCGAGCTGCGGTGGGGGCGGGGGCGGCTCCAGTTGCGGCGGAGGTGGCGGGGGCGGCTGCGGAGGCGGCGGCTGCTGACCGGAGACGACCTGAGCGGCCCTCCCGCCCGCGATCACACGCCCACCCGGCCGCACCGGAGTTGCTCCGGCTGCGCGAGCAGCGCACGGGAGGGCCCGACACACCCTCGCCGAGCGAGCCGAGTGCCGGGCCAGGGAGGGTCTTGCCCCCGGCGAGTGAGCAGAAGCCCACGTCAGGGAGGCCCTGGCACCCTCCGGCGAGTGAGCCGAAGGGGCGCGCGGGTGTCGAAAGGGAGAACGCGCGGAGGTCCCGAGGAACGAGGGATCGAGCACGATCGACCGTCGGCGCACGCTTAAAGCGCCTCGGAGGCGAACCGAGCCCTAAAAAGAAAGGTGCGCCCCGGAGGCGAACCGAGCCCCAAAAACATGAGCGAGCCCCGACACTCCCCCATGGTGCTTTACACCGCATACGCCCCCGCGAATGCTTGCGGCTCTATGCCGTCGGCACGAAGGGAACGCGATGAGAGCAGCGGCGAAGTACGGGGTGCCGGTGGGAGTGGGTTCCCTGATCGCGACCGCGCTGGCCGTCGCCCCGGCCGGAGGTGCCACGGTCGCGGATGCCGAGTCGCGGGGCACGGCGGTCGCGGCCGGCCGCGCGGCGGCGGCCGGCATCGACTTCGGTGTCTGCCCGGCGGTCGAGCGCCTGCCGGCTTCGGTGTCGTGCGGCACGGTCACCGTCCCGCTGGACTACGCGGACCCGTCGGGACGGCAGATCCGGCTGACCGTGAGCCGTATCCGGGCGACCGGTGAACCCGCCGACTACCAGGGGGCCTTCGTCTACAACCCCGGTGGCCCCGGCGCCTCCAGTATGTACTTCCCGCTGGCCGGCCAGCTCCCGGAGTGGGAGCGGATCGCCCGCGCGTACGACATCGTGGGCTACGCCCCCCGTGGCGTGGGGCGTTCGGCGCCGATCTCCTGCGCCGACCCGAAGGGTTTCGTCAAGGCGCCGACTCTGGCGCCGACGCACCCCACCACCGCCGAGAAGGCGGCGCGGATCGAAGAGGCGCGGGCGTACGCGGAGGGCTGTGCCCGCCGTTCGGGGCCGGCGCTGCGGCACTACACCTCGCTCAACAACGCCCGTGACCTCGATGTGTTGCGCGCGGCGCTCGGCGAGGAGCGGTTGACGTTCATGGGGGCCTCGTACGGCACCTACTTCGGTGCCCTGTACGCGACGCTCTTCCCGTCCCACGTGCGCCGGATGGTCTTCGATTCGGCGGTCAATCCGGCGCGCGACAAGATCTGGTACCGGAGCAACCTCGATCAGTCGTTGGCGTTCGAGGGCCGTTGGGCGGACTTCCGCGCCTGGGTCGCCAAGCACGACGGCACCTACGGGCTCGGTGCCACTCCGGAGGCGGTGGCGGGGAGTTTCGAGGAGGCGCGGGTCCGGCTCGCGGCGAGGCCGGCGGGCGGGAAGGTCGGCCCCGGCCAGCTCCAGTCGGCGTTTCTCGGGGCCGCGTACTACGACGACTACTGGGTGCCGCGGGCGACCGCCCTGTCGGAGTATCTGCGGGGCAACGAGAAGCCGCTGATCGCCCAGGCCGCGCCCCGGCCGGGTTCGGACGCGGGCGCGGAGAACGGCACGGCCGTGTACACGGCGGTCGAGTGCAATGACGCGCCCTGGCCGACCGACTTCGCCGTCTGGGACCGGGACAACACGGCGCTCGCCCGCAGGGCGCCGTTCGAGACCTGGGACAACGTGTGGATGAACCTGCCGTGCGCGTTCTGGACGGCGCCGCGGCAGGCGCCGTTGGAGGTCCGGACGAAGCGGGGGGCGCTGCCGCCGGTGCTGATCCTGGCCGCCGAGCGGGATGCGGCGACACCGTACGCGGGGGCAAGGGAGTTGGCCCGGCGGCTGAAGGGCGCGGTGCTGATCACCGAGGAGGGCGCCGGTACGCACGGTATCGGCGGGGGCGGCAATGACTGTGTCAACGCCCATATGGAGAACTACCTGCTGCGGGGTGAGACGCCGGTGCGGCGCGCGTCGTGCGCGCCGCACCCGGAGCCGGACCCGGTGTCGCTGGAGCGGCGGTCGGTGCAGCCGAAGCTGCCCAACACCGTCTGACCTTCCGGGTCTGAGAGGCCGGGGACCGCTGGAGTGCGGCCCCGGCCTTCGTCTGTGCGGCCGGGGGCCCCGTACGGGACGGGGTGCCGGACGCGACAGCCCTGTGCGGCAGCCGTAAGCCCCGTGTCACACCTGGGACTGTACGGGCGTGAGGGGCTGCGGGGCGGGCCTTGTCCGAGACCGGTCACCAGTTCGGCGGCGGACTCGGGGCGCCTCCCCGGCTGGAGGGACGGGCTCAGGCGAGCCCGGCCACCAGTTCCGCGACCGACCTGCGGCGGCCGGTGTAGAACGGGACCTCTTCGCGGACGTGCAGCCGGGCTTCGGAGGCACGCAGATGACGCATCAGGTCCACGATGCGGTGGAGTTCGTCCGCCTCGAACGCGAGGATCCACTCGTAGTCGCCGAGCGAGAACGAGGCCACGGTGTTGGCGCGCACATCGGGGTAACCGCGGGCCATCTTCCCGTGGTCGGCGAGCATCCGACGACGGTCCTCGTCGGGCAGCAGGTACCAGTCGTACGAGCGCACGAACGGGTAGACGCTGATGTAGTCGCGCGCCGTCTCGTCGGCCAGGAAGGCCGGGATGTGCGACTTGTTGAACTCGGCGGGGCGGTGCAGCGCCATGTTCGACCAGACCGGCTCCAGCGCGCGGCCGAGCCGGGTGCGGCGGAAGAGGTTGTACGCCTCCTGGAGTTCGTCCGCGGTCTCGGCGTGCCACCAGATCATGAGATCGGCGTCGGCGCGCAGCCCCGAGAGGTCGTACGTGCCCCGCACGGTGACGTCCTTCGCGGCGAGCTGGTCGAACAGCTCCTGGACCTCGTCGGCGTAGCCGGAGCGGTCGTCGGGCAGTACATCGCGCAGCTTGAAGACGGACCACAGCGTGTACCGGATGACCTCATTGAGGTCCTTGGCCTTCTTGCCTGCGTTCGGGATCTTTTCGGGCGCACTCATGACGCTATTGTCCCGCGTCGCGATCAGTGCCCCGCGCCAGGGTCGGCGTGGCAAGGATCTCTTCCGCCGCGCGCCGTCCGTCGGCGATGCAGGCGGGGATGCCGACCCCGTCGTACGCGGCCCCGCAGATCCGCAGGCCGGGAAGGCTCGCCAGCTCGGCGCGGATCCGGGCGACGCGGGCGAGATGGCCGACCGGGTACTGGGGCAGCCCGCCGTGCCAGCGGGTGACCTCGGTGGCGACCGGCCGGGCGGTGATGCCGGTCGCGGCGGCGAGATCGTGGCGGGAGACGCCGACGAGATCGGTGTCGTCGCGCCGGAGCTGCTCCTCCTCCCCGTACCGGCCGATGGAGGTCCGCAGCAGGAAGAGTTCGGACGAGCCCCGGCCCACCCAGTCCCACTTCTGGCTGGAGAAGGTGGACGCCTTGATCGTGTGGCCGTCGACGGGCGGGACGAGGAAGCCGCTGCCGGCCGGCAGTCCGGTCAGATCGGCGCGTCGGAAGGCGAGGGTGACCAGGGCCATGGAGGCGTACTCGATCAGCCCGAGGTCGGCGGCGGCGGTCGGGGCCTCGGCGGCGAGCAGCCGGGCGGCGACCCCGGCCGGGGTGGCGACGATCACGGCGTCGGCTTCGATGGTGCCGGCCGACGGGGCGCCGAGCCGGAGCCGCCAGCCGGCGGCGGTGCGGCTCAGTCCGGCGACGGGTGTCCCGGTGCGGATGTCGCCGCCACCGGCGCGTACGGCGTCGGCGACCGCGCCCGGCAGGGTGCCGACACCGCCGTCGATGCCCAGGAAGACCGGGCCGGTCCGACGCTGCTCCTGGGCGCGCCGCTGGATCTCCCGTACGCCGGCGAGCAGGGAGCCGTGGGTCTGGGCGGCCTCGAAGAGCTGCGGGACGGCGGCGCGCATCGAGATGCGGTAGGCGTCGCCCGCGTACACCCCGCCGAGCAGCGGTTCCACCAGCCGGTCGACGACCTCACGGCCGAGGCGGTCGGCGACGTACGCGCCGACGGCGATGTCGTCTCCGAGGTCGACGGGGTCCAGTTCGGGTTCCCGGGCGACGCGGGCGACGCCCTCCGGGGAGAGGAGCCCGGCGAGCGCATCGGGGGTACCGGGGACGCCCATCACATGCCCCTGGGGCATCGGGCGCAGCTCGCGACGGCTCCAGACGGACGCGGTGGCGGTGGCGGGCGGCTGGAGCCGGTCGCCGAGTCCGACGGCGCGGGCCAGTTCGATCGCCTCCGGGCGGCGGGCGAGCATCGATTCGGCGCCGAGGTCGACGGGCAGCCCTTCGATCTCCCCGGTGTACAGCTTGCCGCCGAGTCGTTCGCCGGCCTCGACGAGGGTGACCCGGAGGCCGGCCGTGACGAGCCGGTGGGCGGCGGCGAGGCCGGCGATACCGCCCCCGATGACGACGGTGTGGCCGGGTCCCGGCGGGGTGGGTCGCGCGGGTGTGACGGTGCCCGGACGCTGCGAAGGCTGCATGTCCCCCACTGTCTCAAACGGACACGGGACCGATTCGGGAGGGCTCGGGGCCGCTGGGACCGTCTCGTACGGGCGTACGGCATCCGCACGCCGTTCCGAGTCCTGACCGTGATCGGTTCGGGACCGGGAATCGGCAACCCGGTCCGGGGACGCGCCGTCGAATCGGAGACATCGGAACGACCGCCCTGGGGGGCCGACATGCGTGTTCGACACGCCTTTTCCGTAGTGATACTGACCGCGGCGCTCGCCGTGACCGGATGCAGTGCGGGTGGCGACGGGGGTTCGGAGAAGGCGGAGGGGGCGGCGGCGAAGGCCGATTCGAGCCACCCGGACGACGGGCGGGCGGCCGGGAGCACCGTGCCCGAGGGGGAGAAGGCGAAACCCGCGAAGCGGAGTGTCAGGCTGGCGCCGACGCACATCATCCGCACCGCCGAACTGGAGGTACGGGTCAAGGACGTGGCGAAGACCCTGGTGGTGGCGCGCCGGGCGGCCGAGGGCGCGGGCGGCCATATCGCCGACGAGACCACCGAGCGGCTCGACTCGGACTCCGGCATCACCTCCCGGGTGGTGCTGCGGGTGCCCCAGGAGCGGTACGACGCGGTGCTGGCGGAGTTGGAGGGGGCGGGGAAGCTGCTCGCCCGCCGCGCGGACGCCAAGGACGTCACCGATCAGGTGGTGGACGTGGAGAGCCGGATCGCCACCCAGCGGGCGAGCGTGGTCCGGGTGCGGGCGCTGATGGACCGGGCGGAGAAGCTCGCCGATGTGGTGACGCTGGAGGGTCAGCTCAGCAGCCGCCAGGCGGAGCTGGAGTCGCTGCTGGCGCAGCGGGCGTCGTTGAAGGACCGGACGACCCTGTCGACGATCACCCTGACGCTGTCGGAGGCGGCGGGGAAGGAACGGAAGGAGCCGGCCGACGATGACCCGGCCTTCCTGGACGCGCTCGGTGGCGGTTGGGACGCGCTGGGGACCACGGTGCGGTGGATCGGGGTGGTGATCGGCGCGGTGGCCCCGTTCGCGGCGGTGCTGGCGGTGTTCTACGCGGTCTGGCGGTGGCTGGTGCGGCCCCGGCTGTCGAAGCGGCGGACCGCGGTCACCGGGGCGCCGGCGCCGCTGCCCGCGTACGGCACGGCGCCCGCCCCTGAGCGGGACTGAGGGGTCCCGATAGCGTGGCCCCATGACAGCGGAACGACTGGTGGTCATCGGGGGCGACGCGGCGGGCATGTCCGCCGCGTCGCAGGCGCGCAGGCTCAAGGGCCCGGACGAGCTGGAGATCGTCGCGTTCGAACGCGGCCACTTCAGCTCGTACTCGGCGTGCGGGATTCCGTACTGGGTCGGCGGGCAGGTCGGCGACCGGGACGAGCTGATCGCCCGTACGCCCGAGGAGCACCGTGAGCGCGCGATCGATCTGCGGATCCGTACCGAGGTCACCGAGGTGGATCTGCCGGGCGGGCGGGTGCGCGCCCGCGACCTGGAGACCGGCGACGAGGGGTGGACGGGTTTCGACAAGCTGGTGATCGCGACCGGCGCCCGCCCGGTCCGCCCGCCGTTGCCGGGCATCGACGCGCCCGGCGTCCATGGGGTGCAGACCCTCGATGACGGCCAGGCCCTGCTGGACACGCTGACCGGGGTGACGGGCCGGCGTGCGGTGGTGGTCGGCGCGGGTTACATCGGCGTCGAGATGGCGGAGGCCCTGCTCAACCGGGGCTTCGAGGTGACCGTGCTCAACCGGGGCGAGCAGCCGATGGCGACCCTCGACCCGGATATGGGCCGGCTGGTCCACACGGCGATGGACGGCCTCGGCATCACCACGGTCAACGGGGCCGAGGTCACGGCCGTCCGCACCGGGGCCGACGGCCGGGTCCGCGCGGTGGCGACCGAGGAGGCCGAGTACCCGGCGGACGTGGTGGTCCTGGGCATGGGCGTGGCACCGGAGACATCGCTGGCCCGGGCGGCCGGACTGCCCGTGGGGGTGTCCGGGGGCCTGCTCACGGATCTGTCGATGCGGGTCCGCGGCCAGGAGAACGTCTGGGCGGGCGGCGACTGCGTCGAGGTCCTCGACCTGGTCTCGGGGCGGGAGCGCCATATCCCGCTGGGTACCCACGCCAACAAGCACGGTCAGGTCATCGGCGCCAATGTGGGCGGCGGGTACGGCACCTTCCCCGGCGTCGTCGGTACGGCGGTGAGCAAGGTCTGCTACCTGGAGATCGCCCGGACCGGTCTGCGCGAGAAGGACGCGGCTGCGGTCGGCCTCCAGTACGTCACTGCCACGATCGAGTCCACCAGCCGGGCCGGCTACTACCCGGACGCGTCCCCGATGACGGTCAAGATGCTCGCGGAGCGGCGTACCGGTCGGCTGCTGGGCGTGCAGATCGTGGGCCGGGAGGGGGCGGGCAAGCGGGTGGACATCGCGGCGGTCGCCCTGACGGCGGGTATGACGGCGGAACAGATGACCACGCTGGACCTGGGTTACGCGCCGCCGTTCTCACCGGTGTGGGACCCGGTCCTGGTGGCGGCGCGGAAGGTGGTCGCGGCGGTCCGGCAGGACTGAATCGTCCCCCCTGCCGGTCCGGACAGGGCCTACCGGCCCTCGATGCCGACGACGGTCCCGAACGGGTCGCGCAGCTGGGCGATCCGCCGGCCCGGCTCGATCGTCAGCGGGCCGCGGTGGTGCTCGCAGCCGGCGACGAGCAGTCGCTCACGGGCCCGGTCGACATCGTCCACTCCCCAGTAGACGACCGGGCTGCCGCCACGAGGATTGCGCTCGTCGTCCACCGGGTGGAAGCCCAGCTCGACGCCCGCGACCTCCACCCACGCGTAGACGGCTCCGGTGTCGCCGATGTCGAGCCGTACGGGGGCGTCCAGCAGCTCACCCCACCAGCGGGCGGACGCCTCGGGGTCCGGGGCGAAGGTCATCACGGTGCGTACGCTGTCGAACACGCCCACCTCCGGACGGTGCCGGCCCCCTCGTGCGGGGGCGCGGCGGACGGGGCTCTGCGGGGACTCCCTAGCGGCGGGTGTTCTCGTGGACGAACGCGACCAGGCGGGTCAGCGCGTCCGGGTCCATCGTCGGGAGGACGCCGTGGCCCAGGTTGAAGATGTGGCCTTCGAGGTCCGCCGCCGCGTCCAGGACCTCGCGGGCCTTGGTCTCCACGGCCGCCGGCCCGGCGAAGAGCACGGCCGGGTCCAGATTGCCTTGGAGCGCCTTGCCGGGGCCCACCCGGCGGGCCGCTTCGTCCAGCGGGACGCGCCAGTCGACGCCGACGACATCGGCGCCCGCCTCGCCGAGCAGGCCGAGCAGTTCGCCAGTGCCGACGCCGAAGTGGATGCGCGGCACCTCGTAGGACGCGACGGCGTCGAACACCTTCGCGGAGGCGGGCAGTACCGAGTGGCGGTAGTCGGCGGGGGCGAGGGCGCCCACCCAGGAGTCGAAGAGCTGGACGGCGCTCGCGCCGGCCTCGATCTGGACCTTCAGGAAGGTGCCGGTGATGTCGGCGAGCCGGTCCAGGAGGTCCGCCCAGAGCTGGGGGTCCCCGTACATCATCGCCTTGGTGTGCTCGTGGTTGCGGGAGGGGCCGCCCTCCACGAGATAGCTGGCGAGGGTGAAGGGCGCGCCCGCGAAGCCGATCAGCGGGGTGGCGCCCAGTTCGGCGGTGAGCAGCCCGATGGCCTCGGTGACGTACCAGACGTCGTCGGGGGTGAGGTCGCGCAGCCGGGCCAGGTCCGCGCGGGTGCGGATCGGTTCGGCGACGACCGGCCCGACGCCGGGCTTGATGTCGAGGTCGAGTCCGATGGCCTTGAGCGGGACCACGATGTCGCTGAAGTAGATCGCGGCGTCGACGTCGTGCCGTCGTACGGGCTGGAGGGTGATCTCCTTGACCAGCTCGGGCCGCATGCACGACTCCAGCATCGGAATGCCTTCGCGCACCTTCAGGTACTCGGGCAGTGAGCGCCCCGCCTGTCGCATGAACCAGACCGGGGTGTGCGGTACCGGCTCCCGCCGGCATGCCTTGAGGAAGGCGGAGTCGTACGGAGTCGGCTGCTGGCCCGAGGGGCGGTCGTTGACGCTCACGACCCAAATCTTCGCACGGCCCGCGGAAGTGGCTGCCCCGCCCCGGGTGTCCTTCCCTGCGCGAAGGCCCCGTTCCGCCTACTCTTCCCCGCATGGCTGCGGCTCAGGGACATTCTTCCGATCATCCGGATCATTCTGACAGTGCCGGTTCCACGGACGGCGCGGAGAGCCCGGAGCACCAGGCCGTCCCACGGGCCTTCCGGCTCGCGGTCGACGCGCTGCGCGGGGCCGGGCTCCGCCCCGAGCTGGAGGTGGATCCGGCGCGGCCACCGCAGCGGCTCGCGCCGTACTCGTACGCCCTGGAGGCCGCGGTCGTGGACGGTGACGAGGATCTGGCGGACGGGCGGCTGGTGCTGCTGCACGATCCGGCCGGTCATGACGCCTGGCAGGGCACCTTCCGGCTGGTGACGCTGGTGCGCGCGGAGCTGGAGCCGGAGATGGCGGCCGATCCGCTGTTGCCCGAGGTGTCCTGGTCCTGGCTGACGGGCGCGCTGGAGGCGCGGGGGCTGGCGTACGGGGAGCCGAGTGGCACCGTCACCCGCGCGGGGTCTCACTATTTCGGTGGACTCGCGGAGCGGCTGCCGGCGACCCAGATCGAGATCCGGGCGTCGTGGACG
This sequence comes from Streptomyces sp. NPDC020965, assembly GCF_044333555.1. Classification (NCBI taxonomy): domain Bacteria; kingdom Bacillati; phylum Actinomycetota; class Actinomycetes; order Kitasatosporales; family Streptomycetaceae; genus Streptomyces; species Streptomyces sp. NPDC020965. The sequence continues at coordinate 173,381 of NZ_JBIRRE010000007.1, forward strand.
CCGAGGGAGGACGCCGGCGGGGTGCCGGACACGGCCGCACACCTCGCGGCCTGGTGCGATCTGCTCTGTCAGATCGCGGGACTGCCACCGTCGCCGGCCGGTTCACCGGACGGCGGGGCGGGTGTGGTGACGCTTCCGCAGCGGCGGGATCCGCAGCACCGGTGACCCGTCGCATGAGGTACCGGGGGTGTGGGGCGGTCGCGGACCGGGAGACTGGCGTGTGAACCGTGCCGTACGGGCTCCGCTCCCCCCGTCCGGGGGGTGCCTCCCTCCCCGGACCATCCCCGGACGGGGGGGCCTTCCCTGCCGGCCAACCCCCTCATCAGCGATAGCCCCATTCGTAACACAGCGTCAGCTCGTTCGTAGGATGATCGATCACCCGTCCGAATTGCACCAAATTGTTACTCACTGAATCGTGATCATTCTCTAAAGGCGAACGGGTTCGGTGCCGAAGAGGTCAGTGACCCGCACTGCATGGTTCGCCCCGGCGTCATCCCGAGCCGGCCCGTCCCGTCATCCTTCCCCAGGAGGCCTGGTGTCCGTTCTTCTTGAGCAGCCCGCAAGCCTGGTCGCCTACCGCCCGAACAAGCCGACGGCCATGGTCGTCGTGGCCGACCCGCGCGTCCGCTCCACCGTGACCCGCCATCTGTGGGCTCTCGGAGTGCGCGACGTGATCGAGGCGTCGTCCATCGCGGAGGCTCGTCCCCGCGTCGGCAACCCGCGCGACATCTGCGTAGCCGACGTCCATCTGCCCGACGGTTCCGGGCTCACCCTCCTGTCCGAGACTCGCGCCGCGGGGTGGCCCAACGGCCTCGCCCTGTCCGCGGCCGATGACATCGGCGCCGTCCGCAATGCACTCGCGGGCGGCGTCAAGGGCTATGTCGTCACCGGTACCCGTACGAACATCGGGCACCCGATCCGTCCCGGCGCCGCCCCCATCGGCGCCGCGGCGGCCCGCCTCGGCCACCGCCGCCCCCCGGGTGCTCCGAGCCACCCGGGCGGCTACCGCGAGCTCTCCGGCCGTGAGGTCGAGGTGCTCCGGCTGGTCGCCGAGGGCCAGTCCAACAAGGCCATCGGCGTCTCGATGGGCCTGTCCGCCCTGACCGTCAAGAGCCATCTCGCCCGTATCGCGCGCAAGCTCGGCACAGGTGACCGGGCCGGTATGGTCGCGGTCGCCCTGCGCACCGGCATCATTCACTGACCCCTTCCCGACTCCCCCGCGCCTGTCGACGGAACGTTCCGTCGACAGGCGCGCTCCGTTCACAGATACCCTTGACACGTGACCGACGCCCAAGACACCGCAGCAGAGACCGCACTGCGAACCGCCGGGGGCGCTCCCCCGGACGCCGGCGTCGCAGCCGAAGAGGCACCCATTCCGTTGCTGGAGCCCCGCGAGGGGATCCCCGAGGTGGTCGCCGACGACGCCGCGCTGGCCGAGGTGATCGCCGCCTTCGCCGCCGGGACGGGCCCCGTCGCCGTGGACGCCGAGCGCGCCTCCGGCTACCGCTACGGCCAGCGCGCCTACCTCGTACAGCTCCGCCGCGAGGGCGCCGGCAGCGCCCTCATCGACCCCATCGGCTGCCCCGACCTCTCCGGATTGGGCGAGGCGCTGGCCGACACCGAATGGATCCTGCACGCCGCGACGCAGGACCTGCCCTGCCTGCGGGACATAGGCATGATCCCCACCAGGCTCTTCGACACCGAGCTGGCCGGCCGGCTCGCGGGCTTCCCCCGGGTCGGACTCGGCGCCATGGTCGAGTCGGTCCTCGGGTACGCCCTGGAGAAGGGTCACTCCGCCGTCGACTGGTCGACCCGTCCGCTGCCCGAGCCCTGGCTGCGTTACGCGGCGCTCGATGTGGAGCTGCTGGTCGACCTGCGGGACGCGCTGGAGGAGGAGCTGGCCGGGCAGGGCAAGCTGGAGTGGGCCCGTCAGGAGTTCGACGCCATCGCGTCCGCCCCGCCCGCTCCCCCGCGCAAGGAGCCCTGGCGGCGCACCTCGGGGATGCACAAGGTCCGCCGGCGCCGCCAGATGGCGGTGGTGCGGGAGCTGTGGGAGGCCCGGGACAGGACCGCGCAGCGGCGCGATGTGTCGCCGGGCAAGGTGCTGAGCGACCACGCGATCGTCGAGGCCGCCCTGGCGGTGCCGGCGAACGCGAACGCGCTGAGTGCGCTGACCGGATTCGGCCACCGGATGGGACGGCGGCAACTGGAGCAGTGGCAGGCGGCGGTGGACCGGGCGAAGTCGCTGCCGGACACCGAGCTGCCGCAGCCCGGCCAGCCGCTGAACGGTCCCCCGCCGCCGAGGTCGTGGGCGGACAAGGACCCGGTCGCAGCGGCGCGGCTGTCGGCCGCTCGGGCCGGGGTGTCATCGCTCGCCGAGCGGTTGAATCTGCCGCAGGAGAATCTGATCACGCCGGACACGGTGCGGCGGGTCTGCTGGGAGCCGCCCGCCGACCGGTCGGCGGCGGGGGTGTCGGAGGCGCTGGCGGCGCTGGGGGCGCGCCCGTGGCAGATCGAGCTGGTGACGCCGGTCCTGGCCGACGCGCTGGCGGCGTCGGCCTGACGGACGGCGGTGGCGGTCGGGCGTCTCCCCCGCCTGGGGACGACGCGCCGCGGTGGGTCCGACCCGGGATTCACCGCGCCGCCCGCGGCCCCCCGGGCTCCGCCCTGGCCCTGCTCCGGCGGACTAGCGCGCACCCTCCGCCCCGTACCTCGTCCGCACCCATGCCGGTGACGTTCCGCGCCAGGTTGCGCACTCACCGTTGCGATGGGGGGATGATCACTTCAGTGGTGGCCGTGGTGGCCCTCACGGATCGCACCCCCAGGGAGTCGGCATGAGTGTGAGTGAACGGGAAATCGGCACGGTGAAGTGGTTCAACGACGCCAAGGGCTTCGGCTTCATCAGCCCCGACAGCGGTTCGGCGGATGTCTTCGTCCACTTCCGGGCCATCGCGGGGAGCGGCTTCAAATCCCTCAGCGAGGGCGACAAGGTCTCCTACGCCCCGGCCGCGGGCCTGAAGGGCCCCCAGGCCGAGGACGTCCAGGTCGTCACCGTCTGAGCAACGCCATCCGGGGAGTGCGCGGTGAAGACCACATGTGACCTTCACCGCTCCCCGCCCCGGGGCTGGGCACGATGGTTACCCGCAAGTAGCATGGGTGGCGAGCGCGCGCTTAGCGGCGCGCCCCGCAGCAGTGCCACCCAGCACCCTGGAGGAGAGCCATCGTGCCTCGTACCGTCAGGGACGTCGTCTTCGTCGACGGCGTCCGCACCCCGTTCGGCAAGGCGGGCCCGAAGGGCATCTACCACGAGACCCGGGCCGACGATCTCGTCGTCAAGGCCATCCGGGAGCTGCTGCGCCGCAACCCCGGGCTCGACCCCGCCCGGATCGACGAGGTGGCCATCGCCGCCACCACCCAGATCGGCGACCAGGGCCTGACCCTGGGCCGGACGGCCGGCATCCTCGCCGGGCTGCCGCAGTCGGTCCCCGGTTACTCGATCGACCGGATGTGCGCGGGCGCGATGACCGCCGTCACCACCACCGCGGGCTCCATCGCCTTCGGCGCGTACGACGTCGTCGTGGCCGGTGGCGTCGAGCACATGGGCCGCCACCCGATGGGCGAGGGCGTCGACCCCAACCCCCGCTTCGTGAGCGAGAAGCTGGTGGACGAGTCCGCCCTCTTCATGGGCATGACGGCGGAGAACCTGCACGACCGCTATCCCGCCATCACCAAGCTGCGCGCCGACGAATACGCCGTGCGCTCGCAGGAGAAGGCGGCCAAGGCGTACGCCAACGGCGCGATCCAGCAGGACCTGGTGCCGATCTCGGTCCGCCGCACCACCCCGGAGACCGGCGAGACCGGCTGGGGCCTGGCGACCGAGGACGAGCCGATGCGTCCCGGCACCACGCTGGCGAACCTCGCCGGTCTGAAGACCCCGTTCCGCCCGCACGGCCGGGTCACCGCGGGCAACGCGGCCGGTCTCAACGACGGCGCAACCGCCTCCCTGATCGCGTCCGAGGAGTTCGCCCGCGAGAACGGCCTCCCGGTCCGGATGCGACTCGTCTCCTTCGGCTACGCCGGTGTCGAGCCCGAGGTCATGGGGTACGGCCCGATCCCGTCGACCGAGAAGGCCCTCGCCAAGGCCGGTCTGTCGATCGAGGACATCGGCCTGTTCGAGATCAACGAGGCGTTCGCCGTCCAGGTGCTCGCCTTCCTGGAGCACTACGGCATCGCCGACGACGATCCGCGCGTCAACCAGTACGGCGGGGCCATCGCGTACGGCCACCCGCTGGCCTCCTCCGGCGTCCGGCTGATGACCCAGTTGGCCCGCCAGTTCGAGGAGCAGCCGCACGTCCGCTACGGACTGACCACCATGTGCGTCGGCTTCGGCATGGGCGCATCGGTCGTCTGGGAGAACCCGCACTTCGACGGAGGCACCAAGTGAGTACCGCTGAACTCCTCAAGGGCGCGGCCGGGCTGTTCCCCGACGAGGTCGTCACCCAGGCGCACGTACGCCACCTGAACCTGCCCGCGGGCGCCGGTCGGTTCGCGCTGATCACCCTCGACAACGGCCTGGACCACACCAAGCCCACCACCTTCGGGCCGCAGTCGCTCGCGCACCTGGACGCCGCGATCGACCAGGTCGAGAAGGAGGCCGCCGAAGGCTCGATCGTCGGTGTCGGGCTCACCGGCAAGCCGTTCATCTTCGCCGTCGGCGCCGACCTGAAGGGTGTGGAGCTGCTCCGCACCCACGACGACGCACTGGCCATCGGCAAGGGCGGCCACGACGTCTTCAAGCGGCTCGCCGGGCTCGCGGTGCCGACGTTCGCGTACTACAACGGCGCGGCGATGGGCGGCGGCGTCGAGATCGGCCTGCACTGCTCGTACCGTACGGTCTCCCGCGCGGTCCCCGCGTTCTCGCTGCCCGAGGTCTTCCTCGGCCTCGTCCCGGGCTGGGGCGGCTGCGCGCTGCTGCCGAACCTGATCGGCGCGGAGAACGCCGTCAAGGTCATCATCGAGAACTCGCTCAACCAGAACCGTCAGCTCAAGGGCGCGCAGGTCTTCGACCTCGGCATCGCCGACGCGATCTTCGACGGCGCCGACTTCCTGGAGCGGTCGCTGGACTGGACGTCAGCCGTCCTGCGGGGCGAGACCGCGGTGGAGCGCGCCACGATCGACCGTGGCGAGGCGTGGGACGCCGCTGTGGCCCGTGGCCGGGCCGTCGCGGACTCCAAGGTCCACGGCGCCGCTCCGGCCGCCTACCGGGCGCTGGAGATCGTCGCGGCGGTCAAGGACGGCGACCTCCAGGCCGGTTTCGACGCCGAGGACCGCGCACTGGCCGATCTGATCATGGGCGGCGAGCTGCGCGCCGGGATCTACGCCTTCCACCTGGTGCAGAAGCGCGCCAAGCGCCCGGTCGGTGCCCCGGACCGGAATCTGGCCCGACCGGTCACCAAGGTCGGTGTCATCGGCGCCGGTCTGATGGCCTCCCAGTTGGCGCTGCTCTTCCTGCGCCGCCTTGAGGTGCCGGTCGTGCTGACCGACATCGACCAGGAGCGGATCGACAAGGGCGTGGGCTATGTCCACGCCGAGGTCGACAAGCTGCTCGGCAAGGGCCGGATCAATCAGGACCAGGCCAACCGGCTGAAGGCCCTGGTGACCGGCGTGCTCGACAAGGCGGAGGGCTTCGCCGACGCCGACTTCGTCATCGAGGCCGTCTTCGAGGAGATGAGCGTCAAGCAGCGGGTGTTCGCCGAGGTGGAGGCCGTCGCCCCGGCGCACGCGATCCTCGCCACCAACACCTCCTCGCTCTCGATCACCGAGATGGCGTCCGAGCTGAAGCACCCCGAGCGGGTCGTCGGCTTCCACTTCTTCAACCCGGTCGCGATCCTGCCGCTGCTGGAGATCGTCCGCGGTGAGCGGACCGACGACGCGGCGCTGGCGACGGCGTTCGGGGTGGCGAAGAAGCTGCGGAAGACCGCGGTCCTGGTCAAGGACGCCCCGGCGTTCGTGGTGAACCGCATCCTGACCCGCTTCATGGGCGAGATCCAGAACGTCATCGACGACGGCACCCCGGTCGACGTCGCCGAGCGGGGCATCGAGCCGCTCGGCCTGCCGATGTCCCCGCTGGTGCTGCTGGAGCTGGTGGGGCCGGCGATCGGTCTGCATGTCTCCGAGACCCTCAACCGGTCCTTCCCCGACCGGTTCACCGTCTCACCGAACCTGAAGGCGGTCGTCGAGGCGGGGAAGCGCGGCTTCTACATCTACCCCGAGGGCACTCCGGTGCTGGACCCCGAGGTCGCCGCACTGCTCCGGCAGGGCGACCAGGTGCTCACCGAGGAGCAGGTCCGCGCGCGGGTCCTCGACGCGGTGGCCGAGGAGATCGGCCTGATGCTGGCGGAGGGGGTCGTGGCGGAGGCCCAGGACATCGACCTCTGCCTGATCACGGGCGCGGGCTGGCCGTTCCACCTCGGCGGCATCACCCCGTACCTGGACCGGGAGGGCGTCTCCCAGCGGGTGAACGGCAAGCCGTTCCTGGCGCCGGGCGTGGCGAGCGTTCCCGCGTAACGGCGGATACGGGGAAGGGGCTGTACGGGAGTGTCCCGTACAGCCCCTTCCCCGTGGTCCCGGTGTGTCCGTGGTACCGGTGTGTCCGTGGTACCGGGCGACACACCCCGGAGTCAGAACACCGCCGGGAGCCACCCGGCCCGGAGCGACGCGGCCCCGGGGCCGGGCCCGTCCTGATCAGAGCCGCTTGGCGCTGCGCAGGGTCTTCGCGTAGTAGCCCTCTCCATTGAGGCGGGAGGCACCGCCCTTGTCACCGATGGTGGGGCCGTTGACCTCTTCCCGGCTCGACAGGAACACCATGTTGCCGTCGGTGTCATGGCCGAGGTAGGTGCCCATGTGGTCCAGGCGCTCCTTGGTGCGCGCGTCCAGCTTGAAGAAGACCAGATCGCCGGGCTGGAGCACATTGATGGACTTGGGCCGGTCCGCCGCGCCCACGCCCTTGAGCGGGATGACGTCCGCGCCGAGGTCCGAGCGGGCCATGCCGTTGGCGGTACGGGGCAGCCCGTCGGGCGACTTGTCCGTGGAGGCCAGCGGGTAGCGCGAGCGGTAGCCCCAGAGCAGGCGCATGAAGCCCGAGCAGTCGGCGGCGCGGGCGCGCTTCTCCTCCGGCTGGATGGTGCGGCCGTCCCGGAAGGTGTAGGAGATGCCGAGGTAGTCGTAGAAGTCCGACAGCTCCTCGCGCAGGTCGTTGCCGGAGCTGCCGTTCGGGTTGAGCGGCCCGAACTCGGCGTCGCCCGCGTAGGCGATGCCCTCGTCGTCCTTCTTGACCGGCGCGTCCTGGACGTACTGGAAGCCCATGGCGAAGACGTCGTCCTCCTGGCTCCCGTAGAACTCCTTGAACCAGTCCTTGAACCACTTCTCCTTCTCGGCACCCTTGCGCCACGCCTCGGGCATCAGCCGGACCCAGTTGTCCGTCACCACCCGGGACTTGGTGTTGGCGGGCTCCGAGAAGGTGCGGCTGGGCCCCTTGAGGGTCGCCGTGCGCGCCTTGTCGGTGAAGGTGGCCACGACCTGGCCCTTGTCGTCGCGCAGCACCGAACGGTCCGGGGCCTTCAGCCGCTCCCAGGTCTGGGCGGCGGTCTGGCCGCCGGAAGCCGAATCGAGCTGCGGCGTGTCCGTGACGGTCTGCACCTTGGGTGCCGCGGCCTGCTCGTCCTTGCGGAGCTCCACCGTCAGGTACGCGCTGCCGCCCAGGAGGGCGATGACCGTAGCGATGTGGACGACGGGCCGCTTCTTCTTGGGACTCATGAGTCTGCTCCGGTTGAGGTCAGGCGGTCGGCATGACGCCGAGCAGGATTCCGGCGGTGAGGACGACATAGGCCATCAGCGTCACCGAGCCGGTGGCCAGGAGTGTCGGCCCCTTGGGCTGACGGACGAGCTGATAGGCGATCAGACCGGGCACGATGAAGCCCAGGGTCTGGTTGCTGTACATCAGCGGGAACTCCATCGACAGCACGATCATCACGGTGGCCTGGAGGATGACACCGGTCAGCACGACGGCCGCGAACAGCCGCTTGCCGTACAGGATGATGAACTTCTGCATGACCAGCGTCGACACGTACGTGAGCACCGTGACACCGAGCACCATGGCGGCCCGCTGGAGGTCCTCGACGAGGGTCAACGCGAGCCAGCCGGGGGTGATCATGCCACCGGGCGACAGGTTGGTCGTGAGGTAGCAGACCAGCGAGAAGAGCAGCCCCAGGGCGATACCGACGGCGGCTATCTCTGGGGTGAGGACGGACGGGATCAACGCTGGTCTCCTGGGCTGTGCCACTGCTGCTCGTCGGCGGCTTCGGGTGCGGGCTGGGCGCGGTGCGGCGGCTCCGCGTGGGTCTCCGGATAGGGGCGCTCGCCGGTGGGCTGCGCGTACTGGTTCGGATAGGACGGGTCACCGGTCGGCTGCGCGTACTGGTCGCGGTAGGCGTCGTCACCGGACGGCCGGCCGTACTGGTTCTGGTTCTGGTTCTGGTTCTGGTTCTGGTAGGAGCCATCACCGGCCGGCAGCGCGCGGTGCTCCGCGTAGGAGTCACCAGCGGGCAGTGCGTACTGGTTCTGGTACGCCCCCCCGCCAGGCGGCAGTGCGTGCTGCTGCTGCTGCGGGTAGGACCCGTCGGCACTCTGCTGGGGATTCTGCTGCTGGTACTGCTGGTGCTGCTGCTGGTACGACCCGTCGTTCTGCTGAGGAGGCTGCGGGTGCTGCTGCTCCTGGTAAGAACGGTCGCCGGTGGGCTGCTCCGGGATGTGGACCCGGGTGATCGGCTGGGTGGAGTACCGCGTCTCGTACGCCTCGGTGTACTGCTGGTACGGGTCGATCCGCGGGACGTACAACTGCATCGTCTCGGACGGATCGGTCTTCGTCGCGGTCGCCGGCGCGGAAGCGGTCTCGGTCGAGGTCTCCGCTGCCGCCGCGGACTGGCCGGGGCGGGTGATGCCCTCGTCCTCGCTCTCGTCCGGCGGCAGCTCCGCGAGGTGCTCCAGAAGTACCTCGCCCTGACCGTGGATGTTGCCGATGGCGACGATCGAGGAGTCCGGGGCGAGCCGCCCGAGCAGTTCGGCCATGAACTCCTCGGGGTCACGGCGGTCACCGCCGAGGTCGACCGCGCGGGACCGGAACTCGCTGGGTATCGCGTCGATGGCGGACTTCGCCGGGTGGCCGATCACAAAGACCTGGTCGGGGTCGAGATCGGGGATGATCTCGCCCATCTGGCCATTGCGCTCGACCCGGTCGGGGCGGCAGTTGATGACGACGTTCAGCGGCCGATTGATGGCGCCGAGGTCGAGCAACTGGTTGATGTTCATCAGCGTCGACTCGGGGTCGTTGGCCGCGAAGACGTTCGCGAACCGCACCCGCTTCCCGTCCGGGGTGACATACCGCTCGACGGAGAGGACACCCGGGTCCGGCGGCGCGTCGTACATGCCCTGGAGAGCGGTCTCCCGCTCCACGCCCACCAGCTCGGCGACGGTCAGCGCGATGGCCACGTTCTCCTTGAAGGTGAACCAGCTAAACCCGCGCAGCTCCTCGTCCGAGACCGTCTCCGGATCCGCATAGATGAGCTGGCAGTTCCTGGCGTCCGCCTCCATCTGGAGGATGTGGAAGCGGTCCTTCTCGGCAGTGACGCAGATGCCGTTCTCGGGCATCGACCGGCACAGTGAGCGGGCCACGTCGTCCAGGGTCGGGCCCATCTCGGCGAGGTGGTCCTCACGGACGTTGCACAGCACACCGATGGTCGAGCGGATCAGCTTCGACTGGTTGATCTCCTGGAGCGCGGGCATGACGGCCATGCACTCCATGACCAGCGCGTGCGGCCGGTAGGCGGCGGCCCGCCGGACGATGCCTATCTGCTCCACCACGTTGGCGATGCCGAACTTGCGGTAGACCGGCTCTTCGGTGGCGTCCGGGTGGATGAACCGGGCGGCGGTGCCCGTGGTCTTGGCGACCGTGATCAGCCCGCCGCCGCGCAGGGCACCCGCGCAGAGCCGGGTGATGGACGACTTGCCGCGGATGCCGTTGACCAGGACCCGGGTGGGGAGGTGTTCCAGGTTGGTGAAATGCCGCCGCTGCTCGATGACGCCGGCCACCAGCAGGATCGCGCTGCACACCACCAGCACGGTGTAGAGGAAGAGCACGGCGGTTCAGTTCCTTCCGGCGAGCGACTTGGAGCCCTCGCGCTTGCGCGCCTCCGCCAGCTGCTGCCGGAGGAGTTCCAGGCTGCGGGTGACGGCTCCGACCTCGTCGTGGTGACGGGGGTAGAGAACGGTGCGGCGGTCGCCGCCCGCGAGTGCCTCGGCCTGATCGGTGAGGGCGCGCAGCGGGCGTACGACGATGATGTGCAGCCAGCCCAGGCAGGCCGCGGCGGCGGTCGCGCCGAGGAGTCCGGCCAGGACGGTGCGGTTCTGGAGGCGGTACTCGGGGATGGCGAGACCAGAGGCGGGCTGATAGCTCACCACGGTCCAGCCGAGCGCCTTGGCCGCGCCACCACCGACGAACGGGGCGGCGGCGGCTATCTGGATGTCGCCGTCCTGCCGGTAGAGGACACCGCTGGGGCGGGGGCTGAGGCCCACCTTCTGGTTGGTGCCCTGGACCAGCGCGTCGAGACGGGAGCCGGACAGCTTCTCGAAGGCGAGGTAGCCGGTGTTGCTGGCGATGACCCGACGGTCCGCGTCGACCACCCGGACCTGGCCGAGGCCGGGCCGCTTGAGCAGCGAGTTCAGGAAGTCGATGCGCAGCTCGCCGACGACGGCCGTCCCGTTGCTCCCGGAGACGGGGGCGGTGGCGACGATCACGGGCTCCTCGGCCTTGTCGTCGAGGATGCGGATCGGCTGGGTGGAGGCGGCCTTGCCGTTGGCGGAGTGGAGGTCGCCACCGGCCTTGGCGAGGACATCGCCCTTGCCGTTCACGATGTAGAGGGACTCGTACCGCAGGTGCTGGGCGACGGTGCGCTTCAGGACCTCGGTCATCGCGGAGCGGTCGTTTCCGTCGCCGATGAGCGAGGCGACGGAGGCGAGGTCGGCATGGCCCTCGTTGAGGGCCCGGCGGACCCGGTCGGTGAGGGTGTCGGTCCGCTCGCGCTGGTCGTTGACGATCTGCTGCGGCACGACGACGGAGTCACCGGCGCGGTTGAGCAGCAGCAGCAGGGGCGCGCACCAGACGAGGAGGACGACACCGGCGACGACGAGCAGGGTCCGGGCGCCGAAGCGGCTGCGCCGGGGGGCCTCGTCGGCGGCGGCGGTGTCGCCGTTGAGCTGCCGCCTGATGCGCTCCAGGGCGTCGCCGATCCGGGCCGTCTCGCCGTAGCGCGGTGTGGTGACGGGCCGGGTGAGGTCGCCGCGGGTCAGTCGGCGGCTCTCCAGGAAGAGCCGGATCAGCGGGCGCTGGACGGTGCCGAGCAGCAGGGCGATGGTGAGACCGCCGATGAGCAGCAGGGCGCCGGCCGCGAGGAGTCCGAAGACGGAGTCGCTGGCGACGTTGGGGTCCTCGGCGACCTTGACCATGGCGACGACGGTGAGGCCGAGGCTGGTGGCGACGGTCGATTCGCCTGCTTCGGGCGCGGCGAGGTTCGCGTAGCCGGCGACCGAGCGGTCACCGAGGTAGCGGTCCCCGATGAGGTGGCCGCTGACCCCGCCGAAGCCTCCGGAGCCGGGTTCCTTGGACTTGACCCAGTTCTGCTTCGACTTGACCGAGGCGATCTTGGCGAATGCCTTGAGCTGCTTATTGGACTCGGCGACCTCCTTGCGCTGGAGGTCGGTGAGCACCTGCTCGGGCTCGGGGATTCCGTCGCTGCTGAGGACCTGCGCGTCGTGGTCAATGACGGCGATCGAACGGAACTTGCCGAGGCTGATGCCGGGGAACCGGAAGCTGCTGGAGGCGACGAGCAGCTTCTGCGGCTCACCCTTCCAGGACAGCACGGCGAAGGCGAGCAGGCGGGTCTCACCGTTGTCGAGCCGCACCATGCGCGGCGCGAGACCGTTCTCGCCGGAGAGCTTGCTCCGGTCGATCACGGTCAGCGGCACGTTCTCACCGCGGGCGGCGAGCAATTTGCCCGACTTGATCTCGACGACGGCCATGCCCATCCACTTTTGGTAGACGTTGCCGATCTTGTCGAGGACCGCATCGCCGGAGACGGGTCCGGCGGCGCTGAACAGGGAGGCGGTACGGGTCAGGTCGGTGACGCTCTCATCGATGCCGGCGCGCAGGGCGATGGCGCCGTCCTCGGCGAAGTGCTGCTGCGAGGTCAGGACCGCGTCGGGGACGCGGTCCTGGTCGACGCGACCAAGGCTGAGAGCAGTGACGCCCGCGAGGGCGAGGAGCAGAACTGACAGTACGGCGATGGGCGGACGAATCCCGCCCAACAGGGACATGTCAGCCCGTCGGCGGACCTTGTGCCGCCGCTTCATACGTGAAGCGGCCAACAGGGGCTCCTCTCATGGAAATGCCTTGAACGCCCGAATTTTCCGACATAACGGGAAGGGCGTATTCATAACCGGTGTCTCAGGCGCCACAAGGCGACACGTGCGACCCGGAAAGATCAGACTGACAGTATGGGCAAAGGGTTGTACAAGTTAAAAAGAGTGTGAGCTACAACGCGTACCGGTCAGTCGGAAAGGGGCTGAAGCGGTCGCAATCCATCGTCGGCGGCGCCCCGGTTGAGCATCGTGCCCTCGGTGCGCTCGAAGGCCAGCCGATAGCGGGAGCGCTGCTGCTTGGTGAGCTTGTCGCCGTCCCGCAGGACGGCGGCGACATCGAGCAGTCGGTGGTCCTTGACGGCCCCCTCGGGCAGCTTGCCCGCGTCGTCGGGGTCCGGGGGGATGTCGACGAAGGTGGGCACGTACTTCGCCTGGACGTCCCAGCCCTTGCCCTTCTTCGTGAACTCGAACCAGCCGATGACGCCCTCCTCGGTGAGTCCGGTGGGCACGTCGTGGCGGGCGATCTGGTTACCGACGCCGTACGCGATCCAGGTGCCGGCGACCTTCTCCATCGGCTGCACCACATGGGCGTGATGGCCGATGATCAGGTCGATACCCGTCTTCTCCGCGAGCCGGCGACCCAGCGAGAGCTGGGACCGGCTCGGGTTCGGCCAGTTCTCCCGGCCCCAGTGGATGCTGAGGATCACCACGTCGGCGCCGTCCTTGCGCGCCTTCTTCTCCGCCGCCTTGATCGCCTTGAAGTCGGTCAGATTGGCCATCCACGCCTTGCCCTTCGGGGGCTCCTTGCCGTTGAACCCGAAGGCATAGGACAACTGGGCCACCTTGACGCCCTTGACGTTCTTGATCAGGGTCTTCTCCGCCTCCGCCTTGGTACGGGCCGAGCCGGTGTGCTCCACACCCGCCTTGTCCAGTGCGTCCAGCGTGTCGGTGACACCCGTCGGACCGTGGTCGAGGGTGTGATTGGAGGCGGTGGTGCAGGTGTCGTAGCCGACATCCTTGATCGCGGTGACGATCTGCGGCGGCACCAGGAAGGCCGGGTAGCTCTCGAAGGGGCCCTCGGGCTTGCCCGTGACGGGCTCGAAGTGGCAGATCGCGAGATCCGCCTTACTGATGACAGGTTTGATTCCGGCCATTGTCGGGCCGAAGTCGATCCCCTTCTCCCCCTTACCCGTCACCTTGGCGTCCTTGCGGGCCTGCTCGGTCAACTGGGGGTGGATCAGGATGTCGCCCGCTGCGGCGACGGTGAACGTGGGGTCGCCGGAGGAGGCGGCCTTGTCGTCCCCGAATGGGCCACAGGCGACGGCTGTGGAGAGCGTCGCGAGCAGGGCCACGGATATCGTCACGGAGCGGCGGTAACGGCGTTTCATCACTCGGCTATCTTTATACAACCATGAAGGTCAACCGGACGAAGACGGTAACAATTGCAACAACGATCGTGGCCGTCGCGGCCACGCTCGCTGTCTTGCTGACCCTCGCGCTGAGCGGGGATCGCACGGACGATCGGGCGCCCAGAGCCACCGGCTCCGAGGGCGCGGTACGCACCGACCTGACGGATCGGGTCAAGGAGTACACCGCACGTTTCGAGGAGAACGCCGGCTACCGACCGCCGACCAGAACCGACCGCCGTACCGTAGCGCACGGCGTGGCACTCCTTCTCGACGGCCACCGTAACCAGGCCGAACAGCGGCTCTCGGACGTCGACTTCGATGTCACCACGGTCACTGACAGCTCGACCGGACGACGGTTCGCCGAGATCTCCGACCGTACCGAAGACACCCGGGCACCCCGCGGCTGGGGCCGGATCTACATCGGTCTCGACGGTCCGGCACGCTGGTCGGTCCAGGTGCCGCACCCGGTCGCCGACCGCACGACGGAACGGCTCGGAACGCGGGTGCTGCTCGGTTCGCCGGGAGGTGTTCTGGTGATTGCAGGCGCGCATCGCAAATCCGGTAAGGGGAATGAGGCGGATGTCGCGCACCGGACGGACACGGTCTTCGACGCCGTCTGCGACGAACTCACCGAGCGCGGACTCCCTGGTATCCAGATACACGGTTTCGCCGACGATTCGGTTCCCGATCATGATGTGGTGGCCTCCACGGGCAAGGGCCGGGTCGCCATCGCCGAGGTCCGTCGGCTCACCGATTCGCTGCGTGATCGCGGTTTCGTGGTCTGTAAGGCGTGGGTCCGGGACTGTCCACTGGAGGGCCGCACCAACGTGCAGGGACGCAAAGCAGCCACCGAGCAAGTTCGCTTTCTGCACATCGAGTTCAGCAACCGGCTCCGGACCGATGAGCGGCGCGCGGACCGGGCCGCTGCCGCCATGGACACCGTGACCGCGGTCTGGGCGCGCGGCTGATGCCGTCCGGGCCGACCGGACCGCTGCTGATCGTGGACGGCGCCAATGTCGTCGGCTCGGTGCCGGACGGCTGGTGGCGGGACCGCCACGCCGCCGCCGAGCGACTGCGGGACCGGCTGGCCCGCCTCGCCGACGACGGCATCCCGGACCTTCCGGGGCCGCTGGACATCGTGCTGGTGGTCGAGGGCGCGGCGCGCGGGGTGACCTCCGTCCCTGGCGTACGGGTGGAGGCGGCGGCGGGTAGCGGTGACGACCTCATCGCCGAGCTGGCCGCCGAGGCCCGCGGTCGGCCGTGTGTGGTCGTCACGGCCGACCGGGAGCTGCGCCGCCGGGTCACCGCCGTGGGTGCGACGACGGCCGGCCCGCGGTCGGTCCACGGGCCCGTGAGCGACTGAGAGCCGACCCTGGCCGATTGACGGGCCCGGTCGCTGGGCCCCGAAGCTGGGCCCCGAAAGCTGGCGGGCCCCAGGCCGCTGGAGCCCCGGTCGTTGGAACACCCCCGGTCGCAGGAAGGCTCCCGGTCATAGGAAGGCTCCCGGTCGCAGGAAGGCTCCCGGTCGCTTGCGGGCCCTCGGTCGATCAAGGGCTCTTGGTGACCCCGCCATGGCTGCCGCGCCCGCCGCGCCCATCTCTGCCGGGTTCCAGCCTGCTGTGCCGCCGCCCGTAGACGTAGTACACGACCACGCCCAGCGCCATCCAGACGCCGAAGCGCAGCCAGGTCTCGGTGGGCAGATTGAGCATCAGCCAGAGCGAGGCGGCCACCGAGACGATCGGCAGCAGCGGGACCAGCGGGGTGCGGAAGGCGCGCGGGAGGTCCGGGCGGGTGCGGCGCAGGATCACGACACCGATCGCGACGACGACGAACGCGAAGAGGGTGCCGATGTTCACCAGGACGGCGAGTTCCTCGATGTTGGTGCAGCCGGCGATGACCGCGATGAGGCTGCCGAGGAGGAGGGTCGCCCGGTACGGGGTGGCGAAGCGCGGGTGAACCCGGGAGAAGAACCGGGGCAGCAGCCCGTCCCGGCTCA
Organism: Streptomyces sp. NPDC020965; assembly: GCF_044333555.1. NCBI lineage: Bacteria > Bacillati > Actinomycetota > Actinomycetes > Kitasatosporales > Streptomycetaceae > Streptomyces > Streptomyces sp. NPDC020965. Next base: position 189,257 of record NZ_JBIRRE010000007.1, read on the forward strand.
TCGCGAAGAACACCCGGGTCTGGCCGAGCAGCAGGATCATGCAGACCGAGGTGAGCCCGATGACGGCGCCGAAGCTGATGACCCCCGCGTACCAGGGGTGGCCGGTGGCCTTGAAGGCGTCGGCGAGCGGGGCGTCGATCGACAGCTCGGTGTAGTGCTGCATCCCGGTGACGACGAGCGAGACCGCCACGTACAGCACCGTGCAGATGAAGAGGGAGCCGATGATGCCGCGCGGCATGTCCCGCTGCGGCAGTTTCGTCTCCTCGGCGGCGGTCGCCACGATGTCGAAGCCGATGAAGGCGAAGAAGACCACGGACGCGGCGGTGAAGATGCCCATCACACCGAAGTTCGTGGGCGCGTATCCGAAGATCAACTGAACCAGTGGCTGCTGGAGCCCCGAAGCGCCCTCCTCCTTCACCGCCGGGGGGATGAAGGGGCTGTAGTTGGCCGCCTTGATGAAGAACGATCCGGCGACGATGACGATCAGGACGACGGCCACCTTGATGGCGACGACCAGGGTGGTGACCCGGGCGGAGAGCTTCATGCCCAGGACGAGAATCCCGGTGAGCCCCAGGACCAGCAGGAACGCCAGCAGATCGAAGGCGAAGCCGTAGCTGTCGTTGGTGCCGGCGAGCGCGCCCGGCAACTGCCAGCCCGCGTTGTCCAGCAGCGAGCGCACATAGCCGGACCAGCCGACCGCCACCACCGCCGTCCCGAGGGCGAACTCCAGCACCAGGTCCCAGCCGATGATCCAGGCGGGCAGCTCCCCCAGGGAGGCGTACGAGAAGGTGTACGCGGAACCCGCGACCGGGACCGTGGACGCGAACTCCGCGTAGCAGAGGGCGGCGAGTCCGCAGACGACCGCGGCGAGCACGAAGGCGAGCGCCGTGGCGGGGCCCGCGTTCTCCTTGGCCACCGCGCCGGTGAGGACGAAGATGCCGGTGCCGATGATCACCCCGACGCCGAAGACCGTGAGGTCGAGTGCCGACAGGGTGCGTCTGAGCGCGTGCTCCGGCTCCTCCGTGTCACGGATGGACTGCTCGATGGACTTGGTCCGGAAGACACCCGCCCGGCCTGCGGGGTCTGTCTCTGTGCTCACCGCGCACCTCCACACTCGTCGTCCCCGACATGATCGGGACGGCGGACGGCCACAGCGTCCGTATGGGTGGATTCACGGGTGGATTTCACGCGAATGGGCCGGGAGGACCACCCATCCAGGGTGACCCTCCCGGCCCGTCTCGCGGCGGAGCCGCCACGGCCCTGCTCTAGGTCGTGTCTTCAAAGTCCCGTCTGGCTGCTTTGAAGACACTCCCTAGTCGCGCGCGGGTTCCACCGTGCCGCTGACGGTCTCGTCGTCAGCCGCGTACCGTCCGTCGAGCTTGGCGACGAGTCCGGTGACCTGCCGGGCGATGTCCGGGGCGGTCAGCCCGATCTCGGCCAGGATCTCCTTGCGGGAGGCGTGGTCGAGGAAGCGCGGCGGAATGCCGAAGTCGCGCAGCGGCACATCGACGCCGCCGTCCCGCAGCGCCTGGGCGACGGCGGAGCCGACACCACCGGCCCGGCTGTTGTCCTCTACGGTGACGACGACCCGGTGCCCCTCGGCGAGCGGTACGAGCGCCTCGTCCACCGGCTTGACCCAGCGGGGGTCGACCACGGTGGTGGAGATGCCCTGCTTGTCCAGCAGGTCGGCGATCTCCAGACACATCGGGGCGAGCGCACCGACGGAGACGAGCAGCACATCCGGCCGCTCGGCCTCCGCGTACCGCAGGACGTCCATCCCGCCGACGCGGCCCACGGCCTTGACCGAGGGGCCGACGGCGCCCTTGGAGAAGCGGACCACGGTCGGCGCGTCCTCGACGGCGACGGCCTCGCGCAACTGGGCGCGGACCTGGTCGGCGTCGCGCGGGGCGGCGATCCGCAGATCGGGGACGCACTGGAGGATCGACATGTCCCACATGCCGTTGTGGGAGGCGCCGTCGGTGCCGGTGACCCCGGCCCGGTCCAGCACGAACGTCACTCCGCACTTGTGCAGGGCCACGTCCATCAGCACCTGGTCGAAGGCGCGGTTGAGGAAGGTGGCGTACACCGCGAAGACGGGGTGCACTCCCCCGGTGGCGAGTCCGGCCGCGGAGACGGCGCCGTGCTGCTCGGCGATGCCGACGTCGTAGACCCGGTCGGGGTACGCCTTGGCGAACTTCTCCAGGCCGACGGGCTGGAGCATCGCGGCGGTGATCGCCACGATGTCCTCGCGCTCCTGGCCGAGCTTGACCATCTCCTCGCCGAAGACGGAGGTCCAGTCGAGACCGGAGCTGGCGATCGGCAGCCCGGTGTCGGGGTGGATCTTACCGACGGCGTGGAAACGATCCGCCTCGTCCTGGAGGGCGGGCTGGTAGCCGCGGCCCTTCTCGGTGAGGCAGTGCACGATCACGGGGCCGCCGAACCGCTTGGCGCGGGCGAGCGCCGACTCCAGCGCCTCGATGTCATGGCCGTCGATGGGCCCGACGTACTTGAGGCCGAGGTCCTCGAACATGCCCTGCGGGGCGATGAAGTCCTTGAGGCCCTTCTTGGCGCCGTGCAGGGTCTCGTACAGCGGCTTCCCGACGACGGGTGTCCGGCCGAGGATGTCCTTGCCGCGGGCGAGGAAGCGCTCGTAGCCGTCGGTCGTGCGGAGCGTCGCCAGATGGTTGGCGAGGCCGCCGATCGTCGGCGCGTAGGAGCGCTCGTTGTCATTGACCACGATGACCAGCGGGCGGTCCTTGGCGGCGGCGATGTTGTTCAGCGCCTCCCAGGCCATGCCGCCGGTGAGCGCGCCGTCACCGATGACCGCGACGACGTGGTCGTCCTTCTTCAGCACCTCATTGGCCTTGGCGAGGCCGTCGGCCCAGCCGAGGACGGTGGAGGCGTGCGAGTTCTCGATGATGTCGTGGTCGGACTCGGCCCGCGCCGGGTAGCCGGAGAGGCCGCCCTTCATCTTGAGGCGGGAGAAGTCCTGGCGGCCGGTGAGCAGCTTGTGCACATAGCTCTGGTGGCCGGTGTCCCAGAGGACCTTGTCCTGGGGGGATTCGAAGACCCGGTGCAGGGCGATGGTCAGCTCGACCACACCGAGGTTGGGACCGAGGTGGCCGCCGGTCTTGGACACGGCCTCCACCAGAAAGGTCCGGATCTCCGCGGCAAGCTGATCCAGCTGCTCCGGGCTGAGCCGGTCCAGATCGCGCGGTCCCCTGATACGGGTAAGCAGTGCCACCCGTGCCTCCTCTTGAGCTGGTCGAGCATTGCCGATTGCGTCGAGTCTAATGTTCCGCCACGGGGCGGTACGGGCGGGCGGTGCGATACCCGTCACGCCACTGGCCGATATCGGGCACCGTACGCGACCGGGCCGAGCGGCGCCGTACGGGGCCGAGCACCGCGGGGAGCCGGGCGCCGTACGGGGCCGAGCACCGTGGGGAGCCGGGCGCCGTGCGGAGCCCGGGGCCTCCTCCCCGCCGGTACGTGTGCCCCGTGACGGACAGGTCAGGCGCGGCCGGCGGTCCGCTGGGTCCGGCGGGTGACCGAATCGATCACGACGGTGGCCAGCAGGACCCCGCCGGTGATCATGTACTGGATCGGGGTGGCGATGCCCTCCAGCGCCAGTCCGTACTGGATGGAGACGATGACCATGACACCGAGCAGCGCGTTCCAGGTCCTGCCCCGGCCGCCGAAGAGGCTGGTGCCGCCGATGACGGCCGCCGCGATGACGTTCATCAGCAGGTCACCGGCGCCGGCGCTCTGATTGGCGGAGGCGATCTTGGAGGCCCAGAAGAGACCGCCGACGGCAGCGAAGGTGCCCGCGACGGCGAAGACGGAGATCCGGACGGCGGTGACATCGATACCGGCACGACGGGACGCCTCCACGCTGCCGCCGAGGGCGAAGACCTTCCGACCGTAGGGGGTCCGGCGGAGCACGAAGTCGGTGACGACCAGGACCGTGAGAAAGAGCACCACGGCCAGTGGCAACCCCTTGTACTGGTTGAACATGTACGCCGCGGCGAAGGCGACCACCGCCAGGGCCGCCGTGCGGAGCGCGATGTCGGAGAGTGGCCGCGAGGGGATGCCGGCCGCCGCACGGCGACGGCTGTCGAGGAACCCGGCGAGGAAGAACCCGGCGACGGCGAGCGCGGCGAGACCGTAGGCGGCGGCCACATCGGTGAAGTGGTACGTGGTGAGGCTGCCCACCACACCGTCGCCGTCGAGGTTGATGGTGCCGTTCTCGCCGAGGATCTGGAGCATGAAGCCGAGCCAGAACAGCAGGCCGGCGAGGGTGACGGCGAAGGCGGGGGCGCCGATCCGGGCGAAGAAGAAACCGTGCAGGGCGCCGATGGCCGCGCCGCCCGCGACGGCCGCGGCGATGGCCAGCCATTCGTTCATCCCATGGGTGACGGTCAGCACCGCGACGGTGGCCCCGGAGACGCCGCTGACCGAGCCGACGGACAGATCGATCTCGCCCAGCAGCAGGACGAAGATGATGCCGACGGCCATCATGCCGGTGGCGACCATGCTGACCGCGATATTGCTGAGGTTCTCGGCGGACAGGAAGTTCGGGTTCAGGCCCTGGAAGACCCCGCCGATGGTGATCAGTCCGACGATCACCGGCAGGGAGCCGAGATCTCCGGCGCCGATCCGGCGCCGGAACTCGGAGAGATAGCCGGCGAAGCCCTGCTCGCGGACGAGGAGCCGTGGGTCGACGACGGTGACCGCGTCCTTGGCTGCGTCCGGGTTCCCGGCCGGGACGGCGTCCCGGGGGCCGGCCGCGGCCTTCTGGAGATTGACTTCCGGTTTCACTGCTGGACCTCCGCGGTGCGGGCCGCCCGACGGGTCACGGCGTTCTCCGTGGCGCCGGTGATGGCGGAGACGATGTCCTCCTGCGAGGTGGACCTGACGTCGAAGACGCCGTTGTTGCGGCCGAGCCGGAGCACCGCGACCCGGTCGGCGACCGCCTTGACGTCGGCCATGTTGTGGCTGACGAGCAGGACCGCGAGGCCGCGTTCCCGGAGGCGTTCCACCAGGTCGAGCACTTGGGCGGTCTGCTCGACGCCGAGGGCGGCGGTGGGCTCGTCCAGGATGACGAGCCGGGGCTCGCCGAGCAGGGAGCGGGCGATGGCGACCGTCTGGCGCTGCCCGCCGGAGAGCGAGGCGACCGGGATACGGACGCTGGGGATCCGGATCGCCAGGGTGTGGAGCAGCTCGCGGGCGCGGCGCTCCATCTCCACCTCGTCCAGGACACCGCGCCGGTGCAGCTCCCGGCCGAGATAGAGATTGCCGACGACATCGAGGTTGTCGCAGAGCGCGAGGTCCTGGTAGACGGTCGCGACGCCCAGGCGCTGGGCGTCCTGCGGCCGGTCGATCGACACGGGGACGCCGCCCCACTCGATCCGGCCCCCGCCACCGCCACCGCCCCGGCTGCCCCGATCAATGGGGTGCACTCCGGCGATGGTCTTGACCAGGGTGGACTTACCGGCGCCGTTGTCGCCGACGAGCGCGACGACTTCTCCGGCGTAGATCTCCAGTTCGATATCGATGAGCGCCTGGACGGCACCGAATCGCTGGGAGACACCGCGCAACGCCAGCACGGGCGTAACGGACATGTGAACCATCTCCTTACTCCGCCAAGGGGGCCGGGGGCGGCTCCGGGGCCTCCGGCCACGGCTCTCCGACCCGACCGCTCAGACCCGACCGCTCCGACCCGCTGATCCGGCTCGTTCGCTCCCGCTAGGACAGTCCGAGGCGGTCGCAGGCGGCCTGGTACTTCGGGGTGCAGATCTCCTGAACGGTGTAGATGCCGTCCTTGACGACCGTTTCGGCGATGTTGTCCTTGGTCAGGGAGACCACGGGGACCAGGACCGTCGGAACGCCCTTCTTCGACGCGCTGTCCACCGTCTCCTTGGCGATCGCGTCGAGCTGCTCGCCCTTCGCGAGCGCGACGGCCATCTCGGCTGCGGCGTCGGCCTCGCCCGCGTAGGGCTTGTAGACACTCGCATACTGCTCACCGGCGACGATGCGCTGTACGGCAGCGAGTTCGGCGTCCTGACCGGTGACCGGGGGCAGCTTGGTGACGCCAGCGGCCTTCAGCGCGGTGATGATGCCGCCGGCCATCCCGTCGTTGGCGGAGTACACCCCGACGATCTTGTCCTTGCCGAGCGCCGCGATGGCCGCCTCCATATTGGCGTTGGCGTTCTCCGGCTTCCACTCCTTGGTGTCGTACTCCTTGCCGATCTTCACCTTGCCGTCGAGTTCGGCGTGTGAGCCCTTCTTGAAGAGGGCGGCGTTCGGGTCGGTGATGGAGCCATTCATCATCACGATCTGGCCGCCTTCGGCCTTGGCGCCGAGGGCGGTGAGCAGCGCCTTGCCCTGGACCCGGCCGACCTCCTCGTTGTCGAAGGAGGTGTAGGCGTCAATCGGGCCCTCGGCGAGACGGTCGAAGGCGACCACCGGGATGCCCGCCTCCTTGGCCTTCTTCACCGCGCCCGCAATGGCCTTGGCGTCCACCGCGTCGAGGATCAGCACATCCACCTTGTTGGTGATCACCGTGTCGACCTGCTGCGTCTGGAGGGTGGCGTCCTGCTTGGCGTTGGCGTAGACGACCTTGCCCTTGCCGTTCGTCAGCTCGCTGATCTTCTTCTCGATGAGGGGCTTGTCGAACTTCTCGTACCGGGCGGTCTGGTTCTCGGGCAGCAGCAGGCCGACCGTGATGGCATCGCCCTTCGCTCCGTCCGTCGCCTTGGGTTTGTCACCGGACTCCTTGGCGCTGCCGCAGGCCGCGAGCGAGACGGCCGTCACTGCGGTGGCGACGACGCCGGCCACACGACGCAGAGGTGCGTTCATCCGTGGAACCTCCCTGACGGGGCCGCGTCATTGCGGCCGAGGTGGCAGGCAGTCAACTCGGCCCGACAGTCAGGGTCAAGGAGTAAATCCTTAACGAGATGACAACGGTGCCATGTGTTCTTTAAGTGAAGACGGGATCCGGACCGAGGAGTGCACCGTCGAGAAGGGTGGAATCGCCCATCTCGCTCAGGACCAGGGCCAACGCCCCCAGCACCTCGGCCCGGCCGCCCAGTGCGCCCGTCACCACGGACACCTGACGGGCCGCGCTGGGAATGGCGTACCGGGCGACGGAATCGCGGATGGGGCCGAGCACCAGTTCGCCCGCGCCGGCGAGGGTGCCGCCGAGCACGACCCGGCCCGGGTTGAGCAGATTGCAGACCATGGCCACCCCGCTGCCGATGTGACGGCCGACGTCGGAGATGACGCGACGGCAGCCGGGGTCTCCGTCGACGGCCATCCGGACCAGATCGTCCATGGTGATGTCGGGACCGTGGCTGGACCGGAGCAGCGGCAGGACATGGCGGGCGGCGGTGAAGGTCTCCAGACAGCCGCGGTTGCCACAGCGGCAGACCGGGCCCGACTCGTCGAGGGTGATGTGTCCGATCTCGCCGGCCGTGCCGCCGGGGCCCCGGTAGACCCGCCCGTCCATCACCAGCCCCGCGCCGACCCCGTCGGCGACCTTGATGTAGGCGAGGTCCCGCGCGCCCCGGCCGCCGCCCCAGACCAGTTCGCCCAGGGCGCCGAGATTGGCGTCGTTGTCCACCTGGACCGGGACACCGAGTCGCCGGGAGAGTTCCTTGCCGGGGCTGATCCCGGTCCAGCCCGGCAGTATGGCGGAGGAGCCCAGGGTGCCGGTCTCCAGGTCGATGGGCCCCGGGACGCCCAGCCCGACACCGATCACCTTGCCCCGCTCGGTCCCGGTGGCCGCGAGGAGCCGGGTCACCAGCCGCTCCGCCCGGTCGAAGCCGTCCTCGGCCGACGCGTCCACGTCGAGCGGCTCGCACTCCTCCGCCAGCACCCGGTGAGCGAGGTTGCCGATGGCGACGCGCAGATGGGTGTGGCCGAAGTCGACGCCGACGACGACCCCCACGGCACCGCTCAGCGACACGCTCCGCGCCCGGCGACCGCCGGCCGAGGTGGGGGTGACCTCCACGGTGCCGGCGTCCTTCAGTTCACGAACGATATTGGAGACGGTGGCCGCCGACAGGCCGGTGCCCCGCGCGATCTCGGCCTGCGTTAGCGAACCGGCCATCCGCACGGCCCGTACCACCCGTTCGAGATTGGCCCTGTGCAGCGAAGTCTGCGATCCCGGAGTCGCCATTGCCTCATCCACTCCTGCCCACCGGCGGGCGGCGCGACGGCCACCCCACCGGCCGGGAAGCCCCCTCGGACCACCCGGTATCTCTCCAACTTATGAATGCAAGGCTCGTGCTCCGAGGGTTATTACGTCAAGACCTTGAGCCTGCCGGTCACCGGGCGCCCGATGTCCCACAGCTCCCCGGCACCGGGTGTCCTCCGGCTCCCGCCTCCCTGGGCGTTCTCTCCGTACCGCCTTATGATCATCCGAGCCGCTCGACCGACGGGGTCCATCCGGCCCGTCCCACAGCGGGATCGGGAGGGAAGTCCATCCATGCGCCACCGCTCACGAACGGCCACCTTGTTGGCAGCGCTGTCCGCGCTCCTGCTGCCGCTGCTGCCCACCGCGACCGCCCAGGCGGACGCGCTCGGCCCGAAGACGTACAACGTCTGGCACTGGAACGTCGCCGGGGACAAGATCCACGATGGCGCGACCGGCAATGGGCTGATCTCCCAGGCAGCCTCCTCGATCGTCAACCGCGCCGCCGACTTCGCCGCTTTCAACGAGCTGTGCCAGAACCAGTTCGACGCGCTCATCCGCGATCTGCGCACCCGCGCCTGGCCCCAGGACCCGCAGAACTTCGCCCGCTTCGAACCCAGCCGCCAGCCCGGGAACGCGTCGGTCTGTCAGGGCGGCGCCTTCGGCAACGCCATCTTCAGCAAGCGACCGCTGGGCACGGCCGACCGTCTCGCACTGCCCCACGACGGCACCGCGGAACAGCGCAATATGCTCTGCGCACCGCTCGTGGACGGCTCGGGGACCCGCTTCTGCACCACCCACATCACCACGAGCCAGACCCACAACGTCAGCCAGCTCACCTTCGTACGCGATCGGCTGGAGTCGTACCACACGGCCGGTGAAACGGCCCTGATCGCCGGCGACTTCAACGCCCAGCCGAACTACGGCCGGCTGAATTCGTACTACTCCCCCAGCCTGAACGTACCGAACAACCCGAACAACACCGGCCAGTACCGAGAGCTCGACGACAACGACAGCGCCAACTGCGTGGGGTACGGCGAGTGGACGGCCGAGGGCACCCCGGGCACCGCCCCGCCCTGCGGCACCAAGGCCAAGATCGACCTGATCTTCGTCCGCGAATCGGCCATCGCGGGCCCGTACAGCGCGGACTCCCTCTCCATCTCGACCAGTTGCACGGGTGTCACGGCCTGCTCGGACCACCGCATCCTGACGGGTACGGTGACCGTCGCCTGAGCCGGACCGGCTCTCGGGGAGGGGGCCCTGACCTGCGGTGACAGCCCCCTCCCCGCGACCCGTTCGAACCGGTGGGCGACGAGAACGAGCCTCCCCACCCGGCCCACCCGCCACCAGGACACCGGCCGACCACCTCCCACCAGGGGAGAAGCCGACCCGTCGCCCGGGGTGAGGCTGGCGAGTCCTCGACTGTCCGGACCTGGCGACGGCCCACACAATGAACCAACCCCGGGGCCCACACCGGGCGTACCCCGGGAGGGACCGTGCTCGCTCCGCTCCGTCATGCCCTGCGCGCCGCCGCCTGTACCGCCACCGCCGCCGTCTGCGCCCTGACGGCGGTACCCGCCGCGACCGCCACCACCGCGCAACCGGCCACCACCGCCCCGACCTCGACGATCGCGGTCGGTCAGACCCTGTGCCATGTCGGCGCGGTCGGCGGAACACGCTGTGGCCGGGTGCTCGGGGTGAACCAGACCGTCAATCTGGGCGGCGGCAATTTCATCTACAACGCGATCATCTCCAACGCGTGCGGCCTGCCCGGGGACATCGGCAGCCCGGTGTACACGGTGAGCAACGTCCTGGTGGCCAGGATCGTGCATGCGTCCGGCTGTCCCGGGCACTCCGCCTACAAGCGGCCCGGCACCTGAGGGCTGTCCCGTGGGCCGCTCGTTCGGATCTCGCTGACCCGCCTGATCCGGCCTGATCCGGCCTGATCCGGCAGAGACGCCCCGCCCCCGCGCACACCACCACATGCCAACCCCGGGGCCCCCGCCCACCGGTGTCCCCGGCCGACTTGGGGAGATCACCTTGCGCACTCTGTTACGGCACACCCTGCGGGCCGCCGCCGGTACCGCCACCGCCATCGTCTGCGCCCTGACGGCGGTACCCGCCGCGACGGCGGCACCGGCGCCTCAGTACGCACCGACCGCCTCCTTCGTGATCGGCCAGAACGTCTGCCACCAGGGCGCGGTGGGCGGACTGCGCTGCGGCCGGATCCTGGCGGTGAACGCCACCATCAACCTGGGCGGCGGCAACATCATCTACGGCGTGGCCCAGTCGACCGCGTGCTCGGTGTCCGGAGACGTCGGGGGCCCGGTGTACGCGGGATCCACCTTGGTCGGGAAGATCGTGCACGCGACCGGGTGCCCCTTCGGATACTCCTACTACAAGCCGCTCGGCAGCCCGCTGACGAAGTAGCCGCCGCCCGGATCCCGGGCGCCGCCCTTCACGGCGCGGTGAGCGGCTCCGTCTCGTACGCCCGGTGGAGCAGCTCCACGAAGGACGGCGCGGCGGGCAGGGGTACGGACCCGATCCCGTGCACGGCGATCCCCGGCGTCCAGGAGTTCATGACCACGGCCCCGGTCAGCGCGGGCAGGTCGGCGAGGGTGACCTCCTGGACGCGCTGGGCGACACCGAGGCGGTCGAGCTGCCGACGGACGATGCCCATCGTGGTCCCGACCAGCATCTCGGCCGAGGGCCACACCACCGATTCGCCGTCCCAGAAGGCCAGATTCCAGATCGACGCCTCGCTGAGCCGCCCCTGCCGGTCCACGAAGGCGGCGTCGTCGAAGCCCTCTCCGACGGCCTGGCGCAGATAGTACGTCTTGGCCATCTCGCCGACGTGCTTGAAGGCCGGGACGGCCCGCTCATGCTCCACGGCGGCCAGCGTCAACGGCCCCTCCGGGCCTGACGAGGGCGGTCCGGTACGGACGAGCACATCGAGCTCCGCGTCGCCGACCGTGAACTCCCCCACTGGCGAGTACACGGTGGCCGTCAGCGAGACGTCGTCCGGGCCGCCTTCCAGCGCCGCCCGCAGCAGCTCCCGCACCCGCTCATCGGGCAGCGCCCGCCCGAACAGCTCCAGGGACGCGCCCCGCAACCGCGCCAGATGAAGATCGATCCCCCGGACCCGGCCGCCACGGACCTGCATGGCGGTGAAGTGGGCGTAGCCGGCGAAGGCGAGCGGGGTCAGCTCATCGGCGGTGGCGGGGTGGCCGTTACGGTGCACAACAAAGGAGGTCATGTCTGGCGCAACACCCTTGGTGACGTGCCGATTCCCGTAGTCCTCCCCCCTCTCCCCCGGCCCTCCTCCCTCGGCCATCACATCCGTCGGTGGCCCGGTTGATCCGACTCAGGTTCTGCTCGACCGGCCAAGTGGGAGACTCAGTTGGGATGTGACGACCTAAGGAGTTCAGGGCATGGCGATAGGTGACCCGGATGGACCGGATCCGGCAGCGGGCGCACGCGGACAGCGAGCCCTCGACCTCCTGGACAAGGCGATCGACCTCCAGAGCCCACTGGTGCGCAAGAACATCGCCCGGGCCCGCCAGCGGAACCCGGAGGCGACACCGGCACAGGTCATCCGCACTCTGGAGCGGATGTACGTCAGCGCCCTGACCGGCACGGGCGCCGCGGTGGGAGGAACCGCGGCGGCGCCCGGCGTCGGCACGGGAGTCGCACTGGCACTGTCGGCGGGCGAGGCACTCTCCTCTCTTGAGCTGAGCACCCTCTTCGCGCTCTCGGTCGCCGAGGTCCACGGAGTCCCCATCGACGAGCTGGAGCGTCGCCGGACGATCGTGATGGGAATCCTGCTCGGCGGGTCCGGCTCCGCCACGATCGCCAGTGTCGCCGAGCGCACGGGGCAGCACTGGGGTCGTCAGGTCGTCGCCAAGGTGCCTGTCGAGACGCTGCGTCAGATCAACAGGATCCTGGGGCGGAACTTCGTCACGAAGTACGGGACCAAGCAGGGGATCATCGTGCTCGGCAGGGTGGCACCGTTCGGTATCGGCGCCGTGATCGGTGGTGGCGCCAACGCGGCCATCTCCGCGCTGTCCGTGCGGGCCAGTCGTCGCGCCTTCGGCCCGCCCCCTCCGTCGTGGCCAGGGCTGATGGCCGGCACCCCGCCGACGTCCGAGCAGTCGCCCGGCTGACCCCTGGCGCGGCCGGCGTCCACTACCGGACTGCGCGGAGAGCACCGGCGGGGGCGTTGATCATCGGGTTACTCTCACCTCGGAAACGCGACTCCGGGCTCGCCCCAGGCCGAGCCCGACTCGCAGGCGACGACCCCGGGGGATCCCATGCAGCAGCACTACGTCCGGCCTGACGGTCTGCCTCCGGTCAATGGGTACAGCCATGCGGTCTCGTTCAGCGGCAGCATGGTCGCCATCTCCGGTCAGGTACCGCTGGACGCCCAGGGGCGGCTTGTCGGACCGGACGATCCGGAGGCCCAGGCCAGGCAGGTCTTCGAGAACCTCACGACAGCTCTCGCCGCGGCCGGCGCCGGCATGGGGCAGGTGGTCAGGCTGACGTTCTACCTGACCGACCTAGCGGACCTGGCGGCCCTCCGACGAGTGCGCGACGAGTACATCTCGCTGGAGAAGCCCCCGGCCAGTTCGCTGGTGCAGGTCAGCGGCCTGGTGAACCCGGCGTTCCGCATCGAGATCGACGCGCTGGCCGCGCTCTGAGCGGCCGGCACTCGACTGCCCGAGCACCGGGTGAACGGAGCTGACCCACCCGGCCAGTTGCGCGGACAATCCCGGATGCCGGCCCGTCGCATGCCCCCTAGGGTGGACCGATGACGTCGATCAAGCAGTTCCAAGTCACCTTCGACTGTGCGGAACCCGAGCGCCTCGGCCGCTTCTGGTGCGAGGTGTTGGGGTACACCGCACCGCCGCCGAAGGGTTTCGCCACCTGGGACGAGTACAAGCTCTCGCAGCCGACTGAGCAGCAGGATTCATGGTTCGTCTGCGGTGATCCCTCAGGTGCCGGCCCGCGACTGTACTTCCAGCGCGTCCCCGAAGGTAAGGCCGTCAAGAACCGGCTGCATCTTGATGTACGGGTCGGCACGGGACTCGTGGGTGAGGAGCGCCTCGCCGCACTTGAGGCCGAACGCGCACGGCTGGTCCCACTCGGCGCGGTCCACGTGCGCACGCTGTACGACGGTACTGATTCCTGCATCCCGATGCAGGACATCGAGGGCAACGAGTTCTGTATCGACTGAGAGCCCGCGAAAGGGCCCTCCCGGATCTGTCATCGGAGTCCGAGCGGCGTCCGAGGTCAATTTTGTGGCCCATCGGTGCCTATCGGACTACCTTGGGAGGGCTCTTTCACCTGGGGGTCTGATGCCGCAGATAGTGCTGTCGCCGGGAACGATCGACTATCAGGACACCGGGGGCGACGGGCCGGTGCTGCTGTTCGGCCACGGCCTACCGATGAACGAGACGCAGTGGCGCAAAGTGGTACCACTGCTGCCCGGATACCGCTGCATCCTGCCCACGCTGCCCCTCGGCGGACATCGCCGGCCGATGGCCCCGGACGCCGACCTGACCCATCGCGGTATCGCACTCCTCCTGGGTGAGTTCATCGAACGGCTCGGCCTTGATGATGTGACGCTCGTCCTCAACGACTGGGGCGGTGGTCAGTTCCTGGTGTCGGAGGGGAAAGCCCAGCGGGTCGCGCGCCTGGTGCTGGTGGCCTGCGAGGCATTCGACAACTATCCCCCTGGTGCGGCCAAGGCGGCGGCAGCGGTGTGCAGGGTTCCCGGTGGCGTCTGGCTCCTGACGCGCCTCATGCGCATCCCCGCATTCCGGAACAACCGCAACGGATACGGCGGAATGAGCCTGCGCGGGATCCCGGACGAGATCATGGACGACTGGTTCGCCCCCGCGACCCGGAGCAAGGCGATTCGCCGGGACTTCGCCAAGTTCGCCACGTCGGCTCCCAAGCGGGAGACCTTGCTGGCCTGGAGCGATCGATTGCGTGCCTTCGACCGTCCGGTCCTGGTCGTCTGGGCGACGGAGGACAGGCTGATGCCGCGTGAGCACGGCCACCGCCTGGCCGAGCTGTACCCGCAGGGCCGACTGGTCGAGATCACCGACTCGTCCACCCTCATCCCCGAGGACCAGCCCGAACGACTCGTCGAAGTGCTCACCGACTTCCTGATCCAGACCGGAGCTGAACCGGTCCGACCCGCCGACTGAGCCAGAAGCGACGGGGGGCCAGACCTCCGCCTGCCTCGTGCCGGGGCGGTCCGAGGGCTCCCGCCCCGCCCGGGTCAGGAATGCGGCTCACCAGGCGCCCTGGTGGACCAGGCCCAGAGTGAGGGCGGCCAGCGCGGTGGAGAGGAAGACGATCCCGCCCACGATGTCGCGGGATCCCACCCGCAGATGGGCGATGATCGCGCCGATGAAGTACAGCACGAGGCCGGAGGCGGCGAGGGTCCCCAGCAGCGGCACGACGAACCCGGCCAGCAGCCCCCCGGTGCCCGCTGCCAGCAGCAGCCCGAGCACCGGTACCCACTTCCGGGGTATGCCCTTCATGTCCGCCTGAGCCTTGGGGTATTCGTGCCCGATCAGGTAGGTCACGGCGGCGGCACCGTTGAAGACCGCGCCGAGGATGGTGACTGTGGCGTAAGCGGCGAACACGATTCTCCGTTTCTGTGGGGAAGGGTGCTGTTGGGCACTCCGTCGTCGGATCCCGTTCTCCTGGACGACGAGCCGGCGACTCGGTTTGTGACATCTCCCTGCCTACGCGCCTGAGGCGCCCATCCGCGCCAGGATCACATCGCAGGTGTGACCACCCCGCGAAGGACGGCGACGTGGCACCTGTGTCATCGGCCCTCCGCTGCCCTCTTCCGCCACTGGATGAGAACAGTCCGACGGCCCCGTCCGCCCGCCGGTTGGCGGACGGACGGGCTCGTGTCGTGCGGTGCATCAGTGGGCGCGGGATTCCTCGCCCACGCAGTGCCAGCACACATACCGGGCCCGGAGGATGAGAGTCATGGCGTCCGGGTCCTGATGGACCTCACAGAGCCATGACAGCTCGGAGAGTTCCGGCAGGTCGTGCTTGAGGAAGGTTCGCAGCGTGGCACGTACGCCGCCGCCCTCCGGGGTTTCGCTAGCTGCCATTCCCGTTGTCGTCCTCGCTGCCACCGGTGTCCTCGGGCGGGGTCGGCGGGGTCGCCGGAGTGATGATCTCCTCCGCGCCGAGGTCATGACCGTTGGCGTGTTCGATCTTTTCCTTACCCACGGGGTTCTCCTTCTTTTGTAGCGGGTTGGGGTGGTGCGGGGAACCGCCCCTGCCGGGGATCACCTGTCCGTGGGGGACACGAGCGGGTCTCGTCCCGGCAGGGACGGGGCTCATTTGCCGTCAGGCGTCCGGACGGGGGCACGACGGAAGGTTGTGACCTGACCGTCGGGGACGGTCGCCGACTCGGGGGCTTCGGTGTCGCTCCCGGTTCTGTTGCTTCCGGCCGGGACCGTTGTCGGCAGAGTCATCCTGGGCGGGTCGTGCGGATGGTTGTTGATCTCGACGGAGCAGTCGACGGCTCGTGACAGGTCGTGCGCCCGGTGGTCGAGGTCCTTGTGCACCGTCCGCCATACGTCCAGCAGGGTGCACAGGTGGCAACCCGCCGTGGGAATGGGTTCCAACGGTTCCGGTTGCATGGGCAGCTCGATCGGCCGCCCGGGGTACCGGCTGGGTTCGCTCATTCCGCGCTCGCTTTCTCGCGCTGGTCTCAATACCGCTCGGGGTGAGGGATGTCCGTGTAGGCCCGTACGCGGAGGGGGCGGTCGGCGCGTATCTCCGGGGCGGGGTCCGGCCGTACGGTCATGGGCCAGATCGCGAGGCGGAAGGTGCCGTTGACTCCGTCGTCCACGGTGAAGGACACCGGGGCGCCGGTCTTGAGCTGGTCACGGACGGCACGGTGTCCACCGATGTCATCGGCCCACGCGCGGAGCCCTGTCGGCCCGTCCGAACGGTTCCCGTAATCGGTCCCGGTGACTGGTCGTGCCCACGGTGAGGACCTCGGGTCGGGGTCGAGCCGGTCCGCGATGCGCCGAGCCTGCCCGCATATCCACAGCAGGGCGCGGCGCGGAGAGAGCTCCGACGTCGTCGCGAGAACGTACACAGCGGGCTCACCGGTGCCGTACACGGCCCCTTCGGCGATCACGTCGCAGTGGTACGCGCGTCTCGGCTCGGGAAGCCGGTTCATCCGGAATCTTCTCCGTCCGACCGCCCACACGCGAGCTTGGAGAGTGCCCTGTCGAACTCGGCTCTTCGCCATCCCTCGGTAGCCTCCGCGCGCCATTCGGCGGCGAACTCCGCATCGTTGTCGAAGCGCCGAAGCTCCGCACGGAGCACACGACGCTCACGCCCTCGGATGTCAGCGCCTCCGCCAGCAGGAGGAAGCACGACCGTAACCAGACCTCGGCGATGCCGACGGCACGGGGAAGATTCACGTCTACGCGACACACAACGGCCCCGTCAGTACTGCTCGTCATGTGAGGCCGCGCAGTCAATGTCGATCACCTGGAGGAATCCGCCCGATGATTCGACCTTGTGCGCGATCTCGTTGTACTCCTGCGGCACGGGCGAGATCATCGACCGCGAGGGCGTCAGTATCGCCCCCGCCCGCTTCTCCGCGATGCGCCCCATTGCCTCCTGAAGGCCTGGACGCCCATCCGGAGGGTTGAGCCCGTCCCTGTCCTCAACCACTCCGTCGACGGACCACCCCAAGGCCTCGGCGTAGTCGGTACAGGTGCGGCGCGGTGCCGTCAGGTCGGCGTTCGGCGCTCCACAGAGGTAGATGACGACACGGAACCGTTCGATCCGCATTGCCTGAACCAGCCGATCGGGCACGCCCGGCTCAACTCCGGCGCCCGCGTCCACGAGGTTCCGACGCCGCACGCGGTCACACTCGGTGCGTACAGAAGGCGGCCCGTGCCGCTCTTCGCTGCCAGTTCTGACCATGCATCAAGCGTGATGGTTCGATCACATACAGTGAAGAGACGGGGCGTAGGCGCAGCCGAAGTGACCGATGGCCGACTCCTACGCTCCGTAGGCGCTACGCGATCAGGGGAACCCCGATCAGTTCACTGAGACTCCGGACCCGGGCCGTCGACACCTTCGCCAGACGCTTCCCGATAACGCTCGGGAGCGCTTGATGCTTGACCCAATCAGGTGCGTCGAGAGCTACCTCGATCAGGGTGCGTTCCGCCGCGTCGTGCAGGCCGGCCGCACACTGCGCGAGGGCCACATCGAGCCGGTAGCGATTCCGCGCCACCTTCGACATGGCCTTGGGGAGCGTCTTCATATCAGGGTGGTTGGCAAGTTTGAGCGCCCGCCCGTAGTCCTTCAGCGCGACATGGATTCCCACGGCCTCCGTCTTGGCCGCGGTCGGACCGAAGCTGGTGCCGTACAACTTCTCATCGCTACCGAGCCTCGCAGCCGCCGCGTGGGCCTGCGAGATGTAGTCGTCGGCCGCGCTCTCGTTCTCGCTACGCGACGCGGCGACGGCGGCGGAGATCATCAAGCGCCCGTAGGCGAGCAGTCGGGGACGGGGCGCCTTGCTGAAGCTCGGTTCGATCGCGAGAGCCGCACGCTCCGCGACGGCGACGGCGCGCGGGAGGTTGGCGCTGCGGAGGTAGACCCATGACAGCGTTGAATCGAGAAGCGCCGCCATGACAGGGTCGCCCGCCTTTGTGGCGAGGTGCTTGGCGGAAGTGAGCGAACTCAGAGCGAGATCCCGTTGCCCGAACCCGTTCGCACAGGACGCGGCCACGCGGTACGTACTCGCCAGGATGACACCCAGGCGCTCCCGCTCGGCGCCCATGGCAGTGATGTACCTGGCCTGTCCCTCCATGAGCACCTTCGCTGCGAGTGTGCTCATACGCGCCGTATCACTCGCCCAGTAGGCACTCCAGGCGAGGTCACGCGCACAGCCCAACTCGTCCACCGAACTGGGGTCGTCGATGCCCTCCCACTCGCCGAGGGCGCTCTCGTGCACGGCGTCCGACAGCTGACGCAGTGCGGCCCGCTCGCTCTGTCCCATGCCCCGGCGCGGAGCTTGCTGACCGAGGAGGACAGCTACGTCTGTGTTCAGTGCCGACGCCAGTTTGAGCAGTGAGCCGATAGACAACTCACCACGGTCCTGCTCGGCCTTCTGGACTGTTGCGTACGACAGGCCCGACGCCTCCGCCAGCCCTTGCTGCGTCAGATCGGAGCCCCGCAGGTGCTTGATCCGCTCACCGTTGGTCAGATCGGCCCAAAGGTTACTCACGTTCACCTCAGTGGTTGACTCCGGTGCGTGCCTTCCTCCTCGATGGTAGGCCCCTGGGACAGGGGACATCGGGCCCCCGAACCGGACTGCCCGCGTCGCCCTGCCGGGTGACGGCACCCTCGTGTGATCAAGATTCAGTCCAGTCGGGTGTCGGCCGCCGATCCCGTCGTCGTCATCATCGAGTTCCCGCGCGGTGATGGACGCCCGGGACTCCGCGACAACCTCAATACCCCTCTGTGCCAGGCGAGTTGCGTACGGTTCGCACACATATCGTGGCGACTCCGCCTACGAATGACGGAGCCCCCATGAACTGGACGACGCCCGGCCTGCGGCTCGCCGAGCAGGTCACCGACCCCGATTCGCGCTGGCGGACCCCCGTGGCGAGCGTGCCCCGACATGAGCTGGTCCCCCGGTGGTGGGCGCGGGACGATACGGGAAGCTGGGTGCTCCGGGACGGGGCCGCCGATCCGGAGGCGTGGCTGGCGGCCTCGTACGCCGACACCTCGATGGTCACCCGGGTGGGTGCGCTCCACGCAGACCGGGCCGCGCCAGGCGACCGGCCGGACGGGACACCCACCTCGTCGGCGACGATGCCGAGCCTGGTCGTCACGATGCTGCGGCACGGACGAGTCGGGGACGGGCTGGACCTCCTGGACATCGGCACCGGAGCGGGCGGGCTCGCCGCGTACGCCGCGCGCCGGATCGGCGATCAGCGGGTGACCAGCCTGGACATCGACCCGTATCTCACCGGTACGGCGGCGGAACGCCTCTCCCGCATCGGACTCCACCCGCGCTTCCTCACACAGGACGCCACGACCGGAATCCCGGGAAACTACGACCGGATCATCGCCACGGTGGGAATGCCGCCAGGACCGGGGCTCCGCCCCCTGATCGGAGCGGTGCGTACGGGTGGGCGCCTGGTCACCACCCTCGCCCGGACGACGATCATTCTCACCGGGTGGAAGCAGGCGGACGGGGAGGTCGTCGGGATCGTCGAACGCGATCTCGCCGGGTTCATGCCCACCCGCTCCGGGGACACCGACCCGCCCGGCCTCGCCGATCTCCTCGGCCACGCCCGGCGGGCCGACGGCGAGGTCTCCACGGGCCGGTACCCCGTACTCGATGTCTCCCGCACCTGGGAGTTGCGGACCATGTTGGAGATCGCCGCCCCTGGAACCGAAGCGCACTTCAGGGCGGAGGGACGGCGTCGCACGGCCTGTCTTATCCACCCGGAGGGATCCTGGGCGCGGGCGTCCGCCGAGTGGGCCGACCCGCCCACCGTTCACCAGGGCGGCCCGCGACGGTTGTGGGATGTGCTGGAGCGCATCCGGAACCGTCTCAACATGGAGGGCGCACTGCCACTGCTCGGGGCCCGGGTCCGGATCACCCCCGACGGAGTGGTTCACCTGTCGCGTGGGCGGTGGCGAGCCTCCCTGGGCGAGGAGTGACGCCGAGGCCCCCGGGCCACAACGCGCCCACCCGAAAGCCCCACCACCGGACCGGAGGTCCAGCAGTGGGGCTTTCGCGTGCGATCGGGCTACTTCACCGCGCCCGCGGTGAGGCCCGCCACCACCTGGCGCTGGAAGATGATGTAGGCCGCCAGGACCGGCAGCATCGCCATCACCAGGCCGGCGAAGAGGCCGGACCAGTCGCCCTTGTAGCCCTGGCTCACGGCCAGTTCCACCAGGCCCTGGGAGAGCACCTTTTTGTCCGGGTCGTTGTTGAG
Source organism: Streptomyces sp. NPDC020965 (assembly GCF_044333555.1). Taxonomy (NCBI): domain Bacteria; kingdom Bacillati; phylum Actinomycetota; class Actinomycetes; order Kitasatosporales; family Streptomycetaceae; genus Streptomyces; species Streptomyces sp. NPDC020965. The sequence goes on from NZ_JBIRRE010000007.1 coordinate 209,468, forward strand.
CACCGTCGGCAGCATGTATTGATTCCACTGGCCGAGGAAGTTGAAGATGCCGACGCTGATCAGCCCGGGGCGGGCCATCGGCAGCATCACCTGGAAGAAGGTCCGGGTGTGCGAGGCGCCGTCGATCATGGCGGCTTCGGCAACCGACGATGGCAGCGTTCGGAAGAACGCGGTCAGGAAGAACACCGTGAACGGCAGTGAGTAGGCGATGTACACCAGGATCAGGCCGTGCGTGGTGTTCAGCAGTGACATGTTGCTCATCACGTAGAACAACGGCACCAGGGCCAGCATGACGGGGAAGCTCATGCCGCCGACGAACAGGTAGTAGATGAAGCGGTTGCCCGGGAATTCGAACCGGGACAGCACATAGGCCGCCATGGAACCCAGCAGCAGCGTGCCGATGAGTGAGCCTCCCACCACCAGAATGGTGTTGAAGAAGTACTCGCTCATCTTGGCCTCGGTCCAGGCCCGGCTCCAGTTCTCGAAGTGCAGCTTGTCCGGCAGCTCCCAGGGGGTGGAGAGGATCGAGTTGTCGTCCTTGAAGGACGACATGACCGCCCAGAGCAGCGGGATGACGACCATGAAGGACCAGAGGACCAGGATCCCGTGCGAGAAGACGTTGAGGATGCCGCCCTCGCCGCTCTTCTTCTTGGGCTTGACCGGCTTGGTCTCGATGACGGTCGTGCGGATCGCGGAGGGCTCGGTGGCGTCCGCGGGCGGGGTGGTGTCGGTCGTCTTCACTTCAGTACTCCAACCGCTCGCGCCGGCCCAGCTTCATCACGATGGCCGCGAAGGCCAGGGTCACGAGGAGCAGGGCGACACCGATCGTCGTTGCGTACGCGGCCTGTCCGTCGCGGAACGCCGTCTGGTAGACGTGCAGCGGCAGCACAGTGGTCGCGTAGTCGGGACCACCAGGCCCCACGGACATGATCTGCACCACCGCGAACGCCTCCGCGCCCAGCGCCAGAATGCCCATGTAGACCCAGCCGGACTGGATGGTGTCCCACAGCAGCGGCAGGGTGATGCGGAAGAAGGTGGTGATGCGATTCGCACCGTCCAGCAGCGCGGCTTCGTAGAAGTCCTTGGGAATGGACGCCATACCGGCCGAGAAGAGGACGACGAAGAACCCGACCGTGCTCCAGACGAGGACCGCCATGATGCACCAGAGCGCCAGGTTCGGATCGCCGAGCCAGAGCGGCTGATTCTCGAACCCGAGGGCTTCGAGGACGGAGTTGATCGCCCCGTCCTTCGGGTTGTACGCGAACTGGAACAGCAGCGCGACGATCGCGATCGAGAGCACCTGGGGGAAGAAGTAGGCGATTTTGTAGAAGGAGGAGCCGCGCACGCCGGAGATGACGGCGTTCTTGCGGCGGCGTCCACCGACGTTGAGCATGAAGGCGAAGAACAGGGCCAGGCCCAGTGTCACCAGCGGCAGCAGGAGCGCGAGAAGCACACTGTGTTGCAGGGATTTCCAGAAGACCTCGTCGTCCCACATCCGGGTGTAGTTGTCGAAGCCGACCATCTTGAAGTCCGGGCTCAGACCGGTCCAGTCCGTGAAGGAGTAATAGATGGACTGGATGAATGGCCAGATGACGAAGAGTGCGTACAACGCCAGTGGGAGTGAAAGGAATCCCACAATGAACCGGTACTTGCCGTGTTGCATGGTTTACCGACCTCGATCTTCCCGCGGTTGTCTCCGCCGCCGCTGGTGACAGTCGCTCACTGGTGCTTGTAGTGCTTGATCGACTGGTCCTTGGCAGCCTTGTCCGCGTAGCCCTGGATCTTCTTGATGGCCTCGGCCGGGGTGAGCCGGCCGGCCATCATCTCGCCGATGCCACTGATGCCGATCTGCTCCTTCTGGAGCTTCACGTACCAGTCCTGCATACGCGGGTTGACGACATTGGTGCCGGCCTTGTCCAGGGCGGCCACGGCGGCCTTGAGGCCCGGGGTCAGCGCGACGCCGTCGGTGCCGCCGTTGAGCGCGCTGAGCGACTTGACCTGGCCGGTGAAGTTCTTGGAGGACTCCTCGCTGAGCATGATGCGCAGCTGCTCCATACCGCCCTGCGGGTTCTTCGCCTTGGCCGGGACGATGAAGGGCTCACCGCCGGAGGCCCAGATGGTGCCGAACGGCATCTTGTCGGATGCGTCCAGGCTGGACGGCGCCGAGACGGCCAGGTTGAAGTCCTTCGGGAGGACGCTCGCGGCCTCGTTCTCCACCCAGGAGCCGTTGGGGATGAAGAGCGCCTGGCCCTTGGCCCACTCGGTCTGGGACTGGATGTGGGTCATACCGGGGGTGCCCTTGAGGATGTACCCCTTCTTGTACAGCTCGTAGTACGCCTCGAAGGCGGCCTTCACGGCCGGGTCCTTCCAGGCGTTGGGCTCCAGGTTGTCGATCTTGTCGAGAACCTCGGCCCCACCGATCTTGGCGATGAAGGGGGAGAGCGAGAACGGCAGGTAGTACGGGAACTTGCCGGGGTACGTCCAGCCGGCGATGCCCTTCTTCTTCGCCTTGGCGCAGAGCGCGAGCATGGCGTCCCAATCCTCCGGGTACGTCGCGTCGAGCTTCTCCAGCGCGGTCTGCGAGTACCAGACGCCGTACACGGTGTAGGCGTAGTACATGATCCAGATCGGGTCGCCCTCGAACTGACCCATCTCCAGCACGCCCGGCCGGAGGGTGTCCCGGACCTTCTTGTTCGGGTCGTCGATGGACGGCGCGTCCATCAGCGGCGTGAGGTCCATGAGCTGGTTCTTACCGACCAGGACGCCCATGTCCATCTGCTCGGCGCCCGAGTTGTCGATCAGGTCGGGCGGGGTGCCGCCGTTGAACCGGGGCTGCAGGATCGACTGGATCTTCTGCGTCGACTGGTGCTTGACCTTGGGAGCCTTGGGGAAGGCCGCCTCGTACTTCTTCTCGGCGTCCAGCGCGTACTTGTCGCCGAAACCGCCGTTGAAGAGGACGACCTCCAGCTGGGCGGTCTCATTGACACCCAGCGGGTTCTTGGCGCTGACCTTGCCCTTGTCGACTTTCTTGTCTTCCGAGCTGTCGCCGCTCGCACAGCCGGACAGGAAGCTCATCGTGGGGACCGTCAACAGGCCGAGCGCTGCGGAGCGCTTGATCAGACTACGACGGCCGAGGCCCTCATTGGAGTTGTGGGCGGAGGTGGATCCCATGCTCAAGTCCTCGCCTTCATCAGGACTCAGGCGGTGAAGCGGACGCCCGTCCGTCTCGCCTCAGGCGAAGGGCCCCGTTACCGCGGTTCAGTTGCTGTGTTTTTCCGCGGCGTGCGCGGGAAAAATCAGTGAAGCTTGGGTCATGCACGGTCGACAGCGAGACCGGATCACGGGCAGCGGCGAATAGACACACGTCCGACAGCCTCTCCGGTTCCCCCTCACCCGCCACTGTGTGCAACAGCGGTGCGGATGCCGACAGGTATAGTCCACTTCCCGTCGGGGGAGCAAGATCGAAAGCAAGGTTGGACTGCAGTCTTTCCCGAGTTGAGACCTCACGGATATCTGGGTCCCACGCCAGCTCATTCGACCACATCATTCTTTACGGAACCATGCATTCCGAATCCGACACGGCGTCAACACCCCTGACACTGTGCGTCACTTACCTTCCTATCGACAGCCCGTACGGCGCATTGACAACGTTGTCCCATGCGACTTCTCTGGAGGAAGGGCCCGTGATGGCCGAATCCGGATCCGAGCAGAGTCCAACAAGACCTCACCAGAGTCCAACGCGCGTGGCCCTTCTCCTGGCGGTCGCCGCCCTGCTGGTGATGACGGCACCCCCGGCCGCCATCGCCCTCCCGGCGGCCACGAAGGCGACCGAGCGGGAATTCAGTTCGTCGTTCGAGTCGGATGAACGACCACCGGACTGGAGCAATACGGTGGACATCGCCCCTGATGGCCAGAAACGGTCATCCGGTGTCGACGGCGGCTTCACCAGCGGAATACCGGGCAATATCACTGACAGAGTGACAGAAGTGCGAGCCAGCGGCGAAAACGCCGCAGCAGGTGAGATCAAGGAGAATCTGGTCGATATCCAGCCCAGTACAAAATGGCTGGAATTCGCGGCGACCTCCTGGATCGAGTTCGACACGGGCACTCCCGTCAAGGTCGCCACCTATGCTCTGACCTCGGCGAACGACGCCGCCGATCGCGATCCTAAGGACTGGACCCTCAAGGGGTCGACCCATGGCACGGAGTGGCGGGTTCTCGACACCCGGGCGGGCCAGACCTTCGAGGGACGCCACCGGACCGCGACGTACGACCTCGGCGAACCGGCCCGATCGACCCCGTACGCCCACTACCGACTGGAGATCACCGCGAACAACGGCGCCGCGCTCACCCAGCTCGCCGATGTGCAGTTCTCCGACGGGAGCGGCACCGTCCCCGCCCCCGAGGACATGCGGACACAGCTCGACCGGGGCCCCGGCAGCTCCCCCACCGCCAAGGCGAACGTCGGATTCACCGGCAAGCGGGCGCTGCGGTACGCCGGCACCCACCGGGCGGCCGGCCGGGCGTATGCGTACAACAAGGTCTTCGACACGCACACCGCCGTGCGCCGCGACACCGAGCTGTCGTACCGGATCTTCCCGGCGCTCCCGGAGACCGACCTCGACTATCCGGCCACCCACGCGTCGGTGGATCTCGTCTTCACCGACGGCACCCTGCTGAGCGAGCTGGGTGCCACCGACGCGCACGGCGGAGCGCTCAACCCGCGCGGCCAGGGCGACGCCCGGAGGCTCCAGGTCAACCAGTGGAACCAGGTGCGGTCCGCTATCGGCTCGGTCGCGGCCGGCCGGACCGTCGACCGGATCCTGGTGGCGTACGACTCCGTCAAGGGACCGGCACGGTTCCAGGGCTGGATCGACGACCTCGCACTGCGGCGCGCGGCACCCGTCGAGCGGTACGACAACCACGTGGAGTACGCCTCGACCATCCGGGGCACCCACTCCAGCGGCTCCTTCTCGCGCGGCAACACCTTCCCCGCGACGGCCGTCCCGCACGGCTTCAACTTCTGGACCCCGGTCACCAACGCCGCCTCCACGAGCTGGCTCTACGAGTACGCCCGGGGCAACAACGCGGACAATCTGCCCACCCTGCAGGCGTTCGCCGCCAGCCATCAGCCCAGCCCCTGGATGGGCGACCGGCAGACCTTCCAGCTCATGCCGTCGGCGGCGCCGGGCCGCCCGGAGACCGACCGGGTCAAGCGGGCGCTGCCGTTCCGGCACACCAGGGAGACCGCCCGCCCGCACCACTACGGGGTCACCTTCGAGAACGGCCTCCGCGCCGAGGTCACGCCCACCGACCACGCGGCCATGATGCGCTTCACCTACCCGGGCGACGACGCCGCCGTCGTCCTCGACAACGTCACCCGGGCCGGCGGCCTCACCCTCTCCGCCGCCACCCGGTCGTTCAGCGGTTTCTCGGACGTGCGGAGCGGGCTCTCCACCGGCGCCGGCCGGCTCTTCGTGTACGGGGTCTTCGACGCGCCGGTCACCGCAGCGGGCGCCGACGGGGTGACGGGCCACCTCCGCTTCGACGCCGGCCGGGACCGCACGGTCATACTGCGCCTGGCGACCTCCCTGATCTCCGTGGACCAGGCGGCGCGGAACCTGGCCGACGAGATCCCCCCGGGCACCGCCTTCGAGCGGGTACGGGACCGGGCGCGGGACGCCTGGGACGAGCTACTCGGCCGGGTGGAGGTCGAGGGCGCCACCCATGACCAGCTCGTCACGCTCTACTCGAATCTGTACCGGCTCTACCTCTATCCCAACTCCGGTTACGAGAACACCGGCACCCGGCGCCACCCCCGGTACCAGTACGCGAGCCCGTTCGCCCCCAGGTCCGGCGAGGACACCCCCACCCGTACCGGCGCGAAGATCGTCGACGGCAAGGTGTACGTCAACAACGGCTTCTGGGACACCTACCGGACCACGTGGCCCGCGTACGCCCTGCTCACCCCCCGGAGGGCGGGCGGACTGATCGACGGTTTCGTCCAGCAGTACAAGGACGGCGGCTGGATCTCCCGCTGGTCCTCCCCCGGCTACGCCGACCTGATGACCGGCACCAGCTCGGACATCGCCTTCGCCGACGCCCACGTCAAGGGCGTCGACTTCGACGCGACGGCGGCGTACGAGGCGGCCCTGAAGAACGCGACCGTCGTCCCCCCGGCACCCGGTGTGGGCCGTAAGGGCATGGAGACCTCGCCCTTCCTCGGCTACGCCTCCACGCGGACCCATGAGGGCCTCTCCTGGTCGCTGGAGGGGTATCTCAACGACCACGGTCTGGCGGCGATGGGCGAGTCCCTCCACCGGAGCACCGGCGAGGCCCGGTACCGGGAGGAATCCGCGTACTTCCGCGACCGGGCGCGCGGTTACGGCGCACTCTTCGACAAGCGGGCCGGCTTCTTCCAGGGCCGTGACCCCCAGGGCGGCTGGCGGGTCCCGAGCGAGCGCTACGACCCGCGCGTCTGGGGCCACGACTACACCGAGACCAACGGCTGGGGCTACGCCTTCACCGCACCGCAGGACAGCCGGGGGCTCGCCAACCTCTACGGAGGACGCGCCGCGCTCGGCGACAAGCTGGACGCCTACTTCACCACCCCCGAGACGGCGTCCCCCGAGTTCGCCGGCTCGTACGGCGGTGTCATCCACGAGATGACGGAGGCCCGGGACGTCCGGATGGGCATGTACGGGCACTCCAACCAGGTCGCCCACCACGTCCCGTACCTGTACAACGCGGCCTCGCGGCCCTGGCGGACACAGGAGAAGGTGCGCGAGGTGCTCTCCCGGCTGTACACCGGCAGCGAGATCGGCCAGGGCTACCACGGCGACGAGGACAACGGCGAGCAGTCGGCCTGGTGGCTGTTCTCCGCGCTCGGCTTCTACCCGCTGGTGATGGGGAGCGGGGAGTACGCGATCGGCTCGCCGCTCTTCACCAGGGCGACCGTACGGCTGGACAACGGCCGGACGCTGGTGGTCCGGGCCCCGGCGAACAGCGCCGAGAACATCTACGTCCAGGGGCTGCGGGTCAACGGCAGGCCCTGGCACTCGACCGCGCTGCCGCATGAACTGATCGCCGAGGGCGGCACGCTGGAGTTCGCCATGGGGTCACGGCCGTCCGCGTGGGGCACCGGCGAGGACGCCGCGCCGGCCTCGCTCACCGGGGACGATGCCGTTCCGGCACCGCCCCGGGACGCGCTCCGAGGGGCGGGCGAGCTGTTCGACGACACCTCCGCGACGGCGCGCGAGATCGCGGCGGCGGAGCCGGTGGAACTGCCGGTGCCGGCCGTTTCGGCTGTGCGGCCGGAGGTGCCGGCCGTGCGGTCGGACGCGACGGGGGTGCGGGCCGTGCGGTCGGCGGCGATGGGGGTGCGGGCCGTGCGGTCGGCGGCGATGGGGGTGCGGGCCGTGCGGTACACCCTGACCGTACGGGAGCGGGCGGCGGCGCCGGAGGACTGGGTGCTCCAGGGCTCGCACGACGGCATCCGCTGGCGGGAGCTGGACCGCCGGTCCGGCGCGGAGTTCGACTGGGACCGGCAGACCCGGGTGTTCTCGGTCGCGCGACCGGGCTCGTACGACCGCTACCGGCTGGTCCTCGGCCGGTCGGCGACGCTGGCGGAGGTCGAACTCCTCGGCTGAGGGAGCCGCCCCGGGACGGATACGGCGGAGCGGGCCGCACCCCTGTGGGTCAGGGGTGCGGCCCGCTCCGGGTGCCCGGGTGTCCGGGTGTCCGGGTGTCCGGTGGCATCAGCCGCGGATCAGGTTCCGCAGGACGTACTGCATGATGCCGCCGTTGCGGTAGTAGTCCGCCTCACCGGGGGTGTCGATGCGGACGACCGCGTCGAACTCCACACCGGTGTCGGTGGTGACCTTGACCGTGCGCGGCGTGGTGCCGTTGTTCAGCTCCGTCACACCGGAGAAGGAGAAGGTCTCCTCGCCGGTCAGCCCGAGCGCCTCGGCGGTCGCGCCCTCCGGGTACTGGAGCGGCAGCACGCCCATGCCGATCAGGTTCGAGCGGTGGATGCGCTCGTACGACTCGGCGATGACGGCCTTCACACCGAGGAGCGCGGTGCCCTTGGCCGCCCAGTCGCGGGACGAGCCGGAGCCGTACTCCTTGCCCGCGAGGATGACCAGCGGGATGCCCTGCTCGATGTAGTTGCGCGAGGCGTCGTAGATGAACGACACGGGGGCGTCAGCCTGCGTGAAGTCACGCGTGAAGCCGCCCTCGGTGCCCTGCGCGATCTGGTTGCGCAGCCGGATGTTGGCGAAGGTGCCACGGATCATGACCTCGTGGTTACCGCGGCGCGAGCCGTAGGAGTTGAAGTCACGGCGCTCGACGCCGTGCTCCGTGAGGTACTTGCCGGCCGGGGTGTCGGCCTTGATCGCACCGGCCGGGGAGATGTGGTCGGTGGTGACCGAGTCGCCCAGCTTCGCCAGCACCCGGCCACCGGTGATGTCGGTGACCTGCGACGGCTCCATCTCCATGCCCTCGAAGTAAGGGGGCTTCCGGACGTAGGTTGACTCGGGGTCCCACTCGAAGGTGTTGCCGGTCGGGATCGGCAGCGCCTGCCACTGGGCGTCGCCCGCGAAGACGTCCTGGTAGGACTTGTTGAACATGTCCTCGCCGATGGCGTTGGCGACGACGTCGTTGACCTCGGCCTCGGAGGGCCAGATGTCCTGGAGGTAGACCGGCTTGCCCTCGGTGTCGATGCCGAGCGCGTCGCGGGTGATGTCCACCTTCATGGAGCCCGCGAGGGCGTAGGCGACCACCAGCGGCGGGGAGGCCAGGTAGTTCATCTTGACGTCGGGGTTGATCCGGCCCTCGAAGTTACGGTTGCCGGAGAGCACCGAGGTCACGGCCAGGTCGTTGTCGTTGACGGCCTTGGAGACCTCCTCCGGCAGCGGGCCGGAGTTGCCGATGCAGGTGGTGCAGCCGTAGCCGACGAGGTTGAAGCCGACCTTGTCGAGGTAGGGGGTGAGCCCCGCCTTGTCGAAGTAGTCGGTGACGACCTTGGAGCCCGGGGCGAGCGTGGTCTTCACCCACGGCTTGCGGGTGAGGCCCTTCTCGACCGCCTTCTTCGCCACCAGCGCGGCGGCGACCATGACGTACGGGTTCGAGGTGTTGGTGCAGGAGGTGATCGCGGCGACGGTGACGGCGCCGTGGTCGATCTCGTACGTTGAACCGTCGGGAGCGGTGACCAGCGTCGGCTTGGTCGGCACTCCGTTGGCGGCGGCCGGCGAGTCGGAGGCCGGGAAGGACTCCTTGCCCGCCTCCTCGTCGTCCTCGACGTAGTTGCGCACGTCGCGCGCGAACTGCTCGGCGGCGTTGGCGAGGACGATGCGGTCCTGCGGGCGCTTCGGACCGGCGATCGAGGGGACGACCGTGGAGAGGTCCAGCTCCAGCTTCTCGGAGAAGTCGGGCTCGGCGGTCGGGTCGAGCCAGAGGCCCTGCTCCTTGGCGTACGCCTCGACCAGCGCGACCTGCTGCTCGGCGCGGCCGGTGAGGCGCAGGTACTTCAGGGTCTCGTCGTCGATCGGGAACATCGCGGCGGTGGAGCCGAACTCCGGCGACATGTTGCCGATGGTGGCGCGGTTGGCGAGCGAGGTGGCGGCGACACCCTCACCGTAGAACTCCACGAACTTGCCGACGACGCCGTGCTTGCGCAGCATCTCGGTGATGGTGAGCACCAGGTCGGTGGCGGTGGTGCCGGCCGGCAGCTCACCGGTCAGCTTGAAGCCGACGACGCGCGGGATGAGCATGGAGACCGGCTGGCCGAGCATGGCCGCCTCGGCCTCGATGCCGCCGACGCCCCAGCCGAGCACACCGAGGCCGTTGACCATGGTGGTGTGGGAGTCGGTGCCGACGAGGGTGTCGGGGTACGCCTGGCCGTTGCGGACCATGACCGTACGGGCCAGGTGCTCGATGTTGACCTGGTGGACGATGCCGGTGCCCGGGGGGACGACCTTGAACTCGTCGAACGCGGTCTGGCCCCAGCGCAGGAACTGGTAGCGCTCCTTGTTGCGGCCGTACTCCAGCTCGACGTTCTGCGCGAAGGAGTCCTTGGTGCCGAACTTGTCGGCGATGACGGAGTGATCGATGACCAGCTCGGCCGGGGCCAGCGGGTTGATCTTCGCCGGATCGCCGCCCAGCTCCTTGACGGCCTCGCGCATGGTGGCGAGGTCGACGACACAGGGAACACCGGTGAAGTCCTGCATGATCACGCGGGCCGGCGTGAACTGGATCTCCTGGCTGGGCTGCGCCTGGGAGTCCCAGCTTCCGATCGACCGGATGTGGTCGGCGGTGATGTTCGCGCCGTCCTCGGTACGGAGCAGGTTCTCCAGGAGGACCTTCAGGCTGTACGGGAGGCGCGCGGAGCCCTCGACCTTGTCCAGCTTGAAGATTTCGTACGACTCGTCACCCACGCGCAGCGTGCTGCGGGCGTCGAAGCTGTTCGCCGACACGACAGTCTCCTTCATCAATGTGCGCGTTCTACGTCCATGCTGCCGCCACGGCTGCCAGCGATCCGCTAAGGTAGGGCTTAGTTAGGTAACCCTTACCGAGTGGCGGCTGCGGCGCGTCTTCGGCAGATATCTCGATGTCGAGATAACTCTAGTACATCGGTGCGGATCGGTCATGCCCAGGGGCCGCCGACCGCCCCTCGCCGACCTCCGCCACCCACGAGCGGCGGCCGTCGCCGCCCGCAGGCGCACCCGGCCACTCGGCGACTTCCGCGCCGATCGAGGCTCGGTCGGCCGAGCCTGAACCGAAGACCACGCACCCTTCTCAGGGATCCCCCTGGAATCACCCCCGGCAGGCACTGCGGGGGCGACCCCCGTGATCCATGCAAACAGATTGTTCACAACACTTCATTGACATCGATTCATGCGCACCTTCATGCTGGACCCATGCCAACGACCCCGGACCAGCCTGCCGACCCCGCTGACCCCTTCACTCCCCCGGATGCGGACGAGGCGCGGGCGCGCCGTACCCACGCCTCCCTGTTCCGCATCGCCGAGCGGCACGCCGCCACCGACGAGCAGCGCCGCCGCCAGACCCACCCCTCGATCCTCGGCCCGCACGAGGCCGTCCGGCTGGTGGCCTTCCTGCTCAGCGGGGCGGCACGGCCCGAGGATGGCGAACCCGATGTGGACCGGGCGGACATCACGGCCGCCCTGAGCCTCGTCCCGCTGGCGCGCGGGGAGATGGACGAACTGGAGACGGGCCTCCTCCAGATGGCCCGGGGCCGGGGCATGACCTGGCCGGAGATCGCCTTCGGGCTCGGGCTCGGCACCCCGCAGGCCGCCCGGCAGCGCTATGAGCGGCTGGCGGGACGCATCGCCACCGAGACGGATTAGCCGACGGATCAGTCGGCGGCCGGAAGGGCGCGAAAGCGCGCATCGACCCGACGGACGGCCTGCGGCCACCCGGGGGCGCATCGACCCGGGAAGCGGCGGGCGGGCGGGCAGGTCGACCCGGGGAGCGGCGAATGGGCCGGGCCCGGGTCGAACGGGCCGATGACCGGGCGGGCCGGCCGCGAGGAGCCCGCTCGGTGGCGGGCTCCGGTGGCGGTCTCAACGCCCCATCACCCGTTCGGCATCCGCCCGCTTGACCCCGCCGACCTTCCGACGGACCGTCAAGGAGCGCCCACCACCCGCCTCACCCGGCTGGCGCGAAGCCTCACCCATCCGCCACCCCCAGCGCGCGAGTCATCTCATATCTGAGATAGCCTCCTCGTCATGGCAGACGACTACCTCGTACGCATCGGCAAGCTCATCCGTGACGCGCGACAGCATCGCGGCTGGACCCAGACGCAGCTCGCCGAGGCGCTCGGCACAAGTCAGAGCGCGGTCAACCGCATCGAACGCGGCAACCAGAACATCAGCCTTGAGATGATCGCGCGCATCGGTGAGGCCCTCGACAGCGAGATCGTGTCCCTCGGCTACGCAGGTCCGATGCATCTCCGAGTCGTCGGCGGACGTCGTCTCTCCGGTGCCATCGACGTCAAGACGAGCAAGAACGCGTGTGTGGCGCTGCTCTGCGGATCGCTGCTCAACAAGGGCCGCACGGTCCTGCGCCGGGTGGCGCGCATCGAGGAGGTCTTCCGGCTGCTGGAGGTCCTCAACTCCATCGGCGTACGCACCCGCTGGATCAACGAGGGCGTGGACCTGGAGATCGTGCCGCCCGCGCGACTCGACATGGACGCCATCGACGCCGACGCCGCCCGCCGGACCCGCTCCATCATCATGTTCCTCGGCCCGCTGCTGCACCGGATGGAGTCCTTCAAACTGCCGTACGCCGGCGGCTGCGACCTCGGTACGCGCACGATCGAGCCCCATATGATCGCGCTCCGCCGCTTCGGTCTGGACATCACCGCCACCGAAGGGCTCTACCACGCGCAGGTCGAGCGCGCGACGACCCCCGGCCGGCCGATCGTGCTGACCGAACGCGGCGACACCGTGACCGAGAACGCCCTGCTGGCCGCCGCGCGCCACGACGGTGTGACCGTCATCCGCAATGCGTCCTCCAACTACATGGTCCAGGACCTCTGCTTCTTCCTGGAGGCGCTGGGCGTACGGGTGGAGGGCGTCGGCACCACCACGCTGACCGTGCACGGCATCCCCACCATCGACGTGGACGTCGACTACTCCCCCTCCGAGGACCCGGTCGAGGCGATGAGCCTGCTGGCGGCGGCGGTGGTGACCGAATCCGAACTCACCATCCGCCGGGTGCCGATCGAGTTCCTGGAGATCGAGCTGGCGGTACTGGAGGAGATGGGTCTCGATCACGACCGCTCCACCGAGTACACGGCGGACAACGGCCGCACCCGACTGGTGGACCTGACGGTGCGCCCGTCCAAGCTGGAGGCGCCCATCGACAAGATCCACCCGATGCCGTTCCCCGGTCTGAACATCGACAACGTGCCGTTCTTCGCGGCCATCGCCGCGGTGGCCCAGGGCCAGACGCTGATCCACGACTGGGTCTACGACAACCGCGCCATCTACCTCACGGACCTGAACCGCCTGGGCGGCCGACTCCAGCTCCTGGACCCGCACCGGGTCCTGGTCGAGGGCCCCACCCGCTGGCGCGCGGCGGAGATGATGTGCCCACCCGCGCTGCGCCCGGCCGTCGTGGTGCTGCTGGCGATGATGGCGGCGGAGGGGACCTCGGTGCTGCGGAACGTGTACGTGATCAACCGGGGGTACGAGGAGTTGGCGGAGCGGCTCAATTCGGTGGGGGCGCAGATCGAGATCTTCCGCGACATTTGACATATGGGCACCGCCGCACCCCGTCTGACCTGCCAAAACAAAGGTCTGATGGGGGTGCGGCGGTGTCTGTGGGACTTCTCTGGGACTTTGGGCCCGGGAGCACTCCCGGGCCGCAATCTCGGTTAGCCGAACAGGGCGTCGATGGCGGCGGTGCCGCGGGCGCCCGCCCGGGGCAGGAAATGCGCGTACTTCCTCAGAGTGAACCCCGGGTCGGAGTGTCCCAGCCACTGGGCGAGTGAGACGACCGACTCACCGGCCTCCAGTTGCTCCGAGGCGTAGAAGTGGCGCAGCGCGTGGAAGCCGTGTTCGCGGGAGGGTTCCCAGACGCGCTGTCCGTCGGCGCGCTGCTCCAGGCCGCCGATTACGCCGGCCTTGGTGAGTGCGGGTTTCCAGATGTAGGAGTTGAAGTAGTTCCGGTTGATGGCCTTGCGCTCGCGGCCGGTCACGAGCAGGTTGTACGTCCGGGGTCTGCGGTGCTTGGCCTCCACCGGTGTCTCCGGTGGGCGGGGGTCGTCCCAGGCCATGGTGACCGGCACGGGCGGGAACACGTCCGCGTACTTTCGTGCCGCTTCCGCCACGCTGGAGGGCAATGCCACGTCGCGGACCTTGCGGCCTTTGGGGAGCGCGAAGCAGAGGCTTGCCCGCACCATCTTGATCTGGCGGCGGATGTGGACGACGCCCTCGTCGAAGTCGAAGTCGTCCAGGCTGAGCCCGAACGCCTCGCCTTGGCGCAGGCCGAGACCGGCGCCGATCTCCACGAGGATGCGGTAGCGGTCCGGGAGGGCGGCGCGGACTGTCAGTACGTGTTCCTGGGGCCATGCCTCCAGCCTGCCCGGAGCAGCTGCCGGCGGCCGGACGGTCTTCGCGCGGCACGGGTTGCGTGCGAGCCGGCGGTCCTCGACGGCGGCCTGGAGCACGCTGGACAGCGTGGCCCAGACGAGGCGGATGGAGGTGGGCCCGAGGTCCTGTTCCAGCCGCTTCTTCCAGCTCCGGAGGACGTCGGTCCCCACGGCGTTCAGGGAGAGTGCTCCCAGGTGCGGGAGGATGTGGCGCCGTACCCGCTGTTCGATACGTTCGATCGTGGACGGGTCCCCGCTCTGGGAAGGCCACCAGTGCACACTGATGTAGTCCTTGACGGACAGGTCGCCGTCACGGGGGTCGACGAATTCCTGGCGCCGCACATCGGTCTGGGCCGTCGCGAGCCAGGTCTTGGCGTCGTTCAGTACGTCGAAGGAACGGTCCTTGACGCCCGGGATCGCCTTCACCCGGTAGCGGGTGCACTTTCCGTACATGGCGGTGCGTTCACGCTTGCCGGTCTCCCGACTGGGGCGCTTCTTCAACCACCGGTCTTCTATATAGCCGGGCAAATCTGTCCTTCGAACGGAAACGGGGGGCGACCGATCGGTCAGGCGACCGCTGTGCTGCCGGATCGGTAGTGATGCGGAGTGTTGAGGGGGCTCAACGCCGTGTTGCAGCGGGAGTCGGCTTGTTCCTGTTCACGGATCCAGGCGTTCAGGGCTTCCCGGCGGTACATGACGCGGCCTCGTGGGCCCATACGGAAGCTCGGCGGCCCCAGCCTCCGGTGCCGCCAGACGTAGAGGGTGTGTGGCGAGAGACCGAGGTACTCGGCCGCGTCTTTGACATTCAGGAACGCCGCACCGACAGCGACGGAGGGCGCGGCAAGTGGATATGCAGGCATGGAAAGTCCTGTGTGAGTGAAGCGAGTGGCCGCGGGCGGTGAACGGCGAGGGCCCCCGCCCGCGGCATTTGCTGGGAACGTGCTGGGATCTGCGACCCGGCCGCCGATCGGAACGCGTTGCGGCTACCGTGCGGCGCGCGCCGGTTCGCAATACAGGTCGGCTATGGCGAAGGCGGCTTCGATGAGGGCGTTGGAAGCTTCGGCCGACGCGGGCGGCTGGAAGCAGTGCGGGAAGCGCCGGGCGAGTGAAGAAACGCTGACGCCGGTCCGATCAGCCACCATGATGATCTTCCAAGCGGTGCGGGGACCGCTCAACCAAGTTGCAATGCAGGTGTCCCGGAGGTCGGAGACGCTCCTGACCAGTGGCGAGCTGAACTCGCTTGCTTCCAGGACGGATTCCCGCACCTGGCGCCATGCCCTGCGGTAGACGGCCCCGGTCAACGGCCGACCGTCATCGCGGGTGAACATCAGGTCTTCGGGGCCAAGGCCGCGCCGGGCGACCTCCGCCTTCAGGATCTCCACGAGTTCCGGGCTCGCCGGAACTGCCCGCACAACACGCGCCCCATCCACCGCGCCGCGCCCATCCTTGAGACGGCAGGGATGAATCATCAACTCACCCGGGCCTTGGTCAGGCAGATCCACGTCACGCACACGCAGGGCCGATGCCTCCTGCGGCCTCAGTGCCGCCAGGGCAACGGACGACAGGAAAGCACGCAGTACGTGCCCGTTCTGCGGACATTGGCCGATCCGATCCAGCAAGTCGTCTCGCTGGCGATCCGACAGCAGGAACCTTTCATCAACAGCGGCAGCCACAGGGGGACTCCTTGCACTAGGGGTGCGCTTGCAGCGCAACAAGACGCCCTTCCGGCTTCACCGCCGAAGGACATCTACAAGGCTCCGGACAATCCCCGGTTTCGCGAACCGGGGATTGCGTGGTAGGGGTAGGTGACGAAGCTCGGCTTGTCATTCTTGGACGAGTTATGAAGTCGGCGCCTCATGAGATTCGGGTCCGCCGAGAGGCTCAGCAGGTGCTCGAACAAGGGGCTCGGCCTATTTCCCTATGGCCCTTCAGCAGGCCCCTCGCAGCGACATGATCAAGGTTGACATGTCTCTGGCGAGAATATCCAGTCAAATCGAGCACGGATTGGTCTGCCGTCGGCGAACTGCCTCCAAAGCGAATCGCGCTCGACGCCCCCCAGGAACTAAGGGGGCATCCGGGAAGAGAGTTCAACCAGGATTGCAACCGCCCTGGCCGACGACGCGCCAGAGCCTGTCGCAACCCTCAAATCCGCTGCCGGTTTCCCGCTCTGCCCGCTCCATCGCTACGAGAAATGCGCAACGGCCTCCGGAGCCGTGTGCGCAGGTTCGAATCCTACTGGGGGCACTACAGATTGCATCCGGCTCACCGCACCCGACGGCGTGCCAGACGATGCTGTGGGCGCAGTCCGCACCGATGACCTCCGCAAGATGACCCTGCGCCGCGTTCCAATCGGCGTCGGCGCACTCCGCCAACACAGAGCCCTCATCGACGGTGAGCTCCGTGACCACCGCGCCGAGATGTATAGTCCCATCGCCCATCTCGCCGAACTCGAAGTCGTTCAGACGCATTCGCCACTTGCCGACCTTGCCGTCCGGAGAAAATCTCAGGTGGACTTTCCTCCCTCCCCCTTGCCGCGCCCCATTCCAGGCAGATCTCGATGTTCTGGAGGCGGCCACCGCTTGCCCTTTGAGTAAAGCGTGAGACTTCGCCACGCCACTCCAGAACCAGCCCACGGAGTCCGGGCTGGCCGAGGGAGGAAGCGCCGCTCAGGCCGAAAGCGACTTCAGCAGCACTCCGTGCTCGCGGTCGAGCAGATACTGCAGCGGTGCGTCGCTGTGCAGACCGCTACCGGCGATGAGGAGACCCGCATGATCGCCCAGGTCCTCGGCGCTGTACCAACTGGGGCTGTCCGCGCCGATCGCAGCGCGGGGGCGGGTCCCGATTGGCCCGATCACCAGTTCGTAGACGCGTGGCCCTGCCTCTTCGAGCTCGGCGGTGAGCGAGCGTACGAGCGACTTTTTCGCGGCGTTGGTAGCACCTACGAGTGGTGCGGACGGGAAGGGGATGTCTGCGTTGTATCCGCTGAGATGGACCAGTGCGCCCTGTCGGCTGAGCAGCGGGGTCAGGCTGCGCAGCGCGTGAAAGTGGCTGGTGAGATTGGATTCGATCATCCGCGCCCAGCTCTCGTCCGAGGTGTCTAGCAGTCGGGCCTGTCCTCGTGGATCGGCGTTGCCGATCGTCACGACCACGCCGTGGAGCTGGCCGTGCTCGGCCACTGCCCGGCGTACGGCTTCGGTGTCCGGGCCCCTACATTCAGTTGCCGTGTGAACAGCACGCCCGGCCCCAAGTCGCGTGTGTAGTCGGCGAGTTGCTCCAGCGTTGACGCGTTGCGTCCGGTGGCCACCACGGTGGCGCCCTGGCGCAGCAGGGAGCGGGTCATACCCTCGCCGATTCCGCCGGTGGCGCCGGCCACCAGGACGGTCCTTCCGGTCAGAGGGTGGTCGCCGGTCTCGGTCATTGCGGCCCTCCGCAGTGATACTGGGCGCAAACGCTGGCTGCCCATGGCAACGACGACCGCTGCAGCGAATGCGCTATGAAATTCGCATACAGCTATGAAACATATAGCATTGCGTGATCAGCCGTCGGCGGCGCACCTCTCCTTCGTGCAGACCCATCCCGCCGCCCCAGGTGCGACGGACATGGCGATCTCATTGACGCCGGCAGCTTCGGTACGCGCCGCAGCCGGCGTGGGTGGTCAGCGTTTGGTGAAGGCGGCGTGGAGGGTGAGGGTGTTCTTCATCCCCGCCATGCCCAGGATGTTGTGGGAGACGCCGAAATCTCCCCGATCGATCATCGCAACGCCGTCGAGCGTGACCGTCTCGGCGCTCACCGACACCTGCGCCGGGAAGGAGATCGGCAGAGCCCGGTCGCGCACGGTGAGGGTTCCCGCGACGTTCACATGATCGGCGTCGGGGGTGATCCCGTCCAGTACGAAGACGATGTTCGGGTACTGCTCGGCGGCGAGGAAGAGGTGGCCGTGCAGACGTTTGTCCCGTCCCGCGTGATCGGTGTCGAGGGAGGCGGCGCCCACTGACAGTGTGCCGCTGATCTTCCCGTCCGGGGTGACCGTGCCCTGCCCGGCTACGGTGCGGAAGATACCGCGTACTGGCGCCATGCCCCATGCGTGCCGGGTGCTGAGCTCGACTGTGGACCGCGCGGGGTCCAAGGCCCACTCCCCTGCGTGGGTCGCCACGTCACGCAGCGCCGCCGGTGGTTCTGGACGTTCTGAGAGAGTCATCTCTGATCCTTTGCTTCGGCGCCTCGGCCTGGACGGCCGGGCCGGCGAGGTCGCGGCCCGCGAGGGGGGTGGTGGCATCGGCAGCGGGGTGTTGGGCAGTGCGCAGCCGAGGAAGCCGCCGGTCTGTCGCATGGCGTTGACGGCGGTGGAGGCGACGTAGGTGTCCTGGGGTGCGACTGCGTTGGTGGCGAGGGCCATCTCGGCGGGAGTACCAGGTCCATGCCGATGCAGGGGAAGACAAGGCCGGGCAGGACATCACCGATGCAGGCGCTGTTCAGGTCGCCGAGGCGAGTCAAGTGTCGGCGGTGGTGGGACTTTTGGCCCATTGTCGGCGGCGCTCACCAGCGGGGAATTCTGGGCCGCCAGCCGACGCATCCATACTGTGAGAAATCTTGCTGGTCGGAGCATCCGCCGGGGCCGGGCCGGCCGGTTGCGCAGCGATGAGGCGCTATCCGTTGCCGGTGGCCATGGGGGACCATCCGGCGGTGTTGTCGGGTGGGGTCAGTTCTGCGGGGTGGGCCTGTTCGATGCGGTCGCGCTTTGTGTACATGTCCCAGTAATGCTGGGCGAGTTCGTCCGGGTGGACGGTGGGGATCTCGCCGCCGACGCCCTTGGTGTCGCCGGTCCGGGCGCGTCGGGCGGACTCGCTGCCGGTGACCAGGGAGGCGACGGTGAGGGTGCCGGCGTAGACGCCGGTGTCCTTGAGTTCGCCGCTGAGGGAGTAGACGTAGTTGCGGGCGGCGGCGGCGAGGGGGCCGGGGCCGCTCATGAACGGCATCGGCTGTACGGCGGTGTAGCCGGTGGTCATCAGGAGCGCGCCGTCGCCGCGTCCCGTCATCTCCGGCAGCACGGTGCGGAAGAGTTCCACCGGCGTGAGCAGCAGCAGCCGCGAGAACTCCTCCAGCGTGGCAGCGTCCACCCGGGTGGCCGGGGTGAAGGCCATGTCACCGGCGATCGGCCCGTACTCGACGACATCGATCCGCCCGAAATGCTCGCGGATGGCATCGACGAGAATCGGAACCACCGCGGGAAGGGACAGGTCGCCGGAGAACCCCGCGGCCTCGATACCTTCCTCTGCCAGCTGTTCGACCAGGGCGTCCAGCCGTTCCTTGCGGCGGGCCACCAAGGCGACCCGGAACCCCTCACGACCGAAGCGGCGGGCCAGGGACACTCCGAGGCCAGTACCAGCACCGAAGACGGCGATCACTTTCGACATATGGCTTCCCTTGCCGGAGAGCTAACTTGACCCGCAGGTCGACTTGCACTCGACCGTAACACATATCTTGACCCGCAGGTCAAGTTGCGTTGTCAGGGAGTACCCCGCAGGCGCGGGGTACGGGCGGATCCGGTCGCGGCTTCGGGAGGCAGCGGGGCAGGGCAGCGTTCGTCAGGCGTCGTGCGGACCCCGCGCCACCCGGGCGGGCCCCGGATGGCGGCCCGTATCCGCGAGTCGGAGGGGCGCCCCTCCATGGGCCGGCCACGCGCCTGACCAGGACCGGATGCCACCTTGACGCAGGCAGGGGCCGCCTGCCACCCGGCATGCCGATCTGGGAGACGTTCAGCCCCCACGGTTATGGGATCTTCGGGGCCGAGGCTTCACGCCGATCATCAACCACCGGAGGCGGGCGTCTTCGGCGCCGGGGTGGATCACCGGCAAGCCGCGGGCCGTCGACCGTGCACTCGCCTGCGCAAGGTCACGCGGCTGTCGTTCTGCTTCGGCCGCCGGGCGGGCGACAGCGGCATGCTCGGAGATTTCCGTGCTGCGTGGTCGACAGCCGGCCCGTCGTGACGCGCCCGGCGCCGGACGGACGCGTTGACCCGTCTCACATATGCCAGATATTTTTCTGGGATCTGAGAAAGGCGGCGCGTGAGATGAGCGAGCAGCAACGGTCCATTCTTCCGGCCGGGGCGCGGCACGACCACCCCACGCCCCGGCTCTCGCTCACCGAGCAGGTGCACCGGCGGCTCAAGGACGACATCCTCGAAGCCCGCTGCGGTCCGGGCCAGTTGCTCCTGGAGCCGGAGCTGGCGGACCGGTACGGCGTGTCCAAGACGCCCGTGCGTGAGGCGCTGCGACTGCTCGCGCAGGAGGACTGGGTCACCGTGATGCCCCGCAAGGGCTACATCGTGCGCCCGGTCCAACTGGAGGACATCCGGGAGATCTTCGAGATCCGCCACATGCTGGAGCCGGCGATGGCGGCCACGGCCGCCGCCCGGCGCTCCGAGGCCGACCTCGAACAGCTCTCACACCTGTGCGCCGAACAGTCGCAGGCCGGGCGGGACCTCGTGTCGCCGCTGCGGGCCGCCCGGTCGTTCCACACCCGGGTGGCGGCCGTCACCGGCAATCAGCGGGCCACGGTCATCCTGGAGGGCCAACTGGACGAGGTACGGCGGCTGCACCATCTGATGCCGGACGCGGAACGCCACCTGACGTCCGGTGCGGAGCTGGCGGCGCACCACGATCTTCTCGCCGCCATCCGCGACGGCGACCCCGGCAGGGCCCGCCGACTCATGAGCGAGCATCTCACCGAGGTGACTGGCGCGTTGGTCGACGCTTTCGTGGGCATGCGCCCGTAGCCATTTCGGCTGACAGGGGCTCCCTGCGTCGGGTCACCGGGTAGCTCTCCACACCCGTCGCGCAAGATATATCTGTAAGACACCATTGACATCTCACAAATACTCCTGAAACTTGAGGTGTTCCGCCTGGCACCGGCAGGCCGTGCGGAGCGGCGGAGGGGACGACTGCGAAGGAGCAGGCGTGAGCGGATTGCCACGGGTCGGTTTTGTGGGCGCAGGAGTCATGGGGCTTCCCATGGCCTGGCATCTGCTGTCCGCCGGATACCCGCTGACCGTCTACGCCCGCACTCCCGCGAAGGTGGCGGCACTGACCGGCGCCGGCGCCACGCTCGCCGGGACCCCGGCGCAGCTCGCCGAGACCAGTGAGCTGATCGTCGGCTGCCTGCTGGACGAGGAAGCCGTGGAGGCCGTGTACCACGGCGCCCACGGTTTGTTCTCCGGAGTCCGCGGAGGGCATCTGCTCGTCGAGCACGGGACGCTCGCCCCGCGTGTTGTACGGGCGCTGGCAGCCCGGGCGGGTGGGCTGGGTGCCGGGTTCCTCGATGTTCCCGTGACCGGTGGGCCGCAGCGCGCCCGCGAGGGCAGGCTGACCGGTATGGCGGGCGGACGGGCGGAACACCTGGATGCTGTCCGCCCGCTGCTGGGCACCTATTGCTCGGAGCTGGTGCACGTCGGGCCTTTGGGCGCCGGAGCGCAGGTCAAGATGGTCAACCAGCTTCTGGTCAGCGTCCATGTGGCGGCGGCTGCCGAGGCGGCGGCCCTGCTCGGCCGGCTGGGTCTGGACGCGGCGCGGGCGAAGACCGTGCTGATGTCCGGCTGGGCGGCCGGCTCGATGCTGGACTACTGCCTGCCGGCCGCGCTCACTTCTTCCACGGCCCCTTCCGGGGCGACGATCGGCGGTCTGCTCCCCGTGCAGGAGCGGGTCGCCGAGGTACTCGCGGAAGTCGGCCTGGACGCACCCGTCTTCGGTGCGGCCCGCCAGGTGTTCGCAGCACTGGCGGCCTCCGGCGGATCCGCTCTCGACCTCTCCCAGCTCGCCAGGGTCCACGACGGGGGCAGCCCGGTCACCGGGCCGGGCAGGCACCGGGTGCCGGGCTCCGGCGTCCCGTCACCGCTGCCCGCACCGGCCGTCACCCGCTGACACCGGGCAGGGGGCCGGCTCCCTGCCTCGCCCCCGGTGCGCAGTCAGTCCACTCCAGCCGCACAGCCATTTGAGGGAGGCATCCCGTGTACACACACGAGAGACCGACGGCCGACGGCCGGTTACCTCTGCCCGAAGCACTGCGGCCCGTCACCGTGCGGCCCGGGGGCGACGGCTTCGCGCTCCTGCGCCATACCTACCTGTGGCAAGGCTCCCCCGCCGCCGTGGTGCGGGTGCGCGGCGCCGAGGACATCGCCGCGGCCGTCGCCCACGCCCGCAGGCTGTCCCTGCCGCTGGCCGTGCGCGGCGGCGGGCATGGGGTGAGCGGGCGCTCCACCAACGACGGCGGCCTCGTCGTGGATCTGGGCCGGCTGAACCGTGTCGCGGTGCTGGACGCCGCCATGCGGAGGGTCAGGGTCGAGTCCGGTGCGCGGTGGCCGCGGGGGTCGGCGGGGCCATCACCGCCGGGCACATGGTCCTGGCGCAGCTGCGGTCCGCCGGCGGTGCGGTCAACGACGCACCGCCGTCCGCCACGGCCTATGCCCACCGCCACCAGAACTTCGCGCTCATGGCCGCGACCGTGCCCCTCTCTGGAACGGGAGTTCGCCGGCCACTGGTCACACATACGGCCCCATGTGAACGGCATCTACGCGGCGTTCGAGTCGGGCAGGGGCGAGGAGCTGGTCCGGGAGGCGTTCCCGGAGCCCACCCTGGGCCGGCTGCGGAAGGCGAAAGGACGGTACGACCCTGATGAGGTCTTCAACCGGAATTTCCCGATCCCGGCCGCCCGGCCCGTCGGCGACCGCCGGTCCCCCGGCTGACGGGCGTATCGCCGCCCCGGCCACGGGGAGGGTGCGGCCGGCGGGCGCCGGTTCCCGCCGGGTGCGGTCACGAGGCGCCGGTGACGTTGGCCATCACCTCGTGGAGCTGCTGCGGGGTCAGCGGGGCGGTGGGCAGCGGGTGGGCGGCCTCGCCGCGCAGGCCGTCGAGAAGGAAGGCGATGCCGCGGCGCCAGGCGTCGGGGGCGGTGTCCTTGGCGGCCCGGGCGATCAGGGCGTTGGTGGCGAAGACGAACACCATGTCCCCGCCGGTGAAGTCCGGGCGCAGGCTTCCGGCCCGCTGGGCGCGCTCGATGATCCGCACACTGTCCGTGCGGGCTCTCTCGCACACGGCCATCAGCCGCTCGGCGTCCGGGTAGCGCCCGGTGACGACGTCACTCGTCGCCGGGTCGCTGACCTGGAGTTCGCAGATCCTCTCGATGTAGTACGCGAACCCCTCCCAGGCGTCCTCCCGGGCCAGGGCCTCTCGGGCCACTCCTTCCAGCCGCTCGGCCGCGAGGTCGGCGACGACATCGTCCATCAGCGCCTCACGGGTGCCGAAGAGGTTGTACAAGGTGCCGTGGCTTACCCCGGCCCGCCGGGCGATCTCCTTCAAGGGCGCCTGGAGACCGCGTTCCTGGAAGAGCTCGGCAGCCGCTCTCCGCAGCTTCTCCGCGTTGCGTTGCGCGTCGGCCCGCATCCGGTGTTCCTCCTGGTCATGTGGTCGGCGTTCATGGTTGCACGTACCCCGTAACACATATCTTGACCCTAGGGTCAAGATATGTGTTACGGTCGGACGGCAAGTCGACCCCTATGTCAAGATAACTCGCGGCAGAGGTGACGTCCCAGTGTCGAAAGCGATCGCCGTCCGTGTCGCCGGTCCCGATCCCTTCCCGGCCCGCCGCGCCGGGCGCGCGGGCTTCCGGGTCACCCTGGTGGCACACGGCAAGGAGCGGCTGGATGCCCCCACCGGACAGCTCGCCGTGGGGGGGCATCGAGGCCGCCTTCCCGGCCGGCCGGCAGACGAGACCGACCCGCAGAGCGGAAACGTGAGCCCATGTCCCAGATCGGCACCCGGACGCGGAACGGGGACGCTTTCCACTCCCCCGACCGCGATGGATTTCTGCACCGCGCCTTCCTGCGCGGCAGCGGCCGGAGCGAGCAGTCCGTGCGCGCACGGCCCGTCATCGGCATCGCCAACTCCTGGAGCGAGCTCAACCCGTGCAACGCCGGGCTCAGGCAGCTCGCGGAGGCGGTCAAGCTCGGGATCACCCGGGCCGGGGGCCTGGCCCTGGAGTTCCCAACCATCTCCCTGGCCGAGCCGTTCGTCCGGCCCACGACGCTCTATCTGCGCAATCTGATGGCCATGGACGTCGAGGAGATGATCACGGCCTCGCCCCTCGACGGGGTGGTGCTGCTCGGCGGCTGCGACAAGACGGTCCCGGCCCAGCTGATGGGCGCGGCCAGCGCCGGCAGGCCGGCGATTGCCCTGGCGGCCGGACCGCGCGCCACCGGACGCCGGAACGGCGAGCCGCAGACCATCGACGACCTGTGGCCGCTCGCGGATCAGCGCCGCAAAGGAGAGATCGACGACGAGCAGTGGGCACGCCTGGAGGGGTGTCTCGTCCCGGGCGTCGGGACATGCAATGTGCTCGGTACGGCGGTCACCATGGCGCTGCTCGCCGAGACCCTCGGCATGGCCCTTCCGGGTACCAGCCTGCTGCCCGCGACCGGTGCCGCACGGGCCGCCGCCGCGGAGTCCACGGGCCGGCAGGCGGTCGAACTGGCCCGCTCCGGGCACACCCCGGACCGGTTCATCACCCTTGAGGCCCTGGAGAACGCCTTCCGTGTGCTGTGCGCGGTCGGCGGATCCACCAATGCCGTAATCCACCTGGAGGCCATCGCCGGACGGCTCGGTCACCGGCTCGGCCTCGACGCCATGACGGAGTGGAGCCGGACCACACCGGTCCTCGCCGATGTACGCCCCTCAGGACCCCATCTGCTGGAGGACCTCCAGGACGCCGGAGGGTTGCCCGCCGTACTGGACCGGCTCGGCCACCTGGTGCACACCGGCGCCCTAGCCGGGACCGGTGAGCCCTGGTCCGCGGTGCTGGAGCGGAACCGGGAGCAGGGCGGCCGTACGGAGAGTCCAGCCCTTCGGCCGGTCTCGGATCCCGTGTTCGCGTCCGGTGCGCTGGCTCTGCTGCGGGGCACGCTGGCGCCGGACGGGGCCGTGTTCAAGCGGTCCGGCGCCGAGCCGGGCCTGTGGCGGCACCGCGGCCGGGCGGTCGTCTTCGACGGGCCGGCCGATCTGCACGCGCGTATCGACGACCCGGACCTCGACGTCGACGCGGATTCGGTGCTGGTGCTGCGCGGGGCCGGACCGGTCGGCGGTCCCGGAATGCCCGAGGTCGGCCAGCTCCCCATTCCCCGGAAGCTGCTGGACCAGGGCGTCACCGACATGGTGCGGATCTCCGACGCGCGGATGAGCGGCACCGCCACCGGAGCCGTCGTTCTGCACATCGCCCCCGAGTCCGCCGTCGGCGGCCCGCTGGGCCTGGTGGCCGACGGCGACATCATCGCGCTCGACGCCATCACCGGACAGCTCGACCTGGAGGTCGACCCGGCGGAACTGGCCCGGCGCACCCCTGCCGCCGCACCCGCCGCTCCCGAGCGCGGCTACGCGGCCCTCTATCACCGGCACATCACCCAGGGCCCCGAGGGCTGCGACTTCGACTTCCTCGTCGCCGCGCGGTCCGCATGCGAAGGAGAGCAGTCATGAAGATCGTCAGCTTCGGACCCGCGGGCGCCGAGCAGCCCGGAGTCCTGCTGGAGGGCGAGCGGCAGATCGCCCCGCTGATCCCGCTGCTGGAGCGGCACGGCCTGCCGGGACTGGACACCAACGCCTTTCTCGGGCTGCTCCCGCAACTCCAGTCGATCATCGAGGCCGCGCTCAAGGAGCCCGGCGAGGTGATCGAGGTCGGGGCCACCCGGCTCGGCTCGCCCGTACCCCGCCCCGAGAAGATCATCGTCGCGGGCGGCAACTACCAGTCCCACGTGGACGAGGCGAGCGGGCAGAAGAACGCGCCGTCACCCACCGAACCGCTGCTGATCTTCAAACCGTCCAACACCGTGATCGGCCCGCACGACGCCCTGGTGCGCCCGGCCCACAGCGAACAGCTCGACTACGAGACCGAGATCGCCGTCGTCATCGGCCGCGGCGGGCACCGCATCGCCCCCGAGGACGCCTACGACCATGTGGCCGGATACATGATCGGCAACGACGTCACGGCACGCGACCTGGCGTTCAAGGACATGGCGCTGAACCCGATGTACTCGCAGATCACTCGCGCCAAGGGCATCCCGGCGGGGGCCCCGTTCGGGCCGTGGCTGGCGACCAGGGACGAGATCGCGGACCCGCACCGGCTGCGGCTGCGCTGCTGGGTCAACGGCGAGCTGCGCCAGGATGGCTGGAGCAACGAGATGATCATCGACATCCCGCACCTGATCGCGGACTTCAGCACGGTGCTGCGCCTGTCCCCCGGGGACATCATCTACACCGGCACCACCACGGGCTGCGGCGCCTTCCAGAACCCGCCGAAGTTCCTGTTCGGCGGTGATGTCGTTCGGATGGAGATCACCGGGCTCGGCGTCATGGAGACGCCCGTCGCGGACGAGGTGGCGCGGTGACGCACACACCCCTCCTGGTGATCGGCGGCGGGCCGGTCGGACTCAGTGCCGCCCTGCTGGCCGACCGGTACGGCATTCCCTGCGTACTGGTGGAACGGTTCGAGAGCCCGCTGCGGCATCCGAAGGCCCGCGGGGTGCGTACGCGGGCGATGGAGCTGTTCCATCTGTGGGGTCTGGAGCCGGAGATCCGCTCCGCGGCCCCGGAGGACCCGCGGTTCGGCTTCGTCTACTGCGAGTCGCTCACCGGCCGCGAGTACGGCCGCACAGCCGCCGGTTCCGCCGATCCGACGCAGAGCCCGACCGGAGACTGCCGTATCCCGCAGGACGACCTGGAGCGGATCCTGCGCCGCGAGGTGGCCGGCAGCCCCGGCGTCGACACCAGGTTCGGGCTCGCGTTCGAGGAACTGGAGCAGGACGGTGACCGGGTGCGCGTCGCCCTGTCCGACGCCCGTACCGGCGAGCGCGAGATCCTGACGGCGGAGTACGTACTCGCGGCCGACGGTGCCGCGAGCACGGTCCGCACAGCCCTGGGCATCGAGCAGGACGGCGAGGTCATCGGCTTCTGGCAGAGCGTCTACTGGCACGGTGCCCTCGGCGACATCATCAAGGGCCGTACGGCCATCCAGTACCTGACGGCCGATCCGGCCGGCGGGTTCGTCACCGTCGCCCCGGTCGACGGGCAGGGCCGCTGGATGACGTTCCGGCTGCGCGGGCGCGACCGGTCCCGCCCCGGCCCGCTGACCGACGAGGAGGCACACGGCCTGATCCGCACGGCGGTCGGCGAGGACGTGCCCGCCGAGATCATCAGCACGGCCACCTACGAGGTCGCGGCGAAGGTGGCACGGACATATCGCGAGGGGCGGGTCTTCCTCGCCGGAGACGCGGCGCACACCTTCCCGCCGACCGGCGGCTTCGGACTGAACACCGGCGTGCAGGACGTCCACAACCTGCTGTGGAAGCTGGCGTTGGTGCACCGGGGCGCCGCCGGGGACGCCCTGCTGGACACCTACGACAGCGAACGCCGGCCGATAGCGGAGTCCAACGCCCGCTGGAGTACGGAAAACGCGGCCC
Source organism: Streptomyces sp. NPDC020965 (assembly GCF_044333555.1). NCBI lineage: Bacteria > Bacillati > Actinomycetota > Actinomycetes > Kitasatosporales > Streptomycetaceae > Streptomyces > Streptomyces sp. NPDC020965. The sequence continues at coordinate 237,079 of NZ_JBIRRE010000007.1, forward strand.
GGTTCGACGCCGTCTGGGAACGGCTGTCCTCCGGCGCACCGGCCACTGACAGCATCGCCCGGCAGAAGGCACATGTCCTCGCAGTCCAGCGCGACCTGGGCTTCCGCTACACCTCGGACAGCACCGTTGCCGACGAGCCCGTGGACGCGGGCGCCGAAGAGCCGGATCTGACCGCCCGGGTGGGGCGGCGGGCCCCGCATCTGTGGGCCGGCACCGGGGAGCGGAAGACATCAGCGCTCACACTGTTCGACGGACAGGTCACGCTGCTGCACGGCACCGACGGCCAGATGTGGGCGGACGCCGCACGGCACGCGGCCGAGCAGTTCGCACTGCCCGTCGAGATCCGTCGCGCCCCCGGCCCCGATTTCGACGTCGACGCCGCCGATTTCGACCGGCTCTACCGGCTCGGCACGGACGCCGCCCTGCTGATCCGCCCGGACGGCCATGTGGCCTGGCGCAGCGGTAGTGGTGACTCCGAGCGCGCCGAGGCCGCGGTGACCGGGGCACTCGGCAGGCTGCTCCGCACGGGGGCCGTGTGACGGCTGGAACAGCGTCCCGGGGCAGGTACGCGCTGAACCTGTCGCTGTGTCTCTCCGGGCTGCCCGCCGTCGACGCCATAGGATTCGCCGCCCGCGCCGGATTCGACCAGGTCGAACTGTGGTGGCCCTTCACCGACGCCCGGCCGGTCGACGCCCAGATAGCCGGGCTCCGGGCCGCCCTGCTGGCCAACGACAGCCGGCTGGTCTGTCTGAACATCGACGCGGGCGACACCAAGGCGGGAGAGCGAGGACTGCTCAGCGCCCCCGGGCAAGTGGACCGCTGCCGGGCGAGCGTCATGACGGCCGCCCGAACCGCCGAGGCGACCGGTTGCCGGCTACTCAACCTTCCCTACGGCAACCGGCTTCCCGGACACACACCCGGGCAACAGCACCGTACGGCCCGCGAGAACCTGCTCTTCGCCGCCGCCGAGGCCCGTCGCGCGGGCGCCTCGATCCTGATCGAACCGCTCAACACCGCCGACAACCCGCGCTGCCTGCTCACCGACCTGGCCCAGGCCGCGGAGCTGGTCGCGGATCTGCGGCACGCCGGAGCCGACAACGCCGGCATCCTGCTCGATATCTACCACCTGGCCCGCGGCCACCAGGACGTCGAGGCGGCCATCGTCCGCCACGCGCCCGACACCCTGCACGTCCAGTTCGCCGATCTCCCCGACCGCCGTTCCCCCGGCACCGGAGAGCTGGACTTCACCGCCGTCCACCGGACACTGGCCCGTACCGGCTACCGCGGCCTGGTGGGACTGGAATTCATCGGGGACCGGGACCCGTACAAGGCCGTGGCCCTGGCCCTGGACTTCGTGCGGCGCCACCCGGTACCACCGTCCACCGAATAGCCCCCGCCCAAGACCGCCGGTCCGACTGCCGCGACAAGGGGTGGGCCCCACCGGAGTGTCCATAGGGCCCACCCCTTGTCCGGCGTCCGGTGACCGCCGTGCGCCGCCCACTCAGGAGCCGGTGACCGCGGCCTCCTGCTTCAGTACCTGCTCGCGCGTGGCGGCGTACAGGTCAACGGCCTTGCTCATCGCCGGAACGTGCTCGCGCATGATCTGCTGGTAGAGCGGGGCCGTGGGGGCACGGTGGTCGGCCTGGAACTCACCGGCCACGGAGTACCAGGTGACCGGGACCGCGCCGGCCTGCACCAGCCGCTGGATGGAGTTCTGGTGGGTCTCGACCGTCAGGCTCGCGCTCGCGTCGACGACGACATGTGCCTCGTAGCCCGCGCGCAGTGCCCCGAGCACCGTCTGGAGCACACAGCCCTCGGTGGAGACACCACCGATGACCAGCTTGCGCCGTCCGGTCCTGCGCACGGCCTCGGCGAACGCCTCGTCACGGAAGCAGTCGAAGAAGCCCGGGCGCTCGATCACCGGCTCGTCGCCGATGACATCGAGCAGCTGCGGATAGAGCGGGCCGGAGGGCTTGGAGGGCAGGCCGTTGGTCACGACCAGCCCGCTCTGGAAGAGCTTGGCGGTCTTCGCCAGCCCTACCACGTTGTTGAGGTGCTCGGCCAGGTCGTGCGAGCGCAGCAGGTTCGCGAAACCGACCGCGTAGTCGACCAGGATGATCGTGGTGTTCTGCGGGGTGAGCGGCTCGGGTGCCATGACATGACCTTTCGGCGGACGGGGCTGTGCCCCGTCGACGACATCGACTACGGCCATCATAGTTACTATGTAATTCATAGCAACCCGTCAATCGGCCAGAAGCTACGATGGCCGCATGCGCAAAGCCGAGGAGCAGGCCGGGCCGACCGGACACGGCGAATCGTGCTCCGACTTCCACGCGGCCATCGAGCTGATCGGCCGACGCTGGAACGGGGTGATCCTCCAGCGCCTCTTCGACGGGCCGCACCGCTTCGGCGAACTGCGCGACCGGATCCCGCGCATCACCGACGCCATGCTCTCCCAGCGCCTCAAGGAGTTCGAGGCGGCCGGGATCGTTGAACGCATCGTGACCGTCGGACGCCCGGTGGAGATCCGCTACCAGCTCACCGACATCGGAACGCGCCTCGCCCCCGTCTTCGACGCGGTCGAGTCCTGGGGTGCGGCCTGGTCCGCCGGCCGGCCCGCGAACTGACCCGGAAGTCCGGCGACACCCGGCAGTCACCCCCCGAACGGGCCACCCGTCAGGCCGCGTTCTCGGCTCCGACCCGATTGATATCTTTTCCATAGCTCGCTATGGTTCTCATAGTTTCAGTGGTGGAGACACCGTTGCGACCGCACTGCCACCGCGCCTGAGCGACTGCGCGCAGAACCGCCCGATCGAGAGGGTGGAGCCGCAGCCCGCGCCCGCGCGGCGCAACTCACCTCGGCACCGGCAGGTGCCCATCCCGTGCGGCGGAAGCGCCAGGCCCAGTACTCGCCGCACACGCGTTCCCACGCCCGGGCCGGTTCTCGCGATCATTCCAAGGAGCCAGAGTCATGACTGCCGCCAACTCCTCCCCTTCTCCCTCCGACCGCCCTGTCGTACTGATCCACGGTTTCGGATCGAGTACGGAGGCGCTCTGGCGCAAGGCCGGGTGGATCGATGCCTTCGAGGCCGCCGGCCGCATGGTGATCGGTGTGGACCTGCCCGGCCACGGCACCGAGAAGAACAACGTCGAGCGCGATCCGGCCGATGTCCTGCTCGCACTGGCCGCCGAGCACGGCCCGATCGACGCCGTCGGATTCTCCGCCGGATCCTGGGCGGTGCTGACGGCCGCCGGCGAGCAGCCGGAGCTGTTCCACCGCATCGCCGTACTGGGCGCCGCGGACGTGGTCCTCACCCAGTCCCTGCACACCCGGGAGATGCAGGCCCCCATGATCGCGGCGATTCTGACGGCCGAGGCGCCCAAGGACAATCCCATGGCGTCCGTCATTCTCGGGCTGATCGCCGAGGCCGGGAACGACCCCGAGGCGGTGGCGGGTTACCTCAGGACCGACAAGCGCTTCTGCACACGCGAGTCCCTGGCCGCCATCACCTCCCCCACGCTCGTTGTCGAGGGCGTCGACGACATGGCAGGTTCCTCGGCCCTGGTGTCGCAGGCGATCCCCAACGGAGAACTGCTGTCCATCCCGGGCGCGGGCCACTTCGACATCCCTGCCCGCGAGCAGACCCGGGCCGCGGTGACGGCGTTCCTCAACCAGGGTGGCTGACCAGCGGAGTTCGCTCTGCTCACAGTTTCTGTTTCTCGCACTGCTTCCGACGTCGCGATGAGGTGCCACGGATATGAGTGACGAACCCGAAGTTCTGATCATCGGGGCGGGGCCTGTCGGCCTGAGCGGCGCCCTCGCTCTCGGCCGTGCCGGGATCAGGGTGCTCGTTCTGGAACGCCGGGATCAGTTCTCCCGCTATCCGAAAGCGAACGGTGTTCACGCCCGGACCATGGAACTCTTCCGGCAGTGGGGAGTGTCCCAGCCGATCTGGGAGCTGACGGCGGGCATGCCGTCGGGTGTCACTATCGCCTGGCGGACCCGGCTCAACGGATTCGAGTTCGGCTCGCTGTCCGTGGAGGAGTCGGCGGAGGAACTGCGGGGACTCGCGGAACACTCTCCCGAGCGGTTGTCGACCGCGGGTCAGCACATGTTCGAGCCGCTGCTGGCGACGGCCGCCGGCGAACTCGGCAATGTCACCGTCCGCCTCGGTTCAGAGGTGGTGGGTCTCGACATCGGCGAGGAGTCGGTGACCGCCCACTACACCGGCGCCGACGGCGAGAAGCGCTCCGTCACCGCGCAGTACGTCATCGGCGCCGACGGCATCCGCAGCATTGTCCGCCGTACCCTCGCCATCGGTGAACACGGACAGGAATCCCTCGGCACCGCCGTCAACGTCCAGTTCAGCGCCGACCTCGACCGCTACCTCGGCGACCGCGTCATCCCCGTGGTCTGGATCGCCAACAAAGACACCCAGGGCGCCTTCATCCGCGACAGTCCCACCCGCTGGCGCTACAACTTCGACATCCCACCCGGCGCCGACCCCGCCACCGCGACCCCCGAGCGCTGCGAACACGAAGTCCGTCAGGCCATCGGCGACAACATCCCGTTCCGGATCCACTACACCTGGACCTGGACACACGACCTGGCCGTCGCGGACACCTGGCGCTCAGGCCGGGCCTTCCTCGCCGGCGACTCCTGCCACCACTTCCCGCCCCACGGCGGATTCGGCCTCAACAGCGGCGTGCAGGACATCCACAACCTCGCCTGGAAACTCCTCGCACGCCTCCGGTGGAACGCGGGTGACAAGCTGCTCGACACCTACGAGACCGAACGCCTGCCCGTCGCCGAATCCAACGGCGAGTTGTGCATGAACAACACCCGCGCGATGGAGAAGACCGGCTTCCTCACCCAGGACAAGGCATTCCTCGCCGCCATCGAGGCAGACACCGAAGAGGGCACCCGGGTAAGGGAGTCCATCGCCGAGGGTGTCGTCGCCCAGCAGGACGTGCTCTCCAATCATGGCCGCCAGTTCGGCTTCCAGTACGACAGCGGCGCGGTGATCCCGGACGGCACCCCGATCGTCGAATCCGGCATCGCCGAGTACGTGCCCACCGCCCGCCCGGGTGCCCGGGCGCCGCATGCCTGGGTGTTCTCGCAGGGCAGCAGGATCTCCACGATCGACCTCCACGACGGCGGCTTCGTACTGCTCACCGGCCCGGACAACAGTGCGGCGTGGGCGACCGCCGCCACGCGGATTCAGCAGGAACGGGGAATCCCGCTCAAGAGCGTTGCCCTGGGGCGTGATCTGACCCCGGGGGACGAGACCGTCTCCGATCTCCTCGGCCGCTACGGGCTGGAGCCCACGGGCGCGCTGCTGATCCGGCCGGACGGTTTCGTCGGCCACCGCTCGGCCACCGCCCCGGAACGCGGGGAACACGGGGTGCTGCTGAACGCGCTCACCACAATCCTCGACCTCGGCGACCCGGCGTAGCGCACGGACCGCCGCGCCAGTCCGCCCCAAGTCCTGCGACCCGAGAAAGGACGAACCGGCCATGGGCACATCCGTCACGGATGTCCTGATCGTGGGTGCCGGGCCCACGGGACTCACCCTCGCCTGCGACCTGGCCCGGCGCGGTGTCGGCTGTCGGCTGGTGGAGCGAGGTGAGGGCGGGTTCCCAGGGTCCCGCGGCGCCGGCATCCAGCCGCGCAGCCGTGAGGTCTTCGAGGATCTCGGCATCCTGGACGCCGTCCACGAGGACGGCAGCACCTTCCCGACGATGATGCGCTGGGACGGCCCGGTCATGCTGGGCACCACCGAGGTCGTCCAGCGCAACCCGCCGACGCCCGACCGCCCCTACGGCGAGATCTGGATGCTCCCGCAATGGCGCACCGTCGACATCCTCCGGACCCGATTCAAGGAACTGGGCGGACATGTCGAGCACAGCAGGGAACTGACCCATTCAGCTCAGAATCCGGACCACGTCATCGCGCGCGTCCTACGGGCAGACGGTACGGATGAGGAGATCCGCGCCGCCTATCTGGTCGCCGCCGACGGAGGCCGCTCGACCGTACGGGAGTCCCTCGGCCTCCCCTTCGAGCGGACCGACCTCGCCGCCCCGCCCATGCTCATCGGCGATGCGGTGATCGACGGACTCGACCCCGGCTACTGGCACATCTGGCCGACGGCCCCCGGCGGGATGGTGACGCTCATCCCGGTCAGGGGCTCCGGCGCCTTCGCCATGGTGGTGCAGTACACCCGCCCCGGGGAGGAGCCCGACGCAGCCCGTGACGGCTCGACCGAAGCGCTGCAACAGCTGCTGCGGGGCCGTACGGGATGCGACATCACGGTTCGCGAGATCCTCTTCATCTCCACCCTGCGCACCCGGACCGCCGTGGCCGGCCGCTTCCGGACGGGCCGGGTCTTCCTCGCCGGCGACGCCGCGCACATCCACCCGCCCACCGGCGGGCAGGGCCTGAACACCGGCGTCCAGGACGCCTACAACCTCGGCTGGAAACTGGAAGAGGTACTGCACCGCAACGCCCCGCCGCAACTCCTCGACACCTACCACGCCGAACGGCAGCAGGTCGCCGCCGACCTGCTGCGGCGCTCCAGCGGCATTCTGAGCCGGGACCAGGAGGACTCCCGCACCGGCTGGACCCGCCGTGGCGACGACACCCTGCAACTCGACCTGACCTACCGGGGCGGCCCGCTCGCCATCGACCGCCGCCCCACTCCCGCCGACAACGCACTCCAGGCGGGCGACCGCGCACCCGACGCCCCCTGCACGGATGCCTCCGGCGCACCCGTACGCCTCTTCGACATCTTCCGGGGCCCCCACTTCACCCTCCTCGCCTTCGGCGACACACCCACCCCGCGCCTCACCGGCAGACAGGTCCGCACCCACCGCATCCACATCTCCCACACAGGCCCCAGCACCCTGCGCGACACGGACAGCCACGCCCGGACCGCATACGCCGACACGGGACTCTTCCTCATCCGGCCCGACGGCTACATCGCCCTCGCCACCCACGACCCGAACGACGTCACCGCCTACCTCTCCTGGCAGCACCTCACCGCCTCGGCCGCTGCCGACCACTGACACAAGGTGCGTCGCCAGTGCCTCCGACGCGCCAGCTCCCCCGCCGGAGTGAAGCGGGCGGGACACCATTCCCGGTCAAGTGCCCTGCCGTGATGAGCGCGGCTGTGACGCAACCGGGTTCCGGACTGCGACGCACGCTCCGCCCGCCCAGCACGCCGAGCGAGGCACACCCACTACCGCTCGCACCGTGTGCCCCCCGGTCGAGCCGGGACTGTTGATCAGCGCCGATGCGCCACCGGTCGATTCCGTCTGCCCTCGCCCCGTTATGAAAGGACTGCACATGCCCGCTTCGTCGCAGCACCTGCCGGACCGCTCTCTCTCCCGGCGCACACTGCTGGGGGCCTCCGCCGCGCTCGGCGCAGGGCTCGCACTTCCCCTCGCCGGCACCAGTCAGGCGGCCGGTGGCCGCACCTGGCCCACATCCCTCGCTCTGCCGAAGGGGTTCCGTCCGGAGGGGATCACCATCGGTCCACGGCCGTACGCGTACACCGGATCGCTGGCGAACGGCGATGTCCACCGTGTGTCACTGGCCTCCGGAACGGGCACGATCGTGAGCCGTGGACTGGGTGCGGGTCATCCGGCGGTGGGTCTCACCATCGACACGTACGACCGCCGCCTGTTCATCAGCGGCGGACCCAGCGGTGAACTGCGGGTCGTCGATCTGCGGAGCGGGGAGATCGAGCGCGTCCACCGGGTCGGCGGGGAGGGCGCGTTCGTCAACGACGTGGTCCTCATGTCCGACTCCGCCTGGTTCAGCGACTCGCTCAAACCGCAGCTCTACCGCCTTGCCCTCGGCCGCGACGGCACGCCCGGCGAGGTCAGCACCATCCCGCTGACCGGCGACTGGGTCAACGGGCCCTCCGTGATCGACCTCGGCATCATCGCCAACGGCATCGCCCGCACCCCGGACGGCACCGGTCTGCTGCTGATCAACCTCTCCGTCAAGGGCGGCGGGCTGATGCGGATCGATCCCCGTACCGGAGTGGCCCGCCGGGGAGACCTGGGGGTGGCGACCCCCCTCGCGGACGGGCTGCTGGTCATCGGTCGCACCCTGTACTGCGTGCTGCCCCACAAGAACGCGGTCGACGTCTTCCGGCTGGATTCCTCCGGCCTCCGGGCCCGCCATGTCACCCGGATCACCGACCCCCGTTTCCAGATGCCGCCGACCATCGCGCCCTGGGGCGACCGGCTCTATCTACCCAATGGCCGTTTCGATGTACCACCAACTCCGGACACCGAATACAACATGGTGGCCATTCCCCGACCCAGGCTCGGATCAGGGTCCTAGACAAAGCCCGTACGGCCGGACGCACTCTCCCAAAAAACCGGCTGATACGAACACAACAACCGCGCGAATTCAGTGGATTCACACGCATACCGCAGCGTGCACACCTTCACGCGCTCACACATCACTGCATCTGACCTGCAGATATCCCATCACAGTCGAGCGCGCAACGGGAATATTTCGCAGCGTCTGAGATATTCCCAGCAGAATCCCGGACAGGACAGACGGACTGAACATATTGATGACCGATGGAAAAGATGCCCCCTTTACAGGGACGATGAAAGGTCACATCATGACGGCCTTCTCCGCACCAACCACCGAAACCCCGGCGACCGAACTCCCCGAATATCCCATGCCCCGGGCCGCCGGCTGCCCCTTTGACCCGCCGCCCGCACTGCAGAAATTACAGGACCGCACCCGGATCGCCCGGGTCCGCATCTGGAACGGCGACACACCCTGGCTGATCACCCGGTACGAGGATCAGCGGACCCTGCTCGCCGACCCCCGTATCAGCTCGGACACGACCAAGCCCGGATTCCCTTATGAGTCCCCTGGTGTCGCACAGACCACGGTGCAGCCAGCGCCGGACGGGCTCCCCGGCACCGGGGAGCCCGGGGTCGAACCGGTCGCGTTCCTCGGTATGGACGACCCGGAGCACAGCCGGCAGCGCAGAATGGTGACCACCGCCTTCACCGTCAGGCGTACGAAGGCGATGCGGCCGGGAGTGCAGCAGATCGTCGACGACCTGATCGACGCTCTGCTCGACGGCCCCAACCCCGCCGACCTGGTCGAGACCTTCGCGCTCCCGGTCCCTTCCCTGGTGATCTGCAACCTGCTCGGCGTGCCGTACGAGGACCGTGACTTCTTCCAGGCACGCAGCGACCTGCTGCCCCGCCGCTCCACGACCGCGGAGCAGGCGGCGCAGGCCATGGCAGAGCTGAGCGAGTACCTCGGCCACCTGATCGAACAGAAGCGCACCGACCCTGCGGACGACGTGCTCTCCACCCTCGCCCAACAGATCACCGAAGGCGGGCTGACCCGGCGCCAGGCCGCGCACATGGCCGTGATGCTGCTCTTCGGCGGACACGAGACCACCGCGAACATGATCTCGCTCGGCGCCCTGGCACTGTTCCAGCACCCCGACCAGCTCGCGCGGGTGCGGGACAACAGCGACAACCCGCAGCTGATCGCCTCGGCGGTCGAGGAACTGCTGCGCTACTTGAGCATCCCGCAGTTGGGACGGCGGCGGGTGGCGCTGGCGGACATCGAGATCGGTGGCGTGACGATCAGGGCCGGGGAGAGCGTCATCATCGCCCACGACGTCGGCAACCGAGACCCTTCCGTCTTCGACGACCCCGACCGCCTCGACATCGAGCGCGACGCCCGTCGGCAGATCGCCTTCGGCTTCGGCGTCCACCAGTGCCTCGGCCAGCCGCTCGCCCGGCTCGAACTGGAGGTCGTCTTTGGCACCTTGTACCGCCGTATCCCCACCTTGCGGCTCGCCGCCCCGGTGGACCAGCTCTCCTTCAAGAACGACGGGATTGCGTACGGCATGCACGAACTGCCCGTCACCTGGTGAAACAGAGCCGAGGCTGGAGGACCCCATGAAGGTGACCATCGAACCCGGCAAATGCGTATCGGCCGGACTGTGCGTCCAGACAGCACCGGATGTCTTCGACCAGAGAGAGGACGACGGCGTGGTCATCCTGCTCACCGAACACCCTCCGGGCGATCTCAGCACAGACATCAAGGACGCCGTCCTGCTCTGCCCGGCCGGAGCCATCCAACTGGATACCTAGCCGAATCGGTCACCGTCTCTACCCGCACCCCACGGGGAGCTGACAGAGACCCCGGCATCCGCCAAGTACGACGGCCAGCAGTCCGGCAAAGCCACACCGCGGCCACTCCGCCCCTGTCTTCGACGAAAGCGGGCCGGCCGGAAGGAGACTCCTACCGTCATAGTCGATCAGCCCGCCTCACCTCCGGAAGTCAGCGCCAGCCGCCATGCGGAAGCTGATCCTTGCCCCGCTCACGCTGACCGCTGACCGAGCGCCTGCGGGCAGTGGGAGTTCTCTGGGACTTTTCTGGGACTTCCGGCTGCATCAACAGGCACGACCGTGAAACAGCCGAAAGGTCATTTGCGCAGGTCAGCAGCCCGGCCCCAACAAGCGCCGCAGTTCACGGGGCCGCCTGGTCTCTTCCGCGACATCTGAATCCTCCGCGGCATCCGAGGGCATCCGGAGAAGCAGAGGCACACCCATAAGGTCGTACGGCACCCCCGCCCCGGGGGTGCCGTACGACCGTGGCCGTGCGGGCGTCAGGTCAGCGTCGTTCGCGGACCTTCAGTACCTTCAGCGCCGGGGACGCGGTGATCTCCTTCTCGCAGAAGCGGGGCGTCACCCACTTCTCCTTCGAGAACAGCCGGGTCTGGTCGGCGGCGTGCGGGGAGCCCGGGTCGGAGGACTGGCCGTAGGTCAGCAGGGTCCGGGCCACCGGGCAGCCGGTGGAGTTCCAGCTCACCGCCTGGATGTAGCTGGAGCCGTGGTAGGTCTCCGGGTACGCGCCCAGGCCGGCGTCCCAATCGGACTCCATCATGTTCCAGATCCCGAGGGCGTCCGGACCACCGGACACCGGGATGCGGGAGCCCCCGCGCTCGACGTAGTGGTGCCTGCCCCAGGCGGCGTCCGGGGCGGTGCCCGTCTTCCGTAGCTCCTGGACCGTGTCGGCGAGCGCCCGCGCCACCCGGGGGTCGGCCGTGTTGAAGGTGTGCGGAGTGCGCACCGGGTCGGCGGCGGAGAACGGGACCTTCCAGAGGTCGCGCTCCGGCACGGTGTCGACGAGCCGGCTCCAGAAGCGTTCGAAGAGCAGCGCGCCCCGGCTGGCCGTGTCGACCGTCCGGTCCCAGCGCCGGAGCACGGGGCAGGCGGCGGAGACGTCGACCGTCGTGCCGTCCGTGGCCACGGCGCGTCCCCCGGGCAGTGCGGCGCAGGCCCGCGCCGCGTCGGCCGCGGCGAGGTCACCGGCCGGGACCCGGTTGGCGAACTGGAGCCGCTGTGCGTCCTCGACCTTGAGTCCGCCGCGCCGGGCCATCGCCGACAGGTCCTCGGCGCCGCCTCGGGTCCGCAGCGAACGGGCGGTGTCGATATCGCCGAAGACCCGCTCGTAGCCGGTCAGCGGCCGGTCCGGATGGGCCAGCCAGGGGCTGTCGTTGGAATTGGTCGCGTACGGGGCGTTCCGCAGCGTCGGCATCTTCTTCGGGCCGAAGATCCCCGGCTGGAAGGCGTCCGGGTCCTTGCCGAGGCCGCATTCGGCGCGGGAGGCGTCGAGCACCGCCAGTCCGGACCTCGGATAGAGCACCCGGCCCAGATCGGTGGAGCAGCGCTGGGCCAGACCGTTGGTGATCCGGGGCAGGACCTGCGACTGGGTGTAGAGGCTGCCGCCCCGGGAGTCGGCCGCGATCGTGTTCAGCCAGGGCAGACCCTGCGTGCGGGCCAGACCCTCCCGTACCCCGGCGACATCGCGGGCCTTGCCGAACGCCAGCGCGGTGTCCCAGATCCGGAGGTGGAAGGCGTTGGGGTCGCCCAGTGCGTACGCGTGCGCGGTGGTCCAGGGCAGTTGGAGGCCGCCCATGGCGGTGACGACCGGACCGTACGGGGTCCACCACTGGTCGCGGGTGACGGGGGCGCCGCCCTTGACCTCGACCGTGACGGTCCGCTTGGTCATCCGCCGTCGCTCGCCGTCCACCAGGTAGACCGTCGGGTCGGTCGGGTCGAGGGTGAGGCGGCGCAGCGCGACGGTCACACCGGTGGAGACGGTGTGGCTCCAGGCGACGCGGGAGTTGTAGCCGATGTTGATGGCCGGGGAGGCGAGCAGGGCGGCCCCCGCCACATTCAGCTCGCCCGGGATGGTCTGCTGGGACTGCCAGAAGCGGCGGGCGCCCTGCCAGGGGTAGTGCGGGTTGCCGAGGAGGAGTCCCCGGCCGTTGGCGGTGGTGGAGCCGTTGAAGGCCACCGCGTTCGAACCCATCTTCTTGACCCGGTCGAAGAGGGATTCGGCGGCGCGGGCGGCGGCGGCCGGTGGCTGCGCCGGGCGGGCGGCCGTGGACGTGGAGCGGGCCGGAGTCGGGGGCGCCGCGTCGATGACGCCGTCGGTGGCCTGCCCCGTGCCACCGGTGACGGTGAGCGAATGCCCCACGGTGGCGAGGTCGTTGACCGTGATGGGGCGCACCCATGCCTTGCCCCGGCAGGCCGGGTCCTTGATCTTGTTCTGGGCGAGCCAGGCGTTGTAACCGGCGACCCAGCCGTGCAGCATCGCCTTCGCGTCCTTGCCGGGGCCGACCGGGTACGGGGCGGCGAGCAGCTTCCTGGCCGTCCCGGCGTCCCGGACGCCGCGGAAGTAGAGGTCGCTGGAGAGGTTGTTCCGCGCCGATGAGAGGTCCTCGTCGCTCGGTCCGTCGGGGCCGAACCACCGTGAGCGTTCCGCGCGTACGGTCACGAATCCATTGGCGAGTATGCAGACCTGGTCGGCTGCCTGCGCCCAACCGGAGCCGAATCCCAGATTCGGGTAATTGTCCGCGGTGATATGCGGAATCCCGTACTCGGTGTAGCGAATGGTCGCGGAGTGGCCACCGGCTTTCAGCTCACCGCCGCGCTCACCTGTGCTCTTGTCCGCCGCAATGGCGGTGGGCTGTACGGCCACCACGGCGGACACCAGGGCGACCGCGGCGATGGAGAGTCGTCGAATCCTGCTTCGACCGGGCGGTCTCCCGCCGACGGGAACAGAAGTCTTCCGGACGAACAAAGGGGCTCCCAACTATAGCGGTGGGAAAGATATTTGCGCGCACCACTCACCGTGGCACGAATGACAATCCACCAGCTCACCAATTGTTTTGTCAAGTAATGAACCCGGCGCCCGGAACCTGCGTCCTCACCGTGGACCTCCATGATCCCGAACTCGGCTCCGAGGGGCGCCAATCGGCCGGTGCGACGGCGCCTCCGCGCCCCATGGAGAGCGCCCGGACGACGAGAACGCGCCAAAGAGGCGCCGGGACGGCCTCTCTCCGGGAAGTGGGGGCAGGCGGCGGACATCAGGGGGCGCACGTCCATTTTCGTTGTGCTCCCTCACGCCCCCCCTCGCGTCCACCTGTCGGGGGAATGAGGCAAATCGTCAGTGGCGCAGCGCACGTCTGTGGTGAAACTGGGTGGAACAGGCGCACAGAAGGTACGCAACGTACACATCTCTTAAGAGAGAACTGAGGAGCAGTCCATGACGACGGTTCTGTTGGTGCACGCGGTGTCTCTGTGGCGTGCCTCTTTGGCCTGCCTACTCAGTACGGATCAAGAACTTCATGTGCGGACCACCGATAAGGGCGGGGTGCGTGCCGCCATGGAGGAATATGCCTCGGACATTCTTGTCACCGACCTCGATTGTCCTGATTCCGTGGAAGTGCTCTCGTTGATGGAGTCCCTGCGGCGGCCCGCCACCGGAACCGGGACCGCCCTGGTGGTCCTCGCCCGCGGGGACCGCGCGGGCGATCTGCGGAGAGCGTCAGATGCCGGGGCCAGGGGGTACATAGACAAGTTCGGCCCGGTGGACAATCTCCGCGAAGTCGTACGTAAGGTCGCGGCCGGTGGCCGTCATATCGACGAGTCGCTGGCCTTCGGTCTGTTGCAGGCCACGGAGGTGCCACTCTCACCACGGGAGTTACGCGTGCTGGCGATGGCGGCGGAGGGCGAGTCGGTCTCCTCGATCGCGGGGGCGCTCCATCTGGCCAGCGGTACGGTGCGCAACTACCTGGCGGCGGCGATACGGAAGACGGGCGCCAGGAACCGGCTCGACGCCATCCGGCTCTCGCGGGAGTTCGGCTGGCTGTAGTGCTGTAGTGCGGCAGTGGGGCGCGGGGTGTACGGACACCGCCCGTCAGCCGTGGGGATCAGCCGTGGGGATCGGCCGTGGGGATCGGCCGCGACGGGCTCGGGCTCGGGCTCGGCGGGAGCGTCGGGGGCACGGCGGTGTCGCGAGGGGCTGGGGTGCCGGGGGCTCTGGGGGTGCGGGAAGGGGCTGGGGTCTCGGGGGTCCAGAGGCCGGTCAGATCGCGGTAGAGCGCGGACCCGGCCAGGAGTTCGGCCGGGGTCCCGCACACCGTCGTGGTGCCGTCCATCACCAGGACCCGCCGTGCGCGCGCCGCCGACGTCAGCCGGTGTGCGATGACCACCAGTGCCCCCGCGCGATCCGCGAGCGCCGACTCGGCCCGCGCTTCGGCCGCCGGGTCCAGCTCGCTGGTCGCCTCGTCCAGGACGAGGAGCGGTGCGGTGGTGAGACAGGCCCGCCCCAGGGCGACGAGTTGCCGCTCGCCCTGGGAGAGCCGGAGCGGATCGAACGGCGCGTCGAGCCCGCCGAGCCGGTCGACCAGGGGACCCAGACCGATCGCCTCCACTGCGGCGGCGATCTCCGGGTCACGGGCGTCGGGCCGCAGATAGCGCAGATTGTCGCGGAGCGTCCCGCTGAACACATAGGCCCGCTGGGGCAGGAGGGTGCGTACGGCGGTGGGTTCCAGCTCCCCGGCCGGCCGCCCCAGCCAGCGCACCTCGCCCCCGGTGGGGGGCACCACCCCGGCGAGCACGGCGGCCAGCGTGGACTTCCCGCTGCCGCTGGGGCCGACGACCGCCACATGGTCGCCGGGGCGCAGGGTGAGATCCAGCCGGTCCAGCACCGGCCGGGCGGACGGCCCGTACGCGAAGCTGACCGATCGCAGCTCGGCCGTCACCGGCGCCGGTGGCAGGGGCCGTCCGTGCGCGGGGTGCGCCTCGGGCGGCAGTGGCAGCGACACGGGCCGGGTGAACCGGTCGAGCACCACGACCAGCCGCCCCCCGGCCTGGCCGATGACGCTCAGGAATGCGTGCACGGCCGGGGCCAGGAACTGCGTCAGATAGGTGAAGGCGCCCAGCAGCGCGCCGGTGGTGAGCCCGTTCCGCATCAGCCAGTCCGCGCTGAACAGCAGCAGGAGCGGTGGCAGTCCGCCGCAAACGGCGAGCGCGAGGACGCGCGCGGCGGCCCAGCGGGCCAGCGAGCGGGCGGCGGCAGCCTGGTCCCCGGCGATCTTGTGGCCCTGTTCGACGGTGCGTTCCGCGGCGCCAGCCGCCGCGATGTCCCGCAGCGCGGACGCGGTCTGCCCGGCGTGGGCGGCGAACGCCTCGTCGGCGTCGAGATAGGCGCGCTGTCTGGCGGCCATCGGGATCAGCGTGGCGAGGAAGAGCCCCAGCCCGAGCAGGAGTGGCGGCAGTACGACCAGGAGCAGCAGGGGCGAGAGGGCCGCCATCCCGGCGACGGCTCCCGCCGAGGTGAACACGAACGCGCGCAGCGACATGACGAGTCCGCCCCACCCGTCGCGGGCGATCTCGCTCTGATGGGTGACCTGGGAGACCGAGCGGGTGGTGGCGGGCGTCGGGCCGGTCATCGCGCCGTCCATGGCCCGTGCCACCGCACGCCGTACCAGTCCGTCGCGCAGCGGCTCCACCAGATCGGCAAGTCCGCCGAAGACGCCCCGGGTGGCGAGGACGGCGGGGAGGGTGGCGACGGCGGCGACCCCCAGCCAGATCAGTCCGACGGTGGGCTCGGAGTCGAGGAACCCTGCGTCGAGCGAGCGGGCGACCGCGTAACCGCTGAGGAAGGTCTGGCCGAACTCCAGCAGGGACCAGCCGGTCATCCGGCGGATGACCCGGGTGCGGGCGCGCAGGAACGGCCGGGCCTCCCGTCCGACGCGGCGCAGTGCGCCGGTCTCGGTGTGGTCCACCGCGGCCGGATCACCTTGCCGGGCCGGTGGTGCGACGGCGGCCGGGGAGTGTCGGGGCGGGGCGTCGACCGCCGGATCGGGGGTCATCGGGCCCCCGGCCCCGACGCCGGCGATGAGGAGGGGGAAGGACAAGGGGATGCGGGCGGTACGGGGGCGGTGGCCGGGGTGGCGGCCGGGTCGAAGACCGCGCGGTACGCCGGCTCCGCCCAGAGGTCAGCGTGCCGGCCGACCGCCCGGACCGCGCCGTCCTCCAGCCACACCACGTGATCGGCGTCGGCCGCCGACGAGACGCGGTGGGCGACCACGATCCGGGTGCGGCTACCGGCCCGTCGGGCCAGGGCGCGCTGGACCTGGCGTTCGGTGACCGTGTCCAGACTGGAGGTGGCGTCGTCCAGGATGAGCACCCGGCCGGTGTGGGCGAACGCCCGGGCCAGCCCGAGCCGCTGGCACTCGCCGCCCGAGAGCGGGGCCAGCTCCAGCGGGGTGCGGTACCCCTGCGGCAGCAGCCCGATGAACCCGTCGGCCGACGCCGCGCGCGCCGCCGACCGCACCTCTTCGGACGACGGCAGGGTCGCGCCGAAGGCGATGGTGTCCTCGACCGTCCCCCCGAGCAGTGCCGGCCGGGCGAAGGCGTAGCCGACCTCGTCCCGGAGCCGGATCGGATCGACACCGTCCAGGGGTACGCCGTCGAGCGTGACGGTTCCCGCGTCGGGGTCGGTGAGCCGGCCCGCCACGGCCGCCAGCAGGGACTTCCCCGCACCCGACCGTCCGACGACGGCCATCGATGTGCCGCCGGGGACGGTGAGGCTGACCTCGCGCAGCAGCCGTTCCCCGTCCCGTACGACCTCCACGTCGCGGAGTTCCACCGTGCCCGGGCCGTCGGGCGGCAGCGTGAGGGAGCGGTGCGGCATGGCGGCGGGCGCCAGCAGCGGGTCGAGTCGGCGGGCGGCGGCCCGGCCGCGGGAGATCGCGCTCAGCGCTCCGGTGAGGGCGCCGAGTCCGACGGCGAGGACGGCGTAGCGGGAGACGGCGAGCAGTTCGCCCACGCTGATCGCGCCGGCCGCGAGCCGTACGCCCCCCACCGCCAGTACCAGGAAGGTCAGCAGGGGGAGCAGGACGGCGCTGCCGCCGACCGCCCGGCCGTGGACCTGCCAGGTGCGCCGGCCGTGGACGGCGAGCGCGGTGAGCGGTTCGAGGACGCGGGCGCGCTCCCGGGTGGCCGTGTGGGCGGCCCGTACGGTCGCGGCGCCGTCCAGCGTCTCGGTGAGCCGGGTGGCCACCAGGGCCTGTTCCCGCTGGTAGTCCGCGGCGGCGGCGGCCGTGCCGCGGACGAGCGCGGTCAGGAGGACGAGGAAGGCGGGGGTGCCCACGAGCAGCGCGACGGCGGTCCAGGCGTCGATGAGCAGGAGTCCGACGAATCCGCCGATGGGCAGGAGGACGGTGGCGCACGCGGTGGCGGCCGTGACGGGGACGGCGGCGGCCTCGGCGGCGTTGGCGGTGAGTCGGGTGGTGAGGTCGCCCGTGGCGACGGCGGTGCCGTGGCGCGGATCGGCCCGGACCACCCGGTCGAGGACGGTGGTGCGCAGCCGGGCGGTGACGGACGCGGTGGTGACCCCGCCGACGACGGCGACGGCCGCGTCCAGCAGGACTTCGGTGGCGGTCAGCGCGGCGCAGAGCAACAGCCCCCGCCAGGGCACCCGGCCCTCGGTGATGAGCTCGTCGATGGTGAGCCCGAGCGCGACGGGGAGGGCGAGCGCGGCCAGCGCGGCGCCCGCGGAACAGAGCAGTACGACGGCGAGTGACCCCCGACCGGCACCCAGGGTCCACCCGGAGGACGTCGTGGACGGCGGGGAGGGCTCCGCGGGCCGACTACGCGTCACGCTGGGTTTTCCTTCCGTCGTCCGGCCGGGGGCACCGGCCTCATGGGCCGGTCCCGGACCCTGAGGTCCGGGACCAGTCCGCACACCGAGGGGCGGCGGGGAGTGTGTCACTCACCGGTCGGTCCCTCGGTGTTGTGTCACGGAGTACAGATCAGCAGGCTGACCTGGCTGTAGCCGCAGAGGATGACGCTGACCTGACTGCCCGTGGCAGTCTCGCCGAAAGCTTCCTCTTCGGGGGTCTCAAGGGCCTGGAGGTCGAGAAGAGCCATGATGTATTCCTTCCTTGGGGACGGAACTGCCTAGTGGTGCGCGGCCCCTGGCTGGGGCCGGTCTGTGGGCCGCTGACGCGGCGAGAGGAACGGCAGGGACGCCTCAGTGGCGTCGAACGCGCTGCCGAGGGCGAGCAGACATCCGGCGGTGCCGGTGGCGAGATCCATGGACCTGCGCATCATCTGCTCTCCGGGCCAGGCCAGTCCGCCGTCGTACGGGAGGGCGAGCAGGCCGAGGAGGTCGGTGTGCCGGCGGATGGCGTGCCATCGCTCGGCGGGGTCTCCCAGCGGGGTGCGGGCCAGGTGGAGCGTGAGTCCGGCCACCCCCCGGAAGAGTCCGGGCTGGACGTAGAAGGCGGAGCGGAAGCCGATCGCCATCGCCTGTCGCGCGCGCTCGAACTCGTCGTCGTGGCGCTGTGCCAGGTATTCGTCGATGACCATCGCCAGTCCGGCGCTGCCCCCACCGAGGTACGGCAGGCTCCGCTTGCCGTCGCGGACGAAGAGGGCGTCCTCGGCGCCGGTCGTACAGCGGGCGAGGTCACGGCGGAGTGCGGCGGCGGCCAGATCGAGGAGTGCCGGGTCGCCGGTGGCCGTGTACCGCCGTACGAAGAGGAGGGCGAGGCCCGTGGCGCCGCGCAGCAGTCCGGTGCGGGGCGACGGGGCGTCGTTGACCAGGGAGCGGGCCGCCAGGGTGGTGCAGCGGTCGGCGGCCTCGGTGAGCGCGGTGGCCTCGGCGCCGGTGGCGGTACGGGCCAGATCGTGCAGGGCGAGGGCGATTCCGGCGTGCCCGCCGTGCAGGTCGGGGGTGAGCCCGTCGAGGGGCTGCTGCACGATCACCTGGGCGACCTCGGCGGCCTGCGCGGGGTGGCCGATGTGCCGCAGGGTCCAGGCGATGCCGGCGAGGCCGTCGTAGAAGCCGAGTGCGGTGCCGGGGGCGGGCTTCTTGGCCCGGGCGAGCAGCCATTCGACGGCCGGGGGGCAGGCGGGCGCACCGGTCTCGTGCAGGGCGTAGAGGACTCCGGCCGTGCCGTAGCCGAAGGACTGGCCTCCGGCCGGGGAGGCGAACTGGGCGATATCGCCCGGGAAACAGCGGTCCTCGCGGTCGGGGGTGCAGGAGGCGAGGATGGCGCGGGCCATGGAGTCCCGACTGAGCGGCCACTCCCCCGGCTCGGGGATCCCGGTCGTGACCGGTTCCGGCACGGATGGCGGCCGGGTGTCGGGGGTGAAGGCGACGGAGGTGCCGAAGGCGGCGGCGGGGGCCGGTGCGCCGGGGGACGGTATGGCGGGGGCCGGTATGGCGGGGGCCGGTATGGCGGGGGCCGGTATGGCGGGGGCCGGTGCGCCGGGGGTCCGGGGGGCGGCTTCCGGCTGCGCCGCGTTCCGGAGGATCTCCGTCACGGCGGGGCGGAGTTCGTCCTCCGTCACCGGGAAGTTGCGGGTGATGTCCCGGGCCAGCCGGACCACCTTGTCCCGGTCGACCGCGAGGAGCATGGTCAGCGGGAGCAGCAGCGCCAGCCGCAGACAGGCGAGCGCATAGTGGTCGATATCGAGACCGCGCCGGTCGGGCGGGGCGACGAAGGAGGGGTTGGCGACGATCTGGCGGGCGTTGTCCGCCACCGGGGAGGCGGCCTCGAAGTCCAGGAGGACGACCCGGGACTGGTCGTCGGAGACCATCACATTGCCCATGTGCAGATCGCTGATGACCACCCCGCGTCCGTGCACCGCGAGCACGGCGGACTCGACCTTCGCGTACATCGTCCGGGCCCACTCGGCGTGTTCGGCGAGCTGCTCGGCGGTCGGTGCCGAGGTGACCAGCGGGAATCGCCGGGCGAATGCGGTGTTGAGCGTGGTTCCCGGAATGTACTCCAGCGCCAGGAATCGGTGCTCGCCGATGTCGAAGGTGTCCCGCACACGGGGTACGCAGTCGAGTCCGGAGAGCTGCTCCAGCGCGGTCCGCTCGCGTTCCAGCCGGGCGACGGCGTCGGCGCCGTCGGCGGCCAGACCGGCGTACGGCCGGGCCTCCTTGAGCACCACCGTCTCCCCGTCACGGGTGTCGCGGGCCTTGTAGACACCGCCGCCGTTGGAGAAGTGCAGGGCGCCCTGGACCTCGTACGGCATGTCTCCCATGCCGACGGCCGCGCGGGCCTCCAGATACGGGCGGAGGAAGGCGGGCGGGTCGACCCACGGCGGGATGCTGAGCGAGGGGCCGCGCGGATCGGGTACCAGCGTGCCATCGGGGTCCGCGATGGCGGGCACCAACTGGCCGCCGGGGCTGAGGCAGAACCGCTGGGCGAAGGCCCCGTACCGGACGTGCACCGGCCCGTCGCCGCAGCGCAGATCACTGAGGATGTACGGTCCGTGCTCCCCGTCGAGCAGCTCGATCAGTTCCGTGGTGACCTCGGGGAACTGTTCGTCGGAATGCGGGTACACGGTGATGAACTTGCCGCTGCCGGCCCGGTCCGCGTACTTGGCGTTGCGCAGGTGCAACTGGGTGGGGCCGGGGATGAACTTCAGGGGCAGCCGGCGCGACAGACAGTGGTCGACCACCCGGCGCAGGACGGACTCCGCGTTGTCGAGGCCGGCGGAGATATGGATCTTCCAGCCCTGGGCCGGCAACCGCAGTCCGCCCGGGGTGAAGGAGAGCCAGTCGGCACGCCGTGAACTCTCCCAGCCTTCGGGAGCGCCGAGTCGGGCCGGCTCATAGAGCGCCTCCGCCACCGCGGCGGTCGCGCCGACGGCTCGATGCGGGGTGTCGTAGAAGTCTCGGTCCGCTTGGCAGTACGCGGCGTACTCAGGGTTCACCCGCACTCCTTCGCTGGGACGTTCGGTTGCGGCGAGTCCGAACGTTCCACATCGCCAAGGGGCGGGACAGTCGTTGTTGTCACCACTCGTGCGTGTGGGCCGGTGTGCTAATCGCATGGATGACGCATGGGGCCGTACCGCACTCCACCGTGCGGGAATCACGCACGGCGGCCGTTCTGCCAGGCCGGGGGCGGGGCGGCGCGGGACAGCCCTTGACGATTGTTCAGCCGGATCACGGTGACCGGGGTGGCGCGGGGCTCGTGGCACCCCGGAAGACTCGGTGCGGGGGCTTCCGGTTGCGCGTGTACGGCACACCGTCCATCGGAGGTTTCGATCGGAGGTTCACCCGGTGTCGATCGGAGGTTCACCCGGGCGTCGACCCGCCGCCCTGGAGCCGTTCCAGATCGCCGGGCCGGACCTGGATCACCCGCAGCGCGATCAGCGCCGCCACCGCCGTGAAGATCGCCGCCATCACGAACGCCGCCGAGATCCCCGAGGCGAGCACCTGTTCGCTCCAGGGCGGCGGGAGTTCCCCGGTCCGCTGGAAGACCAGCCGCTGCGCGGGCGTCGCCGTCGACAGGAACTCCGGAACCAGCGACTCGGCCTTGTGCCGGCCCGCCGTACCGAAGACCGTGACCAGGATGGAGAGTCCGAGCGAACCGCCCACCTGCTGCATCGCGTTGAGCAGCCCGGACGCCGCGCCCGAATCCTCCCGCCGGACCCCGGAGAGCGCCATCAGCGTCAGGGAGACGAACTGCATACCCATGCCCAGACTGAAGACCAGCATCGGCCCCAGGATGCTGCCGAGGTACGTCGAGTGGATATCGGTCAGCGTCAGCCAGGCGAGACCGGCCGCCGCCAGCAGCGCGCCGGTCACCATGAACGGCTTCGGCCCGTATCTCGGCAGGAGTTGCGAGGTCACCCCGGCGCCCACCGCGATCACCGCGCTCACCGGCAGAAAGGCGAGACCGGCCTGGAGCGGGCTGAAGCCGAGGACGTCCTGGACGAAGAGGGTGAGGAAGAAGAACATGCCGAAGATCGCGGCGGCGAGGCACAGCATGATCCCGTACGTCCCCGCACGGTTACGGTCGGCGAACATCCGCAGCGGTGTGATGGGCTGTCGGGAGCGCCGCTCGACCTGGACGAAGGTGAGCAGCAGCACCACGGCGACGGCGAACGAGCCGAGCGTGAGGGGATCGCGCCAGCCCTCCTGGGCGGCGCGGATGAATCCGTAGACCAGGGCGACCATGCCGAGGGTCGAGGTCAGCGCGCCCGCGATGTCGAAGTGTCCGGGGTGGCGTTCGGACTCCGCGATCCAGCGCGGGGCGGCCAGCAGGATCAGCACGGCGATCGGCACATTGACGAAGAACACCCAGCGCCAGTCGAGCCACTCCACCAGGATGCCGCCGGCGAGGAGTCCGATCGCGCCACCACCGGCGGAGACGGCGGCGAAGACGCCGAACGCCCGGTTGCGCGCCGGGCCCTCGGCGAAGGTGGTGGTGATCAGCGCGAGCGCGGTCGGGGAGGCGATGGCGCCG
This sequence comes from Streptomyces sp. NPDC020965, assembly GCF_044333555.1. Lineage (NCBI taxonomy): Bacteria > Bacillati > Actinomycetota > Actinomycetes > Kitasatosporales > Streptomycetaceae > Streptomyces > Streptomyces sp. NPDC020965. The sequence continues at coordinate 259,710 of NZ_JBIRRE010000007.1, forward strand.
CCGACGCCCTGGAGGGCACGGGCGGCGAGGAGTTCACCGGAACTCTGCGAGAGACCGCCGAGCAGGGACGCCACGGCGAAGAGCGCGACACCGGTCATGAACACCTTGCGGCGGCCCAGGATGTCGCCGATGCGGCCGCCGAGCAGCAGCAGTCCGCCGAAGGTCAGGGTGTAGGCGTTGACGACCCACGACAGGCTGGTGGTGGAGAAGTCCAGGGCGGTCTGGATGTGCGGGAGCGCGATGTTCACGATGGTGACGTCGAGGACGACCATCAGCTGACAGGACGCGATGACGAAGAGCGCCATGCGGTGTCCCCCGACGCCGCCCGTCGCTGGGGTGGTGGCCAGGGTGGTATCGCTTACTGGTCGCGGGGTCGTCATGGCGGTTCGTGCCCTCGGGGGAGGGCGTGCTCCGGTGGACGGCGATGTCCACCTCCTCGACCGTAAACCCGGCCGGAGCGGCCCACCACTCGACCACCCGGCCACCACGCCGCGCGACCCCACGGACCCGCCCCCCTGTCGCACCGGCCGACCCGCCACCGCACCGGCCGGCCGGTGCGGCCACGCGACCGGTCCGCGCCCCGACCGCTCGGGACCCGGCCCGGCACCCTCGTCGGCCTTCCGCTCGACGCTCCGGACCCGGACCGGCGCCCCTGGTCGGCCTTCCGCTCGACCGCACCGGCCGGCCACCGTGCCGGACCCGGCCCGCCACCACCCCGGGCCCGCCACCGCACCGTCCTGCCGCTCGACCGCACCGACCCCGCCACCCGACCGCAGCAGTCCGCCACCGGGAGCGGCGGTCGTTCACGGCAGGACGGCCGTGCCGTCCAACTCCACCAGTGCCTGCTCGTCCCAGAGCCGTACGGCGCCGATGACCGCCATCGCCGGGTAGTCGCGGCCCGCGAGTCGGCGCCAGATCCGGCCGAGTTCGGGCGCGTGGGCGCGGTAGTCGGCGACATCGGTTGCGTACACGGTGATCCGCGCGAGGTCCTGCGGGGCACCGCCCGCCGCCGCGAGGGCGGTGAGGAGGTTCGCGAGCGCCGTCTCGAACTGCTCGGGAAGGGTGTCGCCCACGATCCGGCCACGCATGTCGAGCGCGGTCTGCCCGGCGAGGAAGACCAGCCGGGAGCCGGTGGCCGTGACGGCGTGCGAGAAGCCGGAGGGGGGCGCGAGTTCGGCGGGGTTGTGCCGTTCCAGGCTCATACGGGGCGCTCCTGTGGCTCGTCGGTGTCCCGGCTGCTCCAACTCTGTCGCGTGTGGCGGGCCGCCATCAGCCCGCGCCGGTCGTGTCGCGTCCACCACGCCCCCGTCCGTAGGTCCCGACCCTGTCGTGTCGGCGGGGCCACCCCCCGTACACACCACTCCCGACGCCCCCACCACACCGCCGCCCGCACGCACGACTCCCGCCGTATCCCCCACTCCCCCCACCCCGCCGTCCGTATGCGCCACCGCCACCGCCCGCGCCCCCGCTGCCTGCACACCGCGGTCCGTACGCACCGCAGCCGGCCCGTCCACCGCGTCGCCATCCGTACCCACCGCTCCGGCGCCGCCCACCGCAGCCGGCCCGTCCACCACGCCGTCACCGTCCGTGCGCCGTGCGTACAACTCCGCCGCGATGATGGAGCGCTGCACCTCCGTGGCGCCCTCGTAGATCCGCGGGGCGCGCACCTCCCGGTAGAGGTGCTCCAGGAGGTGGCCACGGCGCAGCGCCCGCGCGCCGTGCAGTTGGACGGCCGCGTCGACCACGTACTGCGCGGTCTCGGTCGCGAAGAGTTTCGCCATCGCCGACCGCTGGCGCACATCGGCCGCGCCGGCGTCATAGGCCGCCGCCGCCCCGTACACCAGCAGCCCGGCCGCCTCCGTCCTGGTGGCCATCTCCGCGACCTGGTGGGCGACGGACTGGAGGTCCTTGAGCGGCCCCCCGAAGGCCGTGCGGTGGGCGGTGTGCTCCAGGGTGGCGTCCAGGGCGGCCCGCGCCATGCCGACGGCGAACGCGCCGACGCTGGGTCGGAAGAGGTTCAGGGTCTCCATGGCCACCCGGAAGCCCCGGTCCGGCTCGCCGATGACATCGTCCGCCGTGACGGGTGTGCCGTCGAAGGCGAGCGCGCCGATGGGGTGCGGGGAGAGCATCTCCACGGCGGTCCCGGTCAGTCCGGGGCGGTCGGCCGGGACGAGGAAGGCCGTCACCCCGCGTGCGCCCGCCCCCTCGGTCGTGCGCGCGAAGACCGTGTAGAAGTCGGCCTCCGGAGCGTTGGAGATCCAGCACTTCGCGCCGCTCAGCCGCCAACCGGCGCCGTCCGGGACGGCCTTGAGCGCGAGGGCCGCCGCGTCGGAACCGGCATCCGGCTCGCTCAGCGCGAAGGCGGCGACGGCGCGGCCCGCGATCACCTCGGGGAGCCAGCGGTCCCGTTGGGCGGGGGTGCCCGAGCGGGCGACGGGGCAGGTCCCGAGCCCTTGCAGGGCGAGCGCGGTCTCCGCCTCCGAACACCCCCTGGCGAGGGATTCGCGTAGCAGGCACAGCTCCAGGGCACCGGCGTCGAAGAGTGTCCTCAGCAGCCCCAGTTCGCCGAGCGCGGCGACCAGGGGGCGGTTGACCCTGCCCGGTTCGCCCGCCGCCGCGAGGGGGGCCAGGGCGTCAGTGGCGAGGGTACGGAGCCGCGCACACCGTGCGATCTGTGCTGGATCGAGCGAGAATACGGGCATTCGTGCCCCCACTTCTCTGAGGTCTCGACTGATCTCGGCTTATCTCGGCTTATCTCGACTGTCACGTCCATCCCACCACCCGGCCGCCGCTCCACCCCCTTCACCACGCGCGGCACGACGCCCGCCACCGTGTGCGGATCCGCCCCACGGCACCTGCCCGACGGCGTTTATCGCGAACCGTTGACTGTCGTCACGATATCGATACGCTCCATCCACGACCCCACCACCAGAAGGGGCGCACCATGGAGCTGACACCCTCGGCCCATCTCGACACCTTCGCGCGCGACCACCTCCCGCCCGCCGACCAGTGGCCGGAGCTGCTGCTCACCGGCCCCGCCTGCCCCCGCTACCCCCGGCTGGTCAACTGCGGTGCCGAACTCCTGGACCGTACGATCGAACGCTTCGGCGCCGACCGGCCCGTCTTCCGCACCGGGAGCGGCGAGGTCTGGACCTACGGCGAACTGCGCGACCGGGTCGACCGGATCGCCCACACCCTCACCTCCCGGCTCGGGGTCGTCCCCGGCCACCGGGTGCTGCTGCGCGGCCCCACCACCCCCTGGCTGGCCGCCTGCTGGCTCGCGGTGCTGAAGGCGGGCGCGGTCGCCGTCACCGTGCTCGCCCAGCAGCGGGCCGGGGAGCTGGCCACGATGTGCGAGATCGCCGCCGTCCGGCACGCCCTCTGCGACAGCCGTTCCCTCGGCGAGCTGGTCGCGGCCCGGGCGCCGGGGCTGCGGATCGTCCCGTACGGGGGTGACACGCCCGGCGATCTGCTGCGGCTGGCGGCGGACGGGCCCCCGCGGCCGTATCCGGCGGTGGCGACGGCGGCGGACGATGTCGCGCTGATCGCCTTCACCTCCGGCACCACCGGCCGTCCCAAGGGCTGTCTGCACTTCCACCGGGACGTACTGGCCGTCGCGGACACCTTCTCCGCGCGGATACTGCGGCCGGAACCGGACGACGTCTTCGCGGGCACTCCACCGCTCGGCTTCACCTTCGGGCTCGGCGGGCTGGTCGTCTTCCCGATGCGGGCGGGCGCGTCGGCGCTGCTGCTCGAACAGGCCGCGCCCGCCCGGCTGCTGGCCGCCGTCGCGGAGCACCGGGTGACGGTCCTGTTCACCGCGCCGACCGCGTACCGCGTGATGCTCGGGGAGCTCGACGGGCGGGACGGCTCCGGGGACCACGACACCACCTCTCTGCGGCGCTGTGTGTCCGCCGGGGAGAACCTGCCCGCCACCACCTGGCGGGAGTGGCGGGACCGCACCGGGCTGCGGATCATCAACGGCATCGGCGCGACCGAACTGCTGCACATCTTCATCTCGGCGGCCGACGACGCGATCCGGCCGGGCACCACCGGCGTCCCGGTGCCGGGCTGGCAGGCGCGGGTGGTCGACGGCCGGGGGGTGCCGGTCCCGGACGGGACGCCGGGACTGCTCGCCGTGCGCGGCCCGGTCGGCTGCCGCTACCTCGACGACCCACGGCAGCGGGAGTACGTGCGCGACGGCTGGAACCTCACCGGCGACACCTACGTCCGCGAGCCGGACGGCTACTTCCGCTACGTGGCGCGCGCCGACGACATGATCGTCTCGGCCGGCTACAACATCGCAGGACCGGAGGTGGAGGAGGCCCTGCTGCGCCATCCCGATGTGGTGGAGGCGGCGGTGGTCGGGCGCGCGGACGCGTTGCGGGGCCAGATCGCGGTCGCCTATGTGGTGCTCCGCGCCGGGACGCCGGCCGACGAGGCCACCCGGGACGCCCTGACCGCATCGGTGCTGGCGCGGCTCGCCCCGTACAAATGCCCCCGCGAGATCGTCTTCCTGGACGCCCTGCCCCGGACACCGACGGGGAAGCTCCAGCGCTTCCGGCTGCGAGCCCGGCGAGATCTCAAAAGGGAGGACCTAAAGTGATCGCGTGGCAGACCAGCACACCCCCCGCTCCCTGATCGTCACCCTCTACGGCGCATACGGACGCGACCGCCGAGGTGCCCTGCCGGTGGCCGAACTCATCCGGCTGCTGGCCGCCCTCGGGGTCGACGCGCCGTCCGTGCGCTCCTCGGTCTCCCGCCTCAAACGGCGCGGACTGCTGATCCCCGAGCGCACCCCGGACGGCTCGGCCGGTTACGCGCTCTCCCCCGATGCCCGCCAGCTCCTCGACGACGGCGACCGGCGCATCTACGACCGGGGGACGCCGATACTCGCCGACGGCTGGGCGCTGGCGGTGTTCTCGGTGCCGGAGACCGAGCGCGGCAAACGCCATCTGCTGCGCTCCCGGCTGGTCCGGCTCGGCTTCGGCTCGGCGGCGCCCGGGGTGTGGATCGCGCCGGCGCGGCTGTACGAGGAGACCCGGCACACCCTGCGCAGGCTCCAGCTCGACCCGTACGTCGAACTCTTCCGCGGTGAGCACCTGGGCTTCGCGGCGACGGCCGAGGCGGTGGCGTCCTGGTGGGACCTGGGGGCCGTCGCCAAACGGCACGAGGAGTTCCTGACGGCGCACGAGCCGGTGCTGCGGTCCTGGTCGGCCGGGCGGACGGCGTCGCCGGAGGACGCCTACCGGGACTATCTGCACGCACTCGACTTCTGGCGGCGGCTGCCGTACGAGGATCCGGGCCTCCCGCTGGAGCTGCTGCCGGAGGACTGGCCGGGCGGGCGGTCGGCGGAGGTCTTCGGGGAGCTGCACGCGCTGCTGCGGGACGCGGGGGCGGAGTTCGTCCGGGCGGGGGGTACGGGGTGAGACCCAGGGCCCGGGATCTCATCCCGCCCGCCGGTCAGCCGGTGCGGGTCAGCGCCCGGGATCTCACCCCGCGCGCCGATCAGCCGGTGCGGGTCAGTCGGTCAGCGGGTGCGGGTCAGTCGCCACACATGGTCCGCGCGGGTACCGGGCCTACCGTCGGGCGACGTCAGGGAGCGTTCCACGGTCTCCAGGGTCTCCACCCGCCAGGTGGACGGCAGGGCGAGCGCCGCCAGCACGCCCTGGAGCGTGGGGAAGACGGCGTCGAACGGGTGCTCGTGGGCCGCCATCCAGGTGGGCCATTCGGCGTGCATGACGATGAGGAGGGTGCCGCCCGGCGCAACCGCCTCGGCGGCCCGCTTGAGCACACCGTCCTGGTCCAGGGTGACGGGTGACTGTAGGAACTGGGCGCTGACCAGATCGAAGCTCCCCTCGGGGAAGGTCTTTCCCAGCTCGTGCCGCTCGAACGCCGTGGACTCGGCGAGACCGGCCTGCGCGGCATGGCCCGCCGCCCGCTCCAGCGCGGTGGCGGAGATGTCCACACCGGTCACCCGCCACCCGTGCGAGGCCAGCCAGAGGACGTCACCGCCCTCGCCACAGCCCAGGTCCAGGGCGCTGCCCGGCTCCAGTGCGCCGGCCTCCCGCACGAGCAGGGGGTTCGCGTTGCCGCTCCAGACGCGGTCGTCGGAACGGTAGCGCTCTTCCCAGAAGTCCGTCGGGTCACCGGGCTGGGGGGTCTGGGGCGTCTGTGGGGTCTGGGGCGTCTGGGGTGCGGGCATCGGGGCTCCTCCGGGACGACTGGGCAGTACGAACGGGCGGTGCGAACGGCTCCGGGGGCTTCGGCTCGGGCTGCCCCCGGCGCGGGTCCACCCTGGGGTTCAGGTTTGTCCGGTGGCCGGCAGAACGTCAAACATGGTTGCCGATTCGGCAACAAGCCCGCACCGGCCGGCGCCCGGGCTCCCCCGGCTGACGCAGTACGGGCGCGGGCGGACTCAGCCGGCCGCGCGCCCCGCCCCCGGGCCGCCCGGGACGCCCGCGCCACCAGCGCCCGTACGACCCACACGTACGCCACCAGCACCCGTACGGCCCGCACCCGCGCCACCCGCACCCGAACCGCCCGGGACGCCCGCGCCACTCGCACCCGAACCGCCCGGGACGCCCGCGCCACCCGTATCCGCGCGGCCCGTCGGAGGACGGCGGCTGCCCGCGCGGTACGGGAGTGGCCAGGGCGCGCCCGGCCCGGCGTACCCCTGCTCGGCCGCCGCGTGCAGGGTCCAGTGCGGGTCGTACAGATGGGGCCGCGCCAGCGCGCACAGATCCGCGCGGCCCGCGAGCAGGGTCGAGTTGACGTCGTCCCAGGAGGAGATCGCGCCGACCGCGATCACCGGAACACCGAGCGCGTTACGGATCCGATCGGCGTACGGGGTCTGGTAGGAGCGCCCGTACTCGGGCCGCTCGTCCGGTACGACCTGCCCGGTGGAGACGTCGATCGCATCGGCGCCGTGGGCGGTGAACGCGCGGGCGAACGCCACGGCGTCGTCCGCCGTCGTGCCACCCGGCGCCCAGTCCGTCGCCGAGATGCGGACGGTCATCGGCCGGTCGTCCGGCCAGATCCCGCGCACGGTGTCGAAGACTTCGAGGGGGAACCGGAGACGGTTGGCGAGGGAGCCGCCGTAGCCGTCCGTACGCCGGTTGGTGAGCGGCGAGAGGAAGCCGGAGAGCAGATAGCCGTGGGCGCAGTGGAGCTCCAGCAGATCGAATCCGCTGTCCCGGGCGCGCCGGGCGGCGGCGGCGAACTCGGCCCGGACCGCGGCCAGCCCGGCGGCGTCCAGCGCCTCCGGCAGCCGGCTGACCCCGACGCGGTACGGGAGCGGGGACGCGGCGACGAGCGGCCAGCCGCCACCGGGGAGCGGCTCGTCCATGCCCTCCCACATCAGCCGGGTGGCACCCTTGCGGCCGGAGTGCCCGAGCTGGACGCCGATGGCGGTCCCGGGTGACGCCGTGTGCGCGAAATCGGTGATCCGGCGCCAGGCCGCGGCCTGCTCGTCGGTGTACAGGCCGGCGCAGCCGGGGGTGATCCGGCCCGTCGCGCTCACACACACCATCTCGGTCATCACCAGGCCCGCCCCGCCGAGGGCCCGCGCGCCGAGGTGGACGAGGTGGAAATCGCCCGGCACCCCGTCCACGGCCGAGTACATGTCCATGGGTGAGACGACGATCCGGTTGCGGAGTTCGAGTCCGCGCAGCCGGAAGGGGGTGAACATCGGCGGCGTCCCCGGCGGACAGCCGAACTCGCGCTCCACGGCGTCCGTGAAACCGGCGTCGCGCAGCCGCAGGTTGTCATGGGTGACCCGGCGGCTGCGGGTGAGCAGATTGAAGGCGAACCGCCGGGGCGGTTGGTCGAGACAGCCCGCCAGCTCCTCGAACCAGCGCAGGCTGGCCGCCGCCGCGCGCTGCGTCGACTCGACGGCCGGCCGGCGCTCCGCCTCGTACGCGGCGAGTGCGTCCGCCACGGTGGGCCGCTCGTCGACGGCGGTGGCGAGCGCGAGGGCGTCCTCGACGGCGAGTTTGGTACCGGAGCCGATGGAGAAGTGGGCGGTGTGGGCGGCGTCGCCGATGAGCACCGTACGGCCGTGGGACCAGCGTTCATTGGTCACCGTACGGAAGGCGGACCAGGCGGATTCGGCGGCGCGTGGCGCCTCGCCGCGTGGGGCCTCGCGCCGTGGGGCCTCGCCGCCCGGAACCGGACCGCGCGTCTGACCGTGCAGGGTGTGGCCGCGGAGGGCGTCGGCGAAGATCCCGGCACAGCGGTCGGCGGACTGCCGCTCGGTCAGGGCGTCGAATCCGGCGGCGCGCCAGACCTCTTCCCGCATCTCCACGATGACGGTGCTCGCGCGCCGGGAGTAGGGGTAGCCGTGGAGCTGCATCACACCGTGCGGGGTCTCGGCGATCTCGAACCGGAAGGCGTCCAGGGCGATATCGGCGGCGAGCCAGAGGTAGCGGCAGCGGTGGGTGGTGACGTGGGGGCCGAAGACATCGGCGTGGGTGCGGCGGGTGAGGCTGTTGACGCCGTCCGCGGCGACGACGAGGTCATGGGCGCGGGCGAGTTCGGCGGCGGGCGGGGCGGGGGTGCGGAAGCGGAGCCGTACGCCGAGACCGGTGCAGCGGGTGTGCAGGATCTCCAGCAGCCGGTGGCGCCCGAGCGCGGCGAATCCGTGGCCGCCGGAGGTCAGGGTCCGGCCGCGGTGGACGATGTCGATATCGTCCCAGCGGACGAAGTCGTCCTGGAGCGCCCGGTGGACGGCGGGATCGGCGTCCTCGATGCCGCCGAGGGTCTCGTCGGAGAGGACGACGCCGAATCCGAAGGTGTCGTCGGGGGCGTTCCGCTCCCAGACGGTGATCTCGCGCCGGGGGTCGAGCCGTTTGAGCAGCAGGGCGGCGTAGAGCCCACCGGGGCCCCCGCCGATGACGGCGACCCGGAGCGGTGGCCCCGTACCCCTCACCGGCCCCGCCACCGCGGTGCTCGCTTCTCCGTGAACGCCGCGTGGAACTCCGCGTAGTCCTCGCCGTTCATCAGCAGTGCCTGGGTCGCCGCGTCCAGCTCCACCGCCGCCGCCAGCGGCATGTCCAGCTCCGCCGTGAGCAGCGCCTTGGTCCGCTCGTACGCCAGCGCCGGGCCGTCCGCGAGATGGCGGGCCAGCTCCGCCGCGCGGGCGTCCGCCGCACCCTCCTCGGTCATCTCGCTGAGCAGGCCGATGCGTTCGGCGTCCGGCGCGTGGATCGGTTCGCCGAGCATCAGCAGCCGGGTGGCGTGCCCGAGGCCGACCACCCTGGGCAGCAGGTACGCCGCGCCCATATCGCCGCCCGAGAGCCCGACCCGGGTGAAGAGGAAGGCGAACCGTGCCGTCGGGTCCGCGATCCGGAAGTCCGCGGCGAGCGCGAGCACCGCGCCCGCGCCCGCGGCGACCCCGTGGACCGCCGCGATCACCGGGAACGGGCACTCCCGGATCGCCCGTACGACCTGTCCGGTCATCCGGTTGAAGTCCAGCAGCCGGGCCGTGTCCATGGCGAGCGTCGCGCCGATGATGTCGTCCACGTCGCCGCCCGAGCAGAAGCCGCGCCCCTCGCCGCCGATGACCAGGGCGCGGACGGACCGCTCCCGCGCCAGCTCGGCGAGGAGGTCACGGAGATCGGCGTAGGCGCCGAAGGTGAGGGCGTTCAGCTTCTCGGGGCGGGCGAGGGTCACGGTGGCGACCCCGTCCCGGGTGGTGAGCCGCAGATGGCGCCATTCCTCGGTGTGCCGCGCTGAGCTGGGAAAGGGGCTCATGGGCCGGGGGCCTCCTTCGGCCGGGCGATGCGCTGCCTGCCGTGTCCGCCCTCCGAAGTTATCACCGATGTGTGACCGTCGTCACGACCACGCGATATCCCACCGCGCGATATCCCGGTCACGTGACACGGCAATGGTCCTGTCGCGGTTGTGACACAGGTCCTGACCAGTACGTCTGTGGCCCTAGGTGCGGCCCGGCAAGCTTCCTACCGTGGAGGGCGAGACATTGCCCCCGGATCCGGAACGGACCCCACCACCACGCACCACGCACACCACATCGCGAATGGACCCCGCCGTGTTCACACCCACCGGCGCCGCCTCGTGGCGCATCGCGCTGCCGCACTCGGCGGCGGCGGTGCCCCTGGCCCGCGCACTGATCCGTACAGCGCTGACACAGGTCGCTACGGCCACGGACATCGACACCGCCGAACTACTCACGGCCGAACTGGTCGCCAACGCCGTGAAGCACACTCCCCGCGCCTCCCCCATCCAACTGGTGGTGGAGCAGCGGGCGACCGGCTGTCAGGTGGAGGTCCACGACGGTGATCCGACACCGCCGGGGGGACTCTCCCCGGCCGCGCCGCCACCCGCCCCCGACCCCTGGCAGGAGAACGGTCGGGGGCTCCTGCTGATCCACGCCCTGAGCGCGGAGTGCGGGCACCGGATAACCGGGGGCGGGAAGGCGGTGTGGTTCAGACTCCCGGCGAGAACGTGACTCCGCGGCCGGTCGCCCACGGGCGATTGACCCGCGACCGGTCGCTCACGGGCGATTGACCCGCGGTCGGTCACCCACGGGCCGGCTCACCCGCGGTCGGTCATCCATGGGTCGGCGCGAGGGTCGCGACCAGCACCGCCTTGATCGTGTGCATCCGGTTCTCCGCCTCGTCGAAGACGACCGAGTGCTCCGATTCGAAGACCTCGTCGGTCACCTCCAGCTCGCTGAGCCCGTGCCGCTCGTGGATCTCCCGGGCGACACTGCTGCCGAGATCGTGGAAGGCGGGCAGGCAGTGCAGGAACCGCACCCCGGGGTTGCCGGTGGCGCGCAGGACGTCCATGGTCACCGCGTACGGGCCGAGGGCCGCGATCCGCTCCTCCCAGACCTCCTTGGGCTCCCCCATCGACACCCAGACGTCGGTGGCGACGAAGTCCGCACCGCGCACGCCCTCCGCGATCTCCTCGGTGAGGGTGATCCGCGCCCCGCTCGTCTCGGCGAGCGCGTGCGCCCGGGCCACGACCTGCTCGGCCGGCCAGTAGGCGCGGGGGGCCACGATCCGCACGTCCATCCCGAGCAGCGCACCGGTGACCAGGTAGGAGTTGCCCATGTTGAAGCGGGCGTCGCCGAGATAGGCGTACGAGATCTCGGCGAGCGGCTTCTCGCTGTGCTCGGTCATCGTGAGCACATCGGCGAGCATCTGGGTGGGGTGCCACAGCTCGGTGAGCCCGTTGTAGACGGGCACCCCGGCATATTCGGCCAGCTCCTCGACGGTCGACTGCGCATCACCGCGGAACTCGATCGCGTCGAACATCCGGCCGAGCACCCGGGCGGTGTCCTTGGCCGACTCCTTGCTGCCGATATGGGCGCCGGCGGGCTCGATGTAGGTGGTCGACGCCCCCTGATCGGCCGCCGCGACCTCGAAGGCGCAGCGGGTGCGCGTGGACGACTTCTCGAAGATCAGCGCGATGTTCTTCCCGCGCAGCAGCCGCACCTCGGCACCGGCGCGCTTGGCCGCCTTGAGCCGGGCGGCCAGCTCGACCAGACCGCGGAACTCGTCGGCGGAGAAATCCAGCTCTTTCAGGAAGTGGCGGCCTTCGAGATGTATCGCCATGATGGCTGCTCTTTCGTCGTCTTTCGTCACGAACGCGGTAACCATGGAAGTATATACGAGCCACTGCATCGCTATACGGGAATTCGCCGAGTAGACCGGAAACCGTAACCGACCGGCGCGGGCTCCCCGCCCCCGCACCGGGTCGCCCTCCCCGGGGTCGCCCTACCCGGGGTCGAGCTACCCGAGGTCGGGCTACACGGGGTCCCGCTCCACCGGACAGCTCATACAGCGCGGACCGCCCCTGCCCCGCCCCAGTTCGCTGCCGGGGATCTCGATCACCTCGATGCCCCGTTCACGCAGATGTGTGTTGGTGGTGACGTTCCGCTCGTACGCCACCACCACGCCCGGCTCCACCGCCAGCACGTTGCAGCCGTCGTCCCACTGCTCGCGCTCGGCCGAGTGCACGTCCTGGGTCGCGGTGAGCACCCGGATCTCCCGCATCCCCAGCGCGGCGGCGATGGCGCTGTGCATCCGCTCCGGCGGATGGTCGCTCACCCGGAGCCCCTGGCCGCCGTCGGCGGGCTCGATCGTGTACGAGCGGAGCATCCCGAGGCCGGCGTACTGGGTGAAGGTGTCCCCGTCGACCATGGTCATCACCGTGTCGAGATGCATGAAGGCCCGCCGCTTCGGCATGTCCAGCGCCACGATCGTGCGCGCCGAACCGGCCGCGAAGAGGCCCCGGGCCAGCATCTCCACCGCCTGCGGGGTGGTGCGCTCGCTCATCCCGATCAGCACCGCGCCGTTGCCGATGACCAGCACATCTCCCCCCTCGATGGTGGAGGGGTAGTCGTCCTGCCCCTCCGACCAGTGGTGGAACGCGCCCGCCTCCGGCCCCGTGAAGAGCGGATGGAATGTGTAGATCGCCTCGAAGTGCACGGTCTCCCGGCGCCGGGCGGGCCAGCGCATGGCGTTGATGGAGACCCCGTCATAGATCCAGGCCGAGGTGTCGCGGGTGAAGAGGTGGTTGGGCAGGGGGTCGAGGAGGAAGTCGTCGAGGTCCATCACATGGAACCGGACCGACGTGGGCTCGGGATGACCGGCGAGGAACTCCCGTTTGGTCATCCCGCCGACCAGCGCCTCGACCAGCTCGGCCGTCGGCAGTTCATCGAAGGCCGCCCGGAGGTGGTCGGTGGCGAGCGGCCCGTACTCCTTCTCGTCGAAGACCCGGTCCAGGACGAGCTTCCTGGCCTCCGGGACGTCGAGCGACTCCCGCAGTAGATCACCGAAGAGATGGACCTCCACCCCTCGCCCGCGCAGCACCTCCGCGAACCCGTCGTGCTCCTGCTGGGCGCGTCGCACCCAGAGCACGTCGTCGAAGAGCAGCGCGTCCTTGTTCCGCGGCGTGAGCCGCTTCAGCTCCAGATCGGGCCGGTGCAGTATGACCCGGCGCAGCCGCCCGGTCTCGGAGTCGACATGGAATCCCATGCCCCCATCCTCACCGCGCGACCCCCTCTTCACTCGGCGAACGCGCGACCAGGTCGGGTCCGGTGTCCCACGCGGGGGCGGCGGCGGCCGTACGGACCGGGAGCGCGTCCATGACCGGCGGCCGGGGCCGCCGGTCATCGAGCTGTCTCCCGGTCCGGGGTCAGAGCCGGGGGTCCACCGGTTCCGACTCCAGGGCCAGCACTGCGAAGACCGCCTCGTGCACCCGCCACAGGGGTTCGCCGTCGGCGAGGCGGTCCAGGGCCTCCAGGCCGAGGGCGTACTCCCGGAGCGCCAGGGACCGTTTGTGGTTCAGGAAGCGACCCCGGAGGCGTTCCAGGTTCTCCGGGCGGGTGTACTCGGGGCCGTAGATGATGCGCAGATACTCCCGGCCACGGACCTTGATACCGGGCTGGACGAGCCGGCCCTTGCCATCGCGGGCGAGGGCCTGGAGGGGTTTGACGACCATGCCCTCACCGCCGCGGCCGGTCATCTCCAGCCACCAGTCGACACCGGCGCGGACCGAATCGTCGTCGGCGGTGTCCACCAGGAGACGACGGGTGACCTGGAGGAGGCCGGTGGGGTCGTGTTCCACCAGCCGGTCCAGCCAGCCGAGCTGCTTGTCGTGCGGCACGGCGGCCAGGGAGCGGCTGCCGGCGGCGAGGATCTGGAACGGGGCGAGCCGCACCCCGTCGAGGCCCCGCGTGGGCCAGCAGTAACGCCGGTACGCCTCGGTGAACGCGACCGCGTCGACCGTGCGCTCCCGCTGGAGCGTCAGCAGGCCGCCGACGTCCACCCCGCGCGCGGCGGCGGCTTCGAGGGCCGCGACGGCGTCGGGGAGGACGGCGCCCGCCGCGGCGCCGACCGCCGCGTACTGGGAGCGCAGCAGCCCGGACGCCTTCAGCGACCAGGGCATCAGCTCGGCGTCGAGCAGCAGCCAGTTGGCGTCGAGCGCCTCCCAGAGTCCGGCCGCCGTCACCGCGGTGCGGAGCCGGTCGAGGATCTCCTCGGTCATCGCCGGGTCGGTGAAGAAGGGCCGGCCGGTACGGGTGTGGATCGCGCCGGTCGGTCCGTCCACGCCGAACCGCTCGCGCGCGGCCCCGGCGTCGCGGCAGACCAGCGCCACCGCCCGGGAGCCCATGTGCTTCTCCTCGCACACGACCGTGGCGACACCGTCCGCGCGGTACTGGGCGAACGCCTCGGCCGGGTGCTCCAGATAGCCGTCGGCCTTCGCGCTGGCGGTGGGCGCCATCGTCGGGGGCAGATAGGCGAGCAGCCGGGGGTCGACCGCGAACCGGCTCATGACCTCCAGGGCCGCCGCCGCGTTCTCCTCACGGACGCTGACGCGCGCCATGTGACGGGTCTCCACCACGCGCCGCCCGTGGACGTCGGAGAGGTCCAGCGGCCGGCCCTCGCGGCTGCCGGGGGCATCGGTCAGCAGGGGTCTGACCGGCTCGTACCAGACCTTCTCGGCCGGTACGTCGACGAGTTCGCGCTCCGGCCAGCGCAGCGCGGTCATCCGGCCGCCGAAGACGGCACCGGTGTCGAGGCAGATGGTGTTGTTGATCCAGGAGGTGTTCGGGACGGGGGTATGGCCGTAGACCACGGCCGCCCGGCCCCGGTAATCCTCGGCCCACGGGTACCGCACCGGGAGGCCGAACTCGTCGGTCTCGCCGGTGGTGTCCCCGTACAGCGCGTGCGAACGGACCCGGCCGGAGGTGCGCCCGTGGTACTTCTCGGGCAGTCCGGCGTGGCAGACGACGAGCTTGCCCCCGTCCAGCACGTAGTGACTGATGAGACCGTCGATGAACTCCCGTACCTCCTCGCGGAACTCGGGGGTCTCCCGGCCCAACTGCTCGATGGTCTCGGCCAGGCCGTGGGTGTGCTGGACGTTGCGGCCCTTGAGATAGCGGCCGAGCTTGTTCTCGTGGTTGCCGGGCACGCAGAGGGCGTTGCCGGAGGCGACCATGGACATGACGCGACGCAGTACGCCGGGGCTGTCCGGCCCCCGGTCGACGAGGTCGCCGACGAAGACGACCGTACGGCCCTGGGGGTGGGCGCCGTCCACGTATCCCAGCTCGGCGAGGAGCGTCTCCAGTTCGGAGGCGCAGCCGTGGATATCGCCGATGATGTCGAAGGGGCCGGTGAGGTGGGTGAGGTCGTTGTAGCGGCGTTCCCGGACGATCTCGGCGGCCTCGATCTCGGCGACACCGCGCAGGATGTGCACCTTGCGGAAGCCCTCGCGTTCGAGTCCGCGCAGGGAGCGGCGCAGCTCGCGGCGGTGGCGCTGGATGACCCGGACGGGCATCCCGGCCCGGTCGGGTCGTTCGGCGTTGCGCGCGGCGCAGACCTCCTCCGGCGGGTCCAGGACGATGGCGATCGGCAGGACGTCGTGGTCGCGGGCCAGCCGCACCAGCCGGCGGCGGCTCTCCTCCTGGACGTTCGTGGCGTCCACGACGGTCAGCCGGCCGGCGGCGAGCCGTTTGCCCGCGATGTAGTACAGGACGTCGAAGGCGTCACCGCTCGCGCTCTGGTCGTTCTCGTCGTCGGCGACGAGCCCCCGGCAGGCGTCGGACGAGAGGACCTCGGTGGGCCTGAAGTGCTTGCGGGCGAAGGTGGACTTGCCGGAGCCGGAGGCGCCGATGAGGACGACCAGCGACAGATCGGTGACCGGGAGCACGCGCTTCGCCGGTGTGGTGGTGCTGGTGTCGGGCGTGGTGGTCATGCGGCCTTCGCCTCCTTCTCGGTCGGGTCGGTGGTGTCCGTGGCGGACGTCGCGCCGCTCGCCGCGATCGGGGCGGTTGGGGCGGTTGGGGCGGTTGGATCGGGCGCCCGGTCCGTGGCGGTCGTGGCGCCGGTCGCCGCGCCACTCGGAGCGGCCGGGACGCTCGGGTCGGTCGGGGCGGTCGGGGCGGCTGCCCGGTCCGTGGCGGTCGTCGCGCCGGTCGCCGCGCCACTCGGGGCGGCCGGGACGCTCGGGTCGCTCGGGTCGGCTGCCCGGTCCGTGGCGGTCGCCGCGCCACTCGGGGCGGCCGGGTCGCTCGGGTCGCTCGGGGCGGCTGCCCGGTCCGTGGCGGTCTCGGTCTCGGTCTCGGCCGTCCGGTCCGCGGTCGCCGGGCGTTCCGCGGCCGGTGTCCTGGCGGTGGCGTCCGCGCGGGTGAACACGGCCATCTGGGTGGGCGGTCCGACCTCGGGGTCGTCCGGCCCCACGGGCAGGAACACGACGCCGTAGCCGTCCCGTTCGGCGACGCCCGCCGCCCAGGCCCGGAACTCCTCCCGGGTCCACTCGAAGCGGTGGTCACCGTGCCGGACATGACCGGCCGGCAGCGTCTCCCAGCGGACGTTGTACTCGACGTTCGGCGTGGTCACGATCACGGTCGCCGGGCGCGCTGAGCCGAACACCGCGTACTCCAGGGCGGGCAGTCGCGGCAGGTCGAGGTGTTCGATCACCTCGCTGAGCACGGCGGCGTCGTAACCGGTCAGCCGCTTGTCGGTGTAGGTGAGCGCGCCCTGGATCAACTGGACCCGGGCCGCCTGTCGCTCGCCCATCCGGTCCAGCTTCAGCCTGCGGGCGGCGACGCTCAGCGCCCGTACGGAGACATCGACGCCGACGATCTCCGTGAAGCGCGCGTCCTTGAGCAGCTCGCCGACCAATTGGCCCTGGCCGCAGCCCAGATCGAGCACCCGGGCCGCCCCGGCCGCACGGAGCGCCGCCAGGATCGCGGCGCGCCGCCGCGCCGCGAGCGGAACCGGCCGCTCCGCCGTGTCCGCGGTCTCGTCCACCGCGTTGTCGACGTCCTCGACCGGCAGATCGTCGGCCTCGGCGAGCCGCACCAGTTCGAGGCGCTCCAGCGCCTGCCGGGTCAGCGCCCCGCGACGGGCCAGATAGCGGCTGGTGATCAACTGCTGCTCGGGGTGCTCGGCCAGCCAGCCCTCACCCGCGCGCAGCAGCTTGTCGACCTCGTCGGGCGCCACCCAGTAGTGCTTGGCGTCGTCCAGTACCGGCAGCAGGACGTAGAGCTGCCGCAGCGCGTCGGCGAGCCGCACCTCCCCCTCCAGCACGAGCTGGACATAGCGGGATTCGCCCCACTCGGGGAACCGCTCGTCCAGCGCCACCGGCCGCGCCTCCACCGATGTCCAGCCCAGCGGCTCGAAAAGCCTCCGGACCAGCTCGACACCGCCACCGCGCGCGGGCAGCGCGGGCACCTCGATCCGCAGCGGCAACGGCGCCCCGACCCGCTCGGGCAGCGCGGGGCACACCCCGCGCAGGGCGCTCTTGAAGACGGTGCTCAACGCGACCGCGAGCAGCGAGGAGGCCGCGTACGGGCGGTCGTTCACATACTGGGCGAGCGCCGAGTCGGGGGCGCCGCCGCGCCCCTTGCCCTTGCCCCGCCGTACGAGCGCCACCGGGTCCACCTCCAGCAGCAGCGCGGCCGTGCACCGCTCGGGGGACGCCTCGGGGTAGAAGACGTGCGCCGTGCCGTGCGAGGTGGAGAACGTCTGCGCTTTCCCGGGATGCTTGTGCAGCAGAAAGCCGAGATCGGTGGCGGGACGCTCTGGGGAGCCGGTCGTACTGATTGTCAGGAACACCAACCCGATTATGGTGCTGTTCGCCCGTCCCGACCATGGATTTCCCGCGCGGGCGGCTCGGGGCCGGCGTGCCCCCCGGCCGGGCGCGCGCCACGGGCTCAGTGCGGCGGGCCCGTATCCATCTCCGTGGCTACGTCCGTATCGGTATCCGTATCCGTGGCTGTGGTTGCCGCCACGACGGCCGCGACCTCGGCGATCGTCGCGGGCCCCACTCGGCAGCAGCCGCCGACCAGCCGGGCGCCATCCATCACCCACTCCCGTACCCCGGCGGGATCGAAGGTGGCGCCGTCCCGCCAGGCCCGCACGCCGGTGTCCCACCGCTCCCCGCTGTTCGGATACACGACCACCGGCTTGCCCGTCACCTCCGCCGCCAGCCGCACGGCGGGCCCCGCGTCGTCCGGTGCGCAGCAGTTCACACCCACCGCGATCACCTGGTCGTGCCCCCGTACGAGACCGAAGGCCGCCGCCAGCTCCTGACCGGCGCGGGTGCGGTCGCCGGCGACGCTGTACGAGAGCCACACCGGGATCCCACAACCCTCGACGGCCCGCAGCAGCGCCTCCGCCTCGTCCGTGTCCGGCACCGTCTCCAGCGCGAGTACGTCGGGGGCCGCCGCCGCCAGCGCCTCCACCCGGGGCCGGTGGAAACGCTCCAGCTCGCGTACGGAGAGTCCGTACCGCCCCCGGTACTCGCTGCCGTCCGCGAGCATCGCCCCGTACGGACCGACCGAGGCCGCCACCCACGCCTCGGCGCCGGTGGCCACCGCCGCGGCGCGGGCCAGCTCGACGCTGCGGGCGAACAGTGCGGCGGCCTCGGCCCGCGCCACGCCCCGGCGCGCGAACCCCTCGAACGTCGCCTGATAGCTGGCGGTGATCAGCACCCGCGCGCCCGCGCGCGCGAAGGCGGTGTGGGCCGCCTCGATCCGCCGCGGGTCGTCGGCCAGCAGCCGCGCCGACCAGAGGTCGCCCGAGAGGTCACCGCCCTGGGTCGCCAACTGGTCGGCGAGCCCGCCGTCCAGGACGACGGGGCCATCGGCGAGGGCGGCGGCGAGCGGGCGGGCGAGGCGCACCGGTCAGCCCAACTGCGACTGGACCTCGGTGGAGAGCAGCTCCAGATGGTCCAGATCGTGCAGGTCCAGCATCTGGAGGTAGATCCTGGACGCGCCGACCGCCCCGTACCGGCCGATCTTGTCCACGACCTCGGCGGGCGAGCCGGCAAGGCCGTTCGCCTTCAGCTCGTCGACCTCCCGGCCGATGGCGGCGGCGCGGCGCGCCACCTCGGCGTCGTCCCTGCCGACACAGACCACCAGCGCGTTCGAGTACACCAGATCGTCGGCGGCGCGCCCGGCCTTCTCGGCGGCGGCGCGGACCCGGCCGAACTGCCGCTCGCTGTCCTCGATGGAGGCGAACGGCATGTTGAACTCGTCCGCGTACCGGGCGGCGATGGCAGGGGTACGGGTCGCGCCGTGCCCGCCGATCAGGATCGGCACCTTGCCGTTCGCGGGCTTGGGCAGCGCGGGCGAATCGGTGAGCTGGTAGTGCGTGCCGTCGTACGAGAAGGTCTCGCCGACCTCCGTGGCCCACAGGCCGGTGACGATCGCGAGCTGCTCCTCCAGGCGGCCGAACTTCGCCTTAGGGAACGGGATGCCGTACGCCTTGTGCTCCTCCTCGAACCAGCCGGCGCCCAGCCCCAGCTCGATCCGACCACCCGACATCTGGTCGACCTGGGCCACCTGGATGGCCAGCACGCCCGGCAGCCGGAAGGTGCCGGCGGTCATCAGGGTGCCGAGGCGAATCCGCTTGGTCTCCCTCGCCAGCCCGGCCAAGGTGATCCAGGCGTCGGTCGGGCCGGGCAGCCCGTCGGCCGATCCCATGGCCAGATAGTGGTCGGAGCGGAAGAAGGCGTCGAAGCCGAGGTCCTCGGTGGCCTTGGCGACGGTCAGCAGTGTGTCGTAGCTCGCACCCTGCTGGGGCTCGGTGAAGATTCGCAGATGCATGTGTCCATCCTGCACTGTCGAACGGCTCTCGTCCGCGCCGTCCCCGTCGTGCCGGACGGATTCCGAGTGCTCTCGGGAGTGGGTGATCTCACTGCCGCATCGAGGGCGCCACCGCCACCGAACCGACAGCCGCCCCCGCCGCCGTGTCCACCGGGGGCCCCGTCAGTCCTCGGGGGCCGGGGGGCTCCGATGACCCGCGGGCACCGCGCGAGCGGGCCGGCCTGGGCGAGTCGACCGACGACCGGGCGGAGCCCGGCGAGCGGGGGCGACTGTCGGTTCGGTGGGTGTCGCCCCCGTCCGGCGCGGCGGACTGGCCGGGCCGCCACCGGGCCGCTTCCGGGCGGCGGCCCGCCTCGCGCGCGGCGAGCCGACGCAACATGCCGCGCACCCGGTCGTTCGACTCGTCGGCCGCGTCTATCGCCTCGACACACTGCCAGTAGAGACCCTCCTCGTCGGTGGAGCACGCGACACCGACGAGAGCGATCCCCACATCGCCCAGTAACGCGCCCAACGCCAGCAACGTCTCGCGCGCGTCCATCACTTCCGAGAGCTGCGCCGCCCTGATCCCGGCGCGCACCCCGGGATGGTCCGGCGCCCCGATCCCGCGCGCGCCGGTCTCGCTGAGCCCTCGCGCCTCCTTCCTCAGCTCCAGCGGTCCATAGACCGCCAGCCGGCCGCCTATCGCCTGGGCGAGAGCCTGGGCCTGCCATGACTCCGCCACGATGTCCGGTACCGCTCGGCTTTGCGCCAAGGCATGCCGGCTCACTCCGATGAGCCGCTCCGCATCCATGTGCGCCGCCCCCGTTCCTAGGACTTGCTGCCCACTAGTCCATTACCCAGAGTGAGACCTGTTGAGCCAAAAAGCTAGGGGAAAACGGAAATCTGTGGACAGCAAGGCGACTTTTAACATCTTCATGACTCCATAGAGTGACCAATTCGTGATCGGCGAAGGGGCGGACCGCCTGATTCCACCGCGAACCCGACGCCTCATCGCCTCCCGAATTCACAACTCCCTTGATTCACAGCTCACTTGACTCGGGACCCGATGGCCCCAGAGCCCCCGGACGTCACAGTGTCACCCTCGCCGCGCCCTGACACCGCGGCTCCCCCGACGACACGACCGACCGGCATCGCGACTCCCGGTCGCAGCCGGCGACTCCCGCCCTCATGACGCGCTGGCCCCCTCGACAAGGGAACGCCGCGGCGCACCCGGGGACCTCGCTCCGGAGTGACCCGTCGGACGCCCGCCCCCCGATTCCCGCCCCCGGTACCACCCACGACGGCCCTCGTATCAGGGCTCCGCACGGGGCCCCCGGGCCGCCGGGGGAGGCACCGTCATGCCGTCACGGCGCGGGAAACCGGGTCTCATTCCTGTCGATCTTCTCGGAGAGCGCCGCCAGCGGGTCGATGTCGAGCACCTTGCAGAACTGCAACAGATACGCGAGGACATCGGCCACCTCGTCCCGTACCCGATGTGCCGTCTCCTCCGTGTCCATCACCCGGGCGGATTCCTCCGGTGTCAGCCACTGGAAGATCTCGACCAGTTCGGACGCCTCGACGCTGAGCGCCGCGGCCAGGTTCTTCGGTGTGTGGTACGGCTCCCAACCGCGCGCCGCCGCGAACGCGGTGAGCCTGCGCCGCAGCCCCGCCACATCCGGCCCGTCCGCGCCCGTCACAGCGACCCCCGCCACATCCGGCCCGTCCGCGCCCGCCGCATCCGGCTCGCCCACCCGACCCCGCGCCGGTCGCCCCGTCGCACCTCCGTCCGGAGCGCACTCGCCCGTCCGTCGCCCGTCGCCGTCCCGTCGCCCGCCAT
Source organism: Streptomyces sp. NPDC020965 (assembly GCF_044333555.1). Lineage (NCBI taxonomy): Bacteria > Bacillati > Actinomycetota > Actinomycetes > Kitasatosporales > Streptomycetaceae > Streptomyces > Streptomyces sp. NPDC020965. The sequence goes on from NZ_JBIRRE010000007.1 coordinate 281,111, forward strand.
CGCTCTTCACGGCACTAGATCTACCACCGTCACCCCCGCCACCCCACGCGCGAACGACGCCTCCGAGACCGCCCCCACCAGCCGCACATGCCCCCGGGCCGCCATCTCCGCCCCCAGCGTCACCAGTTCGCGCGCCTGGCGCGCGTCCAGACACCGGTCGAACCCGTCCGCGAGCACCGTCAGTGACTGATACGCGGGCGGCACCTCCGCCGCCGGATCCATGGCGAGCACCCCCGGTCCGGTCAACAGCACCAGCGCGAGCGCCAGATACCGCAACTCGCCCTCACCGAGCCGCTCCACCGGAGTCGCCCCCCGCCCGTCGCCCCGGGCCAGCAGCGCCCGTACGGTCCCGTCGCCCAGTTCCTCGACGGCCAGTCCGGTGACCTCCCCCGCGCACCCCGTGCGCGCCGCCGCCGTCAGTCGCGCGTACCGCTTGGCGCACTGACCGCGCGTACGGTCGAGCACTTCGGCGAGGTTGTCACAGCCCCGCCGGAGCCGCGCGCCACCTGCCGTGACCGGCCGGCGCATCCCCTGCGGCTGGGGATCGCAGACGAAGACCGAACGCAGCGCCACCACCACCTGCTCGGCCGCCGCGAGCACCAGCAACTGTCCCCGGGTCTTCCCGGCCACCCGCAGCGGCAGCAGCGCCGTGCCGAGCCGGTCGTCCGGGAGGGGTCCACGGGTCACCGGGACCGCCCCCGCCGTGTGCCAGGCGGCCTGCACCGTACGGCGCCGGGGATCGCGCAGCGCCGTGGTCAGCAGGGTCCGCCCACCACCGGTCAGGCGTTCCCCGACGATGCGCAGTTCGGGCTCCGCCTGGATGGCGACATCGAGCCGTACCGGTCCGGCCGGACCGTCGACCGTACAGCCGATCCGGAACCCCCGACGCCCCTGCTCGTCGGCCCCGGCCCACTCCGGTACGCAGCCGGCCGGGTCGGGGAACGCATTCCCGAGCGCCTCCCCCGCGCCCAGCCGCGCCAGCGCCTCGTACGCCTGGAGGACGCTCGATTTACCGCTGCCGCTGACCCCCGCGAACAGGGTCAGCGGAGTGAGGGGGAAGACGGCGCCACGGTGGTTCCGGAAGGCGGAGAGCCGGAGCCCGGTGACGGTGGGCCGGGTGTCGTCGGCGCCGTTGAGCAGGGAGTTCGCGTCCATGGGCCGGACGGTACGCAGCGCCTGCCGCGCGGAACCGTTCCGCCGCCGGGGGCTTCCTACGAACGGGGGACGGGTTTCCCGGCCGGCGGCGGGGGCTACTGGCGGGGCATGGAGCGGGTGAAGGTGTCGGTGGCCTCCGCGATGCCCTCGACCTCGGTGCCCGCCGGAGCCAGCAGGAAGACGTTCCGGTCGACCCGGTGCATCTCACTGCCGAGCCCGAAGACGACACCGCTGCTGAAGTCCAGGATGCGCTTGGCGACATCGGTGTCCGCGCTGGTCAGGTCGAGCAGTACCGGAATCCGGTCGATGAGGTATTCGGCGACGTCGCGCGCGTCGGAGAAGATGCTCACCCGCAGCACGACCATCCGCCGCTGTTCCGCGCCCTCATCGCGCGGGACCGTGTGGTGATCGGCCCTGGAAGGCCATTCGTTCCGGCCACGCAACGGAACAACCTGGGCAAGGCCCTCCCACTGTTCGTCGGTGACGTCGTACCGCTCGTACCTACTCATACCTACATCCTCGCGCCCCTCACCCGTTCGGCCCAACATCGACACGGCCGAACTCCTGAGGGAAAGATCATTAACTTACGCAACTGCCGGCCGGCCGGGGGGCCTCCAGCGGCGCCTCGAAGGGCGAACTCGTCGGACGATACCCGGTGCCGGTGTAGATCGCCTCGGCCTGTCGGACCGCCCGCTCCGCCGCCGCCTCCTCCCCCCGGCCCGCCTGGGCCAGTGCGATGACCGTCTGTGCCTGTCCCTCCAACAGCCGTAGCTGGGACTCCTGGGCCAATTCCAGCGCGGCGCCCGCGTGACAGAGGGCCTCCAGCGGCCGGCCCGCGCGGGCCGCGCAGAGCCCGAGTCCGAGCAGTGCCACCGTACGCCCCTTCAGGAAGCCGATCTCCTCGGCGGTCCGGCGGGCGATCCGGTAATGCTCGTAGGCGCGTTCGTACTGACCGAGCCGGTAGCGGGCGCGGCCCATGGCGATCATCGCATCCAGCCTGGTGCGCGGCCGGCCCGACCGCCGGCTCAACCCGCAGGCGGCGAGCCCGAACCGCAGCGCCCCGGCGCCATCGCCGCTCTCGGCCGCGATCACCGCCAGCGCGCTGACGGCCTCGCACTCGCCCGACTGATTGCCGATGGCGCGGAAACCCTCCCGGGAGCCCAGGGCCAGCTCCCGGGCCTTCACAGGTTCACCGAGGTCGAGGGAGATCAGCGCCAGGGTGGCATTGATCCGCGCGATGCTGTCGGGCGCCGACAGCTTCCGGGAGAGGGCGAGGGCGCGGCGGCAGAGGCGTTCGGCCTCGCGGAGCCGTCCCATGCCATAGAGCACCTCGCCCAGGCCCTGGAGCGGCTGGTGCGGGGTGCGTCGCAGCCTGCGGTCGATGGTGACGGCCTGGTCGTAGAACCGGGCGGCCTGGCTGAGGAGTCCGAGGTCGGCGGAGACCCCGGCGAGGTTCGACAGGGCGACCGATTCACACTCGCCCCAGTCGGCGCTCCGGGCCAGCTCCATGGCCTGCTCGAAGTGGCCCCGGCTGAGCTCGGGGTCGCCGGTGGTGTAGGTGGCGAGCCCCAGGCTCTGGTGGGCCGCGGCCTGACCCCGCAGATCACCGGCGGCCCGCGCCGTCCGGAGGGCGACCGCGGCGACCGCGATCCAGGTCTCGGCGTCGCGGCGGAGCCAGAAGTATCCGCGCAGCAGATCGGCGAGTACCCAGACGGCCGAGCAGGGTTCGTCGGATCCCGCCTCGATCAGCGCGACCAGATCCTTGTGGACGGCGTCGAACCAGTCGGCCGCGCCCTGTGGGCCGTCGAACCTCTCGGCGCGCGCGACCTCCTCCAGAGGGTCGACCTCCAACCGCAGTATCTGCGGGTAGAGCGAGCGGGCAGCCGCATCGGCGGAGGCGGTGTACCAGCGCAGCAGCCCGCGCCGGGCCTCCCGGCGCGCGGACTCCGACTCCTCCGCTTCCACCAGGAGGCGGGCGTACCACAGGATCAGATCGTGCAGCCGCAGTCGGCCGCAGCCGTCGCGCTCCACCAGGTGTTCGGCGAAGAGACAGTCCAGCAGGGGGTGTGCGGAGGTGGGTGAGCGGCCCAGCAGCGCGGCGACCGCGGCCACCGTCGTCTTGGGTCCGGGTAGCAGTCCCAGCAGCCGGAAGGCGCGCCTGGTCTCGGAGTCGAGCCGGCGGTAGGACAGTTCGAAGGCACGGCGGACGGCCGATTCGGGGTCACCCGCGACGGCGAGGCTCTCCAGCGGGTTGCCCGTCCGCAGCGCCGTGACATGGTCGGTGATCCGCCAGTCGGGGTGGAGCGCGAGGTTCGCGGCGGCGATGCGGAGCGCCAGCGGTGACCTGCCGCAGAGGGCGACGAGGTCGGCCAGTGCCCCGGGTTCGGCGGCGGCGCGGACCGTCCCGACGACACTGCGGACGAGTTCCTCCGCGTCCCCGGAGGCCAGCGGGCGCAGCGGCAGCATGGAGGCGCCATGGCTGACGATCAGCGCACCGAGCCGGTTGCGGCTGGTGACCAGGGCGAGGCAGCCCACCTCGTACGGCAGCAGCTCGCGTACCTGGTCGGCGGATTCGGCGTTGTCGAGGACGATGAGCACCCGCCGGTCGGTCAGGGTGCGCTGGTACAGCTCCGCCATCCCGGGGGCGTCGTGCGGGATGTCCTGGTACGGGACGCCGAGTCCGCGCAGCAGCCCGGAGAGGGCCTCCCGGGGGCACATGGGGGTCCGGTCACTGTGACCGCGCAGGTCCAGGAAGAGCTGACCGTCGGGGAACGCGTCCCCCGCGCCGCGGCACCAGCGGAGGGCGAGCGCGGTCTTCCCGCTGCCCGCCGGGCCCACGACCATCACCACACCGGAGCCGCCGCTCGCGTCGTCGGCGAGGGAGTCAAGCTGCTCCAGCTCCTGCGCCCGGCCGATGAACGCGCCCGTCCTGGAGTGCCGCTGGACCGATTCGGCCTCGGGTCGCGCCATCGGGTCGGTCTCGGCCGGCCGCGGTCCCCTGGTGTCCTCGGTCGTACGGTCGTGGGGCGGGTGGTCATGGGTCGCGGGGGCCCGTTCCGGGACGGCGGTGACGTCGTCCGCCGCCCGGGCCGTGCCGGGGGTACGGGGGCCGGCAACCGCCGGCGGGTCGTCCCCGGGGCCGCGGACGACGGCGTCACCGAGGAGTTCCGGGTCGGCGCGCAGGATCATGCTCTGCACCCGGCTCAGATCGGCGCCCGGGTCGAGGCCGAGCTCCTCGGCGAGCCGGGAGCGGGTCTCGTTGTACACCTCCAGCGCCTCGCCGCGATGGTCCGCGCGGTACAGCGCGATCATCCGGAGCATGGCGAGCCGCTCGTGGTACGGATGTTCGGCGGTCGCACGGGCCAGTTCCTCCAGGACGACACCGCGCTGGCCGAGGGCGAGCCGGGCCTCGGCGCGCCGGGTGATCGCCGAGAGGTACAACTCGTCGAATCCGGTGCCGAGCCGGCGGACCAGCGCGTCCGACGCCGTGCCGGCGAGCACCGGGCCGGCCCACTGGGCGAGTGCGCCGTCGAGGAGGCGGAGCCGTTCCGCCGGGGTCCCGGCCCGCTCCGACTCCTGGAGCAGGAAGCGGAACCGGTGCAGGTCGACGGCGGCCGGATCGCCGTCGACCAGATAGCCGTCGCCGGCCCGGGCGAGGGTGAAACCGTGCCGTTCGGCCTCGGCCTGGAGGAAGCGGTTGCGGAGCCTGGAGACATGGACCTGGAGACTGCCGCGCGCGCTCGTCGGGGGCCGTCCCTCGTCCCAGAGCAGATCGATCAGACGGTTGGCCGGGACCACCCGCCCGATGTCGAGCAGCAGCAGACCGAGCAGCAGCCGCTCCCGGCGCCGCCCGATCCTCAGCGTCGCGTCGCCGGAGAGCCACTCCAGGCCCCCCAGGACGCGAAATCCCATTCCCCCATCGGTCATCCCTGCATCCTCCGCAATCGCCTGGCAAGTGGCAAGCGAATGGCAAGACCATGGCCAGGCCGTGGCCGGTGGCTCCTGACACCTTGCCAGGGTGTCCGGGCTTGAACGCGGGGGGTCCGGGCGGCAGGCAAGAGGAGGGGTTCCCACAGCATGACTTCCGAGACGTTCACCGAGATCCATCACGGACAGACCCGCCCCGACGCCGGTATCCGGTCGCTGCCGACGGAGTTGCCGCTGAGCTGGATCGGCCAGAACCCGGATAATCCGCGCGAGTCGCTGCGGGACCTGGAGCCGCTGACCGTCAGCATCAGGGAAATCGGCCTCGTCAACGCCATCACGGTCGCCTCGGTCGAGGCGTATGTGCGCGAACGGCCCCGTCGGGCCGACGAACTCGACCCACGCGCACGCTACATCGTCGTGGACGGCCACCGCCGGCTGGAAGCGGCGCGGCGGGCGGGGCTCGGCCGGGTCCGGGTCAGTGTCGACGACGCCCTGGTCTCCACGGACCGTTCGCTCCTCGAAGCCGCCTTCGTCGCCAATGTGCACCGCGACGACATGAACCCGCTCGAACAGGCGTACGCACTGAAGAAGCTGGTCGAGTTCTACGGTTCGCAGAACAAGGCGGCCAAGCGGCTCGGGATCGCGCAGTCCACGATCTCGTCCAAGCTCTCCGTCCTCGAACTCGGCCCGGAACTCCAGGCCGATCTCCTCGCCGGCCGGCGCAAGGTCGTCCATGTCCGCAATCTCGCCCGGCTCTCACCGCAGCAGCAGAAGCAGCGGGCCGACGCGCGGGCGGCGGCCACCGAGGCCAGGTCCGGCCGGCCCATGGAGCCCCGGCACCGGCCGGACGCGGGGGTTCCGCCACTGGCTGGGATCCCCCGGCAGCAGCGCGCGACCCTCACCATGCCGTGGGCGGACGGGCAGGCGTGCGCCGAGATCGCCATCGCGCGGATGCGGCCGGCCGAGCGGGCGCGGATGCTGCGCAGACTCTGGCAGGAGGCGGAGAAGGAGGCGCGCGCGGCCCGGCTCGTCGCTCCGCGGCGCGGCTGACCGGCAGGCCGGGTACGGGGGTCCCGGCGCTGTCGACGCAGCCACTGGGAGCGGGGGGTCCCGGCCTCCGTCGACCCGGCTACCGGCTACCGGGTACGGGGTGCGGGGTACGGGGGTCCCCGCCCCCGGCTACCGGCTACCGGCCCCCGGCTACGGGGTACGGGGGTCCCGGCCCCCGTCGACCCGGGTACGGGCCGGCGCATCGGCCGCGTCAACCGCACCCGGACACACCACCGTACGGCGCCGCACCCGCCCCCCGGGAGCGGCGCTGACCCGGCGACCGGCACCGCACGCGTGACCATCCAGGTGCGGGGGCCGTCCATCTGTGGCGCACCCGCGGCCGGATCGACCGCGGGTCGCCGGCCGCGGGCCGCTCACGCGCCAGTCAGGGGGCCGACCGCCGGGGGGATCCATGACCGGCGGTCGGCCTCGCCCCGCCAACCGCCCGCGCCTCGGCACGGGTCCAGATTCCGAGCCCGAGCGACTTCGTCCATGTCGACGGGTTCCGTCCGAGGAGAGTTCGTGGCTGGCCAGCGACCCATCGCCGAGACCGAGCGAATGATCCGCGCCAAACTGGGCAACACACCGATCCGGCGCGAGCAGATGGCCATGGTGGGCAGCATCCACCGCGCCGCCGCCGCGGTCCGCCAGCATGTCGAGAACTCCGTACTGCGCGGCTCCGATCTGACCTGGACCGGGTTCGTGGTGCTCTGGGTCGTCTGGATCCGGGGCGAGCGGGAGACCCGGCTCGTCGCCGAGGAGGCGGGCATCTCCAAGGGCACCCTGACGGGCGTCGCGCGCACCCTGGAGTCACGCGGCCTCGTCCGCCGCTTCGAGCACCCCTCCGACGGTCGGCGGGTACTGCTCTCGCTCACCCCCGAGGGCGAGCGGGTGATGGGGAGCCTGTTCCCCGAGTTCAACGCGGAGGAGGTCTTCGTCGCCGGGCAGTTGAGCGATGAGGAGTGCCGAGATACGGCGGACGCGCTGCGCCGGGTCGTGACACAGATCGAGACGCACGGCGAGGAGCGCCGGGCACGGTTGCTGGACGGCGCGGCCCCGGCACCGCGCCGCGGCGGCCGACGCCCCGCGGTTCCCCGCGCGGCGACCGATCGACCATGACCACCCGGCTGAAGATCGTGCCGTTGGCGTGAAACCCTTGTCCCGCCGCTGTCCGGCGCCCTACGATCCCCCTGCCGTTTGGCCTCAAACGAATATGACAACCGGCCATTCCCGTCCGGGATGGCGGCCGACTGCCACCGGACGGGCGATCCGCGCGTCCTCTCGGTGGGACGGGACGGTCCGTCAGTGGCCTTCGGCCGTCCACCCCTTGCCCGGGCCCACCGAACCGAAGACGACCTGGATCCCGCCGTGACCCTGCCGAGACCACTGATCGCGATCCCCGCCCGCTTCTCCGCCTCCGCGTCGGCCGTGCGGTACGCGGCCGAGGCCAGCGCCCATGCCCTGGTCGAGGCGGTGTGGCGGGGGGGCGGCGAGCCCGTGACGATCCATCCGTACGCCCCCGGGGGCTTCGCCTACGCGGTCGATGTGGCCGCCCGACTGGCCCGCTTCGACGGTGTGCTGCTGCCCGGTGGCGACGATGTCGCCCCGCACCGGTACGGCGCCCCCCAGGAACAGGCGGAGGAACAGGCGGAGGACGCGGGCCGGATAGGACACGCGGCGCCCGCTCGGCATGACGGCCGCCCGCGGACCACCGAGGACCTGTCGGCGGCGGCCACCGCCGACGAACAGGACGGTTTCGACCTCGAAGTGGCCCGCCAGGCGCTGCGCGCCGGCCGGCCGTTGCTCGCCGTCTGCCGGGGGCTCCAGATAGTGAACACCGTGCTCGGCGGGACCCTGCGCCAGGACGGTCGGGACGGAGTGGACCGCGAACACCTCAGCCGGACGCACCCGGTGACCCTGCGGGCGGGATCCCGGATCGCCCGGATCATCGGCGGTGAGAAGGCCGAGGTCTCCGGCCACCACCGCCGGCTGGTCGAACGGCTTGGCGCCGGACTACGGATCACCGCCACGGCCGCCGACGGTTCGCCCGAGGCACTGGAACTCGTCGGCGAGAAGGGGTGGCTGACGGCGGTGCGGTGGCATCCCGAGGACACGGCACACGAGGACCCGGCGCAGCAGCGCGTCTTCGACACCCTGGTCCGGGTCGCCACCCGGTAGACCCGCGGCACCACGAACACCCACGCCCGGCCCGGATTCAAACGGTCGTTTTCCAGCCAGGTGGATAGCCCGCACCCATCCGGTGCCCAAAAAAGCCCATCACCTGACATTTCACACCGGGGTAAATCCATACAAAAGCATATCCATTCGGCAAATTCTCCCTCGACCCGAATGGGTGACCCGGTCAACCGGAAGCCCATGGTGGGGGCTTCCGGGGGGCATAGCGCCGAGCGGGCCGAGCCGTTCGGGACGGATCCACACACCGGACCGCATGAGATCCGCACACGCGCGCGATGCGCACCGGAGCGGACCGCATGAGATCCGCACCCGACCAGCGCGCGCACGCGCACCGGCCGGGGCGGCGCGGCGCACCGGGACACCCGGCCGTTCGCAGGGATTCAGGAACCCGGGGCCGAGCTGAGGTAGGCACCCGGAAGCGGGGAGGCACCGACAGGGCGCGGCCGGCCACATCGGCGCCGCCCCGCACCTAGGACGACGCACCCCGAGGGCAGCCACCCGGGCCCTCTTCCGGGCCCGGCGCACTGACCCGGCCCGCTCCCGGAAAGGGACCTTGGCCCTGTCCGGGCGATCTTGTGGGGCCCACGACGACAGCTACGACACGTCCCCGAGGCCCTTGCGGGCCTGGGGAGGCCCCACACCTCGGCCCTTGCGGGCCTGGGGAGGCCGCACGCCACGGCCCACGGGGCCTGGGGAGACCCCATGCGTCTGACGCCGCGGGCTGACCCTCGAAGATCGCCCGGACAGGACCTAGTCCTGCTTCTTGCGCCGGGTCCCGAACACGATCTCGTCCCAACTGGGCACCGCCGCGCGACGACCCGGACGGACTCCGTCCGCCTCCGCCTGCCGGTCCGTGGTGCCGGTCAGCCGGTCGCGATGGCCCGCGACCGAGCGGGGCATCAGCACATCGGCGTAGGCGGAACCCGCCCCCGCCGAAGCCGCCGGGGCGACCGACTCCTCCTCTTCCGGATCCTCGGCCGGCTCGACCGAAGGGTCCGCGGGAGTCACGCGCTCCGGAACGACCATGTCGCCCCGGAAGCTCGGTACCGCCTCCAACAGGCTGGTCAGCGAGTCGCGCTCGCTGACGCCGTCGTCCGACCCCGCGGGGGCGTTCGCGCTGGGGCGCTCCGCCGGCCGGTCCAGGGTCCGGTCCAGCGGCCGGTCCCTGGGCAGCCGCGCGATCCTCGGCACGAACGGGAAGCTCGGCTCCTGCGAGGCGATCGTGTCGTCCGTCTCGCCGATCAGCGCGCGCGCCTCGTCGTCGACGGCCTGCACCAGCCGGCGCGGTGGGTCGTACGTCCAGCTCGCCGAGTGCGGTTCGCCCGCGACCCGGTAGATGAGCAGGACCTCCCAGGTGCCGTCGTCCCGCCGCCAGGAGTCCCAGAGCGTGGTGTCCTTCTCCGCGCCGCGCAGCGTCAGCCGCTCCTGGACCGCCTCGCCGAGCTGGGGTCCGGTGTTCTCGCCGGGGCGGCGTACGGGTGTCTTGCGCGCCCGCTCCGCCATGAACGCCCGCTCCGCGAGCACCGGTCCCTCGAATCGGCGCACCCGCTCCACGGGAATGCCCGCGAACTGGGCGACCTCTTCGGCCGACGCTCCAGCGCGTATCCGCGCCTGAATGTCTCGGGGACGGAGGTGGCTCTCCACCTCGATCTCGATCTGACCGAGGCGCGCACGGTCGTTGCGTACGGCGGCGCGCAGCCGCTCGTCGATCGGGAGGGTGTACTCCGTACTGTCGGCAGCCTTGAGCACCAGTCGTGTGCCGTCGTTGGAGACGGCCACGACACGCAGTTCGGGCATGGGGACCTCCCGGGTGGTGCCTGCCGACGTCACCTGTGCGTCGCTGCTTCCGCTAGTCGAGTGTGGCCTGCCCGGGTGCAGCCTGCCACAACCTTGCCGAGTTGCCCGGCGTGTCGGGCACAGGCCCTGGATCGCCGCGATGGCACGGTTACCTCTTCACCACTCAGCGTGACCAGGTAGTCACTCTGCGTGCAGATAGCCCTGCGTTGTCGCGGTGCCGCCGGTTCGAGCGCCATTTTCGGCCCCCTACCCGAGGTCCGGCCACCCGCGAGGGAGCCCAGGCCCAGGGCTCGCCACAGTACTCCATTCGGGCCATCCGGGTGGACTGCCGCGCCGCCGAACTTCTCGATGCGAACGGTAGTTCACCACTCGCACAAGGATCATGGGTGTTCTGGTTCACAGAATCTTCCCAAAGGGAACTATTCAGTTCGCCCATTTGTCCCTCATGCGTACAGACGCGACAGAAAGGCGACCAGGGGCTGAGGATGCATCAGAGGCCGGATACCGAAACAGACCGGAACGAAGAGAGCGGGCGACGGCTGGATCTCAGCGTTCCCCAAGTGGCTGGAAGTGCTCTGGCGGCGGTGGCGGCCGCCGTACTCGCCTCCCGGCTGGGCGTCTACGGGACGATCATCGGCGCCGGTGTCGTGAGCGTGGTCGCCACCTCCGGGGGCTCGATCTTCCAGTACCTCTTCAGCCGCACCGGCGACCAGTTGCGCGAGGCCACCGTGCAGGCACGGCCCCTGGGCGGCCGGCGACGGGTGACTCCGGACGCTCCCGGGGACGACCGCACCAGGCCGCTCGCGCGGGCGGAGTACGGCGCGGTCGCGGGACCGGCGCCCGGCGACACCGCCCCGCCCCTCGGCATCGGCGGTGACGGCGGCGACGAATTCGGCGGAGCCACCACCCACGGCACCCGGATGCGCGGCTGGAAGCGCCCGCTGCTCGGCGCCGCGGTCGTGTTCGGTGTGTCCATGGTCGGCATCACCGGCTTCGAACTGGCCTCGGGCTCCGAACTGGGCGGCGGCAAGGGCACCACCGTCGGCTCGGTCGTCCGGGGTGACACCGGCGACAGCAAGCCCGCACCGCCCCCGCCCCCGTCGGACCAGCGGGACCAGACCGAGCACTCCGACCCGGAGGAGTCCCGGCAGCAGAGTCCCCCACCGGCCACCGGCGACGGCGAGACCGGCCGGGACCAGAACAACGGCGGCGGCGACCCGACCACCGGACCCGACCCCACTCCCTCCGGATCCGGCGAGCCCTCCACCGGCCCCTCGGGCAACGAGTCGGGCGAACCGTCCGACGGCCAGAACGGCGACCAGGACACCGACCGGCCGAACGGCCCCGCGTCCACCCCGTCCCGGCCGGGCGCCGCGACCGGAAACGACGGCGGTGCCGGCACCGGTACGGAGAACGGCGCGAGCACCGGACCGTGACCCGGCGTCAGTCGCCGAGCACCCGCCGCAGATAGTCGTTGCCGAACAACCGCTCCGGGTCCAGCCGGTCCCGTACCGCGGTGAACTCCGCGAACCGCGGATACGCCGCCGCCAGGTACCCGGCGTCCCGGGTGTGGATCTTGCCCCAGTGCGGTCGACCGCCGTGGGCGGTCATGATCCGCTCCACCGCGGTGAAGTACCCGCGGTACGGCGTGCCCCGGTAGAGGTGCACGGCGAGGTAGGCGGTCTCCCGGCCCGACGCCGTGGAGAGCGCGATGTCGTCGGCGGGGGCCGTCCGCACCTCCACCGGGAAGCCGACCTTCAGCGGCGAGCGCCCGATCATCGCCCGTACCTCGCGCAGTGCCGCGACGGCGGCCGCCCTGGGCAGCGCGTACTCCATCTCCACGAACCGGACCCGGCGCGGCGAGGTGAAGACCTTGTAGGGGATGTCGGTGTAGGTACGGGCGGACAGCGCGCGGCTGGCGAGGCGGGCGATCACCGGAACGGTCGCCGGCACGGCTCGCCCGATCGAGCTGGCCACCTGGAAGAGGCCGTTGGCGAGCAGTTCGTCCTCGATCCAGCCGCTGACCGCGCCGGGCGGAGCGGCGGGGCCGTCGCTGCGGTTGTTGCGCTTGGTGTTGCAGTTGTCCGTGTGCGGGAACCAGTAGAACTCGAAGTGTTCGTTCTCCGCGTGCAGGGCGTCGAACTCCGCGGTGACCCGGTCGAAGGTCATCGGCTCCTCGCGCGCCCTCAGGAGGAACGTCGGCTCCACGGCGAGGGTGACGGCGGTGATCACGCCGAGCGCGCCGAGGCCGATCCGGGCCGCGTCGAAGATCTCCGGGTGCTCGCCCTTGGAGCAGGTGATCGTGGCACCGTCGGCGGTGACCAGCTCCACCTCGGTGATCTGCGCGGAGATGGAGGCGGAGTCACGGCCGGTGCCGTGCGTGCCGGTGCTGATGGCCCCGGCGACCGTCTGCTCCATGATGTCGCCCATGTTGGTCAGCGACAGTCCCTCGCGGGCGAGCGCCATGTTCAGCCGCTTCAGGGGCGTACCGGACTCGACCGTCACGGTCATCGCCGTACGGTCGATCTGGCGGATTCCGGTGAGCAGATCGGGGCGTATCAGCACTCCGTCGGTGGCCGCCACGGCGGTGAAGGAGTGTCCCGTCCCGACCGTCTTCACCCGGAGGCCGTCCGCGGCGGCCCGCCGTACGGCGTCGGCCACCTCGGCGACCGACGCCGGGAAGACCTCCCGGGCCGGGCGGGCGGTGACCGTACCCGCCCAGTTACGCCATGTCGGCGTCGTGCTTCTCGTGCCCATCGACCTGATCGCGCCCATCGCCCCGCTGCCCCTCCCGCGTCGGCGCCGGCCCGCTCAGCCGGCGATGGCCCAGGAACGCCACCACGGCCGCGAGCGCGCCCGCGATTCCGGGCACCGCGTATGCCGTCTCCGCCCCGAACGCGTCGACCGCCCAGCCCCCTGCCGAGAAGCCGAGCGCGATACCGACCGCGAGTCCGGTGCTGACCCAGGTCATCCCCTCGGTCAACTGTGAACGCGGCACATGCGCTTCGACGAGGGCCATCGTGGTCACCATCGTGGGAGCGATGGCCATGCCCGCGACGAAGAGCGCCACGGCCAGCAACGTGAGGTTCCCGACCAGTTGGAGGGGGATCATACTCACGGCCATCGCGCAGACGCCCACCAGCCACCTCCGGCCGGCCGGGCCCTTGAGGTGCAGCAGTCCGAAGACGAGCCCGGCGAGACAGGATCCGAGCGCGTAGACCGCGAGCATCAGACTGGCCGCCGCCTTGTGCCCCTGCTCCTCCGCGAAGGCGACGGTGACCACGTCGACCGCGCCGAAGAGGGCGCCCGTCGCCGCGAAGGTGACCGCCAGCACCTGGAGCGGCCGGGAGCGGAGCGCGGAGCTCGACCGGCTCTCGCCGCGCGGATGGGGCACCGGCTCGGTGGCGCGCTGCGACGTCAGCCAGAAAACGCCGATGAGCAGGAACACCGCGGCCAGCAGCGGGCCCGCCTCGGGGAACCAGGCGGTGGAGAGGCCGATGGAGATGATCGGGCCGCAGATGAAGCACATCTCGTCGACGATCGACTCCCACGAGTACGCGGTGTGCAGTTCGCGCGATCCCCCGGGGTAGACGGCGGCCCAGCGGGCGCGGACCATCGAGCCGACGCTCGGCACACAGCCGGCGGCGGCCGTGAAGACGAAGAGCGTCCAGTTGGGGGCGGACTGCTGGACACAGACCAGGAGTCCCGCGACCGCCGCCACCGCGACGAGGGTGGCCGGGCGCAGCACCCTAACCTGACCGTGCCGGTCCACCAGCCGGGAGACCTGCGGGCCGAGCACGGCGGCCGACAGCGCCATCGTCGCGGAGAGCGCGCCGGCGAGTCCGTAGCGGCCGGTGATCTGGGAAACCATCGTCACGATGCCGATGCCCATCATCGCCAGGGGCATACGGCCGAATAGCCCGGCGGCAGTGAAACTCTTGCTGCCGGGGGTCGCGAATATCGCGCGGTACGGGCTGGGCAACGGGCGCTCCGGTAAGGCGTATGGATGGCGTTGACAGATTACGCCCGGCCGTTCCCGGCGCGCAGGGGGGTCTCCCGCCCGCGGCCCCCGGCCGGCCGCGGGCCGTGGAAATCGGGACGGGACGGCGGGTGGGTGGTTCCGCTGTCGGTGCCGGGTGGCAGGATCGGTTCCATGTCCGACCTGTGCGATCCCACCCCCTATGACGCCCTGCTGCTGCTGTCCTTCGGAGGCCCTGAGGGCCCCGACGACGTCGTCCCCTTCCTGGAGAACGTGACGCGCGGCCGAGGTATCCCCACGGAGCGGCTGAAGGAGGTGGGGCAGCACTACTACCTGTTCGGCGGGGTCAGCCCCATCAACGCCCAGAACCGCGCCCTGCTGGCCGCGCTCGAAGCGGATTTCGCGGCGCACGGCCTGGACATCCCGGTCCGCTGGGGCAACCGGAACTGGGCGCCGTATCTGACCGACACCCTGCGGGATCTGGTCAAGGACGGCCATCGGCGGATCGCGGTGCTGGTGACCAGCGCGTACGCCTCGTATTCGGGCTGTCGTCAGTACCGCGAGAATCTCGCGGACGCGCTGGCGGAGCTGGCGGCCGAAGGGTTGGCGGTGCCGCGCGTCGACAAGCTGCGGCACTACTTCAACGACCCCGGATTCGTGCGCCCCATGGTCGACGGGGTGCTGAGATCGCTGGCGGAGCTGCCGGCCGAGGTGCGGGCGGGCGCGCGGCTGGCGTTCACCACCCACTCGATCCCGGTCGCGGCGGCCGACTCGTCGGGTCCGCCCGATGGACACGGTGACGGCGGGGCGTACGTCCGCCAGCACCTGGACGTGGCCCGGCTGATCGTCGAGGCGGTGCGCCGGGAGACGGGCGTCGAGCACCCCTGGCAGCTCGTCTACCAGTCCCGCAGCGGCGCCCCGCACATCCCGTGGCTGGAGCCGGACATCTGCGACCACCTGGAGGAGCTGCACGCCGCCGGGGCGCCGGCCGCCGTGATGGTCCCGATCGGCTTCGTCTCGGACCACATGGAGGTCCTGTACGACCTGGACACCGAGGCGGTCGCGCGCGCGGCCCAACTGGGGCTGCCGGTGCGCAGATCGGCGACGGTCGGCACCGACCCGCGGTTCATCGCGGCCGTCCGCGAGCTGGTGCTGGAGCGGGCCGAGTCCGAGCGCGGGGTGGCCCCCGAGCGCTGCGCGCTGGGGTCCCTCGGCCCGTCGCACGACCTCTGTCCGATCGGCTGCTGTCCGGCCCGTGCGCCCAGGCCCGCGGCGGCGGGTGTCGACAGCCCGTACGCGTGACAACCGGGCGGCCGGGGGCCCCGCGGCGTCGTCCCGTGCACGGGACGGCCCTCAAGGCGGCTCCCGGGCCGTCGCGCCCGTCCCTCGCGCCTCTCGTTGTTCCCGGCGGCCGCCCCGCAGCTCCCGTCCCGTCATCCCGTCATGGAGGAATCGCCGTGAGTGACCGCCTGGACCCGCAGGACCCGCTCCTCACCGAGCTGCTCGATCTCGCCTCGGAGGCCGCCCGCCGCGCGGGTGCCCTGCTGCGCGACGGCCGGCCGGAGGATCTCGCGGTCGCGGCGACCAAATCGAGCCCCATCGACGTGGTCACCGAGATGGACATCGCCGCCGAGAAGCTGATCACCGGCTTCCTCACCGAGCACCGACCCGCCGACGGCTTCCTCGGCGAGGAGGGCGCGGCCACGCCGGGCACCAGCGGGGTGCGCTGGGTCATCGATCCGCTCGACGGCACCGTGAACTACCTCTACGGGCTGCCGACCTGGTCCGTCTCGATCGCCGCGCAGCTCGACGGCGAGACGGTCGTCGGGGTGGTGGAGATCCCGATGCGCGGCGAGAGCTTCCGGGCGGTGCTCGGTGGCGGGGCGTACGGCGGGGACAGGCCGCTCCGGCACCGCCGGGCGGCACCGTTGGACCAGGCCCTGATCGCCACCGGTTTCAACTACGTGGCGACCGTACGGGCCCATCAGGCGGCGGTCGCCGAGCGGCTGATCCCGCTGGTGCGGGACATCAGGCGCGGTGGCTCGGCGGCGGTGGATCTCTGCGATGTCGCCGCCGGCCGGCTGGACGGGTACTACGAGCGGGGGCTCCACCCCTGGGACCTGGCGGCGGGCGATCTGATCGCCCGGGAGGCGGGGGCGCTGACGGGCGGCCGGCCCGGTCTGCCGCCGTCGCGCGAGCTGACCCTGGCGGCGAGCCCGGGGGTGTTCGAGCCCCTGGGCGCGCTGCTGGAGGAGTTCGGCGCCTGGCACGACTAGGCCCCTGTCGGGCCGATCTTGTCGGGCCCGCGACGACCGCTGGGCACGTCCCCTCGGCACTGGGGGCCTGGAGACCTGGGAGGACCCCACGCCCCGGCCCGTGGCGGCCCGGGGGACCCCCACGCTGCGTTGTCGGAGTCATCGGAGTCATCGAGGTATGTCCCGGTACGAGGACGACCTCCCGCTGGCTTCGCCGGGAGGAGACCCACCGCCCTGCGATACGTCCCCTGGGCCCGTAGGGCCTGAGGAGGCCCCACGGGCCGGCACTGGGGGCTGGGGAGACCCCACGCATCTGACGCCGCGGGCCGACCCTCGAAGATCGCCCGGACAGGATCCAGGGGCCCTCTCGTGCCCCGGGCGCGGTGAAGGGCCTCGGTGCGCGAGATCGCGCGCCGAGGCCCTTCACGGTGGACGGGGTGTTCGTGTTCCAAACGCTGTCCGGGGGGTGCGGGACCGGTCCGGCCGGGGATACGCGCCGACCGGCGCCAACCGGTTCCGCTGCTTCCGGGTGGTGGTCACACCGAGTGAGCGGGGTGTGCCGGGCAGGCCACACCGAGTGCTGTGGGCCTGAGGGTGATGCGGGCCGAACGATGGTGCGGGCTAAACGCTGACCTCGACGCCGTGCTCGGCGGCCAGACGGCGCAGATCGTCGATCTCGGCCTGCTCGACATCCGCCAGGAAGTCGTCGCCCGTCTCGCGTGCCAGTGTCAGGTCCGTCTCCGCGGCCTTTATGCGCTGCAGCAGTCCTGCGGTGAATGCGTCCATGTGCGCCCCCTCGTCGTGGGTCGGTGGCACGGGGGTGTGCCTCGGGATTTCCCCCGCCGCAGCGGGGGGCGGGGTGACCACGCCTGCACAGATGGTGGAGGTGCGCCACTACAGGGCGTGATCTCGGGTGTTTAGTCGTCCTCCCCCGGCGGGTTCTAGCAGAAACCTCAACTCGCCCGGGAATCCGGTTGATTCCCGTAAGACCGGGTCGGGCTCACGAAGGGCGGTTCGCCTTACAGCCGGTTTACGCGCGTAACGGGCAGGATGGGAGCGCACAACCGTGCGCAAACCTGCCCTGATCATGAGTGACGGGCTCAGAGGAAGGGACCGAGACGTGCGCGTACTCGTCGTCGAGGACGAGCAACTGCTCGCCGATGCGGTGGCCACCGGACTGCGCCGGGAGGCCATGGCCGTCGACGTCGTGTACGACGGCGCCGCCGCCCTGGAGCGCGTCGGGGTCAACGACTACGACGTGGTCGTGCTGGACCGCGACCTTCCGCTGGTCCACGGTGACGATGTGTGCCGGCGGATCGTCGAGCTGGGGATGCCGACCCGGGTGCTGATGCTGACCGCGTCCGGCGACGTCAGCGACCGGGTCGAGGGCCTGGAGCTGGGTGCCGACGACTACCTCCCCAAGCCGTTCGCCTTCACCGAGCTGACCGCCCGGGTGCGGGCGCTCGGCCGGCGTACGACGGTGCCGCTGCCGCCCGTCCTGGAGCGCGCCGGGATCAAGCTCGACCCGAACCGCCGGGAGGTCTTCCGGGACGGCAAGGAGGTCCAGCTCGCGCCGAAGGAGTTCGCGGTGCTGGAGGTGCTGATGCGCAGCGAGGGCGCCGTCGTCTCGGCCGAGCAGTTGCTGGAGAAGGCGTGGGACGAGAACACGGACCCGTTCACCAATGTGGTGCGGGTCACCGTGATGACGCTGCGCCGTAAGCTCGGCGAGCCCCCGGTGATCGTCACCGTGCCCGGTTCCGGCTACCGGATCTGACCGGTGGCCGCTCCCCCGGCGCCCCCCGCGACGCCCCCGAAACCGACCTGGGACCCCCGTGCCCCGGTGCGCCCGCTGCTGCGTCCGACGATCCGGATACGGCTGACCCTGCTGTACGGCGGGATGTTCCTGATCGCCGGCATCCTGCTGCTGACGATCATCTATCTGCTGACGGCGCAGGCGCTGCACTCCGGTGACGGGATGCCGTTCAAGCTGCTGCCGGAGAGCAAGGTCCAGCTCACCGACAACGCCTGTCCGGCGCTCTCCCCGGGGATGTCCGCCGACGAGGCGAATTCCGTGCTGCAGACCTGCTTCTCGCAGCAGCGCGAGGTGGCCCTGGACGATCTGCTGCGCCGCTCGCTCTTCGCCCTGCTGGGCCTGAGCATCATCGCCTTCGCCTTCGGTTACGCGATGGCGGGCCGGGTGCTGTCGCCGCTGGGCAGGATCACCCGTATCGCCCGCCAGGTGGCCGGTTCCGATCTGTCCCGTCGGATCGAGCTGGACGGCCCCGACGACGAGCTGAAGGAGCTGGCGGACACCTTCGACGAGATGCTGGACCGGCTGGGGCGGGCGTTCACCGCGCAGCAGCGGTTCGTGGCGAACGCCTCGCACGAGCTGCGTACGCCGCTCGCGATCAACCGCACGCTGCTGGAGGTCCACCTCTCCGACCCGGCGGCCCCCACCGAGCTCCAGCAGCTCGGCAAGACGCTGCTGGCCACCAATGAGCGCAGTGAGCAGCTGGTGGAGGGTCTCCTGCTGCTCGCACGCAGCGACAATCAGACATTCGAGCGGAAGCCGGTGGATCTGGCGGAGGTCGCGACGCGCGCGGTCGACCAGACCCGGGCGGAGGCCGATGCGAAGGGCGTGGAGTTCCGCGGCGAGTGCGCGGAGGCCGTGGTGCCGGGCAATGGTGTACTGCTGGAGCGGATCGCGCTGAATCTGGTGCAGAACGCCGTGCGGTACAACGTTCCCGACGGCTGGGTCGAGGTCTCTTCGGGGACCGAGGCCGGCGTCGCGGTGCTGACGGTGTCGAACACGGGGCCGGTGGTGCCCGCCTACGAGATCGACAATCTGTGGGAGCCGTTCCGACGGCTGCGCCAGGACCGTACGGGCAGTGACAAGGGCGTCGGCCTCGGCCTTTCCATCGCCCGATCGGTGGCGCGGGCCCACGGGGGACGTATCATCGCGGAGCCTCGCGAGGGCGGTGGCCTGGTGATGCGTGTCACGCTGCCCGTCTGAGACAGGTGATCGAGACCACATACTTTCGTTCGCTTTACGCGGAATTTTCTGGACCTGTTCCGGAGTTGAGCATGTGGGATCGATCACAAGGGCGAATTTCAAGCCATCAACTCTCTGTGATCATGGCCCTTACCGGAAAGCCGGGAAAAGTCCGGGTTTCCAGGGGTCGAGATCACGGGAAGTACACGGGGTGGCGCCCGTGAGCTGCGACATTCGGATCGTGTACGGTCCCCATCGCTGTCCAACCCGATCACTCCAGGGCGATCCGGTTGGGTGTCGATTGAGTAACAGACCTTGATGTGAGGCAAAATCTCCGCCTCGGGTCGGGCACAAGTCCGGCCTCTCACGCGTTACGTGCGCTGAGACACCGCAACCACCCAGAGGGGGAGAGCGACATGGCAACGGATTACGACACCCCACGTAAGACCGACGACGACGTTGATTCCGACAGTCTTGAAGAACTCAAGGCTCGGCGGAACGACAAGTCGACGTCGACGGTCGACGTGGACGAGTTCGAAGCGGCCGAGGGCATGGAACTGCCCGGCGCGGACCTTTCCAATGAGGAATTGGCCGTCCGGGTCCTGCCGAAGCAGGCCGACGAGTTCACCTGCATGAGCTGCTTCCTCGTGCATCACCGCAGTCAGCTGGCTCGCGAGAAGAACGGCCAGCCGATCTGCCGCGACTGCGACTGAGGTCCGGTCGCGTGGCAGGCGAGACACCGTCCAGGAAGATGCGTTTCCGGCGTCAGAAGCCGTCGGAGACGGACCGGGGCGGTTCGGGACCGTCGGAAGGCGCCACGCCCTCTGACGACCACTCGACCGCCCTCCTGCCCCATGGTGCGGGAGAGACGGGAGACGACGAGCGGGGCCGGCCGGCCCCGTCCGGTGCGCTCCCGGCGCTCCCGCACGAAGCGGCGGACCGGACCGGTTCACCGACCCGGTCACGCCTGGCCGCCGTGCGTCAGGGCGTCCGGAGGAGCAGTGACGGCGCCAAGGCCGCGGTCGGCTACATCGCCGACCGCATCATCGAGAACGCGCCCCGGGTCCCGGTGCGCGATCTCGCGACCCTGCGCGCGCAGTTTCCCGGGCTGAGCCCGGAGCAGCTCGCCGACAAGCTCGTCGCGGGCGCGTCGACCGCCACCGCCACGGTGGGCGCGGGCGTCGGGGCCGCCGCGATGCTGCCGGTTCCGCCGGCGATGCCGGCCGAGCTGGCGGCGGAGATCACCGGCGTCGCGGCGATCGAGCTGAAGCTCATCGCCGAGCTGCACGAGGTCTACGGCCTGCGTCCCGCGGGCGGTCTCAAGGACCGCAGCACCGCGTATCTCTCCGCCTGGTCGGACGAGCGCGGTGTCGAGGTGACCAAGCCGTCGACGTACAAGAACGCCGCCGTCAGCGGCGGTCTCAAGCGGGAGCTCCGCCAGCAGATCATGAAGCGCATGATCCGCAATCTGCCGAACCTGATTCCGTTCATGGTCGGCGCGGCGGTCGGAGCGGTCATGAACCGCCGGGACACCCGGCACCTCGCCGACCGCGTCCGCAAGGACCTACGGGCCCGCCAGGTGCCCTGGGACGCGCTGCCCTCCCTGCCGCCCCTGGAGCAGCCCACGCATCCGCTGGAGGTCACGGAGGGCCGTCAGATCCCCCGTGAGCTGGGCGGCGGCTGAGCCCCGACCCATCAGGGGCGCCATCGGGCCCCACCGGGGGTCGGCATCCGGCCCCGACCGGGGCCACCATCGGGCAGAGACCCCACCCGAAACACCCGCCCCGCTGGCCCCGACGACTCAGGTAGCCAGCGCGGCGGCCAGTTTCCGCGGGTTCCGGGTCGACAGATAGACGTACGGCGTCGGATCGGCCGGATCCGTGATCTCGATCCGTACGGCCGTGGGCACATAGCTGCGCAGCAGCATGAAGGCCCGGGGATCGGCCTTGTACGAGCGCCAGGCCCGCGCCTCCGCCGCGTCCAGCACCTCGGGCTCACCGAGGGCCGTCAGCGGGATCCGCGCGTCACCCGCGATCAGCGAGCCCGCCACCACCCTGATGCGGGCGGAGCCGTACGCGCTCACCACCACCATCGCCAGCGCGGCCGTCCCGACCAGACCGCCGAGCATCGGCAGCGTGCCGAGCGGGAGGGTGACCAGACCGCCGGAGATCCCCAGCAGGAGTGTGATGCCCCACCAGGTACGGGGCGCCGTCAGACGTTCGTCGTAGCGCGGCGCACCGGGGCGCGCGGAGTTCGCGCCGGCGGACACGGCGGCAACGGCCGGGACGGCTGAATCAGCAGAATCGGTGGAAACAGCGGAAGCGGACGAATCCGCGGAATCGGCGTGCGCGGAGTCCGTGTCCCGGGAGTCGGGGCGCGGGGAGTGGGCGCCCGGAGAGTCGGGGCGCGGGGCGGAAGGCTGCATGGCGCCAAGCTTGGCACGGTGCGGTCCCGGGGTATCCGCGCGGGTAAGGTCTGCGCCTGTGAGCACTGCGAATTCCCGGGGGGCCGGCCCCACGCCCGCCGCCCTGATCCCCCCTCCGGACGCCAGACCGCCGGTACGCCACCCCGACGCCCCCGCCCCCGGTGAGCTGCTCGGCTCCCACTACGACCACTGCTTCGGCTGTGGCGCCGGCCAAGCGCACGGCCTGCACCTGGCGGCGCGCGCCGGTGCCGGGGTGACCATCACCGCCGAGTTCACCGTGCGCCCCGCCCACCAGGGCGCCCCGGGCCTGGCCCACGGCGGTGTGCTGGCCACAGCCCTGGACGAGACGCTGGGCTCGCTGAACTGGCTGCTGCGGAAGATCGCGGTCACCGGCCGGCTGGAGACGGACTACGTCCGCCCGGTCCCCGTGGACACCGTGCTCTTCCTCCAGGCCGAGATCACCGCGGTCGCCGGGCGCAAGATCTACTCCACCGCCGTGGGACGGATCGGCGGCCCCGAAGGACCGGTCGCCGTACGTGCCCAAGCGCTTTTCATCGAGGTCAAAGTCGAGCACTTC
Organism: Streptomyces sp. NPDC020965; assembly: GCF_044333555.1. Classification (NCBI taxonomy): domain Bacteria; kingdom Bacillati; phylum Actinomycetota; class Actinomycetes; order Kitasatosporales; family Streptomycetaceae; genus Streptomyces; species Streptomyces sp. NPDC020965. The sequence goes on from NZ_JBIRRE010000007.1 coordinate 303,464, forward strand.
ATCGACAACGGCCGCCCGGAGGAGATCCGGGCCGCCATGGCCGACCCCGACCAGATCCGGCGCGCACGCGCCTTCGAGGTGAATCCCTGATGTCCCTGACGCCCAGCCCGGCCCCGGTCTCCCCGGCCTCGCCGGTTGACGTGCTGATCCGCCGGGTGGACCCCGACGTCCCGCTGCCGGTCTACGCGCACCCCGGTGACGCCGGCGCCGATCTGGTGACCCGGGAGGCCGTCGAACTGGCCCCCGGCGAGCGCGCGGTGCTCCCCACCGGGGTCTCCATCGCCCTCCCGGACGGCTACGCCGCCTTCGTCCACCCGCGCTCCGGTCTCGCCGCCCGCTGCGGTGTGGCCCTGGTGAATGCCCCAGGGACGATTGATGCCGGGTACCGTGGGGAAATCAAGGTGATCGTGGTCAATCTCGACCCGCGCGACAGCGTGCGGTTCGAGAAGTACGACCGCATCGCCCAACTGGTAGTCCAGCAGGTCGAGAAGGTGCGCTTCCACGAGGTGGCGGAGCTTCCCGGCTCGGCACGGGCCGAGGGGGGCTTCGGGTCCACCGGCGGTCATGCCGTGGTGGACGGCTCAGCGGGTGGGAATCGATACGCTTCCGTCGTATCCGACCGGGAAGGACAGTGACGTGTTCGGACGTCGCAAGAAGAGTGGTTCCGCGGAGGACGCGGACGCAACGGGCGAGGCCGAGCGAGTCGCCGACCTGTCAGCCGAGAGCGACACGGAACACGCGGACGGTGAGGAGACTCCCCGCGGCAGGGTGAACCTCCCGCCGATGCCGCGGCCGGACGGCCCCTGGGACCTCGACGAGGTGTCCAAGCCCGCCGAGGGCCGGGTCGACCTGGGCGGCCTGTTCGTGCCCGGGGTCGAGGGCATGGAGCTGCGGGTCGAGGTCGCGGGGGACGCGATCGTCGCGGCGACCGTGGTGCTCCGCGACAGCGCCGTACAGCTTCAGGCGTTCGCGGCGCCCAAGAAGGAAGGCATCTGGGGCGAGGTCCGCGAGGAGATCGCCACCGGCATCACCCAGCAGGGCGGTGTCATCGACGAGGTCGAGGGCCCGCTGGGCTGGGAGCTGCGGGCGCAGGTGCCCGTACAGCTGCCGGACGGCACCGGCGGTGTGCAGTTGGTGCGCTTCATCGGGGTCGACGGCCCGCGCTGGTTCCTGCGGGGAGTGATCTCCGGCCAGGGCGCAGTGCAGCCGGAGGCCGCCGGTCTGCTGGAACAGATCTTCCGGGACACGGTCGTCGTGCGCGGTGACGGCCCGATGGCGCCGCGTGACCCGATCGTCCTCAAGCTGCCGGAGGACGCGCAGATGGTGCCCGAGGGCGTCCAGCAGGAGGACCAGGAGAACTCGCGCTTCTCCGGAGGCATGGGACAGCTCCAGCGCGGTCCGGAGATCACCGAGATCCGCTGACCCGTACGAACCGCCAGGTGGGCCGCGCTTCCGTCAGGGAGTGCGGCCCACCGGTGTTTCCGCGTACTGTGCCCGGACCGATTCCGTACGTCTGTACGGCTGTGTCCGGTGTCCACACGACGCCGGTGGGACGAGGGGGATTCGATGACCGAGAGCACGAGCGCGGGCAGCGGCACGGTTCTCGCCGGTGATCCGGCGGCCGGTGCGATGGTACGGGTGGAGAATCTGCACCGCTCGTACGGTTCCGGGGCGGCGGCCGTGCACGCCCTGCGCGGGGTCTCCTTCACGATCCCGCGTGGTGAGCTGGTCGCCCTCAAGGGCCGCTCCGGCTCCGGCAAGACCACCCTGCTCAATCTGGTCGGCGGTCTCGACTCTCCCGACGAGGGCCGGATCAGCGTCGACGGGATCGATCTGGCCGCCCTCGGCGAGAACGGTCTGCTGGAGCTGCGCCGGGACCGGATCGGCTTCGTCTTCCAGTCCTTCGGGCTGATCCCCATCCTCTCCGCGGCCGAGAACGTCGGGGTGCCGCTGCGGCTGCGGAAGGCCGACGCCCGGGAGCGCGACGAGCGCGTCGAGCTGCTGCTCGACCTGGTCGGGCTCGCCGATCACGCGGCGCAGCGGCCCGGGGAGCTGTCCGGCGGGCAGCGGCAGCGGGTCGCCATCGCGCGGGCGCTGGCCAACCGGCCCGCGTTGCTGATCGCGGACGAGCCGACGGGCCAGCTCGACGCGGAGACCGGACTCGCCGTGATGGAGCTGCTGCGGGCGGTGGTCCGCGGCGAGGGGGTGACGGCGCTCGTCGCCACCCACGACGCCCAGCTCCTCGGTCTCGCGGACCGGGTGCTGGAGCTCAACGACGGCGATCTCATCGAGCACTGAGGCCCGCGCCCTCCCGCTGTGACCTTCCCGCTGTGGCCTTCCCCCGTCGTTGACCAGCGGCGGAGCCGTCCCGGCCGCCGCTTCTGCGGCGGTGCGGGCGCCGGCGTCAGAATCGCGTCAAATACGTCGCTCACGGACGTCCCAGGTCCGTTCCGCCCGTGTCCTGGGCCGTATGGTCGTCCCAGCGTGAACAGCAGTTTCTGAAAGACAATGAGGCCATGGGACGCGGCAAGCTACGGATCTATCTCGGCGCGGCGCCGGGTGTGGGCAAGACCTACGCCATGCTGGCCGAGGCCCACCGCCGGGTCGAACGGGGCACGGACTGCGTGGTGGCCTTCGTGGAGCACCACGACCGGCCCCGTACCGAGGTCATGCTGCACGGTCTGGAGCAGGTCCAGCGGCGCGAGATCGAGTACCGGGGGACCGTCTTCACCGAGATGGACGTCGACGCCGCCCTGGAGCGGCGCCCCACGGTCGCGCTGGTGGACGAGCTGGCCCACACCAATGTGCCGGGCTCCCGGAACGCCAAGCGCTGGCAGGACGTGGAGGAGCTGCTCGCGGCCGGCATCGATGTCGTCTCGACCGTCAACATCCAGCACTTCGAGTCGCTGGGCGATGTCGTGGAGTCCATAACGGGCGTACGGCAGCGGGAGACCGTCCCCGACGAGGTCGTCCGCCGGGCCGATCAGATCGAATTGGTCGATATGTCGCCGCAGGCGCTGCGGCGCCGGATGGCCCACGGCAATATCTACAAGTCGGACAAGGTCGACGCGGCCCTCTCCAACTACTTCCGGCCGGGCAATCTGACCGCGCTGCGGGAGCTGGCCCTGCTCTGGGTCGCGGACCGGGTGGACGAATACCTCCAGCAGTACCGGGGCGAGCACAACATCCGCTCCACCTGGCAGGCCCGGGAGCGGATCGTCGTCGGTCTCACCGGCGGGCCCGAGGGCCGCACCCTGATCCGGCGGGCGGCCCGGATGGCCGCGAAGGGTTCCGGCAGTGAGATCCTCGCCGTCTACATCGCCCGCAGCGACGGTCTGACCTCGGCCTCGCCCAAGGAGCTGGCGGTCCAGCGGACCCTGGTCGAGGATCTCGGCGGCACCTTCCACCACGTCATAGGCGATGACATCCCGGCCTCGCTGCTGGAGTTCGCGCGCGGGGTCAACGGCACTCAGATCGTGCTCGGCTCCAGCCGCCGCAAGGCGTGGCAGTACATCTTCGGGCCGGGGGTGGGCGCGACCGTCGCCCGTGACTCGGGGCCCGATCTCGACGTCCACATCGTCACCCACGACGAGGCGGGAAAGGGGCGCGGACTGCCGGTCGCGCGCGGGGCGCGGCTCGGCCGGTCCCGGATCATGGCGGGCTGGCTGGTCGGTGTCGCCGCCCCCGTACTGCTGTCGTTGCTGCTCACCGCGCTCGATGACACTCTCGGACTCGCCAATGACGTGCTGCTCTTCCTCTTCCTCACGGTGCTCTCGGCGCTGCTCGGGGGACTGCTGCCGGCCCTCGCGTCGGCGGCGGTGGGTTCTCTGCTGTTGAACTTCTACTTCACCCCGCCGGTGCGGACGCTCACCGTGTACGACCCCAAGAACATCGTCGCCATCGTGATCTTCTTCGCGGTGGCGGTCGCGGTGGCGTCGGTGGTCGATCTGGCGGCCCGCCGCACCCATCAGGCGGCCCGGCTGCGCGCCGAGTCGGAGATCCTGTCCTTCCTCGCGGGCAGTGTGCTGCGCGGCGAGACGACCCTCGACGCGCTGCTGGAGCGGGTCCGGGAGACCTTCGGCATGGAGTCGGTGGCCCTGCTGGAGCGGCTGAGCGACGTCGATCCCTGGACCATCGCGGGCAGTATGGGCCCGCGCTGTGTCGTACGGCCCGAGGACGCCGATGTGGACATGCCCGTCGGTGACCATATGGCGCTCGCGCTCTCCGGGCGGGTGCTGCCCGCCGAGGACCGGCGGGTGCTGGCCGCCTTCGCCGCCCAGGCCGCCGTCGTCCTGGACCGGCAGCGGCTGGTCGGGGCGGCGGAGGAGGCCCGCAGGATGGCCGAGGGCAACCGGATCCGGACGGCGCTGCTCGCCGCCGTCAGCCACGATCTGCGCACTCCCCTGGCGGCCATCAAGGCGGCCGTCTCCTCACTCAGGTCGGACGACGTGGCCTGGTCCGACGAGGACGAGGCGGAGCTGCTGGCGGCGATCGAGGACGGTGCCGACCGGCTGGACCAGCTCGTCGGGAATCTGCTGGACATGTCCCGGCTCCAGACCGGCACCGTCACCCCGCTGATCCGGGTGACCGATCTGGACGAGGTGGTGCCGATGGCGCTGGTCTCCGTGCCTGACGAGAGCGTGGAGCTGGACATCCCGGAGTCGCTGCCGATGGTGGCCGTGGACCGGGGACTGCTGGAGCGCGCGGTCGCGAACATCGTGGAGAACGCCGTCAAGTACAGCCCCGACGGCACCCCCGTCTCCGTGGCGGCGAGCGCGCTCGGCGACCGGGTGGAGGTACGGGTCGCCGATCGCGGCCCCGGTGTCCCCGATGACGCGAAGGAGCGGATCTTCGAACCGTTCCAGCGTTACGGTGACGCCCCGCGCGGGGCCGGGGTGGGGCTCGGTCTCGCCGTCGCCCGTGGCTTCGTCGAGTCCATGGGAGGCACCCTCAGCGCCGAGGACACCCCCGGGGGCGGCATGACCATGGTCCTCACTCTCCAGGCGGCGCCCGGCGTCGAGCCCGTGAGCCCCGATCTCCCCGCCCGGGTCACCTCATGACCGGGCCGGCCGGCGCGGCACAGACCGTAGCGAAAGGCAGGACAGCGATGACCAGGGTGCTCGTGGTCGACGACGAGCCGCAGATCGTGCGCGCCCTCGTGATCAATCTGAGGGCGCGGAAGTACGAGGTGGACGCGGCCCCCGACGGCGCGACGGCGCTCCAGCTCGCGGCGGCCCGCCACCCCGACGTGGTCGTCCTCGACCTCGGTCTGCCCGATATGGACGGGGTCGAGGTGATCAAGGGGCTGCGCGGCTGGACCCGGGTGCCGATCCTGGTGCTCTCCGCCCGGCACACCTCGGACGAGAAGGTGGAGGCGCTGGACGCGGGCGCCGATGACTACGTGACCAAACCGTTCGGGATGGACGAGCTGCTGGCCCGGCTGCGGGCGGCGGTCCGGCGCGCGGAGCCCGTGGGCGGCGGTGACGACGACCTGGTGGTGGTCGAGACCGCCGGGTTCACCGTCGATCTCGCGGCGAAGAAGGTCCACCGCGACGGGCGGGACGTCCGGCTGACCCCGACGGAGTGGCATCTGCTGGAGGTCCTGGTCCGGAACACGGGCCGGCTGGTCAGCCAGAAGCAGCTCCTCCAGGAGGTGTGGGGGCCGTCGTACGGGACAGAGACCAACTACCTCCGGGTCTATATGGCCCAGCTCCGGCGGAAGCTGGAGACCGACCCCTCGCATCCCAGGCACTTCGTCACCGAGCCGGGGATGGGCTACCGATTCGAGCGTTCCTGAGGCCGTGGCCGGGACGGCCTGTGGAGAGCGCCGTGGCCGGGACGGCCAGTGGAGAGCGCCGTGGCCGGGACGGCCAGTGGAGAGCGCCGTGGCCGGGACGGCCAGTGGAGAGCGCGGAGGGCGGAACGGCCAGTGGAGAGCGCGGAGGGCGGAACGGCCAGTGGAGAGCGCGGAGGGCGGAACGGCCTGTGGAGAACGGGGAGGGCGCGGGTGCGGGCCGGTACCCTTGCCCTATGAGTGCTGTCCCCCGTTCCGAGAGCGGTTCCGGTAAGGCCGACAGGGCGGCGAGACCGGCCGGCCGGTTCCGCCGTATGCTCGACCGGCTCGCCAGCTCGCAGGAGGACCTGGAGTCGGCGGAGCTGCGCGAGGACGCCCAGGCATCGGGGTGTACCCGCATCGCCGAGTGCGGTGACCGCCAGATCGTCCGGGTGACTGGTACCTTGCGCACGGTCACGCTGCGACCGCGGGCCGGAGTGCCCGCGCTGGAGGCGGAGCTGTTCGACGGTACGGCGCCCCTGGACGTCGTCTGGCTCGGCCGCCGCTCCATCGTGGGCATAGAACCGGGCCGCAGGCTCATAGCCTCCGGCAGGATCTCCATGAGCCACGGCCGCCGTGTGCTGTTCAACCCCAAATACGAACTCCGACCGCTCGGACAGGAGTAGCCGGTGACGTCTGTCGACAAGCCGACCACCACGACCAACGAACCGCAGCCGCCCCACGACGACCAGACCGCCGCATCGAAGGCGGTCACGGAGGCGGCGCTCTTCGAAGCCTTCGGCGGCGTGCGCGGCATGGTCGAGACGGTCGTGCCCGGACTGCTGTTCGTCACGATCTTCACGATCAACAAGGACCTGCATATCGCGGCGATCGCCGCGCTGGCGGTGTCCCTGGTGCTCGTCGCGGTCCGGCTGTTCCGCAAGGACACCGCGAAGCACGCGTTCAGCGGGGTCTTCGGGGTCGCCTTCGGTGTGGTCTTCGCGATGATGACGGGCAATGCGAAGGACTTCTATCTGCCGGGGATGCTGTACACGCTCGGCCTGGCGCTGGCGTACATCATCACCACGATCGCCGGGGTCCCACTGATCGGCCTGATCCTGGGCCCGGTCTTCAAGGAGAACCTCTCCTGGCGCACCCGTAACCCGGGCCGCAAGAAGGCGTACGCCAAGGCGAGCTGGGCCTGGGGGCTGATCCTGCTGGCCAAGTGCGCGATCCTCTTCCCGCTCTACTGGTGGGCGGACACGACCCAGTTCGGCTGGGTGCTGGTCGCCCTGAAGATTCCGCCCTTCCTGCTGGCGGTCTATCTGACCTGGGTCTTCCTGTCGAAGGCGCCGCCGCCGATCGATGTCTTCGCGGAGATGGAGGCGGAGGAGCGCGCCGAGCGCGAGCGCAAGGCCGCCGCGCGGAGCAGCGAGGCGTAGCGGCCCGCCCGCTCCGGCCCGCCCGACACAGCCCGCCCCGGTCACGACGGACATCGTGACCGGGGCGGGCTGTGTCGGGCGGGGTGGACGCGCTGTCCGGTTTCGCTTCGGGCGGGTCAGCCGTGTTTGCGCGCCTCGATCAGGAAACGGGCCGAGTGGGCGACGAAGGGCCCCTCGGCTCCGATGTGTTCGTGCAGCCGGCGCAGCGTCTCCCGATGGGCGGCCACGGTGAAGCCCGGCACCATCCAGACCACCTTGCGCAGGAAGTAGATCACCGCGCCGATATCGTGGAACTCCATCCGCAGCCGCTCCTGGCGCACCTCGACGACCTCCAGACCGGCCGCTTCGGCGGCGGCGCTCTCGTCCTCGGGGCGGCGCTCGCGGCGGGCGGCGGGCTGCGGCCCGAGGAAGAACTCCACCAGTTCGAAGACGGACGCGGGGCCGACGTGTTGGGCGAAGTAGGTGCCCCCGGGGCGCAGCACCCGCGCGAGCTCGGTCCACCAGACGGTCGCCGGGTGCCGGCTCGTCACCAGGTCGAAGGCGGCGTCGGCGAACGGCAGGGGCGGCTCGTCCGGATCGGCGACCACCACGACGCCGCGGGGGTGCAGTCGCCGGGTGGCCTCGGCGAGGTTGGGCGGCCAGGATTCCGTGGCGGCCATGGTGGGTGGGAGGACCGGTGCCCCGGCGAGTACCTCTCCCCCGCCGGTCTGGATGTCCAGCGCGGCCGACGCGACCGCCAGCCGCTCGCCCATCAGCCGCTGATAGCCCCACGAGGGGCGCGCCTCGGTGGCGCGGCCGTCGAGCCAGGAGAAGTCCCAGCCCGCCACGGGGGCCGTGTCGGCCTCGGTCACGAGATCGTCGAAGGTACGAGACATGACGCCATCATCGGCGAACCCGCGCCGGTCGCGCGGTGCCGGGGGGCACGGAGCCCCCGACCGGCCGGGGGGGGTCCATGACCGGGGTCGGTCAGTTCGCGATCCAGATCCCGAAGTCGGGTTCGCCGGGGGGACGGTGTCTCAGGAGGCCGGGGCGGTGCACGAGTAGCCCCGGACGGGGATACGGGCGGGGGCACCGGCGAGGGCGCGGGCACAGGGGCCCGGTGAGCACCCTGACGCACGGCTCCCAACGGGAGCGGCGAAAGGCCGTGTTCGTCGCCCTCTCGCAACAAGAGGGACATAGGCGGAGATTGGCATCAGGCCCGGTGATACTTTACATGTCGCTTACCTGAGTAAATGTTGTGGCAAGCTTCTGTCGCAACCTCACCCAATTCGCCCGGAAGGAGCCGCTGGTGCCGACCCGTACCCGCAGCGCTCCCCGGCCGGGGAGCGCCACTCGTACACCTGGACAGCGCCCGCCCGCCCCGTGAGGCGACGACGCCCGGGGCGAGTCGGGAGCGTCCGCCATGAGCCGGATCCGCGCCCGCGACGACCGACCGTGCGCCGGACCCCGGGTCCGCGCCGGGGACCATTCAGAGAACAGAGAACAGAGCGTGTCACAACAGCGGCCGTACACGGCCCTCACCACCGGGGTCCTCGCGACCCTGCTCCTCGCCGGACTGGCCACCGCCGGACCGGCCCAAGCGGTCGCCGGCGACCCGGCCACCGAGGGAAGCCACGCCTTCACCGCGAAGATAGACATCGGCAACGGTGAACGCAGTTGCTCCGGCGCGCTCGTCGCGCCGCAGTGGATCGCCACGGCGGCCGGCTGCTTCACCACCGACACCCAGAGCGGGACGGTCGCGCCGGGCAAGCCCGCCTTCACGTCGGTCGCCCTCGTCGGCCGGACGAACCTCAGCGCGACTGGCGGCCAGACCGCCGAGATCGTCGAACTCGTACCGCATGCCGACCGGGATCTGGTGCTGGCGCGGCTGGCGAAGCCGATCACCGGTGTCGCCCCGGTGGGGATCGGCACCACCGCTCCCGCACCGGGCGAGGTCGTGACGGCGGCCGGTTATGGCCGTACGAAGTCGGCATGGGTGCCCGGCAAGCTGCACACCTCTCCCTTCACCGTGAACTCCGCGGACGGCGGCACCCTCACGACGACCGCCGCGACCAGCGCGTCCGCCGTCTGCCGCGGCGACAGCGGCGGGCCCACCCTGCGGGCGACCGGCGGCGGATTCGAACTCGTCGCGGTCAGCAGCCGGTCCTCGATGGGCGGTTGTGTCAACGAGGAGGACACCCCCAACACCGCCGTCAGCAGCCGGGTCGACGATCTGGCGGAGTGGATCGGCACCGTCACCACCGGCGCGCCGGTGACCGACTTCAACTGCGACGGCGCGCGCGACATCGCGGTCGGCGACCCGGAGGCCGTGGTGGGCGGCGACGCCAAGGCCGGCCTGGTGCGGATCGTCTACGGCGCCGGCAAGGGCCACGCGGAGCTCGCGCAGGACCTCGGCACGGTGCCCGGCGGCTCGGAGGCCGGTGACCGGTTCGGCGAGACCCTGGCCACCTTCGACCACAACTCCGACGGCTGCACCGACCTGGTGGTCGGCATCCCGGCCGAGGACCTGGTGGGCAAGACCGACACCGGCATGGTGCAGGTGCTGTACGGGGCGCCCGCCGGACTGACCAAGGGCAAGGCCGCGCTGGTGCTGGAGCAGGGCGCGGGCGGCGGCGCCATCGGTTCATCGGCGCCGGAGTCCGGGGACCGGATGGGCCACTCGCTGGCCGCCGGCGCCACGGCCACCGGTGAGCCGTATCTGCTGATCGGCGCGCCGGGCGAGGACCTGGACGCGATCGTCAACGCCGGTAACGCCTTCTACCTGCGCGGTACCACCAACGCCGCGGTGCACGAGGGCAAGGACGGGGTGACGGGCGATGTGGAGAAGGACGACCGCTTCGGCACCGCGGTCGCGGCCTCGCCGCAGCACCTGACGATCGGTACGCCGGCGGAGGCCATCGGCACCAAGGCGTCGGCCGGTCGTTTCCATGTCTTCAGCCACAAGCTGACCGGTGGTTTCCCGACTCCGCTGACCGCCCTCGACCAGGACAGCACCGTGATCAACGGCGACGCCGAGACCGGTGACCGGTTCGGCGCCTCGCTCGCCATGGTCCCGCACCGCCCGGCCGGCGCGGCGACCGCGACGGAGTCACTCCTCGCGGTCGGCTCCCCCGGTGAGGCCAACGGCGACCTGAAGGAGTCGGGCCGGGTGGTCACGCTGAAGGTGAGCGCGACGGGCAAGGTGACCCAGCTCCACGACATCCACCAGAACACCGCCGACGTGGGCGGCGCCAACGAGGCAGGCGACCGCTTCGGTGAGCGGCTCTCCGCCGTCAACACCGCGCCGGACGCCGTCTCCACCGAGCGGACCGCCCTGCTCGCCGTGGGCGTCCCCGGCGAGGACGTCGGCACGGCCGCCGACTCGGGCTCGATCTGGGTCTTCCCGCTCATCGGCGCCCCGGGCGCGGCCGATGTGCCGGTGGAGCCGGGCAAGGTGGGCCTGCCGGGCGTCTCGGGTGCCGGACAGCGGCTGGGCAACAGCCTCACCGCCACCGGAACGCACCTCTACGTCGGGATGCCCGACGGGCCCGCACCGACCGGCGCCGCGCACACCGTCCCGTGGGCGAATGTGCTCTCCGCGGCCACCGAGCCGGTGACGACGCACCAGCCCGGCAAGGGCGGACTGCCCGCCGCGGGTGGCGCGTTCGGTACCGCCATCGGCTGACCGCGCACGGGCGACGGCCCGTCAGCACACCGGGCCGGGTCCCGGGGCACCTCGCGAGGTGCCCCGGGACCCGGCCCCTGGTGTTCTCAGAGGCAGTCGGCGGCGCGGCACTTCTCATCACCGGGCCGCGCTCACCAGGCGGCGGCGTTCGCCAGGCAGCCGCTCTCACCGCGCGGCGTCGCGCACCACGCGGCTGCTCTCATCACGCGGGAATGGCGACCGAGCGACAAACGAGATCAAGCCACCTGGCGGCTCGGTCCCGACCCTCGCGCCCCCTCCCCCGCCCGGTCCTCCGGGCGCACGGGTGAGACCGCCCCCGGCGAGGAGCGCGGGGGGACGACCGGCCCGCCGTCGGCGAGGAGCGGCAGGTGTCACGGCGCCACGGACGGTCCCCACACGGTCCGTTCGCGACGTCCGCCGGAGGTCGGCCACCGGCCCGGACGGGGTTCCGGGCGCCTTCCCCGGGCCCCCCTCGGCACGCATCGGATCATGGACATGACTGGATCCATACCTTGACGGCTCGGCCCGCCATCCGTTGATCTGGCTCGGCTCCCGCCCCCACAGCCAGTGGTCCGCGGGGCGCTTCGCCACCCACTCCCGCTCTCCTGGCGGAGGGGACCCCACCGGAAGGAACCCGATGAACCGGTCAGTCGTCACCATGGCCCTCACGGCTGCTTCGGCAGTGGCCGTCATGGGCATGGCCGCTCCCGCGCAGGCCGCTCCCGCGAACAAGCCGCAGATCCTGTCCCAGTGGACCCAGACGAGTGCCGCCAGCTACAACTCGTGGGCCGCGGCCCGCGCGAACCAGGGCGCCTGGGCCTCGTACAACTTCGACTGGTCGACGGATTACTGCAGCAGCTCCCCGGACAACCCGTTCGGATTCCCGTTCCAGAACTCCTGTGCCCGCCATGACTTCGGGTACCGCAACTACAAGGCGGCGGGCCAGTTCCCCGCGAACAAGGCGCGGCTCGACAGTGCCTTCTACGAGGACCTCAAGAGAGTCTGTAACACGTACACCGGCGGGCAGCGCACCATCTGCAACGGCACCGCGTGGACGTACTACCAGGCGGTGAGCGCCCTCGGATTCGCCGCCGACACCGCGGCGCCGAAGTCGGCCGCGCAGAAGCCGGCCGCGCTGAAGGTCGGCTAGCGGAGGCGGTCCGCCGAGGTGCGGCCGGGGGCTCGTGGCAGTGCGGTCACGGGCCCCCGGAGCGGCGGAGATCGGCGGGCGGCGGGCTACCTCCGGCCTCCGGTCAGGCACCACTCCAGCACGGCGGACGCGCTGTGCATCTTGTTCTCCGCCTGGTCGTAGGCGACGCTCGCGCTGCCGTCCAGCACGGCCGCCGTCACTTCCTCCCCGCGGTGGGCCGGCAGATCGTGCATGAACCTGCCCTCCGGATAACGGGACATCAGCGCCTCGTCCACCCGGTACGGCTCGAAGACGGCGCGCCAGTCGGGATCGGGCTTGCTGGTGCCGGTCGTCTGCCAGCGGGTGGTGTAGACGAAATCCGCCCCGCCAGGCACCGCGGCCAGGTCATGGCCGCTCATGAACGTGCTTCCGGAGACCTCCGCGTACTTCCTCGCGGCGTGCTCCGTCGCTTCGGGCAGACCGTAGCCGGGGGGCGTGACGACATGCAGTGCGGTCCCGCTGAACCGGGTGAGCGCGAGGGCCAGGGCGACGGCGGAGTTGTTGCCCTCGCCGACGTAGAGCACGCGGACCCCGTCGATCTCCCCGCGCAGCCGCTGAATGGTGGTCAGATCGGCCAGCGCCTGGGTCGGATGCTCACCCTCGCTCATCGCGTTGACGACCGACATCCGGTCCTGCGCCGCGTAGGCGGCGATCTCCCGGTCCGGGCCCGACGTGCGGACGACCAGCCCGTCCAGCATCCTGGACAGCACCTGGCCGGTGTCCTCCACCGTCTCCCCGGTGTTCTCCTGGAGGTCCGCGGGGCCGTAGGCGATGACCTTGGCCCCCAGTCGCAGGGCCGCGGCCGAGAACGCGGTGCGCGTCCTCGTGGACGTCTTCCGGAAGTACGTCCCGATCACCTGCCCCGACAGCACTGCGGTGGACTCCTGGCCCGCCGCGTACCGACTCGCCCTGTCGACGAGGTACCGCAGTTCGTCATCGGTCAGATCCGCGATCGACAGCAAGTGTCGGCGCCTGTGCTGCATCGAAATCTCCGCTCACGATCGGCCGAGCTGGTGCACCGAAGCTAATTGGCCGTGCCCGGCGTCCACCAGCGCCGCAGGGGGTTTGGCAGATTGTCGCCACACCGGTCGGCACCGGGTGAGACACCACTCCCACCGTGCGTTCGCCGCTCCCACCCGGGGCGGACGGCACCACCGCCCGCCCCGGGTGGAGCCCCCCCGCCGGTACGGGCCGGGCCGCTAGGAATCCGCCCCGGTATCGCCCAGCTCCCGCTGCCGGTCCAGGAACCGGCCCAGTTCGGCCGCGCCGAGCACCGGTTGCCGTACCGCCGATCCGGCCAGCCGCTGTTCGGTGCGCGGCGCCCGGTAGTCCTGCTCCATCAGCGGCTGCGCCGGATCGAACTCCATGTTCGGGAACATCGGCAGCAGTCGCTTCAGCCAGGTGCCTCCGGGCCGCTCCGCCGCGTCGAGCAGCCGGGCCCGCCAGCTCAGATACGGCAGTGCGGTGACCGGCTCCCCGCTGTGCTCGGTCAGCCACCCGACCATGTCCGCCCAGCGCACCGGCCGGCCGCCGATGATGTGGAACAGCTCGCCCTCGACGCCGTCCTGACGGGAGAGCTCCACGACGGCGCGTGCCGCGTAGTCCACCGGCGCCAGGTTCAGCTCCAGGTCGGCGACCGGGACGGCGCCGATCCGCGCACAGGCGACGATGGACTGGCAGACCACGTCGTCGGGGTTGGCCGCTCCCGTGTGGCTGTGCCAGGAGATCGTGCCCAGCCGGTAGACCGTGGCCGGGAGACCGCGCTCGGCGGCGGCGCGGACCAGTGACTCGGCGGCCCACTTGCTCTGCGAGTAGCCGTCGGGGATGCCGTCGAGGTGGTCGGTGGGGGTGTCCTCGGTCACCGGGCCCCGTTCGGCCTGCGCACCGGAGAACACCGACATGGTCGAGACGTGGTGCAGCGGTGTGCCGCGCCGGGCCGCGAGGTCGAGCAGTTCCCTGGTGCCGAGCACATTGGCCGCCCGGAGCGCCGGATACGGATAGACCGTGTTGACCTGCGCGCCGTTGTGGTAGATCGCGGCGAGCCCGTCGCCGAGGGCGTCGAACGCCGATTCATCGAGGCCGAACCGCGGTAGCGCCAGATCCCCGGCGACGACCTCGACCCTGCTCGCGACATCCGTGTCGGACACCTGGAGCCGCCGCAGCGACTCCAGGAGCCGCCGTCGGCCGTCGGCGGCGTCCGCGCCGCGGACCAGGCAGCGCACCGGCCCGCTGGTGCGGTCGAGCAGCTCCCGCAGCAGGAACGCGCCGACGAACCCGGTCGCGCCGGTCAGCAGGACGGGCGCGGCGTCGCCGAGCGCCCGGCGGGTGGCGGTGGGGGCGTAGTCCGGGTCGAGCACGGCGTCGGCCCGCACCCGGTCCAGGACGTCCGCGATCTCACCGCCGCGGAGCCGGATGGCCAGTTGGGCGGGGGTGGGGTGGGACAGCACGTCCCGCAGTTCCAGTTCGATACCGCGCGCGGCGGCCTCGGCCACGACGCGCAGGCTGGTGATCGAGTCCCCGCCCAGCTCGTAGAAGTTGTCGTGCCTGCCGACCCGGTCCAGGCCGAAGACCTTCACCCAGATGTCGATCAGGCGGGCCTCGGCCGGGTTGCGGGGCCGTTCGTACGGGGTGGCCAGCTCGGGCCGCGACTGCGGGGCGGGCAGCCGCCGGTGGTCGGTCTTCCCCCCGGAGGTGACGGGGAGTTCATCGAGCACCAGCACCGCGGCGGGGACGAGGTAGGCCGGCAGCCGCTCGCCGACGAACCGGCGCAGCTCGGCGGGGTTCGGCTCGGTGTCGGGGGCCGGGACCACGTAGCCGACCAGTCTGCGGTCGCCCGGGGTGTCCTCGCGGGCGACGACGACGGCCTCGGCGACGCCGGGGTGCGCGCAGAGCGCGGCCTCGACCTCGCCGGGTTCGATCCGATAGCCCAGGATCTTGACCTGGCCGTCCGCCCGGCCGAGGAACTCCAGCTCGCCGTCGTCCCGCCGGCGCACCAGGTCGCCGGTCCGGTAGAGCCTGCCGCCCACCGTCGAGTACGGGTCGGGGACGAACCGTTCGGCGGTGAGGCCGGGCCTGCCGAGGTAGCCGCGGGCGACTCCGGCCCCCGCGATGTACAGCTCGCCGACGACGCCGTGCGCGACCGGATTGCCGAACCCGTCGAGCACGTACACCCGGGTGTCCGCGATGGGGCGTCCGATCGGCACCCTGGTCGCGCCGGGCGCGGGGGTGCCTGCGTCGGCCACGACACAGCCGACCACGGTCTCGGTGGGACCGTACTCATTGATGATCACGGCGTCCGGGGTCAGCTCCCGCCAGGCGCGCACGCTGTCCGCGCGCAGTTCCTCGCCGCCGACCACGAAGGTGCCGACCGAGTCGATCCGGCCGCCGTCGGCCAGCCGCGCCCGCAGCAGCTCCAGATGGGCGGGGGTGATCTTCACCAGGTCGAACCGGTCGGGCCCGCGGAGCAGTTCCGCCAGCGCGTCGACGGGGGCGTCCCCGGGGAGCAGCCGCACGGCCGCGCCGCCGGCGAGCGGGACGAGCAGATTGGTCACGGAGAGGTCGAAGGCGACCGAGCCGAGCAGCGGCACGGTGCCGCCGCCGGTGACCCGGTAGCGCCGCACCGCCCAGTCGAGGTAGTTCGCCAGGCCCCGGTGGGTGACCATGACGCCCTTGGGGGTGCCGGTCGATCCGGAGGTGTGGATGAGGTAGGCGAGCGTGTCCGGCAGGGGTCGGGGCAGCGGGACGGCCGGGGTCGCGGCGATCAGCGGCCAGTCGGTGTCGAGGAGTACGGTTCGGCCGGTGAAGCCCGTCCCGAGCCCGGCGACGAGCGCCTCCTCGGTGAGCACCAGCTCGGCACCGCTGTCGGCGAGTACATACTCCCGCCGCGCGGCCGGGTGGTCCGGGTCCAGGGGCACGTAGGCGCCACCGGCCCGCAGCACTCCCAGGATCGCGACGATCAGCTCCACCCGGTGGGTGAGCAGGATGCCGACCCTGACGTCCGGTCCGACGCCGTGCCCGCGCAGATGGGCGGCGAGCCGGTCGGCCCGCCCGGCCAGCTCCGCGTAGCTCAGGGCCGTGCCGTCGGTGCCGATGACCGCGGCCCGCCGGGGGGCCCGGCGGGCGTGGTCGGCGACCCGGTCGGCCGGGGTGACGACCTCGTCGGCGGACTCGTGCCGGGCCGCGTTCTCGTCGGCGGCCTCGTGGTACCCGGTCAGCAGGCGGTCCCGCTCGTCCGGCGCGAGGTGGTCGCCGCGGGCGTCTCCGTCGGCGTCGGCGGCCATCGCCTCCAGCACGCTCCGGTAGGTGTCGGCCAGCCGCCGCGCATGGGCGCGGTCGAGCACATCGGTGCTGGTGGTGAGGGCCAGATAGCCGCCGAGTGAGGTCACGGCGAGCGGGAACTCATTGGGGCTCTCGTCGATGCTGTCGTCGAAGTCGACCAGGTCGGTGTCGACCATGTGGAAGTCGAGGTAGTTGAAGAACACGTCGATCAGCCGGGCGTCGCCCCCGGCCCGCGCGCGCCGCATCGCGGAGAGCGGGTAGCGGCGGTAGGACCACACCTCGCTCTCCCGCGCGTAGACGTCGGCGACCAGCTCGCGCCAGGTCGCGGCGGTGAGCCGGAACGGGAACGGCACGGTGTTGAGGAACATCCCGTACAGCCGGTCCGCGCCGGGCACCTCCGGACGGGTGTCGCAGACCAGACCGGACGACAGGGACCGTTCCTCGGTGAGGGTGCTCATCACCTTGAGATGGGCGGCGTGCAGCACGCTCTTCAGCGACACCCCGACACTGCTCGCCAGCGCGCGCAGACCGTCGTGGAGGTCGGAGACCGGGACCCAGATCTGGTACGGGACGGCCGGTTCCGGGCCGTCCGGCGGGGCCGCCCACCCCTCGGGCAGCCGTATCCGGGGGTGTGTGTCGAGCACCTCCCGCCAGTACGACTGGTGCTCCGGTGACCGCAGGGTGCGCCGCTCCAGCGCGACGAAGTCGGCGTAGCGGGTGGTGACGGTGCCGGGTTCGGGCAGCGGTGCGCCGTCCCGGACGGCGCGGTAGAGGTGGAGCAGTTCCATCAGCAGCGAGTGGTAGCTCCACCCCTCGAGGATGGCGTGGCACTCGGTGATCGAGAGCCGCCAGCCGTCGTCGTGGAGATGCGCGCCCAGCCGCATCAGCGGCGGCCGGGAGAGGTCGAACACCTTCCCGCGCTCGTCGGCGATGTAGTCGCGGACGATCCGTTCCCGTTCGTCCGCGCCGCGCCCGCGCAGATCGGTCACGGTCAGCGGCAGGGTGGCCGCCGGGTGCACCACCTGGAGCGGTTCGGAGTACTCCGTGGGGTGGAGCGAGGTGCGCAGTATCTCGTGCCGGTCGGTCAGTTCGGCGGCGGCGGCGCGCAGCGCTTCCGCGTCGAACGGCTCTCCGTCGCGGATGCTGAAGGAGGTGATGTTGTGGTAGACGTTCCGGTCGCTCGCGAGCATCTCGATGACCATGCCCACCTGCACCTGGGACATCGGATAGGCGTCGAGCGGTCCGGAGGTCAGCCGCTCGGCGTCGGCGGGGGCCAGGAGGGAGAAGGGTGCGGCGCTCGGCAGCGGTTCGGCCGTACCGGTGCGCCGGGAGAGCGCCTCGGCCAGCCCGGCGATCGTCCGGTGCTCGAACAGATCGCGTACGGAGACGTCGAGGCCCTCGGCGCGCAGGGCGCCCACCACCGCGACCGCGCGCAGCGAGTCGCCGCCCAGCTCGAAGAAGTTGTCGTGCACGCCGACGCGGTCGGTGCCGAGTACGTCCCGCCAGACGGCGGCCACCCGCTGCTCGCCGGGCGTGCGGGGCGGCTCGTACCGGGCGCGGGCGGCCACCGCGCCGGCGTCCGGCTCGGGCAGCGCCGCGGGGTCGAGTTTGCCGTTGGCCGTCAGCGGAACGGTGGGGATCTGGAGATAGGAGGCGGGTACCAGATGGCTCGGCAGCCGGCCGGCCAGCCAGGACCTGACCTCGGCGCGGTCCACTCCGGAGGCGGGGTCCTCGGGGACCAGATAGGCGACCAGGCGTACGGTACGGTCCGCTCCGGTGCGGGCGGTCACCACCGCGGTGCGCACGGCGGGGTGTTCGGCCAGGGTGGTCTCGATCTCGCCGAGTTCGATCCTGAAGCCCCGGATCTTGACCTGTTTGTCGGCCCGGCCGATGACCTCCAGGACACCGCCCTCGCGCCAGCGCGCCAGGTCGCCGCTGCGGTAGAGCCGGGTGCCCGGCGGTCCGTACGGATCGGGCACGAACCGCTCCGCCGTCAGCTCGGGCCTGCCGAGGTAGCCGCGGGCGAGCCCCGGCCCGCCGACGTACAGCTCACCGACCACTCCGACCGGGGTCGGCCGGCCGGCCCGGTCCAGCAGGTGGACCCGCAGGTCGGACAGGCCGCGGCCGATGATGCTCGGGGTGGTGGGGGTCAGCTCGCCGGCGTTGACGTGGTGGTAGGTCGTGTGCACGGTGGTCTCGGTGATGCCGTACATATTGATCAGCTTCGGGCCGCCGGTGCCGAAGACGGCGTCCCACGGCAGCAGTTCGGCGGGTTCCAGCTTCTCCCCCGCGAAGATCACGGCGCGTAGCCGGAGCTTCCGCAGCCGTGCGTCGTCCGGGCCGGTCGCGGCGAGCAGCGTGCGGAACGCCGACGGTGTCTGGTTGAGCACGGTGACCCGCTCCCGGACGAGCAGATCGATGAACTCGTCCGGCGAGCGGGTCACCTCGAAGGACGGCACGACCAACCGGCCGCCGTGCCCGAGGGCACCCCACAGCTCCCAGACCGAGACGTCGAAGGCGTACGAGTGGAAGAGCGGCCAGACGTCGGCGGGTCCGAAGTCGTAGTGCTCACCGGCGGACGCGAACAGGCGCAGCACATTGCGGTGGGTCATGCAGACGCCCTTGGGACGTCCGGTGGAGCCCGAGGTGTGGATGACGTACATGAGGTGGTCCCGGGCGGTGACCGGCTCGGGGTCGGTCGGGGCGGCGGCCTCGATCAGGGCAGCGTCGCCGTCGAGCGAGATCAGCTCTCCGGTGTAGGAGTCCGCGAAGAGTTCCGTGTGGGCGTCGTGGGTGATGAGCCGGGTCAGTCCGGTGTCGGCCAGGATGTCGGCGAGCCGCCGGGCGGGGTAGGCCGGGTCGAGCGGGACGTACGCCCCGCCGGCCTTCACCACCGCCAGCAGGCTCGTCACCAGGTCGACGCCGCGTTCCAGACAGACGCCCACCAGCCGGTCCGGGCCGACGCCGTGCGCCCGGAGGGTGTGGGCGAGCCGGTTCGCGCGCGCGTTCAGCTCGCCGTAGGTCAGCGAACCGTCCTCGTCGACGACGGCGACGGCGTCCGGGGTGGCCGCGGCGTGGGCCTCGAACGCCTGGTGCATCCCCACGGCCGTGCCGAGCGCGGGGTGTTCGTCGAGCACCCCGGCCGGGTCGGCGCCGCCGGCCCAGGTGACGAGGAGTTGGTGCCGTTCGGCCGGCGACAGCGGGTCCGCGTCGGACACCCGGCGCTCCGGTGCGCCGACGAGCCCGGCGAGCAGCCGGTGGTAGTGCCCGGCGAAGCGCTCCATGGTGGACCGGTCGAACAGGGCGGTGGCGTATTCGAGGAAGCCGCTGATGCTGCCGTCGGGCAGTTCGGCGAGTTGCAGATTGAGGTCGAACTTCGCGACCGTCCACTCCACCTCGATCCGCTCGGCGGTCAGCTCGGGCAGGTCGAGCTCTCCCGCGACGCCGTCCTGCAGTCCGAACATGACGGTGAACAGCGGTGTGCGGGCCAGATCGCGTTCGGGGGCCAGTTCCTCGACGAGCTGCTCGAACGGCACGTCCTGGTGCGCGATGGCCCGGCCGACGGCCCCCCGGCCGGTGTCGAGCAGTTCGAGGAAGCTGGGGTCGCCCTCCCACCGGTTGCGCAGCACCACCGTATTGATCAGGAACCCGACCAGGTCGGCGATCTCCGGGCGTTCGCGCCCGGCGACGGGGGTGCCGACCGCGATGTCCCGCTGTCCGGTGTAGCGGGAGAGCAGCACCTGAAAGGCGGTGAGCAGCACCGTGAACGCGGTGGTCTCCTGTCGCCGGGCGAGCCGGCGCACCTCTTCGGCCAGCTCGGCGGGGAGGGTGAAGCGCAGGGTGGCGCCGGTGGCGTCCCTGATCGGCGGGCGGGGGCGGTCGGCCGGCAGCTCCACGACGCCGAGCCCGGCCAGTTCGCCGCGCCAGTGGTCGAGCTGGCGTTCCAGTTCGGCCCCGGAGAGCCGGTCCCGCTGCCAGGCCGCGTAATCCGCGTACTGCACCTCGTTCCGGGGCAGTCCGGCGGCGTCCTGCCCGCCGGGGGCGATCCGCCGCCGGTAGGCCGTCATCAACTGTTCGGCGAGCAGGTTGAGCGACCAGCCGTCGCAGGCGATGTGGTGCAGTACGAGGACCAGGAGATGGTCGTCGGCCGCGATCCGCACCACCCGCAGCCGCGCCGGCAGGTCGGTGTCCAGCCGGAACGGGGCGCGCGCCTGGTCGTCGGCGTAGGCGAGGGCGAGCTTCTCGCGTTCCCCGGCCGGGCGGTCGGCGAGGTCGGCCACGGCGAAGTCGATCTCCGACTCGCCCCCGATGAGCTGGGCGGGAGCGGTGCCGGCGAGTGCGTACCGGGTGCGCAGGATCTCATGGGCGCCGACGATGTCGAGCCAGGCGGCGCGCAGCGCGTCGACGCGCAGCCCGCCGCGCAGCCGGACCGCCCACGGCACCAGGTACTCGGGGCTGCCGGGGGTGAGCCGGTCCAGGAACCAGAGCCGTTGCTGTCCGAAGGAGAGCGGCAGCGGCCGCCGCCGGTCGGCGGGCGGGATCGTGGCGCGGCGGCCCGGCCCGCCGCGCCGTCCCGCCAGTCTGCTGGCGAGGATGTCGGCCCTGAGTCCGGCCGCGTCCCGAGCGCCTTGGTTCCCCGTCACATCATTCGCCTCTCGCCTGGTCCGCGTACGTGTTCTGGTGTGTTAGGTCCCGGACAGGGCCTAGGTGTTCGGGCTTTCTCCGTGTGGTTCGCCGGCCAGCAGGGCCGCCTCCGCGGCCAGTTCGTCGTCCGGCAGTGCGTCGATCTCGGCCCGGATGGCGGCCTCCACGGCCGCGGCCAGCTCGGCGACGGACGGGCCCTCGAAGACGACCCGCACCGGGAGCTCCAGGTCGAATTCCCGTTGCAGCGCGCTGACCAGTCGGATGGCCAGCAGGGAGTTGCCGCCGAGGGCGAAGAAGCTGGTGTCCGCGCCGACACTCCCCGGCGCGCGGTCCAGCAGTTCGCCCCAGAGTTCGGCGATCCGCTCCTCCACCGGGCCGTGTGGCGCGGTCTCCGGCGCGCCGGTCCTGGTGACGGCCGCGGGGTCGGGCAGTGCCGCGCGGTCCAGCTTTCCGTTGCGGTTCAGCGGGAACGCGTCGAGTGCCACGAAGACGCCCGGTACGAGCGCCTGGGGCAGGGACCGCCGGCAGTGCCGGGCCAGCTCGGCGGCGGTGGGATCGGCGGGGGTGGGGTCGGTGGGCGTCGGCACCTGGCGGGTGCCGTCGGCCGGCTCGGTGCCGGGCAGGTAGTAGGCGACCAGGGTGCGGCCGCCGGAGGCCAGCTCACGGGCGATCACCACGGCGTCGCGCACCGAGGGGTGGCCGGTCAGCGCGGCCTCGATCTCGCCCGGCTCGATCCGGACACCGTTCACCTTGACCTGGCTGTCCACCCGTCCGACGAACTCCAGCACCCCGTCGGCGCGCCGCCGGACCAGATCGCCCGTCCGGTACAGCCGCGCCCCCGGCGGTCCGTACGGGTCGGGGACGAACCGCTCCGCCGTCAGCTCGGGCCGTCCCGCGTAGCCGCGCGCCAGCCCCGCACCGCCCACCAGCAGTTCGCCCGGCACCCCCGGCGGCGCGAGCCGGCCCGCGTGGTCGAGCACCCGGGTCCACAGCCGGGGCAGCGGGCGGCCGATCGGGACCGGTCCCGCCGTGGGCCCGGTCCCGACAGCGTACGCCGTGACGTCGATGGCGCATTCGGTGGGTCCGTAGGTGTTCCAGACCTGGACGTCGACGCGTTCGCGGAGCGCGGCGGCCAGTTCGGCGGTGAGCGGTTCACCGGCGAGCCACACCTGCCGCAGCGCGGGCAGTTCCGGCCACTCCGGCAGCTCCAGCAGGGTCCGCAGCACCGAGGGGACCAGTTGCAGGACCGTCGCCGCGCCGTCCCCGGCCGCGCGCAGCAGGGCGGCGGGGTCCAGTTCGGTGTCCGGCGCGGCCATGACCACCGTGCCCCCGGCCGCGAGCGGGGCGAAGAGTTCGAGCACCGCCGCGTCGAACCCGAACCGTGTCTTGTGCAGGATCCGGTCGGTCGGGCCGATGCCCTGTCCGGACACCGACCAGGCGACCCGGTTGGCGATGGCGCCGTGCCCCACCACCACGCCCTTGGGCCGGCCCGTCGAGCCGGAGGTGAACATCACATAGGCGGCGTCGGCGGCGGTCAGGGGCACCGGCGGCGTCGTGGCCGGGCGGGCCGCGACGGCTCCGGCGTCGGCGACGATGTCCACCGTGGCCATGCCGGGCAGATCGGCCCCGATCAGTCCGCCGGCGGTCAGCACGGCCGCCACGCCCGCGTCGAGGCACTGGGCGATCAGGCGTTTCGGCGGATGGGTGGCGTCGAGCGGCAGGAAGGCCGCGCCGGCCCGCCAGGCGGCGACCACGCCGACCAGCAGGTCGAGTCCCCGGGGCAGTGCCACGCCCAGTACATCGCCGGGGCCGATCCCGCCCGCCCGCAGATGGTTGGCGAGCCGGCCGGACCGGTCGAGGAGTTCGCCGTAGCTCAGGCTCCGCCCGTCCGGCCCCACCTCGGTCGCGGCCACCGCGTCGGGTGTCGCGGCGGCCCGTTCGGCGATGAGTGTGGGCAGGATCGGTGGGGCCGACCGCTCCGGCTCGCGCGCCGTCAGGGCGGCGCGTTCGCGCGGGGCGAGGAGTTCCAGCTCCGACACCGGGCTGCCGGGGTCTCGGGCGCCGCGCAGCAGTTGGACGAAGTGCCCGGTCATGGCCCGTACGGTGTCGGCGTGGAACAGCGCGGTCGCGTATTCGACCGTGCCGACGTACGAACCGTCCGGTTCGGCGCGCAGGGTCCAGGTCTGGTCGAATTTGGCGGCCTGCCACAGTCCGGCGAACCGCTGGTCCAGCTCGACGGCGGGCCCCGCCGCGCCGGGGGTGTCGTCCGAGGGGGCGCCGACGTCGGCCACGTCGAAGAGGACGGAGACCAGGGGGGTGCGGGAGAGGTCCCGCTCCGGGCTCAGCTCGTCGACGAGCCGTTCGAAGGGGAGATAGGGGTGGGCGAAGG
Source organism: Streptomyces sp. NPDC020965 (assembly GCF_044333555.1). NCBI lineage: Bacteria > Bacillati > Actinomycetota > Actinomycetes > Kitasatosporales > Streptomycetaceae > Streptomyces > Streptomyces sp. NPDC020965. The sequence continues at coordinate 326,843 of NZ_JBIRRE010000007.1, forward strand.
CGTCCAGGGCGCCCGCGCGGACCCGGTCGAGCAGTTCGCCCACCGTGGGTTCGCCGGAGAGGTCGTTCCGCAGCACGAGGGTGTTGACGAAGAAGCCGACCAGATCGTCCAGTTCGGGCCGGGCCCGCCCGGCGACCGGTGCGCCGACCGCGATGTCCCGCTGTCCGCTGTACCGGCCGAGCAGCACGGTGAACAGCGCGAGCAGCGACATGAACTCGCTGGCCCCGCGCTCACGGCCGGCCGCCACCAGCGGACCGGCCGCGTCGGCCGGGATCCGGAAGCCGACGACGGCCCCGCTGGCGTCCCGTACCGGGGGGCGCGGCCGGTCGGTCGGCAGCGCCAGATAGGGCATCCCGGCGAGCCGCTCCCGCCAGAAGTCCAGCTCCCCCTCGATGCGCTCGCCGGAGAGCCAGTCGTTCTGCCAGGCGGCGAAGTCGGCGTACTGCACGGCCAGTTCGGGCAGTGCGGGCCGGTCGCCGTCGACCCGGGCGCGGTACAGCTCCGTCAGGTCCCGCCGCAGCACCGGCACCGAGAGGCCGTCGGCCGCGATGTGGTGCAGCAGCAGCATCAGGACGTCGTCGTGTCCCGGCTCGGCCGCGCGGAGCAGCAGCGCCCGCCAGGACGTTCCGTCGGCGAGTCGGAAACCCTGCCGGATCCGGTCGCCGAGGGTCTCGATCACCGTCTCCAGCGGGCCGTCGGCCACTTCCAGTACGCCGCCGCCCACCGGGGAGACGATCTGCCGCGGTTCACCGTCGTGCCGTGTGTAGTGGGTGCGCAGGATCTCGTGGCGGGCGGCCAGATCGGTCAGCGCGGCGCGGAGCGCGGGGAGTTCGGCCCGGCCCCGGAGGGGGATCGCCACCGGCAGGACGTACTCCGGCGAGTGCGGGTTGAGCTGGTCGAGGAACCACAGCCGGCGCTGTCCGGAGGAGAGCGGCAGTCCTGGTCCGTCGCCCGGCTGGCGGGCGGCGGGCCGGATCGGTGGCGGGGCGTCCGTCGCCGATCCGCCGGCGGAGATCAGCGCGGCCTGGTCGGCGAGGCGGAGTGAGCCGAAGAGGGAGTGCACGGCGATGGGGACACCGGCGCGGTCGGTGAGGCCGGCCGCGAGCCGGGCGAGCAGCAGTGAGTGGCCGCCGAGCGCGAAGAAGTCGTCATCGGCGCCGATCCGGTCCCGGTCGAGCAGCTCCGACCAGACCTCGGCCACCAGCCGTTCGGCGGCGGTCCGGGGGGCGATGTGAGTGGGTCCGGAGAGATGGCGGTCGTCGGCGGCGGGCAGCGCGGACCGGTCGACCTTGCCGTTCTCGCCGAGCGGCAGTTCGGTGTGCGGGACGAAGACGGCGGGGATCATCGCCGTCGGCAGCAGGGCGGCCAGCCAGCTCCGCAGTTCCGCGGTGCCGGGCGCGCGGCCGGGCCCGGCCACCACATGGGCGACCAGCCGCCGTTCGCCCCGGCGGCCGGGCTCGGCGAGGGTGTACGCGGCCGTGATCTCCGGGTGGCGCAGCAGCGCCGTGTTGATCTCGGCGGGTTCGATCCGTACGCCGTTGACCTTGATCTGGTCGTCGGCCCGGCCGGCGAAGTGGAGCACGCCCTCCCGGTCGCGGCGGACCAGGTCGCCGGTGCGGTAGACCCGTGAGCCGGGTGGTCCGTACGGGTCGGGGACGAATCGTTCGGCGGTCAGATCGGGCCGTCCGGCGTAGCCACGGGCCACGCCGGGGCCGCCGACCAGCAGTTCGCCGGGGACGGTGTCCGGGACGAGTTCGCCGTCGGGGCCGACGAGGGTGATCCGGGTGTGGTCGATCGGTTCGCCGATGGGCACGGTCCCGGTGCGCTGCCGGGCGTCGAACCGGTGGGCGGTGACGTCGATCGAGCACTCGGTGGGGCCGTAGGTGTTCCAGATCTCCGGAGACCCGGTCTCGCGCACGCGTGCGCAGAGCTCCGCGTCGAGGGGCTCGCCGGCCGAGAACAGCAGCCGCAGGGCGACGCACTCCACCCAGCCCGGCTGTTCCAGGAGCAGCCGCAGCACCGAGGGGACCACCTGGAGCACGGTGACGTCCTCGTCGGCCACGGCGCGGACGAGGGCCGCGGGGTCCCGTTCCACTCCGGGTGGGGCGAGGACGACGGTGCCGCCGACGACGAGGGGCGCGAAGACCTCCCAGCCGGCGGCGTCGAAGCCGATCCGGGTCTTCTGGAGGACCCGGTCGTGTTCGGTCAGTTTGTGGGTGCGGACGGTCCACCACACCCGGTTGGCGATTCCGGCGTTGGTGATCACCACGCCCTTGGGTGTGCCGGTGGAGCCCGAGGTGAACAGCACATAGGCGGCGCCGTCCCGGTGGCTCGGCGGCCCCGGCTGTCCGGAGCGCGCGGTGCCGTCGTGGGCGGGCTCGGTGCCGTCCTGGCCCGGTGATGTGCCGTCCTGGGCGAGCACCAGGGGGGCGGCCACACCGAGCGCGGTGAGGCGGGCCTCCCGGCCAGGATCGGTGATCACCAGCTCCGCCCCGGCGTCGGCCAGGGTGGCGGCCCACCGGGCGGGCGGGTGCTCCGGGTCGAGGGGTAGATAGGCGGCGCCCGCCCGCCAGATCGCGAGCAGTCCGACCACCAGCGGCAGCCCGCGTTCCAGACAGACTCCGACCACGTGTTCCGGTCCCGCGCCCCGGGCGCGCAGCCGGTCGGCGAGGCGTCCCGCCAGCTCGTCCAGCTCGCGGTAGGTGAGGGTCGTGTCGCCCGCGCTGACCGCCACCGCGTCCGGTCGGGCCCGTACCCGCTCGGCGATGGCGTCGGCGAGCAGCGGCGGTTCGGCCGCCGCGTCGGCGGGGTCGGTCACGGGCACGGTCCGGTCCGTCACGGGCGCGGCCCGGTCGGTCGTGAGCGCGGCCTGTTCCGCGGGGGTCAGGGCCCCGATCCGGGCGATCGGGGTGTCCGGCTCCCGCCCGAGCAGGTCCAGCAGGTTCAGGTAGTGCCGGCCGAGCTGCTCCACCGTCGCGGCGTCGAACAGCGTCGTCGCGTACTCCAGCATCAGATTGTGCGTGCCGTCGGCGCGCTCCACCACATGCACGGTCAGATCGAGCTGGGAGACGTCCTGCGAGATGGGCAGGTCGACCGCGTCGCCGGAGAGCCGCAGCATGTTGAAGCCGAGCTGCACCAGCGGCGGTTCGCTCCGGCTGACCCCGCGCGGGGTCTGCCGGACGAGCTGTTCGAAGGGCACGGTCTGGTGGGCGAAGGTGCCGGCGGCCGCGGTGCGCACCCGGTCGGCGAGCTGCCGGAAGGTCGGTGTGCCGGTCATCCGTACCCGGACCGGGACCAGGTTCACGAACATGCCGACGAGCTTCTGTAGCTCCGGCTCGCCCCGCCCGGCCAGATAGGTCCCCACCAGGATGTCCCGACGGTGGGTGTACCTGCCGATGAGCACCCCGAGCGCAGCGAGGTGCAGTACGTACGGGGTGACGCCCTCGGCCTTGCTCAGCGCCCGCAGCCGGGCCGTGGTCTCCTCGGGGATGTCGAGCTGGAGGGTGCGTCCCGACAGGTCGGGCAGCGGGGGTCGGGGCCGGTCGGTGGGTAACTCCAGCGAGGTCGGCACACCGGCCAGCTCCGTCCGCCAGAAGGCGAGTGACGCGTCCAGCTCGCCGGCCTCCATGCCGTCCCGCTGCCAGGCGGCGAAGTCCCGGTAGGAGACGGGTAGTTCGGGTTGTCCCCGGCCGGCCAGCTCCAGGCCGATGAGGTTCAGCGAGGTGGCGTCCGCGATCAGATGGTGGGTGGCGAACAGCAGCAACGACGAGTCGGGGCCGAGCCAGATGACCTCGGCCCGCCAGAGCGGGGCGGTGTCCAGTCGGTACGGCCGGCGCGCGACCTCCTCGGCGTGCGCGACGGCCGCCGCGTACGGGTCGGGCGCGTCGGAGAGGTCGGTGACCGGGATCCGCACCTCGATGTCGTCGGGGTCGTGGACCACGATCAGCGGCTCCCCGTCGACCACGTCGACGGACATCCGCAGACAGTCGTGGCGGACCATGACGTCGCGCAGGTTCAGCTCCATCGGCTCGGCCTCCACCCGGAGCGGCAGCGTGGCCACCATCACCAGGTGGAAGACGGGCATGTCCGGTGCGAGCTGCGCGGTGAGCCAGACCCGTTCCTGCGCGTAGGAGAGCCGGACCCGGCGGTCGGGGTCGGCGGCCGGCACCCGCCGGGTGACGGGTGCCGCCTTGCCCGCGAGCAGTCGGGCCAGCAGTTCGCGCTTGGTGTCGGACAGTTCGCGTCCGCTCATCGACCCACTCCGCTCAGTTCGTCGGCCGCGGCGCGCAGTTCGGCGCTCACCGAGGCGGTGATGGAGAGTCGGTCCTGCTCGAAGAAGCCGTGGTCCCCGGGGAAAAGCCGCAGCGAGAAGGCCCGGGTGGTCTCCTCGCGCCAGCCGAGCAGGGTGGGCACGGTCGTGCTCGGGTCGCCGGTCGCGCCGAACACGCTGACGGGCAGGTCGAGCGGCCGGTCGGCGAGGTACTCGCCGGTCTCGTAGACCTCGTAGTCGGCGCGCACGCTCTGTTCGAACATGTCGAAGAGCCCGGGGGTGTTCAGGATGGCGTCCGGGATGATGCCGAGGGCGGCGAGGTGCTCGATGAGTCCGTCCTTCTCCAGTCCGTGCACTCCGCTGTCGCGGAGCACCGTGGCGGGTGAGGGGCAGGCGCAGGCGAAGAGCGCGGCCGGCGGTCTGCGTCCGCTGTCGCGCAGATAGCGGGCGAGTTCGAACGCGGTCAGCGCGCCGGAGCAGTAGCCGAGGAGCCCGTAGGGCACGTCGAGCAGTTCGTCCAGCGCGTCACCGAGCAGGCTGACCAGCTCGCCCATCTTCCGCACCGGGGGTTCCCGCAGCCGGCTCTCCCGTCCCGGCAGCCGGACGACGCAGAGGTCGATATCTGCCGGCAGGTCCTGGGCGAAGCCGCGGAAGGTGGCGGCGCCACCGCCCGCGTGGGCGAAGCAGATCAGTCGTAGCTGTCCACGGCTCGCCGGCCGCAGCCGGGCTATCCAGGGGTTCGCCGAGGCCGACATCAGGCCCTCCAAGTGGTTGTCCGGACACGGCCCGTGTCCTGTCGGTCGTTCCGCGTCTCACACATCGGCCCTCCATCGGGTGCCTCGTTCCGTGGGCAGCAGTCGGCTCAGCAGGTGCACGGTCGGGTTCTCGAACACGGTCCGGACGCCGAGGCTGGTGCCGAGCGACTGGGCGATCCGGTCCACCAGTTGCATGGCGAGCAGGCTGTGCCCGCCAAGGTCGAAGAAGTCCTCGTGCACGCCGACGGTGTCCACGCCGAGCAGTTCGGCCCAGATCGCCCGCATCGCCCGCTCCGGTCCGGTCGCGTCCTCCGCCTGGGGGGCGGTGGTACGGGGCCGGGGCGCCGGTAGGGCGGCCCGGTCGACCTTGCCGCTGGTGTTCAGGGGCAGTTCGTCCAGCGGGACGAGGACGGCCGGCACCAGGTACCGGGGCAGGGTGCGGGTCAGTTCGGCCCGCAGGGCCCGGTCGTCCCAGGGTGTGCCCGGTTCGGGTACGACATGGGCGATCAGCTCCATGGCGCCGTCGGGGGCCCCGGGTCCGCGCCGACCGGTCACCACGGCCTGCCGGACGCCCGGCAGCTCCTCCAGCGCGCGCTCGGTCTCGGCCGGTTCGACCCGTATCCCGCGGATCTTCAGTTGCAGGTCAGCCCGGCCCGCCAGTTCGATCTGGCCGTCGGCGCGGCGCACGGCCCGGTCGCCGGACCGGTAGACCCGGCCGCCGGCCGGGTCGAAGGGGTCGGGCACGAACCGTTCGGCGGTCAGGTCGGGTCTGCCGAGATAGCCCCGGGCGACTCCGGCGCCCGCCAGATAGAGGTCGCCGGTGACACCGACCGGCACCGGGCGCAGCTCGCGGTCGAGGAGGTAGGCGGTGATCCGGCTGATCGGGTCGCCGACCGGGACCGGCCGGCCGGCGACGGGTTCGCCGTCGGCGCGCTGGCAGAGGGCGTCCCACACCTCCGACGAACCGTACAGATTGCGCAGTTCACGGCCGGGCAGCCGGTCGGCGAAGCTGCGCGCCAGGGTCGGCGGCAGTTCCTCGCCCGAGCTGACCCACCGGGTGAGCGCGGGGAGCTTGGCGGCGAGGTCGGGGACCTCCAGCAGGGCTTGCAGCAGGGACGGCACCACCAGCAGCCGGGTCACCCGGTGGGCGGCGAGCAGTTCGGTCAGCAGGCGGGGGTCCGTGCCCGCTTCGGGCGGGGCGATCACCGTCGGCACGCCGTGGAGCAGCCCGCCGAGGAGTTCCCAGAGCCCGTCCACGAATCCGATCGGGCCCTTCTGGCAGAGCACGTCCTCCGACCGGAAGGGCCAGGTGTCGGCCATCCAGTCGATCCGGTTGAGCAGCGAACGCCCGGTGATCGCGACGCCCTTCGGCAGGCCCGTGGAGCCGGAGGTGTAGATCACGGCGGCGAGGGCGTCGATATCGGCGCCCTCGTCCGCCGTGGTGCCGGCCCGCTCCGGCCCCGGCCACTCCCCCGCCGCGTCGGCACGATCCGGTGCGGGCCGCTTCCCCGCGGCGTCGGCACGATCCGGTGCAGGCCACTCCCCCGCCACGTCGCCACGATCCGGTCCCGGCCACTCCCCCGTGGCGTCGCCACGATCCGGTCCCGGCCACTCCCCCATGGCGTCCAGTACCAGATGGTCCACCGCGGCCGGCAGCAGCTCCGCGCCCGCCGGGTCGGTCAGCACCAGCCGGGTGCCCGAGTCGGCGATGAGGTGCGCGATCCGGGACGCCGGGGCCTCCGGGTCCAGTGGGAGGTAGGCGCCGCCGGCCCGCCAGACGGCGAGCGCGGCGACCGGCAGGCCGAGTCCCCGGGGCAGGCGGACGCCCACCGGTGTCTCCGGGCCGACGCCCGCCGCGCGCAGCGTCGCGGCCAGCGCCCCCGACCGGCGCTCCAGTTCGGCGTAGGTGACGCTCTCGCCGTCCGCGACGAAGGCAACGGCGTCGGGGGTACGGGCCGCCTGGCGCAGGAACCGGGCGCCCGGGCCGCCGTCCGCGTACGGCTCGGCGCGGTCGCCCGGCGCCGTGATCAGCGCATGGTGTTCGACCGGGGTGAGGACGGTGTGCCGGCCGACCGGACGGTCCGGATCGGCCAGCGCCTGCGCCAGCACCCGACGTACGTGGTCGGCGAAGCGGGCCGCGGTCCGGTCGGTGAAGACATCGGTCGCGTACTCGACGTATCCGTCCAGCCCGCCGTCGTCGCCGGGCCATACGTGCAGCGAGAGGTCGAAGGTCGCCGACGCGCTGTCCGACGGGAGGGACTCCACCCGGAGGTCGCCCAGCGCACCGGGTCCGCCGCCGTCGGCGGGCACGTTCTGCATCACCAGCGCGACCTGGACGTACGGGGTCTCGCCCGCCCTGCGGTTCGGCGCCAGCTCCTCCACCACCCGGTCGAACGGCACGTCCTGGTGGGCGAAGGCGTCCAGCGACACCGAGCGGCAGCGTGCCACCAGTTCGCGGAAGGTCGGATCGCCGGAGAGGTCGACGCGCAGCGCCAGGGTGTTGACGAAGAAGCCGACCAGGTCCTCCAGCTCCGGTACGGCCCGGTTGGCCGCGTACGTCCCGACCACGACGTCGTCGGTCTCGCCGTAGCGGCCGAGGACCACGCCGACCGCCGCCAGCAGTCCCATGAACGGGGTCGCGCCCAGCCGGGCGCAGAGCGCGGCCAGTTCCGCCCCCGGCGCCGCCGGGACGGACACCTCGTGGCGGGCGCCGGCACCGGAGCGCCCGGGCCCGGCCGGGACGAAGTCGGCGGGCAGCCGGGTGATCTCCGGTGCGCCGGCCAGTTGGTCCCGCCAGAAGTCCAGTTGCCGGGTGAGGACGGGTCCGGTGAGCCCGTCGCGCTCCCAGACCGCGTAGTCGCCGTACTGGAGCGCCAGCGGTGGCGGCCCGCCGCGCTCGCCACCGGCGCGGACCGCCTCGTACAGCGCGGCGAGATCCCGCAGCAGCACGGAGGCGGACCAGCCGTCGAAGACGATGTGGTGGACGGTGATCAGCAGGATGTGCTCGGTGGCGGAGACCTTCAGCAGTTCGGCGCGGAAGACCGCGTCGGTCGCCAGGTCGAACCGGCGTGCCGCGGCCGTCGCGATCCGCGCCCCGACCTCGGCGGCGCGCCGGTCCCCCGGCAGCTTCCCCAGGTCGGTCAGCGGGCACGGGACCGCGCCGGCCGGATCGATGATCTGAACGGGCTCCCCCGCCACGCCGGTGAACCGGGTGCGCAGCACCTCGTGCCGGGCCACCACGCCGTCGACGGCCCGCCGCAGCGCGGGCACGTCCAGCGGGCCGAGCAGCCGCAGCGGCCAGACGATCGTGTAGTCGACGCTGTCCGGGTCGAGCTGGTGCGCGAACCACAGCCTGCGCTGGCCGAGGGAGGCGGGCAGCGGGTCGGGGCGGCGGCCGGGCAGCGGACCGGGGCGCGCGGCCCCGGTGTTCCCGCTCTCCAGGGCGGCGGCCAGGGCGGCGACCGTCGGCCCCGCGAACAGGGTGGCCAGCGGCAGGTCGCGGTCGATGTCACGGCGGAGCCGGGCGAGCAGCCGGCTCGCCAGCAGGGAGTGCCCGCCGAGGTCGAAGAAGTCGTCGTGCACCCCGATCCGGTCCAGGCCGAGCACCTCGCGCCAGACGGCGGCCACGGACTCCTCGACCGGGGTCCGGGCGGGCACATAACCGGTGTCCAGCTCCGGCCGGGCGCCCGCCGGGTCGGGCAGCGCGGCCCGGTCGACCTTGCCGTTGGGGTTGAGCGGCAGCGACGCGAGGACGACGAGGCGCGCGGGCACCATGTAGTCGGGCAGCGAACGCCGGCAGTGCTCGCGCAGTTCGGCGGGGTGCGGCGGGCCGTCCGGCAGCGCCTCGACATAGCCGACCAGGGTCTGTTCGGCCCGGTCGTCCGCGAAGGCGACCACGACGGCCTCGCCGACGGCGGGGTGCCGCCGCAGCACCTGTTCGATCTCGCCCAGCTCCACCCGGAAACCGCGGACCTTCACCTGGTGGTCGGTGCGGCCGAGGAACTCCAGCAGCCCGTCCGACCGGCGCCGGACGAGGTCGCCGGTGCGGTACAGCCGGGTGCCGCCGGTGCCGTACGGGTTGGGCAGGAACCGTTCGGCGGTCAGCTCCGGGCGGCCGAGGTAGCCGCGGGCGAGGCAGTCCCCGCCGATGTACAGCTCGCCGGGGACGCCCGGGGGCAGTAGCTGGAACCGGTCGTCCAGCACGAAGAGTTCGGTGTCCGGGATGGGCGCCCCGATGGGGACGCGGGCCTCGACGGGGTCACCGGGGCGCATCGGGTGCGTACTGGCGAAGATCGCGGCCTCGGTCGGTCCGTAGCCGTTGACCAGGACGGCGCGATCGTCCAGCAGGCCGAGGGCGCGTTCGACATGGCTGGTGGAGAGTTGGTCGCCACCGGCGATGAGGGTGCGCAGTCCGGCGAGACCGGCGCCCGCCGTGTCCACGACGGCGTGGAACAGCGCGGCCGTCAGCCAGCCGACGGTCACCCCCTGCTCGGGGAGGAACGCGCCGACGGCCTCCGGCATCGCCTTGCCGGGCAGCACCGCCAGCCGGCAGCCGTTGGTCAGCGCGCCGAACACCTCCAGCACGGAGACGTCGAACGACAGGGCGAGGGCGTGCAGCATCACGTCCCGCTCGGTCAGTCGGACGAAGCGCGGGTCGCGGACCCGGGTGACGGCGGCGCGGTGGCTCACCGCGACACCCTTCGGCCGCCCGGTCGAACCCGAGGTGTAGATGACGTACGCCAGATTCTCCGGCCGCACCCCGGAGGGCGGTACGGGGACCGACGGCGCGGCCGGTACCTCGTCCAGCGGGACCGCGCGGAATCCGCCGGACGGCAGCCGGTCGAGCAGCTCCGACTCCACCACGACGGTGTCGGCACCGGAGTCGGCGAGTACGTAGGCGAGCCGGTCGGCCGGGTTGTCCGGCTCCAGCGGCAGATAGGCGGCCCCGGCCTTGAGCACGCCGAGCAGGGCGACCACGGACCGGACCGAGCGCCGGACGCACACCCCGACGAGCCGTTCGACACCGACGCCGGACGCCCGCAGCCGGGCGGCGAGCCCGTCCGCCGCCCGGTCCAGCTCCGCGTAGGTGAGGGATTCGTCGCCGCAGCTCACGGCGGTGGCGTCGGGGGTACGGGCGGCCTGCGCCGCGACCAGTGTGTGCAGGAGGTCGGCGGGCGAGGGGGCGGGGCCGGCTCCGCCGTCGGCCGGTGCCGTGCGCCGCTCGTCCTCGGTGAGCAGCGCATAGGCGTCGACCGGCCGGTCCGGGTCGGCGACGGCCTGTTCCAGTACGTGTCGGACGTGCCCGGCGAAGCGGGCGGCGGTGTCCGCGCCGAACACGTCGGTGGCGTACTCCACGAATCCGTCGAGCCCGCCGTCGTCCCCGGGCCAGAGGTGCATCGAGAGGTCGAAGGTCGCGGTGCGGGTCTCGACGGGGAGCGACTCCACGGCCAGCGCGCCGAGCGCCGATCCGTCGTCGGGGCCGTTCTGTGTCACCAGCGCCACCCGCGCGTACGGGGTCACGCCCCGGGCCCGGCGGGGCGCCAACTCCTCGACGACCCGGTCGAACGGCAGGTCCTGGTGGGCGAAGGCACCCAGCGCCGCCGTGCGGCAGCGGGCCAGCAGCTCCCGGAAGCCGGGACCGCCGGAGAGGTCGATCCGCAGCGGCAGGGTGTTCACGAAGAAGCCGACCAGGTCCTCCAACTCCGGCTGGGTCCGGTTGGCCGACAGGGTGGCCACCACGACGTCATCGGTGGCCCCGTAGCGGCCGAGGACGAGGCCAACGGCCGCGAGCACGCCCATGAACGGGGTCGCGCGCTCCGCCGCGCACAGCTCCGCCAGCGCTCCGGCCACGGCGGCCGGGACGGCGACGGCGCGGCGGGCGCCCGCGCCGGAGCGGCCTTCGGGGCCGGGGGCGAAGTCCACGGGGAGGTCGGTGGTGACCGGGGCCCCGGTCAGCTGGTCGCGCCAGAAGTCGAGGAGGTCGGTGAGGTGCTCGCCGGAGAGCAGCTCCCGCTCCCAGGCGGCGTAGTCGCCGTACTGCACCGGCAGCGGTTCGAGCGCGGCACCCTCATCACCTTGCCGCACCGACAGCGGACCGGCCGCGGCACCCTCACCGCCCCCGTACCCCACCGCCGACGGACCGGCCGCGGTGCCGTCGCCGCCTGCGGTCAGGTCCTCGTACAGCGCGGAGAGATCGCGTAGCAGGACCGACCAGGACCAGCCGTCGAAGACGGCGTGGTGTGCGGCGAGGACGAGCACGTGACGCCGCTCGTCCTCGCGCAGCAGCTCGGCCAGGAACAGCGGGCCGGCCGCCAGGTCGAAGGGGGTCGTGCCCGCGCTCCGGACGCGGTCGCGCACGCGCGCGCCGCGCGCGTCACCGGTGAGCCCGGTCAGATCGGTGAGCGGGCAGGGGACGGCACCGGCTGGGTCGACGACCTGCACCGGCTCGCCGTCCACCCCGACGAGCCGGGTCCGCAGCACCTCGTGCCGCGCGACGAGCGCTGTCAGCGCGGTGCGCAGCGCGGCCGGGTCCAGCGGCCCGGTCAGCCGCAGCGGCCACACCACGGTGTAGTCGGTGCGTCCCGGCCGGAGCTGGTCCTCGAACCACAGCCTGCGCTGGGCGGCCGAGGCCGGATAGATCCGGGTACCGCTGGCGGCGAGCCGCTCGGCCAGCAACTCCCGTCTGCCCGCGCCGGACTCCCCGGCCGGCTCATCCTGCCCCTGGTGCCTCACGGTCATCCCCGTCCCCGTCCCGTACGCCCATCGGATTCCGCGCCGGGAACGCCCAGCACCGCCGCGACATCGGCCGCGGACATCGCCCCGGTCAGTCCGGCCGCCGCACCCGCGTCCAGGCGTCCCACCGGCACCAGCGCGGGCCGCGCCGGGCCCGCCGTCCGGACCCGGTCGAGCGCCGCCGCGAACTCGGTCAGCACCGGCCGCTCGAACAGCAGGGAGAGCCGGACCCGGCCGCCGAAGTCGCGGCGCAGCCTGCTGATGACCTGGGTGGCCAGCAGTGAATGCCCGCCGAGCGCGAAGAAGTCGTCGTGCCGGCCCACTCCGGGCGCGCCCAGCACCTCCCGCCAGACCGCGGCGACCGCGCGTTCGGTGCGGCCCACCGGTGCCGCGTCCGGGGGCACGGCGGGGCGTTCCGGCGGCGCGGGCAGTGCGGCCGTGTCGATCTTCTGGTGTGCGGTCAGCGGGATCTCCAGCAGCGCCACGAAGGCCGATGGCACCAGATGGGCGGGGACGACGGCACCCACGCCGGCCCGGAGCGCGGCATCGCCGGGGAGATCGGCGCCGGGGGCGGCGACGAGATAGGCGACCAGGCTCGTCCGGTCGGCGCGCGGCACGACCACCGCGTCGGCGATCTCCGGGAGGCCGAGCAGCGCCGCCTGGACCTCGCCGGGCTCCACCCGGTAGCCGCGGATCTTGACCTGGTGGTCGGTGCGGCCACGGAACTCCAACTCGCCGTCGGCACCGAGCCGGACGAGGTCACCGGTGCGGTAGAGGCGCTCCCCCGCCGCGTACGGATGGGGCACGAACGACACGGCGGTACGGGCCGGGTCGCCGAGGTAGCCGCGGGCGAGTCCGGCGCCGCCGATGTGCAACTCCCCGACCGCGCCGGGCGGCACCGGCTCCATCCGGTCATCGAGCACCAGGCAGGAGGTGCCGGGCAGCGGCTCGCCGAGGGGGATCCGGCCCGTCGCCGGCGGCAGCCCCCGGCGGCCCGCCAGGGTGGCGATGGTGGCCACGATCGTCGTCTCCGTCGGCCCGTACACATTGGTGAGCAGCATTCCGGGCACGGCGGCCCGCCAGCGCGCGACGGGGGCGGCGCCGGGCGCCTCGCCGCCGATCGCCATGGCCCGCAGCGCGGCGGGCGGTCCCGAACCGGTGGTGATCTGGGCGGCGAGCTGGTGGAACCAGGCGGTGGGCAGATGGGTCACGGTGACGCCGAGCCGCCCGCACTCGGTGAAGAAGTCGGCCGGGGTCTCCAGCATCCGTTCGGTGCGCGGCACCAGCGCGGCACCGGCGGCGAGCGCGGGGAAGATCTCCTCGGCGCTCACGTCGAAGGTCAGCTCGGTGAACATCAGCACCCGGTCGTCGCCGGTGAGCCGGTAGGTGTCCAGGTCGGCGGCGACGTAGTTGTCGAGCCCGCCCCGGGTGACCATGACCCCCTTCGGGGTGCCGGTGGAGCCGGAGGTGAAGAGGGTGTACGCGAGTTCGCCGGGGAGCGAGGGGTACCAGGGCACCGGTTCGCCGGCCGTGTCCGGGGCCGGGAGCGGGGGCAGGGTGATCGCGGTCGTGGACCCGGGCACCGGAGTGCCGGTGCCGTCGGTCAGGACCGCCGCGGGCCGGGCCGCCGCGAGGATCGTGCCGGTGCGGGCCGGGGGCTGCGCCGGGTCCAGCGGCAGATGGCTCGCGCCCACCCTGAGCACGCCGAGGATCGCGGCGACCGCGGCGGCCGAGCGCGGGAGGAGGAGGCCGACCACATCGCCCGGCCGGACCCCGGCCCCGGTCAGCGCGGACGCGACGGCCCCGGACCACTGGTCCAGTTGGCGGTAGCTGATCGCCGATCCGTCGGCGCCGATGATCGCGGGCGCCGTGCCCCGGTGCCGCAGCCGGTCCGCGATCAGCCCGGTCACCGAGGGCGCCGCCGCCCCGCCGGTGCGGTCGCGCGCGGCGATGAGGGCCGCCCGCTGCGCGGTGCCGAGCAGGGGCGCGTCACGGACCGGCCGGTGCGGTGCGGCGATGAGGGCGGCCAGCAGGGTGCGGTAGCTCTCCAGGAGACCGGCCACGGTGTCCCGGTCGAACAGGTCGGTGGCGTACTCGGCGACCAGCCGGGCCCCGCCGGCGTCGGTCTCGACCGAGAACGAGAGGTCGAAGAGCGAGATGTCCCGGTCCCGCACCCGGAGCGGCTCGGACCGTACGCCCGGCAGCCGGAGCCGGTCCGCGCCGCCGGGCTGTACGTCGAACATGACCTGGAAGAGCGGGTTGTGGCTGTGCGCGCGGGCCGGGTCCACCCGGCGCACGAGCTGCGCGAAGGGCAGGTCGGCATGGGTCTGGGCGTCGGCGACGAGGGTGCGCACGGTGTCGAGGAGTTCGGCGAACGACTCGGTGCCCCGGACCGGGACGCGCAGGGCGAGGGTGTTGGTGAAGAGGCCGATCAGCCGCTCCAGTTCGATCCGGTTCCGTCCGGCGTCGACGGTGCCGATCACCAGGTCGCCGGAGCCGGTCAGCCGGTGCAGCAGCACCGCGAACGCCGCGAACAGGGTGCTGAACCGGGTGCACCGGTGGCGGCGGGAGACCGCGTCCACGGCGGCCTCGGTCGCGGGCGGCAGCGGTAGTTCGACGAGGCCGCCGCGGAAACTCCGGGCGGCGGGACGGGGCCGGTCGGTGGGGAGTTCGAGGAGGGCGGGGGCGTCGGCGAGCCGCTCCGCCCAGTAGCCGGCCTGGTCGTCCCAGGCGCCGGAGGCGAGGGATTCGGCCTGCCAGTCGCCGAAGTCGGCGTACTGGAGCGGCAGCGGCTCCAGCCGGGGCGCCCGGTCATCGGCCCCGGCCGCGTACGCCTCGGTGAGTTCGCCGAAGAGGACCCCAGCCGACCAGCCGTCGAAGACGGTGTGGTGGAGCGTCAGCAGGAACGCGTGGTCGGTGGGCGAGAACGACACCAGTTCGGCGCGGAGCAGCGGGCCTGCCGCCAGGTCGAAGGCGGTCCTGGCGTGCCCGGCGGCCAGTCGCAGGGCCTCCGCCGCCCGGTCCGCCGGCGCCACACCGGTGCAGTCGGTGCGGTGCAGCGGCACGTCGAGGCGTGCGGCGATGACCTGCCGGGGTTCACCGGCGACGGATCGGAAGGTGGTCCGCAGCACCTCGTGCCGGGCGACCACCGTGTCGAGCGCGGTGCGCAGCGTGTCCGCCGAGACCTCCCCGTACCAGCGGAAGGCGAAGTGGACGTTGTAGAGCGCCACGTCGTCGGCGAGCTGTTCCAGCAGCAGCAGCCGCCGCTGTTCGGCGGAGGCTGCGGCCACGGTCACCGGCTGCTCGGTACTCATCCGGCGGTCTCCTCCTGGTCGAACCGGTCGAACCCGAGCGGGTCCGCCGACTCCCTGCTGCGGGCGGTGAGCGCGACGGCTGGACCGTCGGCCCCGCGGCGGCCCGCGCGGCGGACCACGCCCTCCACGGTGGCCTCGGTGATCAGGTCGCGGACGGTGAGGGTGAGGTCGAGGTCGGCGCGGAGCCGGGCGATGAGCCGGACGGCCGCCAGGGAGTGCCCGCCGAGGTCGAAGAAGTCGTCCAGCGGGCCGACCCGTTCGACGCCGAGCACCTGCTGCCAGATCGCGGCGACCGCGCGCTCCTCGGGCGTCCGCGGGGGTGTGTGGGCGCGGCCGTTCGCCGGTGCCTCCGCTGACGGCGCGGGCAGCGCGCCCCGGTCGACCTTGCCGCTGACCGTACGGGGCAGGGCAGCAAGCACGACGAGGGCGGCGGGGATCAGATAGCCGGGGAGCCGCTCCCGGAGCCACTCCCTGACCTCGGCCGGGGTCGGCGCGGGTGCGGCGGGCGCCGGCGCGCAGTAGCCGATCAGCCGGGTCCCGTCGGCGCCGGGTTCGGCCACCACCACGGCCTCGGCGACGGCGGGGTGGTCGCGCAGCGCCTGTTCGATCTCGGCGGGCTCCACCCGGAAGCCACGGACCTTCACCTGGTGGTCGCGGCGGCCCAGGAACTCGATGACGCCGTCGGGCCGGTGGCGGCCGAGGTCGCCGGTGGCGTAGAGCCGGCCGCCGGGGTGGTCCGGATCGGGGTCCGGTACGAAACGGGTGGCGGTACGGGCCGGGTCCGCGTGGTAGCCACGGGCCAGCCCGGTCCCGCCGAGGTACAGCTCCCCGACCACACCCGGTGCGGCGGGCCGGCCCGCCGCGTCGAGCACCGTCGCCCGTACGCCGGGCAGCGGACCGCCGATCGGGAGCACTCCGGGTTCGTCGCCGGCCGGCTGGTGGAAGGTGTTGCCGACGGTCGCCTCGGTCACTCCGTACACATTGAGGATGCGGGTGCCGGGCCCGGCGGCGGCCCGGAACCGCAGGTAGTCGGCGCCGCTCCACGCCTCGCCGCCCACGGCGAACAGCCGGGCCGGCGGCAGTGACTGTCCGGTCCGCTCGGCGTGGTCCACCAGCAGGCGCAGCACCGAGGGCAGGAACTCCGCGTACGCCACCCGTTCGTCGCGCAGCAGGGCGAGCAGGCGGTCCGGTTCGAGCAGGGTCTCGGTGGGGCAGAGCACCAGCCTGCCGCCGGAGAGCAGCGCGCGGAAGACGTCGCCGGTGCAGACGTCGAACGCGACGGAGGCCAGTTGCAGATGGGCGGCGGGCTCGGCGTCGAGTCCGTAGGTCCGCTCCCAGGCCCGGTACTTGTCGACGAGCGCCCCGTGCGGGATGCCGACGCCCTTGGGCCGCCCGGTCGAGCCCGAGGTGTAGATGAGGTAGGCGAGTTCGGCGGGGTCGGGGCGCACTCCGGGGTCGGTGGTGTCCGCCCCGGCGACGTCGGGCGAGTCCAGCCGCAGCGCGGGGAGGCCGAATCCGGCGCCGGCCGCCGATGCGGTCAGCACCAGTTGGGGCCGGGCGTCGGCGAGCACGTCCGCGGTGCGGGCGGCCGGGCCGGTGACGTCGAGCGGCAGATAGGCGGCGCCCGCCTTCAGCACGCCCACCATCGCCACCACCAGCTCCACCGACCGGGGCAGGTGGAGGGCGACCACATCGCCCCGGCCGACGCCGCGCGCGGCGAGGGCGTGGGCCACCTGGTTGGAGCCGAGGTCCAGCTCCCGGTAGTCGAGCCGGTCGCCGGAGGGTACGGACACCGCGGTCGCGGTGGGGTGCGCGGCGACGACCCCGGCGAGGAGTTCGGGCACGGTCGCGGGGGCGCCCATGGCGGGCTCCCGGCGTGCGGGCGGCAGCGGACGGCCCGCGGGCAGTTCGGCGATCGGCCCGGCGGGACCGGCGACGGCGGCGGCCAGCAGTTCGGTGTACGCGTCGGCGAGCCTGCCGACGGTCTCCGCCGCGAACAGGTCGGAGCGGTACTCCCAGATCAGGGTGATGCGCCGGTCCCGCTCCGCCCGGTCCACCCCGAGCTGCCGCTCGGCGCGCGGCACCACGAGCACCGAGAGGTCGACCTTGGCGGTGTTGTTGTTCCGTTCGAGGTAGCTGCCGGCGACGGGGCCGAGGCTCAGTTCGGACAGGGGCGAGTCGTCGAAGTTGAGCATCGCCTGGAACACCGGGTTGCGGCCCGGGGAGCGCGGCGGGTCGAGCTCCCTGATCAGCTCGACGAACGGCAGCTCCTGGTTGGCCTGTGCGTCGAGCACGACCTGGCGGGTCCGCTCGACCAGGTCGGCGAAGCTCGGCGCGGGCCCGGCGGGGCTCCGGACCGAGCAGCGCAGCACCACCGGGTTGACGAACATGCCGATGACGTCGGCGGTGCCGGGCACGCCCCGGTTGCCGAACGCGGATCCGACGCAGACCTCGTCCTGGCCGCTGTAGTGGTGGAGCAGGGCGGCGTAGCCGGCGAGCATCGTGATGAAGAGGGTCACTCCGCTGTCGGCGCTGAACGCGCGGAGCCGTTCGCAGAGTTCGGCGGGGAGTTCCATCCGGTGCACGGCGCCGGTGGTGTCGTCCCGCTCGGTGCGCTGCCCGTCGTAGGGCAGTTCGAGGAGCTGGGGCGCGCCGTCGAGCCGGTCCTTCCAGAAGTCGAGCTGGGCCCGCATCGCGGGGCCAGCCAGGACCTCCCGCTGCCAGCGGGCGAAGTCCTGGTAGCGGACGGCCGGCTCGGCGGTGGCCGGCTCGCCGCCCTCGGCGAGGGTGGTGTAGATCCGGCTCAGCTCGCTCATCAGCAGGGCGAACGACCAGCCGTCGTGGACGAGATGGTGTTCGACCAGGACGAGTTCATAGGTCTGTTCGGCGAGGCGCAGCGCGGTCCAGCGGATCAGCGGCAGCCGGCCGATGTCGAAGCGGACGCCGATGTCGGCGCGGATGAACTCCGCCGCAGCGGCCTCCGGGTCGGTCTCGGCGCGCAGGTCCACCACCGGGACCCGTACGGGGTAGGGCTCGTGGACCACCTGGGTGGGCTCGCCGGCCCGGAGTTCGACGGTGGTGCGCAGGATTTCATGGTCGCGCACGATCTCGGAGAGCGCGCGCTCCAGCAGGGTGAGGTCGAGTGGGCCGTGCAGCCGCAGGGTGGTCGGCGCGTTGTAGGCGCTGCTGTCCGGGGAGAACTGTTCCGCCAGCCAGACCTGCCGCTGGGTCAGCGAGAGGGGTGCCGTGTCGGCGGGGCCACCGCGGACGACGGGGGGCAGTACGGCGGTGCCCGCGGTCTGGCCGAGGGTCTCGCTCAGCCCCAGCGGGGTGGGGGCCGCGAACAGCGCGCGCAGGGGCAGTTCGGCGGCGAGTTCCGCGCGGATGTCGGCGAGGGCGCGGGCGGCGAGCAGTGAGGTACCGCCGAGGGCGAAGAAGTCGTCGTGGATGCCGACCTCGGGCACGTTCAGTACGCGGGACCACACGGCGCACAGGCGGCGCTGCACATCGTCGCGGGGCCGCTCGTACGGTTTGCCGCCGCTCGACCGGTCGGCGCCGATCGTGGGCAGTGCCGACCGGTCGACCTTGCCGCTGGCGGTGACCGGGAGCCGGTCGAGCCAGGCCAGCGCGGTGGGTGTCATCCACTGCGGCAGCCGCTGGCCGAGCCACTCCCTGATGGCGGTGGCGGGCAGCCGGGAGCCGGCCTCGGCGGAGACGAGGTGGGCGACGAGACGGTCGCCGTCGGCGACGACCGCGGCCTGCCCGATGGCCGGGTGGCCGGCGAGCACGGCCTCGACCTCGCCCGGTTCGATCCGGAAGCCGCGGACCTTGAGCTGGTCGTCCACCCGGCCGACGAAGGTGAGTTCGCCGTCGGGCGCCTCGGTCATCCGGTCGCCGGTCCGGTACATCCGGGCGCCCGGGGCGCCGAACGGGTCGGGTACGAAGCGTTCGGCGGTGAGGCCGGGGCGGTCGAGATAGCCGCGCGCCAGCGCCGTGCCGCCGATGTACAGCTCACCGGGCTCGCCGGTGCGGACCGGGGTCAACTCGCCGTCCAGGACGCGCAGGGTGCGCGGTCCGACGACCGTACCGACGGGCACCGATGCGGCCCCCGGGGAGCCGGCGGCCGTGCTTCCCCCGGCGCCGGAGGCGGTGGCGTGCGGGGCCGCGGCAGTCACACCTGCGGCGGTGTCCGGCGCCGGGGCAGCCGCGGCAGCCGGGGCCGCGACCGCCGCACCTGCGGCCTCCGCACTCGCGACCGTTGCACCTGCGGCCATCGCATCCAGGGCCGCCGCCGTGGCCGCGACCGCCGCACCCGCCGCCGTACCTGCGGCCGTGTCCGGGACCGCCGCAGCCGCGGCAGTCGAGGCCGGGGCCGTCAGGTCCGGGATCACCACACCTGCGGGCGTCGTAGCTGTGCCCGCCGCACCCGCCACCGCACCCGCGGCCGTATCCAGGGCCGCCGCAGCCGAGGCAGTCGAGTCCGGGGCCACCACACCTGCGGGCGTCGTAGCTGTGCCCGCCGCACCCGCCACCACACCTGCGGCCGTGTCCGGGACCGCCGCAGCCGCGGCAGTCGCAGCCGCGGCAGTCGCAGCCGCGGCAGTCGGGGCCGCGGACACCGCGCCTGCGGCCTCCAGGTCCGCGACCGCCGTCGTCGTCGTCTCGAAGACGCCCGTCGACGCGGTCATCACCGCCTCCGTCGGCCCGTACGCGTTGATCACCCGCGGGCCCCGGCCGGCCGAGGCGAACGCGGCCCGCCAGCGGTTCAGCGCGCCGGCCGGGAACGCCTCCCCGCCGACGAGCACGGTGTGCACCCGGCTGAAGATCGCGGGCAGGTTCCAGGAATCCGCCGCCCCGACCAGCTCGCCGAAGAGCGCGGTCGGCAGGTCCGCCACGGTGACGAGCCCCTGGCGCAGCTCCGCGCAGACCTCGGCGGGCCCCCACGGCTCGTCCCCGCGCAGCACCACCATCGCCCCGGTCGACAGCGCCACGAACAGTTGCTCCACCGCGACGTCGAAGGACTCCCCCGCCATCTGGAGCACCCCGTCGCCGAAGCCGGTGCCGATCCGGTCGGCCATGGCGAGCACATGGGCGACGGCCGCGCGGTGCTCCACCACGACGCCCTTCGGCGTACCGGTGGAGCCCGAGGTGTAGATGACGTACGCGGCACGGGACGGATCGGGCTCCGGCAACGGCGGCCCCACCTCCGCCGTGGCGTCCGCGCCGCCCCCGGCGGCGTCGACCGTCACCACCGGGCAGCGCAGTTCCGGCAGTCCCGCCCGGAGCGCCTCCACGGTGACCACCGCGACCGCACCGGCGTCCTCGGTGAGACCCGCCAGCCGGGCGGCCGGCAGATCGCGCGGCAGCGCCAGATAGGCCGCGCCCGCCTTGAGCACACCGAGGACGGCCACCACGAGCGGGAAGTCCCGCCCGGTGTGCACCCCGACGACGTCATCGGGCCCGACGCCCGCCGCGACCAGCCCGCGGGCCAGCCGGGTCGCGGCGGTGTCCAGCTCGGAGTAGGTCATCCAGCGGCGGCCCCGGCGCACGGCGGGGGCGTCCGGGACGAGCCCGGCCTGCCGCTCCACCAGCGCCGACAGGGTGCCGGGCGGGCCCAGAGGATCAACAGCCACAGTCATCTCCGTTCGGGGCCGAAGCCGTCGTCGGGTCGGCCTGCCAGCGCCTCGGCCGTGCGCAGCAGCAGCGCGGAGTCCTTGTGGGCGTTGGCCATCGGGGTGATGACGACCTCCGTCACACCCGCCTCGTGGTAGCGGGCGACCCCGGCCCGTACCTGCTCCTCGTCGCCGACCACGCTGACGGCGTCGAGGAGTCGGTCACCGATGCGCCTGCCGCTCACCTGGTCGGCGAATCCACTCACCTCGTGCATCCGCCGGTAGTTCGGCATCCGGGTGTACGCGGACAGGTAGTCCCGCACTCCCTCCCGGTCGGCGTCGACATCGTCGGAGACCATGCCGGGGACCATCACCGCGACCGGGAAGTCATCGGGGTCCCGGCCCGCCTGGAGCAGCCCGGCGCGGAGGTTCGGCAGCGCCACCTCCCGGATGTACTCCGGGGTGCACATCCACAGCAGCAGGCCGTCGGCGTGTTCCCCGGCCAGCCGGCACATCTTCGGCCCGAAGGTGCCGAGGTAGATCGGCTGGCCCACCCGGCGCGGCGAGCTGTAGACGCCATGCGCCCGGAACCACTCGCCGTCGACGTTGACCTCACCGTCGTTGAGCAGCCCGCGCACCGCGCCGAGGTACTCCCGCATCTCCCTCACCGCGGGGCCCGGTGCCCGGCCGAGGCTCCACTCGGCGGTCATCCGGTGCCCCGTGCCCACCGCCAGCGTGAACCGGCCGCCGGACAGCTCGTCGATGGTCGCGGCGGTCTGCGCCATCATCACCGGTGGGCGGCTGTAGTACGGGAGCACACCGGCGGCGAGCTGTACCCGCTCGGTCGAGACGGCCATGGCCGCGAGCACGCTCGCGGTGTCCCGGATGGTCGGCAACTGCACCAGCCACACCGAGTCGACCCCGGCCTTCTCCACCATCCGGGCGCGCTCCAGGAGCTCGGCCACCGGGATGTTGACGCCCTCCAGGACGATTCCGTACCTCTTCACCGCGCTGCGCTCACTGACCATGGCTGTTAGGCGTCCATCCGCTCGCGGAGGCTCTTGGGACGCATGTCCGTCCAGACCTCCTTGATGTACTGCAGGCAGGTGTCCTTGCTGCCGGCCGCGCCCACCTCGTGCCAGCCGGCGGGGATATCACGTCCCTTGGGCCAGATCGAGTACTGCTCCTCGTCGTTGATCACCACGGTGTACTCGCGGTCGTCGTCATCGTCGAACATGCGCTGATCTCCTCTCTCGTGCGCTTCTCATGCGCTCAGTTGGCGGCCAGCTTGTGGGCGGCCTCTTCCTCGGAGAGCCCCTCGATCAGCGCGAGGAGCGCGTCCTCGATCTCTCCGGCGAGACCGCGGATGGTGCGTGCCTCGAAGAGGCTGGCCACCGCGATGTCCACCGCGAACCGTTCCCGGATGCGGGCCACCAGTTGGACGGCGACCAGGGAGTTGCCGTTGAGGTCGAAGAAGTCGTCGTCGATGCCGACGGTGTCCACGGCGAGGGTCTCCGCCCACATCTCGGCGATCACCCGCTGTGCCTCGGTCTCCGCCTCGACGTAGGGGGTGGCGATGCTCCGCGGACTGGCGGTCACGGTGCGCTGCGGCGCCGCGGCGAGCTGCTCGCGCAGCACGTCCCGGGTGACCTTCCCGGCGAGGGCCATGCGCCGGGTGAAGCTGTCGGTGCAGACGATGAGCTGCGGGGTGACGCCGGAGTCGAGGATCTCCCACAGCATCGGATAACCGTCCTGGGCGCGGATGCCGAACTCCTGCTCGTTCACCCGCAGCAGGGCCAGCTCCAGCTGGGCTCCGACGTCGGTGGCGGCGCCACCGGGTGCCGCGGCCGTCGAGGGGGCGCCCGCCGAAGCCTGGACCGCGTCCTCCCCGTCCACCGCGATCAGTGAGAAGCCCTCGATGGCGACCAGTTCGGCGCCCTGGTCGTCCACCACGGTCACATTCGTGCGGACCAGCGAGCCCTTGGTGTCGTCCAGGTGTTGGATCCGGCTGTGCACCCGGGCCGGCAGCGGGGCGCGGACCACGATCCGGTCGTACCCGAACGGCAGGTAGGTGCTGTCACCGGTGCCGATGATGTGCTGGGCGATGGAGGTCGCGCAGTCCAGCATGGCCGGGTGCAGAACGTACTCGTCCAGGTCGGCGTGGTGGTCGGCGGCGAGCTCGATGGTGGCCAGTTCGTCGAACCGGCCGTTGTCGGCGGTCTCGCTCGTCCAGTGTCCGGCGATGGTGTCCCACCGCGGGCCCAGCCACACCAGGCCGGAGGCGTCCCCGGAGGCGGCCCGCTCGTCGGGGCGGTGGCAGTGCTCGCGCCACTCGCCCAGGGGGTGCGTCGGTACGGGGGTGGTCGGTCCGGGTCCGACGGTGGCCGTCGTGTAGTCGAGCGCGCCGCCCCGGGGGTTGTCCGCGTCCTTGACCACCACCCGGAAGCGGCGGTCGCCGTCCGGGATCAGCAGGATGTGCACGGAATGGCTGGTGTCGAAGGAGAGCGGGCGCTGGAAGACCAGATTGGTGATGGTGCAGGTGGTGGCACCGGTGGCCTCCTGGTAGGCGGCCCGGATGATCTCGATCAGGCTGGTGCCCGGCGCGGTCGGCCGGTCGGCCACGGTGTGCTCGGCGGTCACCCAGTCGTCGGTGGAGAGCTTCTTGACGAAGGTGATGTTGTCGCTGCCCGTCCGGACCAGCCTGCTGCCCAGCAGGGGGTGCGCGACGTCCTCGTAGCGGTCGCCCAGCTCGAAGTCGAGCAGCACGTCGGGGGCGTCCATGTTCGCCATGCCGAGGCCCTGCCAGATCGGCCAGTTGACCGAGACGACCCGGGCGCGGCCCCCGGCGGCGACGCGGGCGTGGGCGTAGGCGTCCATGATGGCGTTGGCGGAGACGTAGTCACCGAGGCCGAAGTCACCGGTGAAGATCGCGAAGGTGGAGTAGAGGACGATCGCGTCGATGTCGTCGCCGAACACCTCGTCCAGCGCGAGGGTGCCGAACACCTTGGCGGCCATGACGCGTTCGGCGTCGTCCTGCGATCTCGCCTCCAGCATCCCGCCACCGGTCACGCCCGCTGCGTGCAGCACCACGTCCACCCTGCCGAACGCCGCCTCCGCCTCCGCCCGTACCTCGCGCAGCCGATCGGCGTCGGTGATGTCCGCGGCGCAGACGAGCACTTCGCCGCCGAGGCGTTCGATCTCCCGGACCGCGAGGATGCCCTCGGAGGTCTTGTCCTCCTCGCCGTGCCCGGCGAGGTGGTCGTCCCATTCGTCGCGCGGCGGCAGCCCCGACCGGCCGAGCAGGACCAGCTTCGCCGAGTGCCGCTCCGCGAGGTCCTTCGCCGTGAGCAGGCCGATGGCGCCGAACCCACCGGTGATCAGATAGACGGCGCCGTCACGGAGGAACCCGGCCCCCTCGCCGGCCGGCGGCAGGGACACCTCCTGGTGCTCCCACACCCATCTGCGGCCGCCGCGGTAGACGACCCGCTCGTCGTCGCCGTGTCCGATCTCCCGCAGGATCTGGCCGAGCTGGGCCTCCGGGACCCCGTCCCGGGTGATGTCGATGGTGCGGCAGCGGGTCTGGGAGAGCTCTTTCGGGAGCAGCTTGACGAAGCCGAGCACACCGGACTTGGCCGGCTCGATCCGCTCGGCGCCGGTGACGGGCTCCGCGTCGCTGGTGAGCAGCACCAGATCCAGCGGGGTGTCGACGATCTTGCGGGTGATCGCGTGCACCGCCGTCAGGATGCTGAAGAAGCCGAGGTCCAGGCCATTGCGGGCGCGCTGCGTCGCGGTGTCGCCCGGGATGTCGCCGACCAGCCAGCCGTGCACCACCCGCAGTTTCGACGGCTCGTCCGCCGTCGCGGCGGCGAACACCGCCACATGGTCGGCCAGTTCGCGGGGACGGACCGTGAAGGTTCCCTCGTCGTCCCGGGAGAACTCGGTGCCCTGCCGGACGACGAAGGCGGTGGCGCCCGCCGCGCGCAGCCGGTCGACGAGACCGATCAGCGGAGCCGTCGCGGACTCGTACACCAGCCAGGTGGTGTCGGTGTCGACGGTGGCGCCGCCGAGCAGGGTCCGTTCCCGCCAGCTCGGCACGTAGTACGGGCCGGTCTCGGCGCTGATCGCGGCCTCCGCGGCGCCCCCGTCACCGTCGGCGGTGCCGGGCTCGATGTCCAGCCAGCACCGCACCTTGTCGTACGGCACCGGAGGAAGCTGGACCCGGCCGCGGCTCTCGTCCTTCCAGAGTCCGGCCAGGTCGAGTTGCACGCCGACCTGCCACACCTGGCCGACCGCGCCGAGCAGGACGGCGACGTCGGACTGGCGCTGCTTGACGTGCCGGACGGTGGACACGGCGAGCCCGGTCCGGTCGGCCGTCAGTTGCTGTCGCGCCAGCGAGGTGAGTGAGTTGCCCGGTCCGACCTCCAGCAGGACCCGCTGGCCGCCCTCCAGGAGACGGGCGACCGCGTCCCCGAAGCGCACCGCGCCCCGCAGGTGTCTGGTCCAGTACTCGGGGTCGACCGCGTCCTCCGGCGTGATCCAGTCGCCGGTCACATTGGAGACGAACGGTGCGGTCGGCCGGGCCCGCTGGACGCCCGCCACCAGGTTCCGGAAGTCGTCGAGGATCGGGTCCATCATGCCGGAGTGGAAGGCGTGCGACGTGTGCAGCGGTCGCCCCTCCACGCCCTGGAGGGACAGCAGTGCCCGGACGTCCTCGACGCTCTCGCCGGGGCCGGAGATCACCGTGGTGTGGGGCGCGTTGACCGCGGCCACGCTCACATCGTCCGGCAGCGACGGCCGTAGCTGGTCCTCCGCCAGCGGGACGGACAGCATCGATCCGGCTGGAAGCCCCCGCATCAGCCGGCCGCGATCGGCGACGAGCCGCAGCGCGTCGTCGCGGGAGAAGACCCCGGCGAGGGTGGCCGCGACGAACTCGCCGACGCTGTGGCCGACCATGGCCTCCGGCCGCACTCCCCAGCTCTCCAGCAGTCTGGCCAGCGCGTAGGAGAAGACGAACAGGGCGGGCTGGGTGACCTCGGTGCCGGTCAGCCGCTCGGTGGCCCGCTCCAGGTCGGCGTCGTCGGTCGGGTAGAGCACATCGAGGAGGTTCCAGCCGGTGTGCTCGGTGAGCACCTTCGCGCAGGAGTCCACCTCGGCGGCGAACACCGGCTCACGTTCGTAGAGTTCCTGGCCCATCCGCACGTACTGCGCGCCCTGACCGGGGAACATGAACGCCACGGAGCGCTCCGTCCCGCGCGCCGGGACCAGTGCGGGGCTGGGCTGCGGTACGCCGGCCGCGAGCCGGTCCGCCGCGGCCTCCGCGCCGTCGGCGACCAGGAACCCACGGACGGCGCGCTGGTCCCGGCCGACCGCGAGGGTGTAGGCGGCGTCGGCGAACCGGTCCCGCTGCTCGCGCAGTCCCCCGCCGAGCGCGGTCGCGGCCGACTCCAGGGTCTTCGGTGTGCGCGCGGAGACCACGATCAACTGGTGGGTACGGGCCGGAGGCGTGGTGACGGGCTGCGCGGGCGGCTCTTCGAGCACCACGTGCGCGTTGGTCCCGCCGACGCCGAAGGAGCTGAGACCCGCCCTGAGCGGACCGTGGTCGGAGACCCAGGGGCTGAGTTCGGTGTTGACATAGAGCGGTGAGGCCGCGAAGTCGATCTGCGGGTTGGGCTCGTCGAAGTTCAGGCTCGGCGGCAGTATTCGATGCCGCATGGACATCAGCGTCTTGATGAGACCGACGACTCCGGCGGCGGCGCCCAAATGCCCGACATTTGTTTTCACCGAGCCGATGGCGCAGTACTGCTTACGGTCGCTGTACTGACGGAATGCCTGGCTCAGCGCATTCACTTCGATCGGGTCACCGACGAAGGTACCGGTGCCGTGCGCTTCGATGTAACTGACCGTGGAGGGATCCACACCTGATCTGTTCCAGGCGTCGATCACCGCCGCGTACTGACCCTCGGCACTCGGCGCGGAGAAAGCACCCTTCTGCGCGCCGTCGTTGTTGATGGAGGTGGATCTGATGACACCGATGACGTTGTCCCGGTCCGCCAGCGCCGCTTCCAGCGGCTTGAGCAGAACCGCACCGGAACCACTGCCGAAAATGGTGCCCCGCGCCTTGGCGTCGAAGGCACGGCAGTGGCCGTCCGGCGAGTACATGCCGCCTTCGGAGTAGACGTAACCGGAAATCCTTGGCAGGAACTCATCAACGCCACCGGCGAGCGCCATCTCGCATTCGCCGGCCCGCAGCGCCTGACAGGCGAGATGCAGGGCGACCAGCGAGGTCGAGCACGCGGTGAGGCAGGTCAGCGCGGGTCCTTCGAGGCCGAGTCGGTAGGAGACGCCGGTGGCCACATAGTCGCTGATGTTGGAGAGGCTCGCGGTCAGGCCGCCGAGCAGGGTGTAGGCATCGGGGTGCGGCTTGACGTGGAGGTCGAGATAGTTATTGACGCCGACCCCGCCGTACACACCGATCCGACCCGAGAAGTTGCTCGGCGAGTATCCGGCGTACTGGAGTGAGCCGTCACATGCCTCCAGGAATGCCCGGTGCTGCGGATCGAGCACCTCGGCCTCACGGACGGTCATTCCGAAATAGCCGGGATCGAACAGTTCCGTATCAGGGGAAAGAGGTGCTGCTTTGACGTAGTTGGGGTCGTTGATGGCCTCCTCGCTGACCCCTGCTGCCCGCAACTCGTCATCGCTGAAGAACGTAATCGACTCGACGCCGGAGACGAGGTTCTGCCAGAGCTCCTCGGTGTCCCGGGCCCCTGGAAACTTGCCCGCCATTCCGATCACGGCGATGTGGCCGCTACTGCTCTTCTCCACGGTTCCCCCTTCAGAAAACCTGAACAAAGGAATGTCGCGGGCCCACGGTCGTCGCCATGGAAGTGCACCGGAACCATTCCGTTGGACGTCAGCCTGCGGACAGCGGAGGGCGATCTCAAGGGCTGACAGCCCGCCTGGCGTAAAGTGGCCACCGCGTTGACGGGGCCCTGTCCGCTGCCGTCTCCTGAGCCGATGCGGGGAGAATCGGACAGTGGGAAGCGGGCCATGTGAGCGCGACGGAAGCGTCACGGAAAGCGAGCGAGGGAGCACCGCGGCCGCGTTTCGGCCTCGGCTTCACCGCCGTCTGCGGCGGGATGTTCCTCGCCAATCTGGCCTCCGGCATCAGCTCGGTGGCCTTCCCCTGGCTCGCCACCTCCCTCACCGAGAACGCCCTGCTCATCTCGGGCGTGGCCGTGCTGCTGGAACTGCCGTGGCTGCTGGCGAGTCTGCCGGCCGGCGTCTTCATCGACCGGGCCGACCACCGGTGGACCCTCGTCCTCACGCATCTGTTCCGCGCGCTGATCGCGGGGGGTATCGCGCTGGCCGTCGCCACCGGTTCGACCGAACTGGCGCTGATCTACGCCGCCGCGTTCCTGATCGGCTCGGCCACCGTGCTCAACGAGAACACCAGCCAGGTCGTCGTACCGCGGCTGGTGCCCTCGTCCCTGCTGGAGCGGGCCAACGGCTATCTCGTGATGACCGACACCGTGGGCGGACTCTTCATCGGCCCCTGGCTCGGCGGACTGCTGCTCGGCGCCTCGCTGACGCTGCCGTTCGCCGTCGAGGGCGGACTCTTCGCCGGTGCCGCCGCCCTGATGCTCCTCGTCGTGCTCGCCCCGCGCGCCCGGGAACTGCCGAACCGCACCCTGCGTACGGAGATGGCCGAGGGGCTGCGCTACTTCTGGGGCCATCCCGTCCTGCGCACGCTCGGCCTCTTCCTCGGCCTGCTCAACCTCAGCGGCGCCATCGCCCTCTCCACCCAGGTGCTCTACGCGCAGACGATCCTCGGCCTCGAAGCGGCCCAGTTCGGGCTGCTCTTCCTCGCCGGCGGTATCGGCGCGATGCTCGGCGCCTGGCTGACGAGCACCCTGGAACGCCGGCTCGGCGCCCGGCGGATCCTGCTGATCAGCCTGGCCGGCAACGCCCTGAGCAGCCTGATCGTCGGGCTCGCGAGCAACGCCGTCCTGGTCGCCCTCGCCATCGCGGTCGGCGGGATGCTCTCCACCATCTGGAACGTCCTGACGGTGAGCTACCGGCAGCGGATCGTCCCCGAGGAGATGCTCGGCCGGGTCAACAGCATCTACCGGCTGCTCGCCTGGGGGCCGCTGCCGTTGGGCTCACTGCTGGGCGGAGTCGTCGTCACCGTCTCCGAAGCCCTGACCACCAGGGAGATCGGCCTGCGCACCCCGCTGATCCTGGCCGCGCTGCTCGCCGGCGCGCTCACGATCGTCGGCTTCACCAAGCTGCGCGAAGGCATCTGGTCACCCGACTACCGCGCTGGCGGGAAGGACTGAGCCCATGTCCCCGAAGACCCTGGTGCCACCCCATCAGAGCACCGGCTCCGGCGAGCCGGTGCTGCTGCTCGCCCCGGCCGCGACCCGGTCGGCGGTGTGGTCACTGCACCAGGTCCCCGCGCTGCGGGCGGCCGGGTACCGCGCCCTCACCTACGACCACCGGGGCACCACCGACGCCTTCGCTCCCGACGGGCCGTGGCGGTTCGCCGATCTCGTCGCGGACGCCGCCCGGCTGGTCCAGGAGGCGGCGGGCGAACCCTGCCACCTCGTCGGCTCCTCGCTCGGGGCGCTCGTGGCCCAGCGGCTGGCGGTGCTCAGACCGGACCTCGTCCGCTCGATCACGCTGCTCGGCACCCGGTCCCGTACCCCTGCCTTCACCGCCGCGCTCGCCGGGGCCAACGCGGGCGCCGCCCGGTCGGGCGAGGTGCCGGTCGACTACGCCGCCGCGGCCACCATGACCCAACTCTTCTCCCCCGCCACACTGCTGGACGACAGGTTCGCCAAGGAGTGGCTCGACCTGATGACCTTGCGTCCGATCCGGGGGGACGGCATCGCCCGGCAGTATCTGGCGACCCTGACGGTGGACGACTGGGCGGACGAACTGTCCGCCATCGACTGCCCGACGCTCGTCGTCGGCTTCCCCTTCGACACGGTGATGCCCCCCGCGCTGGGCCGGGAGGTCGCCGACGCGATCGACGGCGCCCGGTACGAAGAGGTGGCGGACTGCGGCCACTTCGGCTTCCTGGAACGACCCACCGAGGTCAACACCCTGCTGCTGGACTTCCTCGCGAAAGCTTAGGCCCGCTCGCTCGGCTCTCGGTCCGGGAGCGACCCGCGCTGGCCGGGTGCCGCGGTCAGTCCTCGACGGTGATCAGGCCGCGATTGACCGCGGTCATCACCGCGGCGGTACGGTCGTCCACCCCGAGCTTCCCGAAGATCCGCAGCATATGGGTCTTCACGGTCGACTCACTGATGAACAGCGCGGAACCGATGGCCGAGTTGGTCAGACCCCGGGCGACCAGCCGCAGCACCTCGGCCTCACGCGCCGAGAGACTGTCCCGCTTCGGACTGCGGACCCGCCGGGTCAGCCGGGCGGCGACCGCGGGAGCCAGCACGGTCTCCCCGGTGGCCGCGCCGCGGATCGCCTGGAGCAGATCGGCGCGGTCCGCGTGTTTGAGCAGATAGCCGGTGGCCCCCGCCTCCACGGCGCTGAGGATCTGATCGTCCGAGCCGTAGGTGGTGAGCACGAGGACCCGGCACTCCGGCTTCTGTTCGGCCAGCCGCGCGGTCGCCTCCACTCCGCCACCCGGCATCCGCAGGTCCATCAGCACCACCCGGGGGTCGAGCGCGTGCGCCATCGACACGGCCTCGTCTGCGCTGCCCGCCTCCCCGACCACCACCATGTCGGTCTCGTTGGCCAGCATCCCGCGCAGCCCGGCTCGGACCACGGGGTGGTCGTCGACGATGAGCACGGTGATCGGTCCTGCTTCCGTCATCGAGGCACCTCCACCAGGATCGTGGTCCCTTCACCGGGAGCACTGTGCAACTCGCGGCTGCCGCCCACCTGTTCGACCCTTCTGATCATTCCGACCAGACCATACCCGTGTGGCCGGCAGTTGGTGTCGATACCGTCCCCGTCGTCCCGCACGCGTACGGCGACGGTCTCCTTGGTGTAGCTGAGGGTGACGTCCACGGACGACGCCCTCGCGTGTTTGCGCACATTGGCCAGCGCCTCCTGGGTGGCCCGCAACATGACCACCTCGACCGCCACCGGCAGCGCGCCGGGCTCACCGCGTACCGAGAAGCTCGTCGCCAGCCCACTGCCCTCGGCAGCCCGGTCGGTGAGCCGGCGTAACGCCTCCGGCAGGGAGGCGGCGTCCAGCGCCGTCGGCCGGAGCGCCTCGACGAGGGCCCCCGCCTCGGCGAGGCTCTCCCGGGCGGTACGGGCGACCAGGTCCAACTGGTGCCGGGCCAGATCCACCGACTTGCCGTGGCCGACGGGCAGGCCGGTCATCTGGTCCAGGGTCGATCCGGTGGCCTGGACCAGCATCACGATGCTGCTCAGCCCCTGGGCGATGGCGTCATGGATCTCACCGGCGAGCCGTTCGCGCTCGGCCGCCACTCCGGCCTCCCGGGACACCTCGGCCAGCTCCCGCCGGGTCGAGGCCAGCGTCACGATGAGTTCGGCGCGCTCCCTGCTCTGTTCGATGATCCGCTGCACCCAGGAGCCGAAGATGGTGGAGAACACGATGATCACCAGGGCCGCGGGCCCCTGGTCGGCGAAGCTCTGCACCACCGCGCCGGTCCGGAAGGTCTCCACGGCCACCGGCACCGAGGCGAACACCACCACCGCCACGGTGGCGTAGAGCGGGCGTAACGTCCAGTACGTCTGCGGAATGATCGTGATCAGCGCGATGGAGCTGGCCGAGGCGAACGTGTCGGCGGCCGTGAAGAGGGCCAGCAGGACCACGAGGTAGACCAGGCCGCGCCAGCTCTCGTCGTCGGAGCGCATCACCGCCCTGCCGTACACCCCGTACCACGCCACGCAGCAGACCAGCATGACCGAGGCGAGCCACTGGCTCTTCGCGGTCGTGTCCTCCAGGGTCAGCACGAAGGCGACGGCCCCGGCGAACCCGCTCACATAGAAGAGGTCCCAGGTGAAGTAGCCGCGGAGCCACTCATGTCCCGACTGCTCTACCCTTGGCGGCTGTTCTTCCAGCGGAAGGTGAGCAGACACAACACCAGGCCGCCGACGCACCACGCGGCCAGCACCAGGGCCGTCCGTCCCGGTTCCCATGAGCCTGCTACCTCCTGGAAGGTCATCGAATCGGGCAGGAACACCGATCGGAACCCTTGCGCCATCCACTTGAGCGGGAAGGCGGAGCCGATCTCCACCATGGGTGACGACAGTTCACTGATCGGATTCAACAGCACGCCGGAGACGAACTGTAGCCCGATGAACGGAAGCATGATGACCGCTGACGCGCTCTTCGCCGACCTCGGGACGCTACTGATGGCGATACCCATCAGAGCGCATGCGATCACCCCCAGCAGGAAGACCCAGCCGAATGTCAGCCACCGGTCCAGCTCGGTCGGCAGGCGCAGATCGAAGAGGGCCTTGCCGATGGCGAGGAGGACGACGACCTCGGCGAGGCTCACCGCGAGCACCAGCAGCACCTTGCCGATGATGTACGACGCCATCGTCGTCGGCGTGCCGCGCAGCCGCTTCAGGGTGCCGTCGTCGCGGTCATGGGCGATACCGGTGCCGAGGGTGACGAACGCCGCGGACATGATGCCCGCCGCGATCATGCTGGCCGCGAAGATCTGACTGGCCGCCACCCCGGTCTCCGGCACCGTGTCGTTGTAGACGCTGGCGAGCAGCACCAGCATCACCACCGGCAGGGCGAAGGTGAAGACGACCGCGTCCCGCTCCCGGAAGAACTGCTTGAGCTCCAGCGCTCCCCGCCCCAGCCCGATCTTGACCGAGCTCGGGGGTTCGGGCCTCGCCTGTCGCCGGCGGGGAGTCTGTGTGGTCATGCCGATTCCTTCCAGAGCGCCGCGGTGCTGGAGTTGCTGCTGATCAACTGCAGATAGACGTCTTCGAGGCTCGGCCGCTGGACGGAGAGGCCGGGCACGATCCCGGAGTTGCGGCGGACCAGTTCGGCGACGAACTGATCGGGGTTGAGCGTCTCCGCCTCCATCAGCCGGCCGTTCTCGCGCCAACTGACCACGGCCCCGGCATCGGCGCGGTCGCCGAGCGTCGCCGGCTCGCCGATGATCTTCAACTGACCGTGGGCGATGACCGCGACCCGGTTGGCGAGCGCCTCGACCTCGTCCAGGTAGTGCGTGGTGAGCACGATGGTGGTGCCCTCCGCCGACAGCCGACGGATCAACTGCCAGAACCGCACCCGGGCCTCCGGGTCGAAGCCGGTGGTCGGCTCGTCCAGGAACAGCAGATCGGGGTCGCCGATGATGCCGAGGGCCACGTCCACCCGACGGCGCTGCCCCCCGGAGAGCCTGCCGACCCGCTTCTTGGCGTGCTCGCCGAGCCCGACTTGGTCGATCACGGCGTCCGGATCGCGGTGCCGGGGGTAGGTGGTCGCGAAGTGGCTCACCACCTCGCGCACGGTCAACTCGGATGCGTCCGCAGCGGTCTGGGAGACGATGCCGATCCGGCTGCGCCAGGCGCGGCCCGCGGTGCCCGGGTCCTCCCCGAGCACGGAGACGGTCCCTTCGTCACGTGTGCGGTAGCCCTCCAGGATCTCCACCGTCGTCGTCTTGCCCGCGCCGTTCGGCCCGAGCAGCGCGAACACCTCACCGTGGGCGATATCGAGATCCAGTCCGTCAACGACGGCCGTACGGCCGTATCGCTTGACCAGTCCCCTCACGTGTACCGCTGAATCGATCATGTATCCAGAGTCGTGCCGGACGGGCGGAACCAGTAGCGACCTGAGGTTGGATCCCGGCGTCAACCGGTCGATGGACAATCCACCGCGCGGTTGCCGGGAATCACCTCCCGGCCCGCCACTGAGCACGGAATTCCACCGTCCGGCGGGGGGCATCTCACCGGGATACGCGGGCCTGTTACGCGCCCCGGCGTTCCGCATTTTCGGGCGATCGGCCACCCTTACGTTCGAGAGTGGCCATAAGTCGCCATCACCTTCCCGAATCAGGTTCGCAAGTGGATCCTGAGCTTGAGGACTTAATTGTGCGCAATCCGGGAGAATTCACTTGTTGCAGCGAATAGATGAGCTGCGCGCCAACATTTCCGCAACTCCGACTTCGAGCTTTGTCGTCGAATATCGCGGGCGCGCGCATGAGCTGATGCTCAAGCATGAGAGTCTCAATCCGACCGGCTCGATCAAAGACCGGACGGCGACCGGCCTCCTGGTCGACATCGACCGTCTCAAACCACTGACCCCAGGCACCGTCATTGTCGAGTCCACATCGGGAAATCTCGGACTTGCGCTGGCCAGACTGGTCCGTCTACTCGACTGCAATTTCATCGCGGTCATCGATGAGAGAACACCCAGGCCAACCCGGGATTCGCTTACGGCGAGCGGTGTGGAACTTTACTTTGTCGATGAACCCGACGGACAGGGAGGCTATTTGCTCAGCCGGCTCAAGGCGGTCCGTGAGCTCTGCCTCGCGAATCCCGACTACCGGTGGACAAACCAGTACCACAATGCCGCCAACCCGCTGATCCACGAGCAGACGACCGGTCCCGAGATCGCCCGGCAGGGCGGCGCCGAGCTGGACGCGGTGTACGTCGCCGTGTCCACCGGAGGGACCCTGGCGGGCATCTCGGCGCATCTGCGCTCCGTCGCGCCGAACATCAGGATCGTGGCGGTGGACTCCACCGGGTCACTGGTCACCGGCGGGGTGGGCGGTCAGCGGCTGATCGCCGGGCTCGGCGCCAGCAGGGCCTCGTCGTTCCTCACCGACGGCGCCTACGACGTCGCGGCCCGGATCAGCCCCGCGGCCGGCGTGGCGGCCTGCAGGGCGTTCTTCGAGGACACCGGCATCGCGCTCGGCGGGTCCAGCGGCAGTGTGCTCCGGGGCTATCTCGACGACCTCGACCAGGGCCTGTTCCCCCGGAGGGCGCTCTGCCTCTGCCCGGACGACGGGAGCAAGTACCTCGGGACCCTCTACGACGACGGATGGCTGGACACCGTGCACATCGCCGAGGCGGTGCACGGTGCCATCAGCCGGCTCCGGGCGGACGGTCTGCGGTTCCGGGTCGCGGCTCCCTGACCGGGCGACGCGGGGCTCAGGCCCCGGGGTCGCCCCCGACGGCGGTCACCGCGTTGCGCTCGTCGACGAACACCACCCGCGGCGTGGTGTTCTTGGCCTCCGCGTCGGTCACCAGTCCGTAGCCGATCACGATCACCAGGTCACCCGTGTGCACGAGGCGGGCGGCGGCGCCGTTGATCTGAACTTCGCCGCTGCCTCGCGTGCCTTCGATGACATAGGTCTCAAGACGGGACCCGTTGTTGATGTCGACTATATGGACCAATTCGCCCGGCAGGAGATCCGCCGCGTCCATCAGGTCCGGATCGAGCGTCAACGATCCGATGTAGTTCAAGTCCGCGGCCGTCACCGTCGCACGGTGAATCTTCGACTTCAGCATCGTTCTGAACACGGGTGTCGCCTCCCCAACTGAACAGTGAATGGGGGAAGCTTATGAGAACCGTGACACGGTCACACATACCCATGGCGATGATGCGCCACAGAAAATTTTCGGATCAACGATTGCTGCGGAAATTGAAGGCCAGATTGACCAGAGCGATACCGGCCCAGGCCACCGAAGCCACCAACACACTTCCGTTGTCGGAGAACGAGGTAGCCACACCGGTGGCGGGAACCCCGATACCGATCGAGA
Organism: Streptomyces sp. NPDC020965; assembly: GCF_044333555.1. NCBI lineage: Bacteria > Bacillati > Actinomycetota > Actinomycetes > Kitasatosporales > Streptomycetaceae > Streptomyces > Streptomyces sp. NPDC020965. The sequence continues at coordinate 362,247 of NZ_JBIRRE010000007.1, forward strand.
TGACAGCGAGCCAGAACCCACCGCTGTCCGCCGACCCCTCATTGCTCGCGGGGGAGAGCTCGGCGACCCGCTGATCGACCCGCGCGTCGATCGCAGCCTGGGTACGCGCCAAGAAGCTGGCGATGACCGCCGATTCCGCATCGGCGCCGAGCGCCCTTCGGGCATCGATTGAACCCGCGATATCCGCGGCATCAATTCCTAAGCGGTTGGCCGAAGTTCCGTCGTATTTACGGGTCGATTCGCTCACCGGTTCACCATACCTCGCCACCATCCACTGCCCGCAATGGTTTCTGGGAAATTGACGCCACATTCAGACGAACGATGGACAGAGACACACCTCGTCGCGATCAATCCGGTAGCCTGCCCGCCAGCTCCGCCAGCTCCGCCAGCCGCGGCGCGCTGTGCTCCGTCACGGCTCCGGCCGGCGCGGTCGGATCCGGCAGCGGCACCCCGGCGCAGCCGGCGCCGGGCCGGGGCAGCTCGCCCCGGGCGAGGTAGGCGTCCACCGCACGGTCGACACAGCCGTTGCCGTTGCCGTAGAGCATGTGATCGCCCTCCCCGGCCACCTTGAGCAGGCGCGAGCCCGCGAACACGGCACCGGCCGACACCGCGCCCTCCAGCGGAGTCGCGGGGTCGTGCACGGAGTGCACCATCAGCACCGGCGGGACACCCCGGCCCGTCGGCCTCGGCAGCGCGACGGCGGGACGATCCCAGAAGACACAGGGCTCGGCGATGCTGCGCCAGCCGATCAGCGGGAACAGCCGGCCCTGCGCGGCCGATGAGGCGGCGAGCGTACGGCGATCGCCGCGCCAGCGGGTGTCGTTGCAGCCCACGGTGTAGAACGTGGCGTCGATGGCGTCCGGCGCGCCTAGGCGCCCGCCGGGCGACCGGGCGGCGTCGCGCACCGCGGCGACCCGCGCGGCAAGACCGCTTCCGACGGCGGTCCGCGCCGGTGCGGGGCCGGTCGCCGCGGTCAGCCCGGCCAGCAGCTCCCCGAGGCGCGGGAAGGTCCATTTGCTGTAGAGGCTGCCCGCGATCATCGAGTCGAGACCGGTCGCGGTCACGATCGTGCCGCCGCCGATGTCCAGCGGTTCCCGGGCGAGCCGGGCGCGGACCCGCTCGTATCCGGCCCGTACGGCGGGCGCGGTCGCGCCGAGCCCGTACACGCCGTCGTACCGCGCCGCCCACGGCAGGAAGTCCTGGCGGAACCGGCGCTCGAACCCCATCGGTTGCAGGGCGTAGATCCGCTGCCAATCACCGGTGAACCGGACGCTGGAGTCGAAGACGAACCGGCCCACCCGCGAGGGGAACGCCCGCGTGTAGTGCGCCCCCAGCCAGGTGCCCGCCGAGTAGCCGAACCAGTTGGTCCGCTCATGCCCGAGAAGCGCACGCAGCAGGTCGAAGTCCCGCACCGTCTGCCAGGTGTTGACGTAGTCGCCGACCGGGGCCGATGCGCTCTGGCAGGCGCGGGCCATGCCCTCCGCGTCGTCGAGCATGGCGTTCACATTGGCCCGGCTCCGGTCGCGCACATCGCGCTCGCGACCGATCACCTCACCAGCGCAGGTGACGTTGGTGCTCCGGCCGGTCCCCCGCACATCGACACCGACGATCTCCGAGACGTCGGCGACCTGGGCGTGCGCGGGATCGAGGAAGAGCAGCGGGACGACGACACCCTCCTCACCGGGCCCGCCGGGGTTGGTCAGCAGGAGGTTCTGGGGTTCGCCGGTCACCGGCCGGAGCCGGCTGATAGCGATGTCGACCGTGCCCCGGCGCTGCCGCTTCCAGTCCAGCGGGGCCTTCATGACTGAACACTCCAGCCGCTCGGCCCCCGGCGGTAGTCCTGGTTCCGCCGCGGGGAAACAAGGCTGCCAGTCCAGGCGTTGGTCCTGGAAGGCCGCGTCGACCCGGAGCGCACCGGGGTCCGTCGTACCGACGGCCGGTTCGGCGACGGCGGGCATCGTGCCCAGCGTCAGCGCGAGCAGCACGGCCGGTACTACGGCGCGAGTTCTGAGCATGGCTTGCCACTCCTCCATGGGGCTGAATTGGTCGGGTCGGCTTCGAGTCGATGGCGAGCGTGGCGGCCGGGGGACCGGGTGCTCGGACACCGCCACCGCACCGCCCGGAGCGGCATCAGGCCGACCGGACCGCCCGGGTTAGCCCGGCACCCGATCGACGCAGGTGAGCATCCCGTCGCGAAGAACAGGGCAGGTCACGCCCCGGGCACTCGTCGGAACGCGGCATTCGGCAACCGGTACGAACACTCGGTCCCGGTGCGCCCACGGCACCGGAACGCGGACGGGGACAGGAGCTTCCTGAAGATCGGCACGACAGAACCACCCGCTTCAGGCCGTGCGCAAGAGGTCTGGCGTGAAGTCGCCAACCCTGCACGACGGCACGAATCTGGCACAAAATAGGGACCCACCCGGAGCCGGAAAAGGGTCAAATGGGGTCTCCAGAGAGCGACTTGACAGCACTGGCGCCCCGCTCTTCGCGGGGCCGGTCCCAACGCCCGGTCCGCGGGCCGGACCGAGCGTTCCGATGCGACACCGCGGGGCGGTCCGGCTCGGCCTGTCGCCCGACCGGCACGACGGCATTCCATGCCGGCGACGGCAAGCGGTTTCTGATCGCGCCCGTCGGCCCGCCGCCCCCGCGGGCCCGGTGGCGCGCCGACTGTCCACCGCGCCGCAACCCTGGTCAAGGCCACGCCATGGTGGTAGATGTCCACGGTGTCCCATTGCACAGTGATAGCGGCACCGACCGGCATGAACTCCGGATCACGACCCGGTTGACCGACCTTTCACAGCACCACGACCGCCCAGCGTGTGAGACTGGAAGGGCCCGATCGCAGATGAACACGACTATTGGGCCGGCCGCACTACGGAGCCGGTCACATAGGAAGGTTTCCACGAAACGGGAGATCGCATGACGCCCCGCAGCGCGTTCCGATGATGCCGCAATTCTCTGCGGACGTGCCCGCGACGGTCGATCATGCAGCCCGGCCGCAGCAACCCTGACACACCGCCCGACGTCTTTTCATCGGTAGCGATGTCAGCGACCGTAAAGCCCGTTCGTCAACGCCACGTTACAGCGATGCGACGCGGGGATTACCACGCAAGACCACGTGTCCATCGGGGGATGGCACATCACTCAGAGGTCACCTGCGGGGAGCAGGTCACCTCTCACCCGAAGCCCGAGGGAACGCGGGCTCAAGGGGATTTGTGACTTGCAATGGGGGAATTTTGAAACAATTTAATGAGTCCGTAATTACGTCCGATGACATATCTGTCAAATTACGCCTGCTCGGAAATACAGAACTGATCGCCGGAGACCGCAGCTACCCGCCGGGCGATCCGCTCCAGCGCGGACTGCTCGCCACCCTCGCCATGCGCGCGAACAACCGGGTGGGGGCGGAGGCGCTGGCGGCGGCGCTGTGGGAGAACCCGCCGCGCACCGCGCTTCGGCAGATACAGACCAAGGTGTGGAAGTTACGCGAGCTGCTCGACTACGCGTTCGCCACGGAGAGCGTCCAGCAGCGTCCGCAGCTGATCAACCAGGCGGGCGGCTATCTGCTGTTCGTCGAGCCGACCTCGATCGACCTGGTCCTCTTCAACACCTTCGTGAAGGAGGCGCGGAAGACGGCCGCAGAGGGCGACTTCGAACGGTCGGCGCAGCGGTACCGGGACGCCCTGTCGCTCTGGCGGGGTCCGGCGTTCGCCGACATCTCCGCCCCGGAGATGTCGGCACCGGGCATACGGGCGGAGGCGATCAAGCTTCAGGACCACTACATCACGGTCACTGAGGAGAGGATCGAGGCCGATCTGATCCTTGGCAGACACAACGAAGTCATCTCCGAGTTGCAGTACCTGGTCCGCAGACATCCGCTCCGCGAGAGATTCCGGCTGCACCTCATACGCGCGCTGGGCCGCATGGGCCGGCGCACGGAGGCATCCGAAGCCTATCTGGAGGGCCATCGCCTCCTGGTGCAGGAGCTCGGCCTCGATCTGAGCCCGGACCTGACGGAGGCCCACCGTGTCATTCTGGCTGGTGGTCCGCCGCCTGCCAAGAGAACGGTTGTGCGACAGGTGTCGGCATCGGGCACGGCCGTGCTCACCGACGGCAACAAGTGGGCCATGGTCGCGGGCGGCAGAGGCCATCAGCACGACCTGGCGCAGCCCATCCCGGTCATTCCGACGCAGGGCCGGGAGCATCGGCAACGCGGCCCCGCGACGGCGGACGTACGACTGCTGAACTCCACCGGTCGCGGTGGCGACCGGGACCGGCCTCCCGCCCATCTGGAGCCGGTCCTGGAGCAGTTGCTGAACGGCGCCACGGACCTCACGGCGAGCCGAAGACTCGGGCTGTCGCCCCGAACCTTCAGCAGAAGAGTCTCCGAACTGCTCGAATACCTCGGTGTGGCCACCCGATTCCAAGCCGGCGCCGAAGCCTACAACCGGGGCTGGATCACCGTCCGCCCGGAAGGCCCATCGGATGGCCAACAGTCCCCTACCTGACCGGCCGCATCGCCGGACCGACCAGTTGCGCGGCACCGGCCGGGGCGAGCTTCGCCCTGACCGTGTTCGTGAAGGTCTTACCGGGCCACCAGTGCGCGATCATGACCACCGCGGCACCGGAACCGACCAGCACCGAGGGGTCGGACTGCGCGGCCACACCCACCACCAGACCCGAGGCGGCGGTGGCCCCGGCTGCCAGCAGACGCGTAATCATCATGGAGTTGAGCATCCGGGAGACGCGACGCGGCGTCACATTCCGTTTCGGCGTGAGCAGCGGGTCGACCGCGTAATTCACCCCGAGCAGACCGGCCGCGCCCACGGCGGCCGGGATCCAGAAGATCATGTCGTCCTCTAGCCCGGAATCCGGCACGACCGCCGTGATTCCAAATACGCCGAGGCCAACGCTGAGTAGCATGAATAACGACGACAAAACCCGTAGGCGCCCCTGAGTTGAGTTCATGAGCACATGGTAACTCGAAGGGCCCTACTGAGTAACGGAGTTGGCTGGACCATCGGGGGCGCAAAGCCGGGCTTCGCCTCAACTCGCGCCCCCCATCACCCACGCCACGTCCACTCCCACACCGGACGCGGAAGGCGGCCGCGGTCAGCCGGTGTAGGCGCCGACGATACGGGAGAACTCGTAGGGCGCCTGCGGAATGTTGGTGCAGAGCGAGAGGTGCCCGCCGACGCAGGCGTTACGGTCGCGGGTGACGTCCCAGTACGAGATCATGCCGAGCCCCTTGCTCCGCGCGAAGGCGACCAACTGCCGGGCGTCGGACTGGTCGTAGATCTGGTGGTCGTCATTCTCGCCGAGCATGGGGGTGACACCGATCATGCCCCAGAGCCGGGCGTCGCTCCTGCCCGGATGGAGCGACTTCACCTGGGTGAAGGTGGCCTCCGCGGCCCGGAGCGCGGCGTCGCCGTAGTCGATGTTCATGAAGTAGTCCATCGCCATCACATTGACCACCTCCACATCGACGCCCGCGTCCCGCGCGGAGGCCACCACGGAGAGTCCCGTCGCGGTCAGCCCCCAGGGGGTGACCGGTAGCGTGAGCGAGATCCGGAGACCCGGGTGCGCCTCTTGCAGCCGGGCGAGCGCGGCCGAGCGGCGGGCGATGGAGACCGGGTCGGTGGTGGCCGACCCCTCGATGTCGAAGTCGACGTACCTGAGCCGGTACCGCGTGACCACCGCGTCGTACTCGGTGAACAGCGCATCCACCGAATCGCAGGTCTGGGCCAGTTCCCTGCCGCCCGCGCCACCGAAGGAGACCTTCACCTCCCCGCCCACCGCCCGGAGCGCCTCGATGTCCCGCTCGGCCCATCCGGTGCGCGGGTCGAAGTGGTTGAACCACATCGCCTTGCAGGTGGTGGCGGTGATGAAGCCGAGGCTGAAGTTCCTGAGGCCACTCGCCGCGGCCAACGCGGGCAGACTCGGTGTCGGCCAGGCACCCATGTCGACGTAGGGAGCGGTGGGCATGGTCCGGGGAGGTGAGCCCGGATCACCCGTTCTGCCGATGACCGCCGGGCTGTACGCGGAGACATTGCCGGCCAGGTCCCTCGCCCGGACACGGAAGGCGTACCCGGTCGCCGGCATGAGTCCGGTGACCCGGTGGGAGGTGGCCCCGACGACGGCGACCGGCGCGGCTCCGTCGATGGAGATCTCATAGGTCAGTACCGCGTCCCGGTCGTCCGACGACGCCGTCCACCGAACCGTGAGCGCCGTATCACCGACCGCGGCGAAGCCGATACCGACCGGAACCGAAGGCGCCGTGGTGTCGCCCCCGGACTCGCAGGGACCACCGCTGTTGATGACACAGCGCGCGGGGAGCCCACTGCCGCTGGCCACCCACCCGAAGGTGGTGGCGGCCCCCGGCGCCAGTGTGCCGTTGTGGCCGACGTGCCCGAAGACATGACGACCCCCCTCGCGGGTGAGCCGGGCGTCCCAGTACGTACTGACCGCGGTACCGGCCGGCAGCTCGAACGCGACGGTCCAGCCGTCCAGTCGGGTACGGCTCTGATTCCTGATGGTGTACGTGCCCTGGTAGCCGGTCCCCCAGGAGGAGGTCTGCCGGAATTCCGCTGTCACCAGAGCGAGCGGCGTACTCGCGGCGGCGGCCGGGGCGAGTAACAGGGCCAGGAACCCCATGACGATGGCGATCAACGACGCTTTTGGTCTTCGCATTGCTGCCTCCCGGGCGGGGAACGAGCGCGAGCCGTGCAGGTCGATGCGGACGACTTGGTCTATACCAAAGCCGCCCGCATTGACTACCCGCCGCACGGCACGGCGTCAAGACCTGCCGGGTGGCGCTTCCCGGGCGGGGGATCACGGACCGGGCCCGGACCCGCCGCATGGGGGCCCGCTCATCTCTGCCGTACCCCATCGGTGTCAGGAGCGGTCCCGCCAGCACGGGCCGCCGGATCCTGGTCGCATTCGGGCCCGGCGCCGATGAGGACCGTCGTGTTCGCCCCGTCCGCGGTTAACAGCGGATCCACGGGTTCAGCACCATCACGTCACGCTGCCGCCCTGGAAGGCGGGCTCGGGTGCCGAACCCCGTACCCGGTCGTCACCGGCCCGCACGCGTGCCGGCGCTGCAGCCCGCTCCGCGAGGGTCAGCACGCCCCCAGCTCAGTCGTCCTTCTTCACCGGCTCCAGGATCGCCACGCACTCCACGTGGTGCGTCATCGGGAACAGGTCGAACGCCCGCAGCGTCCGCGAGCGGTAGCCCGCCTCGCGGAAGTACGCCAGGTCGCGCGCCAGTGCCGCCGGGTCGCAGGCCACGTAGGCGATGCGGCGCGCGCCGAGGGTGGCGAGGCGGCGGACGGTCTGCTTGCCGGCGCCCGCGCGCGGGGGGTCCAGGACGATCAGGTCGGCCTCGGTGATGCCCGTGCGGGGCAGGATCTGGTCGACCTTGCCGTGCTCCACGCGGACGCGCTCCAGGTCCTGGAGGTTGTGGCGGGCGTCGTCCGCCGCGCGCTTGGAGGACTCGATCGCGAGGACCGCGCCCCGGTCACCGAGCCGCTCGGCGATGGCGCCGGCGAACAGGCCGACGCCGCAGTAGAGGTCGAGCGCCATCTCGCCCTTGCGGGGCATCAGGCCCTGCATCACGGCCTTCACCAGGACGTCCGCCGCCTGCGGGTGGACCTGCCAGAAGCCGCCGGAGCCGACGCGGTAGGTGCGGCCGTCCGCCCGCTCCCGTACGAAACCGCGGCCGTGCACCCGGTGCACCCCGCCGTCGCGCTCGTCGACCCGGAGGACCGAGACCGGCTTGTCCAGCTCGACCAGGGGCAGCCGGCCGCCGGGGGCGGGGGTGAGGATGACCTGGCGGTCGTGGGAGCCCGTCGCGGCGATGGCCTCCACGGCGGCCATCTGGGGCCAGGTCCGCTTCTCGATGCCCAGCTCGCTGACGCCCGGTGCCGCGATCAGGCAGTGGTCGACCGGCTCGACGTCGTGCGAGCGGTGCCTGCGCAGGCCCGCCCGGCCCTCCTCGTCGATCGCGTACTGCACCCGGGTGCGCCAGGCGGGCACCTCGCCGGTGGGGAGCTTGTCGCCCGGGGCCGGCATGACGGTGCCGTCCCAGCCCGCCTCCTCGGGGGTGAGACCGGCGAGCCGCTGGAGCTGCTCGGTGATCACCTCGCCCTTGAAGCGTCGCTGCGCGCCCGGCTTGGCGTGCTGCCAGTCGCAGCCGCCGCACTTGCCGGGGCCGGAGAACGGGCAGGGCGCCTCGATCCGGTCCTTGGACGCTTCGATGATCCGGACGGCGTCGGCGCGCAGGAAGCGCGCATCCTCGTCACCCTCGGTGACGCGGGCGACGACCTTCTCGCCGGGCAGGGTGTGCCGGACGAACAGCACCCGGCCGTCGTCGGTACGGGCGACACAGTGGCCTCCGTGGGCGACGGGGCCGATCTCGACCTCGTACTCCTCCCCGACCAGCGACGAATCCGAAACGTTCTCCTTGGCGGGCATGGCGGGGTGACTCCAGAGTTTCGGTGGTGCGGGGGGTGCAGGGGGTGCGTGCCTGGGGGGCAGCCCACCAGTCTACGTCGGGTGGGGAGCGGAATCCGCCTCAGTCACGGGGGCGAGCCGCCTCAGTCGCGGGTGCTCGGCTCCTTCGGCCGCTCGTTCACCAGTCCGCGCCGCACCGAACCCGGCGCGCTCCAGTTCTGGCGTCTGCGGGCCCGCTTGCGCGCCGCCTCCGACGACACGAGCTGGTAGGGCACCGAGGTCACCATCACCCCGGGCGTGAACAGCAGCCGCCCCTTGAGCCGCAGCGCGCTCTGGTTGTGCAGCAGGTGCTCGTACCAGTGCCCCACCACGTACTCGGGGATCACCACGCTGACGACGTCGCGCGGGCTCTCCCGGCGCAGCCCCCGTACGTACTCGATCACCGGCCGGGTGATCTCCCGGTACGGGGAGTCCAGGATCTTCAGCGGCACATTGATGCCGCGCCGCTCCCACTCCGCGCGCAGTGCCCTGGTCTCGCCCGCGTCCACGCCGATGGAGAGCGCCTCCAGCTTGTCGACCCGCATCAGCTTCGCGTACGCCAGCGCCCGCAGCGTCGGCTTGTGGACCTTGGAGACCAGCACGATGGCGTGCACCCGGGAGGGTCGCACGCTGTCGTCGCTCGGTTCGTCGGACGCGGCCAGTTCCTCCGCGACCCGGTCGTAGTGGCGGCGGATCGCGGACATGACGCCGTAGAAGAAGGCCATGCCCAGCAGCGCCACCCACGCGCCGTGGGTGAACTTCGTCGCGAGCACCACCACCAGCACCAGGCCGGTGAAGCAGGCGCCGAAGGTGTTGATCGCCCGGGAGCGGATCATCCGGCGGCGCTTGGCGGGGTTCCGTTCGGTGCGCAGATGGCGGTTCCAGTGCCGGACCATGCCGGTCTGGCTGAGAGTGAAGGAGACGAAGACCCCGACGATGTAGAGCTGGATCAGTTTGGTGGAGTCGGCGCCGTAGGCGACGACGAGGGCCGCCGCGGCGCCGGCGAGCAGCACGATGCCGTTGGAGAAGGTGAGCCGGTCGCCCCGGGTGTGGAGCTGGCGGGGCAGATAGCGGTCCTGCGCCAGTATCGAGCCGAGCAGCGGGAATCCGTTGTACGCGGTGTTCGCGGCCAGGAAGAGGACGAGCGCGGTGGCCGCGGCCAGCAGGACGAAGAAGAAGGTCTCCTCGCCGAAGACGGCCGCCGCGACCTGGGAGATCACCGGGTCCTGGACGTAGTCGCCGCCCACCGGCAGACCGCCGCTGAGCAGGTCGTGCGCGGGGTTCTCGGCCATCTTCACATCGGTGGCCAACGCCAGGCCGATGATGCCGCAGAACATGGTGGCCGCCAGGCCGCCCATCAGGGCCAGGGTGGTGGCCGCGTTCCGGGATTTCGGCTTGCGGAAGGCGGGCACGCCATTGCTGATCGCCTCGACGCCGGTGAGCGCCGCGCAGCCGGAGGAGAACGCCCGCAGCAGCAGAAAGACCAGTGCGATTCCGGCCAGGCCCTGCTCCTCGGCCTTGATCTCGAAATCCGCGGTCGGCGCCTTCATGGTGTCGTCGAGGACAAATCCTTTGTAAGCGCCCCAGGCGATCATGATGAATACGGCGGAGACAAAGACATACGTCGGGATCGCGAAGAGCTTGCCGGACTCCTTGACCCCACGGAGATTCATCATGGTCAGCAGCACGATGACGCCGACCGCGCAGAGAACCTTGTTCTCCACGACGAAGGGGATGGCGGAGCCGAGGTTCTCCACTCCGGCCGAGATCGAGACGGCCACGGTCAGGACGTAGTCGACGAGCAGCGCGCTGGCGACGGTGAGACCGGCCTTGGGGCCGAGATTGGTGTTGGCGACCTCGTAGTCGCCGCCGCCGCTCGGGTAGGCGTGCACGTTCTGCCGGTAGGAGGCGACCACCGTGAACATCAGCACCACGACGGCGAGCGCGATCCACGGGCTGAAGTGGTAGGCCGACACACCCGCGACGGAGAGCACCAACAGGACTTCGCCGGGCGCGTACGCCACGGACGACAGGGGGTCGGATGCGAAGACAGGAAGCGCGACGCGCTTGGGAAGGAGCGTTTCTCCCAGCCTGTCACTGCGCAGCGCCCTGCCGATGAGGATCCGTTTGGGCAGGTCGGTCAGTTTGGACACGGTGAGGATCGTAAGCGTTCTCCCGGGCACCGCCCACCCACCACCCCCGGCCGTCCGGCGGAATCTCGCACTCCCCTCGGACCAGGTGTCCCTAGGCATATGCCATGTGTGTAGCTTGGGGCCGCGGTCTGAGACCCTTTAAGCCAGAGCTTCTTTATTTTTGGGTAAAGAACGCCAAGAATCAGCCAAGTCCAGAGGTACCGGAAGGACGGTCGTGCACATCGTCATCATGGGATGCGGGCGAGTGGGAGCCGCTCTCGCGCAGACCCTGGAGCAGCAGGGGCACACGGTCGCCGTCATCGACCAGGACCCCACGGCCTTCCGCCGTCTGGGCTCCGGATTCGGTGGCCGCCGCGTCACCGGCGTGGGCTTCGACCAGGACACCCTGCGCGAAGCGGGGATCGAGGACGCCGGCGCCTTCGCCGCCGTCAGCAGCGGGGACAATTCCAACATCATCGCCGCGCGGGTGGCGCGCGAGATGTTCAACATCGAGAACGTCGCGGCCCGTATCTACGACCCGCGCCGCGCCGAGGTCTATCAGCGCCTGGGCATTCCCACCGTCGCCACCGTCCGCTGGACGGCCGACCAGATGCTGCGCCGGCTGCTGCCCTCCGGGGCGGAGCCGCTGTGGCGCGATCCGAGCGGCGCGGTGCAGCTCGCCGAGGTGCACACCTCGCCCGCCTGGATCGGACACAAGGTCAGCAGGCTCCAGGACGAGACGGGTGTACGGGTCGCGTTCCTGACCCGGCTCGGCGAGGCGGTGCTGCCCAGCTCGGGGACCGTGCTCCAGGAGGGCGACCTGGTGCACGTGATGATGCGTACGGACGAGATCGAGAAGGTCGAGGCGGTCTTCACCGAAGGCCCCGAGGAGGACGGTCACTGATGCGCGTCGCAATCGCGGGCGCCGGCGCGGTGGGTCGCTCCATCGCCGGAGAACTGCTGGAGAACGGACACGAGGTCCTCCTCGTGGACAAGGCGCCCACCGCCATCTCGGTGGAGCGGGTGCCGCAGGCGGAGTGGCTGCTCGCCGACGCCTGTGAGATCACCTCGCTCGACGAGGCCGCCCTCCAGCGCTGTCATGTGGTGATCGCGGCGACCGGTGACGACAAGGTCAATCTGGTCGTCTCGCTGCTGGCGAAGACCGAGTACGCGGTGCCGAGGGTGGTCGCCCGGGTCAACAACCCCAAGAACGAGTGGCTCTTCAACGAGTCCTGGGGTGTCGATGTCGCGGTCTCCACCCCCCGGCTGATGTCGGCGCTGGTGGAGGAGGCGGTGAGCGTCGGCGATCTCGTCCGGCTGCTGCGCTTCAGTCACGGCGACGCGAATCTGGTCGAGCTGACGCTGCCGCCGGAGTCGGCGATGGCGGGCGTCCAGGTCGGCGATGTGGCTTGGCCCGAGGACACCTCGCTGGTGACGATCATCCGGGGTTCCCGGGTGCTGACGCCGAGCCCGGAGGAGACCCTGGAGGCGGGCGACGAGCTGCTGTTCGTGGCGGCACAGGCGCGCGAGGAGCAGTTGGAGGATCTGCTCCAGGTGCAGCGGGAGGCGTAGCGGACGCGGGGCCCCCGGCCGGGGGCCCCGCACCGGGCCGCCCCGGCCCGCACCTGCCTCTCGCCGGCCCCCGGCGGTCAGGACTCCTTCGGAGAGTCCGGATAAATCTGGATATGGTCGGGCTCCAGCTCCAGCAGCACCCGGTCCCGCATCCCCAGCGTCTCGGTGTACTCCGTCGGCAACTGGAGCCGGCCGGCCCGATCCAGCATCGCGTACTCCCGCGCCACCACCGACTCCTGACCGGTCGCCGTGTCCACCTCGGTGTGGCGCAGGATCTCGGTGGAGGTGCGGCCGTCGCGGATCGCCACCGTGCGGCGGACCTCGGAGGCGACCGACTGGTCGTGGGTGACGATCACGATCGTCGTGCCCAGTTCCTCGTTGGCCGTACGGAACGCCGCGAAGATCTCCTCGGCGGTGTGCGAGTCCAGCTCACCCGTGGGCTCGTCGGCCAGCAGCACCGACGGCTCGTTCGCCAGCGCCACCGCTATCGCCACCCGCTGCTGCTGGCCGCCCGACATCTGGTGCGGCCGACGGTCCCGGCAGTCGGCGACGCCGAGGAGGGTGAGCAGCGCATCGGCCCGCTCGGCCTTCGCGCCCCGCTTCACCCGGCGCCCGCTCAACTGGATCGGCAGCGCCACATTCTGAGCGGCCGTCAGATACGGCAGCAGATTGCGCGCCGTCTGCTGCCAGACGAAGCCCACCACCTCACGCCGGTACCGGAGCCGTTCCTTGGCCCCCATCGCGAGCAGATCGCACTCGGCCACCTTCGCCGCGCCCGCGGTCGGTTCGTCCAGGCCGGCGAGGATGTTCATCAGCGTCGACTTGCCGCTGCCGGACGCACCGACCAGGGCCATCAGCTCGCCCTTGCGGACCAGCAGGTCAAGCCCCTGGAGTGCCTGCACCTCGACGCCGTCAGCGGTGAAGATCCGGACCAGCCGGTCGCAGGTGATCAGCGCGTCGTGCCCGTACTCGGGGCTCTGTCGCCGGGCCGCGGCCCGGCGCTCCAGCTCCTGGAGAGTGGCGGACTCGGTCATCGCGGGTCTCCTACCCTGAGTTCGGTCGTGGTCGTGCGTCGGGTGCTCAGCCATGCCTGCGCCGCGGCCACTCCGGCCGCGATCACCACCACGGCCAGCGCGGGCAGCAGCAGGCTCCACGCGTCGGGCTGCAGCCGTACGGGACCGAGGGAGGCGACCCGGCCCTGTGCGGCCAGCGCGAGCCGGGCGAGGTCGACCCCGGGGGCGAGCAGATGGATCGTCCCCCAGCCCACCAGGGCGCCGCCGGCGCCCGCCAGCAGCGTCTGCGGCAGGCTCTCCAGGATCAGCAGTCGACGGCCCTGGCGCCGGGTCAGACCCATCGTGCGGAGCCGGGCGAGCAGCGCGGCCCGTTCGGGCGCGGCCCGCAGCAGGGAGAGCAGTACGGCGAGGACCGCGTATCCGGCGCCGGCGGCCACCGCCACCAGGTAGATCCGTTCGGCGCCGGTCTGCACGGGTGACTCGGTGAACGCCGCGCGTTCGGCGGCGCGCAGGGTGACGGTCGCGGCGGGGACCGCCGCTTCGAGTCCGGACCCGGACGCGGTGGGCCCGGAGACCAGCAGGGTGGTGGCGGGCCGCTCGCCCGCCAGCCCGGAGGCGTCCACGATGAGGAAGTCGCCGTCGGACGCGGCGGGGGTGATCTCCCGTACCGCCGACAGCTCGACGGTGAGGAGCCCGCCGACGGAGCCGATCGACACCGGTCCGTCGCCCAACCGCGCGGCGACCGCCGGTGAGGCGATGGCGGGCAGGGCGTCGGAGCCCCCGGCCGGCTTCCGCAGCTCGTCGGCGTCGAACCCGCCGAGGCCGGTGGCGCGGGCCAGCCGTGCGTAGGCGTCCGGTTCGACGGCGATCAGGGTGACGATGTCCTGATCGCCGTCCCGCATCTCCACGTCGAACTCGCGGTACACGGAGACGACCTCCCGGACCCCGGACACCTTCCGGACCCGGTCGGCCGCGCCGGGCGGGAGCCCTTCGGTGGCGTCCAGCCGGGCGTCCGCGCCCACCACGACGAGCGAGGCCCGGTCGCGCGCCTCGGTGACCCCGGCGAGCACCGAACCGCCGAACGCGGCCGTCGTCAGGGCGACCAGCAGCGCCAGGAGCACCAGCGCGGCGGCGGCCGGGGTGCGGCCGGCGCGGGCGAGGGAGAGGAAGCCGATCGCGCCGCGCCGCCGGGCCATGGGGAGCGTCGCGAGCCGCAGGGGCACCGGATACACCCGTACGAGAAGGAGTGCGGCGACCATGCCGACCAGCACGGGGGCGGCGCTGACCAGTTCGTTCACCTGGCCGTCGGAGGTGCCGCCGCGGCGCAGGGCGAGGACGGCGGCCACCGTCAGGACGAGCAGGGTCAGTTCGGCCACCGTGCGGCCGCGCGATGGCCGGGCCCGCACGAGATCGTCCCGCCCGGCCGGGGGGCGTGACCCACGGGTCAGGAAGACGGCCCGCAGGGGCAGCGCGGCACTGGCGATCAGCGCGACCGCGCCGGCCGCCAGCAGCGCGGGCAGCGGCCGTCCGCCGGGCACCAGGACGAGCGCGAGCCAGTAGCCGAGCGCGGCGGCCGGGAGCACCGGGACGGCGACCTCCGCCAGCAGCCGGCCGGCGATACCGCGCACCGAGCCGCCCCGGGCGCGGACGAGGGAGAGTTCGGTGTGCCGTCGCGCGGCGGCGAGGCCCCCGGCCATCAGCAGGACGACGGCGGCGACGGTGCCGATGCCGAACGCGGCGACCGAGACCACCGGCCTGATCGAGGACCGGATGCCGTCGAAGCCGAGGAGGATCTCGTCCAGGTCAGTGGCGGTCTCCAGGCCCGGCGATACGGCGGTGCGGAGGTCGACCTGGGCCGGACCGCTTTCGAGCGCGGCGACGGCCTTGACGGCGCGCGGCAGTTCGTTGGCGTCCAGCGCGGCGGGGTCGACGGCGACCCGCCAGTACGCCTCGGTGTCATAGCTCACCGAGAGCAGGGCCGGCGCCGTGCCGGGCGCCAGCAGCAGGCCCGCGTGCCAGTACGACGTGACCGGCGGCGGGGTGTAGCGCAGGGCGGGTGTCCGCAGGACCGGTTCGAAGGACCAGTTGCTCCGCTCGGGCCGGAGCGGCTCGACGATGGCGGTGATCCGTATGGCCAGCGGTGTCGCGTCACCGGCCCGCGGCAGATGGACCGTCGAACCGACCTTGGCGCGCAGGGTCTTGGCGGTGTCCGTGGTGACGGCGGCCTCGACCGTGTCCGCGCCATCGGGCGCTGGGCGGGGCAGCCGGCCGGCGCGGAGCCGGGAGTTCTCGGCGAGTGCGGCGGGGGCGCTGAGGGTGAAGACCGGGCGGCCGCCGTCGAGTTCGGGCAGCCAGCGGTCGCCCGCCCGTACCGGCTTGGTGATTCGTACCCCGTACGACGACTCCGTGGTGTCGGCGCGGAGCGGCGCCGGCAGGCCCTTCTGGATCTGCCGGTACCGCTCGGTCAACGTCTCGGGGCGCAGGGCGTCGGCGCGGGCCTCGGGATCGTCATCCGGCTGAGGCCCGACGGTGAACCGGAGGGCGCTGCGCTCGGGGACGGCCGCCGCCAGCTCATGGCGCAGGCCGTCCGCTTCATAGGTGTCGACCGCGCGCGGGAAGGCGGCTGCGAGGAAGGAGGTGATCAGGACCAGGGCCGTCAGGGCGAGCGCGGGGCCCGGCGAGGTGCGCAGCCGGGTACGGACCCAGGGGGCGACGGCCCGCACCGGGCGGGCGGGACGCCCGGCGGAACGGGCACGAGTGCGGGGCGCCGGGTCGGCGGGACGGTCCAGGTCGGCGGGACGCCCGGCAGGACGGGCGGGGGCGCGGGGCGCCGGGTCGGCGGGACGGTCCAGGTCGGCGGGACGCCCGGCAGGACGGGCGGGGGCGCGGGGCGCCGGGTCGGCGGGACGGGCATTGGCGGCGTCGGCGTGGGGAGGGGCGAGAGCGTCGGGGGTGCCGGCGTGGGCCGGGGCGTCCGTACGGTCGGTACGGGGTGGCTGGTGGGGGCCGTCCGGCTGGCTCGCGGCGTCCACGTGGTGACGGCCACGGGGATCTCCCCCGGGCCCGACCTGACCGCTCCGACTGTCACCGGGCACGGCCTGGGCACCTGAACGGACACCTGAACCGGCCTGACCGCTCGGGCCGCCCGGCTGGCTCGCGGCGTCCACGTGGTGACGGCCACGGGGGCCTCCCCCGGGCCCGACCTGACCGCTCCGGCCGTCACCCGGCGCGGCCTGGGCACCTGAACCGGCCTGACCGCTCGGGCGGTCGGAACCGGCGTCGGCGGCCGGCGCCGCGCCTCCCGTACCGTCGCGCGACACCCTGTCCCCGTTCCTGGCGCTGTCTCCGCCTCTGGCTCTGTCCCTGCCGTGATCGGTGGGGTCCGAGCTGTCCGTGTGGTCGGCCATCTCACTCGCCCCCTTGTGCGCGCAGCGACGTCGCCGGATCGCCGCGGCGCAGCGCCAGTGCCGCCACGATCGCCACGGGCGCCGCGGCCACCCCCGCGATCAGCAGCGCAACCCGTCCGAGCGGCAGTTCCACCAGGACCGCCGGGATCGGCTGGGTGGCCTGCCCGGTCAGCACGATCAAGGGGACGACCGCACGGGTGAGTACCGCCCCGAGCGCGAGTCCGATCAGCAGCGCGACCCCGATGAGAAGCGACTGTTCGACGGCGAGCACCCGGGCGAGCCGGCGCCTGGTCGTGCCCAGCGCCCGCAGGACGGCGAACTCGGCCGAACGCTCGCGCAGCGCCCCGGCGGTGGCGACCGCGAAGCCGACCGCGGCGAGCGCGGCGGCCACGCCGGTCACCGCGAGCAGCGCCGACTGCGGGCCCGCGCCGAGTGGATCGTCGTGCAGTTCGGCGGCGATCTCGTCGCGCACCTGGATCTGTGCCGGGTCGATCTCGGCCCGCTCCCGCAGTGCGGCCACCACGCCTTCCGCCGCGCCTGGCCGGGTGTACAGCCACCACTCGGTGGGCGGGAAGGCGGCGTCGGCACGGTCGGCCAGGATGCGGTTGACCGCGCGCAGATCGACCAGCAGGGCGCCGCCGTCGACGGCGGTCGCCTTGGTGGTGGTCGGGCCGACAGGGGCGGCCCCCGTCGTCGGAATGGCCCGCAGGGCGCCCGCGATCCGTACCTTCACCGGCCCGCCCGACATCGGCACCTCGATGACGGAGCCGACCTTGGCCGCGGTGGACTCCAGGAAGCGGTCGGTCGCCAGGGCGGCCGGGACGGTGGGCGCCGGGCGGCGGGCCGCCGCCCGGACGGTGACGGTGCGCTCGGGGCCCCAGCTGTCGCCGACGGCCGCCGTGCCCAGGTGGTAGCCGAGGTCGAGCGCCGTCCCGGAGGCGGAGCGGGCGGCGGTGACGGCGGGCCTGGTCTCCCTGCCGGGCACCGGGTCGACGTTGACGGTCGCCTTCCCCTGCCAGCCGAGGTCGGGGGGCGGGATGAGCGTCCGGGAGGTGCCGTCGGCGGCGATCGACCGTATCCCGCCGACCGTGAACCGCTTCGGCACGATCCGGTCCGGGTAGCCGATCTGGTCGAATTCGATCGCCGTCAGCGCGAGCGGTTCGGCGGGCCTGCCCACCGGCGCGTCGGCTGCCTTCGCCAGGTCGACGGTGAGTGACTGCCGGCCCCCGACGGGCCGCAGGCTCTCCGGCGAGATCCGGTACGACACCCCGTGCCGGTCCTCGACGGTGACCGTGACCGGGGTGTCGGTGCGCCCGAACGGATCGTCGGTGGGGGCGCTCAGCGTGACGTCGAGGGCCAGCCGCGCGGTGCCGGGCGGCATCACCACCCCGGCGCGGGGCGTCTTCGGCGGATGGAGGGCGGCGATGAGCCGTCCGGAATCGCCGTCGGCGAGGTCGGCGCGCGGGCGCAGTCCGTCGCCCGCGAGAGCCGTGTCGATGGCCAGCACGGTGGCCTGCCGGCCTCCGGAGAGTCCCATTCCGGTACGGGCCGCGGGCACCGCGGCCCGTACGCCTGGCATTCCGTCGTACGTACCGCCCTGTCCGAACTGCTGGATGGTGCCACCGCCGAGGACCCGTACCGGCGCACCGGCCCGGAAGTCCGCCTGATCGTCCTGCGAGCGGTCCCAGGAAGCGCCCTGTCCGATCGCCAGCATCCCCATCGCGACGGCGAGCACCAGCAGCAGTACGGGTCCCGTGCCGCGCAGTGGGCGGCGGCTGAGCTGCCAGCCCGCAAGCGGGGCGGTGAGCCCCCGGCTCCGGGCGGCGCGCCGTTCCGCGAGCTTCGCCGCCGGGGGGAGCAGCCGCAGCGCCAGGACGGTTCCGGCGAGCAGGGCCAGCGCGGGCGCCACCACGAGCAGCGGATCGATGCCGAGCCGCCCCTCGCCTCCGGCGGTGCCGCTGAGCGCGCCGCCACCGGAGGTGCGCCGGTCGAGCTGCCAGTAGGCGACCCCCGCCACGACGAGGAGTCCCAGGTCGGCACCGGCGCGGAGCGGAGCGGGTAGTGCGCGGGCACGGGGCGCGCGCGTGGCGGTGAGCGCGGGGGCGACGACGGCCGCCGCACAGGCGACCGCCACGGCCAGCCCGACCAACCAGATCTCCACCGTCAGGGCGGTGTCGATCCGCAGCCCGATCCGCTCCAGCAGGCCCTGTCCGGCGAGGAGCCGGGTGAGCGGGCCGGCGAGGAGTGGCGCGCAGATGGCGGCGGGGGCCGCGAGCAGGAGCGCTTCCAGGGCGGAGAGCGAGGCGATCCGACCCCGGGACGCGCCGCGCGCCAGCAGGACGCGGGTCTCGCTCTCGCGTTCCGTCCCGAGCAGCCGGGCCACCAACAACAGCGCATAGCCGGCGAGCAGTACCAGTTGGAGGGAGACGATGAGCAGGGTCGCCCGGGAGACCAGGAGCGCGCGCTCCAGTTGGTCCAGCACCTCGGGCAGCGCGGTGCGGGTGACGACCCGGCTGGTCAGCGCGGGCTGGTCGCCGAGGTATCGCTGACTGTTCTTCGCGGAGGTGCGCAGCGCGTCGAGCCGGTCGCCGCCGAAGGTGGTGAAGTCGGCGGTGGCGAGCCAGGCCAGCTCGCCCCGGCTGATCCGGCCGGAGGCGAGGGCAGTGGGGTCGGTGAGCAGGGGGCCGTAGGTGGTGAAGGCGTCCTTGCGGACCCCGCGTCCGGCCAGTTCGTCCAGTTGCCAGTACGGGTCGTCGCGGTCGGCCGGCCGGTAGAGGCCGGTGACCCGGATCTTCACGGGGGGTCCGCCCAGCCGGTCGGCGAGGGACAGCACCCGTGGGCCGGGGGTGAGCCGGAGCTGTCGCGCCGCCGCCTCGTGGAGGGCGACCCCGACCACACCGTCCGCCGTCCCGGATGCGGGTGTGGCGGGCTTCGCGGACTTCGCGGGTGTGGCGGGCTGCGCGGGCGCCGCCGTGGGCCAGGAGCCCGCCGACAGTCGGACTCGTGAACGGTCCACGGCGGCGAAGGTGGTGAGATCGGGTTCGCCGCCGCGCGCGGCCTTCGGCTGGAGGGCGCGGGGCAGTGAGTACGGCCCCGAGTTGTCGAACTGGCGCAGGGTCAGCGGCAGTCCGTCGAAGGACCGCTGCGCACCGCGCCGGGCGTCGCGGGCGGCCGCCGCGCGGTCCGGCCCGGGGTTCTCGGCGGTGATGATCAGCGAAGCCGCCGCCGCGTCCCGGGTGCTGAGCGCGTGCCGCAGCCCGGCGTCCCCGACGGAGCCGGCGAAGGCGGCGAGGGTGGCCAGGACCGAGGTGGTCAGCAGGACGGCGAGCAGCGCCGCCGTCAGCAGCAGCCGATGTCCGCGTGCGCGGAGAAACAGAAACCCCGCCACCGGACGCCCCCTGTTGCCCTGTACTACCCCCGTACGGCCGTCCGGGCAGGCGCGTGTGGTCGCGACGTCTCCGCCGCCCCATGGCGCTTGGGTCCCCCGAAAGCCCTTTCGAGCCCGATACTTTCAGAGGGCACGGGTCTAGGAGAACGGCCACCGGTCGGACTTGATGAGATCGTGACCGGCGATCGGGGTTCAGATCTCGGGTGATCGGGATCCGGATCTCGTACGAGCGAGGTCCGGACCGGTACGCGCGGGGATACGGGCCGGTACGAGCGGGATCCGGACCGGTACGAGCGGGGCCGGATCAGGGACGAGTGGGGTCACGGGTCCGATCCGCGCGGGGCCGGACCGGGGGCGATCGGGATTCAGATCCGGTACGGCGGCCGAACCGCGAAGGCATTGTCGATATAGAGATTGCCCTGCTGTCGGGCGCGCTCCCGCATGGCGGAGGTGATGGGCGTGCCGTCCGTGACGAACCACCACAGATAGAGCGTCTCGTACATCCAGGCACCCTCATAGGCCCAGTCCTGGTCAGCGCCACCGCCCGTGCCGAACACCGAACCCGCCGGGAAGTTGGCGTTGTGGGACTTGCCGCCCACATGACGGGCCTCATGGACGAAGGTCGAGGCGCGGTCGGGCACCGCCTGGTCGAACCACATGCCGAGGTACAGCTCCACCCGGTCGCTGAAGGAGGTGGCCACCGCCGTACCGTCGCCGCAGAACGCCCGCAGGACGCGGATGTTCTCGCGGACGTACCGGCGTCCCCAGCTCAGGATGGACAGCTCGTACGAGTCATTCTCATAGTTCGGCGCCGAGTAGGTCAGCAGCCAGAGCGAGTTGAAGGTCCGTCCCAGCGGCAGAATGATGTTGTTCGGGTCGTCCCAGCCGAAGCCGTCGTCCCAGTACGCCTTCTGGCCGGCGAATCCGTAGGTGTTCCAGAAGTAGCTCACATGGGGCTGACTGCCCTGCCAGAACGGCGCGTAGAAGTTGTCACCGGAGACATCGAGGTCCGGCGCGGTGGCTGAACAGGTGGCCATGGGTCTCTCTCCTCCTCGTCCCTCCCCCTCACGATCCCTCCCCGCAGCACCGTCCACGGCCGATTCCCGGTCAGCACGGTGGGGGCGTCAGCGCGGTGGTGGCGTCAGCGCGGTGGCGGCGGCGGGTCGGCGCCCGCTCCCGGATGGAGGACGTAGTCGACCCGCCCGACCTGCGGCACTTCCCGTACGTCGGGACGCCGCGCCGTCAGGAGATCCCGGTCGTCCTCGCGCACCAGCTCCGTCAGATCCACCGGTGCGCCGCCGGGCAGCCCGCGCAGGGCCGTCACACAGGCGGCCCGCACGCCGCGCTGGTCGTCGTCCAGATGCCGTACGAGGGCCTCGACCGCGCGCGGATCACCCTCGGCGGCCAGCCGGGCCAGGCCCTCGACCGCGGTGGTCCTGATCACGACCTCCTCCCCGACCGTGGAGTGCCGGTGATCGGCGCCAGGAGAACGCTCGGGCGGTACGGGCGTGGCCACGACGGCGGCGAGGACGCCGGCGGCGTCACTCAGCCGGAGGTCGGTCAACAGTTGCACCAGACCCCAGCGGTCGAGATACGCCTCTTCCGGGAGGGACTGCCAGCCCCTGCGCGCGAAGGTGGTGATCTCGTCCGGGGGGTACTCGCGCAGGACCCGCAGCGCACGCTGATAGTTGTCCTCGACGTCCGGGCCCACGGCACCCATGGCGTGCACGGCATCGGTGAACGCGCTCCCGAGACCGCCGAACTCGTCGATGAACTCATACGCCTGCGGCCCGGGGGAAGCGAGGGAGTCGCCCGGCTCGTCACCCGGCGCCGCCTTCCCGCCCGGTGGCGGGGGGCCGGCCACCCGTGGAGTGTCGTCGGCGGAATGCTGGTCAGCCATGGGGAATCCATCCCTCCGGTACAGCTCTGCTGTGCGTCTGGACGGGCTCCGCGGCCACTACTCCCCCGGCCGCGGGTCGGCGGCGGGGCCGGTGAGGTTCTCGTGGGGCGCTCTTCGGCGCCTCCTGCCGTCGCACGCGCACGGGTCGTGCCGAACCTCTCCTTCCATGCTGCGCGTGTCGTGTGGGACACGCAACACACGCGGCGGACGCGGCGGGGCGGAGCGAGGGGGAGTGAGAGGGATTCGCGGGGGTAGACGCGCAGAACCGCGGAGCGCGGAGGACACTTCCGTACGCGGACGACCGACAGGGGCACGGGGGCACTATGCGAAACATCGGGCTGGCCGAACGGGACCAGGCACTGTCCGTCCGAGCGCCCTCGTGGGCCGGTGGTACCGGCACCGCGCAGGTGCCCCCCGACGGTGGCCGCTTCGACGAGATCCGTCATGGCGGAGCTCCTGACGGTGGAGTCCGCCACGGCGGGACGTACGACTACGGGGTTCGGTACGGCTACATGCTTGACGACGAGGTTCGGTACGACGGGGTACGCGGCGGAGCCCGGGACGGCGACCGGGACGGCGACCACCGTGATGTCCCGGCCCACGGCGCGGCTCGGGACCACTCCGCCCCCGACGGCGCCGCCATCCGCGACGGCCGGGACCAGCACGACCGGAACCACCTCATCCGGGACCGCCACGACTATGACGGCGCCTGCTACGACGGAGCGCCGGATTGCATCGCGTCGGCGCGCGCCTTCGCCGGTGATTTCCTGTCACGGGTGGGGGCCGGGGGCGGTACGCCGGTCCCGGTCTCGGCGGTGGCGACGGCGAAGCTGGTCGTCAGCGAGCTGGTGACCAACGCGTGCAAGTACGCACCCGGGCCCTGTCTGCTCGACCTGGAGGTGGTCGGGGAGCTGATGGAGATCAGCGTGTGGGACACCAACCCCGCCCTCCCGGTGGCGCGCGCGGCCGAGCCGGGGCGGGTGGGCCAGCACGGTCTGGAGATCGTCCTCGCGGTGTGCGAGGGCTTCGAGGTCAGGCGCCGCCCGGTCGGCAAGCGGATCAAGGTCTGCGTCTCGCTGGACCAGTAACCACGGGGAACTCCCCGGGGTCCACCACACGGCCACGGGTCACGGGAACGCACAGGGGCGACACCCCCGGCTGGGGGCCACCCGCCCGAACGGACCCGAAGGCCCAGCCACCCGAAAGGCCCGGTCGCCCCGCCCGGGGGCAGTCGGGCTCACGGTTCAGTGAGCCCCGGGGCAGCGGGGTCCGAGATCAGCGCGGCGCGAGGATCAGCGCGGCGTGCGCTCAGCGCGGCCCGGGATCAGCCGGACTTACGGTTCAGCGCGGCCCGGGGTCAGCAGGGCTCACGGATCAGTGAGCCCCCGGGATCAGCGCGGCGCACGGATCCGCGGGGCCCGGGATCAGCCGGAATCACCGATCAGCGCGGCCCCGGGATCAGCAGGGCCCGGGATCAGCAGGGCCCGGGATCAGCAGGGCCCGGGATCAGCAGGGCCCGGGATCAGCAGGGCCCGGGATCAGCAGGGCCCGGGATCAGCAGGG
>NZ_JBIRRE010000007.1:385812-506615 GCF_044333555.1 Streptomyces sp. NPDC020965
GGCTCACCGATCAGTGAGCCCCCGGGATCAGCGCGGCGCACGGATCCGCGGGGCCCGGGATCAGCCGGAATCACCGATCAGTGAGCCCCCGGGTCAGCGGGGCTCACGGATCAGCGGGGCGCCGACGGTGGCCGGCCCGCCGTCCCGGTCGGCACCTCTCCGACGCTCTCCCCGCTCGCCGTGACGCCCGCCGTGACGCCCGCCGCACGGGCGATATTGCGGGCCATCCCGCCGAAGACGATCGCGTGGAACGGCGACACGCTCCACCAGTAGGCGTGCCCCAGCAGCCCCCGCGGGTGGAACAGGGCGCGCTGCCGGTACCGGGTCCGCCCCTGTCCGTCGTCGTCCACAGACATCTCCAGCCAGGCCAGCCCCGGCAGCCGCATCTCCGCCCGGAGCCGCAGCAGCCGCCCGGGGTCGATCTCCTCCACCCGCCAGAAGTCCAGCGAGTCCCCCACCCGCAGGCGTTGGGCGTCGCGCCGGCCGCGCCGGAGACCCACACCGCCGACGAACCGGTCCAGCCACCCCCGTACCGCCCAGGCCAGCGGGAAGGAGTACCAGCCGTTCTCACCGCCGATGCCCTCGATCACCCGCCACAGGGCGGCGGGTGAGGCGTCGACGACCAGCTCCCTCCGGTCGGCGTAGAGACTCCCGCCCGCCCAGTCCGGGTCCGTCGGCAGGGGATCGCTGGGCGCGCCCGGCGGCGAGGCCGACGACCAGCGCGTGGTGACTTGCGCGTCGCCGACCCGCTGGAGCGCCAGCCGCAGGGCGGCCCGGAAGGCGAGCGGCCGGCCGGGCAGATCGGGGACGTACCGCGCGATGTCGTGCTCGGCGCAGACGACCTCGTACCGCAATGACTCGGTGAGCGGCCGGGCGATCGAGTGGGGTACGGGAGTGATCAGTCCGACCCAGTGGCTCGACAGCCGGGGCGTGAGCACCGGGACCGGCACGATCAGTCGCTTGCGCAGCCCGGCGATGTCCGCGTAGCCGACCATCATGTCCCGGTAGGTGATGACATCCGGACCGCCGATGTCGAAGGCGCGGTTCACGTCCTGCGGCATCCGGGCCGAGCCGACGAGATAGCGCAGGACGTCCCTTACGCCGATCGGCTGAATCCGGGTCCGCACCCAGCTCGGTGTCACCATCACCGGGAGTCGTTCGGTGAGGTAGCGCAGCATTTCGAAGGAGGCCGAACCGGAACCGATGATCACGGCGGCACGCAGGACCGTGGTGGGGACGGCGGAGTCCAGGAGGATCTGGCCGACCTCGGCCCGGGAGCGCAGATGCGGGGAGAGCCGCTCGCGGGGGACGTCCGACGGTGTGAGACCGCCGAGGTAGACGATCCGGCGCACCCCGGCCGCCTGTGCCTGTTCGGCGAAGACCCGGGCTGCGCGGCGGTCGGTCTCCTCGAAGCGTGATCCGGTGCCCAGGGCGTGGACCAGGTAGTAGGCGACATCGATGTCCCGCATCGCGGCTCGGACGGAGTCCGCGTCCAGGACATCGCCCTTGACCTGCTCCACCTCTCCCGACCACGGTAGATCGCGGAGCTTCTCCGGGGAGCGGGCGAGACAGCGCACCGGGTGACCCGCCGCGAGCAGTTCGGGCACCAGCCGGCCGCCGATGTATCCGGTGGCGCCGGTGACCAGACAGCGCGGGGGGCTCGGGTCACCGTCGTACGCCGACAGATCGTCGGGGGCGGCCACCTTCTCCACCCCCGCTCCAGCCGCCGCTCCGGTCTCGGCGTCGGCGGCGGGGCCGGGGGCGGTCGCCGGTCCGTCGGACGCTCCGGCCGGCGATCCCCCGGACGGTCGGCCCGACCGCTCGCCCGCGGGCGGGTCGCCCGCTGACCGGTCCCCCGCGGATGAGCCACCCGCGGATCCGTCACCCGTCGGTCCGCCCGTCGTCATGGCCGCCTCCTTCTCGCCCGGTCTCGCCACCCGGAGCTGCTTCCGGTGTCTCTTCCGGTGTCTCTTCTTCTGCCCAGCTCGGCCTCTCCGTCCCAGCTTGGCGTCGAGTGCGACCGGCCGCCTCCCGCGGCACCGTCCGTCCGGGCGGGGGCACCTCCGTCAGCCGCGCTCCGGCCCGGTGGCGACCGGGCGCGAGGAGTCCCGCGACCACTCCGACCATGAGCCCGCGTACAGCGCCGGGGTGAACCCCGCCAGCTCCAGGGCGATGGCCTGCTGCGCGGCGGAGACCCCCGAACCGCAGTAGACGCCGACCACCCCGCTGCCGTCACCGGCGCCCAGCGCGGCGAACCGGGCCGCCAGCCGCTCGGGCGGCAGGAAGCGCCCGGACTGATCGAGGTTCTCTGTCGTCGGCGCCGACACGGCCCCCGGAATATGACCGGCCACGGCGTCGATCGGCTCGACCTCGCCCCGGTACCGGTCGGCCGCCCGCGCGTCCAGCAGCAGCCCCGAACGTGCCAGGTCGGCGGCGGTGTCGGCGGTCAGCAGCGGCAGTGCGCCCGGCACGGGCTTGAAATCACCCTCTTCAGGCGCGGGCGTGGCGGTCTCCAGCGGGCCGGTCCAGGCCGCGAACCCACCGTCGAGGACCCGTACGTCCCGGTGGCCCGTCCAGCGCAGCAGCCACCAGGCCCGTGCCGCGCCCCAACCCTGGGCCGCGTCGTACACCACTACCGGCGTGCCCGCCGACACCCCGGCCCGGCGCATCGCCGCGCCGAATACCTCCGGGTCCGGCAGCGGATGACGGCCGCCGGACCCCGGTGGGGCAGCGAGTTCCGCGTCCAGGTCGACGAAGACGGCTCCGGGCAGATGGCCGGCGTCGTACTCCGGCCGGCCGTGCGGGCCACCGAGCCGGTAGCGGACATCGAGAAGAATCGGCGGGTGCGGCCCGGCCAGTGCGTCCGCGAGGCCGTTCGCGGAGATGATGGGGTTCATAAAGGTCATCTTTGCGCGGCGACCACGCGTTCCATAATGTCGCCATATCGGAATCAACATGACAACCGAGGCATTTCCCCAACGGGAACCCGCCAATTACGGCGCGGCCGGGGCGCACTGAAGCCCGGGGGATGGAAGCATTCGCACGGGGCGTAGAGCCTTCCGCACACGGCACGCCCCGTCCCCCCGGTACGACCACCACGATGGTCCGAGGAGAGAGTGACGATGACCGAGGCGACTCGGCACACACCCGGCACACCCTGTTGGGTGAGCTTGATGGTGCACGGCCTTGACGCGACCCAGGCTTTCTACGGCGAACTGTTCGGATGGGAGTTCTCACCCGGGCCACAGCAACTCGGCCCCTATGTCCGTGCCCTGCTCGACGGGAAGGAGGTGGCGGGCATCGGCCGGCTGCCGGCCGACCGGGACCTACCGATCGCGTGGACGCCCTATTTGGCCACCGATGACGCCGACGCCACCGCGGAGTCGGTCAGATGCAGCGGCGGCACCGTGGGCGTGGGGCCGCTGGACGCCGCGGACGCGGGCCGGATGGCGATCGTGACCGACCCGGCGGGCGCCGTGTTCGGTCTGTGGCAGCCCTCCGCCCACAGCGGTATCGCGGTGCGCGGCACGCCCGGCACCCCGGTCTGGCACGAGCTACTGACGACCGGGACCGCGACGGTCGGCAAGTTCTACGAGACGGTCTTCGGCTTCACGCCGGAGCCAGCCGACCCCGACGCCGGTCCGGACCCCGACCATGTGATCCTGCGCCTGGAAGACCGGCCGGTCGCCGCGCTGCGCGGGTTCGGCCGGTCGCTGCCCCGCGACCGCGGCACGTACTGGATGACCTTCTTCGAGGTCGAGGACCCCGACGGGGTGGCGGTACGCCTGACCGAGCTGGGCGGACGGGTGCTGAAGCCGCCCCAGGAGAGCCCCCAGGGTCGTATCGCGGTGGTCACCGACCCGGAGGGGGCGATCTTCACCGTCGTCCGGTCTCCCGGGTAGCCCGTCCCGGCCCCGATTCCGGCACCGCCGCCGGAAGGCAGGTCGATCCGGGCCTCCACCGGAACCACCGCCGCACGGGTCCAGGGTTCGACCGGGCGATGCCCGTACCAGTGGTGTGACCGGCGAGGACAAAGGCGTCCTGGCCGTACCGCCGTCCCGGGCACCCGACCCGCGACCGCGAACCGCCCACCTTGCCGAAGGCCCGGCAAGCATCACGGCCCGCCACGCCCCGCCCGACGGCCCACCGATCCGACGGAACGGCCCGCGCCACGCCCCGCCCGACGGCCCGACAGTGAAACTCACCCGCCGCCCCGACGGAGCCGCCATCCCACCGCCCCACCGACCCGCGGGTCAGGAGGGAGTCACCGGCAGCACGTCCGGCGAGAGGACGCCCGCACGCGCGACAGCGCTGGTCACCCTGCGCTGATGATGGCGCCGGCAGAGCACCTCGTAACCGACCTCACCCGCCAGCCGGTTCACATCCCCGACGACGACCTGCTCACCCTCGACCACCATCTCGTCGCCCACCGTCCGGGCGTTGTGCGTGGCGCGGGCACCGCACCAACAGAGGGCCTCGACCTGAAGCGCCTCTATCCGGTCGGCCAGCTCGATCAGCCGCTGTGAGCCGGGGAACAGCTTGGTACGGAAGTCCGTGGTGATGCCGAAGGCGAAGACGTCAAGACCCAGCTCGTCCACGATCCGCGCGAGCTGGTCGATCTGCTCCGGAGCGAGGAACTGCGCCTCGTCCGCGATCACATAGTCCGCCCGGCCGCCGCGCGAGAGGTGGTCGACCACATACGCGTACAGGTCCATGCCCTCGCGGGCCTCGACCGCGTCGGTGACCAGGCCCAGCCGAGACGAGAGCTTGCCCTCGCCCGCCCGGTCGTCCCGGGTGAAGATCAGACCCGCGAGGCCGCGCGCCGAACGGTTGTGTCCGATCTGGAGGGCCAGAGTGCTCTTCCCGCAGTCCATGGTCCCGGAGAAGAATGCCAGTTCGGACATGGGAGGTTGAGGACCTTTCGGCATCTGGTTCGGGGAACTACGGGATCGTACGGGATCCACGCGGAGACGAGGACGGCGGGCGGCGGAACGAGAAGAACGCCTAGGGACGCGCTTCCCGGGAGCTGACTCTGGGAACTGATCTCTGGGAGCGGACCTCTAGGTGCGGACCTCGATCAGCGGCACGAGCTGCTCGACCGGGGTCATGGAGCCGTGCATCCCGACCATCGCCGATTCGTTCGGCTCCCGGACGGAGGCCGTGATCACCACATCGTCGCAGGCCGCGGCGACCACATCGCCGATACGGCCGAGCACCCGCTCGTCCACCGACGGGCCGAACCAACCCGCCGCGACGGCTTCCGCACGGCTCGCCACCCAGAAGCGGTCGCCCAGCACCTCGCGCCAGACGGTGAGCACATCGGCCTCGGCGCCCTCGACCGCGTACACATGGCGGGCCCGGCCCTCGCCGCCCAGGAGGGCGACTCCGGCGCGCAGTTCCCAGTCCTCGTCGAAGTCGATCCGCGACTCCTCGTCGAAGGGGATGTCGATCATGCCGTGGTCGGCGGTCACGTAGAGCGCCGAGCGGGGCGGCAGTTGCTCGGCGAGACGCCGGACCAGCCGGTCGACATACATGAGCTGACCGCGCCAGGCATCGGAGTCGACACCGAAGCGGTGGCCCTTGCCGTCGACCTCGCTGTAGTACGTGTAGACCAGCGAACGGTCACCGGCGGCGAGTTGCGCGGCCGTCAGGTCCATCCGCTCCTCACCGCTGAGCCTGCCGTGGAATCCGCCGCCGCTCAGCGCGACCTTGGTGAGCGGCGTCTGCGCGAAGGCGGGGGACGACACCTGGGCGGTGTGCACCCCGGCGGCGTGGGCGAGCTGGAAGACGGTCGGATACGGCTGCCAGACCCGTGGGTCGGTGTACGGCTTCCACCGAAGCTGGTTCATCAGCGCGCCGGTCGCCGGATCGCGCACGGTGTAGCCGGGCAGTCCGTGGGTGCCCGGCGGCAGTCCCGTACCGACGGAGGCGAGCGAGGTGGCCGTGGTGGCCGGGAAGCCCGCGGTGATGGGCCGGCCGGTGTTGCCGCGCGAGGTGTGGAGCAGGGAGTTGAGGTAGGGGGCCTCGTCGGGATGGTCCTTGATCTGCTGCCAGCCGAGGCCGTCGATCAGGAAGACGCAGTTCCGGTCGGCCGGGGCCAACTCGGCGATCCGGGCGGTGAGGCCCGGCACCCCCTGACCGGCCGCGAGGGTCGGCAGCAGATCGGCGAGCGAGCCGGTGCCGTACTCGGGGACGGGTGCCGTCTCGACGGCGAGGGGTTCGGGGTCGTCCGGCCAGAGGGCCGCCGTCGCGGGCAGCACCATCAGCGGGTGGTGCCGGTGGCCGCGGTCGCCTCGGAGAGTGCCTGGGCGAAGGCGAGGGTCTGCCGGACGGTGTCCGGACCGTCACCCGCCTCGCTGACCCGCAGACTCAGATCGTCGGCGGTGGAGTTGCCGGTGTAGCCGTGGTCGGCCTCGCAGTTGGGGTCACCACAGGCAGCGGGCTCCAGGTCGAGGCGCGCGACCGCGCCCCAGCCGATGGTGAGCACGACCTCGCGGGGCAGGGTGCCGGGGGTGTACGACTCCGGATTGGCGACGACCCGGCTGACGACGACGGAGGAGATCCGGCCGAGCTTGACCGATTCGGTGGAGGTCGTCGCGTACGGCGTCGGGGAGCTGGAGTCGGCGGCCTGCTCGTCAGTGTGGCTGACGATGAAGCGGTTGCCGGTGAGGACGAGGACCGTGACATGACGACGCACCTCGTTGGCGTCGAACGTGGTCTCCTGGTGCACGAGGTACGACGCGATCTGCTCGCCACCGACAGCGGCCTCCACCGCCTCGGCCACGAGAGCCGGGTAGTAGCCGCTGCGCTCGATCGCCGCGCGCAGCCCCTGGGTCGTCGTACCGGTCTTCGCCATACGGTCCATCCTACGGGGCCTCCGGGGCGTCGAGCGCTCAGTCCGGCTCAGTAGCTGGGCAGTCGGCGCGGGCCCAGGTCAGTGAAGGTGGCCGGGGGCGCCAGCCGTACGGACGCGCCGAGCACGGAGAGGCCGTGCTGAGCCACGACGACGGGTTCAAGACTGATTCCCACCACTTCCGGATGGTCGTCGACGAGTCGTGATACCCGCAGGAGCAGCTCTTCGAGGGCGGGAGTGTCCACCGGCGACGAGCCGCGCCAGCCGAAGAGCAGGGGGGCGGTACGGATGGCCCTGATCAGCTCGGCGGCGTCGCGGTCGGTGGCGGGCACGAGCCGGTGGGAGGTGTCGCCGAGCAGCTCGGACGCGGCTCCGGCGAGCCCGAAGGAGAGCACGGCGCCGACGGCGGGATCGATGACGGCGCGGACGACGGTGTCGACGCCCCGGGGCGCCATGGCCTGGACGACGGGCTGGAGCTCCAGGGGTTTGCCGAGGAGGTCGGTCAGCTCGGTGTACGCCTGCCGGAGCTGCGCCTCGTCCGCGAGGTCGAGCCGGACGCCTCCGAGGTCGGCGCGGTGGCGCAGATGGGGGGCGGTGGTCTTGAGGGCCACCGGGTATCCGAGCAGGCCGGCCGCGTGCACGGCGGCTTCGGGGTCCGGCGCGGGGAGGGTGGGCCGCACCAGGATCCCGTAGCGGGCGAGCAGCTCAAGGGCGTCGGCGGCGGGGAGGGTGCCACCGCCGCCACTGCCGAGCAGCCGCTCGATCTGGGCGGCGGCGCCGTTCTCGTCGATGTCGTCGTACTCGGGCACCCGGCCGGGTTCGGCGGCGTGCCGACGCCACTGGGCGTACGAGACGGCCTGGGAGAGCGCCCGGACGGCCCGCTCGGCGGCGGGGTAGGTGGGGATACGACGGCTGCCGGGGGCTGCCGGGGGCGCCTCGGCCCCGCCGGGGGTGGCGGCGGCGGGGGCGCCGGAGCGGCCGGCGGACGAAGGGGCGGTGGACGAAGGGCCGGCGGGCGAAGGGGCGGTGCCGCCGGTGCTGGAGTCGGGGGCCGTGCCGAGGCCGGGGGGCTGGTGTGGGCGTTCGGGAGCGGCCGGGGCGCGGCGGGCCGCCGCCTCCGCCTGCGTTCCCGCCTTCACTCCCGGCACCGCTGGCTTCGCCGCCGGCTTCACGGCCGCGAGCGCGCTCGCCAGTCCGCCCAGTTCCACATGGACCACCGCCACCGGCTTCGCCGGGGACCCCGCGGCCGCCTCCCGCAGCGCCGCCGCCAGGACCTCGCCGTCGCCCGACTCCGTGGCACCGTTCTCCCCCACCCAGGGAATCGCGGTCACCACCACCGCGTCGCAGCCGTCATCGGCCAGCGCCCGGCCGAGCGCGTTCCGGAAGTCGGCCGGGGTCGCCTCCGTCGTCAGATCGAGCGGGGGCAGTGGGCGCAGCCCCTCCGCCAGACACGCGTCGTACGTCAGCAGCCCGAGCGATTCGGAGTTGCCGAGGATCGCCACCCGGCCCCCCGCCGGCAGCGGCTGTCCGGCCAGCAACAGTCCGGCGTCGATCAGCTCCGTGACCGTGTCGACACGGATCACGCCGGCCTGGCGCAGCAGCGCGCCCACCGCCGCGTCCGGGATCCGGGTGACCGGTACCGCGTGCCCCGGGGGCTCGCTCCCGCTGTGGCGCGCCCCCTTCACCACCACGACGGGCTTCACCGCCGCCGTGCGCCGGGCCAGCCTGCTGAACTTGCGGGGGTTCCCGATCGACTCCAGATAGAGCAGGGCGACGTCCGTGTCCGGGTCCTCGTACCAGTACTGGAGGAAGTCGTTGCCGGAGACGTCCGCGCGGTTCCCGGAGGAGATGAACGTCGACAGGCCGGCTCCGCGCCGGTGCAGTCCCGACAGCAGGGCGATGCCGATGGCCCCGGACTGGGTGAAGAGACCGATCCGGCCGGGCTCCGGGGCGTGCGGCGCGAGTGATGCGTTGAGCCGCACCCCCGGGGCCGTACTGATGATCCCGAACGAGTTCGGGCCGATGATCCGCATCCCGTACGAGCGGGCCTGCCGCACCAGTTCCCGCTGGCGCCGCCGGCCGTCCGCACCGCTCTCCGCGTAGCCGGCCGAGATGACGACGAGTCCCCGCACCCCGTGCTCGCCGCAGTCGGCCACGACCTCCGGCACCCGTTCGACGGGCACGGCGACGACCGCGAGATCGACCGGCTCGCCCGTCTCCGCGACGATCTCACCGACGGAGCGGAAGGCCGGTACGCCCGCCACCTCGTGCCACTCGTCGCCGAAGGCGCGGTTCACCGCGTAGGCGCGGCCGGTGTATCCCGTGCCGAGGAGGTTGCGGAGCACCGTCCGCCCGACCCCGCCGGGCGCGCGTCCGACGCCGATGACCGCCACCGAGCCGGGCGCCAGCAGCCGCTGGACGGAGCGCGCTTCGGCGCGCTGTTCCCGGCCGCGCTGGACGGCGAGGGACTCGGCGGTGGGTTCGAGATCGAGCGTCAGATGGACCGAGCCGTCCTCGAAGCTGCGCCGCTGGGTGTATCCGGCGTCCCGGAACACCTTGATCATCTTGTTGTTGGCGGGCAGCACCTCGGCCGCGAACCTCCGGATGCCCCGCTCCCGGGCGACCTCCGCGATGTGTTCGAGCAGCGCGGAGGCGATCCCGCGCCCCTGGTGGGCGTCCTGGACGAGGAAGGCGACCTCGGCCTCGTCGGCGGGCGCGCTCGCCGGGTGGCCCCGGCCGTCGATCCGGTCGTAGCGGACGGTCGCGATGAATTCCCCGCCGACGGTGACCGCGAGGCCCACCCGGTCCACGTAGTCGTGGTGGGTGAAACGGTGGACGTCCTTGGCGGAGAGCCGGGGGTAGGGGGCGAAGAAGCGGTAGTACTTCGACTCGTCCGAGACCTGCTCGTAGAAGTTGACGAGCCGTTCGGCGTCCTCGGTGGTGATGGGTCTGACGCGTGCGGTTCCCCCGTCACGCAGCACCACGTCCGCTTCCCAGTGATCGGGGTAGGGATGCTCCGGCTGGGTCCGCATAACGGAAAGCGTACGGCGCGACCGGGCGTCGCGGTGGCCGCCCGGGGCAGGACATCCGGAGGCGGGGCCGGCCGGCCCCGCCTCCGGGGCCGAAGCTCCCCCACCAGGGCGGGCCGAAGGGCCCGTCCGGGCGTCGCACGGCCGGGACCGGGAAACCCCATCGACACCGTCCGCACCGCGTGCCGCCCGCGCACGCGGTGCGAGTGTCGGGGGCCAGGGGTCAGGGGTCCGAAGGTCACTCCGCCGTGCCCCCACCACACCCCGCCCCACTCCCCCGCACCCTGCCGTACCCCCCGACGTGGGGTCGCCCGGTGCCGCACCATGGGAGGTGCCGCACCATGAGAGACTGGTCTAGACAACCAGAAAGTCTTGACCGCTGAGACCCGAGGGGCAACACAATGGCTGAGCGCCGCGTCAACGTCGGCTGGGCCGAGGGCCTGCACGCCCGACCCGCTTCCATCTTCGTCCGTGCCGCGACGGCTTCCGGCGTGCCGGTCACGATCGCCAAGTCCGACGGCAACCCGGTCAACGCCGCCTCGATGCTGGCCGTGCTCGGCCTGGGCGCGCAGGGCGGCGAGGAGATCGTGCTCGCCTCCGACGCGGACGGTGCCGACGCCGCTCTGGACCGACTGGCCAAGCTGGTGGCCGAGGGCCTCAACGAGCTCCCCGAGACGGTCTGACCCACCGCCTCACCCCGGGTCGCCCGGAGCCGCGGAACCCCTGTGGGGAGACCGCGGCTCCGTCGTGTTCCCGGCACACCGCGGCTCCGTCGCGTTCCCGGCCGACCGCGGTGACGGACGGGCACCCCCGCCCGCGGTGACGGTCCCGCACCCGCGCCCGCGGAGACTTCCGACGCACCCGCCGTACGCACCCGATCCGGGGGCACACCGGGAGAACAGGGCGCGGCCGGTGCCCTCGACCGGGGTACCCGCACACCCGCCGACACCCCCGGGCGGACTCGCGCACCTTCGCACCCTCCCAAGGAATTCCGGGCGGGCCGCCACAATATCCCTCAGCGGAATCCGGGCGACGCGAATCGCATCACGGTCGCGCCCGCCCGCCCGTCCGCATTCTGTTGAATTCATCCCGCATTCACGATCGACCCACGAATACCCCCCGCCGAACGGCACACCGTCTTTGTATACGCCGTGACTGTTAATGGCGGGCACTCCTCGTGTTTACGGCATGTTGCGAAACCACCGCCGGGTCGGGAGTGCGCAACCGGTGCGCCCCCATCGTCCGCGCGGCGTGCGCCGCGCTCAGCGCCCGCGCCCGGTCCGCGTCCCCGCGCGCCACCGCGTCCACGATCGCGCCGCGCTCCGCCCAGGACTCAACGGACCCGGCCGACGGCTCCACGACGTACATCCAGGCGATCCGGTGCCGGAGCTGAGTGAGCAGTGCAGTCAGCCCGGGGCTGCCGGAGGCATGTGCGAGGGTCTCCTGGAACCAGCCGCCGAACGCCCGTAGGTCCTCCCCCTGGCCTCGCCGCGCCCGGTCCTGGGCCAGCCGCACCAAGCCCCGCAGCACCTTCAGATGAGCCTCGGTCCGACGCACGGCGGCCCGCGCCGCCCCCAGCGGCTCCAGCAGGGCACGGACCTCCAGCAGGTCGACGGCGTCCTGCTCGGTGGGTTCGGCGACGCAGGCGCCGGCGTGCCTCCGGGTGACGACGAAGCCCTCCGCCTCCAGGGTCCGCAGGGCCTCGCGCACGGGAACCCGGGAGACTCCGTAGCGCCGCGCCAGTTGCTCCTCGGCGAGCCGCTCGCCGCGTCGGAACACACCGGAGACGATGTCGTCGCGGATCGCCGTACTCACCGACTGCGCGGGAATGCGCATGACCGAACCTCCGCTGTAATCCGCGTGAAACGCCGTCACTGGAAACGCATTCGGCGACTCTATGCCAACGGTCGGCGTTTGCCGATAGGGACGGTCACCCATAGCCCCACAGACTCATAGACCCATAGCCCCATAGACAGGGAAGTCCTCTTCCGGCCATGGATACATTCCGGTCGACCTGATCCGACTGATCCGATAAACCTGGCGACCCCGCAGACCCGACAAACCCAACGAACCCAACGAAAGGCCGAGGACCCCGGCGCGGAGCTGCCAGGGTCCTCGGTACGGAGCGGGCGGTGTCGCGCGGGGGCGCGCGGCGGCCGGTGCAGGGCGCGGGTGTCAGACCTTCACGCCGTGGGCGCGCAGATAGGAGACCGGATTGATGTCCGTCCCGTACTCGGCGCCGGTACGGGCCTCGAAGTGCAGATGCGGTCCGGTGGAGTTGCCCGTCGAGCCCGCGAGGCCGATCCGCTCGCCCGGCATGACGCTCTGCCCGACGGCGACGGTGACCGCCGACAGGTGCCCGTACTGCGTGTACGAGCCGTCCTGCATCCGCAGCACGACGTTCTGGCCGTACGCGCCGCCCCAGCCGGCCTCCACGACGGTGCCCGCGCCGACGGCCATCACGGTGGTGCCGGAGGAGGCGTGGAAATCGATGCCGGAGTGGCTACCGGAGGACCAGAGCGAGCCACCGGTGCCGTAGTCGGTGGAGACGCCGGAGCCCGCGACCGGGAGCCGGTAGGCGAGCCGCTCGCGCTCGGCGGCGCGCGCTGCGCGCTCCTTGGCCTCGCGGATCTCCTGGGCGCGGGCCTCGGCCTTGCGCTGGGCCTCGTCCGCGATCCGCTTCGCCCGCGCGACGGCGTCGGCGGCCTCCTGCTTCTGGGCGGCGGCCTGGTCGGCGACCTCGGCGGCGAGGGTCTCCGCGGTGAGGATCTCCTCGGTCAGGATCTGCGTCATCCCGGTGTCCTCGACCCCGGTGGTGCCGGTCTCGGCGGCGAACGCGGGGGACGCGAGGGTTCCGACGACGCCGGTGGTGGCGAGGGTGCAGACACCGGCGATGCTCGCGCTCTTGCGCGTCATACGGCCCGGGGCACGGTGTTTCCCGGTGGAACGGGCGAACGCCATGAAGAGGCTGTTCCTTTCCTTCCTTCTCGCCTACCGGGTTAGCTGACGGGTTCGGAGCAGGAAGGTCTCCTACGGGCCCCTCCGCGTGGTGCGAAGGTGTCCGATTCACCCCAGAGGGACTGGGTCCCCGGTTCCCCGGGCTCACGCCCGTGGGGATTCGGCGATGGCTGTCCGTGCCGCGGTTGCGGCGTACGACCGGCGAACAGCCGCACTGACGCTAAGCGGCACGACTTTCGATCACCAAACACCGGGCCGGTTTTGTTGGACATGCCACAGGCCAGACGGTCAACTAACACCCAAAACGGTCATATGACAGAACCCCGACACCGTCAGGTGCCGGGGTTCCACAGTCCCGTGCCGCCGCGGCGCCAGCGGGGGCGGCGTCAGTCAGCCTGTGACGACCGTCACTTCGCCGATCCCGAGGGCCCTGACCGGCTCCGCGATCTGCGCCGCGTCACCCACCAGCACCGTCACCAACCGGTCCTGCGGGAAGGCGTTGACGACCGCGGCCGTCGCCTCCACGGTGCCCGTCTCGGCCAACCGCTGGTACAGCAGCGCCTGGTAGTCGTCCGGGAGGTGCTGTTCGACCTGGTCGGCCAGCGTGCCCGCGACGGAGGCCGCCGTCTCGTACTTCAGCGGGGCCACCCCCACCAGATTCTGCACGGCGACATCGCGCTCGGGGTCGGTGAGCCCCTCGGCCGCCAGCGTGCGCAGCACCTTCCACAGGTCCTCCAGCGCCGGACCGGTGTTGGGCGTGTCCACCGAACCGCTGATGCCGAGCAGCGCGGCGCCCGACCCGTCGGGCGCGGAACGCAGCACCTGCCCGAAGGCCCGTACGCCGTAGGTGTAGCCCTTCTCCTCCCGCAGCACCCGGTCCAGCCGGGAGGTGAGGGTGCCGCCGAGGCAGTAGGTGCCGAGCACCTGGGCCGCCCACACCCGGTCGTGCCGGTCCGGCCCGATCCGGCCGATCAGCAGCGTGGTCTGCACCGCGCCCGGCCGGTCCACGATGATCACGCGGCCCGTGTCGTCGCCGGTGATCGGCGGTACGGGGCGGGGCGCGGCGGT
Organism: Streptomyces sp. NPDC020965; assembly: GCF_044333555.1. Classification (NCBI taxonomy): domain Bacteria; kingdom Bacillati; phylum Actinomycetota; class Actinomycetes; order Kitasatosporales; family Streptomycetaceae; genus Streptomyces; species Streptomyces sp. NPDC020965. Next base: position 399,721 of record NZ_JBIRRE010000007.1, read on the forward strand.
GTCGCCCGTCCAGGCCCCGAGGGTGTCCGCGAGGACGGCGTCGAGGTCGACCCCGGTGAGATCGCCGACGATCACCGCCGTGGCGGTGGCGGGCCGCACATGGGCGTCGAAGAACGCCCGTACGGCCTTGGAGTCGATCCGGGAGACCGTCTCCTCGGTGCCCTGCCGGGGACGGGAGATCCGCAGCGAGGACGGGAAGAGGTGCTTGTACAGCTCCATGCCCGCGCGGCGGCCGGGGTTGGCCAGCTCGTGGGGGATCTCGTCCAGCCGGTTGCGCACCAGCCGCTCGATCTCGGTGTCGAGGAAGGCGGGCGCGCGCAGCGCCTCGGCGAGCAGCCCCAGCGCCTTGGGCAGCCGGGAGACCGGCACCTCAAGCGAGACCCGCACACCGGGGTGGTCCGCGTGCGAGTCGAGGGTGGCGCCACAGCGCTCCAGCTCGGCCGCGAACTCCTCGGCCGAGCGCTGGTCGGTGCCCTCGGACAGGGCCCGCGACATGATCGTGGCGATTCCGTCGACACCGTCGGGCTCGGCTTCGAGGGGCGCGGCGAGGGAGATCTCGACCGCCACGACCTGCTGGCCGGGACGGTGGCAGCGCAGTACGGTCAGGCCGTTGTCCAGGGTGCCGCGCTCGGGGGCGGGGAACGCCCACGGCCTGGCCTCCCCCGCGGTCGGCTGCGGGTGGAACTGCATCGCGGTCAACGGCTCGACGGCGTCGGTCACTGGTCCGCCCCTTCTTCCTCGTCGCTCTGCTCGGTCGCGTCGGCCTCGGCGACCGGCTCGTACACCAGCACCGCCCTGTTGTCGGGGCGCAGTCGGGCCCGCGCGACGTCCCGCACCTCTTCGGCGGTGACGTCGAGGACCCGCTCCACTGCGGTCAGCGCGAGCTGGGGGTCACCGAACAGCACCGCGTAGCGGCACAGTTCGTCGGCGCGGCCGGAGACAGTGCCCAGCCGGTCAAGCCACTCGCGCTCCAGCTGTGCCTGGGCGCGCTCCATCTCCTCCGGCGTGGGGCCCTCCTCGGCGAACCGGGCCAGCTCCTCGTCGACGGCGGCCTCGATCTGCGGGATCTCCACCCCGGCCGAGGTCTTCACGTCCAGCCACCCGAGCGACGGCGCGCCGGCCAGTCGCAGCAGTCCGAACCCGGCCCCGACGGCCGTACGGTCCCGGCGCACCAGGCGGTTGTGCAGCCGGGAGGACTCGCCGCCACCGAGCACGGTGAGCGCCAGGTCCGCGGCGTCGGCCTCACGGGTGCCGTCGTGCGGCAGCCGGTAGGCGGCCATCAGCGCGCGGGAGGGCACATCCTCCTCCACGACCTCGCGGAGCTGCTTCCCGATGACCTCCGGGAGGGAGCCGTCGCGCGGCGGCTGCTTGCCGTCGTGGGCGGGGATGGAGCCGAAGTACCGCTCGATCCAGGCGAGCGTCTGCTCCGGGTCGATATCGCCGACGACCGAGATCACGGCGTTGTTCGGGGCGTAGTACGTACGGAAGAAGGCGCGGGCGTCGTCGAGGGTCGCCGCGTCCAGATCGGCCATCGAGCCGATCGGGGTGTGGTGGTACGGGTGGCCCTCCGGGTAGGAGAGGGCGGTCAGCCGCTCGAACGCCGTGCCGTACGGCACGTTGTCGTAGCGCTGGCGGCGCTCGTTCTTGACGACGTCCCGCTGGTTTTCCATGGACTCGTCGTCCAGGGCGGCGAGCAGCGAGCCCATCCGGTCCGCCTCCAGCCAGAGCGCCAGCTCCAGCTGGTGGGTGGGCATCGTCTCGAAGTAGTTGGTGCGCTCGAAGCTGGTGGTGCCGTTGAGCGAGCCACCGGCGCCCTGCACCAGCTCGAAGTGGCCGTTCCCCTTGACCTGCCCCGAGCCCTGGAACATCAGGTGCTCGAAGAGGTGGGCCAGTCCGGTACGGCCCTTGACCTCGTGGCGCGAGCCCACGTCGTACCAGAGGCAGACCGCGGCGACCGGGGTCAGGTGGTCCTCGGAGAGCACCACACGCAGGCCATTGGCCAGCCGGTGCTCCGTCGCTGTCAGGCCGCCTGAACCGGCCTGCGCTGTGGCCGTGTGACCCATGGGCATGTACGTCCCTTCGATCGCGATGCTGTTGGGTGTCTTCCCAGCACTGCCACTGTATGCAAGCGGGCTGACACCTGGCGAAGTTCCCGGGTCGCGGTCGGTCCTGTCAGTGGGACGGTCCACAATGGTCGGCGTCAGTTCCCGATCCGGTACGTGAAGGAGCAGCAGCCTCGATGGCCCGCCGCAGCACGAAAACCCCGCCGCCTGGTGGACCCTCCCGGACACCGTCCGGGGGAGACTTCGAGGAGAGAATCCTCGACATCGACGTCGTTGACGAGATGCAGGGCTCCTTCCTCGAATACGCCTATTCGGTGATCTACTCCCGGGCCCTGCCCGACGCCCGGGACGGCATGAAGCCGGTGCAGCGCCGCATCGTCTATCAGATGAACGAGATGGGACTGCGCCCCGACCGCGGCTATGTGAAGTGCGCCCGGGTCGTCGGCGAGGTCATGGGCAAGCTGCATCCGCACGGTGACGCGTCGATCTACGACGCCCTGGTGCGGATGGCCCAGCCGTTCTCGATGCGCGTCCCCCTGGTCGACGGCCACGGGAACTTCGGTTCGCTGGGCAACGACGACCCGCCCGCCGCGATGCGGTACACCGAGTGCCGGATGGCCGACGCCACCTCGCTGATGACGGAGTCGATCGACGAGGACACCGTCGATTTCACACCGAACTACGACGGCCAGGAGAAGGAGCCCGTCGCGCTCCCGGCCGCCTATCCGAATCTGCTGGTCAACGGCTCGTCCGGGATCGCGGTCGGGATGGCGACCAATATGCCCCCGCACAATCTGGGCGAAGTCATCGCCGCGGCCCGCCATCTGATCCGGCATCCGGGCGCGGACCTGGAGGCCCTGATGCGGTTCGTGCCGGGGCCCGACCTGCCCACCGGTGGCCGGATCGTGGGCCTCGCCGGCGTGAAGGACGCGTACGCCTCAGGCCGGGGCACCTTCAAGATCCGTGCCACGGTGGCCGTGGAGGACGTCACCCCCCGGCGCAAGGGTCTCGTCGTCACCGAACTCCCCTTCACCGTCGGCCCGGAGAAGGTGATCGCCAAGATCAAGGACCTGGTCGGTTCGAAGAAGCTCCAGGGCATCGCGGACGTCAAGGACCTCACCGACCGCGCCCACGGCCTGCGTCTCGTCATCGAGGTGAAGAACGGCTTCATCCCCGAGGCCGTGCTGGAGCAGCTCTACAAGCTCACGCCGATGGAGGAGTCCTTCGGCATCAACAACGTCGCCCTGGTCGACGGCCAGCCCCTCACCCTCGGGCTGAAGGAGCTGCTGGAGGTCTATCTCGACCACCGCTTCGAGGTCGTGCGGCGGCGCAGCGAGTTCCGGCGCGGCAAGCGGCGCGACCGGCTGCATCTGGTCGAGGGCCTGCTCGTCGCCCTCATCGACATCGACGAGGTCATCCGGCTCATCCGGTCCAGCGAGAATTCCGCGCAGGCCAAGGAGCGGCTGATCGAGCGGTTCGGCCTCAGCGACATCCAGACGCAGTACATCCTGGACACCCCGCTGCGCCGGCTGACCAAGTTCGACCGGATCGAGCTGGAGAGCGAGCGCGACCGGCTCACCGGTGAGATCGACGAGCTGACCGGCATCCTGGAGTCCGACGCCGAGTTGCGCAAGATGGTCTCCGGCGAACTCGCCGCGGTGGCGAAGAAGTTCGGCACCGAGCGCCGCACGGTCCTGCTGGAGTCGGCTTCGACGCCGCTCGCAGCGGTGGCGCTGGAGGTCGCGGACGACCCGTGCCGGGTGCTGCTGTCCTCCACCGGCCTGCTGGCGCGTACGGCGACGGGCGAGCCGCTGGCGGAGCCGGGCGGCAAGCGGGCCAAGCACGATCTGATCGTCTCGGCCGTGCTCTCTACCGCGCGCGGCGATGTGGGGGCGGTGACCTCGGCCGGGCGGCTGCTGCGACTGGCGGTGATCGACCTGCCGCAGTTGCCGCAGACCGCCGCCACGCCGAATCTCTCGGGCGGGGCGCCGCTGGCGGAGTTCCTCTCGCTGGAGACGGATGAGTCGGTCATCTGTCTCACCACGCTGGACGAGTCGTCGCCCGGTCTGGCGCTCGGCACGCTCCAGGGCGTCGTGAAGCGGGTGGTGCCCGACTATCCGGCGAACAAGGACGAGTTGGAGGTCATCTCCCTCAAGGACGGGGACCGGGTCGTCGGCGGCGCCGAGCTGCGGACCGGCGAGGAGGATCTCGTCTTCATCGCGTCGGACGCGCAGTTGCTGCGGTATCCGGCGGCGCAGGTACGGCCGCAGGGCCGGGCCGCCGGCGGTATGGCCGGCATCAAGCTGACGGACGGCGCCCGGGTGATCTCGTTCACGGCGGTGGACCCGGCCGCGGACGCGGTGGTGTTCACGGCGGCGGGGTCGACCGGCGCGCTGGACGACTCGATCACGACGGCGAAGCTCACCCCGTTCGACCAGTACCCGCGCAAGGGTCGGGCCACTGGGGGCGTGCGCTGCCAGCGGTTCCTCAAGGGTGAGGACGTCCTGCTGCTGGCCTGGGCGGGTGCGGCCCCGGCGCGGGCGGCGCAGCGGAACGGCATGGCGGCCGAGCTGCCGGAGCCGGATCCGCGCCGGGACGGCTCGGGCCTGCCGCTGGCGTCGGCGGTGGCGGTCCTGGCGGGGCCGCCGAGCTGATCCCCCGAAGGTGGGGTGCCGGGCGCTTCTCGGGGCTCCCGGCACCCTGCCTCCGGCCTCCGTGCGGGCACGGGATCCCGCCTCCGTACGGCACACGGCGCCGCGCCTCCGTACGGGCACGAGACCCCGCCGCCGTACGGCGCTACGGGCGGGGGTCCTGTGCCGGGTGTCCTCGGCCGCCCGGCCGTACGGGGGCGGGGGCGTGCTCGTCCCGGCCCTTGCGCGGCCGGGGGCGTGCTCGTCCCGCGCGCCCGCCTCCGCTACTCCGCGTCCTCGACGCCGGGGTCATGGTCGAGATCCCAGTCGGGGTCGTAGTCGGGGTCGGGGTCGGGCCGGCCGCCGAAGGCCCCCGCCGGCTCATCGGTCACCGCGATCGTCGCGGCCTCCTCGACCGCGCCGGTGGTATCCGGCACCTCGGGCACATAGCGCAGGACACCCCAGAGGCTCCGCTCGTCCGGGGTGTCCTGCGGACCGGCCGTGCGGGCCGCGTTGAGTTCCTTGAGCAGCGCCGCCCCGTCCACACCGGAGCCGATGAGCACGAGCTGGCTGAGCCGCTCCGCCTCACGCGGCCAGGGCTCGGGGTAGAAGCGCAGAAACCGTCCGACCGCGTGGACGGCGTACCGATTGCGCGGATCGGCCGCGCCGAAGTCGATGAAGCCCTTGATCCGGTAGAGCCCTGCCGGCCGGGAGTCGAGGAACTCCAGCAATCTGCGCGGATGCAGCGGCTCGCGCGCGGTGAACGCGACACTCTCGTACCCGGTGTGCAGATGGGCGCGCGCACCACGGCGCGGGCCGTGCCCGCACTCCCGATCCCGACAGTGGTCGTGCTCGCCGTCATGCTCGGAGTGGGGGTCACGGGGGCGGTGCTCAGAGCCGGGGCGATCCAGGTCATCCGGCCCGTCCAGTCCGTCCGACTCATCGAGCTCATCCAGCTCGTCCAGCTCGTCCAGCTCGTCCAGCTCGTCCAGCTCGTCCAGCTCGTCCAGCTCGTCCAGCTCGTCCAGCAGATCCTCGAAGGCGAGCTGTCCGACCCGCTCCACCCCAGGCCGGCGGTCGAAGAACAGCTCCGGATCGACCCGCCCGTACACCGACTCGACCACGGCCGCCGCTCCCCCGAGGGCGCCCCGCAGCCGCGCCAGCCGCTCCGCGTCCACCCGGTCGGTCTTGTTGAGCACCACCAGATCAGCGAAGGCGAGATGCCGGTCGATCTCGGGATGCCGCTCGCGGGTGGCATCGAACTCGGCGGCGTCGACGACCTCGACCAGCCCCCCGTACACGATCCGCTCGTTCTCGCTGGCCAACAGCATCCGGACGAGCTCGGTCGGCTCGGCGAGGCCGCTGGCCTCGATGACGATCACATCGAGGCGGGCGGCGGGCCGGGCGAGCTTGTCGAGGAAGACGTCCAGCTCACTGGCGTCGACGGCACAGCACAGACAGCCGTTGCCGAGGGAGACGGTGGAGTCGCCGAGCTGACCGGCCACGGTCATGGCGTCGATCTCGATCGAACCGAAGTCATTGACGATCGCGCCGATCCGGGTGCCCCGGCCGGCCCGGAGCAGATGATTGAGCAAGGTGGTCTTGCCCGATCCCAGGAAGCCCGCGAGGACGATGACGGGGATCTGCTTGCCGGGACCGGGGGACGGACTCACCGGGGGCCTCTCTCAGACGGCGGGTACGGGCTGCGGCGGTGGCGGGCCGACATAGCGGGCCGCCGGACGGATGATCTTCGAGTCCGCCGACTGCTCCAGGATATTCGCGCTCCAGCCGATCACCCGGGCCGCGCAGAACGTCGGAGTGAACATCGCACGCGGCAGCCCGCACAGCTCCATGACCAGTCCGGCGTAGAACTCCACATTGGTGTGCAGCTCGCGCCCCGGCTTCAGCTCGGCGAGGATCGCCACCACGTCCTTCTCCACCTGGACCGCGAACTCCACCAGCGGACCGCCGAAGCCCTCGGCGATGGACCGCAGCATCCGCGAGCGCGGGTCCTCGGTGCGGTAGACGGGATGGCCGAAGCCCATGATCCGGTCGCCGGCGAGGACGCGTTCCCTGATCCAGGGCTGGATGCGGTCCGGAGTGCCGATGGCGTCGAGGGTGTCCAGGGCGCGGCTGGGCGCGCCGCCGTGCAGCGGACCGGAGAGCGCGCCGATCGCCCCGGTCAGACAGGCCACGACATCCGCCCCGGTGGAGGCGATGACCCGGCCGGTGAAGGTGGACGCGTTGAAGCCGTGGTCGATGGTCGAGATGAGATACCGCTCGATCGCCCGCGCCTTGACGGGGTCCGGCTCGGTCCCGGTGAGCATGTGGAGGTAGTTGGCGGCGTACGGGAGGTCCGCGCGCGGCTCGACGGGCTCCAGCCCCCGGCCGAGCCGGTACAGCGCGGTGAGCAGGGTGGGTACGGCGGCGCAGGCGGCGAGGGCGTCGGCGCGGCGGGCGTCGGCATCGATGTCGTACACCGGGCGCAGTCCGGCCGACGCCCCCAGCAGGGAGAGCGCGGTCCGCAGTCCGGCGAGCGGACCGGAGGCGGCGCCCGCGCGGGCGATGGCGGGCAGGGCCGCGCGAACGTCGTCGGGCAGCAGGCGCAGCGCAGCGGTCCGCGCGAGGAACGCGGCCCGTTCGGCGGGGTCCGGCAGCCGTCCGTAGAACATCAGGTGCCAGACGTCCTCGAACCCCCGCTTCTCCGCGAGTTCGACGGCCGAGAACTGGCGGTAGTGGTAAAAGCCCTCGCGTCCTCGGACGTCGCCGAGGGCGGTCTCGGTGACGACGACGCCCGCGAGTCCGCGCGGTACGTCGAGGGGTGCTGCTTCGGCTGTGCTGGGCATGGCGTTCTCCTCGGCGGGACGTTCCCCTCGAACAAAGGTTGATTCGACTGTCCATGCATGACTAGATCACTGTCAATATTGATTGAATCAATATATGCACGACTGTGTACGGTGTCCCTATGACGGACGAGACGGCGGACACCGAGCGGCTGACCACCCGAGAGGCCGCCGAACGGCTCGGCGTGAAACCCGAGACGGTGTACGCGTACGTCAGCCGGGGTCAGCTCACCAGCCGCCGCGGCGCCAGCGGCCGGGGCAGCACCTTCGACGCCCGGGAGATCGACGCGCTGGTCCGTAAAGGGCGCCGGGAACCCCCCGGCGGGGGCGACACCCTCCAGCGGATCCGTACCGGCATCACCCTGATCGAGCAGGACAGGTACTACTTCCGCGGTGTGGACGCCGTCGAGCTGGCCCGGCGCCACTCCTACGAGGAGATCGCCGACTGGCTCTGGACCGGCACCCTGCGGGCGGGCATCCGCTTCACGGCCCCGCCGGAGGCCCTCGCGGCGGCCCGGCGCGCGGTCGGCGCACTGCCGCCGGCCAGCGGCTCGGCGGACCGGCTGAAGGTCGCCGCCATCGCCGCGGCAGCCCTCGACCCCCTCCGCTACGACCTCGACCGGGAGACCGTGCTCGGCAGCGCGCGCATCCTGGTCCCGACCCTGGTCGACGCGCTGCCCACGGTCGGCCGGGCGCGGCCGGGGGACGGCCCGCTCGCGCCCCGGCTCTGGTCCCGGCTGACCCCCGCCGAGGCCGACGACGCGACGCTGCGCGCCCTGGACCTGGCGCTCTCCCTCCTCATCGACCACGATCTGGCCGCCTCGACCCTCGCGGTGCGGGTCGCCGCTTCGGCGCGGGCCCATCCGTACGCGGTGGTCTCCGCGGGACTCGGTGTGCTGGAGGGGCCCCTGCACGGGGCCGCGAGTGGGCTCGCCCACCGGATGCTGGCCGAGGTGTTGGAGCGGGGCAGCGCGGCGGCGGTCGTCGCCGACCACCTGCGGGCCGGACGCGGGGTACCGGGCCTCGGCCACCGCCTCTACGCCGGACCCGACCCCCGGGCCGAGGCCCTCTTCGACGCGCTGTCGGCGATCCCGGCCGCGCGCGCGGCGCTGACGGCGGCCCGCGCGGTGGAGGCGGCCACCGCCCGCCATCTGGAGCTGCGGGCCAATGTGGACCTCGCGCTCGCGGTGCTGTCGGTGTCGTCGGGAATGAAGGCCGAGGCGGGCGAGACGGTGTTCGCGGTGGCGCGCACCGCGGGCTGGATCGCCCATGCGCTGGAGGAGTACGAGGAGCGCCCGATGCGGATGCGCCCGACGGGGCAGTACGGCGGCCCCCGACCGCCCCAGCCCCTCCCCCGGCCCTGAACCCGGCCCGCCCCCTGGTTCCGCCCTGACCCTGCCCCTGGCTCAGCCCCTGGTTTACCCCGGCCCTGGCTCAGCCCCTGATTGTGCCCCCGGCCCTGCTCCCGGACTGACCCGCGCCCGCCCCACCTGGAAAAACTCCGGAGACCGGGAGAATCCCCGCCCTCCCTAAGGCATACCGGGCCCGACCGGGGGCAGCGCGAGCCCCCGCTCCGGGGAGAGATTTCGAAAAGCCCCGCTCGCCGTCTACCGTTCATGAACATGAGCCCCGAACCGACCGCCCCGGCCAGACGTCGTCGGTTCGGCTGGCCGCAGCGGGTCTTCTCCCAGGTCCTGCTGATGCAGTTGGTCATCGCCACCGGCGTCACCGTGCTGGCCACCGGCCTCTTCCTCGCACCGCTCAGCGCCCAGCTCGACGACCAGGCCATGCGCAGGGCGCTCGCCATCGCCCAGACCACCGCGTCCCCGGACATCGCCGCCGAACTGCGCGACACCCCGCCGACGCCCGGCGGCCCGGTCCAGGCCGAGGCCGAGCGGATCCGGCGGGTCACCGACGCCGAGTACATCGTGATCATGAACATGGAGGGGGTGCGCTGGTCGCACACCTCCACGGACCAGATCGGCCAGGTCGTCTCCACCGACCCCAGCGACGCCCTCGCGGGTGAGCACATCATGGAGATCGACAGCGGCACCCTGGGCCGCTCCGCGCGCGGAAAGGTCCCGCTGCGCGACCACGAGGGCGCGATCGTGGGCGCGGTCTCGGTCGGCATCGAGTACGACAGTGTCCGGGACCGGCTCCTCGCGGCCATCCCCGGGCTGCTCGCCTACGCGGGCGGCGCCCTGGCAGCCGGTGCCCTGGCCGCCTATCTGATCTCCCGCAGGCTCCAGCGGCAGACCCATGACCTGGCCTTCTCCGATATCTCGGCGCTGCTGGCGGAACGGGAGGCCATGCTGCACGGCATCCGGGAGGGAGTGGTCGCCCTCGACGCGTTCGGCCGGATCCGGCTGATGAACGACGAGGCAGAACGGCTGCTCGGCCTCGGTCCGGGGGCCAAGGGGCAGCCGCTCGACAAGGTGCTCGGTGCGGGCCGTACGACCGATGTGCTGGCCGGCCGGGTCGCCGGCGAGGATCTGGTGACCGTGCGGGGCCACCGGGTGCTGATAGCCAACCGGATGCCCACCGACGACGGCGGCGCCGTCGCCACCCTGCGCGACCGTACCGAACTGGAACAGCTCGGCCGGGAGCTGGACTCCACCCGCGGGCTGATCGACGCCCTGCGGGCCCAGGACCATGAGCACGCCAACCGGCTGCACACCCTGCTCGGCCTGCTGGAGCTGGAGATGCACGACGAGGCGGTCGATTTCGTCACGGAGGTGGTCGGGGTGCACCGGGCCACCGCCGAGCAGGTCACCGAGAAGATCCATGACCCCCTGCTGGCGTCCCTGCTGGTGGGCAAGGCGACGGTGGCCGCCGAACGCGGCGTGTCGCTCCGCATCGCACCGGAGACCCTGCTGCCCGACCGGCTGGTGGATCCGCGCGGGCTGGTCACCGTCGTCGGCAATCTCGTCGACAACGCGATGGACGCTTCCGCCGGATCACCGGAACCGAGGATCGAGGTCGAGCTGTACGCCCAGGGCCGTACCGCCGTGCTCCGGGTCACCGACACCGGCCCCGGAGTCCCGCCGGACCAGCGTGAGTCGATCTTCGTCGAGGGCTGGACCACCAAGGAGCTCCCCGCGCACGGCAAGCGCGGTCTCGGACTGGCGCTGGTGCGCAGACTGGCGGAGCGGCAGGGCGGCAGCGCCCGGGTGCGCGACGCGGCCGGCGGGGGCGCGGAATTCGTCGTCGTACTCCCCGAGGCACTGGCCGAACTGACGGAGCCGGATCCGGTCACGACCGGGGAGGCGCGATGAACGACGGACGGGCCCCCGAGCCGCCGGGGGCGGCTGACGGCGGGATCATCCGTGTCCTCGTCGTGGACGACGACGTCAGGGTCGCGCAGATCAACGCGGCGTATGTCACCAAGGTGCCCGGCTTCCACGTCGTGGCGAAGGCCCACACCGCCGCCGAGGCGCTCGCCCGGATCGCCGACTCCCCGGTGGATCTGATCCTGATGGACCACTACCTGCCGGACGGCAACGGCCTCGCGGTCGTACGGGAACTGCGCCGGCTCGGCCACCAGACCGATGTGATCATGGTGACGGCGGCGCGCGACGTGGCCACCGTCCAGGCCGCGATGCGCCACGGCGCCCTCCAGTACCTGGTGAAACCGTTCAACTTCGCGGGCCTGCGCACCAAACTGGAGGCGTACGCGGGACTCCGCCGCACCCTCGGTGGCGGCGGCGAGGCGGAACAGGCCGAGGTGGACCGGATCTTCGGCGCGCTCTCGGCCGGTTCGATCGCCCCGGACCTGCCCAAAGGACACTCCCCGGCCACCGCCGAGGTGGTACGTCAGGTGCTGCTGGCGGCCGAGGGGCCACTCTCCACACAGGAGATCGCCGACCGCTCTGGGATCAGCCGCCAGACCGCGCAGCGCTATCTGAAGCTGCTGGAACGGACGGGCCGTGTCCGACTCAGCCTCAAGTACGGCGAGACGGGCCGCCCGGAGCACCGCTACCTCTGGTCAGCGAGCACCTGAGCCCCCGGCCGGACACCGGGCCCGCCAACCACCGGGCCCGGCCGGGCTGATGCCCGGCGCCGCACGCGCCGGGCCCTGCCGAAGCCGGCGCGATGTCCGGCGCCGTCAGGCGCCGCGCCGTAGGGAGCCGCGCGATGTCCGGCACCCCACGCGGCGCGTCGGCCAACGACCCGCCGTACGCCACTGCTCCGGCCGGTCACGCCGGCAACACCTGCCGAAGCCAACCCGGAGTCCGGCACCGTCAACGTCCCGTGGCGACACCGCCCGCGTCGGCCGGCGGGCCCTCCGTACGCCGTGCCGTCACCCGGCGCTCCTACCGAAGCAGGTCCGCCCGGTGTGCGGTGCCGTCACCCGGCACGTCAGCCGAGACCTGTCATCGGTGGCTGCGCGACACCCTCCTGGTAGGCGTACCGCACGGCCTGCGCGCGATCGTGCAGACCGGCCTTGGCGAAGAGGTTGTTGATATGGGTCTTCACGGTGGCGATGGAGATATGCAGCCGCCTGGCGATCTCGGCGTTGCTGAAACCGTCCGCGATCAGACCCAGCACCTCGCCCTCCCGCCCGGTCAGCCCGTCGGGCAGCCGCATCGTGGCTGGTTCGGGCACGGCGGTGACCTCTTCCAGCAGCCGCCGCTGGATGACCGAGGAGAGCCCGGCCCGCCCGGCCACGACATCCTGGATGGCGCGAACGATCTCATCGCCGTCGGCGTCCTTGGTGAGATAGCCGCGGGCCCCGGCCCGCAGCGCGGGGAAGAGCGAGTCGTCGTCGGCGTAGGTCGTCAACACGACGACCTGGGTGCCGGGGTGGGCGGCGCGGATACGACGGGTCGCCTCGACCCCGTCACAGCGGGGCATCCGCAGATCCATCAGCACGACGTCAGGGGCGAGTTGGGCGACCAGGGCGATCGCGTCCTCACCGTCCTTCGCCGAACCGACGACCTCAACGCCGGGTAACAGTCCCAACAGCATCACGATCCCCTCACGCACCACCGCCTGGTCATCCACGACGAGGACCCTGGCGTCAGCCCCCACCCCGGCAGTCCGCCCGGTCATACCGGCACCCGCAGTCTCACCACGAAGCCATCCCCCTCCGGTCCCGCTTCCAGGGCGCCGCCGAGCAGTTCGGCCCGCTCGCGCACCCCCCGCAGACCGTACCCGGAACCAGGGTCCGTCACCTCGGCATTACCCGAGGGCGGGCCCGTATCGCGCACCGTCAGGACCACCGCGCCCTCCTCGTAACCGAGATGGACCCGCACGGCGGCGTCGGGCGCGTGCTCGCGCACCCGGGTCAGCGCCTCCCGGGCCGCCCCGCGGACCGTCTGCGACGCCTCGGCGGTCAGCCGTATGGGCTCACCACTCACCTCGGTCGCCGCCCCGGCAGCGGCGGCGATCTCGCGCAGATACTCCTCGATCGTGGTCAACTCACCACGCAGCACGGCGAGCGACCTCCGGGTCTCGGCCAGCCCCTCCCCGGCCATACCGCGCGCTGTCGCCACCCGCTCCAGGAGTTGGTCGCGGAAGACGCCCGGCGGCTCGCGTTCGATCAGCAGCCGCGCGGCCTCCAGATGCACGAGCTGCGCGGAGAGGCTGTGCGCGAGGATGTCGTGTATCTCCCGGGCGACCCCGGCCCGTTCGGTGAGGGCGGCGGCGACCGCCTCGGCCTCCCGGGCGGCCCGCTCCTGGGCGAACAGCCGGGATCGCGCACCCCGGGACCGGGAGTCCAGCCGCAGCGCGCGGCCACTGAGCAGCACGGCCACGGCTGTGCCCATCACGAGGGGGCCGTCACCCCGGAGCGGCAGCGCGAGACACCCGGCCATGACCGCACCGGTGAGCAGTCCGAAGAGGAGGGGCAGCCGCTCCATCGCCAGGCCGGACACGGAGAACCAGAGCACGGCCGCGGCGACCGGCGCCCCGGCCGCGTACGCCCCCCAGCCGACGGTGGCGATCACTCCGAGCAACCCCAGGGCCACCACCAGCCGGTTGGCCAGGGTCGCCCGCCGATAGCCGAGTCCGGCGCCCGCACAGATCAGTAGGCCCAGCGGGGGGAGCAGCGCCGACCGGCCGCCGAAGGCACCCGACGCGTAGGCGCTGGAGACGGCACCCGCCATCAGGACGGCTGGCACGGCGATATCGCGAGCGACTCGGAGGCGCGGGCCGCCGCCGGCCCCGGCGGACCGGGCCACCGCGGGCCAGGCCGCTCTCCTGGAGTCGCCGAAGTCCCTGAAGTCGCATCGGGTACTGGGGTCACTGGAGGCACCGGGAGCACTGGAGCCGCCGAAGCCGCCGCACCCTCCGCGCCCCCGGAAGCCTGCGCATCTCCCGAACCCTCCGCGCGCTCCGAATCCGCCGCCCCCCAGGAACCCACCGAACCCACCGAACCCACCGAATCCGCCAAATCCTCGGCCGCCGAGCACATCACACCCCCCTCCGTCGCTTCGATGCTAAGGACAGGGGCGATCCGGCCGGAATCGGGTCAGGGGTGGACATCGTGACTCCACCCCGGGGTGGGAATCCGCCTTCGAGGGGTGAGCCCCCCGCAGTACGCCGGGGGCCGCCTCCCCCCGAAGGTGGGGGATCGGCGCTCCCCGGGCGGCCATCAGCGGGTGGATCAGGCGTCGATCCGCGACCGGTCCAGAGTCGCGGCGGAGCTGGTGATGAACTCCTTGCGGGGCGCGACCTCATTGCCCATCAGCAGGTCGAAGACCTGCTCGGCGGAGTCGAGGTCACCGATGTTGATCCGGCGCAGGGTGCGGAAGCGGGGATCCATCGTCGTCTCCGCGAGCTGGTCCGCGTCCATCTCGCCGAGGCCCTTGTACCGCTGGATGGAGTCCTTGTAGCGGACCCCCTTGCGCTGGTACTCCAGCAGGGTCTGGCGCAGCTCGTTGTCCGAGTAGGTGTACACGTATTTGTCCTGGCCCTTCTTGGGCTGGACCAGCTCGATCCGGTGCAGCGGCGGCACGGCGGCGAAGACCCTGCCCGCCGCCACCATCGGCCGCATATAGCGCTGGAAGAGCGTGAGCAGCAGGCAGCGGATGTGGGCACCGTCGACATCGGCGTCCACCAGCAGGACGATCTTGCCGTAGCGCGCGGCGTCGAGGTCGAACGTACGCCCCGAGCCGGCTCCTATGACCTGGATGATCGCACCGCACTCGGCGTTCTTCAGCATGTCCGACACGGAGGACTTCTGAACGTTCAGGATCTTGCCGCGGATCGGCAGCAGTGCCTGGAACTCGCTGTTCCGGGCGAGCTTGGCGGTGCCGAGAGCGGAGTCCCCCTCGACGATGAACAGCTCGCTGCGGCCCACGTCGTCACTGCGGCAGTCGGCGAGCTTGGCCGGCAGCGACGACGACTCCAGAGCCGTCTTGCGGCGCTGGGCGTCCTTGTGCTGACGGGCGGCGATACGGGTGCGGGCGGCGGCGACCGCCTTCTCCAGCACGGCTCGGGCCTGGGCCTTGGCATCGCGCTTGGTGGAGGTCAGAAACGCCTTCAGCTCCTTGGCGACCACATTGGCGACGATCCTGTTGGCCGCCGAAGTGCCGAGGACCTCCTTGGTCTGCCCCTCGAACTGCGGTTCGGCCAGCCGGACCGTGACGACCGCGGTGAGGCCCTCCAGTGCATCGTCCTTGACGATGTCGTCCTCGGCGACGCGCAGCATCTTGGCGGAGCGGAGCACCTCGTTGACCGTCTTGGTGATGGAGCGCTCGAAACCGGTGACGTGGGTGCCGCCCTTGGGGGTGGCGATGATGTTCACGAAGGACTTGACCTGGGCGTCGTAGCCCGTGCCCCAGCGGAGCGCGATGTCGACGCCCAGCTCGCGGGTGACCTCGGTCGGGGTCATATGGCCCCGGTCGTCCAAGACGGGCACGGTCTCCTTGAAGGTGCCCTGTCCGGTCAGCCGCTGTACGTCGCAGACGGCCTTGTCCTGCGCCAGGTACTCGCAGAATTCGCTGATGCCGCCGTCGAAGCGGAAGATCTCCTGGCTCTTGCCCTGGCCGTCGATATCGCGCTCGTCGCGCACCACGAGGGTCAGGCCGGGCACCAGGAAGGCGGTCTGCCGGGCCCGCTGGTGCAGCGTGTCCAGGGAGAGTTTGGCTTCCTTCAGGAAGATCTGGCGGTCCGCCCAGTACCGCACACGGGTGCCGGTGCGGGTCTTGGGCACCCGCTTGCCCTTGCGCAGTCCGTTGGCCGGGTCGAAGGGCGAGTCGGGACCCTGCTCGGTGAAGATGCCGGGCACACCACGGCGGAAGCTGATCGAGTGCGTGGAGCTGTTGCGGTCGACCTCGATGTCGAGCCGGGCCGACAGCGCGTTCACCACCGAGGCGCCGACGCCGTGCAGACCGCCGGAGGCCGCGTAGGAGCCGCCGCCGAACTTCCCGCCGGCGTGCAGCTTGGTCATCACGACCTCGACGCCGGTCAGGCCGGTCTTGGGCTCCACGTCGACCGGGATGCCGCGACCGTTGTCCCGGACCTCGACGGAGCCGTCGTCGTGGAGGATGACCTCGATGTGATCGCAGTAACCACCGAGGGCCTCGTCGACCGAGTTGTCGATGATCTCCCAGATGCAGTGCATCAGACCGCGGCTGTCGGTGGACCCGATGTACATACCGGGGCGCTTGCGGACCGCTTCCAGACCTTCGAGGACGAGCAGATGCCGCGCGGTGTAGTTGGAGCTGTCACGCTCTGCGGTCAGCAGCGCTGTGGACGGCACGGACGTTTCGGCGGTCACGCGGTTCGCTCCTCGCTGAATTTCAAATGTGGCCCCGTGGGGTAGGGCCCGGCGTCGGTCGCCCGGTCAGAGGGTACCGACCCCTGGTAGAGCTGGTGTAACGCCACCCTCGGGCCTGGTTCATGCTAATCCAACTTCGCATACTTGTTCGATACCTCGACGGAGGTGCCGAGAACATCACGTTCCCTTCCAGGCATGAACCATTTAGGCTCCGGGCACGTCCTCATGAACGACCGGCAAGCCAGCCGGGAGGGCGACAAGAGACAAGCAACGCGAAACCCGTAGAGCACAGCAATACGGCTCATTCGCCGCCAACCGGCAGCAGACAGCCGTCTCGGGAAGAAGTTCCCGAGGAAAAGCCCCGAGCGGGAACGTTTTGGGACTGGTTGGATGTTGACCCTGGTACGACAGCTCGTCGAGCTAGAGAAGAGGCGACGTGACTACTGTTCTGACCCCCGCGAGCCCCCTGACGGCCGCTGATCGCTGCGACCGCTGCGGCGCCCAGGCATACCTGCGTGTCGTCCTGACCAGCGGCGGTGAACTGCTCTTCTGCGCCCACCACGGTCGCAAGTTCGAGCCGGAACTCAAGAAGATCGCCGCGGAAATACAGGATGAGACCGACCGACTGACGGCCGTACCGGCCGGCGCCGGTGAAGAGGATCACTGACACCTCGCATCCACGACGAGCCAAGGCCGGTCCTGGACCGACCGACGGGCGGTGGACCCTGATCCGTCAGGGGCCACCGCCCGCTCTCGTACCGCGACGTCCGTGTTCGGGCACCCACGCTCCGCGCACCCATGCGCGATCATGAGTGACACCCGGGCCACCGGATGAGCCCTGCCCTGTGGCGACGGGACCATCCGCAGTGCCCGACCGGCTCGCCCGACGGACTCATAGGCCCGTAGGGCTTGACGGTTCCCGCCCCACAGCCCCCCTCCCCCGCCCGTACACCGCCGGCGGGGCCCCGCACCACCCACACGGCGCTCCGCGGGCGCCCACCGGGCGCTCAGGGCCTCAGTCCGGCTTCCCGGCGCCTACGGCAGGGGCACCGCCGAGACGCGCGTATAGACACCGGGGCTGTCCGCCCGTCCGCAGCCGCTGCCCCACGACACCAGCCCGATGAGCCGCCCTTCGGCCACCAGCGGCCCGCCACTGTCCCCCTGGCAGGCGTCGCGTCCGCCCCTGCTGTCCCCGGCACACACCATCGTGGCGGCCGAGTAGCGACCCTCCAGACCCCCGGGATAGGCCGTCTCGCACAGCCGGTCGGACAGCACACCCACCCGGGCCGCGCGCAACGACGTGGCGTAGCTGCCGTCCCCCCGGGTGTCGCCCCAGCCGTACACCGTCGCGCCGACCCCCGGTTCGTACGCAGGATCGCCGACTCCGGCGCGGGTGATCACCGACGCCGCGGGCAGCTCGTCGGCCAGGGTGAGCACCGCCAGATCCCCGCTGTTCGTGGCCGGGTCGTACCGGGGGTTCACCCAGCTCTCGGTGATCGCGATCTCTCGACCCTCGGTGCCGGTCAGCTCCGTGCGCCCGACGATGACGCGCAGATCCGGGACGTCCGCCACCTCCTGGCCGAGCACCGTCCGGCTCAGGCAGTGGGCGGCGGTCATCACCTTCGTCGGCGCGATCACGACACCGCCGCAGAACTGGCCCGCGCGCGTTCCTCCGAACCGGTCACGGCTGGAGAGCGCGACGACCCAGGGATTGTCGGCGACCGCCACCG
This sequence comes from Streptomyces sp. NPDC020965, assembly GCF_044333555.1. Taxonomy (NCBI): domain Bacteria; kingdom Bacillati; phylum Actinomycetota; class Actinomycetes; order Kitasatosporales; family Streptomycetaceae; genus Streptomyces; species Streptomyces sp. NPDC020965. The sequence goes on from NZ_JBIRRE010000007.1 coordinate 417,712, forward strand.
GAGAGCCACCCACGACGATGCTGTCGGCGACCGCGCGGGCGGGCGACCCCAAGGGCTCCAGGGCCGCCGCGGTGACCAGGGCGAGCGCCCCGGTCAGGGCTCGGGCGAGGGGACGACGCATAGGACCTCCTGACGCTGAGTTCATGACGTTGACTCAGAGTCGACCACCGGACGGGTGCGCGCACCCCCGGACACGGCCGTGGATACGACGAAGGGCCCGGATCCCTCCCGACGGGGGAGAATCCGGGCCCTTCACCGTGGCCGTGCCGACCGGTCGAGCGGTCGGCGGGGGCCGACTAATCCAGGTAGTCGCGCAGAACCTGCGAACGCGACGGGTGACGCAGCTTCGACATCGTCTTGGACTCGATCTGACGGATGCGCTCACGCGTCACGCCGTAGACCTTGCCGATCTCGTCCAGGGTCTTCGGCTGACCGTCGGTGAGGCCGAAGCGCATCGAGACGACGCCCGCCTCACGCTCGGAGAGCGTGTCGAGCACCGAGTGCAGCTGCTCCTGCAGGAGCGTGAAGCTGACCGCGTCCGCGGGCACGACGGCCTCGGAGTCCTCGATCAGATCGCCGAACTCGCTGTCGCCGTCCTCGCCCAGCGGGGTGTGCAGGGAGATCGGCTCGCGACCGTACTTCTGGACCTCGATGACCTTCTCCGGGGTCATGTCGAGTTCCTTGGCCAGCTCCTCCGGGGTGGGCTCGCGGCCCAGGTCCTGGAGCATCTGACGCTGCACGCGGGCCAGCTTGTTGATGACCTCGACCATGTGCACCGGGATACGGATGGTGCGGGCCTGGTCGGCCATGGCGCGGGTGATCGCCTGACGGATCCACCAGGTGGCGTACGTGGAGAACTTGTAGCCCTTGGTGTAGTCGAACTTCTCGACCGCGCGGATCAGACCGAGGTTGCCCTCCTGGATCAGGTCCAGGAAGAGCATCCCGCGGCCGGTGTACCGCTTGGCCAGCGAGACGACGAGCCGGAGGTTGGCCTCCAGCAGGTGGTTCTTGGCGCGGCGACCGTCCTCGGCGATGATCTCCAGCTCGCGCTTGAGCTTCGGCGCCAGCTTGTCGGCGTTCGCCAGCTTGTCCTCGGCGAAGAGACCGGCCTCGATGCGCTTGGCCAGCTCCACCTCCTGCTCGGCGTTGAGCAGCGGGACCTTGCCGATCTGCTTGAGGTAGTCCTTGACCGGGTCGGCGGTGGCACCGGCGACCGCGACCTGCTGCGCGGGCGCGTCGTCCTCGTCCTCGTCGGACAGGACGAAGCCCTTGCTCTCGCCCTCGGCCTCTTCCTCGTCGCCCTTGCCTCCGGGCTGGACCTCGTCGAGGAGCTCCTCGCCGTCGGTGTCGTCCGAGTCCTTCTTCGACGTGGCCTTCTTGGCCACGGTCTTCTTGGCAGCGGTCTTCTTCGCCGCCGCCTTCCTGGGAGCCGCCTTCTTGGCGGTCTTCTTGGCGGGTGCGCTCGCCGTGCCCTCTTCGGCGCCCTCGGCGTCGGCGGACCCCGTCGTCGACGCAGTGCCGGCCGCGACGGTCCTCGTCGTGGTCGTCTTGGTCGCGACGGTCTTGGTGGCGGTGCGCTTTGCCGGGCTCTTCGCTGCGACGCTCTTGCGGGAGCGCTTGGGCGACTCCGCGGCACTGACCATCAGCGTCACACCCTCTTCCTCGAGGATCTGGTTGAGGCTGCGCAGAACATTCTTCCACTGGGTTGGCGGAATCTGGTCGGCCTCGAAGGCGCGACGCACGTCATCGCCGGCGATCTGCCCATCAGCCTTTCCCCGCTCGATGAGCGCCATCACAGACTCGGACTCGGCGATCTCCGGCGGGAGCGTACGGGATGTGCTGGCCGACACGAACAACCTCTCGGAACGATGGAAACGGCTTCCGGCCCCGCCCATGATCGGGCCGGAGCCGACGACCACCGGGCTGCGGATGTGCCGGTGGCGCGGGCTGAGCCTAGGAACCACTGGGAACTGCACAGCGCCGTGAACGACTGCTGTATTCCCTCCTCGGCTGTCACCTCTTAGGTCATCGCCCTGTTTCGAGGAGTGTTACGCCGAATCCGCGTGGCCCGAGTCACACCCCATTGACGACAAAGCGGCAAGACCGGATATATCAGTACACAATCGTGCCGCCGGACTCCTTGGAATCCGGCGACACTCCATGCGTACAGCCCCGTGCTCCCAGCCACGCGCCAGGTGTCAGTGCTCGCGCGGCGCGGGCACGACGCGCTCCACCTCGGGGTGGACGGTGAGGAGCTGGCGCATGGCCGACTCGGCGGCGTGCGAGTCACCGGCGGCGAGGGCGTCGACGATGCGCGCGTGGTGGGCCACGGAGACCTCATTGGGGCGGTCACAGCCGGTGACCGGCCCTCCGGAGACCTGGAGGGCGGCGGAGACGATCCCGGAGAGGTGCTCCAGCATCCGGTTGCTCGCGAGCTGGATGAGCAGGGCATGAAACTCCGTGTCGGCTCGGGAGAAGGTGATCCCGTCGCCCTGGGCCAGGGCGTGGCCCATGATCTCGACCATGTCACCGAGCCGCTGCTGGATGTCCTCGCGGCCGTGTCCCGCGGCGAGCCGGGCGGCGAGGGGCTCGATGGTCCAGCGCAGCTCGCACAGCTCCCGGCGCTGGTCGTCGCGCTGGGGGCCGAAGGCGCGCCACTCGATGATGTCGGGGTCGAGCAGATTCCAGTCACTGACCGGGCGGACCCGGGTGCCGACATTGGGGCGAGCGCTGACCAGCCCCTTCGCCTCAAGGACGCGCAGGGACTCGCGGACGACGGTGCGGGAGACCTCGAAGCGCTGCCCGATCTCCTCGGGGACGAGCGGGCGGTCGGCGCCCAGATCGCCAGAGACGATCATCTGGCCGAGCTGCTGAACGAGTTGGCCGTGCAGTCCGCGGCCCCGGCTGCCGGCCGCGCGGCGGCCGACCCGACCCAGCTCCGCGTCGGGGCCGTCCCAGGAGGGCGGACTGACGCGGTCGGTGCCGGGCGACTCCGCGTAGGGGTATCTGTCGAGCTCGCCCGAGCCAGCGAGGCCGGAGTCGGCGGGGCGAGCGGCGGTCATCATGGTGTGCGCAAGGGTACTCACGCATCCTTTGTCGGCCCGGCTTCCGCGGCCCTTGAGGTCTTTGGTGAAAAGCACACGAAAGGGTGATCGGCGCTTCCCCCATAATTGACGCCTTATCGGAAAGAAACGGGCGCACTCAAGGGAGTTGCGGACAGATCACCGCAGCCGCGATCGATCATGATCACCAACGCGTCGTACGGCGAAGACCAGTGAACACATACGCGCAGATCAGAACAGACAACGACACTACCAGCGCCAGACCGACCGGCTGGGCGATCGCCCGGAGCGCTTCCGTCAACCAGCCGTCGACCTGCCGTGGCGGCCGGACCCAGGCCAACTCCCGGAGCCTTCCCGGGAGCCCGGCGACCGATCGTGCGGACGGGACGACGAGCGCCTTCTCGACGAGGGGGGCGATCGCGACCGGCACGGCGAGGACCGCGGCGACACCGGCGGCCGTGACGCGGAAGACCCCGGCGCCGAGCAGTCCGGCCCAGGCACAGCCGACGCAGAGGCCGCACCAGGCGGCGAGCGGAGCGGCCCAACTCTCCGGCAGCGCGACCGCATCGACCCCGTACACCGCACGGATCGCGTGAGCGTCGGCCACCACGACGAGCAGCGCGATCAGCAGGGCGGTGGCGGCGGTGACCGCCAGCTTGGCGAGCAGGAGGCCGAACCGCCGGGCGGCGTTGCCCCCGACCGTCGCCGGCACCGGATACCGGAACTCCTCGCCGAAGGAGAGGGCCCCGATCACTCCGGCCCCGAGAGCGGCGGGCGGCAGCGGCAGCAGCTCCGGCCAGGCGGTGAGCGCGACCGCGACCGGGGTCTCGCGGGACCGGGCGAGCAGCACACCGAGGGCGAGGGAGGCGATGACCACGGCGCCGACGACGAGCACGGCGGTACGGGTGCCGAACAGCCGCAGCAGCTCGTACCGCAGCGGTCTCACGGGGCTCGGGGCGGGGCAGGACGTTCGGTCGGCGGTGCGCGGGGGCCGATCGGCCGGGCGGGGTGCTCGGCCGGCCGGGCGGGGCGGGAGCGCCGGGTGCGGTGCCGGGGCGGCGACGGGCCCTTCGGTCGGTGAGGCCGGTTCCGGCGCACGGGGCGCGGTGTCGCCAACCTCGTCGGTGAGCCGGTGGACGAGTACGCCGTGCCGGAAAGCGGCCTCGCCGACCTCGGCGCAGGTGCTGCCGTAGACGGCGAGCAGTCCGCTGCTCCCGACTGCCACCTCCACCGAACGGCGGGCGGCGCGCGCCTCACGGTGGACGAGGTCGGCGAGCCGGGCGGCGTACGGGGTGCGGACGGCGACGCGGGGGCGGAGCCTGGTGCGGGCGAAGTCGGCGGCGTCCTGATCGGCGACGAGCCGTCCGGCGTCGATGGTGACGACGCGGTCGGCGAGCCGGGCCGCCTCCTTGGGGTCGGCCATGGCGCAGAGGACCGTACCGCCGCGCTCGGCGTGGGCCCGCGCCAGCGCGTACAGCTCCTGGTGATCACGGGGGAGCAGATCCCGCGACAGTTCATCGGTGACGAGCGTCTGCGGGTCGCCGACCAGGGCGGCGGCGAAGCCGAGCCTGCGGTCCATGCCCCGCGAGAGCGTGCCGAGGCGCAGTTGGGCCAGGCCGGCGAGACCGACGGCTTCGAGCACCTCGTCGGCCCGGGAAAGGGGCACCCCGGCGGCGGCGCAGAGCATACGGAGCCGGCCCCGGCAGCTCCGCCCGGGGTGACCCGGGGCGTCCCCGAGAAGCACCCCGACCTCGCGGGCCGGGTGAGCGACGCGGTGCAGCGGGATGCCGCGGAAGTAGGTCACACCACGGCCCGCCTCCCGCCCCAGCATCAGGCGCAGCGCTGTCGTCTTGCCGGCACCAGGAGCCCCGAGAAGGGCCGTGACCTGACCGGGCCTGGCCTCGAACGTGAGGTCGTCGACGGCGGGCGGGAGGTCCCCCCGCGGGTCGCTGGTCAGTCCGATGGCCTGGAGCATCGCTTCTCTCGCGGAACGACGACGGGGACGCCGACGGGCACGACGACGGGACGACCGATCGGCGGTCGGGCGGCCACCCCAGCAAGATAGCGCGACATTTAAGACTTTTAGCGCACCGGACCTGAACCCGGGTGTCACGGCCCACCGGGGCCCACCGGGGAGTCCGAGCCAGCGGCCCGAACTCCCGGATCAGACCTCGGGTCGCAGCATCGGCGGGTTGAGCACGGTGGCACCGCCCGCCCGGAAGAGCTGTGCGGGGCGTCCGCCCTGGCGAGTGGTCGTCCCGCCCGAAGGGACCAGGAACCCGGGCGTACCGGTCACCTTGCGGTGGAAGTTCCTGGGATCGAGGGCCACTCCCCACACCGCCTCGTACACCCGCCGCAGCTCGCCGACCGTGAACTCCGGCGGGCAGAAGGCGGTGGCCAGCGAGGAGTACTCGATCTTCGAACGGGCCCGCTCCACGCCGTCCGCCAGAATCCGCGCGTGGTCGAACGCCAGCGGGGCGGACTGCTCACCCTCCCGACCGAACCCGGTCTCCTGATCGAGCAGATCGGCCACGGAGGCCCATCGCGCGCCGTTGGCGTCCCCGCCCGCCGTCGGCGCCGGCAGATCGGGGGCCAGCACCAGATGCGCGACGCTGACGACCCGCATCCGAGGGTCCCGTCGCGGATCGCCATAGGTGGCGAGCTGCTCGAGGTGCGCGCCGCTGCCCAGCTCCGGAGACGCGGGGTCGTGGGCGGACAGTCCGGTCTCCTCGGCGAGCTCCCGCGCCGCAGCGCCGGCCAGGTCCTCGTCACCCCGCACAAAACCACCGGGCAGCGCCCACCGCCCCTGGAACGGCGACTCTCCCCGGCGCACGACGAGTGCGCAGAGCGCGTGACGGCGCACGGTGAGCACGACCAGGTCGACGGTGACAGCGAAGGGGGGAAAGGCCGACGGGTCGTAGGGAGACATGCCGTGATCATAGTCGTCTGCCTGACGATAAACACTCCTTTCACCGTCCGCCGCTCGTCTTTCTTCCTCCCCCGCCCGCACCTCCCGGCACCGCCTGCCCCGCACTCCCGTCCGGCTCCGGCCGGCTCACCGATCGTTCGACGCGATGCCCGCCTCAGGTCCCGCCAGACGCCCACACACAGACCCGTGCCTCGCGCCGTACTCCCTTCGTTCCCGAAAATCACCCGCCCCTCGTGTCCCGTGGGTCGGTGCTCGCCGTCCCCACGTCACGCCGGCCGCCGCGTCCGGCCTCCCCGGCGCCAGTGGTGCGCGCCGGCCGCCCGGGGCCCGTACCCGACGGCCGCAGCGGCTTCCCGCGGACGGCGGGACGCACCTGCCGGGTCCATGGGCGGTCATGAGGACCAGCCACCTCACGGCGCTGCGGGACGTGCGACACCGGGGCAGCGGCAGGGGCCGAGGTCTCGGCGGAAGCCCCGGCCTCCACTCCGGCCGGCGCCCCCGCCCCCGGTTCCAGCAGCTCCCCCTGGTCGGGCCCTCCGGGCCGGGCAGACCGGTCGGGCCGCTGGGGCTGGTCGGGCAGCTCCTGTTGCTCCGGCTGCTCAGCCATGCGCCTTCTCGCCTCCCGCTCCGCACGGAAGCAGCCTCGCAGCGTCTCCGGGTCAAGGCCCTCGTTGCACGCCCGGTGCAGCAGCCGGGCGAAGACATACTCAGGGTCCCTGCGCAGCGCGAGTCCCAGCGCCACCCGCGCGGCCGGTTCGTCCCCGTTGGACCAGGCGACCCATCCCGCGAGGGTGAGCGGCGCGGCGGCATGCTCGGCGTAGGTCGTGACACAGCGGCGGGACAGCGCCCGCCACAGCCGGAGCGCGGGCCCCGCGTCAGGACCCTCCATCCACTCCGCGGCCCGGTCCCGCGTCTCCCGGTCCTGGAGGCCGAGGATGACGGCGGCGGCCTCGTCGTGGGTGAGGAGTCGGTCGTCCTTCGCATCCGCCGCCGACCAGCTCGGGGCTGACGGTGACGCGGCGATACGGCGCATCAGATCGCCGGCGAGCGCGAGGGTCTCCTCCGCCACGAGCCGGCGTCCCCCTCCGTCGAGGATCCTCGGCACCAGTGCGGCGGCAGCGGCGTCCAGCGCCTTCTCCTGGCCGGTCGTGACGGCCGCCGTCCAGGGCTCCAACCGCGCCTCCATCTCCCGCAGTGATCCCCGTACGTGAACACCCGCGTACGCAGCGGCGGCGGCCATCACCGAGGTGCCGGGCATGGCCAGTGGGTTCCCCTCCGCCGGACAACAGCGCTCGTCTGGGCAGCAGTAGGACCAGAAACGGCCGCCCGAGACACACAGCGCCTCGTACACGGGTACGTCGAGCCCGCCGCACGCCGTCCGTAATTTCTGTGCGAGGGGGCGGAGGCGCTCCATCACCTGGTGGCCGGTCTCGGGACCAGCCGGGTCCTGGCAGAGGAAGACGACCATGCCGTCGGGGCGCGCGCCCCGGCGCTCGCTGCCCTCGGTCAGGCAGCGGGCGAGCTGCTCGGCGACGGGCCCCCATTCCTGCGGCGAGCGCGGAATACCGAGCCGCACCCGCCCGCCGAACCGGCCGCGGCTGCCGTGCAGCGCGACGATGACGATTGAGTCGCTCGGGTGGTATCCGAGCATGTAGGGAAGAGCATCGGCCAGCTCGGCCGGGCCGCGCAGGGTGATCTGCTTGTCACCGGCGCGACCGGTGGGTTCGTAGTGCTTGTTCATGGCCTTGACGATCCCGTGACCGCCCCGGCTCCGCGACCCCTGTGGATAACGTTATCCACAGGCCGGTCGTCTCGTTCGCGTGTTGTCGGTCCCATCGGGTTGCATGGGGGCATGACCAACGCAGACCTCACCGATCCCGCGACCCTCAGGGCGTCGGCCGACGCCGTGCTCGCCCGCCTCGTCTCGGACGGCACGGGCACCGCCCGGCTCCGCGAGGACCAGTGGCGGGCGATCGAGGCGCTCGTCGCCGACAAGCGCCGGGCACTGGTCGTCCAGCGGACCGGCTGGGGCAAGTCCGCCGTGTATTTCGTCGCCACCTCGCTGCTGCGCGAGCGGGGCAGCGGCCCGACCGTGATCGTCTCGCCCCTGCTCGCCCTCATGCGCAATCAGGTCGAGGCCGCCGCGCGGGCCGGGATCCGCGCCCGGACGATCAATTCGTCGAACACCGAGGAGTGGGACACCGTCCAGGACGAGGTGGCGGCGGGCGAGGTCGACGTGCTGTTGGTCAGCCCCGAGCGGCTGAACAACCCGGACTTCCGCGATCAGGTGCTGCCCCGGCTGGCCGCCGCCACCGGCCTGCTGGTGGTGGACGAGGCGCACTGCATCTCCGACTGGGGTCACGACTTCCGTCCCGACTACCGCCGCCTGCGCACCATGCTGGCGGAGCTGCCCGCGGATGTGCCGGTGCTGGCGACCACCGCGACGGCCAATGCCCGGGTGACAGCCGATGTCGCCGAGCAGCTCGGGACGGGCGCCGGATCGGACGCCCTCGTGCTCCGGGGACCGCTCGACCGGGAGAGCCTGAGTCTGAGCGTGCTCCAGCTACCGGACGCCGCCACCCGGCTGGCGTGGCTGGCCGACCACTTCGACGAGTTGCCCGGTTCCGGCATCGTCTACACGCTGACGGTTGCCGCGGCCGAGGAGGTCACCGCCTACCTGCGGCAGCGCGGCCATGTCGTCGCCTCCTACACCGGCCGCACGGAGAACGCCGATCGCCAGCAGGCCGAGGAGGACCTGCTCGCCAATCGTGTCAAGGCGCTGGTCGCCACCTCCGCGCTGGGCATGGGCTTCGACAAGCCCGACCTGGGCTTCGTGGTCCACCTGGGTTCCCCCTCCTCCCCGATCGCCTACTACCAGCAAGTGGGCCGGGCCGGCCGCGGGGTGGAGCACGCGGAGGTGCTCCTGCTGCCGGGCAAGGAGGACGAGGCGATCTGGCAGTACTTCGCCTCGGTGGCCTTCCCTCCCGAGGAGATGGTCCGCCGCACCCTCGATGTGCTGGCGCGGGCCGACCGGCCACTCTCACTGCCGGCGCTTGAGCCCCTGGTCGAGCTGCGGCGCACCCGTCTGGAGACCATGCTCAAGGTGCTCGACGTGGACGGTGCGGTGCGCCGGGTGAAGGGTGGCTGGACCACCACCGGTCAGCCGTGGTCCTACGACGCCGAGCGCTATGCGTGGGTGGCCAGGCAGCGGGAGGCCGAGCAGCAGGCGATGCGGGAGTACGCGCGGTCGACGGCCTGCCGCATGGAGTTCCTACGGCTCCGGCTTGACGACGAGGAGGCGGCCCCCTGCGGGCGCTGCGACAACTGCGCAGGCGGTCGCTTCAGCGAGAAGGTCTCCGACGCCGCCCTGGACGCCGCTCGGGGTGAGCTGAGCAGGCCGGGTGTGGAGGTGGAGCCGCGCAAGATGTGGCCGACCGGTCTCGCGGCGGTGGGTATTGATCTCAAGGGCCGCGTCCGCGAGGGGGAGCAGGCATGGACGGGCCGGGCGCTGGGCCGGCTCTCCGATATCGGCTGGGGCAATCGGCTGCGCCCGATGCTCGCGGCCCAGTCGCCCGACGGACCTGTCCCGGATGATGTGGTGGCCGCCGTGGTGACGGTGCTCACCGACTGGGCGAAGGCCCCCGGTGGCTGGGCGTCCGGCGCACCGGACGCTCCCGCCAGGCCCGCCGGTGTGGTCACCGTGGCCTCCCGCCACCGGCCGCTGCTGGTCGGCTCCCTCGGCGCCCGTATCGCCGAGATCGGCCGGATGCCCCTGCTCGGATCGGTGGAGTACACACCGGAGGGGCAGGACGCCCGGATCTCGCGCACCAACAGCGCGCAGCGGGTGCGGGCCCTTCATGAGGCGTTCACGGTCCCCACCGCGCTGGCTGAGGCGGTCGCGGCGGCGGCCGGGCCCGTACTCCTAGTAGACGATCTTTCGGACAGTGGCTGGACTCTGGCGGTGACGGCCCGATTGCTGCGCCAGGCTGGCGCGAAAGGCGTGTTTCCGCTGGTCCTCGCGGTTCAAGGGTGAGGTGACCTGGCCACCGAAGGGGTCGACGTGGTTATTTGGGGCAGGGATATGAGAGTCATAACCGCCGATTCCTGCCGCTGGCGCCAAATTGCTCGTTGCCGCGCGCCGACGGGGCGGCGAGAATTGGAATGCTCCCCGCACTGTCTGTTCGCGGTCCTCGAAGGGCTGTGCCGGGGCGCGCCCTCACCCGACCCTGCCCCCTCTGTGGGCGCGTATGCGAAGGGAGGAACGTGACCTTCGGATTCGCTTCGTCCGCAGCCACTTCGTTGACCAACGCCGCCAGCTCCGCCAGCCGTCTCAGAATGCTCGAACCCGCCGAGTGGGCCGCCGCCGGCATTCCCCTACTGCGCAACCCCCGTGAGGTGGTCAGCGGACTGCACTCCCGGCACCGGCCGACGCCGGCGACCGCCGTCGTGGCCGTGCTCGACCACGAGGAGCGGCTCACCGCGAGCGCCTCGTTCGCACGGCGCTCCGCCCCGGTGGACGGCTGGGAGTTCCGGAACGCGCTACTGGCCCATCTGCGCCGAGTGATTCCCCACGATCTACGGCGCCGCACCCCGGTGCGTACCGCCGTGCTGCTCTACTGCCGCGAGGGCGATGAGCGGTGGACTGAGGAGGACGGCGCCTGGATGTGGGGACTGCGGGACGCCTGCACCCTGCACGGACTGCGCTGTGGCGCGTACATCACTCTCACCCGTGGCGGCTGGCAGGTGCTGGGCGAGGGTCGCGGTGGCCGGCGTCCCAGTTCCACCTCACCGCCCGGCGATCTCTCCGACCCTTCGGGGGGTGAGCCGCCGGAGCTGCGTACGGCAAGTGGCGCGCCGGAGGCGCTCCGCCGCACGGCAGCGCGCTGACGCCGGCTGCTCTTTTCTTTCGCCGCCCCTGACGGTCCGGCCTCCGCCTGGGCCGTCAGGCGTGTGCAGGCGCGCACGGCGGGGGCGTCGGGTCTCATGAGGCACCTGGGCGGGCCGGAGTTCACCCCGACAGCGACCGGCCCGGCGATGCCGGACATCGAAGCGCCCGGCATCGACCGCATGGCGCGCGCACGACGGTTCGTCCGCCGTACGGTGGTCCGGCAGCCCCGTCGGCGGGGCTGCCGGACCGTGTACGGATCTCACCGCGAGACCCGTAGGAAACCGCGCGAGCCGTATGGGTCAGACGCCGGCGCTGAGCGTGGTGTTGATCCGCTGGGGATCACCGCACACGATCAGCAGAGCACCGGCCTTCGCGGTGGCCGCGCCCAGGGCGCGGGTGGCGTCGTCATCGGTACCGCCGTTGAGCGCGACGACGACGACGGCGCGGGACGAGGCCCGCTCCATGGCGGTGGCAGCCGCGTAGAAGACGTCGTCACCGGCGTCGTGCTGGGCCCAGTAGGCGACTTCACCGAACGACAGCTCGTGCGCTGCCCACGGGTGCGGTTCGCCGGTGGTGAGCACCAGGACATCGCCCGGGGCTCGGCCCGTGTCGAGCAGCAGGTCCACCGCTTCGTCGGCGGCGTCGAGCGCGCCGTCCACGGGAGCGGGGATCAGCTGGATCTGCGGCTGGGAACGATTCTCCGGCGCGGAAGCCTGCGGCTGTCCTGCGGAGGGCTGCGTACGCGGCGTCGGCGGTGCGGGCCGGTCGGGGCCCGGGTTTCCGGGTCGCGGCGAGGCCATGGAACGCGGGCCGGGTACGGGACGGGGGGTCGACGCGGTGCGGCCGGTGGCCGGGGTGACGCGGGGACCCTGGGCGCTCTCGTGAATCTGAGGCTCCTCGGGAGGGAGAGGCATGGGTGGATGTCTATCAAATGCCGGTTCGAACGGCATCGGCGGGTGGGCGTCTACGTGCACCGGCCCCCCGCCGGCAGGGCAGGTTCAGAAGTCGAAGCCGAGCTGGCCCCCGCTTTCGCGTTCTGCCGCCTCGGCGGAGCTCCGAACCTTCTTCAGGTGCCGCCACTTCGGCATCGCGTCGAGATAGGCCCACGAAAGCCGGTGATAGGGCGTGGGGCCCAGCTCGTCGAGAGCGGCCTTGTGTACGGGTGAGGGGTATCCGGCATTGGCCGCGAAGGCGAAATCGGCGAACTCCCCCGGCAGTTCGGCCATCATCGCGTCCCGGCGCACCTTGGCGAGCACCGAGGCCGCCGCGACCGCGATACAGGACTGGTCCCCCTTGATCACCGTACGCACGCGCCAGGGATCTCCGAGGTAGTCGTGCTTGCCGTCGAGGATGACGGCCTCCGGGCGTACCGGCAGTGCGTCCAGCGCGCGGCAGGCGGCCAGCCGCAGGGCGGCGGTCATCCCGAGCGCGTCGATCTCCTCCGGCGAGGCGTGCCCCAGCGCATGGGCCGTGACCCATGTGTCCAGCTCGATCGCCAGTTCGTTCCGACGCTTCGGACTGAGCAGCTTGGAGTCGGTGAGCCCGACGGGCGGTCGGCGCAGTCCGGTGATCGCGGCACACACCGTGACGGGACCGGCCCAGGCACCGCGTCCGACCTCGTCGACACCGGCGATGACCTTGGCGCCGGTGGTCGCCCGGATCGAGCGCTCGACTGTGTGAGTGGGTGGTTCGTACGGCATGGCGCCAGCAAGCGTACGCCGCCGCACCCCTGCGACGGCAACCGGATTCCGATCACGGTCCCGGGTGATGCCGCGGCGACCCCGCAGCCCCGCCCCCGAGTGGCGATCGGAGCGGGGTCGCCGCGCCCACCGTCAGCCCCTGTTCGGCCGGAGCAGGGACACCATCACCTGATCGATCATCGCCGCGATGTCCTCGTCCGGCCATTAGCTCCCGCACACCTTCGACCGGTACATCATCAGCCCGGGGATCACGTCCAGGACCACGCCGTCGCTCGCGTCGGCCCGCACGTCGGCACGGGCCAGACCACGGATAATCACCTCACGGAGGAGGCGCATGGACGGCTCGATGACCTGGCTGATGATCACGCCGTGAAATCTCGCCGCGGCGGACGCGTCGCACTCGTGAATCACGGAACGGATGGCGAGACCCCACCGGGAGCGTCGCGTCCCGCAGCCGCAGACAGAGCCGGACGAGGTCCTCGCAAACGCTTCCGTGGTCGTCGATCTCGTCCAGTGCCGGCAGTCCGGCCCGCGGGGCGTCGGCGACCAGGTCCTCCTTCGACTGCCAGCGCCGATAGACCGCGCCCGTCCCCGTACGATCACCGACCCTCCGTACGGTCCGCCCCGAAGCCTCTCGAGACGGTCACTCCGCGGGAGAGACCGCCATCAGCCAGTCCGGCAGCGGCTCCGTGCGCCCCAGCCAGCCGGAGGGCGGCCGCCCCGCCCCGCCCGCGGCGACCACGCCGCAGGCGATGGCACAGGTCGTATCGACATCGCCGCCCGCCTGCGCCGTCGTCCAGAACGCGCGCTCGAAATCCCCGAGCGAGCGGGCCGCCGACCAGAGGGCGAACGGCACGGTGTCGTGCGCACTGGTCCGCCTGCCGCATCCCAAGACCGCCGCGACGGTCCCGGCGTCGCCGTAGTCGAGCATGTCCCGCGCCCGTCGCAGACCCGCGCCGACGGCGCTGCGCGGCACCAGCGCGATGACGCCATCGAGCAGATCCCCCGGAGCGGGCGTCCCGGCCGGATCGGCGGCGAGGGCCGCAGCCGCGGCGACCGCCATCGCCCCGACGACGGCCTCACGGTGCTGGTGGGTGGTGTAGGAGGAGATCTCGGCCTGGTGGGTGGCCTGCTCCGGGTCGTCCGCGTACCAGGCACCGAGCGGCGCGATCCGCATGGCCGACCCGTTGCCCCAGGAGCCCTGCCCCTGGAAGAGCGCGGCGGCGAGTTCTCGCCAGTCGCCTCCCTCTCGCACGAGTCGGAGCATACGGTTGACAGCGGGACCGTAGCCGCGGTCGAAGTCGTGATGGTGGGCGAAGGAAGCGGCGAGCGCGTCCTGGTCCACCCGGCCGTGATCCGCGAGCACGGCCAGCACCGAGGACGCCATCTCGGTGTCATCGGTCCACTGCCAGTCACCCGGCGGCAGCTCGCGCCGCTTCAGCAGGGGATAGTTCGCGGGCACGAAGTACTGCGAGCCCAGGGCGTCCCCCACGGACAGTCCCCGCAGACTGCCGAGGGCGCGTTCGAAGCGCCGGCCGTGAGTGTCGCGAGAGCCAGGAGAGTCATGAGAGGAGTCAGCGGTCATCTTCCTGCCACTCTATCCGGTGACGCCGTACGGTTCGGGGGTCCGCCAGCGTTCGAACTGCCGGTCGAGGGTGTAGCGCCCGTCCGCACCGAGTTTGAGCACCCGCGTCTCGCCGTTGCCCGGGTTGGCGAGCGATTCGAATTCCGCGACCGTCCAGTGGAACCACCGCATGCAGAACAGTCGCATCGTCAGCCCATGGGTCACCAAGAGCACGTTGGGCGGGTGGTCGGGCGACTCGAAGCTCCGGTAGAGGCTCTCCAGGAACGCCCCGACCCGGTCGTAGACATCCGCACCCGACTCGCCCTGCGCGAATCGGTAGAAGAAGTGCCCGTACGCGTCGCGGTACGCCTTCTGCAGGCGTACGTCCTCCCGGTCCTGCCAGTTTCCCCAGTCCTGCTCACGCAGCCGCGGCTCTTCCCGTACCCGTACCAGCCCCGGGTCGAGGGCGAAGGCCCGGAAGGTCTGGTGCGTACGCCGGTAGGGCGAGACATAGGCGCTGACGGCCTCGTCGCCGAACAGCTCCCGGAGCCATCCGCCGGTCTCCTCGGCCTGGGCCAGTCCCTTGGCGGTCAGTCTCAGCGCGTGATCGGGTTCGCGTTCGTACACGGTGTCGTCGGCGTTCCCCTCCGACTCTCCGTGTCTGACGAGGACGATGCGTCGCGGTCTTGCCATGCTCCGACCCTAGATGGGACGGGACCGGACCGGGGCGGCGGGCCGAGTCCATCCGGCGTACACACCGGGTGACCTGCGGCCCAGCAGCTCTCCGCGCCGGGCCTGTCCGGGACTCAGACCGTCCATGAGGCTTCGAGCCGGACCACGTCACCGGTGAGCGCCGCGACATCCGCCTCGGTCTGGGCGCGCAGCAGCAGCCGTTCCACCCGCTCCCGGCGGTACTTGCCGTGCTCGGCCTCAGACCGCCACATGGACATCACCAGGAACTCGTTCCCCGACGCCTCGCCGAACAGCCCGCGCACCATGCCGGGGGATCCCGCCATCGCCGGGTTCCACACCTTTTCCTGCATCAGGGCGTAGTGCTCGACCCGGTCCGCGCGGACCCGGCAGTGGGCGACCCGGACCACGTCGACGTCGGTGAACCGCGGCTCGAACCCCGTCTTCACGTCGAAGCGATGATCGAACAGGGTGGCCTGGAAGTCCTTGTACGTCCCTGACTGCCCGGACGCCAGCCGATCGTGCGAGCGGGCCATGAACGAGTCGTAGAACGCCCGGCTCTCCCAGAAGGAGAAGACATGGGCGACGTGCGGCCTCGCCTTGCTCCATCCACCGCCCTGACTCCGGAATCCCGGCTCACCCAGCAGCCCCGCCCACTTCCGCTGCCCTCGTTCGAACCCATGAGGGTCCACGACGGTGCAGCGAATCCACTTGACCAGCACCGCGCCATCGTACGGCCCCGTGACGTGGCCCGATCCGCCTTCGGAAGGAACGGTCGGCCCGCCAGCCGGTGGGTCCGCCGTCGACCGGCCCCGGTGACCCCGGCCGGATCCGAATTCCCGGCCCCGGAAACGGCGTACACCGGACAATGCCTCGCCGCGACACCCGGAGAGCGGATACGGTCGATCGACGGTGAAATCCTGGCAGTTCCGGGGAAGGGACATCTGGTGAGCAGCCTGAACAAGGGCGTCCGCAAGGTCGAGGTAAGCCTCCGGTGGGATCCGAGCCCACTGGGCGCGGCCGCCCATGACCTCGACCTCGTCGCCGCGACGTACCCGAAGGACGCACCGCACGGCGATCCCGCGTACGTGGTGCACTTCGACAGCCGGTCACCCGACGGCACGATCATCCTCACCCGGGACAGCAAGACCGGTCAGGGCTTCGGCTCCGACGAGGTCATGACGCTGGAGTTCGAACGACTGGCCCCGGTGTACGGACGGGTCGTGGTGGGCGTGGTCATTCAGCAGCGCGACGGCCGGCGGACGTTCGGCGACGTACCCAACACCCAGGTGAAGATCGCCGAGGGACACACCGAGCTGTGGGCGAACGACTTCCGGGAGCTTTCGGGCCACACGGCCTCGGTCGTCGCGGAGTTCGTCCGTGACGAGACGGCCGGCTGGCGCTTCCATGAGACCGTCCGCGGCTTCGACACCGACCCGCAGGCGTTCCTCACGCTGATGGGCGGCGAAGCCCGCTGACGCGGGCCCTGGCCGGGCGGTGCCGGAAGCACCCGCCGCTGAGAGGAATCCTCCGTGGACGACCATGAGCTTCGACGGCGTTTCGCGACGCTGACGACGGCCCATCTGGCGGACGCCTGCGTCCGCGCCGGGCTCCCGGTGCGCTGCGCCCCCACGCCCCTGCGTTCCCTGGTCGCCGGCGACCGTCTGGCGGGGCGGGTCCTGCCCGCTCGTCACACCGGCAGTGTCGATGTCTTCCTGGAGGCGTTCGAGAGTGCCGCTCCTGGTGACGTCCTGGTCGCGGACAACGGCGGGCGGCTCGACGAGGCATGCGTCGGTGACCTCATGGCGCTGGAGGCCCGGGGTGCCGGTCTGGCGGGAGTCGTGATCTGGGGTCTGCACCGCGACACCGCCGAGCTCCGTGCGATCGGCCTGCCCCTCTTCAGTCTGGGTGCGACCGCCAACGGGCCCCTGAGCCCCGCGGCCCGGCATCCGGAGGCCCTGGAGTCCGCCACCGTGGGGCGGTGGACAGTGTCCCGCGCGGACATGGTCCTGGGCGACGACGACGGAGTGATCTTTCTATCGGCGGCCCGTGCCGACGAGTTGTGCACGCTCGCCGAGGGAATCCGTGACACCGAGCGGCGCCAGGCCGAGCGGATCCACGCGGGCACCTCCCTCCGCGAGCAGCTCCGCTTCGACACCTACCTCACCCGGCGCGGACAGGATCCGTCCCTCACCTTCCGCGAACATCTGCGGGCGGTGGACGGCGCCGTCGAGGAGTAGTCCGCCGTCGGAGCGGGCGCGCGCGGCGGAGGGCACCGACCCGCCATCGGTGCCCTCCGCCACACCACCGGTTGCCCTTGACGCAGGGGCAACCTCTCAGCACGGCCAGTGATCCGTGGCGGTCGCCGGAGACTACGGGACAGCCCCCGGAGCCTCTCGTTTGGATCTTCCTGGGCTCGGGTGCCCCGGCTCGCACACTCCCCGAGACCGGTCCGATGCTGACCATCGGCGAACTGGCGTCGTACGCCGGAGTCACCGTATGTGCGGTGACGCACTACCACGCCAAGGGTCTCCTGCCCTGCCGGAGACGGCGCGGGACCATTCTGGCTACCGGTGGTACGACGCGGACGCCGTGGTCGAACTGATCAAGATCCGGACCCTCGCGGAGGCCGGCGTTCCGCTGGCACGCGTGCAGAAACTACTACGGGCCGACCAGGAGGAGTTCGCCGCGGCGATCGCGGACATCGACGACCGACTGCGGGCTGAGATCCGGCAGCGGCAGTGGCACCGCGAGCGGATCGCCCGGCTCACCTCCGGTGACAGCGTGGCGCCGCCCCCGAGGTGGTCGGGTTCCTCAGCAGGCTGCCGGCGCTCGTGGTCGAGAGCGGTGGGACGACACGGAGGCCGCGCGATTCGCAACGCCGGAGAGGGTGCCGACCGATGGTCGACACCCTCTCACGTGCGGCTCAGCGCCCTCAGCGGACCCGGCTGCAGATGCTGCTCACTGCCGCGTCGGACGCGCGTCCGCCCGGTTTCAGCTGCAACCGCTGGTCGAGCCGCAGCCCTCGCAGATGTAGCAGGAGCCCGCCCGCTGCATCTTCGTACCGCAGGAGAAGCAGAGCGGCGCGTCGGCGCTGATGCCCAGCTGCATCTCGACCAGCTCCGCAGAGGTGTGCACCTGCTTCGGCGCCGGGACCTCGGCGACCGGGGCGGTGATCGCCACCGGCTCCCGCTTGAGCGGCGCGGACTGCGCGAGGCTCTCGACGTCCAGCTCGACATCGTCCACGGACTGCTCGTACGAGCCCGTGTCCAGGTGACGCTGACGCTCCTCGGCCGAGTGGATGCCAAGGGCGGAACGGGTCTCGAAGGGCAGGAAGTCGAGCGCCAGGCGACGGAAGATGTAGTCGACGATCGACTGCGCCATCCGTACGTCCGGGTCGTCCGTCATGCCGGCCGGCTCGAAGCGCATGTTCGTGAACTTCGAGACGTAGGTCTCCAGCGGAACGCCGTACTGCAGACCGACCGAGACGGCGATCGAGAAGGCGTCCATCATGCCCGCGAGGGTGGACCCCTGCTTGGACATCTTCAGGAAGACCTCGCCGAGACCGTCGTCCGGGTAGGAATTGGCGGTCATGTACCCCTCGGCGCCACCGACGGTGAACGAGGTGGTGATGCCGGGGCGGCCCTTCGGGAGGCGCTTGCGGACCGGGCGGTACTCGACGACCTTCTCGACCGCGGACCGGATGGCGTCCTCGGCCTTCTCGGTGACCTCGGCCTTCTCCTTCTCCTTGGTCTTCGCGGAGAGGGGCTGGCCGACCTTGCAGTTGTCGCGGTAGATCGCGAGCGCCTTGACGCCCATCTTCCACGCCTTGAAGTAGATCTCCTCGACCTCTTCGACGGTCGCCGACTCCGGCATGTTGACCGTCTTGGAGAGCGCGCCGGAGATCCACGGCTGGATCGCGGCCATCATGCGGACATGGCCCATCGCGGAGATGGAACGCTCGCCCATGGCGCAGTCGAAGACCTCGTAGTGCTCGGTCTTCAGAGCGGGCGCGCCGACCACAATGCCGTTCTCGGCGATGTGGGCGACGATCGCCTCGATCTGCTCCGGCTGGTAGCCGAGGCGGCGCAGCGCCTGCGGAACCGTGCCGTTGACGATCTGCATCGAGCCGCCGCCGACCAGCTTCTTGAACTTGACCAGCGCGAGGTCGGGCTCCAGGCCGGTGGTGTCGCAGGACATCGCCAGACCAATGGTGCCGGTCGGGGCGATGACGGACGCCTGCGCGTTGCGGAAACCGTTCCGCTCGCCCAGCCGGATCACGTCCTGCCATGCCTCCGTGGCGGCGGCCCAGACCGGGGAGTCCAGGTCGTCCGTACGGAAGGCGGTGGCGTTGGCGTCGGCGTGCTGCTTCATGACGCGGTTGTGCGGAGCCGCGTTACGGGCGTAGCCGTCGTACGGGCCGACGACGGCGGCCAGCTCGGCGGAGCGCCGGTACGAGGTACCCGTCATCAGCGAGGTGATGGCCCCGGCCAGGGCCCGGCCGCCGTCACTGTCGTACGCGTGGCCGGTGGCCATCAGCAGGGCGCCGAGGTTGGCGTAGCCGATGCCCAACTGGCGGAAGGCGCGGGTGTTCTCGCCGATCTTCTGCGTCGGGAAGTCGGCGAAGCAGATCGAGATGTCCATCGCGGTGATGACCAGCTCGACGACCTTGGCGAAGCGGTCGACGTCGAAGGACTGGTTGCCCTCGCCGTCGTCCTTGAGGAACTTCATCAGGTTCAGCGAGGCGAGGTTGCAGGACGTGTTGTCCAGGTGCATGTACTCGCTGCACGGGTTCGAGCCGTTGATCCGGCCGGACTCGGGACAGGTGTGCCAGTGGTTGATCGTGTCGTCGTACTGGATACCGGGGTCAGCGCAGGCCCACGCCGCCTCGGCCATCTTGCGGAAGAGCGACTTGGCGTCGACCTCTTCGATGACGTCACCGGTCATCCGGGCGCGGAGCCCGAACTTGGAGCCGTTCTCGACGGCCGTCATGAACTCGTCGTTCACCCGGACCGAGTTGTTGGCGTTCTGGTACTGGACGGACGTGATGTCGTCGCCGCCCAGGTCCATGTCGAAGCCCGCGTCCCGCAGGGCGCGGATCTTCTCCTCTTCCGTCACCTTGGTCTGGATGAAGCTCTCGATGTCGGGGTGGTCGACATCGAGGATGACCATCTTGGCTGCGCGCCGGGTGGCGCCACCGGACTTGATCGTTCCGGCGGAGGCGTCGGCGCCCCGCATGAAGGAGACCGGGCCGGAGGCGTTACCACCGGAGGAGAGCAGTTCCTTGGAGGAACGGATGCGGGACAGGTTCAGGCCAGCGCCGGAACCGCCCTTGAAGATCATGCCCTCTTCCTTGTACCAGTCGAGGATCGACTCCATGGAGTCGTCGACGGCAAGGATGAAGCAGGCCGAGACCTGCTGCGGCTGAGGCGTGCCGACGTTGAACCACACCGGGGAGTTGAAGCTGAAGATCTGGTGCAGGAGGGCGTACGCCAGCTCGTGCTCGAAGATCTCGGCGTCGGCGGGCGAGGCGAAGTACTTGTGGTCCTCGCCGGCCTTCCGGTAGGTCTTCACGATCCGGTCGATGAGCTGCTTGAGACCGGTCTCGCGCTGCGGGGTGCCAACGGCCCCGCGGAAGTACTTACTGGTGACGATGTTGACCGCGTTGACCGACCAGAAGTCGGGAAACTCGACGCCACGCTGCTCGAAGTTGACCGAGCCGTCGCGCCAGTTGGTCATGACGACGTCACGGCGCTCCCAGACCACCTCGTCGTACGGGTGCACGCCGGGGGTGGTGTGGACTCGCTCGATGCGCAGACCCTTGCTGGCCTTGGTCCCCTTGGCGCGGGACCCTCGTGCCGGGCCGCTCGTCGTCTCTGTCATGCCGCCTCCCATATACGGGCAAAAACGCCCTGAAGTGCCCAGATCTTCCCGGGGCACAGTCTGTGTCTGCATGTCGCGGGCGCATCACAGCGCCCATGACAGATCGTGTTGCCGCCCTGCGCCCGACCGGGAGACCGGTCGGGCGGGCCCGAGCCACTGCGCTCGGCTTCGCTCAGTCGGCGGCGATGGCGGGGACGGGGACCTCGACGGCCTCGCACGTCCCGCACTTCTCTGTGGGTGGCCGCTCCTCGCGGAGCTCCGCGATGGCGGCCTCAAAGTCTTCGAGTGAATCGAACGCCCGGTACACGGACGCGAAGCGCAGGTAGGCGACGAGGTCGAGTTCCTGCAGCGGGCCGAGTATGGCCAGCCCCACGTCGTGGGTGGTCAGCTCGGCGCTACCGGTGGCCCGCACCGCCTCTTCGACCCGCTGGCCGAGCTGGGCGAGGGCGTCCTCGGTGACCGGACGCCCCTGGCACGCTTTGCGCACGCCACTGATGACCTTGATACGGCTGAAAGGCTCGGTCACCCCGCTGCGCTTGATCACCATCAGCGAAGCGGTTTCCACCGTCGTGAACCGCCGGGAGCAGTCGGGGCACTGCCGACGACGCCGAATCGACGTCCCGTCGTCGGTGGTGCGACTGTCGACGACCCGACTGTCGGGGTGCCTGCAGAAGGGGCAGTGCATGGTTCCCAACCCTCCTTCACAGCACGACTGGATGGCCTCGACGGCCCTGTCGGAACCCTTCGAAGCAGCCCCCAGCATAGGCGATGAGCTCGACCCCCAGAGACCGGGGACCACAACACTTGGGCGGCACGCACAATCCAACCACTAGATCTGGGGTTTGGCCGCGTTACGCCACCCGTCGCGTGTCGCCCGACGGACCCTGATCGCGGAGGGCGTACGAGCGGTGACGCCGCGGCACCGGGAAGCCTGGGGGCGGGTTCGCGCAACGCGCACGTCGGGGACCTCGGGAACCGGAAGACGAGCCTAGCGGGAAACGCGCGGCTCTCAGGATTCCGGGTCCGGCTCCCCGAATTCAGGACCGCCCGATGCGAGACTGAACGCACCCCGCCGCTCCGACCGGCGCCGGGAAAGGTTACCGTAATGGCCCGAATTGCCGTGGGGCCGTTTCGGCGTTCCGCCTTCGCGATCCGGTTCTTCGCGACGCAATGATTCGCGCATACACCCAATCGCGTGGACACGTAAGACGCATTGCAATATTTCACTCGAACGTGTGTTTGGCGCAACCTTTCGAAACCAACTACCGTTGTCCAGCTAGGGAGACCATTCGAGAGGGGCCGACGTGACCACCACCGCAGACAGTGCCACCATCACTGCCCAGGACCGCTCCCAGAGCCGATTCGAGCCGGTACATGCCATGAACGACGCAGCCACGACCTCCGACGGCGCAGAGCCCTCCCGGCCCACGCGCTCGCTGCCCGGCCGACCTCCAGGAATCAGGGCGGACAGCTCCGGCCTCACTGATCGACAGCGGCGCGTCATCGAGGTGATCCGTGACTCCGTGCAGCGCCGGGGGTACCCACCGTCCATGCGCGAGATCGGCCAAGCCGTGGGCCTGTCCAGCACCTCTTCGGTGGCTCATCAGCTGATGGCCCTGGAGCGGAAGGGCTTCCTGCGCCGCGACCCTCATCGGCCCAGGGCGTACGAGGTCCGCGGCTCCGACCAGCCCAGCACCCAGCCGACGGACACCACCGGCAAGCCCGCCGCGTCATACGTCCCCCTGGTCGGCCGTATCGCGGCTGGTGGTCCGATCCTCGCGGAGGAGTCGGTCGAGGATGTCTTCCCACTGCCCCGGCAGCTCGTCGGAGACGGCGAGCTGTTCGTTCTGAAGGTCGTCGGTGACTCGATGATCGAGGCCGCCATCTGCGACGGCGACTGGGTGACCGTCCGCCGTCAGCCCGTCGCGGAGAATGGCGACATCGTGGCCGCGATGCTGGACGGCGAGGCGACGGTCAAGCGCTTCAAGCGGGAGAGCGGCCATGTCTGGCTCCTCCCGCACAATGCCGCCTACCAGCCGATTCCCGGCGATGAGGCGACCATTCTCGGCAAGGTCGTGGCAGTGCTGCGGCGGGTGTGACACACCACCGCCCCTGACCGGGCCCCGGAACCCACTGCGCCGGTTCCGGGGCCCTGCCGTGTACGACGCGAGGTCGGTACCCCTGAGAGTCCGGCCCGAAGTCCCGGGCCCGACGACAGCCCGGGGCTTCGGACGGCCTACTTCCCCTCCGCCGTCGCCTTGGCGTCGATCGCGGCCAGCGAGCGCCGGACCTGATTGCGGTCTGTCGTGTACCAGAAGTCGGGCAGTGACGCCTTCAGATAGCTGCCGTACCGGGCGTTGGCCAGCCGAGGGTCCAACACCGCGACGACGCCCCGGTCACCCGTGGCCCGGACGAGACGTCCGGCGCCCTGGGCCATCAGCAGGGCGGCATGGGTCGCGGCGACCGCCATGAAGCCATTGCCACCAGCCTCCTCCACCGCTTTCTGCCGAGCGCTCATCAGCGGGTCGTCGGGCCGGGGGAACGGGATCCGGTCCATCACCACCAACTGGCAGCTTGGCCCCGGCACATCCACTCCCTGCCACAGTGAGAGCGTCCCAAAGAGACAGGTCTCGGGGTCCGCGGCGAAAGACTTGATCAATTCGCCGAGTGTCTCCTCCCCCTGCAGCAGGATCGGCTTGTCGAGCCGGCCGCGCAGTTCTTCGGCCGCCGCCTGCGCGGCGCGCATGGAGGAGAACAGTCCGAGTGTCCGGCCCCCGGCCGCCTCCACCAGCTCGGCCAGCTCATCCATCATGTCGCCCCGGGATCCCTCCCGACCCGGCGCGGACAGGTGCCGGGCCACATAGAGAATCCCCTGCCGGGGATAGTCGAAGGGCGAACCGACGTCGAGGCCCTTCCACTGCGGGACGTCGTCGCCCTCGGTCCCTTCGGGGGAGAGCCCCAGGGACGCGCCCACGCCGTTGAAGTCGCCGCCGAGCTTGAGCGTCGCGGAGGTCAGCACCACTGAACGGTCGGCGAACAGCTTCTCGCGCAGCAGTCCGGAGACCGTCATCGGCGCCACTCGCAGCGACGCGCCGAAACGATCATGGCGATCGTACCAGACGACGTCGTACTCGGATCCCTGAGTGATGCGCTCCGCGACGTCGTGGACGCTCTCGACGGAGGCCCTGGCCTGCTTGCGGACGACGTCCTCATCCTGGACGGACTTGTCACGGGTGGCACCGAGGGCCGAGATGACATTGCGCGAGGCGTCGCGCAGCGCCACCAGGGCATAGCCAAGATCGTCGGGGATCTCCTCCAGCCGGCCGGGCAGAGCCAGCTCCATCAGCCGCTCGAAGGTCTCGGCGGCCGTCTGCAACGAGTCCGCGGCCTTCTCGTCGACCAGCTTGGCGGCCCGGCGCACGGCCCGGTTGACCTGGCCGGGGGTCAGCTCACCCGTGGCTGCGCCGGTGACACGGGAGACCAGTTCATGGGCCTCGTCGATGACCAGCACCTCGTGGGACGGGAGCACCGGGGCGCCTTCGATGGCGTCGATGGCGAGGAGGGCATGGTTGGTGACCACGACGTCGGAGAGCTTGGCCCGCTCCCTGGCCATCTCGGCGAAGCAGTCCGCGCCGTACGCGCATTTACTGGCGCCCAGGCATTCGCGGGATGTGACGGAGACCTGCGACCAGGCGCGGTCGGAGACCCCCGGCGTCAGCGCGTCACGGTCGCCGGTCTCGGTCTCGTCGGCCCAGTCCCGCATCCGCAGCAGATCCTGTCCGAGTTTGCTGGTCGGGGCGGCGGCTTCGAACTGATCGAAGAGCCCTTCCTCCTCTTCCTGCGGAACCCCTTCGTGCAGCCGGTGGAGGCAGAGGTAATTCGACCTCCCCTTGAGCATGGCGAACTCCGGGCGGCGGCGCAGCAGCGGATGCAGTGCGTCGACCGTCCGTGGCAGATCGCGCTCGACGAGCTGGCGCTGGAGGGCCAGTGTCGCCGTGGCGATCACCACCCGCTCCCCGTGTGCCACCGCCGGGACCAGATATCCAAGGGATTTTCCGGTGCCGGTGCCGGCCTGGACGAGCAGGTGGGAGCCGGTGTCGACGGCTTCGGCGACGGCTTCGGCCATGGCGAGCTGGCCGGGCCTTTCCACACCGCCGACGGCGGTGACAGCGGCGTGGAGGAGTTCAGGGAGGGATGGCTTCGTCATAGGGCGTCCACCCTAAGGCTCACCACTGACATTCCGATCCGATCCGGCCGAGGTCCTGGTGGGCCGGGGTCAGCTCCCCCGAGGGCCGATGGCACCTCCGCCCTTCTTGCCACCTCCGCCCTTCTTGCCGCCTCAGTCCCTCTGGTCATGCTGGTCACCGCCGTCACCCGTGCCCGTCCGGATCGCGGCCCGCACGAATGACACCCCCGGCCGACCGGGCGCACGGGTTGTCGGTCGCCGAGCTGCATGCTTCTTGTCCCCCCTCTCGCGCGCATCTGCGCGCGAGAGGGGGACGGGCCGTACGGGGATGGGCAAGAGCAGCGGGCACGGCCGGAGGTCGCCTGGTGCGGGACGGGAGGGTCCAGCGCGGGAATCACGGGGCGGAACCGATGCGGGGCGAGCGGTGTATGAAAGGCAGCGGGTCGTTCACAGCGCGTTCCGGAGCGCGCGTTCGCGGATCATCAGGGCGGCTCGTCTGTCGGGAAGTTCGAGTTCGGCGGAGAAGCGGAAGCCGCCGCTCAGAAAGGCCGAGATGGAGGGGGTATTGCGGAGGTCGGGCTCCGCGATGACGCGGGAACACGCGGGGCGTTTGTCGAGGATGAGGTCGGCGACGGCTCTGACCAGGGCAGAGCCGAGTCCACGTCCGCGATGGCTGACCCCACCGATCAGGAGGTGGATACCAGTGTCATGAGGGCGGGCGGGGTAGTGGCGCGCCAGGGGGTCGAGGTCGGCGCGGTAGATCTCGAAGTAGCCCATAGGGAGGCTGTCGAGCACACCGAGGCAGGGAACACTGCGTCCGTCACCGTCGAGTTGGGCCCGCAGGTGGGATGCGGTGACGGATGCCGCGCCGTTCAGGTCCCAGAAGGCGGCGACCACAGGGTCGTTCATCCAGTCGCTGATCAGGGCCAGGTCCCGGTCCATGCGTACGGGGAGGAGCTGGAAGTCTCCCGATGGCAGGGGGATCGGGCCCCAGTCGGGGAGGTTGTCCAGCAGATCGGTGGGAGTGGTGGTGTCCGTGTGCGCGGAGTCGGACAGGTCGTCCTCGCGCAGCATGGCGAGAAGTTGTTCCGGGAGTCGCAGCTCAAGGGTGTCGTCGACACCCCCTGCGAGCTGGGCGGAGGTACCGGTTCCAGTGCCGGTGCCCGCGTCGGTGGGTTGCACGGTGGGGCTCTCCTCTCGCAGATCGTTCGGAGTATCGGCTCGGTAGGGGATGTCGGAGGCGATCAGGGATGAAGGGGGTTGGCCATGGTGACGTAGACGGACTGGGTGTCGACAGGGCCGATGAGTTCGTCCAGTCCGTGCATGCGAGTGAGCAGGTTGGCCTTCACCCGCAGGGTGGGCGATTCCAGCAGGTGGGCCGGTAGCGGCGAGCCCGTGTCGACGGTGGCGAGGAACTGACGCAGGGCGGCGATGAGCATCCGCTCGTCGGCGAGGCGCTGTGAGCCGAAGGCGCCGATCAGCCCGAGGATGTTGTTGATGCCGAGGTAGTAGGCAAACCGCTCGTCGGTGACCTCGTCGGAGACGAAGGTGTCGCTGAGCAAACCGATGCCGGGGAGGCGGTGCTCCAAATCAGCGCGGCGCGATTCGCGGAAGTAGTAGCCCTGGTTGTCGCGGTAGCGGCCTCCGACCGGCCAGCCCTGGGGATCAAGGAGGACGATCGTGTTCTGCTGGTGCGCTTCCAGGGCGACACCGGCGATGGCGTCCAGCCAGAGCACGGGGCGCACGACGTGGTCGAGGTAGCGCAGGAACCACTCGGTGGCGACGGCTCCGGTGGGCCTGCCGCTACGGGCGGCCAGGTGGGTCACGATCCGAGTGAGACGGGACCGGGTTCCGGGTCGGCCTGGCCACGGCCGGGGCGCGGTGAGCGCCGCGACACAGACGGCGTCGTCCTCGGGGCGGAACGGATTGTGGCGCAGCATGACATCGAAGCCGGGCACCGGCCCGCCTGCGTGGGGGTCCACGGCCGAGGTGTCGAGGGCGAGCCAGGCGGGGTCGCGCACGATGTCGAAGCCCGGGTGGGCCGCTCGCCAGCGTTCGCCGAGTCCGGTGCGTAACAGCCGGTGGACTTCGACTCCGCGGTGGAGTTCTTTGCGGAGGTTCTCCCGACGGGAGTTGGTGATGCGTACGCCGAGCGAGAGCTTGAGCATGGCCGGAGCGCCCGGACGATGGACGGTCCGGATCGAGGACGTTGGGTACCAGGGCTCGCCCAGGGGGCCGAGGTCGTACAACCGACCGGAAGCGAGGAGGGAGGCGACAGCGGGCCGGTGAGCCAGTTCCCGAGCCTGCCAGGGGTGCAGGGGCAGGGCGACGGTGTGGTCGGGAAGGGAGTGGTCCCCGAGGAGCCGGGCGGTGAGTTGCTCGGCGGGCACGGTACGGCCGTGTTCGGTCCAGGCGGATTCGGTCGACAGGACGGTCCGGTCGACAGCCATCCAGTGCAGCGGAAAGGAGCCGTACGCCTCCGGCGAATAGAGCCGGGCCTCGGTGTCGGAGAGCCCTTCGCGGCTCTTGGGTGTCGGGTGCAGGGGGTGACCGAGCAGCAGGGACTGCTCGGCGGTGAGGAAGAGGTCCACGCCGGGTGCCGGGGCGGGCTGAGCACGGCGTGCGGTGATGAAGTCGGCCGTGCGGTTCACCGAGTCGGCGACCCGGCCGACGAGGTCGGCGCTTCCGCTCCGGCCGGCTTCTCGGCAGAGCAGGGCCGCGACGGTCACGGCGTCGGTCGCCGGGGCATCGCACGGCGCGTTCTCCAGTGCGGGCGGGCCGAAGCGGTGCCATCCGGTCGGTGACCAATGGGCTACCGGGACAAGCAGTGCGGTGCCGCTGGCGGGCAGGGGCAGGCGCAGAGTGAGCTCGTCGGGGTCGGCGATGTCGTTCTCCCGCACCCAGCAGCGGAGGAGGTTCTCGACGGCCGCCATGTCCGCGGCACGGCGGGGGTCCGGATCGTCGAGAGGATCGGCGGTCGTGGACTCCGGGGCGGGACACGGGGTGGTGGACTGCCGGTCGTCGCGCCCCTCGGTGTGCTGGCGGGGAACCGTCGACGCGCCGCCCATGTGAGGGCCGTGGTCGCCCGCCTCGTCCCGACCGGGCAGGGCGTGCGCGTCGACGGTCTCCTGAGGAGGGGATGCGGAAGTGGGTTTCATGAAGGGTTCCTTGTGTTCCGTTCGGTTCTTCCGTTCGGTTCTTCCGTTCGGGTGGGCTGGCCGGATGTGCTGTGCGGGTGTGCTGTCCGGATCGGGAGGACCGGGCCGGCTGCCCGGCAGTCCCGGCAGTCCCGGCAGTCCCGGTAGGAAGGGGCCGGGGGCGGGAGAGGGGCCGGTTTCCATCGGCTCGTCAGGCGTCGGCTCCTCAGGCACCGGCTCGTTGGGCGCCAGCTCGCCGGGGGGCGCGTTCCGCCGCGGCCAGGGCGTCAGCGAACCGGTCGAGGACGGCCATGGCTTGTTCGTCGGTGAGGGTGAGCGGAGGGAGGAGTCTGACGACGGCGTTGTGACGGCCGCCGAGTTCGATGATGAGGCCGCGGACGAGGCACTCCCGCTGGACGGCGGCGGCGAGTTCGGGGGCGGGCGGCGGGACGAGGGCGTCGGGCGCGTCCGCCGCGGGGTCGACCAGTTCGACACCGATCATCAGGCCCCGACCTCGTACGTCACCGATGCAGGGGTGCCTGGCGGCCAGTCCCTGCAGACGGCCCAACATGCGGGCGCCGAGAGTGGCGGCGCGGTCGGCGAGCCGGTTCTCGCGTACGAAGGCGAGGGTCGCCGCCCCGGCAGCCATCGCGAGCTGATTGCCGCGGAAGGTGCCCGCATGAGTGCCGGGCTGCCAGACGTCCAGCTCGGACCGGTAGACGATCACAGCGAGGGGAAGGGAGCCACCGATCGCTTTGGAGAGAACCATGACATCAGGTACGACGCCACTGTGGTCCACGGCCCAGAACGCTCCGGTGCGCCCCACGCCGGTCTGGACCTCGTCCGCGATCAGGGGGATCGAGCGGGCCGCGGTGATCTCTCGCATCCTGCGCATCCAGGTGTCCGGGGGCGGGTTCACCCCGCCCTCGCCCTGGACGGGTTCGAGGATCATTCCGGCCGGGGCGGGCACTCCGCTCTTGGGATCGTCGAGAAGGCTCTCGGTCCAGCGTGCCCCGAGTTCGGCGCCACGCTCACCGCCGACGCCGAACGGACAGCGGTAGTTCTGGGGGAAGGGCAGCCGGGTCACCCGGACATCGGTGGCGCCCCCGGAGGCGTCCAGGGCTCCGGCCGTCATCCCGTGGTAGGCCCCGGTGAAGGCGAGCAGTCCACTGCGGCCGGTCGCCGTGCGGACGAGCTTGAGAGCCGCCTCGACTGCGTCGGTTCCGGCCGGCCCACAGAACTGGATCCGCGCGTCATCGGCGAGCCCGGCCGGCAGGGTGGCGAACAGTTCACTGGTGAACGCGTCCTTCACCGGCGTGGCGAGATCGAGGATGTGCAGGGGGGCGCCGGAATCGATCACCCCCTTGATCGCTTCGAGGACCACCGGATGGTTGTGGCCCAGCGCCAGGGTGCCGGCCCCAGAGAGGCAGTCGAGATAGCGGCGCCCGTCCGCTCCCTCGATCGTGAGCCCACGCGCCCGCACGGGGACGATGGGCAGTGAGCGGGCGTAGGTCCGGGCCGCCGACTCGCGCAGCGACTGCCTCCGCAGGATCGCCTCGTGTGGCACCGGAGACACGGGGGCGGGTTCGGTGATGGCCACGGCTGTTGGTCCTCCAGCGGTCACTGTCGCGCTGTCACGAGCGCGTCGCACATCCGTACGGGGGGCATGACACTCGTCGGAGCTGAACGCTCACGGTGTCTCCCCCGTATCCCCCTGAGTACCAACGACGGGGCGCGCCGGGGAACACGGGCCGAGCGAAGATCCTTGACGGGAACCGCGGGACCGTCGGGTGCCGTCCCCATCGGCGCCCGGTTCATAGGGACCGCTCCACCAGATGAGCGGCGCCTTGTAAGGTTCGCGGCGGTTCCGGGAGTTCCGCGGTTCAACGACGTGGGGCCACGGTTTCACCAGCACGGCAGTACCGAAGTCTCAGGGGGATCATTCATGCGACCCATTCGTCCAACACTGGCAGCGGCCTCCGTGGCCGCCGTGCTCACGCTGACCGCCACGGCCTGTGGTCCGGGTGGCGAGGAGAGCGCGGGCGACAAGCCGAGCGCCTCCGCCGGCCAGGGTCTCGCCGACCGGCTCACCATTCCGGACGACATCAAGGATCGACTCAAGGAACACGGGATCGATCTGGACAAGTGGCGGAACGGCGAGTGGCGGAACTGGGACAAGGACAAGTGGCTCCGCGAGGCGAAGGACTTCGTCAACCCGATCATCGAGGACCTGTGGGACCCGGACCGGATGCGCAAGGCGGAGAAGCCCCCACAGCAGCCGATCGCAGAGGACATCTCCGCCGATGAGGGGATCACCGACCCGACGCCCACGGCGGTCGACGCGCAGGGCGTGAAGGCTCCGTACCGTACGAGCGCTCCCGAGGCCGGGAAGGTCTTCTTCGACGGGCCGGACGGTTCGATGGTCTGCTCCGCCACAGTCGTCCAGGATCCGGCCAACCCGGGTAGGTCCAACATGGTGTGGACGGCCGGGCACTGTGTGCACGCCGGGAAGAAGGGCGGCTGGTACCGCAACATCGCGTTCGTGCCGTCGTACAACGACAGTGCCAGGTCCAACACCGCCGACACCGCCAAGGAGGAGATCGCTCCGCACGGTGTCTGGTGGGGCGATTGGGCGCGGACCTCGGACGAATGGATCGGTCAGGGTGCCAAGACCGGTGGTCAGGGCGCCCCGTTCGACTTCGCGGTGATCCATGTGACGCCGGAGAAGGGGCGCGCGGGCACCTCCCTGGAGGAGACCGTCGGTTCGGCCCTGCCGGTGGACTTCGCCGCCCCCGCCGCGCCGAGGATCGAGAGCCTGACGGCGACCGGCTACCCCGCTGCGGCGCCGTTCGACGGCGAGCGGATGTTCCAGTGCTCGGACGAGCCGGGACGACTCTCCGTCCGGGCGGAGGATCCGACGATGTACCGCATCGGCTGCACCATGACCGGGGGTTCCTCCGGGGGTGGCTGGGTGGCGGAGGGTCGGGACGGCAAGCCCGCCCTGGTGTCCAACACCTCGATCGGACCGGTCTCGGCCGGCTGGCTGGCCGGCCCCCGGCTGGGTGCCGAGGCGAAGGCGGTCTATGAATCCGTCAGCAAGAAGTTCGCCCGGCGGTAACCTCCCCGCTCGGCGGGCGCGCTTCACTGGAACTCGACGAACCCCGGGGGGACCGTTCCATGCGAATCGTACGAGTGTCGTCGGGCGCCATCGGTCTCGTCGCGGCGCTCGCGCTGACGGTCACCGCCTGTGCGCCGATCGAGGACCGGGCCGCCGAGGGACCCACCGCGCCGGGCGCCGTCCTGCCCTCCGGCGGAGCCGGGCCGCCCCGGGACGCGGCGGACCGGCTGCGGGAGCGGGGCATCGACCCCGATAAGTGGCGGAACGGCGCGTGGCGGAAGTGGGATCGGGAGCGATGGCTCCGGGAGGCCGCGGACTTCATCAATCCAGTCATCGACGGCCTCTGGGAACCAGAGCGCATGGCGTCGGCCAGGGCTCCGGCGCGGACCCTCGCGGCCACCGACCTCGCCGGGGACCGCGGTGTCACCGACCCCGAGCCCCGTCCGGTCGAGGCCCAGGAGGAGCAGCGGCCCTACCACCGGAACGCGGCTCCCGTCGGCAAGGTGTTCTTCGACGGCCCCGGCGGTTCGATGGTCTGCTCCGGGACAGTGGTCAAGGATCCCCGGAAGCCGGGCGGCTCCAATCTGGTCTGGACGGCGGGGCACTGTGTGCACGCGGGGCGGGACGGTGGCTGGTACCGCAATATCGCCTTCGTCCCCGCCTACAACGACAAGGGCCACTCACCCGAGGCGCTCCGTACGGCGCCACCGGAGGAAGTCGCTCCGTACGGACAGTACTGGGCGGACTGGGTCTCGACCTCGGGTGAGTGGATCGGCCGGGGCGGCCCGGACGACGGCGCGGGCGCCCCGTACGACTACGCGGTCATGCATGTGCGACCGAAGGTCGGCTCCGCGTCGCTGGAGGAGACCGTGGGTGTCGCGCTCGATGTCGACTTCGATGCCCCCGCCGCCGAGGACGTGGCCACCATGGGTGCCTGGGGCTATCCGGCCGCTCCCCCGTTCAACGGCGCGATCATGCACAAGTGCGTCGATCGACCAGGCCGGCTCTCCATCGCCCCCGAGTCGCCGACGATGTGGCGCATCGGCTGCACCATGACCGGGGGCTCCTCCGGGGGAGGCTGGTTCGCCAATCAGGAGAACGGCGAGCTGGCGTTGGTCTCCAACACCTCCATCGGGCCGGTCTCGGCCGGCTGGCTGGCCGGCCCCCGGCTGGGCCCGGGAGCGCGGCAGCTATACACGATGGTGAGCGACAGATTCGCGGGATGATGGCTGGTGAGCCGCCAGCGGCCCGCGCGGTCGTCGGGAACGGCCCCCTGTGTCGGGAACGCAGTCCCAGGACGCATCGGTCACGAAAGACGGCGGTGCCCGTCCCTCCGGAGAGGAACGGGCACCGCCGTGTCATTCGGGTGTGCCGGCGACCGCGGTCAGTGCGGCACCGGTACATAGGGCGCCAGCGCGGCGGCCAACTCCTCATGGACCCGCGCCTTGACGAGGGTGCCCTCCGTGGTGTGCTCCTCGGAGAGAACCTCACCCTGGGCATGCATCCGCGAGACCAGACCGCCCTCCGTGTACGGCACGAGCGCCTCGATCTCGACCGCGGGATGCGGCAGTTCGACATCGATGAGGGCGAGCAGCTCGGCCATGCCCTCACCCGTGCGTGCCGACACCGCGATGGCGTGCCGCTCGACGCGCAGCAGGCGCTGCAGCACCACCGGGTCGGCAGCGTCCGCCTTGTTGATCACCACGATCTCGCGCACATTCACCGCGCCCACATCACGGATCACCTCGCGCACGGCGGCCAACTGCTCCTCCGGCGCCGGATGCGAACCGTCCACCACATGCAGGATCAGATCAGAGTCGCCGACCTCCTCCATGGTGGAGCGGAACGCCTCCACGAGGTGGTGCGGCAGGTGTCGGACGAATCCGACGGTGTCGGCCAGGGTGTAGACCCGGCCGCTCGGCGTCTCCGCCCGGCGGACCGTCGGGTCCAGGGTGGCGAACAGGGAGTTCTCCACCAGGACACCGGCGCCGGTGAGGCGGTTGAGCAGCGAGGACTTCCCGGCGTTGGTGTAACCGGCGATGGCGACCGACGGCACCTGATGGCGCCGGCGCTCCTGCCGCTTGATCTCGCGGCCGGTCTTCATGTCCGCGATCTCCCGGCGCATCTTCGCCATCTTCTCGCGGATCCGCCGCCTGTCCGTCTCGATCTTGGTCTCACCGGGACCACGGGTGGCCATACCGCCACCGCCGCCGCCACCCATCTGACGGGAGAGCGACTGACCCCAGCCACGCAGCCTCGGCAGCATGTACTGCATCTGCGCCAGGGCCACCTGGGCCTTGCCCTCTCGGGACTTGGCGTGTTGGGCGAAGATGTCCAGGATCAGAGCGGTCCGGTCGACCACCTTGACCTTGACGACGTCCTCCAGGTGGATGAGCTGGCCGGGGCTCAGTTCACCGTCGCAGACGACCGTGTCCGCGCCGGATTCGAGCACGATGTCCCGCAGCTCCTGCGCCTTGCCCGAGCCGATGTAGGTGGCCGAGTCGGGCTTGTCACGCCGCTGGATGACGCCGTCGAGCACCAGCGCGCCCGCCGTCTCCGCGAGCGCCGCCAGCTCCGCCAGGGAGTTGTCCGCGTCCTGCGCGGTCCCCGAGGTCCAGACGCCGACCAGCACCACGCGCTCAAGGCGTAGCTGTCGATACTCGACCTCGGTGACGTCTTCCAGCTCGGTGGAGAGGCCCGCCACCCGCCGCAGCGCGGCACGCTCGGAGCGGTCGAGCTGATCGCCGTCCCGATCTCCGTCGATCTCGTGGCTCCAGGCGACGTCCTCTTCCATCAGGGCATCGGCCCGAAGGCTCTCGGTGCGGGTCTCGCCGAAGCTCTCCGCGTGCTGCTCGTCGAAGCTCTGTTCGTCCTGGGAAGGGGAAGAAGAGGAGGTCATTGGATCCTTACGTCGATGGAATCGGGCCCGGTCGTGCCGGGTGGCCCGCTGGCCCGCCTTCGCCAGTGACAACGCGTGACGAGCCCGGATGATTCCCGTACGGGCACTGATGTACGCGGACGGACGCACGGAGCCCGCACGGATGGCCGTACGGACATCCGATCCGGCGTCCGGATTTCCCCGGGCCGCGCGCCGACCCCCTGATGGTCGCATGGTGGCCCGGGGACCGTCATCCCGGTTTTCGCGTGCTCGGAACCCGCCGCTCAGCGGGCCGCAGCGCCCTGCGCGGGAACCGGCTCGGCGGTCGCCGGCGCCGTGGCGGGCTTCGCCGGGACCGCCTTGGCCGGAGCGGTGCTCTTCCAATCCGGGTGACCCGGCATCGGCGGGGTCCGCTCCGCGTACAGCCAGGCCCGGAAGAACGCCCCGAGATCCCGCCCGGCGGTGTCGGACGCGAGCCGGACGAAGTCCGCGGTGCCCGCCGTCCCGTCGCGGTGGTCACGCACCCAGGCCCGCTCCAGCCGGTCGAAGGCGTCCTGCCCGATCGTCTCCCGCAGGGCGTAAAGGACCAGGGCGCTCCCGTCGTACACCACCGGTCGGAAGAGGCTGATCTTCTGCCCCGGGGACGGCGGCTTCGGCGCCGCCGGCGGGCCTCCGGCCGCGCGCCACTGGTCCGAGCGTCGGTACGCCTCGCGCATCCTCGATTCCAGCGTGTACGGGGAGGTCTCCTCGGCATACAGGGCCTCGTACCAGGTGGCGTGCCCCTCGTTCAGCCAGAGGTCCGACCAGGTCCGCGGCGAGACACTGTCGCCGAACCACTGGTGGGCCAACTCATGCACCATGATCGAGTCGACGTACCACTCGGGGAACGCACTGTTCATGAAGAGACGGCGTTCGAACAGCGAGAGGGTCTGGGTCTCCAGCTCGTAGCCGGTGTCGGCGTCGGCGATGAGCACCCCGTAGTTCTCGAAGGGGTAGCGACCGACCCTCTCCTCCATCCACGCGAGCTGGGCGGGCGTCTTCTTCAGCCAGCGCTCCAGCGCGGCCCGGTCCTTGGTGGGCACCACATCGCGGATGGGCAGCCCCCCGGGCCCCTTGCGGGTGGGGACGGCCGATGCGCCGATGGAGACCTGCGCCAGCTCGGTGGCCATCGGGTGGCTGGTGCGATAGGTCCAGGTGGTGGTGGCGCCGCGCTCCTCCTTGCCGATCCGGACGCCGTTCGCGACCGCCGTCAGCTCGCTGGGAGCGGTCACCCGAAAGATGAAGATCGCCTTGTCGGCGGGGTGGTCGTTGGAGGGGAAGACCCGGTGGGCGGCGTCGGCCTGGTTCGCCATCGCCAGCCCGTCGCCGGTGGGCACCCAGCCCCCGGCATCGCTCTCGCCGCGGGGGTCGCTGGTGTGCTCGACCGTGATCCGCAGCCGGGACCCGGCCTCGACGGGCAGGAAGGGCTCCACGACGAGGTCCTCACCCGCCGTGGCGAACCCGGCGGGCAGACCGTTGACCTCGACCGCGCTCACCGTGCCGTGGGTGAAGTCGAGGTTGACCCGCTCAAGCCGTTCGGTGGCCCGCGCCTCGATCCGGGTCACGGCGTCCAGCGGCGTGGTGTTGCTGCCCCGGTAGGTGAAGGCGATGTCGTACTCGGTGACGTCGTAGCCGGGGTTGCCGAGCTGGGGGAAGAGCGGGTCGCCGATGCCGCGCGCCGTCGGCGCGGGCGGGGGCAGGGCGGCGGCGAGGAGCGCGACCGACGCGGCCGCGAGCAGAGCGGCGCGCGACCGGCGCCGGGAAAAGCGGGCCCGGAGGGCGAGCCTGGTGGTGGGCAGCATGGACAACGGCTACCAGTGCGTACGGCGGTGAATGCGGCAACCCGCGTCATGCCACCCGAACGAGGTCAGTTCGTGGCCGCCGGATGCTGGGTGCGGCTCACGTCGTACACCCCCGGTACGTCGCGCATCGCGCGCATCAGCGCGGGCAGCCCGGCCGGGTCCGGGAGTTGCAGGGTGTAGGTGTGGCGTACGCGCTGTTCGCTCGGCGGTTCGACGGTCGCCGAGACGACGGCCACGCCCTCGCCCGCGATGACCTCGGTGAGATCGGCGAGTAGCCGGGGGCGCCCGAAGGACTCGGCGACCAGGGTCACCCGGCAGCCGGCCGCCTCGTTCCAGCGGACCGGAATCGCCGGGCGCTCCAGGGTCTTCATCCGGGTGACGGCGGCGCACTCCTCCCGGTGGACGGTGACCACACCGCCTCGTACGACGAAGCCGGTGACCGCGTCGGGCGGCACCGGCGTACAACATCCGGCGAGTCGTACGACGGCGTCCGGCAGATCGACGACGGCGTCCACGGTGGCGGGCAGGTCGGTTTCGGGGGGGACGGGGGCGGATCTGCGCGGCGTCGCGGCCGGGGGGCTCCCCTCCGGATGGGCCGCCAGCCACGCGCTGATGGCGATGCGGGCGGCCGGGGTACGGGCGTGGTCGAGCCAGTCCGGGGAGGGCCCGGAGACGGCGTCCTGGGCCCC
This sequence comes from Streptomyces sp. NPDC020965, assembly GCF_044333555.1. Classification (NCBI taxonomy): domain Bacteria; kingdom Bacillati; phylum Actinomycetota; class Actinomycetes; order Kitasatosporales; family Streptomycetaceae; genus Streptomyces; species Streptomyces sp. NPDC020965. Next base: position 454,277 of record NZ_JBIRRE010000007.1, read on the forward strand.
CTGGACGTCCCCCGCGCCCGCCTCTGCCGCCGTGCCCCCCGGCGGGCCCTGGACGTCGTGGGCGAGCAGCAGATGGACCGTGTCGCCGTCGCTCAGTACCGTACTCAGCGTCGCGAGCCGGCCGTTGACTCGGGCGCCGATACAGGTGTGGGCCAGCTCGCCGTAGAGCGCGTACGCGGCGTCGACACAGCTCGCGCCCGCGGGCAGTCCCAGCATCCGGCCGTCGGCGCGGAAGACGGAGATCTCGCGGTCCTGCGCGAGTTCGGCGCGGAGCGAGGACCAGAATGCCTCGGAGTCCGGGGTGGACTGCTGCCACTCCAGCAGCCGGGAGAGCCAGCCGGGACGGGTCGGGTCGGCCCGCTCCCCGTCGGCCGGTTCGGCGCCGTCCGTGTCCTCTGTGCCCTCCCCGAGGGGGGTGTACGGATTACCGAGCGCGATCACTCCGGCCTCGGCGACCTTGTGCATCTGACGCGTCCGGATGAGGACTTCCGCGACCGCGCCCTCCGGGCCGGCGACGGCGGTGTGCAGGGATTGGTAGAGGTTGAACTTGGGGGCCGCGATGAAGTCCTTGAACTCGGAGATCACCGGGGTGAAGCAGGTGTGCAGTTCACCGAGGACGCCGTAGCAGTCGGCGTCCTCGCCCACCAGCACCAGCAGCCGGCCGAAGTCCGTGCCGCGCAGGGCTCCGCGTTTGCGGCTCACCCGGTGCACCGACACGAAGTGACGCGGCCTTATGAGGACTTCGGCAGCGATCCCGGCCTCCCGCAGCACGGTGCGGAACCCTTCCGCCATGGTGGCGAGCGCCGCGCCCGCGTCGGTGTTCTCAGCGATCAGCGCGCGGGTGCGCTCGTACTCCTCGGGGTGGAGGATCGCGAAGACCAGATCCTCCAGCTCGGACTTGAGCGCCTGGACGCCGAGCCGTTCGGCGAGGGGAATGAGGACGTCCCGGGTGACCTTGGCGATACGGGCCTGCTTCTCGGGACGCATCACACCGAGCGTGCGCATGTTGTGCAACCGGTCGGCGAGTTTGATCGACATCACCCGGACGTCGTTGCCGGTCGCGACGAGCATTTTGCGGAAGGTCTCGGGCTCGGCCGCCGCGCCGTAGTCGACCTTCTCCAGTTTGGTGACGCCATCGACCAGATAGGCGACCTCGGCGCCGAACTCGTCGGTGACCTGGTCGAGCGTCACCTCGGTGTCCTCGACGGTGTCGTGGAGGAGAGAGGCCGTCAGCGTGGTCGTCTCGGCGCCCAGTTCGGCGAGGATCAGGGTGACGGCGAGCGGATGGGTGATGTACGGCTCGCCGCTCTTGCGGAACTGGCCCCGGTGGGAGAACTCCGCCAGGACGTACGCCTTGTGCAGGATGGCGAGATCGGCGTCGGGGTGGTGCGCGCGGTGCGCGTCGGCGACGTGCCCGATAGCGTCGGGCAGCCGGTCACGGCCGGCCGGGCCGAGCAGCGCGGCCCGGCCCAGCCTGCGGAGGTCGATCCTGCCCCGGCCGCGCCTGCGGCTGTGGGCACCAGGGTTGACGGCCTCTGCACTCATGGGGCACCTCCGGGCGGCATTCGACCGGCGATGGGGAAGAGCAGGCGTGCCCCCCGCCGGGCCGGTGCTTGATGCTACCGAGCCCACCACGTGGCGCAGTCCCGCTCTCGCCGAGCGTGAACCGGATCACCCATTCGAGCGAAGCTCTATCCGGGAGTGGTTTCCGAGCCCGGGCCGGGGTGCGCGAGCAGCGCGGGCTCGATGTGTCCCGTCGCGACGATCACCGCGGGGCCGGTCATCTCGACCTCCCCGTCAGCCCGCTCCGTGATCACCAGTCGGCCGCCCGGCAGATCCACGGTGTACGAGACGGGGCTGCCGGTGACCGTGGGGTCGACACCGTCCCGACGGGCCGCGGCGACGGCGACGGCACACGCTCCCGTGCCGCAGGAGCGGGTCTCGCCGGAACCGCGCTCATGGACGCGCAGGGCGACATGGCGCTCACCCCGGTCGACGACGAACTCCACATTCACCCCGTCCGGATAGACCGCTGACGGGGTGTAGGACGGCTCGGAGAGCAGATCGCCGGCGTGGTCCAGGTCCGCGACGAAGGTGACCGCGTGCGGATTGCCCATGTTCACATGGCGGGTGGGCCAGCTACGGCCGCCGACGGTGACGGTGACACTGTCGGCGGGGAGGATCGCCGGCCCCATGAAGACGGTGATGTCGCCGTCCTCGCCCCCGGCTCCCGACTTCGCGAGATGCACCTTCTTGACACCGCCACGAGTCGCCACCGCCAGATCCCCGGGCTCGACCAGTCCGGCGCGCTGGAGATGACGGACGAAGACGCGGACGCCGTTGCCGCACATCTCGGCGATGGAGCCGTCGGCGTTGCGGTAGTCCATGAACCACTCGGCGTCGTCGGCCATGGCGCGCGCGTCGGGGTGCGCCGCGGAGCGTACGACATGCAGCAGGCCGTCACCGCCGATACCGGCCCGCCGGTCGCAGAGCCGGGCCACGACGGGCGCGGGCAGGGCTATGGCGTTGTCCGGGTCGGGGACGATCACGAAGTCGTTCTCGGTGCCGTGGCCCTTGAGGAAGGCGATCGGCACGGACGGGGATGGCTGCGGGATGCTCACACTCACCATCGTACGAGGAGGGTCCGACAGTCGGCGTTCCTGCGGGCACGGGCCGGCCGGGAAGCCCTGGTCCACGCGGGACGGGGCGGCGCGGACAGGTGTGGGGGCGGGTCAGCGCAGGCGGGCGACGCGCCAGACGGCGAGCGCCACCAGCAGGGCGCCGACGCCGACGTACAGCGCGATGACACGCCAGTCCGGTCGTACGCCGGAGCCGCGTGGCGGCAGGCCGGGCCAGGTGTGACCCACTCGGCGGGCCGCCATCACGCCCCAGCCGGCGGCGCAGCAGCTAATCAGCAAGCCGAGCATGGCGACGACGGCGCCACCGCCCGTGCCGAAGGCGAGCGGGAAGCCGAACATGAGGGAGCCGACCGCCGCGAGCGCCACGATGGGTGCGAGCTGCCAGATCCGGAGTCTGCGCGCCGGGCGCAGTTCGACCTCGACCTCGGCGGCGAGCACGTCCTGGTCGTCGGGACCGTCGGGGCTCAGACCGGACGCGCCTGACGCCGCGTCCCGCTGTCGCTGGTCCGTGTCATGGGGGCCGGCCTCCATCGCCACGCGCCCTCCCCACTCGGACTTCAGAGTCGATCGTCGCTCGATGATGGCACGGCCCGGCCCGCCGAAATGACGGGCAGGGCGTCCCGATGCCATCACGTGATCAGGCTGTAACCGGTCGTTCGATCAACGCCAGCGCCCGCCCCGGAAGTTCCCCCCGGTCCGCGACGGCACCACTCAGCCAATGCACCCGTGGATCTCTTCTGAACCAGGAATCCTGACGGCGCGCGAAGCGTTTGGTAGCGCGCACGGTCTCCTCACGCGCCTCCTGCTCGCTGTACTCACCGGACAGCGCGCGGAGAATCTGCTGGTAGCCGAGGGCGCGTGGCGCCGTGAGCCCGTCGCGCAGTCCGCGCGCCTCCAGCGCGCGCACCTCGTCCACGAATCCGGCCTCCCACATCCGGTCCACCCGCAGCGCGATCCGCTCGTCGAGTTCGGGGCGGGCCACGTCCACACCGATCTGGACGGTGTCGTAGACGCTGTCGTGGCCGGGGAGATTGGCGGTGAAGGGGCGGCCGGTGATCTCGATCACTTCGAGGGCGCGGACGATCCGACGGCCGTTGCCGGGGAGGATCGCACGCCCGGCCTCGGGGTCGGCGGCGGCGAGCCGGGCGTGCAGGGCGCCGGGGCCACGCACCGTGAGTTCCTCCTCCAGACGGGCCCGGATCACGGGGTCGGTGCCGGGGAAGTCGAGGGCGTCGACGGCCCCGCGCACATAGAGGCCGGAGCCGCCGACGAGCACCGGTGTGCGGCCTTCGGCGAGCAGCCGGTCGATCTCCGCCCTGGCGAGCCGCTGGTACTCGGCGACGCTCGCGGCGACGGTGACGTCCCAGACGTCGAGGAGGTGGTGAGGGACGCCGCCACGCTCCTCCGGCGTCAGCTTGGCGGTGCCGATATCCATCCCCCGGTACAGCTGCATGGAGTCGGCGTTGACGACTTCGCCCCCCAATCGCTGGGCGAGGAAGACGCCCAGATCGGACTTTCCGGCCGCGGTGGGACCGACGACGGCGATGACCCGCGGGGCGGGGGGTGCGCTTCTCACCTCCCCAGTCTCCCAAACCCGCGGGCATCTCCCCGAATGAGCGAGGTGACGGCGGGCCTGGGCCTTCGTTGCCTGTTACGAGGTGACGAACGCCGGTTTCCCGATCGGTTCCCCCGGGTGGCGCGACAGGGCGCTCCAGGCGGCGCGGAACCTCACCCACACAAGTACGCTATGGAGTAAATATGGGCGTTTTTGCACGGTTCTTCCGTCGGTCCAAGGACAGCGACGGCGTATCGGCCGAGGTGACGACCCCCGTTACCCTGACGGGGGAGCCCGAGATCGGGAACGCCGGCCGGACCGATGCGCCGAAGTGCGCGAAGGCGGAGGTCACCGAGGCCGCAGAGGCTGAGGAGGCCAAGGCCGCGGTCGTGGTGACCGAAGGCGTGGACATTCCCCGGCAGCAGTCGGCCGGGGAGGCCGCGGACAGCGAGACCGGTGAGGGCGCCCGCACGTAGTCCCTCACGAGGAAAGGTGCCCCATGGGCCTCATGGACACACTGAAGGCCAAGCTCGCCCCCGCCAAGGACAAGGTCTCCGACCTGGCTCAGCAGCACGGGGGCAAGATCGAGCAGGGTCTGGAGAAGGCCGCGCACGCGGTCGACGCCCGGACCAAGGGCAAGTACAGCGACAAGATCGAGACGGGCACCGGCAAGGCCAAGGATGCCTTGGACCGCATCGCGCACAAGGACGACGGTGGCACCCCGCCGCCGCCCCCGGCCGCTCGCTGAGGCACCGGTTGACGTACGACGGTCGGACGGCCGCGGAGCGCCAAGCTCCGCGGCCGTCCGTCGTCATATCCGGCTCGGCGGGACGGGAACGGGCCGTCATCCCGCTGGGCGCAGGACCGTCAACAGGGACGGGACCGGGCCGTACGAGGGCCGCGGCGACGGCGGGCGGGGTCGGGCCGTACGAGGGCCGCGGCGACGGCGGGCGGGGTCGGCTCAGGACCAGGCGGTGACGAAGTACCCGACGCCGTACGGGGCTTCGTCGTAGAGCAGCCGGCCGGCCAGCCCCGCGCCCTCGGCGGCACCCGTGAGCACCTGCCAGGGGGCCCGGCCCGCCGCCTTGAGTTCGTGCGCCAGGGTGGCGTCCAGCGCCGCGAGTGCCGCGAGATCGGCGTCCCCCAGGGCCCGTGCGGCGAAGGCGTCGAAGTCGGCGGCCCGTGTGTCGAGATAACCGGGGGCCTTCACGGTGCGGCAGGCGCTGCCGTCGCCCATCACCAGCAGGGCGACCCGTTCGGCACGGGCGCCGATCTCCCGTCCGGCCGCCAGCGCGCGCTCGGGCGCGAGCGTCTCGTCCACTCCCAGGCCCTCCAGGGGCGAGGCGGCCCACCGGGCGCGGTCGAGCAGCCAGGCACCGACTGCCAGGGAGTGCGGCAGCGCCCGTACCGGCGCGGCGGCGCCGGGGGCCGTCTCCGGGGGCTCGTGGGCCCCTTCCCCCCGGCCGGGGGAACCGGAGGCGCCCGGTGCGCCATGAGGCTCGGCCGCACCCGGTCGGTGCCGCCCGGCGGCCCGGTCCCGTACCCCCTGGGGCGCGTCCGTTCCCAGCCGTACGACGATATCCGCGCCGAAGCCCCGGAAGGATCCCCGCGCACCCGCGGGGTGCGGGCCGCGATCACCGGCCTCGGCGGTGCCGACCACGACGAGCAGATCGGGCCGGGCCGCGGCGAGCACCCCCACCGCGTCGGCGCACGCGGCCCGCGCGGTGTCGAGTTCGGGTGCGGCACCCGCGGCGACCTCGGGAACGAGCAGCGGCGGACAGGGGCACACGGCGGCGGCGACAAGCATGATCGGCAGCCTAGTCCGTGATCGGCGCGCGGGCCCCGGTGCGCGCGCCGACGTCGATCGACGCGCCAGCAGCGGGGCTGCCGCCTGGCGGTGGGTGGGTCAGCCGATCCCGCACGCGGGCACGGCGGCGGCCGGCAGGGGCGCGGGGACACCGATCGTCGGCAGTCCCAGCATCACACCGGCCTGCTTGTCCTCGCGCGCGTCCCGGCGCTTCTGCCAGGCGTCGCCGGCGCGGGTGCGGCGCACGGAGGTGGTCGGGCCCTCGGCGAGCAGATGGTGCGGCGCGGCGTAGGTGATCGCGACGGTCACCACGTCACCGGGGCGCACCTCCTGGTCCGGCTTGGTGAAGTGGACCAGTCGGTTGTCGGCGGCGCGCCCCGACAGACGGTGGGTCGCGCCGTCCTTGCGGCCCTCGCCCTCGGCGACCATGACCTCCAGGGTGCGGCCGACCTGCTTCTTGTTCTCGTCCCAGGAGATCTCCTCTTGAAGGGCGACCAGGCGTTCGTAGCGCGCCTGAACGACCTCTTTGGGGACCTGTCCGTCCATGGTCGCGGCCGGGGTGCCGGGACGCTTGGAGTACTGGAAGGTGAAGGCATTCGCGAAGCGGGCCTCGCGGACGGTGTGCATGGTCTGCTCGAAGTCCTCCTCGGTCTCGCCGGGGAAGCCCACGATGATGTCGGTGGAGATGGCGGCGTGCGGGATCGCCGCGCGCACCTTCTCGATGATCCCGAGGAAACGCTCCTGCCGGTAGGAGCGGCGCATGGCCTTCAGCACCGTGTCCGAGCCGGACTGGAGCGGCATGTGAAGCTGGGGCATCGCGTTCGGTGTCTCGGCCATCGCGGCGATCACGTCGTCGGTGAAGTCACGGGGGTGCGGAGAGGTGAAGCGGACCCGCTCCAGCCCCTCGATCCGTCCGCAGGCCCGCAGGAGCTTGCTGAACGCCTCGCGGTCGCCGATGTCGGAGCCGTACGCATTGACGTTCTGGCCGAGCAGGGTGATCTCGGAGACGCCCTCGGCGACCAGGGCCTCGATCTCGGCGAGGATGTCGCCGGGACGGCGGTCCTTCTCCTTGCCGCGCAGCGCGGGGACGATACAGAAGGTGCAGGTGTTGTTGCAGCCGACCGAGATGGAGACCCACGCCGCGTACGCGGACTCGCGGCGGGTCGGCAGGGTGGACGGGAACGCCTCCAGCGACTCCGCGATCTCGACCTGGGCCTCCTCCTGGACGCGGGCGCGTTCCAGCAGGACCGGCAGCTTGCCGATGTTGTGCGTACCGAAGACGACATCGACCCAGGGGGCCCTGGTGACGATGGTGTCGCGGTCCTTCTGGGCGAGACAGCCGCCGACGGCGATCTGCATACCGGGCCGCCTGGTCTTCATCGGCGCGAGCCGGCCCAGGTTGCCGTACAGCTTGTTGTCGGCGTTCTCCCGGACGGCGCAGGTGTTGAAGACCACGACATCGGCGTCACCGTCGGCCCCCGCGGGGGCGCGGACGTAGCCGGCGTCCTCCAGCAGTCCGGAGAGCCGTTCGGAATCGTGGACGTTCATCTGGCACCCGTAGGTGCGGATCTCGTAACTGCGCTGAACGTCCACTGCCTGGCTCCGGTCACTGCTGGTCATGTGACAAGGGTAGGCGCTGCCACGGACAGCTCGGGCCCGGGAGCCCCCCCGGCTGCGGGCAGAGCCGGGCGGCGACGGGCGGCGACGGGCGTCCGGTGGCGTACCCACGACAAACCCTCGCCGACAGGGCGGGACACCTGGCAGGATCGAGCACATGTTCCCGACCGTGCCCCGCGTCAGCCGTCGTCGTGCCCTTCAAGGGTCGGCGACCGCCCTGGTGCTGGTCGGGGCGCTGCTCTGGTGGCTGCTCCCCCTCGACGATTCCGCGCCGCGTGGCTCGGTCACCTTCAGCACCGGCGTCCAGAGCGGGGTCTACCAGCGGTACGGCGTCCTGCTCAAGCAGGCTCTCGCCCGCGATCTGCCCGATGTGGACATAGCCCTGCGGCTCAGTGAGGGGTCCCAGCAGAATCTGGCGCGGGTGGCGTCGGGCGAGGCCGATTTCACCATCGCCACCGCCGATGCCGTCGCCAAGTACCAGCGGGACGGCCGGCCGGGGGCGGAGCGACTGCGCGGCTGCGCGCGGTTGTACGACGACTATGTACAGCTCGTCGTCCCCCACGGTTCGCCCGTGCGGGAGATAGGCGATCTTCGGGGCAAGAAGGTGGGCGTCGGACAGGAGGGCTCGGGCGTCCGGCTGATCGCCGACCGGCTGCTGAGCGCTTCCGGCCTCGACCCGGACGAGGAGATCACCCCCGTACCGGTCGGGATCGACACCGTCCCGGGCATGTTGGCGCGGGACGAGCTGGACGCCTTCTTCTGGTCGGGCGGGCTGCCGACCGGTGCCGTAGAGCAGTTGTCGGAGAGTTTCCGCATACGGCTGGTGCCGCTCCAGTCGGCCCTGGTCGACAAAGTGCATGTCACCAGCGATGCCACGGGCTACTACCGGCTGGCGGTGATGCCGCCCGACGCCTATCGGGAGGCGCAGAGCGGGCTCGCGGTGCCGACGATGGCAGTGGCGAATCTCCTGGTGACCACGGACCGGGTCGATTCGGCGATGGTCGAGGGCTTCACGCGTACGGTGATCGACAGCCGGGACCGCATAGGCAAGACGGTCCACCCGGCCCAGTTGGTGGACCTGCGGACGGCTGTCTACACGGACCCGCTGCCGCTACATGAAGGGGCGAGGCGCTACTACAGCTCGGTCAAGCCGTAGCGGGCGCGGGCCGTACCGGCCGGCGCGGGCCGTAGCGGCGGGCGCGGGCCGTAGCGGCCGGCGCTTCACGGGGCGCGCCCATCCATGTGCTGGCGAGCCGGGGGCGTAACGGCCGGCGCCGCGGGGCCCGGGGCCGTCACGGTCCTGGCGTACGGGATGGCCAGCCGAGCCGCTCCGGCCCGTGCGTCCTGGCGGGCGTGCCGTCGGGCGCGGGAACGGCGGCGGGCCCCCCGCCGGACCAGGACACGCCTAGGAGGTGGCGTGCGCGGACTCGTACGAGGGTGGCGTGCGCGGACTCCTACGACGGTGCCGTGCGCGGCAGGCTCACGGTCACCCGCAGGCCCTGGGGGTCATGGTGCGCGTAGTCGATGCGACCGCCACCGGGTGAGAGCAGGGCGCGCGATATGGAGAGCCCGAGGCCCGAGCCCTTGACGTTCTGATGGCGGTTGCTGCGCCAGAAGCGGTCGCCGACCCGGGTCAGCTCCTCGTCGGTGAGCCCGGGCCCGCCGTCCGTGACCACTACGGTCGAGGTGTCGCCGTGGGAGGCCGTCGTGACCGTCACCTCCTCGCCGCGGGGGGTGAACTTCAGCGCGTTGTCGATCACGGCGTCGAGGGCGCTGGAGAGCGCGACCGGGTCCGCCCAGGCGGTGACGGCGGTGCCCGCGCCGGTGAGCCGTACCCCTCGCTCCTCCGCGAGCAGATGCCATGCGGCGACCCTCTCAGCCGCCAGCTCACCGATGTCAGTGAGTTGGAGAGCGGCGGAGACGTGCTCGGCCAGAGCCAGATCCAGTAGATCGTCGAGGACCTGGGCGAGGCGTTTGCCCTCGGTGCGGACCGAGGCGATCTCCTCGTTGCCCTCCGGGAGTTCGAGCGCGAGGAGTTCGATCCGGAGCAGCAGCGCGGCGAGCGGGTTGCGGAGCTGGTGGGAGGCGTCGGCGACGAAGGCCCGCTGCTGTTCCATCGCCTCCTCCACGTTGTCCGCCATCTCGTTGAAGGAGCGGGCCAGCCGGCGCAGCTCCGGGGGGCCGCTCGCCGCCGCGACCCGGGAGTTCATCCTGCCGGTCGCGATGTCGTGCGCGGCTCCGTCCAGGATGCGTACGGGCCGCAGCACCCAGCCCGTGAGACGGAAGGCCGCCCCGACGGCCAGCAGCATCGCGGCACCCTCGCCCGCGGCGATCAACAGCCAGCCCCGCAGCACACGGGACCGTAGCTGGCCGGTGGGCGAGTCGGTGTAGACGACGGCGACGACGTCCCCGTCCCGTACGACGGGTGAGGCGACGACCAGCCGCCCGTTCCCCTGCCAGGGCCACACCTGCGGCGGGTCCTGGCTGCGCCGTCCCGTCAACGCCTCCTCGAACGCCTCGCGGCCCCGGCCGTCGGCGGGCACCGACCAGCCCTCGGGCGCGCGGGCCATGGCCTTGCCGTCGCGGTAGAAGACCCCGGCGCCGATGCCGTAGGTGGCGTTGAATCGGTTGAGCTGCTCCTGGAGCGTGGAACGCCGCTCGTCCAGGGTCTCCGAGCCGGTGACGAACTGGGCGAGCGCCGCGAACCGTACGGTGTCGTCGATCCGGTCGACGACGACCCGCTGCTGCTGGGCCGCGGCGACGCTCACCGCGAGCGGGAAACCGAGCGCGAGCAGTACGCCCGCCATGAGGATGATGAGCAGCGGCAGAAGTCGGGTACGCACGGGACCGCGGGCGGGTCAGACGGCCGGGGCGACGAGCCGGTAGCCCACACCCCGGACGGTCTCGATCAGGGCGGGCATCCGGAGCTTGGACCGCAGGGACGCGACATGCACCTCAAGCGTGCGGCCGGTCCCCTCCCAACTGGTGTGCCAGACCTCGCTGATGATCTGTTCCCGGCGGAAGACGACCCCCGGCCGCTGGGCGAGCAGCGCCAGCAGATCGAACTCCTTGCGGGTGAGCTGCACCTCGACGCCGTCGACACTGACCCGGCGGGTGGGCAGGACGACGGTCACCGGGCCGAGCCGGAGGGCGTCGTCGGGGACCGCCGTGGTGGGTTCGTCGCCGCCCGCCTTGCGCCGGCTGACGGCGTGGATGCGGGCCAGTAGTTCACCGGTGTCGTACGGCTTGACGACGTAGTCGTCCGCGCCGAGGTTGAGCCCGTGGATCCGGGACCGTACGTCGGACCGCGCGGTCACCATGATCACCGGGGTGGAGGTGATCTTCCGGAGCTTGCCGCACACCTGGTAGCCGTCCTGGTCGGGCAGGCCGAGGTCCAGCAGCACGACCGCGAACGGCGGCTTGCCGGGGTGCGTGGCGGGCAGCACTGCGTGCAGTGCCTCCTCGCCGTTGCGGGCGTGCACCACGTCGAAACCGTGCCGGGCGAGCACCGCCGACAGCGCGGCGGCGACATGGTTGTCGTCCTCAACGAGAAGCAGCCTCATGGCCCCCCTTCGGTCGTGCGGTCAGCGTTCGCGATCCGGTTCCGCGGCCGGCTTCCGTGGTTCCCGTCGGTTCTGCCGGGGGCCCACTCGTACTCCGGACGTCTGCTCCGGACATCGGGCCCGGACACATGGTTCACGCGGTGGCGCGGCAGTGCGCGCCGTGCACAGTCTCCCCCGCGGTACCAGGGCATCAAGGCCGATTCCGGTCCGGAGAGTCAAGAGTCATTCCCCCGCGCGACTGTTTCCGTTATCCACCCGGTACGCCGGAGGTCACCCCGTTCACCCATAGTGTCCGCTTGAAGCCAGATCGTTATGCTCAATTTCCGCTCAGATGTAATGACGCTGGTCGCACCGCGTCACTACTGTCCTCCCAACCGAGGAGGACGGAGCGAGAAGCCGATGAGCGGAGTATCCATGACCAAGGACGCCGAGGACGCTGTCCCGACGGCGGGCGACCTGGTCGTGCTGAGCAACGTCAACAAGCACTTCGGCGCGCTGCATGTGCTCCAGGACATCGATCTGACCATTGCTCGCGGCGAGGTCGTTGTCGTCATCGGACCCTCCGGGTCCGGTAAGTCCACACTGTGCCGCACCATCAACCGACTGGAGACGATCGACTCCGGCTCGATCTCGATCGATGGGAAGCCGCTGCCCCAGGAGGGCAAGGAGCTGGCCCGGCTGCGCGCCGACGTCGGCATGGTCTTCCAGTCGTTCAACCTCTTCGCGCACAAGACCGTGCTGGAAAACGTGACGCTGGGCCAGGTCAAGGTTCGCCGGACGGCCAAGGACGCCGCTGAAAAGACGGCGCGCCAACTGCTGGACCGGGTCGGTGTCGGCTCACAGGCCGACAAGTACCCCGCACAGCTCTCCGGTGGTCAGCAGCAACGCGTGGCCATCGCACGGGCATTGGCCATGGGCCCCAAGGTCATCCTCTTCGACGAGCCCACTTCGGCGCTCGACCCCGAGATGATCAATGAGGTCCTCGAAGTCATGCAGCAGCTGGCGCGGGACGGAATGACGATGGTGGTCGTCACCCACGAGATGGGCTTCGCCCGCTCCGCCGCCAACCGGGTCGTCTTCATGGCCGACGGCAGGATCGTCGAAGAGGCCGAGCCCGATGAATTCTTCAGCAATCCGCGCAGCGACCGGGCGAAGGACTTCCTGTCGAAGATCCTGCACCACTGACGACCGACGAACCACGACGTAAGGGATGCTCCTCATGAAGCTCCGCAAGACTTCCGCGGCCATCGCCACGGGCCTCGTCCTCACGTTGGCGCTCACCGCCTGTGGCGGTGACAGCGACGACTCGGGCAAGGGTGGCGGCAAGATCACCATCGGCATCAAGTTCGACCAGCCCGGCATCGGCCTGAAGACGCCGGACGGCAAGTACACCGGGTTCGACGTCGATGTGGCCACCTATGTCGCCAAGGAACTGGGCTTCGAGCCCGGGGACATCACCTGGAAGCAGGCGCCCAGCGCCGACCGCGAGACGCTGATCAGCAACGGCGACGTCAAGTTCATCGCCGCCAGCTACTCGATCAACGACAAGCGCAAGGCCAAGGTCGACTTCGCCGGTCCCTACCTGCTGGCCCACCAGGACCTGCTGATCCGCGCCGACGAGAAGTCGATCACCAAGGCCGAGGACCTCAACAGCAAGAAGCTGTGCTCGGTCACCGGCTCGACCTCGGCTCAGAACGTCAGCGACAAGCTGGCTCCCAAGGCCGACCTCCAGAACTACGGCGGCTACTCGGAGTGCCTGACCGGCCTGGAGAACAAGGCCGTCGACGCGCTGACCACGGATGACTCCATCCTGGCCGGTTACGCCGCCCAGAAGGAGCACCAGGGCAAGTTCAAGCTCGCCGGCCTCAAGCTGAGCGACGAGAACTATGGCATCGGCCTGAAGAAGGGCGACAAGGACCTTCAGAGCAAGATCAACAAGGCCCTGGAGAAGATGAAGTCGGACGGCTCCTGGGACAAGTTCGTCAAGGCCAACTTCGGCCCGGCCAACTACAAGAACGAGCCGGCCCCGGCCATCACCGAGACCAGCTGAGGCAGCCGTGACGCGTCCCCGGCCACGGCCGGGGGCGCGCGCCACGATCCAACCAGGAGAGATCGCGGGTCAACGTGTTCGATTTTCTTGATTCCGGGCAGTATGACGTGCTCGGCGCGTTCTGGGTGACGGTCAAACTCGCCGTCTACTCGGCGATAGGTTCCCTGATCTGGGGGACGCTGCTGGCCGGTATGCGGGTCGGCCCCGTCCCGCTGATGCGCGCGTTCGGGACCGCGTACGTGAATGTGGTCCGCAACACCCCGCTGACGGTCGTCATCGTCGCGTGTTCGCTGGGCCTCAGTCAGACACTGGGGTTCTCCCTCGGCGCCGACAACTTCAAGGACATCGGCTTCCGGCTGGCCGTGCTGGGGCTGATCGCGTACACGGGCACCTTCGTCTGTGAGGCGCTGCGCTCGGGCATCAACACCGTCCCCGTCGGACAGGCCGAGGCGGCCCGCGCGCTCGGGCTCAGCTTCGTGCAGGTGCTGACGCTGATAATCCTGCCGCAGGCGTTCCGCTCGGTCGTCGCACCCCTGGCGAACGTGCTGATCGCCCTGACCAAGAACACGACGGTGGCCGCGGCGATCGGGGTGGCGGAGGCCGCCCTGCTCATGAAGAACATGATCGAGAACGAGGCCGACGCGCTCTTCGCCGTCTTCGCCGTCTTCGCCTTCGGCTTCATCGTTCTCACCCTCCCCACCGGCCTGCTGCTGGGCTGGGTGGCCAAGCGCGTGGCGGTGAAGCGATGACGTCTGTCCTGTACGACGCCCCCGGCCCGAAGGCCAAGCGGCGCAACCTCCTCTACACCGTGGTCTTCCTCGTCGCGCTCGGCCTCGCGCTGTGGTGGGTGCTCGACACCATGGCCGAGAAGGACCAGTTGGCGTCGGAGAAGTGGAGTCCGTTCGTCACCGAGTCGGAAGTGTGGACCACCTTCCTGCTCCCCGGCCTCTGGGAGACGGTCAAGGCCGCCGCCCTCGCGCTGGTGATCGCACTGCCGCTCGGCGCGATCCTCGGCATCGGCCGACTCTCCGATCACCGCTGGGTCCGGGTCCCCGTCGGGGTGGTGGTCGAGTTCTTCCGCGCCATCCCGGTGCTGCTGTTGATGATGTTCGCCTACGCGGCGCTGGTCCAGTTCACCGACATCGAGTCGGAGATCCGCCCGCTGTACGCCGTGGTGACGGGCCTGGTCCTCTACAACGCCTCCGTCATCGCCGAGATCGTACGGGCGGGAATCCTCTCCCTCCCGAGCGGGCAGACGGACGCCGCGAAGGCGATCGGCATGCGCAAGGGCGAGATGATGCTGTACGTGCTGCTGCCGCAGGCGGTCACGGCGATGCTGCCGGCCCTGGTCAGCCAGCTCGTGGTCATCGTCAAGGACACCGCCCTGGGCGGGGCGCTGCTCGGTCTCTCCGAGCTGCTGTCGCAGACCCGCGCGATCACGGCGAACTACGGTGCCAACACCATCGCCGCGCTCGTGGTGGTCTCGTTGATCTTCATCCTGCTGAACTTCGCCCTCACGACCCTCGCGAGCTGGCTGGAGCGCAGGGTGCGCCGGGCGAAGAAGAGCACCGGCGCGGTCGTCGACCTTGAGGTCGTCGACGCAGGACTTGGCGGTCCCAAGGTCTGACCCGCGAGGGCGGGCAGTGGGGCATCCACCCGACGAGGGCGGTGGCGCGGCGGCGCCACCGCCCTTCTCTGTCTCGCGTCACCGGCTCCCCGGTCGCCTCCCCGGTTCGGCTCCACCGTCGCGCGCCCCCTGACCGGCCCTTCCCTGCCGCCGACCCTCACCGTGGCCGTTCCCCGCGCCGTGGTCGTTCCCCGCGCCGTTCCCGCCTCGTCGCCGGTCCCTTCCCGCGCCGTTCCCACGCCGTCGCCGGTCCCTTCCCGTCGCCGTTGCAGCCCCGTCGCGATGCCAACCGCGGCCGGTCCTTTTCCGTCGTCAACCGCCAGGTGCCGCGCCCGGCGGAGCAGCGCGGGCCATGTCGTCCATCTGTCACTTGACGCAGACACCCCCAATCGATTGCATACGTTCTGTGATCGCGCACCGGGCTCCCACCACATGTTCCGGCCTGACCCTTCGAGCCCGAGGAGTCACGCCGTGGACCCGGTGATCGTCGTCGGCGCGGGTCCGGTCGGACTGGCGCTCTCCCTCGCCCTCGCCCAGCAGGGCGTGCCGTCCGTCGTACTCGACGAGAGCAGCGGCGACGAGGAGCCCCGACCCGCCCGCACGGTGGTCCTGCGCCCCGACACGGCGGCGATGGTCGAACGGCTCGGTTGCGCCACCGTCCGTGACGAAGGCGCGCGCTGGGCCGGCTGGCGATCACTGCGCCGTAAACAGGAGGTACGGCGGGTCGCGCTGGCGGAGGACACCACTCCGTCGCCGCTGCACATCCCGCAGCACGCACTCACCCGCGGGCTGCGGCAGGCCGTCCTGGCGGAAGAGCTGATCAACCTCGTCACCGAGAGTCATGTGGACTCCCTGGAGCAGGACGCCGGCGGGGTCATCGTGCACACGCGCGACCCGGACGCGACCTGGTGGCGCGGCAGCCATGTGGTGGGGTGCGACGGCGCGCGTTCGACGGTGCGCAAACTCCTCGGTGTCCGCTTCCCGGGTCGTACGGCGGTGGAACGACACGCCGTCGCCGTCCTCCGCACCGAACTCCCTCGCCCCGACGAGGCGTTGCTGCACCGCCAACCGCCGTGGCGCGGGGCCGGCGAGGAGATCACGGCGCGCCCGCTGCCGGACGATGTCTGGCGGCTGGACTGGCTGCTGCCGCCCAGCGGCGAACTGGTCACCCCCGACTCCCTGGTGGCCCGGGTCCGGGACACCCTGGCGGGCTGGTGCGGCGAGACTCCCCCGTACGACCTGATCGACACCGGCGTCCACACCGTCCACCACCGGCTGGCCCGGCGCTGGCGGGTGGGGCGGGTGTTCCTGGCCGGGGACGCGGCCCATCTGGTCGGTGCGGTCGGCACCCAGGGGCTCGACGAAGGGCTGCGGGACACCGACAACTTGGCGTGGAAGCTGGCGCACGGCTGGCACCACGGCGGCGCCGACGCCCTGTTGGACAGCTATCAGGAGGAGCGCAGGACCGCGGTGGCCGCCCGGTTGCGCACCGCCGATCAGGCGCTGCCCGCCCTGCGCGGCGGTGTGTTGCGCAACCGACTCCCGAGGGCCACCCGCGGACATGACGCGCTGCTCGCTGACGGCCATCTGGGGCTCGGACCGCTGGGCGCGCCCCCCGTCTACGCGTACTCCCCCCTCACCCCCGAGTACGACCCGTCCCAGGTCCTCGTCGGTACGGAGGCGGGCGCGCCGGTCTCGGACGTGCGGGTGACGGCGCCGGACGGGGCGGGGGCGTTGCTGCGGGACCGGTTGGGCCGGGGGCGGCTGCTGGTGCTGCTGGTCGCACCGGGTACGGGGGTGTGGGACCGCCGGCACTGGCAGAGTGCGGGGGTGATGCCGAGGCTGGCCGATGCGGTGAGCGCGCTGCCGGTGCGGGCCGAACTACTGGTGACGGAGAGTTATCCGGGCGCCGCGGCACATACGGTGCTGATGGTCCGGCCGGACGGGCACCTGGTCGCCTCGTTCGCCGGGGTGCGGCCCGCTGAGCTGTACGAGGCGGCGGACGCGGTACGGGGTGGGATGGTGCCGGCGACGGCCAGTGACAGTACCGCGGAGGTCAATTGACCCTCGCGGGTCGTCATGGTGTACTCCGGAACGTGACCGACACCAATGTGCGCCTGTGGCGGAGGGTCCATATGGATCTCCTCCGGTACGCGGGCTGCGTGTGTCGACCCTCCTGCTGATTTCGCCCCCTCTCACGCGCCTCGGGCCTCGGGCCCCCGCGCGTCCTCCAGCGAACTCTCAGGACGGTCTCCATGTCCCAACACCAACCGCTGCCCAGGTCCGGCCCCCCGGTCCCGGCCTCCGCCGCCACCGGCTCGTCCGCGGTCGTTCCGTCCGGTCCGGTCCCGCCCTCGGCCGGGGTGACCTCGGTGCCCGCCGGGTGGGCCGCCGCGCCGACGGCCCCGACCTCCGCCGAACTGCTCGACTTCGTACGGCACGCCGCCGCCGACCCCGAGTTGATCGCCTCCCTTCCCCTCGACCCCGACGGCCGCACCTGGGTGCGGCTGGACGGCCCCGGTGGCAGTGAGGCGTGGCTGATCGGCTGGCCGCCCCGCACCGGGACCGGCTGGCACGATCACGCCGACTCGCTGGGCGCCTTCGCCACGGCCATGGGCGAACTGCGGGAGGACTCCCTCGCGGTGCGGCTCCCGGCGAGCGGCTGGAAGACGCTGGAGCTGCATGACGGCGTCGACCGCGAGCGGCGGTTGGGTGCGGGGCAGGGGCGGGCCTTCGGGAAGCACCATGTGCACGAGGTGCTGAACGAGTCGGCCGATCGGCACGCCGTCTCGGTCCACGCCTACTATCCGCCGCTGCCACTGATCCGGCGCTTCAGCCGCACCGGCGCAGTGCTCCGTCTCGAACAGGTCGAGCGGCCGGAGGACTGGCAGTGAGCGACCACGGCGACGACCCCCGTATCGGTGGCGACGATGGGGACGGCAACGGCAACCGGGGCAGGGACGGGGACGGGGGCAGCAGGGACGTCGATCACCTCGGGATAGACGAGCTGCTGGAGAAGGTGCGTGAGGACCTGGACCGGGTCCGGCCCGAGGACGCCTTCGCGGAGGCCGAGGCCGGGGCCCTGTTGGTGGACATCCGGTACGCGGCCCTGCGCGAACGGGACGGTCTCATCCCCGGCGCGCTGGTCGTGGAACGCAATGAACTGGAGTGGCGGTTGGACCCGCAGGGCAGCCACCGTGCCCCGGAGGCGGTCAGCCACGATCTCCGGATCGTGGTGATCTGCAACGAGGGTTACGCCTCCTCCCTCGCGGCGGCCTCCCTGCGACAGTTGGGGCTGAGCCGGGCGACGGATCTGATCGGCGGCTTCCAGGCATGGCGGGCGGCGGGACTGCCGGTCCGGCACTCCGGATCGTAACGACCCAGACCCGGTCCGGGCGATCTTCGAGGATCAGCCCGCGGCGTCAGATACCTGCGGTCTCCTCAGACCCGCAAGGGCGAGGGGGCGTGCCGTAACTGTCGTCCCGGGCCCGACAACATCGGCCGGACATGGCCCGGAGGAGCACGCTTAGGACGCCGGTACTCGGCGCCGGGGGGCCCGTCCCGGATCGCCGGGGGCCTCCGGTGCCGGGAACGGCCGGGTGCGGTCCGGCCTCGGGACTCATGCGCCGGGGCCGGGGGCCGTCCCCCTGTCGTCGCGGTCCCGGAGGTCCCGGAGGGCCGCGGCCCTCCGGCCGTCTGCTCCGGTCCGGGTGCCGTCCCCGGGCGGTCGCGGACCGTCTCCGCCCGAGCGCGGGATGTCGCCCCCGCCGGTACCGGGACCGTTCAGAGGTCCTCCGGCACGCCCTCCAGGTCCTCGCCCTCTTCCTCCAGCGCCTGTCGGACCACCCGCAGGGCCACCCCTTCCCCGTACCCCTTGCGGGCCAGCATTCCGGCCAGCCGGCGTATCCGGCGGTCCCGGTCGAGCCCCCGGGTGGCGGGGAGTCTGCGGGCAACCAATGCGCGCGCGGTCTCCTCCTCCCGGTCGGAGTCGAGCTGTCCCAGGGCCTCGTCGATCAGGACCGGGTCGACGCCCTTGGTCCGCAGCTCGCGTGCCAGCGCACGCCGGGCCAGTCCCCGGCCGTGGTGCCGGGACTCCACCCAGGCGCCCGCGAAGGAAGCGTCATTGATCAGGCCCACGTCCTCGAAGCGGGAGAGCACCTCGTCGGCCACCTCCTGAGGGATCTCCCGCTCACGCAGCGCGTCCGCGAGCTGTTTGCGGGTGCGCGGGGTCCCGGTGAGCAGGCGCAGGCAGATCGCCCGCGCCTGCTCAGCCGGATCCTGGGGCGACGACTCCTTCTCGGCCCTCGACGAGTCGGTGCCGCCGCCCTGTCCCCCGGTCCGCCGCTGTCGCGCGAAAGACACCGCGAGCCCTAGCTCTTGGCAACCGCCGCCTTGGCCGTCTTGGCCTTGGTGGCGGGCGCGGGAACGGACTTCGCCGACTCGTCGGCCGGGGCGGGAGCACCCGCCGTGTCGGCGCCCGCCTCGGCGGCGGAAGCCTCCGGCTTCGCCCTGACCCCGACGCCGAGCTTGTCCTTGATCTTCTTCTCGATCTCGTCGGCGAGATCGGGGTTGTCCTTCAGGAAATTGCGGGCGTTCTCCTTGCCCTGGCCGAGCTGGTCGCCCTCGTACGTGTACCAGGCGCCGGCCTTGCGGACGAAGCCGTGCTCCACGCCCATGTCGATCAGACCGCCCTCGCGGCTGATCCCGTGCCCGTACAGAATGTCGAACTCGGCCTGCTTGAAGGGCGGCGCGACCTTGTTCTTGACGACCTTGCAGCGGGTGCGGTTGCCCACCGCCTCCGTGCCGTCCTTGAGGGTCTCGATGCGGCGGATGTCGATGCGCACCGAGGCGTAGAACTTGAGCGCGCGGCCACCGGTCGTGGTCTCCGGCGAGCCGAACATGACGCCGATCTTCTCGCGGAGCTGGTTGATGAAGATCGCGGTCGTCTTCGACTGGTTCAGCGCGCTGGTGATCTTCCGGAGCGCCTGGCTCATCAGCCGGGCCTGGAGGCCGACGTGGGAGTCGCCCATCTCGCCCTCGATCTCCGCCCGCGGCACCAGCGCGGCGACGGAGTCGATGACGATCAGGTCGATCGCGCCGGAACGGACCAGCATGTCGACGATTTCGAGCGCCTGCTCGCCATTGTCCGGCTGGGACAGGATGAGGGAGTCGATGTCGACGCCCAGCTTCTTCGCATACTCCGGGTCGAGGGCGTGCTCGGCGTCGATGAAGGCCACCGCGCCGCCCGCCTTCTGCGCATTGGCCACGGCGTGCAGGGTGAGGGTCGTCTTACCCGAAGCCTCCGGGCCGTAGACCTCCACCACCCGGCCGCGCGGCAGACCGCCGACACCGAGCGCGACGTCGAGCGCGGTCGAGCCGGTGGGGATGACCTCGATGGGTTCGTTCGGCCGCTCGCCGAGGCGCATCACCGCGCCCTTGCCGAATTGCCGTTCAATTTGTGCGAGCGCGGCGTCCAGCGCCTTCTCGCGGTCGTTTCCTGCCATGGGTTCCACCCGATTTGCTTGTGTCGATCGCTTCACGTCAATGACGCTAACCCCTGCCACTGACAATGGGCCTCCGCGGCCGTCCCGCCTGTGGACAACCCAGGCACGACGGGGGACAGGAACCCCATGAGAATGGATGTTCGATTTTGGTGTCAAGCGCATCCGTCGGCGCGGCGCGACCCCGCGACCGGGCGGTCGCGGGGTCCGGCACCGACGCGTCGTAGCGCTCGGGCGGGCGGGGGTGCGGAGGCGGGCGGGTGCCAGAGCGGGTGCGTGCGGAGGCAGAGGCAATGGAGGCGGGCACCCCCGCCCGCGCCCGCTCTGTTCAGCCGGTCATGAGGGCTTCTAGACTCTCAGCCCCCCGGCTGCGGGGACGGGACGGATCGCCGGGAAGACGCGAGAGTCATGGGGGACGTGCACATGAGCCACGGAACACTGCCGCGCGCATACCGGTTGGGATCGAGCCGCATCGGCATCCTGATGACGGTACTGACCTTGTTCTCACTGGCCGTGCTGGGGCCGGTGCTCAGCGACGGGATCACACCGGCGTGGCTGAAGGTGCTGCTCCCGGTCTTCTTCGCGGGCCTCATCGGCCGGGCGTGGTTCACCGCCCACCGCGTCGGGACCTTCGCTGACGCCCGGGGCATAGAGGTCCGCGGCTTCTTCCGGCGCACCCGGTTCGGCTGGGCGGAGATCCAGGACATCCGCGCGCAGCCCAACCCGGCCGCGGCCAGACAGCCCCTGGCGCCGGCCGCCATCGCGTACGTCTACGGCCGGAACGGCAAACGGGCCCAGCTGATGTGTCTCGACAGCGCGCGGGTGAACGTCGCCCAGGAGGTCGCCGCCCTGCGTGCGGCCTGGGAGCAGGGCCGCGGCACGGCCTGAGCCCCGCCGCGCGACCCGGCGTACCCGCTTCCCCGGAACCGGGAGCAGGAGCAGAGCCGGGGGCGGCGGGTACGAGACCAGGAGCAGGGCGGCGGGGGCGGGTGCAGGACCGGAGGCAGGGGCGGTACGGGTTGCGGGACCGGGGCGGCTTCGGGCCGCGGCGTGCGGCGCCCGGGGCCGTCAGCGCCTCCGGCCGCGCCAGCGTTCGCCACGCCACTTGCCGCCGGGCGTCCCGGCGTCGGCGGCCGAGTCCCCAGCGGCCGGATCCGCGGGCGCCTGGCCGCCGGACGACCGGTCGTCCGGCGCCGGGCCGCCGTCGGCGGCGCCACGCCGCTTCAGCAGCGAACGGACGGCCCGCAACGTCCGACCGGACCCGCGCCGGCGGTGCCCGTGCACCCGCGGATCGTCGGTCACGTCGTACCGCTTCACATACGCGCCGAGGAACGCCTGGAGGGTGGCCACGGCCGGAATCGCGATCAGCGCGCCGACCGCACCCATGAGCGCGGTACCGGCGACCACGGAGCCGAAGGCCACGGCGGGGTGGATGTCCACCGTCTTGGCCGTGAGCTTCGGCTGGAGCACGTAGTTCTCGAACTGCTGGTAGACCACGACGAAACCGAGCACCCACACCGCGTACCAGGGGTTCACGGTGAACGCGATCAGCATCGGCAGCGCGCCCGCCAGATAGGTGCCGATCGTCGGGATGAACTGCGAGACCAGACCGACCCAGACGGCGAGCGCCGGCGCGTAGGGCACACCCAGGATCTCCAGCAGGATGAAGTGCGCGGCGCCGGAGATCAGCGCCATCAGACCGCGCGAGTAGAGGTACCCACCCGTCTTGTCGACGGCGATCTCCCAGGCGCGCAGTACCTCTGTCTGCTTGGCAGGGGGCAGTACGGAGCAGAGCGCGCGTCGCAGCCGGGGCCCGTCGGCCGCGAAGTAGAACGAGAACAGGAAGATCGTCAGCAGCTTGAACAGTCCGCCGAGCACGGTGGTCGAGATGTCCAGCACCCCGCTCGCGCTGTTCTGCACGTACTTCTGCAACCAGTCGGAGCGCAGCAGGCTGTCCTGGACCTCCACTCGGGACAATTTGGTGTTGAAGGTCTGGTTGATCCAGCTAATCACCGAGTCGAGGTACTGGGGGAAGTCCCCGACCATGGTGACGATCTGATCGGCGAGCATCGAACCGAGCAGGACGACGAAGCCGACCCCCGCGACCAGTACTCCGAAGAAGACCAGGAAGGTGGCGAGCCCGCGGCGCATCCCGCGCGCCGCCATCCGGCCCACGGCGGGTTCGATCGCCAGCGCCAGGAAGAACGAGATCAGGATGTTGATGAGCAGCCCGATGAGCTGATGGAAGGCCCAGTTGCCGAGCTGGAAACAGGCGTAGAGCGCCAGTGCGAGCACCATCGCGCGCGGCAGCCAGGCGGGCATCCGGGCGGAACCGGCCGATCCGGCCACCCGGCCGGGCGGCGGCGGGTTCGGCGGCATCACCCCCTCCTCAGGGGTGTCGGGAACCGCGTCGGGGGTGCCGCCCTGCCGGGGCACCCCCTGGTCGGTCCTGTCTCGGTCGCTCTGCTCACTGCCGGTCTTCGGGGCCACTGAGCCAGTCTCGCCTACGCACGGCCCTGTCGACGCCGCGCCCCGGATCCCACCGGGCGCGTCACCGTCCGCCGGCCGGGTTCACTCGCCCGGACGCAACCGCCGGCCGTGCCCCCGGCGCTCCGGCTGACCGACGTCAGCGCTTGTCCGCGGGAACGTCGACGGCGGCACAGACCGCCCGCCAGACGTCCTTCGCCGACCAGCCCGCGTCGAACGCCTCCTGGACGGTACGGCCGCCCAGCTCGGTCATCACATGGTCGTGGGCGAAGGAGTCCGCGTACGACGGTCCGAAGTGGTCCGCCATCCGTTCCCAGAAAATCGTCAACCGCATGACGTCAGTATCCCGCTCCAGGGGTGCGGTCCGTCCCCGCTCCCATGCCGAAAGCCCTTTCCGTCCTACGGTCGGCAACATGGCTGGAACCGGAGTATCCCCCTCCCCTTCATCACCGCTCGCCCGTGCCGCACACTTCGTCTGGCTCACCGCGCGAGTCCTGGAACAGCGGCGTTTCGCGTACCACTTCCTCGGCGGGCCCGACGGTGGTCCGGAGGCCGTCGAGACCGCACTGGCCGCGTATCTCAACGAGGACGGCGGCTACGGCCACGCACTCGAACCGGATCTGCGCGGCCCCGTCAGCCAGCCGCTGCACACCGGCCACGCCCTGCGCGTCCTGGACTCCGTCGACCGCTGCGGCGGACGGCTCGCGGAGCGGATCTGCCGCTATCTCACCAGCGTCTCGACGCGGGACGGCGCGCTGCCCGCGATCCGTCCCGCGCAGCGTGACTACCCGACCGCGCCGTTCATCCCGATCGTGGACGACCCTCCGGGCGAGCTGCTGGCCACCGGGCCGGTGGTCGGACTGCTGCACCGCAATCAGGTGTGGCACGCGTGGCTCTTCCGGGCCACGGACTTCTGTTGGGCCGCCGTCGAGGGGCTGGCACAGTCGCATCCTTATGAGATCGAGGCCGCCGTCGCCTTTCTGGACGAGGTGCCGGACCGGTCGCGGGCGGAGGCCGCGGCGGACCGGTTGGGGCGGCGGGTCCGCGAACTGCGCCAGGTGGTGCTCGACCCAAACCGACTCGCCGAATACCCGGTCGCGGACGGTTACGCACCCGGCGAGCACCACTTTCCGTACGACTACGCCCGTACGCCCCGGTCACTGGCCCGGCGCTGGTTCACGGAGGAGGAGATGGAACGCTCGCTGGACCATCTGGAGAGCGAGCAGCGGGACGACGGCGGCTGGCCGGTCAACTGGCGGCAGTGGGCCCCGGGGCCGGCGCTGGAGGCCAGGCCGATCGTGACCATCGAGGCGCTGCGGACGCTGCGGGCGTACGGGCGGTCGATCGGCTGACCGGCCCCGGGCGGTCGATCGGTTGACCGGCCCCGGGCGGGCACCGCATGGGGCGTTCGGGCCGCTGGGGCACCCGGAGCCGGGCTTCGTCCACAGCGGCCCGGGCGGACGGTCCGGCTCGGGTGCCGAGTGGGTGAAGCAGACGGGGCGGGCGGGCTTCGTGGTCCGGCCCCGATGCTGGGCGGGGCGGGCGGGCTTCGTGGTCCGATCGGGTGCCGGGCAGCTCCCGGACCGGCCCCGTCGCCCGCCTCGGGCGTACGGGCGGGGCGATGGCCGCCCGGCCCGGTGGCCCGGTGGCCCGGTCAGCCGAGCGCCCGTACCCCCGCAGTGACGGCGACCGCCACCCCCACGACGACCAGGAAGGGCGCGCGCAGCACCAGGGCGAGCGCCGCCGCCCCCACCCCCACCGCGCGGGCGTCGACGACGAGGGAGCCGCCCGCGTCGAAGGTCTGCTGGGCGGTGAGCGCGGCCAGCAGCGCCACCGGCAGCAGGGCCGCCAGCCGCTGGACGAGAGGGCGCTCCAGGGCATGGGCCGGTACGAGCAGCCCGCCCAGTTTGACGAGGTAGCAGCCGACGGCGGTCGCCACGATCGCGATCCAGATGCTCAACGGTCCTCACCCTTCGTACGCATGTCGTCGCGCGGCGCGGTGCGGCCGCCCTGGCCGCGCCCCTGGAACCAGAGCACGGCGGGCGCCGCGAGCGCGGCCACGAGCACCGGCACGCCCGCGGGCAGTACGGGCAGCAGGCCCAGCCCCAGCACGACCGCGATCCCGGCGACGGCCCGTTCCGCGCCCGACCGCAGCATGGGCGCGAGCAGCGCCAGGAAGACCGCGGGACCGGCCGCGTCGAGCCCCCAGGCGTCGGTGTCACCGATGGCCTCAGCGCCGAGCGCGCCGGCGAGCGTCGTCAGATTCCACAGCACGTACAGCGTCAAACCGGTCACGGTGAATCCGAGCCGTGCGGCCCGGCGCGTCGGCTGGGCCAGGGCGACGGCCGTGGTCTCGTCGATCACCCAGTGCGCGGCGAGCGGCCGCAGGAAGCGGGGCAGGGCGAGGAGCTGCGAGAGCCGGAGCCCGTAGAACGCGTTGCGCACGCCGAGGAAGAAGGCCCCGGCCGCGGCGGTGAACGGGTTGCCGCCCGCCGCCAGCGCGCCGACCAGGGCGAACTGGGAGGCGCCGGTGAAGACGAACAGGCTGAGCACACAGGTCTGAAGAAGGCTGAGCCCCGATCCGGCCGAGGTCACCCCGAAGGCGAAGCCGGACAGGCCGACGGCGACACCGACACCGAGCGCGTCACGGACGACGGCGGCGTCCGGCTTGGCCACGGGCTCGGCGGCACCGGGTGATCCGGAGCGTATCGGTGGGGGACTCTCGGGGGGAGCTGTCTGTTCTGGCACGCGGCGGACGTTACGGGGGCTCCCCTTCGACGGTCTTGTACGTTCTTGCGCGGGCCGGAGCACCGAAGTCGGTCCGCGGCGCGCGCGGGCGCACGCCGCCATTCACAAGGCCCCCGCCCACGCCTGCTGATCGAGGGCCTACCGCCCGGCGCGTTCCCTGCGGTACGCGCCGGGCGGTACACCGACGATCCGGGTGAAATGACGGTTCAGATGCGGCTGATCGGTGAATCCGACGGCGACGGCCGCTTCGGCTGGCGTGCTCCCGGCCTCCAGGAGGTGGCGGGCACGGCGCACCCGCGCATCGGTGAGCCAGGTGTGGGGCGGCATCCCGTAGGCCGCCCTGAAGGCGCGCAGGAGGGCGAAGGGGCTGGTGCCGAGTTCCCCGGCGAGTCGCTCCAGCGACGGGGGCTCGGCCATGCGCTCCTCCAGCAGGGCCTTGGCCATGGCCGCCGTACGGGCTCCGGAGTCCCGGTGCGCGCGGGCGGGCAGCGGTCCGCCGTGGCGGTCGAGCAGCCGGGCGACGGCGACCCGGAGGAGGCTGTCGGCGGCGAGGGCGTTGCCCGCCTCGGCCGCCTGGTGCACGCCCCGGATCAGTTCGGCGGTCGCCGGGTCGTGGACGATCGTCTCGCCGAAGGCCGGGGTGCCGCGCAGGGTGGTGACCTCGGCCGCTATTTCGGCGACCAGGTCGAGGGAGGGATAGAGGGTGGCGTACGCCCAGCCCTCGGGCGTCCCGGCGCGGGCGGAGTGCGGAACCTCCGGGTTGATCATGACGACGCTGCCGGGGCGGGCGCTGATCACACCGTCCGGCATGCTCACGTCCTCGACACCGCCGCTGACCGCGCCGAGGGTGAAGCCGTCGTGGCTGTGACGGCGGAAGGTGTGCCGGACATAACGGGCGCGCAGCAGATCGAGGCCCGGCAGCTTCTCGTACTGCCAGTGCCTGGCCCATTCGTCCCGCGGTGGCCTGCCCATACGGCCATTGTGCGCCGACCGGCACACCGCTGACCTGCGGGCCCGTATCCGCGGGGCCGGTGCTCACCGTGCCCGTGCGCCCGCACTCCGGGCGCACCAGCGGTCCGGGTGGTCCGGGTGGTCCGGGTGGTCCGGGTGGTCCGGGTGGTCCGGGAAACCCGATCGGGCCGGGGCCGATGGGACCGGCCGGGGAGACCGGCCGCCCGGGGGCATCGAACTCGGCGGGGACGGCCGTGACCGGGCTCATGGAACCGTGTCCGGGATCGAGGGGCCGTGGGCCGGGATCGAGGGGCCGTGTCCAGGCTCGTGGAGACCGTGTCCGGGCTCGTGGAGGCCGATTGTCAGTGGTGCGGTGCACGATGGGGGACATGGCCAGGAACGCGCTCGACTCCTTCTCCCCCGCGACCCGGAGCTGGTTCACGGGAGCCTTCAGCGCGCCCACCCCAGCGCAGGAAGGCGCCTGGCGGGCGATCGGGGCGGGCTCGGACGTCCTGGTCGTGGCCCCGACCGGCTCCGGCAAGACCCTCGCCGCGTTCCTCGCTGCGCTGGACCGGCTGGCGTCAGCTCCCCCGCCAGCCGACGCCAAGAAGCGCTGCCGCGTGCTGTACGTCTCCCCGCTGAAGGCCCTCGCGGTCGATGTGGAGCGCAACCTCCGCAGCCCCCTGACCGGCATCCGCCAGGAGTCGGTGCGGCTGGGACTGCCGGAACCGGAGGTGCGGGTCGGGATCCGCTCCGGCGACACCCCCGCCGCCGAGCGCCGAGCGCTGGCCACCAGACCGCCGGACATCCTGATCACCACGCCCGAGTCGCTGTTCCTGATGCTCACCTCCGCGGCGCGGGACGCGCTGGCCGGCGTCGAGACGGTGATCCTTGACGAGGTGCACGCCGTCGCCGGGACCAAGCGGGGCGCGCATCTCGCGCTGTCGCTGGAGCGGCTGGACGAGCTGCTGCCCCGCCCGGCCCGCCGGATCGGCCTGTCGGCGACGGTCCGGCCGGTGGACGAGGTCGCCCGCTATCTCGCGCCGCGCGGGAAGGTGGAGATCGTGCAGCCGCCTTCGGGCAAGGAGTTCGATCTGTCGGTGGTCGTCCCCGTGGAGGACCTGGGCGAGCTGGGCGGCTCACCCGCGTCGGACTCCTCCGGCGAGGGCGGCGGGGAGAAGCCGTCGATCTGGCCGCACGTCGAGGAGCGGATCGCCGACCTCGTCCAGGCACACCGCTCCACGATCGTCTTCGCCAATTCCCGGCGACTCGCCGAGCGCCTGTGCAACCGCCTCAACGAGATCGCGTACGAACGCGCCACCGGCACGGCGTTCGACGCCGCCGCCCCCGGGGAAGCGGGCGCCGGCAAGCCGGGCCAGCGGCCGCCGGCCGAGATCATGGCCCAGTCCGGCGCGGCCCAGGGCGCCCCGCCCCTCCTCGCCCGCGCGCACCACGGCTCGGTCTCCAAGGAGCAGCGCGCCCTGGTCGAGGAGGACCTGAAGGCGGGCCGGCTGCCCGCCGTCGTGGCCACCTCCAGTCTGGAGCTGGGCATCGACATGGGCGCGGTGGATCTGGTCGTCCAGGTCGAGTCACCGCCGTCCGTCGCCTCCGGACTCCAGCGGGTCGGCCGGGCCGGACACCAGGTGGGCGCGGTCTCCACCGGCGTCGTCTTCCCCAAGTATCGGGGCGATCTGGTCCAGGCCGCCGTCGTCACGGAGCGGATGCGGCAGGGCGCCATCGAAGCGCTCCGCATCCCGTCGAATCCGCTGGACGTGCTGGCCCAGCAGCTCGTCGCGATGGTCGCGATGGACCCCTGGCAGGCCGACGACCTGCTCTCGCTGGCCCGCCGGGCGGCGCCCTTCGCCTCGCTGCCGGACTCGGCGTTCACCGCGGTCCTGGACATGCTCGCCGGCCGCTACCCCTCCGACGCCTTCGCCGAGCTGCGCCCCCGCGTGGTGTGGGACCGCGTCGGGGGTACGGTCACCGGCCGGCCGGGCGCACAGCGCCTCGCGGTCACCTCCGGCGGCACCATTCCCGACCGCGGCCTGTTCGGGGTCTTCCTCGCGGGCGCCGACCCCAAGAAGGGCGGCGGCCGGGTCGGCGAGCTGGACGAGGAGATGGTCTACGAGTCCCGGGTCGGCGATGTCTTCACCCTGGGCACCACCTCCTGGCGGATCCAGGACATCACCCGGGACCGGGTGCTGGTCACCCCCGCGCCGGGCGTCCCCGGCAGGCTGCCGTTCTGGAAGGGCGACCAGCTCGGCCGCCCGCTGGAGCTGGGGCGCGCGGTGGGCGCGTTCCTGCGCGAGGTCGGCGGACTTTCCCCGGAGGACGCCCGGCTCCGCCTGCTGGCGGCCGGACTGGACACCTGGGCGGCGGACAACGTCCTCGCCTACGTCGATGAGCAGCGCCGTGCCTGCGGCCATGTCCCGGACGACCGGACGATCCTGGTCGAGCGGTTCCGGGACGAGCTGGGCGACTGGCGCGTGGTGATCCACTCCCCGTTCGGCGCCCAGGTGCACGCCCCGTGGGCGCTGGCGCTCGGCGCCCGCCTCGCCGAGCGGTACGGGATGGACGCCCAGGTCATGCACGCCGACGACGGCATCGTGCTGCGGCTGCCGGACGCCGACCTGATGGGCCTCGACCTCCTCGACCAGGACCCGGTCCACGCCGACACGGCACACGACGGCGAACAGGCACCGGTCGGCGCGGCGGACGCCGTCTTCGGCAAGGGGGAGATCGGCCAGATCGTCACGGACCAGGTGGGCGGCTCCGCGCTGTTCGCCTCCCGCTTCCGGGAGTGCGCCGCCCGCGCGCTGCTGCTGCCCCGCCGCAGCCCGGGGAAGCGGACCCCGCTCTGGCAGCAGCGCCAGCGCGCGGCACAGTTGCTCCAGGTGGCCAGCGAGTTCGGTTCCTTCCCGATCGTCCTGGAGGCGGTCCGGGAGTGCCTCCAGGACGTCTTCGACGTGCCGGGGCTCGCAGAGCTAATGGGCGACATCGAGTCCCGCCGGGTCCGGCTGGTCGAGGTGACGACCCCCGAGCCCTCCCCGTTCGCGCGCTCCCTGCTCTTCGGCTACGTCGCCCAGTTCCTGTACGAGGGGGATTCGCCGCTCGCCGAGCGGCGCGCCGCGGCCCTCTCCCTGGACTCCCGGCTGCTGGCCGAGCTGCTCGGCCAGGCGGAGCTGCGGGAGCTGCTCGACCCCGAAGTCCTCACCGAGCTGGAGCGGGAGCTGCGATGGCTCACCGAGGACCGCCGGATCAAGGATGTGGAGGGGGTCGCCGATCTGCTGCGAGTCCTCGGCCCGCTGACCGACGCCGAGCTGGCCGAGCGGGGCGCCGACGCCGCATGGCCGGCCGATCTGGCGGGGGCGCGCCGCGCCATCAGGGTGAGGATCGCGGGGGCCGACCACTGGGCTGCGATCGAGGACGCGGGCCGGCTGCGGGATGCGCTGGGGACGGCACTGCCGGTGGGAGTGCCGGAGGCGTTCACCGAGCCGGTCAAGGACCCGCTGGGCGATCTGCTCGCCCGGTTCGCCAGGACCCACGGTCCGTTCACCTCCACCGGCGCCGCCGCCCGCTTCGGGCTCGGCGCGGCCGTCACGGAGGGCGCGCTCCAGCGCCTGGCCGCCGCCGGCCGGGTGGTGCAGGGCGAGTTCCACCCGGCCGGCATCGGCCAGGAGTGGTGCGACACGACCGTGCTGCGACGGCTGCGCCGTCGTTCGCTGGCTGCCCTGCGGCAGGAGGTCGAGCCGGTGCCGCCCGCGGCGCTCGCCACCTTCCTCCCCCAGTGGCAGCATCTGAGCGGCCACGACCTGCGCGGGGTCGACGGGCTGGCCCGCGCGGTCGAACAGCTCCAGGGCGCCGCGGTGCCCGCCTCTGCGCTGGAGCGGCTGATCCTGCCGTCCCGGGTCCAGGGCTACACCCCCGCCCTGCTCGACGAACTGACCACGACCGGCGAGGTCATCTGGGCCGGCGCGGGGGCGCTGCCCGGCAAGGACGGCTGGGTCTCCCTCTATCTCGCCGACGCGGCACCACTGCTGCTCCCGGAACCGCATCCGCTGGAGACGACCGCGCTCCACGAGTCCGTCCTCACCGCCCTCGCCCCCGGGTACGGCCTCTTCTTCCGTCAGCTCGCCGACCAGGTCCGGGCCACCACCCACCCGGACGCCACCGACCCCCAGCTCGCCGACGCCGTGTGGGACCTCGCCTGGTCCGGCCGGCTCACCAATGACACGCTGTCGCCGCTGCGCTCCCTGCTGGGCTCCGGCCGGACGGCGGGCTCCACGGCCCACCGGGCGCGGCGTTCGGTCCCCCGGGGGAGGTACGGAAGCCTGACCGCCGCCGCCCGCCCCGTCTCCCGCGGCGGTCCGCCGACGGTGAGCGGCCGGTGGTCCCTGCTGCCGTCCACCGAGCCCGATCCGACCCATCGCGCGCACGCACTGGCCCGGACCCTGCTGGACCGGCACGGCGTGGTCACCCGGGGCGCGGTGGCGGCCGAAGGCGTGGCCGGGGGCTTCTCGGCGGTCTACCGGGTGCTGTCGGCGTTCGAGGACAGCGGTCAGGCGCGGCGCGGCTATGTGGTGGAAGGGCTGGGCGCGGCCCAGTTCGCGATGGACGGCGCCGTGGACCGGCTGCGCGCGGCGGCGACCGCGCGGGAACGGGCCGATCCCCAGGAGCACAGCCCGGCGGTGGTGCTGGCCGCCGCCGATCCCGCCAACGCGTACGGTGCGGCGCTCCCCTGGCCCGAACCCCCGGACGGCGCGAGCCACAAACCCGGTCGGAAGGCGGGCTCACTGGTCGTCCTGGTCGACGGTGACCTCACCCTGTATCTGGAGCGCGGCGGCAAGACCCTGCTGTCGTGGGCGACGGACCCGGAGGCACCGGCGCTCCGTGCGGCCGCCGAGGCGCTGGCGCGGGCGGCCCGGGTGGGCGCCCTGGGCACCGTGACCGTGGAGCGCGCGAACGGCGTCCCCGCCCTGACGTCGCCGCTGTCCCGGGCCCTGGAGTCGGCTGGCTTCCACGCCACCCCGAGGGGGCTGCGGCTGCGCCCCTGACACCTGTGACATCCCTGACGCCCCTGGAGGCGGCGGCCCCCCGCCGGCACCGGTCCGGCACCGGCTCGATCCGCTCACCGGTGCCGGACCGACCCCCCAGGGTGACCCGGCAGGCCCCGCCACCACCCGCGGACCAGGCGCGGAGCCGCCCCACCCCCGTACCACCGCCGACCTGCCTCCCAGCCCACTCGGCGCGAAGCGCCCCCGTACCGCCGTGGACACGCCTCCAGCCCGCCCCCGCGCGGACCCCGTGCGGAGCTGCCCCCGCCGCGTACCACCGTCAGCGGACCCGCCCCACGCCCGCCACCCGCTCCGGACCCACCCCGCCGTCCGGTCCCGCATCATGGAGGACATGCCCGAAGGAGACACCGTCTGGCAGAGCGCGAAACGACTCCACGACGCCCTGGCCGGACAGCCGCTCACCCGGTTCGATCTGCGCGTGCCCCGGTTCGCCACCGCCGATCTGACCGGGCGGACGGTCCTGGACGTCACCCCGCGCGGCAAACACCTGCTCACCCGGTTCGAGGGCGGCCTGACCCTCCACTCGCATCTGCGGATGGAGGGTTCGTGGCGCGTCTTCGGGGCGGGCGAGCGCTGGCACGGCGGCCCCGCCCACCAGATCCGCGCGATCTTGGGCACCGGCTCCCGCACGGCGGTCGGCTACCGGCTCCCCGTACTGGAACTGCTGCGCACGGCCGACGAGGACAGCGTCGTCGGCCATCTCGGCCCGGACCTCCTCGGCCCCGACTGGGACGCGGACACCGCCCTGGCCAATCTCCTCGCCGACCCCTCCCGCGCCGTCGGCGAGGCCCTCCTCGACCAGCGCAACCTCGCCGGAATCGGCAATGTCTACAAGTCGGAGCTGGCGTTCCTGGCCCGGGTGACCCCCTGGCTCCCGGTCGGCGAACTGCCCGACGACGTTCCCGCGCGGCTACTGCGCACCGCCCATCGGCTGCTGGAGGCGAACAAGAACACCTTCGACCGCCGCACCACGGCACCGGGCTCCCCCGCCGGCGCCCGGCTCCACGTCTACGGCCGCGGCGGCCTCCCCTGCCCCCGCTGTGGCACCGCCATCCGCCGGGCGGAACAGGGCGACGGACGCGACGAACGGGTCACCTACTGGTGTCCGGCCTGCCAGTCGGGACCGACCCGGACCGCCCCCGGAACCGATCGCGGAAACGGTCACCGACCAACTGATTGACGCACCGTCAGATCCAGTCGTACGGTCCGAACATGTCCCTCACGGCGTACGACCTGACCGGCCGCACCGCGTTCGTCACCGGCGCGGCCAGTGGTATCGGCCGCGCCTGCGCGGTGCTGCTGGCGGCGGCGGGAGCCGCCGTCCACTGCGCCGACCTCGACGCGGCGGGCCTGGCCAGCACCCGCGATCTGATCGCCGGGGCGGGTGGCACGGCCCACGCCCACCCGCTCGATGTCACCGACCGCACCCGGGTCGCGTCCGCGATCCGGGCCGCCACGGAGAGCGGCGGCCGACTGGACATCCTCGCCGCCGTCGCGGGCGTCATGCACACCAGTACGGTCCTGGAGACCAGGGACGAGGATCTCGACCGGGTCCTGGCGGTCAACTTCAAGGGCGTGCTGTACGCCTGCCAGGAGGCGGCCCGCGCCATGATCGCGACCGACACCCCGGGCTCCATCGTCACCATGGCGTCCGGCGCCGTGGACGCGGCCACCCCGGGCATCCTCTGTTACAGCGCCGCCAAGGCGGCAGTGATCCAACTGACCCGCACCCTCGCGGCCGAGCTGGGCCGGCACTCCATTCGAGTGAACGCCGTCTCCCCCGGCTGGGTCCGCACCCCCATGACCGACCGCCACAGCGAGACCCTCCAGCGGGAGGCGGAGGCGGCGATGAGCCGGCTCTCCCCGCTCCGCCGCGTGGGCGAGCCCGCGGACGTCGCCCACGCGGTCCTGTACCTGTCGTCGGACGCGTCCGCGTTCACCACGGGCCAGATCATCCGCCCGAACGGCGGCGTCGCCATGCCCTGGTAGACCGGCCGGCCTCGCGGGCCGCCATCACATGCACCGGCAGCAGGCTGAGTCCCCAGCCGCCCACCGCCACGGCGCCCTCGATCAACCCGGCCCGCTCCGGCGCCCAGACCAGGCGCACCACGGCCCACCACCACAGCCCGCCGCCCACCAGACCGGCCGGCAGCAGAACCGCGACCGGCGCGAGGCCGGCCCCGCGTCGTGCCATGGCTGCCTCCCTCCGGCCCACGCTAGACCGGCGCGATCACCCGAGGGAGGGCGTACCGGATGCAAGCCGGCGCACAACGGACCGCGGCGCTCGGCCGGGCGCCGGGCGACACGGTCGCCCGCCCCGGCCCTCACCCGCGTACAGCCGCGTCCGTACACCCGTCGGCTTCCTGGGATCACCTGCGATCAAAACGGAGCGACGGGGCCCCCGCAACTCGTCCGCACGGCACCCGCACCCGCACGGAACCCGCACCCGCACCCGCACCCGCACCCGCACCACCGGACCACCGGACCACCAGACCACCCACCCCTCGGGGCCCAGAACCGGAGCGCACCGAAGCCCCCGACCAGCACACGGCGGTCGGGGGCTTCGGCATCTCCTCGCGGCGGCGTTCCGGAAACATTCCGGTCGCCCCCGCCGGGGAATCGGACGGCCAACATCTGAATCCCGGGGGAAAATGGCGTGATCACACGTCTCGGCGAGGCACCACGGCGGGCACTGAGGCCCCGGTCAGCGCCGTTCGGCGGCGCGCTCGCCACTCAGTCCCGCTCAGGCACTCTCCGCCTGGAACATCCACGCGTGCTTCTCCAGATCGGCCGTGAGCCCGATCAGGATGTCCTCGCTCACCGGGTCCGGATCCCCCGTCACCGCGATCCGCTCCCGCATCCGGCTGATCACCGCGCCGAGCGCGTCCACCAGGACCCGTACGGCGTCGACGTCCTTGATCCAGCCGTCCGGCACGGATCCGATCGCGCTCTGCTTGGCCACGGTCCCCGCCCGCCCGTCCGGCGACACACCGATCGCGGACGAACGCTCGGCCACGGTGTCGGAGTGCGCCCGCGCCGTGTCGACCACCTCGTCGAGCTGGAGGTGGACGGAACGGAAGCGCGGCCCCACCACGTTCCAGTGCACCTGCTTGGCCACGAGCGCGAGATCCACCAGATCCACGAGCGCACCCCGCAGGGCGTCTCCGACGGTCTTCAGATCAGCCTCGGACAACGGGCTCTTCACGACAGACATGCATGTCCTCCACTCGGTTGTGCGTCATTTCCACCATGACATAGCCCCCCGAACGCGACATTCGGGGGACCCCCCAACCGCCTTGCCATAATCCGCGCCTACCCCGGTCCCCGACCCGCAAAAGCCCGGACACGCAAAAGCCCCGCCCGCCACCTTTTAGGCAGCGACCGGGGCAAAGCTCAAGCAGGACCGTACCGGCGCCACGGAACGATCGGCGCCGTACGGATCAGGCAGCGACGACGTCGACAGCCTCCGCCGGCGCCTTGATCGTCACTCGCTCGGTCGGCACACCCGCCACCGACGTCACGGAGACGGAGTTCAGCATGGAACGCACCGGTGTCGGCACCGGCTCACTCGCCGCTGCCGACTGGGCCAGTTCGGCGAGCGACAACTCGTCACTCACTTCTCGCATGAGCTCGGACATCCGTACGTCAAGCGCGTCGCAGATCGCGGAGAGCAGCTCGGAGGATGCCTCCTTCTGCCCCCGCTCCACCTCGGAGAGATAGCCGAGCGAAACCCGGGCGGACGAGGAGACTTCGCGCAGAGTACGGCCCTGACGCTGGCGCTGCCGACGCAGCACGTCACCAAGCAGGCGACGGAGCAGAATCATCGGTGGCTCCCTCCTCGGACCGCGTAGCCGCATCCTTCACGCCCCACCGTACCGCCTTGCGCCGCGGCCGTGCGGGGAGCGATGTCGTGTTCACTCAGGGCTGCAAACATCAATTCCCCCCGTTCTGTTCCGTATCCCGTCTCCGCGCGGTGTCCTGGAGTTCCCCGGAGAGGAGTTCCAGCACGCTCCGTACACTCTCTTTACGGATTTCCGCCCGGCTGCCGTTCAACCGCAGCGAGGCGACTTTCCGCACGCCGTCGGGTCCGGCGACGGCCACGAAGACCGTCCCGGCCGGCTGTCCGTCCTGGGCCCCGGGACCCGCCACGCCCGTGGTGGCGATGCCCCAGCCGGCCCCCAGTACCCGCCGCACACCGGCCGCCATCTGCTGTGCGACCTCGGGATCGACCGCGCCGCGAGCAGCGAGCAGCGTTCCGTCGACACCCAGGACGTCCCGCTTCAGCTCGGTCGCGTACGCCGTCACCGACCCCCGGAAGGCCACCGAGGCACCGGGCACCTCCGTCAGCTCGGCGGCCACCAGACCGCCCGTGAGGGACTCCGCCGCCGCGACGGTCTGACCACGCTCAGCGAGCATCCCGATGATCCGCGGCGCGGTGCTCATCGGTCGCCCCCGCCGATCCGGTCTCCTCCGACGATGCCACCGACCGCTTCACGCTCCTTGCGCAGCCCCCGGCGTCGCAGCAGGATCGCCTGTCGCACGTAGTCGAGGCCGGTGAGCACCGTCAGCGCGACCGCGACGACCATCACCCAGAAGCGGAGCGTCGCCAGTGGACCGGTGAGCGCGAGGACGTACATACCGACCGCGACGCCCTGCGTCAGGGTCTTGATCTTCCCGCCGCGGCTCGCCGGGATCACTCCGTGCCGGATCACCCAGAACCGCATGAGCGTGATCCCCAGCTCACGGAAGAGGATCACCGACGTCACCCACCAGGGCAGATCGCCGAGGGAGGAGAGACAGACCAGACCGGCGGCCATGATCGCCTTGTCAGCGATGGGGTCGGCGATCTTGCCGAAGTCGGTGACCAGGTTGTACGCGCGGGCCAGATGCCCGTCGAAGATGTCGGTGATCATCGCGACGGCGAACGCCGCCCACGCCCAGGCACGCCACGCCGGGTCGTACCCGCCGTCCTGGAACATCAGCAGAACGAACGCGGGCACCAGCAACAGCCGCACCATGGTGAGGATGTTGGCGATGTTCCACAGGCTGGCCTGATTGACGGCCGCAGCGCCCAGCTTGCCGCCGGGCGCGGGCCTACCGGTGCCGCCCCCCGCGGATGCCGGCACTCCGGTCATCTGCCCGCCTCCTCGCCCAAAATTCCCTGAGCCGTCATGGCCGGCCGGCCCCGATCCACCAGGGCTCCCACCGGAACACCGGCGCTCACCGGCACACCGGGATCCTCGCGGTCGGCGAGGTCGGTGAGGTAGTCGGCCAGCAGGTCGACACCCTCCGTGCCGACCGTCTTCGCCACGACCATACGGCCGGGCACCAGTCCCTCGCGCGCGGTGAACACCACCTGGCCGTCCGTCTCCGGCGCCTGGTGCGCGGCGCGGCCCACCGCGCCGTCCTCACCGTCCACCGATTCCACCAGAACCTCAAGGGTCTCCCCGATGCGCTCCTCGGCGCGCTGGGCCGTCAGCTCTTCCGCGAGCCGCGCCAGATGCGCCAGCCGCTCGCCGATGACCTCGTCGTCCAGCTTGTTCTCGTAGGTGGCCGCCTCGGTGCCGTCCTCGTCCGAGTAGCCGAACACCCCGATGGCGTCCAGCCGCGCACGGGTGAGGAAGCCTTCCAGCTCGGCGAAGTCCTGCTCGCTCTCGCCCGGGAAACCGACGATGAAGTTCGAGCGCACCCCGGCCTCCGGAGCCTTGCTCCGGATCGTCTCCAACAGCTCCAGGAACCGCTCGGTGTCGCCGAAGCGCCGCATCGAGCGCAGCACCCCGGGTGCCGAGTGCTGGAAGGAGAGGTCGAAGTACGGGGCGACCTTGGGCGTCGAGGTCAGTACGTCGATCAGGCCCGGCCGCATCTCGGCGGGCTGGAGGTAGCTGACCCGTACCCGCTCGATGCCGTCGACCGCGGCGAGCTCCGGCAGCAGGGTCTCCAGGAGACGGATGTCGCCGAGGTCCTTGCCGTACGAGGTGTTGTTCTCGGAGACCAGCATGACCTCCTTCACGCCCTGCTCGGCCAGCCAGCGCGTCTCACCGAGGACATCGCTGGGCCGGCGGGAGATGAAGGAGCCGCGGAAGGACGGGATGGCGCAGAAGGAGCATCGCCGGTCGCAGCCGGAGGCCAGCTTCACGGAGGCGACGGGGCTGGTGCCGAGACGGCGGCGGAGTGGCGCGCGCGGCCCGGAGACGGGTGCGACGCCCGCGGGCAGATCGGCGGGGGCGCTCTCCGGCTGCTCGGCGGGGGCGCCGTGTCCCGGCAGGGCCACATCGGTCGCGCCCTGCCGCTCGGCCGGGCTCAGCGGCAGCAGCTTGCGCCGGTCGCGCGGGGTGTGCGAGGCGTGGATCCCGCCGTTGAGGATGGTCTGGAGCCGGTCGGAGATGTCGGCGTAGTCGTCGAAGCCGAGCACTCCGTCCGCCTCGGGCAGCGCTTCGGCCAGCTCTTTTCCGTACCGCTCGGCCATGCAGCCGACCGCGACCACGGCCTGGGTTCTGCCGTGGTCCTTGAGGTCGTTGGCTTCGAGGAGGGCGTCGACGGAGTCCTTTTTGGCGGCCTCGACGAATCCGCAGGTGTTGACGACGGCGACATCCGCGTCGGTGGCTTCCGAGACGAGCTCCCAGCCGTCCGCTGCCAGGCGGCCTGCGAGCTCCTCCGAGTCCACCTCGTTACGGGCGCAGCCAAGAGTGACAAGGGCGACGGTACGGCGTTCGGGCATGGGCTCAAGACTACTTTGTCCAGACGGACGCCCCTGCCGCGAGGGCTCCGCGCGCCCCCTGGCCGGGGCGCCCGCGGCACATATCGCCCGTTACTCCCGGGGCCTCCCGGTTCCGACTGCCGGAACCGTCACCCACCGTCTCCGATGTCCGGGGGCCCGTACGGCCCCGGACGGTGCTCAGCCGGCCTGGGGGTCACCCTTCGTGTACGACAGCCGCTCGACCTGTCCGGTGTCGAACCTGTCCTCGACCTTCTTTCCGTTGACGTACAGCTCGATCGCTCCGGCGTTGCCGAGGATGAGATCGATCCGCTCGTCGTCCTGGAAGGTCTTGGACTCGCCCTTGGCGAGTGTCCCGTCGAAGAGCATCTTGCCGTTGTGCGACTTCGCCGAGATCCAGCTCTTGTCGTCCAGCACGGAGAGCTTGACCGTCACCTTGTCCTTGGGCACCGCCGCGATGGCGCTGTCCGAGGGGTCGGGCTTGGGGTCGGCGGGCTTGGCGGGTGCCTTCGCCGGGGTGGACTTCTCCGCGGCCGGGGCCTGGGCCACCTGGCCGCTGCCGGCCTTGTCGTCGCCGCTGAAGAGGGTGAATCCGACGAAGCCGACGACGGCGACGATCGCGGCGACCATGGCGGCGGTCCAGTTGGGGCGGCGGGGGTCCGCGCGGATGCGCTCGGCCTCGAAGAGCGGCGCGGCGGGGGTCGGCGCGGGTCGCCCGCCGTGCTCGGCGTCGTACTGCGCGACCAGCGGATCGGGGTCCAGACCGACGGCGCGGGCGATCATGCGGATATGGCCGCGGGCGTAGACGTCGCCACCGCTGCGGGCGAAGTCGTCCTGCTCGATCGCGTGGACGATCGGCACCCGCACCCGGGTGGTGGCGCTGACCTCGTCGGCGGTCAGGCCGGACTCGATCCGGGCCTGGTGGAGAAGACGGCCGATCGAAGGCCGGTCGTCCTCGATGGAAGGCTGGTCGTCTTCGGGAGAGTTGCCGATGGACACGAGGGTGCCTTTCGAGCGTGCAGCCACCTGCTGGAGGTTCAGTGTAGGGGGGGTACGAAAGGGTGGGGCAACCGGGCGGAGCGAGTTTGTACGCCATCGGAATGGCCGATGGCGCCTTGCTCTCGGGACATTCTTCCGTCCCTTCCTCCAACTTGACGTATGACCGGGCAAAACGGTTGCTCGCCACACCCTTACGGGTGAGAGTCCCCCCGGATAACGGCAAGGACCGCGTCCAATTCGTCGGGTTTCACCATGACGTCACGGGCTTTCGAGCCCTCGCTGGGGCCCACGATGTTCCGCGATTCCATCAGGTCCATCAGCCGTCCGGCCTTCGCGAAGCCGACGCGCAGCTTCCGCTGGAGCATGGAGGTGGACCCGAACTGGGTCGATACCACGAGTTCCGCGGCCTGGCAGAGCAGGTCGAGGTCGTCGCCGATGTCCTCGTCGATCTCCTTCTTCTGTTTGGAGCCGACCACGACGTCGTCCCGGAAGACGGGCGCCATCTGGTCCTTGCAGTGCTGGACGACGACCGCGACCTCGTCCTCGGTCACGAAGGCGCCCTGCATACGGGTCGGTTTGTTGGCCCCCATCGGCAGGAACAGGCCGTCGCCCTTGCCGATCAGCTTCTCCGCGCCGGGCTGGTCGAGGATGACCCGGCTGTCGGCGAGCGACGAGGTCGCGAACGCGAGCCGGGAGGGCACATTCGCCTTGATCAAACCGGTGACGACATCGACGGACGGCCGCTGGGTGGCCAGTACCAGATGGATGCCGGCGGCGCGCGCGAGCTGGGTGATCCGGACGATGGAGTCCTCGACGTCCCGGGGGGCCACCATCATCAGATCCGCCAGCTCGTCCACGATGACCAGCAGATACGGATAGGGGTGGAGCTCGCGCCCGCTGCCCTCGGGCGGTTTGACCTTGCCCTGCCGCACGGCCTGGTTGAAGTCGTCGATGTGCCGGTAGCCGTAGGCGGCGAGATCGTCGTAGCGCAGGTCCATCTCACGGACGACCCACTGGAGCGCCTCGGCCGCCCGCTTCGGGTTGGTGATGATCGGTGTGATCAGATGCGGAATTCCCTCGTAGGCGGTCAGCTCGACCCGCTTGGGGTCGACCAGGACCATCCGTACGTCCTCCGGCGTCGCCCTTATCATCACCGAGGTGATCAGGCAGTTGATGCAGGACGACTTGCCCGATCCGGTGGCACCGGCGACGAGGATGTGCGGCATCTTGGCGAGGTTGGCCATCACATAGCCGCCCTCGACGTCCTTGCCGAGCGCGACCAGCATCGGGTGGTCGTCCTCCGCCGCGTCCGCGAGCCGCAGCACATCGCCGAGGTTGACCATCTCCCGGTCGGTGTTGGGGATCTCGATGCCGACCGCCGACTTCCCGGGGATCGGCGAGATGATCCGCACGTCGGGACTGGCCACGGCGTACGCGATGTTCTTGGTGAGGGCGGTGATCCGCTCGACCTTCACGGCCGGGCCCAGCTCCACCTCGTACCGGGTGACGGTCGGGCCGCGGGTGAAGCCGGTGACGGCCGCGTCGACCTTGAACTCCATGAACACATTGCTGAGCGAGGCCACCACCGCGTCATTGGCGGCGCTGCGCGTCTTGCCGGGTCCGCCGCGCTCCAGCAGGTCGAGCGAGGGCAGGGAGTACGTGACGTCCCCGGCGAGCCGGAGCTGCTCGGCGCGCGGCGGGAGCGACGAGGACTTCTCGGACGAGGGCGCGGGCTTGGTCAGATCCGGTACGGAGGACCCCCCGGCGGGCGCCCCCGCCTTCGGCGCCCGGCCCGGCCGCTCCGGGCCCCGCGCGGGCGGCACCGGGGACGCGGCCCGCTGTCGGTCGGCCGTGACGTCCTTGGTCAGATCGGCGACCAGCGGTGAGGGCGGCATCCCGTTGTACACGGCGCCGTCCAGCGCCGCCGCCGCTGCCGCCGCCACGTCCACGGCGTCCATGGGACGGTCACCGGCGGGCTGTACGGAGACCTTGCGGGGGGTGCGGCGCCGGGAGAGCGCCGCCTCCTCCGCGTGCTCCTGACCGGGACCGTACTCATCCGGTGTCTCGCCGCGGCGCGCACCTCTGCGCACGCGTCCGGGCACCGCATCGCGCCACTGCTCCTCGTAGCGCTGGTCGTCGTCCAGGGGGTCGCCGTCCGCCAGCGGCCGGTGGGGCGGCGCGATCAGTCCCAGCCTGACGCCGAGGAGACGCAGCCGCTGGGGGATGGCGTTCACCGGGGTGGCGGTGACCACCAGCAGCCCGAAGACGGTGAGCAGGACGAGCAGCGGTACGGCGAGCACCTCGCCCATCGTGAAGATCAGCGGCTTGGACGCGCCCCAGCCGATCAGCCCGCCCGCGTCCTGCATCGCCTCGGTGCCGTCCCCCCGGCCCGGGGAGCCGCAGGCGATGTGGACCTGTCCGAGCACTCCGATGACGAGGGCGGAGAGGCCGATCACGATCCGGCCGTTCGCCTCGGGCTTCTGGGGATAGAGGATCAGCCGCACGGCGACGGCGCCGAGCAGTATCGGCAGCAGCAGATCGAGGCGGCCGAACGCGCCGGTCACCAACATCTCGACGAGATCGCCGACCGGGCCGCGCAGATTGGACCAGGTCCCGGCCGCGACGATCAGGGCAAGGCCGAGCAGCAGCAGGGCCACTCCGTCCTTGCGGTGCGCCGGGTCGAGGCCCTTCGCGCCCCGTCCTATGCCACGGAACATGGCGCCGACGCCGTGGGCGAGCCCCAGCCAGACGGCGCGCGCCATGCGGTACACGCCCCCGGTGGGGGACGGTGCCGGTTTCGGCGCGGGCTTCTTGGCGACGGCCTTCTTCGCCGGGGCCTTCGCGGACTTCTTCGCGGGCGCGGGCTTCCTGGCGACGGATTTCCCCGGAGGCGCCGCCTTCTTCGCGGCACCCGCGGCGCCGCCCGTACGGCCGGCGCGCGGCTTCGCGGCTCCCGCCGTGCCCTGGGAACCCTTGCCGGACGTACGTGAGGCCATGGGTGTGAGGTTACCGGTGCGAGGGGCTCTGGACACGTGTGCCCACCGCTTCACCCGTTCGTGTCGCCGTGACGGGGCACCGAGATGACGGCCCGTCGGTTCCCGGGAGTGCGGGCCGCGCCGACGTGGTCACCTCTGGGCCCCCTTACTCACGGCGTCAGTTCTGTGAGGGCACCGCGGGCGCCCCGCCACCGGTCCCCGGCTCCAGCGCGTCCAGTGCCCGCCGCAGACCGGTGAGTTTGCGTTCGAGATGGGCGGCGGTGGCGACGGCAGCCGCGTCGGCCGACTCGTCGTCGAGCTGTTTGGAGAGCGCCTCCGCCTGCTCCTCGACCGCGGCGAGCCGGGCGGACAGCTCGGCGAGCAGCCCCGCCGACTCCTTGCCGTTGGCACCGGCGGCAGGCTGGCCGCCACCTTCGAGCTGGAGCCTCAACAGCGCGGCCTGTTCGCGCAGTTGACAGTTCTTCATATACAGCTCGACGAACACCGACACCTTGGCCCGCAGCACCCACGGGTCGAACGGCTTCGAGATGTAGTCGACCGCGCCCGCCGCGTAACCCCGGAAGGTGTGGTGCGGGCCGTGGTTGATCGCGGTGAGAAAGATGATCGGGATGTCCCTGGTCCGCTCCCGGCGTTTGATGTGCGCGGCGGTCTCGAATCCGTCCATGCCTGGCATCTGGACATCCAGCAGAATGACCGCGAAGTCGTCCGTCAGCAGCGCCTTGAGCGCTTCCTCTCCTGACGATGCCCGCACCAGTGTCTGATCGAGCGCGGAGAGAATGGCCTCCAGCGCCAGCAGATTCTCCGGCCGGTCATCGACCAGGAGGATCTTGGCCTTCTGCACCATGCCCCGTCCTCCTCGCCCCTGCTTGGGGTCTCCTCTGCTCCAGGAGCCGAGGGGCGCGCCGGGCGCCGCCCCAGGGGACGACTCCTTTGCGCCGCCCGTCCTTGTGCCGGTCATGGTATCCGCACCCCACCCGTCGCCACACCCAGTCACCATGATGTCACTGCGCACACAGCAGAAACGTAGCGGGAGACCAGAAGGTTCCCCGAATGCCACCGTCTCACACGCCGTCGGCCACCGTCAGTCAGCGTCGGCCCGGGACCGGCTGGAGGGCCGGGGCGGCTCCGCGGACCGGGGGCGCCCCCCGCCGGGGGGGCGGAACCGATCGCCCGGGACTCACTTCCCGCGCATCC
The DNA here is from genome assembly GCF_044333555.1 of Streptomyces sp. NPDC020965. Lineage (NCBI taxonomy): Bacteria > Bacillati > Actinomycetota > Actinomycetes > Kitasatosporales > Streptomycetaceae > Streptomyces > Streptomyces sp. NPDC020965. The sequence continues at coordinate 497,801 of NZ_JBIRRE010000007.1, forward strand.
ACTCCTCCATCACACCCAGCAGGTGATCGGGGTCGACCGGCTTCGTCACATAGTCCGAAGCCCCCGACTCGATCGCCTTCTCCCGGTCGCCCTTCATCGCCTTCGCGGTCAGGGCGATGATCGGCAGTCCGGCGAACTGCGGCATCCGACGGATCGCCGTCGTCGTCGCGTACCCGTCCATCTCCGGCATCATGATGTCCATCAGGACGACGGTCACATCGTCGTGCTGCTCCAGGACCTCGATGCCCTCACGGCCGTTCTCCGCGTACAGCACCGACAGGCCGTGCTGTTCGAGCACGCTGGTGAGCGCGAAGACGTTCCGGATGTCGTCGTCGACGATCAGCACCTTCTCGTTGTCGAACTCGAAGACGCGCCGCGGTTCCTGCGGCTCCTCCACCCGCTGCTCCTGGCCGGAATCCGGTGCGGCGCCGAACGAAGGGGCGCCCCGGCCGGACGCGGGCAGCGCGGGCCGCTGCTCGGTCGCGCCCAGCGCCTTGCGGCGACGGCGGAAGAGCGCGGCCGGGCCCGAGTGGCCCTCCATCGGAGCGCTCCGCTCGGCCTCCTCGCGGGCGCGCTCCTCGTCCTGGCCGCTCTGTTCCTGAGTGGGCAATTCGCTCGGGTGAAGAGGCAGATAGAGCGTGAAGGTCGAGCCGCGGCCGGGTTCGCTCGCCGCGTGGATCTCACCGCCGAGGAGTCGGGCGATCTCCCGGCTGATCGAGAGCCCCAGGCCGGTACCCCCGTACTTGCGGCTCGTGGTCCCGTCGGCCTGCTTGAACGCCTCGAAGATCACCCGCATCTTGCCCGCCGCGATCCCGATGCCCGTGTCCGTGACCGAGAACGCGATCAGATCGGCGTCCGCGTCCCGGAGCGAGCCCGCCTCCAGGAGCTGTTCCCGGATCGACTGCGGCACATCGGCGTTGGCCGGCCGGATCACCAGCTCCACCGCACCGGAGTCGGTGAACTTCACCGCGTTCGACAGCAGGTTGCGCAGCACCTGGAGCAGCCGCTGCTCGTCGGTGTGGAGCGTCGCCGGCAGCTCGGGAGAGACCCGTACGGAGAAGTCGAGCCCCTTCTCGGCGGTCAGCGGCCGGAAGGTCGCCTCCACGTAGTCCACGAGCTGCACCAGCGCGATCCGGGTGGGACTGACGTCCATCTTGCCCGCCTCGACCTTCGACAGGTCGAGGATGTCGTTGATCAGTTGGAGCAGGTCCGAACCGGCGCCGTGGATCGTCTCGGCGAACTCCACCTGCTTCGGCGAGAGGTTCCCCTCGGCGTTGTCCGCGAGCAGCTTGGCCAGGATCAGCAGCGAGTTGAGCGGGGTCCGCAGCTCGTGCGACATGTTCGCCAGGAACTCGCTCTTGTAGCGCATCGACACCGCGAGTTGCTCGGCGCGCTCCTCCAGCACCTGCCGGGCCTCTTCGATCTCGGTGTTCTTGACCTCGATGTCCCGGTTCTGCTGGGCGAGCAGCTCGGCCTTCTCCTCCAGCTCGGCGTTGGACTCCTGGAGCGCCTTCTGCCGGTTCTCCAGCTCGGCGGAACGCTCCCGTAGCTGTTCGGTCAGCTCCTGCGACTGCTTGAGCAGTACCTCGGTCTTCGAGTTGACGCTGATCGTGTTGACGCTCGTCGCGATCATCTCGGCGATCTGATTGAGGAAGTCCCGCTGGATCTGGGTGAACGGCTGGAACGACGCCAGCTCGATCACCCCGAGGACCATCCCCTCGAAGAGCACCGGCAGCACGATCACATGCGCCGGCGACGCCTCGCCGAGCCCCGAGGAGATCTTCAGATACCCCGGCGGCACATTGACCTGGATGGTGCGCTTCTCCTCCGCCGCCGTCCCGATCAGCGTCTCACCGGGGCGGAAGGAGGTGGGCATCAGCCCTGCGGAGTAGCCGTAACTGGCGCGCATGAAGAGTTCGTACGCGCTGTCGCCGCCGCTGCCCACCACATCCTGGCCGGCCGTCCGGAGCGCCAGGAAGAAGGCGCCGTGCTGCGCCGAGACCACCGGCGTCAGCTCGCTCATGATCAGCGAAGCGACGTCGTCGAGATCGCGCCGTCCCTGCATCAGACCGGAGATCCGGGCCAGGTTGCCCTTCAGCCAGTCCTGCTCCTCGTTGGCCAGAGTGGTGTCGCGGAGATTCGCGATCATCGTGTTGATGTTGTCCTGGAGGACCTGGATCTCGCCGGCCGCGTCCACGCCGTCGATCTTCAGATTGAGATCGCCGCGCGTCACCGCGGTGGCGACGGCCGCGATGGCGCGGACCTGACGGGTGAGGTTCCCGGCCATCTCGTTGACGGACTCGGTGAGGTCGCGCCAGGTGCCGTCCACGTCGCGCACCCGGGCCTGTCCGCCGAGCTGCCCGTCCGTACCCACCTCGCGGGCCACCCGGGTCACCTCCCCGGCGAACGACGAGAGCTGGTCGACCATGGTGTTGATGGTGGTCTTCAGCTCCAGGATCTCGCCCCGGGCATCGATGTCGATCTTCCTGGTGAGGTCGCCCTTGGCGATGGCGGTGGTGACGGTGGCGATCTGCCGCACCTGTCCGGTCAGGTTGGACGCCATCGAGTTCACGGACTCGGTGAGGTCCTTCCAGGTGCCGGAGACCCCGGGCACATGGGCCTGTCCGCCCAGTTCGCCCTCGGTGCCCACCTCGCGCGCGACGCGGGTCACCTCGTCGGCGAACGACGACAGGGTCGTCACCATCGTGTTGACGGTCTCGGCCAGCTCCGCGACCTCACCGCGCGCCTCGACCGTCACCTTCTTCGTCAGATCGCCGTTGGCGACGGCGGCGGAGACCCGGGCGATGTTACGGACCTGGCTGGTCAGGTTGTTGGCCATCAGGTTGACGTTGTCGCTCAGGTCCTTCCAGATGCCGGTGACCCCGCGCACCCGGGCCTGACCACCGAGCACACCTTCCGTACCGACCTCGCGGGCGACCCTGGTCACCTCGTCGGCGAAGTCCAGCAGTTGGTCGACCATGGTGTTCACGGTCGTCACCAGTTCGAGGATCTCGCCCTTGGCATCGACGGTGATCTTCTTGGAGAGGTCGCCCTTGGCGACCGCGGTGGTCACCTCGGCGATGTTGCGCACCTGGGAGGTCAGGTTGTTCGCCATGAAGTTGACGGACTGGGTGAGGTCCTTCCAGGTGCCGGAGACCCCCTGGACCTCCGCCTGACCCCCGAGGATGCCCTCGGTGCCCACCTCGCGGGCGACCCGGGTGACCTGCTCCGCGAAGTTGGAGAGCTGGTCGACCATCGTGTTCAAGGTGTTCTTCAGTTCGAGGATCTCGCCCCGCGCGTCCACATCGATCTTCTGCGAAAGATCACCCCGCGCCACCGCCGTGGCGACCTGCGCGATGTTACGGACCTGGGCGGTCAGGTTGCCCGCCATGCCGTTCACCGAGTCCGTCAGGTCGCGCCACACCCCGGCGACGCCCGGCACCTGTGCCTGACCGCCGAGCCGGCCGTCCGTTCCCACTTCCCGGGCGACCCGGGTGACCTGCTCGGCGAAGGCGGAGAGCTGGTCGACCATCGTATTGATGGTGTTCTTCAGTTCGAGGATCTCGCCCCGCGCGTCCACATCGATCTTCTGCGAAAGATCACCCCGCGCCACCGCCGTCGTCACCTGGGCGATCTGGCGCACCTGCGAGGTCAGATTCCCGGCCATGAAGTTGACGGAGTCGGTGAGTTCCTTCCACGTACCACTCACGCCGTCGACCCGCGCCTGACCGCCGAGGCGGCCCTCGGTGCCCACGTCCCGCGCCATCCGGGTCACCTGGTCGGCGAAGGACGAGAGCTGCGCCACCATCGTGTTGACGGTGTTCTTCAGCTCCAACATCTCGCCCGCGACGTCCACCGTGACCTTCTGCGACAGATCACCGTTCGCCACCGCCGTCGTCACCTGAGCGATGTCCCGCACCTGGCCGGTGAGGTTGTGGAAAGCGGTGTTGACCGAGTCGGTGAGGTCCTTCCAGGTGTTCGCGGCGCCCGGCACATGGGCCTGGCCGCCGAGCCGGCCCTCCACGCCGACCTCCCGGGCCACCCGGGTGACCTCGGATCCGAAGGACTGGAGCTGGTCCACCATGGTGTTGACGGTGTTCTTCAGCTCCAACATCTCGCCCGCGACGTCCACCGTGACCTTCTGCGACAGATCACCGTTCGCCACCGCCGTCGTCACCTGAGCGATGTCCCGCACCTGGGTGGTCAGGTTCCGGAAGACGGTGTTGACCGAGTCGGTCAGGTCCTTCCAGGTCCCGGCCGCGCCCGGCACCTGCGCCTGACCGCCGAGCAACCCCTCGGCGCCGACCTCGCTCGCCACCCGGGTGACCTCGTCCGCGAAGGTCCGCAGCGTCTCCGTCATCTGGTTGATCGTCTCGGCGAGCTGGGCCACCTCGCCCCGCGCACTCACGGTGACCTTCTGCGTCAGATCACCGTTGGCGACGGCGGTGGTCACCTCGGCGATCCCACGCACCTGGGAGGTCAGGTTCCCCGCCATGGTGTTCACGGAGTCGGTGAGGTCCTTCCACACTCCCGCCACGCCGGGCACCTCGGCCTGCCCGCCCAGCTCGCCCTCGGTACCGACCTCCCGGGCCACCCGGGTGACCTCGGATCCGAGCGACTGGAGCTGGTCCACCATGGTGTTGACGGTGTTCTTCAGCTCCAACATCTCGCCGTCGACATGGACGGTGACCTTCTGCGACAGATCGCCCTTGGCCACGGCCGTGGTGACGAGAGCAATGTCACGCACCTGGGAGGTCAGCCGGTGCGCCATCGTGTTCACGGAATCCGTGAGATCTTTCCAGGAACCGGACATACCGCGCACCTGGGCCTGACCGCCGAGCTTGCCCTCGGTACCGACCTCCAGCGCGACCCGCGTCACCTCGTCGGTGAACGCCGAGAGCTGGTCCACCAGGCTGTTGACGGTCCGGGCGACCTTCAGGAACTCCCCGCGCAGTGGGCGTACGGCGCCGTCCGCGCTGTGCGAGCGCAGCTCCATCCGCTGGTCGAGATCGCCGTCGGCGACCGCCGAGAGGACCCGTCCCACCTCGGAGACCGGCCGCGCCAGATCGTCGACCAGGGCGTTCGACGCGTCGATCGCGGCGGCCCAGGAGCCCTCGCAGCCCCCCGTCTCCAGCCGCTCGGCGAGCTTGCCCTCGCGCCCGACCACCCTGCGGACCCGGGCCAGCTCACCGGTCAGGTGAAGATTCCGGTCGGCGACCTCGTTGTAGACGGCGGCGATCTCGGCCATCACATCGTCGCCCGACACGGTCAGACGCCTGCGAAAGTTCCCGTCGCGCATGGACACCAGTGCGGCCAGCAGCCTGTTCAGGGCTGCCGTATCCACCTCTGTTGTCCCATTGCTCCGGGATCGTCCGCCTTTCGTGCGCGTGCTGTTCGCACGCGACGCCACGTCAGACTCCACCGTGTCCCTCCCGCAGGGGTTGACCGTACTGCCTGAGCTGTATCAGGAAGCCTGCCCAGTGTTTCACCCATGCGGAACCAGGCCATAACAGTTCGGCAGCTTCGCACAGCGTCCCCACCCCTTCGGGGCGGAAACAGCGGCGACCGGCATCCGCTCGGACAGCGAAGGTAAGTAACCTGGCATCCGGCTGTCCAACCGCCCCGGTCCGCCCGGCCGGGTCGAAAGGGCGCGAGATCTACCACCGGGCACCGGGAGGGACCAGCCGACCATGGCAGAGCCGGGCGTCGATACGCGTACGAGGAGTTCTGTGATCACCGCGCGGGCGGCCGCCAGCTTCGAACCTGTCGGGCGGTCCGTCGCGACCGCCCGAGCCTTTGTCCGCGACACCCTCCAGGGCTGGGGCCACGCCGAGGTCGTCGACGACGCCGTGGTCCTCACCAGCGAGCTGGTCACCAATGCCGTCGTCCACGCCGGCACGGCGGCCGATGTGCTCTGCCTGCGGACCGAGGACGGCGTACGGGTCGAGGTCGCCGACCGCTACCCCGAACGCGAGGTCCCCCTCCAGGGCTCCGGCAACTCCTTCGGCAGCCTCGACAGCGAGAACGGACGCGGCCTGCTGCTGTGCTCCGCCCTCGCCTCCCGCTGGGGCGTCGAGTACACCTCCACCCACAAGAAGGTGTGGTTCCAGCTCGACCTTCCGCAGCGCCCGGTGGGCACCCGCTCGGCGGGCCCCGTACTGCCCACCGCCCTCCTCCCCGTCGCCGACGAACGCGTCCGCGTCGCGGTCATCCAGATCGACAGAACCGGCGCGATCTCCGTCTGGAACGAAGACGCCCAGCATGTCTTCGGCTACCCGCCCGAGCAGGTCATCGGCAAGCCCCTGACCGATCTCGCGGCCTGGCCGCACACCCCCGGCATCGGCACCGGCATCGCCGAGGCGCTCCGGCTCTCCCGCTGGGAGGGCAGCTACGGCATCCGCGGCACCGACGGCCGGGTGATCCCCGTGTACGCGTCCCATCTGCGGGTGCGCGACACCCGCGGCGAGCCCTCCACCGTCTGTCTCCTCGTACGCGACGACGAGCGCGCGATCCTCCAGACCCCGCAGCGCTCCCCCGTCACCGAGACCGGCGCCGAGAGCCGCACCGCCGACCCCTTCGAGGTCTTCATCGGCTCCCCCGCCCCCGAAGACCTCGACGGCCTCCTCCAGCGCACGGTCGAACGCGCCCGCGACATGCTCGACGGCGACGCCGCCTTCCTGCTGCTCGCCACCGACGACGAGACCGAGCTGGAGGTACGGGCCACCACCGGTCTCCCCTCGGCCCGCCAGCGGTTCGCCCGCGTTCCCGTCGAGGCGGGCACCGGACGGTACGGCTCCGCGCGGATGCCCGCGGTCCACGAGGACCTCACCTCCCTGCCCGGCGCCGTCCCCCTGCTCAACTCCACCGGGATGCGCTCCGTCGTCACCGTGCCGCTCAAGGTGGAGGGCCGGCTCACCGGCTCCCTGGGTGTCGCGGCGGAAGCCTCCGGCCGGTACTCCAACGAGGAGGCCCTGCGCCTCCAGTTCGCCGCCGACCGCATCGCCCTGGCCGTCGAGTCCGCCCGCCTCGGCGAGCTGGAACGACTCCGCCGTGGCTCGCTCTCCTTCCTCGTCGAGGCATCCGACCTGCTCGCCGGAACCCTCGACCGCGACCAGACCCTCGCCCTGATGGCACAGATGACGGTGCCGACACTGGCCACCTGGTGCGCCGTCTACACCATCGCCGACCAGGCGTCCGAGCCCTACCTCAGCTACGTCCTGCACGAGGACGAGGAGCGCATCGACGGCCTCAAGGCACTGCTGTCAAAGATCGCTCCGCCCGATCCGGTCCCGACCCCGGGTGCCCGGGTCTGGGCCGCGCCGGGCCAGGCGGCCCAGCAGGCGGCCCTGCAGACCTCCAAGCGCGAACTGGGCCTCGGTCCGACGCCCCCGGTCTCCTCCGGCATCGGCACCACCCTGGCCACCGCCGCCGCGGTCGGCGGCGAGACCGTCGTCCTGCCCCTGGTGGCCCGCAACCGGGTGATCGGGATGCTGACGCTCGGCAAGCCGTCGGACGACCACTTCCGCCAGGAGATCCTGGAACTCGCCGAGGACCTCTCCCGCCGCGCCGCCCTGGCGCTCGACAACGCCCGCCTCTACTCCGAGCGCGTGGCGATCAGCCAGTCCCTCCAGCGCAGCCTGCTGCCGCCCCAGCAGCCGGAGATCCCCGGCGTCGAGGTCGAGGTCATCTACCGCGCCGCGGGCGAGGGCAATGAGGTCGGCGGCGACTTCTACGACGTCTTCCCCATCCGCGACGGGGTGTACGGATTCGCCATCGGCGACGTCTGCGGTACGGGTCCGGAGGCGGCGGCCGTCACCGGCCTGGCCCGCCACGCCCTGCGTCTGCTGGCCCGTGAGGGCTTCAGCGGCCCCGCGGTACTGGAGCGGCTGAACGCGGCCATCCTCGACGAGGGCGCCCGCAGCCGCTTCCTCACCCTTCTCTACGGCGAGCTGTGGCCACAGGACGACGGCAGCGCCCTCCTGAAGCTCGTCTGCGCCGGCCACCCGCTCCCGCTGCGACTGCGCCAGGACGGCACGGTGGAGCCCTCCGCGGAGCCACAGCCACTGCTGGGCGTCATGGACGATCTGGAGCTGTACGAGCAGATGGTGACGCTGGACCCGGGCGATGTCCTGCTCTGCGTCACCGACGGCGTCACGGAGCGCCGTGAGGGTACGAGGATGCTCGGCGACGACGGCCTGGCGGAGGTCCTCTCCGGCTGCACCGGCCTGACGGCCGGCGCGGTCGCGACCCGCGTCCTGAGAGCGGTGGAACGCTTCGCGGCGGAGCCCGCGTCCGACGATATGGCGATCCTGGCCATGCGCGTCCCGGAACCGCCGAACCGCTGAGACACCTCAACGAAGAAGGCCCCCGCCATATGGCGGGGGCCTTCTTCGTTTGCTGAGCCCCAATACGGAATCGAACCGTAGACCTTCTCCTTACCATGGAGACGCTCTACCGACTGAGCTATTGGGGCCTGCTGCGCTGTGGCAACGAGGTAAAGCATACCCCTAACGGAGGGTTGCTTTGAACCACCCGTGCCGATGAAATCCCTGCCCAGGGCAGCCGGCAGGAGTACCCGCGGGGGCAGGGCGGTCCGCGCCGGCAGCGGACCAACACCCCTCTACGGGACCGGCAGCCCGGCCCCGGCCGCCCTCTCAGACGCCCTCTCAGAAGAGGCACAACGCAAAAATGCCTCAGTCTTCCCAGACCATAAAAGGTCTGGGAAGACTGAGGCTAAAAATTGTTCGGCGGCGTCCTACTCTCCCACAGGGTCCCCCCTGCAGTACCATCGGCGCTGAAAGGCTTAGCTTCCGGG
>NZ_JBIRRE010000008.1:0-475728 GCF_044333555.1 Streptomyces sp. NPDC020965
CCGTACGCTTCGCCGACGCCATCACCACCCTCACCAACCTCGACATCACCACCGCCCTCGAACTCGGCCCCGGCGGAACCCTCACCACCCTCATCAACACCCTCACCACCGACATCACCACAGCAACACTCACCCGCAAAAACCGACCCGAACACCACACCGCACTCACCGCCATCAGCACCATCCACACCCACGGCGCCCACATCGACTGGACCACCCTCACCCCCCACACACCCACCACCACAATCCCCACCACCGCCTTCCAACACCGCACCTACTGGCTCACCTCCGGCTCCCCCACCGAGGACGTCAGCGGACTGGGACTGACCCCGTCGGAGCATCCGGTGCTGCGAGCGGTGGTGGAGAGCCCGGACGCCGATGGAGCCGTGCTGACCGGGCGGATCTCCCACGCCCAGCACCCATGGCTGGCCGATCACGAGATCGCGGGAATCGCGCTTGTCCCCGGCGCGGCCATCGCCGAACTCGCCCTGCACGCTGGGAAGTACACCGACACGCCCGTACTCGAAGAGCTGGTCATAGAGGCACCCGCCCGGCTGGCGGACGCCGGCGCGCTCCGGATACGTGTCACGGTGGGCGCGGCCGGAGCCGAAGGGCGGCGGAGCGTCACCGTGCACGGGCGGACGGAGGACGGCACCTGGACCCGGTATGCCACCGGTACCCTCAGCGCCGCGGTCGACGCGGGCGAACCGCTGCCCGAGTGGCCACCGGCCGAGGCCCTGCCCGTACCGCTGGAAGGGTTCTACGAGGATCTGGCGGACGCCGGATACGCGTACGGGCCCGCCTTCCGTGGTCTGCGTGCGGCCTGGCGGCGCGGCAACGAACTCTATGCCGAGGTCTCGCTGCCCGACTCCACCGACGGTTCGGGCTTCACCGTCCATCCGGCCCTGCTCGACGCGATGCTGCACGTGGGAACCCTGGCCGGGTCCGGGGACGAGGTCCGGTTGCCCTTCGCGTGGACCCGTCTCCAGACGCACGCCGCCCAACCGTCCCGGGTACGGGTGCGGATGACCCCAACCGACGACGGCGACGGCGGCGCCGCTCTCACGGTGACCGACACCGAGGGCGCACCCGTCCTCACCCTGGGCGCCTTGCTCAGCCGTCCTCTGCCCACGGGCAGCCTCCCGTACGGCACCGACGAGCTCTACGCAGTCGACTGGCACCCCCTGGCCGCCGGTGGAACGGCTGTCGACCCGAGTCCGGTGATCGAGGATGCCGACGACCTACCCCCGGAGGCCACTCCCTGGCTCACGCTCAGGGTCCCGGCCGCCCCGGCCGACGTCCCCGAGCCGGCACGAGCCCGTGTCGCCGTCTCCCGGGTGCTGGGCGTGTTGCGGCACCTCCTCGCCGAACCCCGGTGGCAGCACACACGGCTCGCCGTGGTCACCGAGGACGACACCCCGGCCGCGTGCGCCGTGCGTGGTCTGGTGCGCAGTGCCCAGACCGAGCACCCCGGTCGGATCGTGCTCGTCGCCCTGGGCGATGCCACGGATTTGCCGCACCTCCCGGCCGCTGTCGGTGGCGCACTCGCCGCGGGTGAGCGCGAACTCGCGGTCCATGAGGGCGTTTTCACGGTGCCGAGGCTGGTCCGGCACGCTCCGGCGATACCGGACGCGGTCCCCTGGGCGCTCGTGGCCACCGGCACCGGCACCGCCGACGGAGTCGGCCCCGCCGCTCGGCCCGAGGCGGCGCGGCCCGTGGCGGACGGTGAGGTGAGGATCGAGGTCAGGGCCGCCGGGCTCAACTTCCGGGATGTCCTGATGGCGCTCGGCATGTATCCGGGGGAACCGGTTCTCGGCAGCGAGGCCGCGGGGGTCGTCGTCGATGTGGGCGCCGGAGTGGAGCACCTGCGCCCCGGGGACCGGGTGTTCGGTCTCTTCCCGCACAGTTTCGGCCCGCTCGCGGTGACCGACGCCCGGATGGCCGCCCGGATGCCTGACGGCTGGAGCTTCACGGAGGCGGCGGCCGTACCGGTGGTGTACCTGACCGCCTACTACGGACTGGTCGACCTCGCCCGGACACGGCCCGGTGAGAAGGTGCTGGTGCACGCGGCGACCGGAGGCGTCGGCACCGCCGCCGTCCAGCTCGCCCGGCATCTGGGCGCGGAGGTCTTCGTCACCGCCAGTCCGGGCAAACAGCACGTCCTGCGCGGCTGGGGTGTGGCCGATGACCACATCGGTGACTCCCGCACCCTCGACTTCGCACGGCGCTTCCCCCGTGTCGATATCGTCCTCAACTCCTTGGCGGGAGAGTATGTCGACGCCTCCCTGGGGCTGCTCGGCGACGACGGCCGGTTCCTGGAGATGGGCAAGACCGACATCCGTACGGGAATCCCCGGCTACCACGCGTTCGATCTGGTGGACGCGGGCCCGCGGCGGATCGGTGAGATCCTCGCCCGCCTCCTGGACCTCTTCGCCGCGAACGAGCTGACGCTGCCGCCGGTCACCCGCTGGGATGTGCACCGGGCGGCGGACGCCTTCACCGCGATGTCCCGCGCCCAGCACATCGGCAAGAACGTCCTCGTCCTGCCGCGCCGCCCCGAGCCCACGGGGACAGTCCTGGTGACCGGCGGGACCGGCGCCCTGGGCGCGCTGACCGCCGAGCATCTGGTGACGGCCCACGGCGTGCGCTCCGTACTGCTCGCCTCACGCGCCGGTGAGTCGGCGCCCGGGGCGGCCACGGTCCGGGCACGGCTGGAGGCGGCCGGGGTCGAGGTCAGGATCGTCTCCTGTGACGTGGCCGAGCACGATCAGGTGCGGGCGCTGTTGCGGCAGGTCCCGCCGCACGCTCCACTGACCGCCGTCGTGCACACCGCGGGCGCGCTCGATGACGGCCTGGTCACGGATCTCGACGCGGCCCGTGTGGACCGTGTCCTCCGGCCGAAGGCGGACGCCGTCGACCATCTCGACGCGCTCACCCGCGAGCTGGACCTCGCCGCCTTCGTGGTCTTCTCCTCCGCGGCCGGCGTCTTCGGCGGCGCCGGACAGGCCAACTACGCCGCCGCCAACGCCTATCTCGACGCGGCCGTCGCGCGCCGTCGCGCGGCCGGGTACCCCGCTGTGAGCATCGCCTGGGGCATGTGGGAACCCACCGGTGGCATGACCGGACGGCTGGAAGCGGCCGATACCCGCCGCCTCACCCGCTCGGGCGTCGGAGTCCTCACACCGGAACAGGGGATGCGTCTCCTGGACGCGGCGCTCGGCGCGGACCGCCCGGATCTGGTGGCGGTGGCCCTCGACCGTACGGCGCTGAGGGCGCGGGCCCGCGCCGGTGAGCTGCCCCGACTCCTGGCCGAGCTGGGCGGCCGGGCTTCGGCCCCGGCCGCCTCCCGGACCCCGGCAGGACCCTCAGGACCGGACTCGGCCGATGTCACCGCCTGGAGCGGCCTCACCTCCGACGAACAGCGGGACCGGCTGAGGGAGCTGATCCATGTCCACGCGGGCGCGGTACTCGGACTCGACACCGCGTCCCTCGGGGCCGACAAGGCGTTCCGGGACGCCGGGTTCGACTCCCTCACCGCCGTCGAACTGCGGAACCGGCTCGGTGCGGCCACCGGTCTGACGCTCGCCGCGACCATCGTCTTCGACCATCCCAGCCCCGCCGAACTCGCCGACCACCTGCGCGGGCTGCTCTTCGCTCCGAAGGACCCGACAGCCCCCGTACGGCTGCATCTCGACGCGCTCGCCGGGGCCCTGGCCGCGCTCCCGGAGACGGACCCGGAGGCCGGGGCGGAGATCGCCGAACGGCTGCGCGCACTGCTCGCCGGTCTGGAGGCCGAGCCGGCCGGCCACTCCGGCGATCTGGACGAGATGACCGAGGACAACCTGTACGAGTTCCTCGATCGGGAACTCGGCTGACCGTGGCGGCTTTCCCGCGGGCGCCCCGACACGGCGGCCGCGGGGAACCGCTCCGTACGACACCTGTTCCCAGCCCCGAGGACACTTGAGCCCCCCGAGGACCATCGTGGAAGACAGAGACAAGAATCTCGCCTACTTCAAGCGGCTGACGGACGAACTGCGCCGCGCCCGTGATCAGGTGGCGGAGCTGGAGGCCGCCAAGGGCGAGCCGATCGCGATCGTCGGCATGGGCCTGCGGCTGCCCGGCGGCCTGGACAGCCCCGAACGGTTCTGGGACCTGCTCGACCGGGGCGAGACCGCGGTGACCGGTTTCCCCCCGGACCGCGGCTGGGACCTCGACGGGCTCTTCACTCGGGACCCTGCCGCCACCGGCTCGTCGCACACCCGCAACGGCGGCTTCCTGACCGACGCGGGCGGCTTCGACGCCGAGTTCTTCGGCATCTCACCGCGCGAGGCACTGGCGATGGACCCCCAGCAGCGGCAGGTGCTGGAGGTCGCCTGGGAGGCGCTGGAGCGGGCGGGCACGGACCCGTCGACCCTGCGCGGACAGGACCTCGGGGTGTTCGTCGGCGCCTCCGCCCAGTCGTACGGCGTGGGCGCGGACGACGGCGCCGGATATCTGCTCACCGGCACCGCGTCGAGCGTGCTGTCCGGGCGGCTCTCGTACGTCCTCGGTGTCCGGGGCCCCGCGGTCACCGTCGACACGGCGTGTTCGTCGTCGCTGGTCGCCCTGCACCTCGCCGCCCAGGCGATCCGGTCCGGCGAGTGTTCGACGGCGCTCGCGTGTGGCGTCACCGTGATGGCCACACCGGGGGTCTTCACCGAGTTCTCCCGGCAGGGGGGCCTGTCGTCGGACGGCCTGTGCAAGTCCTTCGCCCACGCGGCCGACGGCACCGGCTGGGCCGAGGGAGTCGGTGTGCTCGTGCTCCGGCGCCTCCGTGACGCCGTGCGCGAGGAGGGGCCGGTCCTCGGAGTCCTCAAGGGCTCGGCGGTCAACCAGGACGGCGCGTCGAACGGCCTGACCGCGCCCAACGGCCCCGCGCAGCAGCAAGTGATCCGCCAGGCGTTGGCGAATGCTCGGCTGCGGCCGTCGGACGTGGATGTGGTCGAGGCGCACGGCACCGGCACGGTCCTCGGCGATCCGATCGAGGCGCAGGCCCTGCTGGCCACCTATGGTCAGGAACGTGAACTGCCGCTGTGGCTGGGGTCGGTGAAGTCGAACATCGGCCATACGCAGGCCGCCGCGGGGGTCACCGGCGTCATCAAGATGTTGTTGGCCATGAGACAGGGTCTGCTGCCCCGCACCCTGCATGTGGACCGGCCGTCCGAGAAGGTCGATTGGACGACGGGCCGGGTGGAACTCCTGACCGAGCCGGTGCCGTGGCCGGTGGGCGAGCGTCCACGTCGGGCCGGTGTCTCCTCCTTCGGTGTCTCCGGGACCAACGCCCACGTCATCCTCGAAGAACCACCGACCCGCTCCGCCGTACAGGGTCAACGCGAAGAACAAGCCCTGCCGGCCACACCGGGCCGAACCGCAGAGCGACCCCTGCCGGGCGCACCGGGCCGACCCGCCGCTGACGCGATGCCGCTCGTCGTCTCCGCGCGTACCGCCAACGGACTCGTGGCCCAGGCGGCGGCCCTCGTCGACCATCTGACCGCGATCGGGGGCGCCACGGCCGGAACCGCCCGCTCCCTGGTCACCACGCGGGCCCTCCGCGACCACCGGGCGGTGGCCTTCGATCTCGAAGGGGTACGGGCGCTCGCCGCCGGGGCACCCTCACCCGCCGTGGTCATGGGTGCGGCGGACGGGGCACGGAAGTCGGTGCTGGTCTTTCCCGGTCAGGGTGCGCAGTGGGCCGGGATGGGCCGGGAGCTGTGGGACACGGAACCCGCGTTCGCCGCACGCATGGAAGAGTGTGCCGCGGCGCTCGCCCCGCATGTGGAATGGTCCCTACGCGATGTCGTGTACGGGACGGTAGGCGCCCCCGGGCTCGACCGCGTGGACGTCGTCCAACCCGCGTCCTTCGCCGTGATGGTGTCACTCGCGTCACTGTGGGACACCTACGGCTTCCAACCCGACGCCGTCATCGGACACTCACAAGGCGAAATCGCCGCCGCCTATGTGGCCGGCGCACTCACCCTCCACGACGCAGCCAAAATCGTCGCACTGCGCAGCCAGGTCATCGCCGAGCAGCTCTCCGGCAAGGGTGGCATGCTCTCCATCGCCCTGGCACCCGACGCCATCGGCCTCCCCGAAGGGGTCGAGATCGCCGCCGTCAACGGCCCCCACGCGACCGTCCTGGCCGGCGACACGACCGCCCTCGACGCACTCGAACACCACCACCGCACCCACGGCACACGCGTACGACGCATTTCTGTCGACTACGCCTCACACTCCGCTCATGTCGACACGATCGCACCGCGCCTCAACGAACTCCTCGCCGACATCTCCTCCCGTACACCCACCATCCCCTGGTACTCCACCGTCGACCTCCAATGGATCAACAGCCCCCTCGACCCCCACTACTGGACACGCAACCTCCGCAACCGCGTCCAGTTCGCCGACGCGGTAGCGAACCTCAGGGATCAAGGCTTTGGTCTGTTCGTCGAGTCCAGCGCCCACCCGACACTGACCGCCGCGATCAGTGACACCGCCGCGGACGCAGTGGCCCTCGGTTCCCTCCGACGCAATGACGGTGGCCGGGACCGGTTCCTGCGGTCGGCAGCGGAGGTCTTCGTCCACGGCGGCGCCATCGACTGGCCCTCCGTACTCCCCGAAGCCACCCCCGAACCCGTACCCCCCACCGTCTTCGAGCATCGCCACTACTGGTTGACGCCGGGGAAGGGCGATGTGTCGGGTGTCGGCCAGGAAGCCATTTCGCACCCCGTACTTGGCGCCGTGGTGGAGAACCCCGACACCGGCGGTACCACTCTCACCGGCAGGATCAGCCCACGGACACACCCATGGCTCATCGACCATATGATCGCGGGCACACCGGTCGTGCCCGGTTCGGTCCTGGTGGAACTCGCCGTCCAGGGTGGCGCACGCGTCGGCTGTCCGGCCGTCGCCGAACTGATCGTGGAAGCGCCCATGGTGCTCGGTCCGGCCGACGCGCTGACCGTCCAGGTCATCGTGGGCGGGACCGATGACACCGGCCACCGCCCCGTCAGCGTCTTCGCCCGCCCCGACGCCCGTACCCACTGGACCCGGCACGCCGCCGGTACCCTGCGTCCCGCCGCAGCGCCGGCCTCCCTCAGCAGCGTGTGGCCGCCGTCCGGTGCCGAGCGCGTCGAGCTCGGTGACTTCTACACCGCGCTCGCCGACGCCGGATATGAGTACGGTCCCGCCTTCCACGGGGTACGGGCCGCCTGGCGGCAGGAGGACACATGGTTCGCCGACGTGGCGGTGGACGTCGACCCCGACGGATTCGCCGTCCACCCGGCACTTCTCGACGCCGCACTGCACATCGGCTTCCTCACCGGTGACACTGAACGCGGGCTCGCCTTCGCCTGGCAGGGCGTCGAAGTGCATACGACGGGCGCGACGGCGGGTCGGGTACGGCTGACCCGGGGGGACGACGGCGTCACTCTCGACCTGAGTGACGACCGTGGTGCGCCGGTCCTCTCCGTGGCCGCACTCATCAGCAGGCCCGTCGCCCCGGGAGACCTGCTTCCCCCGGTGGAACTCCTCAGCGTCGACCGGGTGGAACTCCCCACCACCGCCCTCCCACCGGACAGCACGGAGTGGGCGCTGTTGCGGGTCCTCCCCGGCGCGGGCGACGAACCGGATCGCGCCCGCCGCGCCACCGGGACCGTCCTCCATGCCGTGCAGGAGCTGCTGGGGGACCCGGACCGGCCGGACGCCCGGCTCATCGTGGTGACCACCGGCGCCGATACCGACCCGGCGGCTGCCGCCGTCCGTGGCCTCGTGCGGAGCGCCCAGGCCGAAGCCCCCGACCGCGTACTCCTCGCCGATGTGTCACCCGTCGCCCCGTGCGGTCCGGACGGACCTCCGCCCACCGGGTCAGCCGGCCCCGGACTGCCGCTCCCCGCCGCGTACGCTTCCGGCACGGCGCCCGACGCTCCGTCCGATGCCGACCTCCGCACCATTGCCGACCGGGCCGCGGCCGCCGGAGAGTGGGAACTCTCGGTGCGGGACGGCCGGGTCAGCGTGCCACGACTCACCCGGGTCGACGCTGTCGGTGGTGAGGTCGGTGCCGGCGCCCCGCTGGACCCCGCCGGCACCGTCCTGATCACGGGCGGCACCGGAAGCCTCGGTGCCCTCGTCGCCGAACACCTCGTCCGCGCGCACGGCATCCGCGACCTCGTGCTGGCGTCCCGACGAGGCCCGGACGCGCCGGGCGCGGCACTGCTGCGGGAACGGCTGGAGGCCGAGGGCGCTTCCGTACGGATCACCGCCTGCGACCTCGCCGAACGCGGGCAAGTGGCGGAACTGCTCGCCGACTGCGGACCGCTGACCGCGGTGCTCCACACCGCCGCCGTGTTCGACGACGCCCTGATCGGCGCACTGGACGCCTCCCGGCTGGACGCGGTGCTGCGCCCGAAGGCGGACGCGGCGGCCCATCTGGACGAACTGACCCGCGACCTCGGCCTGACCGCGTTCGTGCTGTTCTCGTCGGTCGCCGGCCTCTACGGCGGCCCCGGCCAGGGCAACTACGCCGCAGCCAACGCCTTCCTGGACGCGCTCGCCGCCCGTCGCCGCGCGGCCGGTCTCCCGGCGACCTCACTCGCCTGGGGCCTCTGGGCGCCCGCCGCCCATCCCGATGGCGACTCCGAAGAGATCGCCCGGGCGGCCCGGTGGTCAGCCCGTTCCGGTCTGCGTCTCACCCTCCCCGAGCAGGGCCTGCGCCTCCTCGACGCGGCCCTCGGCGCTGACCGCCCGGCGCTCGTGCCGGTGACGCCCGATCGGGCCGCCCTGCGTGCGCACCTGGCGCGGGGCACCCTGCCCGCACTCCTGCGCGGACTCGCGGAGCCGCTGGGCCGGGTCGCCGCCCCCGCGCCACCCGTCCGGCCCGCGCTCAACGACCCCGACCCGGCGCGGCGCCTGACAGCCCTTGTCGACCTGGTGCGGCGGGAGGCGGCGGCCGTCCTCGGCGTCGACGCACCGGGTGGCCTGCCCGAGACCAGAAGCTTCCGCGAGGCCGGTTTCGATTCCCTCACCGCGGTGGAACTCCGCAATCGGCTGTCCCGGGCGACCGGTCAGACGCTGCCCGTCACCTTTGTCTTCACCTACGACTCCCCGCTCCGCGCCGCGGAACATCTGCTGGCCCACGGCGGCGAGCGACCCGCGGCCGGGGAGTCCGTCGGCGGGGGCCATGACATCGCCGACATCTACCGAGGTCTGCTCGACCGCGGCCTCTTCGAGCCGGCGGGAGCTCTCGCCCGGTCCGCCGCCGCCCTGCGGGACCGTGCGGAGCGTGGCCTGGTCACCACGGTCACCCGGCTCGCCGATGGCAGGCACGGACCCCGACTGATCTGTCTGCCGTCGATCTCCACCTGGGAGCCCGTGCTCAACTTCAGCGCACTCGCCGGTCACTTCCACGGTGTCAGCGATGTCCGCGTGATCGCTCCGCCCGGCTATGAGACCGATCACCCGGTCGCCGCCTCCTGGGGCGCGCTCGTCCGCGCGCTCGCCGACGCCACCCTGAAGGAGGCGGGCGCCGAGCCGTACCACCTGGTCGGCTACTCCTCCGGAGGTGCCCTCGCCCATGCGGTCGCCGCCGTCCTCGAAGCCGACGGCGACCGGGGTCCCGGCGGCGTGATCCTCATCGACACCTACACCGTGGACCAACTGCCCCCGCGGCTCCAGGAGTCCTTCCAGCGGCAGTACCTGACCGTGGTGCGTCCCGAGAACTACTCGTACGAGAAGATCACTGCCTCGGCCGCCTATATCGCGCTCCACAACGAACAGTGGCGCCGCCCGACCACGGCCCTGGACGCGCCCACCCTGATGCTCAGCGCCCGGGAACCGACCCTGCCCGCACCGGGCGCCGCGCCCCTGGAGCCCACCGAGTGGCGGCACCACTGGCCCTTGCCACACACCGAGACCGCCCTGCCGGGCGACCACTTCACGCTCATGTCCCAGCACGCCGGGGAGGTGGCGCGCGCGATCGACGCCTGGACCGGGGCGAGAGGTGGTGCGGTCGGGGACTGACACCGCTTGGCCTGCGAGAGCGGGGGCCTGGCGGGCAGGTCGAGCGGATCAGGCACCGGACCTCGGGCGGCGCCGATATCGCCGCCGGCCGCGGTGATCCCGCCCCGGACCACCAGCAGCCCCAGACCATCTACCGCTGAACGGAGCCGGTCGGGCGGCACGGCCGCGACCAGCCCGCTGCCGCCGTGCGGAGGCTCCGGACGCGTCATGGGCCACCGGTCCCGTCACATCGGCGGGGCCGGTGGCTCCGCGAAGACCGCTCCCCCGCTGGCGGAAGAGGAGATCCCCGCCAGCGGGGGACCACACCGAAGTGGCCGGATCTCCTCCGGACCGGCAGACGCCCCGCCTAGGGGAGACCACCACGGACCGCACCACCAGACCACACCGGACCATTCGAAAACCGCCCAAAGTCCGTAACCGCCGACCTGTACCGGCAGTTGGCCGGTCATGTCTACCCGTCGCTCGCCGATCCCCGGACCGGGCCGTGGTGCCGCGGCTCCGTCCATGCTGCGGCTCGCCCTGGCATCGCTCGCCGGAACCGCCATCGAGTTCTACGACTTCTTCGTCTACGGCACCGCCGCGGCACTCGTCCTGGGGCCGCTCTTCTTCCCCTCGTTCTCACCACTGGCCGGCACTCTCGCAGCCTTCGGCACCTTCGCCGTCGGGTTCGTCGCCCGCCCGCTCGGCTCGATCGTCTTCGGCCATATCGGCGACCGTTACGGGCGGCGGCCCGTGCTCATCGGATCGCTGCTGACGACCGGGCTCGCCACGGTCGCGGTGGGCTGCGTGCCGTCGTACGCGACGATCGGCGTCGCCGCACCCGTCCTCCTGCTGGTGCTCCGGTTCGTCCAGGGCTTCGGACTCGGCGGCGAGTGGGGCGGTGCCGTACTGCTCACGGCGGAACACGCCCCGCCCGCCCGGCGCGCGCTGTGGGGCAGCTTCCCCCAGATGGGGCCGCCGCTGGGCTTTCTGCTCGCCAACGGCATGATGCTCGCGCTGACCGCCTCCCTCACCCGGTCGCAGTTCCTCGAATGGGGCTGGCGGGTGCCGTTCTGGGCCGCCGGTGTGCTGGCCGCGGGCGGACTGCTGCTGCGTAGCTCGCTCGCCGAGAGCCCGCAGTTCCTCGAACTCGCCGCGGCCGGCCACCGTGCGACGGCACCGGTCGCCGAGGTACTGCGGAAGCACTGGCGCCTGCTGCTGCTGACCGCGGGTGCGCTCTCGATCGGCTACGCGATCTTCTACGCGGTGAGCACCTGGGCCCTGGCGTACGGGACGGAGAAGCTGGGCGTCAGCCCGACGCTCATGCTGGCCCTGGTGATGGCGGCGGTCGCGGTGAAGGGCGTCCTCACACCGGTCGCCGCGCTCCTCGGCGACCGGTTCGGCCGGCGTCCGATGTGCCTGGCCGGCAGCGCGCTCGCGGCCGTCTGGATGTTCCCGTTCATCGCGCTGCTGTGCACGGGTGAACCGGTGCTGATGTTCCTGGGGTTCGTCGTGGCGCTGCTCGCCTTCGTGACGATGTTCTCGGTGATCGCCGCCTATCTGCCGGAGCTGTACGAGCCACGGGTGCGGTGCACGGGGGCGGCGGTCGGCTACAACCTCGCGGGCCTGCTCGGCGGGGCGCTCACCCCGATCGTGGCGACCGCCCTGTCGGACGGGGAGGGACCGCCGTGGGGTGTGGCCTGCTGGCTGACCGGCATCGCGGTGCTGAGCACGGCCTGTTTCGCCGCCCTGCCCGAGACCCGGCCCCGGCCCCGCTCGGACGGAGCTCCGCCCGAGCCGTCCGGCGAGGAGCTCGGCGAGCAGTCGGGCCGGCAGGCCGGCGAGAAGTCCGGCCGGCAGGCCGGTACGAAGTCAGTACGCGCGTGACACAGGTCCACCGACACCCCGCGCGTCTCCGTCCGGACCGTCGACCACCGGCCCGGCGCGCGCCGACTCCGCCAGGATCGCGCCGGGGGGCGCCCCGAAGGGTCCCCACCAGGAGTACGCACGGTGGTTTCACCCGCGTCCCGTGAGAGCCATCGGACCACCACGAAGTGACGCCTCGGTATCCCGATTGAACACCTGCCGACCGGCCGATGAAGTTCGACTGGATCTTGGCCGAATCCGGGCCACGCGTGACTGACGTCCCGTCATATGAAGCGCGTGAGCGCGGCGGCCGGACGCTGTCTCGGCCTGCTGTTCCTCGTACCGGCCATCGCCGCCGCAGGAACCCCCGCCGATCCGGACACCGTCAGCGTCAGCGTCAAGGGCACCGTCTTCCAGGACACCAACGCCAACGGCAAGCGCGACCTGGGTGAACGCCCCCTGCCCGGCGTCGATGTGACCGACGGCGCCGGGTGGGCCACCAGCCGCTCCGACGGTACGTACTCCCTCGCCATCGATCCCGAACGACGCGCGTCTTCGCCCTCACCGACGACGGCACGGTCCGCTCACTGGCCGCGCGCCGGTACCGAGGACCGCCACCCCGGTGCGGTCATCACGCACCGGGGTGACGCCCGGCCGCCGCCCACACCCGGTGGCCGACCCAGGGCACGGACACTGCCTACGGTTCCGGGATCAGCCGGACGACGGTCACGGTCAGAATCCCCGCGGAGACGACATAGCGCAGGATCACCTCCGCGACGACGACTTCCCGCCGGTCCAGATCACCGCCCACCTGACTGGAGCCGTGGCCGTGCGCACAGGCGCCGATGGTGCGGACGACGGCCGCCCGGAAGCCGTCGGGGTCGGCGAGTTTCTCCAACGCCTCCTCGGCGAAGGGCGCGTAGGCGACGCGATAGCTCACGCGGCGGCCGTTCCGGGCCGGGCGGCGCGCTGCTCGGCCCGGAGGAGGACATCGACGCGGTCGAGCGCATCGCCGGGGATGGTCTCCAGCGCCCATCGGCGGATCACCCGGGCGGCGACAGTGCGCGGCGCGGCGGCGATCTCGTCGTCGAACTCCGTGCGGAGCGGTTCGGGGAGAGCGGTGCGGACGTCCTCGACGGTGAGGGGCACGGTGAAGACCTCGCCGTGTACGGACACCGTGACGGGACCGCTCGGCGGGTGCGCCCTGGGCGTGCGGTCGAGTTCGGCGAAGGCCGCGTTCTGGGCCCGGATGCGCCGGACGACGGCCTCTTCGTCCGGGTCGGACGGAACCGGCTCGGCCATGGTGTCCCTCCTCTGCCCCGTGTCCGCGCCCACGCTACCGGCCGGCGTCAGCCACTCCCGCCCGCTAGGTCGTGTCTTCGAAGTCCCGCCTGTCTGCCGTGCCCTGGCACGCACACTCCCCAGGAGGGCGCGGCCGGGGGCACCGAACCGCCCCGCGCGGCCCGGTGATCGACGTCCGCCACAAGTGGGAGTGAAACATTCCAGTGCGGTCACCGCGTCATCCGTAACAAGAGCCATTCCGCTCCAACGGGGGATCGGAAACCACTATGGGGGGCATAGTTGCGCAGCGGAAACAGAAGACACGGCGGACTCGGAGCGGTGGTCGCGGCAGCGGCCATGGCGCTGGTCACCGGCGCGGCCACCGCGCTGCCGGCCACCGCGGCTCCTGGCCAGGGCACGCCGCCGGGGTCCGAGGCGGCGCCGTCCGGGCCGTTCACCGGACCGACGCACCTGATCAGGCTGATCACCGGTGATGCGGTGGCCGTGGACACCCGGGGCAAGCCGGTCCGGATCGTGCCGGGCAAGGGCCGTGAGCACATACCGATCGTGACGGAGCGCCACAAGGGGCGCATCCATGTCATTCCCGCCGACGCTCGCCGGCTGATCGAGACGGGCCGGGTCGACAAGGCCCTGTTCGACATCACCGAACTCGGCGGTCCCGAGTACCGGAAGCGGGACCGTGCGGGGCTCGCGCTGATCGTGCGCTACGGCGGCCCGGAGGCCCGCGGAGCCGGTGCGAAGGCCGCCGCGACGCTCAAGGCGGAGCTGCGGAAGGACGGCGGCGCCACGGTCCGCCGGGCGCTGCCCCGGATCGGCGCGGAGGCACTGACCGTGCCCGCCAAGTCCGCGGGCGACGTCTGGAAGACCCTGACCCGGTCGTCCGGCGGCGCCGGTGCGCCGCGCGCCGCCGCGCCCGGACTGGACCGGATCTGGCTGGACGGCATCCGTGAGGCGAGCCTCGACCGGACCGTCAAGCAGATCGGCGCCCCGGCCGCGTGGGCCGAGGGCTACGACGGCACGGGGGTACGGATCGCGGTCCTCGACACGGGAGTGGACGAGACCCATCCGGAACTGCGGGGCCGTGAGGAGGCCGAGCGGAACTTCTCGGACGCCCCGGACACCAAGGACCGGAACGGCCACGGCACCCATGTGGCGTCCATCGCCGCCGGTACGGGGGCGGGGGCTGCCGGCGCGTACCGGGGTGTCGCCCCCGGCGCCCGCGTCCTCGACGGAAAGGTGCTGAACGACGACGGCTACGGCGACGACTCCGGCATTCTCGCCGGGATCGACTGGGCCGTCGCCCAGAACGCCGACATCGTCAATCTCAGTCTCGGCGGCCGCGACCGCCCCGGCATCGACCCGCTGGAGGAGGCCGTCAACCGGGTGTCCGCCGAGCACGGCACCCTCTTCGCGGTCGCGGCGGGAAACGGGGGCCCGGAGTCGGGCACCATCGACTCCCCGGGCAGCGCGGATGCGGCGCTGACCGTCGGTGCCGTCGACAAGAGCGATGTCATCTCCGTGCGCTCGGGGCGCGGTCCGCGCGTCGGGGACGGAGCGGCCAAGCCGGATGTCACCGCACCGGGGGTGGCCGTCACCGCGGCCTCGGCGCCCGGCAGCAAAATCGCGGAACGGGTCGGCGAGAAGCCGCCGGGCTATGTGACCATCTCCGGCACCTCCATGGCGACCCCGCATGTGGCGGGCGCGGCCGCGCTGCTCAAGCAGCGGCATCCGGCCTGGACCGGCGCCCAGTTGAAGGCGGTGCTCGCCGCCAGTGCCCGGCCGGGCGGCGCCGGGGTGTTCGCCGAGGGCAGCGGTCGGATCGACGTGGCCGCCGCCCTGACGCAGACGGTGGTGTCCGAGCCGGCGTCGGTCGGATTCGCGCGGCAGCTCTTCCCGCACGCGGACGACCGGCCGGAGACCCGGAAGGTCACCTACCGGAACAGCGGCGCCGAACCCGTCACCCTCGATCTGTCGGTGAGCGGGGTCGGTCCGGACGGCACGCCCGCGCCAGCGGGGATGTTCACCGTCGATACCGAGCGGGTGACCGTTCCCGGCGGTGGCACGGCCACCGTCGGGCTGACGGCGGACACCCGGCCGGGCGGTGATCTCAACGGGGTGTACACCGCGACGGTGACGGCCAAGGGCGCCGGTCAGACCGTACGGACCGTCGCCGCGGTGGAGCGTGAGATCGAGTCCTACCAGGTGACGTTGCGCCATATCGGCCGGGACGGACAGCCCTCGTTGGACAACTGGCCCTCGCTCTACCAGCTCACCGGGCCCGGCAGCGGCGGGGTGCGGCTCGTACGCGTCTCGGCGGACGTCTACACGGCACGGGTGGCGAAGGGTGTGCACTTCCTGCATTCGTGGGACTTCGGCGCGAACGGCGATCAGAGCGAGATCTCCGCGCCGCATCTCGATATCACCGAGGACACCACGGTGACCGTGGACGCCCGTACCGCGCGGCCGATCAGCGTCACGACTCCGGACGCCACGGCGACCCGCGCGTTCGTCGAGGGCAACATCGAACTGGACACGCCCGTGACCGGCTTCTCCGCGGGCTGGTCGGCCGGCTCGTTCGAGAACCGGTTCACCGCCCAGCTCGGTCCGGACTTCTCGTCGGAGGGCAAGCTGTTCCAGCAGTTCGGCTCGATCGATGTGCAGGACACCACCGAGTACCGCCTCAGTTACGGCGGTCGGGTGACCCGGCTGGCCACGGGTCTGGAGCGGCGGGCCACCCGCGCCGATCTGGCGCGCATCGCCGTCCGCGAAGGCGCGTCGGTGCCCGGGAAGCAGGGCCGCCTGTCGTCGTACGCCCGCCTCAAGGACGGCGGCTTCGGCTCCATCATCACCCCGGCCATCCAGCGGCCACTGCCGGTCGCGACCACGGTGTACGTGACGACGGCGGACACCGATTGGGTGTTCGGGCTGGATCAGCTGGACCCGACCGGGGAGTTCGCCGAACTCTCGCACGGTACCGGCGTCGTGCGGTACGAGGCCGGTAAGAACTACCGCCGCGATTTCGGCATCGGCGTCTTCGGGCCCCGGCTGACGGAGACACAGGGTGTCACCCGCGACGGGGACACGATCACCGGCTGCCTGGACCTCCACTCCGACGGCGGTGGCCACTGGAGTTACGCGGACACCGACCGGATCTCGGCGACGCTGCACCGGAACGGCGTCGAGGTCAGCGACTCCCCCGATCTGCTGAGGTGTTGGGACGGTGTCACCGTGCCGGCGGAGAAGGGGCGCTTCCGGCTGAGTGCGTCGGCGATCCGCGGCGGTGTCGCGTCGGTCTCCACCGAGACCTCCGCCACCTGGACGTTCGACTCCGGGCACACCACCGCCAGCGAGAAGCTGCCGGTGTCCGTGGTCCGCTTCACGCCCCGGCTCGCCACCGACTCCACCGCGAAGTCGGGGGCCGTCACCCGGGTGCCGGTCACCGTCCTGGGCGCGGCGGCGGGGAAGAATCTCGCTTCGCTCACGGTCTCGGTCAGCCGTGACGGCATGACCTGGCAGAAGGTCAAGGTCGTCAAGGGCGCGGTGAAGGTCCGCAACCCGAAGGCGGGGCAGACGGTCTCGTTCCGGGCCGAGCTGGTCGACAAGCAGGGCAACACCCTGACCCAGACGATCAAGGACGCCTACCGGAGCAAGTGACGCTCCCGGTCGACCGGGGCCCCTCGGCGGACGAACCGTCCGCCGAGGGGCCCTTCGTGTGTGCGACGGCCGGTCTCTCAGAGGGTGAGCAGGGTGCCGATGCCGGTGGCGGCGGCCCGGGTGTGGATCCGGTCGGCGACGGCGACGTCGAGCACCGACATGCCGAACGGATTGCTGATGATCACCTCGTTCTCGTCCCGGCGGCCCGGGTGGTCACCGGTGAGCAGTTCGCCGAGCGTGGCGTCCACCCGACGGGCCCCGGGCTGGGCGGTGACACCGTCGCGGGGCGTGCCGTCGGGCCCCAGCAGGGTGCCGGCGCGGTGCATCCGGCCGAGGAGTCGGCGGGGGTCGTCCCGTACGAGACTCCAGTCGTCCACGACCACCGTCGACGCGGCGAGCACGGCGGCCTCGGTGAGGTCGTCCAGCGAGACATGGCAGACGAGGGCGCCGGGCCGCAGCCAGTCGGGCTCGATATAGCCCTCGGTCACCGTGGTGACGGGGACCACCAGTTCGGCGTCGCGCACCGCTTCGCGCGCACCGTCGGCGACCACGGTCTCGATCTTCTCTCCCCCGGGCAGCGTGGCGATGAACGCCCCGAGCGCCTCGGCCCGGGAGCGCTCCAGGTCGTACACGGTGACGCGGCGCAGCGTGGGCACGGTGGTCACGAGCAGTGCCATATGGGCCTGGGCCAGCGGGCCGCAGCCGATCACGCCCAGCGACCGGGGCGCGTCCACGGCCAGATGACGGACCGCGAGCGCGGTGACGGCGGCGGTGCGCATGGCGCTGATGTAGGCGGCCTCCATCAGCACGACCGGCCGGGCCGTCTCGGGGTCGAGCAGCAGGGTGAACCCCTGGGAGCGCGGGATGCCCCGGCCGGGGTTGCCCAGTGAGGCGTTGATCGTCTTCATCCCGACGACCGGCCGGCCGTCGGGTATCAGCGCTCCGGGCATGGCGAGCAGCCGGGCCGAGTCCCCCTCGGGTGTGGTCCAGCCGAGGTACGCCTCCTCGGGCAGGACCGTCCGGCCCGTGGAGTGCAGCCGCAGCGCGTCGGCGACGGCCGCCACGATGTCCACGCCACGGGCCGCCTCGATGACGTCGGCGCGGGTCAGATAGCGGAAGGAACTGTCGGGGTATCGCTCGAAATCCATGGTGATGCGGCCTCCTTGAGGTCGGCTGGTCGTACGGGCGCGGGGACGGGATACGTTCGGCGGAGTGCGCGTGCCGGGGCACGGCGGACAGTCGGGGCTTCGAGGACGCGACCCGAGCAGGTGGAGACCGGGGCGGGGCCGCACCGGGCGTACGGGGCCGAGGGCGGCCGGCGCGTACGGGGGCGGGGCCGGTGGGCGGCACGATCCAGCGGGCGTACGGGCGCGAGAGCCGGCGGCACGGTCACGCGGGCGCCCACGGCGGGTCCTGCGGGGTCCGCGTCGGGTCCCGGGGAGTGCGGTGGCTCATCGGCGGTACGACTCCCGGGCTGTGGGAACACGGCGGGTGCCGGAGGACTCCGGGAGTTGCGGGGAGCGTGCCGTGGTGCGGCATCGGTGAACGGGCCGGGGGCGCCGACTCGCGGCGCGGTGGCGGACGCGGGACATGCATCGGCGGAGGACGCCGTGTGTCGACTCGCTCCTGGCCTGTCGCCGTACGCCTCCTCGGCCGCCCCGTGCTGACTTGGGCCGACCGTTACCGGCCGACCCTGGCCGGTATTCAAGTGTCCGTACGAGAGAGGCGTCAACGCGATGGTGGCACGTGTCCGCTCCGCCGGCTGAAACCAGCCGCCGTCCGCACTCCCGTTCGACACCTACTCCATGGCGGCTGTGGTGCGACGACGTGCGCGCCGACCGGGCGGCACCCGCGCGGACGGGGCGCCGCCCCTCTGGCCGAAAATCACTCGACACCGAGCGACCCCGTCCCTGGCGGCGGTGGTGGTCACGCGCGGCACGACGGGAGGCCCGGACACCGTCACCTCGTCCAGGACGGTCGTCGCTGACGGTCGTCTAGGAACGCGGTAAGGGATCCGGGCGTACCCCGTGGTGAGTCAGCGCGCGACGGGTTCGGGCACCGCGGCTTCCCGCACGGCGGCGGGGTCGAGCAGGACGGGCAGCTCCGTGAGGCCGCGGAAGGCCGGGAACGGCACCTCAAGCCAGGACGGTTCGCGCGCGGGGTCGGCCGGTGCCACCCGTGGGAAGCGGCCGAACAGACCGGTGAGGGCGAGCTGCGTCTCCATCCTCGCCAGCGGCGCCCCCAGACAGTAGTGAACGCCGTGCCCGAACCCGAGGTGGGCGCTCTGCGCGTTGTCGGGCCTGGTCACGTCGAACCGGTCCGGGCTGTCGAACTTCAGCGGGTCACGATTGGCCGAGTTCAGGGCGATCTGCACCAGCGCGCCGCGCGGAATGCGGGTACCGGCGATCTCCACGTCCTCGGTGGCGAAGCGGAACGTCGCGCTCTCCACCGAGCCGTCGTACCGGAGGAGTTCCTCCACCGCCGGAGCGAGCAGCTCCGGGTCCTCCCGTACGGCGCGGAGCTGCGCGGGATGATTGAGGAGGTGGTGGACGGCGTTGCCGATGAGGTACGCGGTGGTCTTGTGGCCCGCGAACATCAACAGGAACGCGGTCGAGATCAGCTCCTGTTCGGTGAGGCTGCCCTCCTCGTCCCGGGTCGCGGTGAGCGCGCCGAGCAGGTCCTCGGTCGGGTCGGCGCGCTTGCGGGCGATGAGGTCGGCGAAGTATCCGTGCAGGCTCTCCTCCGCCCGCTGCTGGGCGAGTTTGGACTCCTTGCTGAACCCGGTCTGGGCGACCGTGGTGGACCAGCCCTGCACCATCGCCCGGTCCTCCCGGGGCACGCCCAGCAGTTCACAGATCACGATGATGGGCAGCGGGAACGCGAACGCGGGCAGCAGGTCGACCGGTTCTCCGGTCGGGCAGGCGTCCAGTAGTTCTTCGACCACGTCCCGGATGTGTGTCCGCAGCGACTCGACACGGCGCGCCGTGAAGGCGGAGCTGACCAGCTTGCGCAGCCGGGTGTGCTTGGGCGGGTCGGAGTTGAGCATGTGGTCGTCCAGCGCCACGGACGAGTCGCCGAAGATCCTCCGGTAGGAGTCGATGGCGCCGTACATGTCCTTGCTCAGCCGGGGGTCGGAGAGGGCGGCCCGGGCGTCCTGGTACCGCGTGATGAGGAAGGTGTCGAGTCCGTGCGGCGGGCGCATGGGGCAGACGGGCGCGTTCTCCCGGAGGTGGCCGTAGACGGGGTACGGGTTGCGCCGGAACTCGGGGGTGCACCGCTCGGCCGCGGCGGCGGGATCATCCACACTGGTCACGGACGGCTCCTGAGGTCGAAGATCGCTTCAGCGTTGCCGCCGAGCACGAGTTGCTGCGACGCCTTGTCGATCGGCAGCTTCTCGATCAGGCGGATGTACTCCTCCAGGGGTACCGACAGCGGCGGTGAGTCGGTGCCGAAGAGCATGCGCTCCGGGCCCAGCACCTCGGCGTTGAGGCCCAGATGGGCCGGGCTGAAGGTACTGGTGTCCACATACAAGCGGCGCAGGGCGGCGGCCGGGTCGGGCGACGGGGCGGCGGAGGGCGGCGGCCCCGGCGGCACGGGTGCCTGCCGGCCCGGGTCGGCGGGTCCCGGGCGCGGGGGCCCCTGCCTTCCGGCACCCGGTGCGGCGCCCGTCCGGGGGGCCGCACCGGACCCGGTGGCGGGCGGACCCGAGGGCGGGCCGGCGCCCCAGTGCCGGGGGCGGGCCGCCGTCTGGAGGCGTTCCGGCAGCAGCGCCAGCGCGCCGCCGCCGGTGGCGCCGATCAGCCGCAGCTCGGGGTACTTGTCCAGCAGACCGGCGAAAGCGATCATGGCCAGGCTGAGCGAGAGATCGCCGAACCTGCCGATCTGCTCGACGAAGCCGAGGTCGCCGACCCGGTCCGTGCCGATCGGCTCGGCCGGGGCGTGCACCAGGACGGGCACGCCCGACTCGGCGGCGAGCGCGAAGAACGAGTCGGCCCGGGGCGAGGCGAGCAGTTCGCCATGGACGCTGGACGTGGTGATCAGTCCGACGAAGGCGGGGTCCGCCAGCGTCTCCCGGACCCCGTCCAGATGGTCGTCGTCACCAAACGGATTGGCGTATACATATCCGCGCAACTGGTCCGGGAAGGTCCCGATCAGCCCCGACATCCACGCATGGAACGCGCGCAACCGGTCGCGTGGCTGGTTGTAGTTGTCCACGCCGGGGACCCTCGCCATCGCGCCGGCACCGACCGGGCTGCCGATGATGGTGAGATCGATCCCGGCCTCGGCGCGGGCGGCGAGCATCCCGTCGACGTCGGTGAGGGCGGGAGGCATGGGGAAGCGACGGGCGGCCTCCGGCGGGGACAGGTGCCCATGGATGTCGATGATCATGTATCGGTTCCCCGGTCGGGTACGAGTGCGTGGGCCACCGCGACACAGTCCTCGTCGCCGTGCCCCTGCTCGGTGGCGCGGACATGGGTGCGGGTCGCCGCGGCCAGCAGGGGCAGTTGGAGCCCGGCGGTCTCGGCCTGGCCCGACGCGAGCAGCAGGTCCTTGGCCATCAGGGACAGCCGGAAGTCGGGCTGGTCGAAGCGGCCGGCAGCCAGGCGCTTCGACTTGAACGCCATGACGGGTGAGGCGAAACCGCTACCCGCGATGGCGGCGAGGACGAGCTTGCGGTCGAGCCCGCTGGCGGCGGCCAGCTCGACGGCTTCGGCCATCGCCTGGACCTCGATGCCCATCAGCAGGTTGAGGAGGAGTTTCATCCGCATGCCCGAGCCGAGTTCGCCGAGGTGGACGACCTCCTTGCCGAGCAGCTCCAGCAGGGGTAGCCCGGCGGCGAAGACCCGCTCCTCGCCACCGACGAACAGCCGTAGCTCACCGCTGGTCGCGTGCTGCCGATTGCCCAACATGCCGACGTCCAGCACGGAGGGGATGTCTCCGGTGAGCCGGACGACGTCCTCGGGCGCGACGGTGCTGGCGCAGACCAGTGCGCCGGGGTACGGCCCGCCGGACAGGATGCCGTCCGGTCCGCGCAGGACGGTGGCCAGGGCCTCGCTGTCGGCGACGGTGCAGATGGCGGCCGTGGTGCCCGCGACGGCCTCGGCCGGATGGGCCGCGGTGACGGCGCCGACCTTCACCAGCGGTGCCGCCCGCTCGGCGGTCCGGTTCCAGACCCGGACCGCCACGCCCTGGTCGAGCAGCCGGGTGGCGAGACCGGTGCCCATGGAACCGAGGCCGAGAACGGCCACGGAGCCGGTGTGTCGTGTCATGGCGTCGCCCCCACGGTCTCCTGGATGACCCGGTAGCGCAGCGACTGCGTCTGGTCGACCCAGACCCGGAGCGGCTCCAGCAGGGCCCGGTGGTCCTCACCCTGCTGCCAGGCGAAGAAGTGCTCGGGGGTCTCCCACTCGCTGGTGATCACCCATTGTCTGGAGTCGTCGATGGGCTCGCCGAGCCGGTCGATGAGGTGACCGGGGACGCTGGCGACGGACTTCCTTATGCGTTCGTACGCGTCGAGAAACCCTTGCTCACCGCCCTCGACGACGTGGACCGAGTACACCACGGACAGCTTGTCGGCCGGTTGGCCGTTCTGCAGGGTGCGCATGTCTCCTCCTGACGGTGAGATCTGACGGTGAGATCTGACAGAGCACGCCCTCAACGGACTCATGGCTCCCGTGGCCCCGCAACTCCGGCCGGGGGAAGGGGGTACGGGCACCCGGCACAGCGGCTGGCCCATTCGGGTGATCTCCGAGGGCAGCCACGGTGGCACTCCGCCGCGGAGCCGGTGCCCGGTCCGCCGACGGCGGTGGCGACCGCACCGTCAGGGGTGGCGATCCGTCTCCTCGGGGTCCCGTTCCTCGGGCGCGAGGACGGGGACCCCGAGGAGACGGGACCCGGCGTACGGGTGAACCCGCGCCGGGCGCCCACGAAGGGTGAATGCCCCCCGGCCGACCGGCGGAGGGGCGGAGGGGCGGCGTCAGGTACGGGGACCCGAGGTCGCGGTGCCCGCCCCCGGCCGACCGGAGGGGGTCAGTCCTCGCCGACGTGCGAGACCCCGGCACTGTCGAGACGCCGCTGGACGTCCTGGAGGAGCACCCCCAGCAGTTCCGTGAGCCGGTCCCGCTGCTCGGGGGTGAGGCCGCCGATCAGCTCGGCCTCCCGGCCGAGGACCTGATCCACGGTCGTCTCGACCAGTTCGTGTCCGGCCGGGGTCAGGGTGACCTCGACCGTGCGGGGCCGGCCGGCGCCGGGCCGTCGGGTGACGAGGCCCTCGCGTTCGGCACGGGCGACGCGCTGGGAGACGGCGCCCGCCGTGACCAGGGAGCGGCGCCCGAGTTCCCGGGTGGTCAGGGTGTACGGGGGGCCGCCGCGGCGGAGGACGCTCAGCAGATCGAGGGTGGCGGCGTCCACGCCCTGACGGGTCAGCACCCGGCGCCGGTCGTCGCCGAAGAGTTTGGCGAGCTGCCAGACGGGGGTGACGATCCCGATCGAGGAGACGGGGGTGCCGGGGCGTTCGCGCTCCCAGGCGGCGGCGATGTCCCGCACCCCGTCGGCCCGCACCCCGTCGGCGGGGTCCGCACCGGCCTCGGCCACCGATTCGGCGCCCGCTCCCACTCCCGTCCCCGCCATGGAGTCCCTTGCCACGATCCCTCTTCCCGATGCCAGGTGTCCCGATGTAGGTTTAGATCTAAATTTAGCCCTGAACGACAGACGGGACAACATGGTGTCACGCGAAATCCTGATCACCGGTGGCGGCACGGGAATCGGCCGGGCCATCGCCGAGCACTTCACCGCCCAGGGGGAATCGGTGATCGTCACCGGCCGTCGGAGCGGCCCGCTCCAGGACGTGGCGGACGCCATCGGCGCCCGTGCCCTGGTGTGCGACCACACCGAGCCCGACGCGGTCGTCCGACTGCTGGCCGAACTGCCGGCCACGATCGACGTGCTGGTCAACAACGCCGGGGGCAACACCGACTTCGACGCCGACGGTGCCGGTGACCGGGACCTGGCCTCCTGGGTTCGTGACTTCCGCGCCAACCTCGACGCCAACCTGGTCAGCGCCGCCCTGACGACCAAGGCGCTGGGCGAGCGGCTCGCCCCCGGTGGCGCGGTCATCCACATCGGGTCGATCGCCGCCGACCAGGGCGCCGGCTCCTACGGCGCGGCCAAGGCCGGGCTCGCCGCCTGGAACCTCAGCCTGGCGCGGGAGCTCGGCCCCCGAGACATCACCGCCAACGTCGTCTCGCCCGGTTACATCGCCGACACCGAGTTCTTCCGGGACCGGCTGGCTGACGAACGGCGTGGTCAGCTGGTGGCCGCGACCTCGGTGGGCCGCGCCGGCGCCCCGGCGGACATCGCGACGACGGTCGGCTTCCTCGCCTCCCCGGGGGCACGGCACATCACCGGACAGGTGCTGAACGTGAACGGCGGCGCCCGCCCGACCCGATGAGGCCGGAGCGGCCTTCGGCGGGGCAGTGCGGGTGCCGCCGAAGGCCGCCCGAGGTAGTCCGAGGTAGTCCGATGATCGCTACGGCCTCCGGCGCGAGCCCGCCCGGAGCCGCCGTACGCCGTCGCTAGGCCCCTCCCCCACCCCGGGGGGGGGGGGGGGGGGCGGCCCCCCCCCCCCCCCCCCCCCCCCCCCCCCCCCCCCCCCCCCCCCCCCCCCCCCACGTACCCCGGCCCGGGGGGGGCCCCCCCCCCCCCCCGCGGGGGCGGGGCGCCCCCCCCCCCCCCCCCCCCGGGGGGGGGGGCGGGGCCCCCCCCCCCCCCCGCGGCCCCCCCCCCCGGCCGTTTCCTCACCAAGTCGGTCCGGACCCCTCCGGTGTCCGCGCCGCGTCGGACGCCGCGTCCCGCCGCACCTCGGCGGCCGAGCCGTCCCGACACGACGCCCGCCACGACCGGACGCCGGATCGGGAGGCGCGTCGGGACGTCGGACGGTCCGGGCCGGCGCTCCCCCTGGAGGGGATAGCGGTGGAGCGCCCCCGTACCGGCTCCGCGCCGACCCCCTGCCGGGGCCGTCGTCAGACGAGGGTGAGGGCCGCGGCGCCGATGAACACGATCTGCATCACCGTGCGCGGGCCGATGGGATCGCCCTGGGCCACGCCCCGCCGGGCCGCCGAGACGTTCGCCGGGTACATGGCGATCAGCAGCAGCAGGAGACCGATCGCGGCCCAGGTCGCCGTCGCCGGGATCAGCAGACCGACGGCACCGGCCAGTTCGAGGACACCGCTGACGGTCACCAGCAGGTCCGGCCGGGGCAGGGCGGGCGGGACCATGCCGATCAGCTCCGCGCGGAGCCTCGGCTGGAAGTGGGCGAACGCGCCGAGCAGGAACATCAGGGCCAGCCCCACCCGCAGGGCGGGCTGCCAGCCGTCGAGGGCGTCCACGCCGGCCAGCCCGGCCACCCGGGCCGCCACAAACCCGACGACGAGTGCGATCAGGGCCTCCATACCGACCTCCGGTTCCTGGCCCCGGCAGCGGCCGGGGGCCACGACGCGCCACGCGGTGCCGACGGGGACGGGGCGAGCAGCGACCTCCGGCGCGGGACGGGGGCCGCCTGGGGCCGGTGAGGCGCCCGCATCCCACGATGGGTCACCCGCGGGTCGTTGTCATCACGAGGGGGAACCCCGACGTCGGGCGCCCGCGCGCAGCGGGTGCGGGGAGCCCCGGATCCGGCCGTCGGCGTGGGTACGCCGGGCGTCGCGTACGGGTCACCGTCCGCCGCGCACCGGTCATGCCCCCGGAGGCTCCGGGGGGCGCCTCCACGCGGTACCGGGCGACACCTGCGAGAATGATGCGTACGCATGCAATAAGGAGGTGAACCATGCCACATACAGGTCCCATCAGGGTGACGAGGTCGCTGAAGGTCGGGGTTTGGCGGTCGTTCATGGAGGTCCACAACGCGGTGCTCCGGGAGATCGAACGCGAACTCGCCGACCGGCACCGGCTCTCGGTGAGCGAGTTCGACGCGCTGGTGAACATCCCGCTCGACGGCACCCGCCTCAAGGACCTCAAGGAGCGGATCGTCCTCACCCAGAGCGCGATCAGCAGGCTCTGCGACCGGCTGGCCCAGCGCGGGCTGGTCACCCGCACGCCGATCGAGACGGACCAGCGCGGCGCGATGATCCAGCTCACCGACGAGGGCAAGAAGCTGCTCCGCGCCGCCGTGCGCACCAATGCCGAAGTGGTCGAGCGGACCTTCGCCGACCGGGTCCCGGAGGGTGAGCTGCTGGCGCTGCACGGCATCCTCGGCCGACTGGAGAGCGGCGAGCACCCCCGGGAGTGCGACGTCACCGACTGACACCCGCGACCTCCACTCCGCCCCCGCCGCCCGTACGGAGGCGGGGGCGGCGGCATCCACCCGGGGGCCGTGACGGTGAGGCCCCGGCACCCTCCCGTACCGCCACCGGACACGGGCCGCCCGCTCCCCCGGCCCACCCGCGCGGCCCGCCACCCCGGCCACCCGATCCCGGACCGCACCCGCCCCGTGTCCCGGACCCGAAGATTTCCACACCCCGCCCCGGACCCCGGAATGAAACCCGCACGAGTGTGGTTAAGATGAATGCGCAAGCAACAAACAGCTTGCGATCGGTTCTCGCATCACGGCCACCACCCGTGGCCTCACCTCAAGGAAGAGGACATGAGCAACAACAGCTACCTCACCAACAGGCTGACCCCCGAGAACACGGGCATCCTGCTGGTCGACCACCAGACCGGCCTCCTGATGGGCGTCCAGGACCACGACCAGAACGAGGTCCGCCGCAACGCGCAGGCCCTGGCCCGTACCGCCAAGGTCTTCGGGCTCCCGATCGTGGCCACCACCTCCGCGCCGCAGGGCCCCAACGGCCCGCTGCTGCCCGAGCTGGTCGCCGAGCTGCCCTCCGGCGCTCCGGTCATCCACCGCAGTGGCGAGGTCGACGCCTTCGACGACCCGGCCTTCGACGAGGCGGTACGGGCGATGAACCGGCCCAACCTGGTCATCGCGGGCGTCATCACCGACGTTTGCCTGATGTTCGCCTCCCTCTCCGCCCTCGGTCGGGGCTATGAGGTGCACGCCGTCTTCGACGCGTCGGGCACCACCAACACCCTCGCCCGGGAGACCTCGCTGCTCCGCCTCCAGAACGCGGGCGCCACCCCCAACAGCACGGTCGGTGTCATATCCGAGCTGCTGCGCGACTGGAAGACCCCCGGCGGTCCCGGTACCGCCGACATCTTCGGAAACCTCGCGATGCCGTTCTACGGGGCCGTGTCCGCCAGCCACGCCGCCGCCAGCGGCAACTGATCACCCACACACCGGCGCCTTCCACCACGGGACGGGGTGGAAGGCGCGCGGACGGTGCCACCCGGCCGACTCCACGCCGACCGGGTGGCACCGGCGCTCCCCGACCCACACCTTCAACTTGCCATGTCCACCGCATCTCGCGCGGCCATCCCACCGCTCCTCCGCTTCTCGTGGCTCCTGCCCGGGGCACGGCGACCGCCAGCGGCTGCCCGCCGAGCGCGTGGCGGAGCACGTACGGCGACTGGCGGAGCGTCCCCAGGAGATGCAGCCCCGGCCCATCGACCGCACGGCCGTCCGCTGGTGAACGGCCGGGTGTCGCCTGCGGCGGACGCGGGGAACCGGGAGGCGCCGGTCCAAAACGACCGCTCAGGCGTCCGGTACCGCGCTCTCGGGTCCCGCGTCAGTGCGCGGTACCGAGCCCCCGGGCGAACCCGCCGTCCACGGCCAGCTCGACATTGGTGGTGAAGGTCGCACCCGAGGCCAGGAACAGGGCCGCCGCGGCCACCTCCGCCATCGTGCCCACCCGCCCCATGGGAGTGGACTCGTAAGCCTGCCGCTCGAACCCCTTCCGCTGCTCGGCGGTCAGGCCGGGCATACCCAGCGACGGCGTTTCGATGAATCCGGGAGCGACGGAGTTCACCCGGATGCCCCGGGGCAGCAACTCGGCGGCGAGTACATGGGCGAACGCGCGCGTCGCCTCCTTCGACGCGGAGTAGGCGCTCATTCCGGGGAAGACGGCGTCGTTGGCAACGGTGGTGAAGACGATCGAACCGCCTTCCCTGAGCAGCGGGGCCAGCGCCTGGACGGAGAAGAACGCCCCCTTGGTGTTGACCGCGAAATGCCGGTCCCAGGAGGCTTCCGTGACCTCGCCCAACTCGGCGAACTCCGCGAAGCCGTGGTTGACGAAGAGGTGGTCGACATGGCCGAGCCGCTCCCGGACGAGGTCGGCGAGGGCCGCGATATCGGTGGTGCTCGCGGCGTCGGACCGTACGACGTGCGCGGCCCGGCCCCGCAGCTCGCTCCGGGCCGCTGCCGTCCTCGTCTCATCGCGCCCGGTCAGCACCACCTCGGCCCCGCCGTCCAGCAGCGCCGTGACGATCGCCAGCCCAATGCCATGGGTTCCGCCCGTGATGACGGCCTTCTTGCCCTCGAACGTGCTCATCGTGACTCCTTGGAGAAACAGGTCGACTGGTCTGCGGGAGTGACTCTGCGGGGCGGCGCATTCGGTCGGTCTTCGGTCCGCTCTCGGTCGACTGTCGGCGGCGGTCGTCTCGTGCGGGCTCCGGCCGCTGGGGCGTTCCGTGCCGCACACCGGACCGGACCGCCGGGGGGGCTGTCACCGCCACCGGGCGGCACTCCTCACCACGCCATCCGTCACCGCGCCGCGACGGCCCGGTTCCCCTGCGTCGCGGTGGCGCGATGGGCGGTGGGGCTGACGCCCCTGGCCCGTTTGAACGCGGCGCTGAAGGCGAAGGCGTCCGCGTAGCCGACGCGGCGGGCGATCGATGCGACCGTCGCCGACGACTCCGCCAGCAGATCGGCCGCGAGCGCCATCCGCCACCCGGTCAGATAGCCCATCGGCGACTCCCCCACCAGCTCGGGAAAGCGCTTGGCCAGTGTGGTGCGGGAGACACCGGCCTCGGCCGCGAGTCCGGCCAGGGTCCACGGCCGGTCGGGCATCTCGTGCATCGCCCGGAGCGCCGGCCCGGTGACCTCGTCGCCCAGCGCGTGGTACCAGGCCGGCGGATCGGCCTCCGGGCGGTCGAACCACGCCCGCAACGTGCAGACCAGCAGCCAGTCGAGCAGCCGGTCGAGCACGATCTGACGCATCGGACCGGTAGCGCCGATATGCGTCTCCAGCAGATCGCGGGTGGCGTTCCAGTCGCACTCCTCCTTCAGCAGCAGGAACGGCGGCAGCACCCGGAGCAGTCGACGCGGCACCTCGCCGCGTACCCGGTACACACCGACCATCAGCGTGGTGTCCCGCTCCGGCGTCGCCAGGTCGGTGGCGACGAACGGCTCCGGACCGCGCAGGACCGCGGTCTCCCCCTCCCGCAGCAGCCACCGCTCGGACCCCTGCTCGATCCGGACCTCACCGCGCAGGGGTACGCAGAGAGTCAGCGAAGCACCCTCGGCGAGCCGGAGCGTCTCCGGCGAGGTGAACACGGAACAGCCGAGCAGCGCACCGTCGGCGCGCACTCCCCGCAGCAGGTCATCGAAAGGGTCCATCCGCCAACCGTACGATCACACATGGGCCACGGATCATCGACCATGGTCGGAATCGGACACCGACGGCACGCTGAACCCATGACAACAGATGAGATCTTGGTGTTGGGTGCGACCGGCAAGACCGGGCGCCGGGTGGTGCGGCTCCTGCGCGAAGCGGGCCGGACCGTACGGGCGGCCTCCCGTTCCGGCGAGGTGACCTTCGACTGGGACCGGCCCGCCACCTGGGGCGCCGCGCTCGACGGAGTGGCCACCGTCTACCTCGTACCGCCGGAGGATCCGGCGCCGGTGGCGGCGTTCACCCAGCAGGCCACCGACGCGGGCGTCTCCCGCTTCGTGGTGCTGTCCGGCCGGGGCATCGAGCACATGGACGCCGCCTTCGGTGCGGGCATGACCGCGAGCGAGCGCGCGGTGCGGGAGTCCGGGGTGGGGTGGACCATCATCCGCCCCAACAACTTCAATCAGAACTTCGACGAAGACCTGTGGCGGGAACCCCTCCGGTCCGGCCGCCTCGCCCTGCCGACCGACGCGGTGCCTGAGCCGTTCATCGACGTGGACGACGTCGCCGAGGTCGCTGCCGCCCTCCTCACCGCCGAGGGCGGTGAACACGACGGCCAGATCTACGAGTTGTCCGGCCCGCACGCCCTCACGTTCGACGAAGCGGTCGCCGTCATGGCACGGGCGGCCGGGCGGCCCATCGGCTACGAACGACTCACGCCCGGGGAGTACGCCGCCGAACTACGGGCGGCCGGCGCACCGTCCGAGGTCGTGGACGCGTTGAACACCATGTTCGCCGTCCTCCGGGCCGGCCGCGCCGCCCACCCCGTCGACGGGGTACGCCGGGTGCTCGGCCGGGACGCCCGCTCCTTCGATGCCTATGCCGACCGCGCGGCGGCGAACGGAGCGTGGGCGCGGGAGGAGTGAGCCCGGGGTGATCGCTCGCGGCGGCCTGGACATCTGGAGCGGGGTCCGGGCCGCCGCGCCGCCGGAGGCGGGGTCTTCCCGGCCCCCCGGGCGGAGTGTTCCGGCCCGATCTCCTGGTCGCGCCTCCTGGGGCCGATCACGTCACTATCGTGGTGGTTCACTTCCTCCAGTACCTTCGGCCGACGGGAACTCCATGTCATTCGACCAGGAATGGGTGTCCGCGCGCACCACCATCGAGGACGGCGCCCATACGCGCCTGAATCAGGTCGAGCCGGGCGGGGGAAAAGGCGGCGAGGGCATCGATCTCAGCGTCAGCCAGGACAAGTTGGGTGAACTGGGCAGTGCCGCCTTCGCCTTGCACAGCATGCTCTCGGTCGACGGCAGACACGCCGACGCCAGTACCGGAGAGTCCGCGACCCTGATGACGGTCAACGGGTTTCAGACCGGCGCCGCCATGAGCGCCATGCGGAAGACCTGGGACTCCCAGCTGAAGACCCTGCTGGACGCCTGCGCCAACATTTCCAACCATCTGGATTACAGCGCGGCGTCCCACGGCAAGCAGGAGAAGAAGATCGAGGCGGCCCTGCGAACCTCCCAGATCAGCGACTACCTCACATAGGGCACGGGGACGGACATGCTGACCTTTGACAATGTGTACCAAGCCCCGCTGGGCGATCTGCACACCGCCGTCACCGAATGGGCGGCGATGGTGAGCAAGCTGGAGAGGCTGGCTGAGGAAGCCCGGACAACGCTCGGGAACAAGGCCAGGGACGAATACTGGCGCGGTGTCAACGCCGAGGTCACCAAGCCCTTCATCAAGGAGACGGTCAAGGAGTTCGATGAGGCCGCCAAGGCCGCGCAGGGCATCAAATTGATCCTTGAGGACGGCCATGAGGCGTTCAAGAAGGCCCAGGACGAGCTGAAGAAGATCGTCGATGTCGATGCCCCCGCCGCGCGGCTCATCGTCGGGGCCCACGGCGTGGTCCGGCCCCAGTACGACATCTCCCGTGACCGGGAGGCCCAGAAGGACACCGCTTACGGCCCAGCCCTGGCCAAGCAGAACGCCGCCGTCGAGGCCATGCAGCGCCGGATCGACGACATCGTCGAGAACTGCAATAGTTCCGACATCGCCACGTCCAACGCGCTCAAGGCGAACATCACCGATAACCAGCACAATTTCAGCCCACCGGTGTACAGCAACATCGACGCCGAAGAGGCCAAGCGGGCAGTCGATTTGGCCAACAAGGGCCGCGACCTCACCCACGCCGAGCTTCAGCAGCTCAACGAACTCCTCAAGGGCAACCACACCTCCCCCGAGTTCTCCCGCGCCTTCTACGAAAGCCTGGGGCCGAAGAGATCACTGGAATTCTTCGGGCAACTCTCCACGGACACCTACGACCTGGCCAAGCAGGACAAGGAGCGGCTGGCCGATGTCCAGGAACTCCAGCGCAATCTGGGCCTGAACCTCGCCACCGCCACCAAACCCGTCGGGGCGGACGACGCATGGACCCAGAAGTGGTCCGAAGACATGCGCAAATTGGGCACCGAG
Source organism: Streptomyces sp. NPDC020965 (assembly GCF_044333555.1). Lineage (NCBI taxonomy): Bacteria > Bacillati > Actinomycetota > Actinomycetes > Kitasatosporales > Streptomycetaceae > Streptomyces > Streptomyces sp. NPDC020965. The sequence goes on from NZ_JBIRRE010000008.1 coordinate 31,833, forward strand.
CGCATCCCCCTGGCCAAGTACGACCACAACGGCCCGTACGGCTACCAGCTACTCGGCGGCATCATGCGGTACGGGAACTATGACCCCAGGTTCCTCAACCCGATCGCCGGGCATGTGACCCAGCTCCACGCCAGGGACCCGTACTTGTTCGCCGATAACAAGGGCACCGGCGGATGGGACAAGAACCCGTTCAACCCTTCCGGGAAGAACGGTTCCGGGTTCGACCCCATGCTGAGCATGCTGGAGGCCCTCGGCCACAGCCCTCAGGCCGCCAAGGAGTTCTTCGGCAACGAGCCCAAGGCGTACAACGACGACGGCACGCTCAAGGCCGGACCGCCCAAGGATGCCGACGGCAAAGAGATCAAGAGCTATCTGGACTACTTCGGGAACAACGACTACGAGTCCTTTCCCGATATCGCCGGGCACGCCCCCGACGACATGAAGAAGTCCCTCGACCACATGCCGAACGTCTTCGGTCACGCGCTGGAGGCGGCCACCCTGGGCCACGCCTACGACGACCCGAATCCCGCCCTGGTGCGGGACGCGGACTCGGTCAAGATCATGGAAGAAGTCGTCGAGAAGTACGGCAGCGACCCTGAACTGCTCAAGGAGCAGGAGGCCCTGGCCGACAGCCTAGGACGCATGGGGGCGGGCTACATCGATGACATCAACTGGGCGCTGAACGAGAACGATCCGACCAGTCTCTTCGCACCGGCCAAGGACCCGGAGAGCCACGCCGCCTTCGAACGGACCGGTGCGCGGCAATTCCTGAGCACCCTCGGCCAGCACCCGGACGCGTACGCCTCCGTCGCCACCGCCGAGCGGGTCTACACCACCAGCATGCTGGAGGCCCAGGTCGGCGAGGGCGGGAAGATCAACGAGGGGCATGCCCGTGAGGTCGTCCGTACCGGTGCCGAGGTGCAGGGGATGCTCGACCAGTCCCGCTTCGACCAGGTCGAGGCGACCAACAAGAAGAAGGACGAGGAGTACAACCAGGCCCTGGAGAAGCGCTCCGGCTGGATCAACTTCGGTGCCGCCGCCGTGGTCGGGGCCGGAGTCGCCTTCCTCCCGGCCACGGCGGCCGGGGTCGGAGTCGCCGCGATCGTCGTACCGCTGGCCGTGGACACCGGCGGCGCGGCGGCGGAGCAGATGATCGGGCAGGCCGTCAGCGACTGGACCAGGTCCGAGCAGAAGGACAGCGGCGATGACACCGAGAAGCAGCGCGTGGAGATCTTCGCTGCGGGCGAACTGTCGGCGGAGTCCCCGATGAAGGCATTCCTGAAGCAGCACGGAATCCTTTCGGGCGACCCGTTCGGGCAGGACCTGGAGGAGGCCCTCAACAGCGGCTACAACAGAGGCACCCTCGGGGAGAACCGGCACGGCACCTCTCCCCAGCCGTGACAGGGCCGGTGACTAGGGTGGGGTTCATGCGAACACGCGGTGTGATGACAGCGGTTGGGCTGGTGCTGGCGGTCGGACTGACAGCGACGGCCTGCTCGGGCGACGACGGGGACGGCAAGAGCGAGTGGGAGCCCGTCGGCGCGGAGCGGATCTGTGATGGTGTCTTCGCGTCTCCGGTCGCCCAGCGGGCGCTGCGGACCATGACCGGGACGGACCGGTTCTTCCACAGCGAGGTCGGGGACGGGCTCGACGTCGCGGCGGAGAAGCTCACCGCCGGGTATCTGGCGTCCGGTGTGAGGTCGGAGGCCGAGGGCGATCTGTGCTCGGTCTACGTGGAGAAGGAATCCGGCCTCGATCACTCGCGGGTCAGCTTCACTCTCGACGACGGCAAGTTCATCGACAGCCCGGACTACTCGCCCAAATTCACCCCCTATCAGGTGGGTCGCAGGGCTCTCGCCGGGGTCAGAGCGGTGATCCTCTACATCGAGTGCGTCAGCCCGGAGATGGGGAGTTCGAAGGAGCAACCCGCCTTCATCCGCGGCGAGTTCAGAAACCGCGCCGATCCGGCGGGAGATGCGCGCGCCGTGCGCGAGGCGAATCTGACGGCGCTGAACGCCGCGGCGTTCGCACTCGCGGGGAAGTTGGGGTGCGCGAACAACGGCGGACTGAGCGAGCAGCCCCGGCTGACGCCCGCCAAGTGAGGAGAGCGGGAGCCGTCCTCGCACAGCGCCGCCCCCTCCCGCGCCGCGGCGTGGGAGGGGGCCGTGGATTCAGCGGAGGATCGGGATGAGTTCGGTCACCGCGCCGCGGGAGTCGGCTCGGCGGGCTGCTCCCAGGGCCAGTGGGCGTCCCGGCCGCGCTCCAGCAGCGGGATCAGACGGAACGCCGCATCGGTCAGTCCACCGAAGGCGTGCCGGTTCGCCTCTCCGGACGGCGCGTGACCCGCGCGGTAGCCCGCGAGGTTCCAGGTGTAGAGCGGCACGGTGGCCGGGATCGACCCGCCGACGCCGACGGAGTCGTACGCGGCCTGCTCATCCGTGACGATGACAACCCGGTCATGCCCGTCGAAGTGCGCGCGAAGGGCCCCCGCGGTGTCGGTACCGCCGCCGAGGAACCAGCCGCCTGTCTGCCACCGGTCGACCGAGCGGAGCAGGGACTCCGCGCGCTGGAGCGGGAACACCTTCGTCCCGGGCCTCCCGCGCCAGCCTCCGCTGGAGAACGAGACCACATCGGCGTCGGCGGCGCGCCGGCCGAGAGCGATTCCGAACAGGGCTGCCGCGTCCCACCGCATCAAGGTCCCGTCACGGGAGAACCCGGCCTCCATGGAGCTGCTGGTGTCCACCAGGATCAGAGTCCGGCCCGGCAGGGACGGGATGTTCCCCAGGGACGCGTTGAGCGCCTGGTCCAGGGCGTGGCCCCAGCGCAGTGTCGGCGCGGCCCGGTGGGCCGAGTAGAACCGCATGGGGAGCTGCCGTGAAAGCTCGACCTGCGCAGGGTCGGTGAGCCGGGCCGCGACCTGCGCCGCCACCCGGTCGGACACCCCGGCCTGATCGAAGTTCCTCAGGTTCCGCAGCAGCGCCATGTAGCCCATGGACGGGATGACGGCCTCCCATGCCGCCGCGTCCAGCGGGCCCTGGAGCCACCCTGCGACGGCTTCCCAGGTCATGCCCGCGCTCCGCAGCCGCTCGACCCCACCGGCGCTCGTCAGGACGGTCCGGCGCTCCTCGACGGGCAGGGCCGTCAGCTCCGCGCGGGCGTGCAGGGTCGTGAGTCGTGCCGGGATCGGCTCGTCACGGTGGTGCCGGCGGTCAATCGCGTGCTTGAACAGGTCACCCTGCCACCGCCGGTCACCGGATGGGGCCGCGTGCACCAGCTCCAGGACGTCACCGAAGCGGTAGCCGTGCGCCGAGGTGTCGTACTTCAGCAGCGAGCGCTCCATGTACAGCCGCTGCACCGCGTCGGCGATGCCGCGCTTCAGCGGCTTCGGCAGCCGGCGACCGTACCGCTGCGTCCAGTACCCGAGCAGCTCCCCGGGCTCGTCCGCCCGCTGGAGCACCGAGGCGATCATCCGCCGGTTCCAGCCCGCGTCCTGCGGCTCGACGCCCGTCGGGGCGCCGAGGCCCGTACCGTCCTGGTCGGCGTCGAGACGGGCGCGGACGAACTCGGCCGCGCCGACGAGCGCGGCGGTGCGCAGGTTGCCCGCGCCGCGCAGCCAAGCCAGCAGGCCGGCGGTCCAGGCGGGGTCCTCGACGGCGAGCTGCCGTACGAGCCGGGTGAACCGGTCGTCACGGTCACCGGCGCGCTCGTAGACGGTGTCCTGCCCGACGAGGTTCGCGACGGCGAGAAGGAACAGCTCGCCGCGGGTGTCGCGTAGGTAGCCCGTGGCGCCCTGATGCGTGAGTTCGGTCTCCCCGGTCGTGGTCACGGGCGAGCCGACGGCCGGGCGGACGCCACGGATGTTGAAGCGGGACAAGAGAGAACCCCTCGCTATGGAGGGGAGGCCGAGCATGCGGGGCCCGAGATCAAGGTGAGCAGCAGAGGGATGACGTGTCTTCACCGCCGGCTGCCGTGGCTGCCGACTCCAACGAAGTATCTGTTGCGCGCGCACCGGGCCCCCGATGCTGGTGCCTCCCGAGATCAAGTCGGCGTGCGGTTCGGATTCTTTGAGAGAGAAGTAACCGCGGCCTGCGCACCGGGAGGTGCAGAGATATGAAGTTGTGGCCCAGAGATCAAGGTCGGTGCGGGTAACAAGGTGCTCTAGCCGCTGAGCTACCGACGCCTCAAGCGCCGACCGGGATTCGAACCCGGGACCGCCCCAATATCAGTGGAAGTAACCCGCTCCTGCGCACCTGGGCTGCGCTCACCGTAGACCGCGCCCCCCTACCGGCGTCGACCGATTAAAAGCGGTCACGCCCCCTCGAACCCTCCCTCACATCGAGGCCGAGCGGTCAGGCCCGACGGTCTCCGAGGCCGTCGGGTGGGGTGCGTCGGACGCCACCATGTCGAGGAGGTACGGGGCGACATAGCCCCGGTACGCGCTCCGGCGCGCGGCCGGCAGGTCCTTCCACCCCGTGATCCGGCCACGGCACAGGGCCGTCCCGCACCCGCAGCGGGCGGGGAAGTGCTCGATCACATAGTTCCGCATCGCGTAATCGAGGGTGATTTCCTGACCGGTGGTGATGGGGACGCGGGCCAGCACGTCGTGGGCACCGGTCGCGTTGAGCCCGATGCCGCATCTCGGGTCGCAGGAGTGGTTCACCTTCGGCACCAGACCGCCGTGCCGGACGAAGCGATTCCGGCTGATCTGGGAGGCGTGCGAGTCGTTCCCTTCAAGATCGGCCTCGATGACACCGGTCAGCACCAGCTCGCCCACCCGGAAGGCCCGGGTCGCGAACACCCCCGCTCCCCTGCCCACGGTCTCCCGCAGTTCGATGCCGGGGTCACGGTCCGCCACCCCCGGCGCGGTGCGCGGCGGGCGGTCGGAGTCTTGACGGTTCATGAGAAGCCCTTCGGTACGTCGGGCGGAACACCGCCCGGGGCCGGAACGGCGGGTTCATACCGCCGAGAGGCACCCGGGCTCTGCTAAAGAGCAGGTGAGGGACACACAACCGCACCCGCCCGCCCAGCACCAGGGCTGGTACCGGCCCGCTGCGCTCCGACGCCGCTCCCTCGTCGGCGCGGGAGCGGGCCGCGTGGTGGTCTCCGTGGGCGGTGTCGGGGCTCCCCCGGCTGCCGGATCGGGACCTCCGTGGGCCTGGCCACCCGAGCGGAATCCTCCGTTCCGATGGGAACCGGACGATCGAGTGCAAGCGGCCCGCTCGGTGTCCGCGCCGTTCAGGACGCACGCCGCGCGGATTCGGCCGAAAGGCACGGTATCCGGTCAGGCCAACCGATCGCCGCATATCGACGGATCTTTGGCCGAACTAGGCGTAGACCGATAGATGCCTGAGGCATGTAGTGATAGATGGCACACCGGACCTTCTACCGCTGTGAGGTTCACGATGACGGAAACCACGGAATCCGTAGCCTTCCCTCAGAACCGTTCCTGTCCCTATGCCCCACCCACCGAGTACGAGCCGCTGCTCGGGTCGGGCCCGCTCTCGCGGGTGACGCTGTACGACGGCCGTTCCGTGTGGGCGATCACCGGGCACACGCTCGCGCGGCAACTGCTGGCCGACCCCCGGGTCTCCAGCGACCGGGAGAACATGGCGTTCCCGATGACCAGCGAGCGGTTCGCCTCCCCCACCAGGCGTCGGGTGGCGCTGATCGGGCTGGACGACCCCGAGCACAAGACCCAGCGGCGGATGCTGATTCCCGGCTTCACCCTCAAGCGCGTCGCGGAGCTCCGGCCGATGATCCAGCGGACCGTGGACCGACTGCTGGACGAACTGGTCGAGCAGGGGCCGCCCGCCGAACTGGTGGACGCCTTCGCCCTGCCGGTGCCGTCCATGGTGATCTGCGATCTGCTCGGGGTTCCCTACGCCGACCACGACTTCTTCGAGGAGCAGTCCCGCAGGATTCTGCGCGGCGCGACCCCCGAGGAGAGTGAGCGGGCGGGGGATCTGCTGGAGCAGTACATCGGCGGGCTGCTCGACAACCGGATTCCACTGGCCGAAGCCGGCGGGGACGGAATCCTCGACGAATTGATCCGCCGTCAGCGGAAGGAGGGGGATCTCGACCGGCAGGACATGATCGACATGGCCCTGATCCTGCTCGTCGCCGGTCATGAGACCACGGCCAACATGATCTCGCTCGGGGTCTTCACCCTGCTCCAACACCCACAGCAGCTCGCCGAGCTGCGGGCCGAGGAGGCCCTGATGCCGACGGCGGTGGAGGAACTGATGCGCTTCCTCTCCATCGCCGACGGCATGGTGCGGGTGGCCCGGGAGGACATCGAGGTGGATGGGGGCACGACCATCCGGGCGGACGACGGGATCGTCTTCGCGACCTCGCTGATCAACCGGGACGGCGACGCCTTCGCCGAGCCCAACACCCTGGACTGGCATCGCCCGGCACGGCACCACATCGGCTTCGGCTACGGGGTGCACCAGTGCCTGGGGCAGAACCTGGCCCGCGCCGAGCTGGAGATCGCGCTGCGGTCGCTCTTCGCCCGACTGCCCGGTCTGCGGCTGGCCGTACCGGCCGACCAGGTGCCGTTCAAGCCGGGCGACACCCTCCAGGGAATGCTGGAACTTCCGGTCACCTGGTGACGACCGTGCACGAGGAGGAGCACAGGAACATGCTGATCGAGATCGACAAGGACGTCTGCATCGGCGCCGGTATGTGCGCACTGACCGCGCCGGAGGTCTTCACCCAGGACGACGAGGGGCTGAGCGAGCTGCTGCCCGACCCGACGTACGACACCTCCGGCGCACAGGTGCGGGAGGCGGTCCGGGTCTGTCCGGTGCGGGCCATCAGCACCACCGGGGGCCACGGGGCGCAACCGCCCACTCCTGGTTGAGGACGGACGGCGGCCCGCGCTCGTCCGGAGCGAAGCCCCGGAGGCTCGGGGGCTTCGGGGGCTCGGGGGCTCGGGCTGGCGCCGAGGGCTCCCGGGGCGGCTCCGGGGGCTCACTCCGGACGGTGCGCGGCGCCCTCCTGGATGACCTCGGCGTAGAGACGGAACAGGCGCGGCCGGGGCCGGTCCTCGGCGTCCGCGCCCGGTGCGTCGAGCAGCCGGGACCAGCAGCGGGCCGCCCGCTCCCGGGCACGGGTGCCGATCCAGGGCGCCGGCAGGAGTTCGAGCGGCAGCAGCGGGTCGGGCTCCATGGCGCGGGAGAACTCCGCCGCCAGCTCGACGGCCATGGTCAGCCGTTCGGTCCCGGTGGGGAGCGGCAGGGCGTCGAGGCGGGCGAGGTGGCTCTCCGCGAGCACGTCGAGCCGCTCGTACCGTGCGGCGATCTCGGTCAGCGGCCAGAGCGAGGAGGCCAGTGCGGCCGGGGTGCGAGCGGCGCCGACGCGTAGGTCGTCGCTGGTGAGGAAGGTGACGGCGGACAGCACTCCGAGGCGGCGCGCCCGCTCATCGACCAGGGGCTCGACGGCGTTGGCACTGACATAGAGGCCGCCCTGGACGGCGACCGCGCCCAGGCCCAGCAGCGCGTCGCGCAATGCGTCGCGGGCGGCTCTGGCCGACTCCGGGATGGCGAACGCGAAGAGGTGCCAGCGGCCGTCCCAGGGGGCGAGTCCGCGGTCCTGTTCGTAGGCGTGCCGGACGTAGGCCACCTTCGGCACGAGGGACTCCGCGACGTCGGCCGCGGTGGCGCGGAGCAGCGCTTTGCGGCCCCGGCCCTCCTGGGTGAACCGCCCCTCGGTCACGAGCCGTTTGACACACAGTCGGACCTGCTGGTCGCTCATGCCCAGGGCGTCCGCGACGGAGTACAGCTCACCGGCGTCCACGGTGGCGTCCTCCCGGACGAGGGCGTGCACGACCAGGCGGGTGGGGATCTCGGGGGCGGTGCCGGTCATGGGCCGAGCATAGGCGGGCCGCTCGGGCCCGTTCACCGTTGACCCGTCGCGGGCGGGGCGACGGGCCGGGACATGGTGGTGACGGCGCCGAATCCCATCGGTCCCCGCAGCCAGGGCGTCCTCTCGGTATGGACCGGGACGAAGCCGTGCCGTGCGTAGAGCGCCCGCGCGCGGGGGTTGACGTCGATGACGTCGAGCCGGATCCTGCGGCAGTGGTGGTCGGCGGCGACGCGGACCATTGCGTCGAGGAGCAGCCCGCCGATGCCCCGGCCGCGGAGGTCCGCGTCGACGGCGATGCCGTCCATGACGAGCTCGTCGGGCTTCGGGGTGCGTTCCAGTACGGCGAGGAGTGCGAGCCGGGGAACGCCCCGGAACAGTCCGTACGTCCGGAGCACGTCGGCCACGCCGCCCCCGGTGAGTCCGCGGGCGCCCAGCCGGTAGCCGGCCACGCCCACCACCGTGTCACCGACGAGGGCGACCACGGCGCGGTCCGGGTGCAGATGGGTCGCGATGAATCGCCGCCCCGTGGCCGAGGGGCCGAGCGCCGCGCCGAGTTTCCGGCCGAAGGCCGCCCAGTACAGCTCGGCCACCCGCGCCTCGGCTCCGTCGGGGACGCCGCGCCGGACTCGTACGCCCGCACTCCCCTCCGTACTCCTGCCGTCCGCTTCGGCCGGTCCGGCCGGTCCGGCACGGTCGTCGTCCGGTCCGGCACGGTCGTCGTCCGGTCCGGCACGGTCGTCGTCCGGTTCGTACCGCTCACTCGTCATGCGTGCTCCCTCTCGATTCCCGGCATCCCCGCGCCGCCCCACCACTTCATGATATCTATCTTACTCACTACGATCGTTCTCGCCACGATCGTTTGACTTACGATAGATACGGGTGGAGATATGCGGACAGGACGACATGCGGGTACGGCTCGCCGCGGACCGGACGACCCGGACATACGGACGGGAGGCACGGGCACGGGTGCAGGCGCAGGCACGGGCGCCACGTCGGCCCGGCTCACTCATGTCGACGCGCTGCGAGGTTTCGCGCTCTTCGGCATCCTGATGGTCAACATCACCTACCTCGCCTCCGCCTATCACGGCACCGGCGTGGTGGATCCCGGCTTCGACTCGCCCGTCGACCAGGCGGTGCGGTACCTGGTCGCGATCTTCTTCGAGGCCAAGTTCTACCTGCTGTTCTCCTTCCTCTTCGGCTACAGCTTCACCCTGCAACTGAACTCGGCGGAGCGCGCCGCTGCGCGCTTCGGCCCCCGGTTCCTGCGCCGCCTCGCGGCGCTGTTCGCGATCGGCGCCGTACACGCGGTGGTCCTCTTCCCCGGGGACATCCTGACCACCTACGCCGTCCTGGGCCTGATCCTCTTCGCGGCCCGCCGCACGGCCCCCCGCCGGGCCGTCCGCATCGCCGTGGCCCTCTTCGCCGTCACCGGGGCCGGCTATCTGCTGCTCGCCCTCGTCCAGTACGGCGCGGGCGGCGGCATCGACGCGACCGCCGTCGCCGCCCAGGCCCAGCAGGCGACGGAGGAGTTGCGCGGCGGCCCCGGATCGGTGCTCGGGGCCCATCTCGAACAACTCCCCGACGTGGCCTTCCTGCTCATCTTCTTCCAGGCGCCCGCCGCGTTCGCCGCCTTCCTCCTGGGGCTCGCCGCGGGGCGGCGTGAGGTGTTCACCGATCTCGCCCGCCACAGCCGGACACTGCGCCGGTTCCAGTGGGCCGGCTTCCCGGTCGGAATCGCCGGTGGCGTGATCCATGCGCACGCGAATCTGGCGCACCCCGGCACCGACTACCAATTGCTCGCCCTGGGCATCGACGTGGTGACCGCTCCCCTGCTGGCCGCCGCCTACGCGGCCACCCTGCTGCGGCTGCTGCTCGCGGGCCGCTGCCGGCGCCTGGCCGCCGCCCTGGTACCGGTCGGCCGGATGACGCTGACCAACTACCTCACCCAGTCCGCCGTCTGCGTCCTGATCTTCACCGGATTCGGGGCGGGGCTGGTCGGCCGCCTCTCCCCGCTGTCCGTCGCGGGGGTCGCGCTGCTGCTCTTCGCCTGCCAGTTGGTGGTGTGCCGGTGGTGGCTGGTCCGACACCCCTACGGGCCGCTGGAGTGGCTGCTGCGCGCGGTGACCAACGCCTCCCGGCCCCGGTGGCGCCGGGCGCCCGGCGACGTCTGACCCATGGCGGCGGAACGGCGGCGGGGCGGTGGCACGGCACGGTCCAGGCGGCGGAGTGCGGGGCGAACGTCCCGGGTCGCACGCGGGGGGCTCGTCCCGTCGGAAGGGCGCCCCGGAGCCGCCCGGGTCCCGGACCGGGGTGGCATCCCGCGGCGCACCACGGCCGGGCGCGCAACCCCGCAGCCCCCGCGGCGGGGGCGACGGTGGGTAATTCGGTGTTCCAGCCGGGGGCGGTTCCGCGATCATGGGAGCGGAACCGCCCCGCGACCCTGAGGAATCGCCCGCCATGCCACTGCCCGCCGACCCGACGGTGCTCCATCCGATGCCCGAGCAGCCGCGGGTGGTGCTGCTCAGACCGCTGGTGAAGTCCCCGTTGATCGAGGTCGGGGAGTACTCCTACTACGACGACCCGGACGATCCGACCGCATTCGAGACACGCAACGTGCTCTACCACTACGGGCCGGAGAAGCTCGTCATCGGCCGGTTCTGCGCACTGGGCACGGGCGTGCGGTTCATCATGAACGGCGCCAACCACCGCATGGACGGTCCGTCGACCTTCCCCTTCCCCACCATGGGCGGCTCGTGGGCCGACCATTTCGACCTGCTGACCGGACTGCCGCAGCGCGGTGACACCGTCGTCGGCCACGATGTCTGGTTCGGTCACGGTGCGCTGGTGATGCCCGGCGTACGGATCGGGCACGGGGCGATCATCAGCTCCGGCGCCGTGGTCACCGCCGACGTGCCCGATTACGGCATCGTCGGCGGCAACCCGGCCCGGCTCATCCGCACCCGCTACAGCGAAGCGGACATCGCCAGACTGCTGGCCGTGGCCTGGTGGGACTGGCCCGTGGAGCACATCACCGAGCAGGTGCGGACGATCATGTCGGGCAGCATCGCCGACCTCGAAGCCGCCGCCCCGGAGATCCGTCGCGGGTGATGGGCGCGGTGGGCTCCCGTGCCTCGCAGCGGCCCGGCACCGGCGCTCAGCGCGTCGCGCGGTCGGGGACCGGCCTCCGGATCGGGGCCGCTACTTCCAGACGTACAACGCGTAGGGCGGGTAGGGGTCGCATCTGAATTCGGTGATGAGCTGGATGTCGACCAGATGGGTACCCGTGGCCATGCACCTTTCGTACGACTGGTGCGGACCGAAGGAGACCCAGTGGGCGGGCCCCGCCACGGACGGCGGCGGTGCGGCCTGTGCGGCCGGCGCGGTCAGTAATAATCCGGCGCCGGCCAGGGACACGGCCAGGCTCGCGGTGGAGAGCATTCTGCGCAGGGACATGCGGGGCCCACTCCTTCTTCACCAGGAACACCGGAGCCGTCACCCCGGTGACTGGCCTGAAGCTTCCCTTCGCACATCCCCCAGGACAACGGGAAGCGCGCATTCCCGTTAATTTCCCCCTCCCGCAGCCCGCGGCCCGCGGCCCGCGGGCCGGGGAACATCGACCTGCCGTGCCGCCCGAACGGGCGCCCGTGACAACACGTCGACACCGGGCGACGCGCACGACGCCCGGCCTTATTGCACATGCTTCGCAATTACAATGCAGTGGCAGTAAGGATCACGGTGGCGAGGAGTGGTGGTACGCGTGACGGATTCCCCGGTCGTGCTCGGAATCGAGTCGTCCTGCGACGAGACGGGCGCCGGGCTCGTGCGGAACGGCCGGCTGCTCGGCCACGCCGTCGCGTCGAGCATGGACGAGCACGCGCGCTTCGGCGGCGTCGTCCCGGAGATCGCCGCCCGTGCCCATGTCCACTCCTTCAACCCCGTGGTCCACCGCGCGCTGGAGGAGGCCGGACTGCGGATGTCCGACATCGGGGCGGTCGCCGTCACGACCGGCCCCGGCCTCGCCGGCGCGCTCCAGGTCGGCGTCGCCGGCGCGAAGGGGCTCGCGTACGCCCTGGACGTGCCGCTGTACGGGGTGCACCACCTCGCCGGTCATGTGGCCGCCGACGCCCTGGCGCACGGCCCGCTGCCCGACCCGTGCGTGGTGCTGATCGTCTCCGGCGGCCACACCTCGCTGTTGCTCGTACGGGATCTGGCCCGGGACCCGATCACACACCTCGGCGACACCCTGGACGACGCGGCGGGAGAGTGCTTCGACAAGGTGGCCCGCGTCTTTGGACTCCCCTACCCGGGCGGGCCCGCCATCGACCGGGCCGCCCGCGACGGTGATCCGTCCGCGGTGGCGTTCCCCCGGCCGCTCACCGGCGCGCGTGACGATCCGTACGCCTTCTCCTTCTCCGGTCTGAAGACGGCGGCGGCGCGCTGGGCCGAGCAGCGCCGCGGCACCGGGCTCGCCGTGGCGGACGGGGCGGCCGCGCTCCAGGAGGCGGTGGCCGACGTGCTGACCCGCAAGGCGGTCGCCGCCTGCCGGGAGTACGGCGTCACCACCCTGGTCGTGGTCGGCGGGGTGGCCGCGAACTCCCGGGTGCGCTCGCTCGCCGACGAGCGCTGCGCGGCGGCCGGGATCACCCTGCGCGTTCCGCCCATGGGGCTGTGCACCGACAACGGCGCGATGATCGCCGCGGTGGGCGATCTGCTCGTACGGGCGGGTGCCGAGCCCGCCCCGCTCGATGTGTCGATCGACCCGTCGGCGCCACTGGAACGGGCCGCCCTGCATCCGGCGCCCCGCCCGTCCGCGAGGCCGGTCGCCGCATGACCGCGGCGACGGTGCGGATCGACTCCGGCAGCGGGCTGCTCCGCTACGCCGAGGGCATACGCGCGGTGTACGCGGATGCCTTCACCGGCCCGCCGTGGCACGAGGACCCCGCGACGGCGGACACCTACCCGGCGCGGCTGAGTGAGGACGCCACCCGGCCCGGGTTCACCGCCGCGCTCACCGTCGAAGGAACCACCGTGCTGGGTTTCGCCGTCGGCTGGACGACCCCCGACCGGCTGCCCGCCGACCGCTGCTATCCCCGGGTCGCCGCCGCCCTCGGCCCCGACCGGACTCGGAGCTGGCTCTGCGGCGGCCGGGAGATCGACGAACTCGCCGTCCACACCGGGGCGCGCGGGCTCGGCGTGGGCGCGGCCCTCCTGGCGGCGCTCACCGCCGACGCCCCGGCCGCCCGGTCGTGGCTGCTCACCTCCGCGCACGCCGATGCGGCCCTGTCCTTCTACCGCCGGCTGGGCTGGCACCAGGTCACCCACCCGGCGCCGGGCGGGAACGGCCCGGTCGTCTTCCTCGGCCCCGGCCACCCCGCCGCTCCGCCCCACTGACCTCCCGTCCCGCCGCCGGCTCGGAAGATCGTGGTTTTCCACGATGCCGGGCGCCCGTGGACTCCGGCATGGTCTGACGAACCCCCCGGCCACGCCATGCGCCGCCGCCCGGGTCCGGAGCGAGGGCGGTGAGGCCGATGAGCGGACGAGCGGGTGGCACCCGGCGGTCCGGGCCGGCCGGGTGGTCGCGGACGGTTCGCCGCTCCGCGCGGCCGGCGGCGGCGGCCCCGCCCCGGCGCCCCCTCGGGTCACTCCCCGGCGGTGTCGGCCAGCCGGGCGGCGAGCTGGGTACGGCGCGCCACGCCCAGCTTCTGGTAGGCGTTGGTCAGATGGGTCTCGACGGTCCGCCGGGCGACATGGAGGGTGGCGCAGATCTGGGCATTGGTGAGCCCTTGGACGGCCAGCTCCACGATGCGCTGCTCGGCCTCGGTGAGCCGGTTGTGGTGCCCCCCGGTGGCGGGATCCCTGCGGGGGCGGGCGGCTCGGAGGGCCCGGGTGGCGCGGTCGAGCACGCGCGGCGCCCGGAGGGCCAGGGGTACGAGCGGTGCCGTGGCCGGTGCCAGCGCCCGGGCCCGCAGGACCGCCTCGTCCAGCGCCGCGCGACCCTTGCGCGGCTGACCGGCCGCGCACTGTTCCTCACCGAGGTCGATCAGGGCCTCGATCACCCCGATGGCACACGGCGAGGTCCGCAGCACCTCCACCGCCTCCGCGAGGATCTCCCGGCCACGACGCCCCCCGGCGGCCATGGCCTGGGCCCGGAGCGCGACCCCGACGACCCGCGGTGTGCCCCAGGCCCGGGCGTGGCGGAGATTCTCCTCGGCCAGCTCCACCGCCTCGGCGTGGCGGCCGAGTCGGGCGAGGGCGAGGGCGGCACCGGGGCGCCACGCCTGCGCGACGGGGCTGACGAAACCGCGTGCGATCATCCGGTCGCCACAGTCCAGGTAGTCGCCCAGCGCCTCCTCCCAGCGCCCCTCGTCGGCGTGGATCCGGGCGCGGGCACACCGGACCTCGTCCCAGCCGAAGGCGCTGGTCTCGGGTTCTGGTCCGAGCGCGGCCAGATGGTGTCCTGCCAGCTCGCCGTAGCCGAGTTCGTGCCAGGCGAGGGCGACCAGGGCGTGCAGATAGGGCAGCCGCGAGCCACCGCCGTGGGCGGCCTCCAGCAGGGGGGTGTTCTCCTCGATGAGCCGTTGGAAGCGGCCGGCTCGCAGATCGACCGTGGCGCGTGTGGTGATCAGGTACTGCTGGCTGATATCGGTGAGGTCCGGGGGCTCGGGGTGGGTGGGCAGGCCCCGTTCGGTCAGGGCCCGGGACTCGTCCAGCCGGTCCGCCCACTCCAGCAGCGAGGACCTCGCACAGAGCCAGCCGCCGCGCAGTCGGTGGTTCACCCGGGCGGTCTCACGCGCGGCGAAGCGGGCCGTCGCCGCGGTGACGTCGAGCCGTCCGGTCCCGATGTCATGGAAGGTGACCATGGCGCAGGCCAGCGGCTCCACGGACACGGGGGCGGTGTCCATCAGCGCGCGCATCTCGGCCGCCGCACGGCTCCACTCCTGACCGTCGTAGGTGGCGGTGCCCGCGACCGCGATCCGGAAGGCGCTGACCAGTTGTTCGTCGTCGAGCGCGCTGCCGGCCTCCTCCATCACCCGCATCGCCATGCGGACGTGTCCCTGCGCGGCGAGCGCCCCGCTCAGGGCGGCGGCCGTCCCGTACACGTCGTGGCAGTCGGCGCGGCGCAGGCTGTCGCGCAGCCGACGGGTGCCGGCCGCGGCGGACTGGAGCATCTCCAGCGCGCTGAGCCGCAGGGTCAGGGCGCCGTGCCGGTCGGGGGGCAGGGGCGCGGTCACGGCGCGGCGCAGCAGGCTCGTCGCCCGTTCGAGGCTGCCGTCGCGCAGGGCGGTCTCGGCGGCCTCCTCCAGGGTGTGGGCCATCCACTCCTCGTCGGTCAGCCGGACGCGCAGCAGTTGGTCCGCGATGTCCGGTGCGGGTGTGCCGCTCTCGTAGAGCAGATGCGCCAGTCGGCGTCGGAGTGTGTCGAGTTCGGTCGGGTCCGCCACGGCGAGGACGGTTTCCCGGGGTACGGGATGGGCGAGCATCCGCACCAGGGGCGCCACCCGGAGCTCCTGCCCCGGCCGGTGTGCCGGCAGCCCGGCCACCGCGCCCACCAGCTCCGGTTCGGGGGGCGCGGAGGTGTCGAGCACGAGGGCCGTGGCGAGGGTCAGCGGGCGCGGGGCCTGCCCGGAGCCGGCGTCGAGCCAGCGGGCGACGGCCGTGCGGTAGCGGGTGCCGGACAGGTCGGCGAGCCCGCGCGGGGTGGGGCCTTCGGGGAGATCGGCGACCAGTGCGCGCAGCAGCATCGGGTTGCCCGCGCTCGCCGTGGCGCAGAGCCGGGCCGTCTCGCCCGTGATGCCGTGCGCGGCCAGCAGGCGGTCGATCGAGTCGGGCCCGAGGAGTCGGACGGGCGACTCGGTGCCGGTCGCCGGACAGAGCACGGCCTCCTCGCCGGGCGCGGTGCCCGGAGCTTCCAGGCCGTCGGGTCTCTCCGGCCCGTCGCGGACGGGGTCGTCGGGTCGACAGGTCAGTACCAGCAGGGCGGGGATACCGGAGAGACGGCGGGTGAGGTAGCCGAGCCAGCGGCGCGAGGGTTCGTCGGCGAACCGCAGATCCTCCACCGCCAGCAGTACGGGCTGCTTCGCCGCGTCGGCGGCCAGATCGTTGGTGAGCCGGTGGAGGATCCGCTGTTCCTCGGCGGTCGACGGGTCGTCGAACGGGAAGGGCCCGGCCTCGGGGAAGAGTTGTCGCACGAGCGAGAACGCGAAGTGCCGCTCCTCGGGAAAGGCGTGGGCCCGCAGGATCCGCAGGGGGCCGGCGGCAGCGGCGCGGTGTGTGATCTCCGTCAGCAGTGCGGTGCGCCCGGAGCCGGCCTCGCCCCGGAGCAGTAGCCAGCGGCCGGACCCGGATCGGGCCGAGGCCATCCCGTCGGCCGCTGCCGCGAGTACGTCGTCCCGTTCCAGCAGTGTCTCCCGCATGGGGCCTCCACCCGATTCGGCGCGAATGCCTCCGCTTGGCGGCAGAGATCCAGTTTCCGTGATGGTTCCATGGTCGGTGAGGGGCTCTCTAGCCGATCATGGATCGACTTCTGGCCAGGTCACCGGGGTGCGGGAGGCGGAATCACGGCGATCGCGGGCCCGTGTGGCGGTGGTCGTCCACGCCCATGGGCGAGGCGGGTGGACGGGCCTGAAGGGCGGCCGGGCGGGGTCCCCGTACCGCCTTCCTGTGGGGTGGTTCCCCGTACCGCATCCCCGTGGGGTACGAGGGTCCGCCGCCCTGGGGCGTACGGGCGAGGGGGGCGGCCCGGTCGGACCGCCCCCCCATGGGTCACCTGTGTCTCCGGGGCCGCGTTACTTGGGGGCGGGCAGGGTGCGGGTGGTGAAGGACGGGGCCTTCGTGACGGCCTTGCCGGCACCGCGGGCCAGGAAGGGGTTCACCGTGGAGAGCCGGGTCTCGTGGTTGACGGTCCGGTAGACGAAGGCCCAGCTGGGACCGGTCGAGGTGGTCCAGTTGAAGGTGGTCGGGGCGGTGCCCGACGTCTCGGCGCTGACCTGCTGCCAGTTCCGCCAGGTGCCGGAACCCTGGATGGTCTCGCCGGTGCTGTGGATGGTGCCGTCCGCGCCCTTGGCGACGACCTCGGTCAGACCGCTCTGCGGGGAGATCAGTGCGGACGGCGAGCCGTCCACGGTGAGGTCACCGACCTGGCTCCACGCGCCGTAGGCGCCGTTCTCGGTGGCCTGGGCGGCGGTGACGACCTTGCCGTTGCCGTCCGTGGCGAAGACCCGCAGCCGGTACCCGGGATAGACCACGGCCGCCGCCGAACCGTTGATCGCCTGAGCGCCCAGCGGGGTCCAGGCGGTCACCGATCCGTCCTCGGAGTAGCGCGCGGTGCTGAGGACACCGGAGGCGTTCTTGGCGAAGAGCTGAATGCCGTTGCGCACGGTGACGGCGGTCAGCGGACCCGTGAGGCCGGTGCCGTCCAGTTTGTTCCAGCCGTTGAAGTCACCGTTGGCCACGCCCTGGGAGCGGTACCAGGGGGCGCCGTCCGCGTCCAGGGAGAACTGCGTCAGCAGGCCGGCCGGGGTCTTGGCCTTGACCGGGCTCTCCTTCACCCGGCCGCTCTGATTGTCCCAGGGACCCCAGTCCGCGCCGCTCGCGGCCAGTTGGTTGCGCTGCCACATGTCACTGGACAGGTTCAGCGCGCTGATGGAGACCCGGCCGTTGGCGTGCTCCCCGAGCGCGGGCTTGCCGGTGAACGCCTCATTGCCCGAGATGGTGGTCCACTGCACCGTGTTCACATCGGACGGATCGGGCATCCGGCCGTGCACCAGCCGCCCGATGTTGTCGATGTGCGCCAGCTCCAGGGCGCCGTTCGACAACTGCGTCACCGCCGACGGGGTGAACGTGCTCTGTGTCAGCGCGGGGCGGGGGATCATGATGGGGTACCAACTGGGTCTGCACCGGTCGGGCTCCGAGACCACGTCCCGCATGTTCTGCCAGCCGCCGGTGCCCGCCAGGAAGCGGTTGACCGGCCAGGTGCGGGTGTCGGGGTCGAACCGGTAGTAGCGCGCCTCACCGGTGGTCCCGTGGGTAACGATGAGGGTGTCGGCACCGTAGGACGACAGGCTCTTGTAGGGGCGCCAGTCGCTGCCGCTCACCTGGACATGCCGTTCGAGCCAGCGCCCGCTGTTCCGGTCGTACTGGGAGCGGTGGAGTGTGCCGTCCGTGGCGTCCCGGCCGTAGAGCACACCGCCGGCGGTCGCGACGATCAGGTTGTACCGGTTCCAGCCGGTGTCATGGGCCTTGCTGATTCCGCCGTTCGCCCAGGTGTTGGTCTCGTGGTCATATTTGTACGACTTGAGCAGACCGGCGTTGTCCACCACCCAGAACCAGCCCTGCGTGTCGATGCTCGCCTGGTTCCGGTCGGCGGCGTTCGCCAGGAAGCCGAAACTGCTACTGATCTTGGTGGGGGTGGGCCAGACACCGGCGTCGTTCGACCTGGCGTAGTACAGACCGTCGGCCTTGACCGCGTAGAAGTCGTACTGCGAACCCGCGAAGACCCGGGCGTAGTTCTGCCAGCCCGTACTGATCTGGCCCAGGTTCTCCAGTTGCCCGCCGTCCATCGGCGTGATCATCCGGTAGCGGATCGCGGCACCCGAGGCGTTCACCCCGTATGTCACCCCCGTGGAGCAGATGGTCGGAAGCGGGAGCGCCTGTGCGGCCCCGGGACCGGCGGCCCGGGCCGTGCCCGGCACGGCTATGAGCAGCGGAACGGCGGTGGCCGCCGCCGCGATCGTGGACAGGAGACGACGGGTGGTGGTGCGCGAGGTCTTGATCACCTGGAACCCTTCTCTGTACGAGGCGTACGAGGTGTACGAGGCTCTGCTGGATGAGACCGCCCGACCGGTCCGGCCGGAGGGCCGTCGCTCAGGGCGAGGTGGAGAGCGGCCGGACAGGCGCCGGGCGCTGGAGCGCGCCGGGGTGGGCGCGGCCGGTCATACGCGGCTGTGAGCAGGGGCGTTCAGTCGGCGACGGCCGCCACCCGAGGGTGAATTCCCGACATGTTATGGCTGGCATTTCGTCTGTCCCCGCTCCCGCCCCGTCGGGTTGGATGGCCCTGCGAACTCACACAGCCATTACCTACCGCATTCACTTGATCACTCAGCGAGAGAGTATATGAACTGGAGTTCGACTGACTAGCCACTTGCGCAACACAAACTCCACAGAACCCTCACCTCACTGCGCAAGCTGGCTGGTCAACGGCCCATATCCCAGGCTTCGATGGTGGAAATCACGCCATGGTCACCGCATCTCATCACCGCGGTCTACCCGCCAGGGGGGACGGGAGAGCAGAGCGCCCGCCCCTCACCGGAGTGAGGAACGGGCGCGATACGCGAGGCGGGTCAGGGGCGGCGGGGTCGTGGCACCCGTATGGCTTCGGTGGTCAGTCCTCCCACTTCGCCTCCTCCGGCAGCGCCGTCAATCTGCCCACCGGGGAGAAGGCCACCAGGAGCAGCGAGACGGTGAAGCCCACCGCCGTGACGATCAGCGTGGCGCGCAGACCGATCAATTCGCCCAGCCAGCCGCCCAGCAGGGCTCCGATGGGCATGGTGCCCCAGGTCAGGAAGCGGAGGGCGGCGTTCGTACGGCCCAGCATCCGCGTCGGGGTGACGGTCTGGGTGAGGGTGGAGAGATGGATGTTGCCGATGGTGGTGCCGATGCCACCCAGGAGGAACGACCCCAGCAGTACGGCCAGGACCAGCGCCGTGGGCCCGCCCGCCAGCGGGGTGAGGGCCTGCGCGAAGGAGCCCGCGCCGAAACCGATCACGATCGCACGCCCCGGCCCGTACCGCTTGGCGACCCCCACGGCCAGGACCGCGCCGATCAGCGAACCGACCGCGCCCGTGGCCAGTACCAGGCCCAGCGTGCTGCTGGACTCACCCAGTTCGCGGAGCACGAAGAGCGGCAGCGCCGTCTGCATGGCCATGAAGAAGAGGTTGTTGAAGCCGGCGCGGAAGGCGGAGACCCGCAGATAGGGGTTGCCCGCGACGAAGCGCAGGGACGCCGCGATCTCGCTGAGCATGGGCTTCGGCGCCGCCGCCGGACGGTCTTCATCACGGGTGCGCACCGCCAGGAGGGTGAGGGCGGAGAACAGGTGGATGCCCGCGCTCACGATCATCGTGGCCGGTACGGACACCACCTGGACCAGCAGTCCGCCCAGGCCGGGGCCGGCGATCCGGGCGACCGAACCGCTGCCCTGGATACGGCTGTTCCCCTCGGCCAACCGGTCCTTGCCGATCAGGGTGGGGAGGTAGGTCGAGGAGGACAGGTCGTAGAGGACCGCGAGCGAACCGATCACGAACCCGGTGACGTACAGGCCCGGCACGGTCAGCGCGTCGAGCCAGAACAGGACCGGGACCAGGGCGAGGAGGACCGCACGGGCGGCGTTGGTGAGGATCAGGAAGGGGCGTGGCCGCATCCGGTCCACCCAGACGCCCGCGAAGAGCGTGAGCAGGAGGTACGGCACGAACTGGGCGGCGTTCAGCAGCCCCGCCTGGCCCGCGGATGCGTCGAGTTCGACGACGGCGAGGAGGGGCAGCGCCAGCGCGGTGACCTGGACGCCGAACCGGGCCGCGCTCTCGCCGATCCAGTAGGTGGTGAAGTCGCGGTGGCGCCACAGGCTCGACGGCGGCGCGGCGCCGTCGGCGCCCTGTTCGGTCACCTCGGGCCGGCTCATCGCACGGTCTCCGGAGCGGAGGCCCCGGAGCCGGCGGCTTCCGAACCGGCTGCTTCCGGGGCAACGGCCTCCGGATCGGCGGTCACCGGGGCGACCGACCGCGCTATCGGCGCCGCCGGTGCCGCCACCGGCGCGGGCCCCGTCGCGTACACCGTCTCCGCCAGCTCCCGCACCGCGAGCACGTCGGCGTCCAGCACGGCCCGGTCCTCGTGCGTCATGAACACCCGCAGCGGGCTGGAGAGCAGATCGGTGGTGGGCCGGATCCGGTCGCCGACCGCCAGTTTCACCGCGACGGCGTGGACGGAGGGCAGGGCCTCGATCCGGCGCACCGCCGTGGCGTCGACGCCGGTCACCACGCCTTCCCGCGCGGTGGCGGTGTTGCACACCAAGGCGTGGCGGCGCCGGCTGTAGACCCGTCCCGCGTAACCGGCCCGGAACTCCTCGGGCCGGACGTAGGCGAGGGCGGTCAGCGCCGCCTGGTCGTGGCCCAGGCAGAGCCGGTGCAGCCCCGGGTTCATGTTCCCGTTCATCCGGGCGCCGATCTCGACCAGCGCCGGCCCCCGGGGAGTGACGATGACCTCGGCGTGTGCCGAGCCATGGCGGACGCCGACCGCGTCCAGGACCGTGTCGATGTAGGCGAGGAGTGCGGGCACCGGCTCCTCGTCGGGGGCGAGTAGTGCGTCACGGTCGTAGACGGGACGGCCCGCGACGAGGCGTTTGTGATAGCGCCAGACTCCGCAGACGAAGTGGGCGCCGTCGCGGCTGACGGTGTCCACGATGTACTCGGTGCCCTCCAGGAAGGTCTGGACGAGGACTTCGGGGTTGGGTTTGCCGTAGACGTCGGGCCCGGAGAGCACGGCCCTGGCCGCCGACTCGATCTCGGCGTCGGTCCGGCAGACGTACACCCGGTCGGTACCGGCCGAGCTGACCGGTTTGACCACCACCGTCTCGGCGTCGGGACCGGCCTCCTTGCGCCAGCGGACCAGGTCCGCGGGGTCGGCCGCCTTGAACTGCGCGGCCCGGTGCAGACCGCGTTCGCGGAGCCGCTCCCCGGTCGCGTACTTGTCCCAGCGGGCGGCGGAGCGGGCGGTGCCGTTGGTCGGCAGGCCCAGGCGTTCGCTCAGCAGGTCGGCCAGGGCCACTCCGGAGTCCTGGCCCGCGATGACGAAGCCGGGCGCATGGGACCGTATCCGGGCCAGTGCCGCCTGTCCGTCGTAGACGATGTTCTCGGCGAACCGGGCGAGATCGGGCCGGGGCAGGGCGGTGGACACCTTCTCCCGGGCCTGGACGTGCACGAGGCGCACCCCGTGCGCCGCGAACGCGGCGGGCAGCAGATTGCCCGTGGTGTAGGCGTCGACCACGACCCCGACCGTCCCGCCGCGTGCGTCCCCGGTGATGTCCGTCATGACGACTCCCGGGGCGTCCGCGGGAGCTGGTGCAGGACGCAGCCGACGTGGGAGCCGTCGCCGAGGAAGCGGATGTCCTGCTCACCGCGTGGGATGCCCTTGACGAAGGCGCCGCTGTAGCCGTGCGCGGTGTGGAAGACGCCCCAGCTCAGCAGGCAGGGGACGAGGGTGTCGGGGTCGTCGTCGGCCACGAACCGCTCGACGTCGGCGATCACCCGCTCCTGGACGATGTGCGGGGTGCGCAGGGCCGCTGCCACCCGCCGCTCCCATTCCCCCGCGTCGACCATCCAACCGGCCGTGATGCCCTGCCCGGCGAAGCCGGCGCTGGGCTTGAGGACCAGGTTCTCCTGTTCGGCGAGCACATGGGTCAGCAGGTCGACCCGGGTTCCGGCGCGGGAGACCCGTCCGACGCGCAGCGGGCGGGTCCAGGGCAGCAGGCGGTCGATGACGTCCTGTTCGACGCTGTCGAAGGAGTCCCGGTGCTCCTCCGCGCTGAGGAGTCCGAGGCAGTCCTTGATCCCGTAGAGATCGGCGGGCAGCGGTGCGAAGAGGGTCGCGGAGCCGGCGACGACGGCGTCGAGCAGCGGTGCCGCGAGTTCCCGTGTCTCGGGGCTGCCGGTGAGGCGGCTGAGCTGGAAGGTGCGGAAGACCCGGTCGACGGGCCGGCCCGCCGCGGTGAGGACGCCGTTGCGGTGGTCGAGCTGTCCGATGTGGCAGGGGAACGCGTCGTGGCCGAGTTCGGCGAGCTGTTGGAGGAACAGCCGCATATGGCCGAACTCCAGCGCGGTTTCCGGGCTGTTGGGCCATTTGACCACGGCGATGGGCAGCCGGGACCGGGTGGGGCAGACGGCCTCCATGGAGGCCATGATGCCCGCGACCGGGTCCCCGAAGCCGAGTCCGTGCCGCTCGGCGAAGTCGGTGAGATGGGCGTCGGAGAACATGCCCCGGCTCATCTCCGCGATCTCGCAGCCGCCGAGCGAGCTGGTGGTGTTGAACTCCACCAGCCGGAAGCGGCCCCCCTCGCGCAGCAGATCCGCCCGGCCCAGTGGTACCGGCGGGCCGGGGACCGCGCAGCGCGCGACCGCGTCGGCCTGGTCCGGTGGCAGGCCCAGCGCACGGGCCATCCGCCCCGGGTCGCCGCCGTAGAGCCGTTCGGGCAGCGAGGACAGCACCCGCAGCAGGACGCCGAGGTCATGGTCGAGGGCGCGGACGTCGTCGGCGTCGAGGAAGGCGGGGCGGTTGAAGACGGGCCGGCCGAGCCAGGCGTGCGTACGGTCGAAGGCGGGGTCCCCGGTGTCGACCGCGCGGGCCTTGCCGCGTGGGTCGTCGAGGAACTCCCTGGTGATCCGGTTCTCGACCGGCGTGCCGCGCTCCATGGCGCCGTCCCCTCTCGTCATCTGCGGTGCCGGCTCGGTCAGCCGGTGCTGCGGGCCAGGTGCCGCCAGAGGTGCACCTTTCCCGTACGGGTGTTGCGGTCGAGCAGTTCCGCGTGTTCGACCCGGACGCTCTCCGGGTGCTGAGCGGCGATCGCGGTCAGGGCGTAGACGCGGCGCAGGAGTTCGGCCCGTACCCGGTCGGCGACGGCGCCCGATTCCGCTCCGGTGTACCGCACGGTGATGGCGCGGAGCGCGCCGGGGTCGGCGGGGTCCGCCGTCAGCTCCAGTTGGGCGTCGGTGACGCCGGGTGCGGAGCGGACGACGTCCAGTAGATCACCGAGTCGGATCATGGTGTTGTGGAACTTCAGCCGGTCATCGGCGCGGCCGAGGACGCGGAAGGCGTCGGCGGCGCCGCAGGGGCAGGAGTCGGGGGCGACCCGGTCGCCGAGGCGGTAGCGCACCACGGGGGCGGGCCAGCCGTCCCCGGCCCGGGTCAGCAGGGTGCGTTCGGCGTCGTACTCCAGTTGCTGTTCCGGCAGCAGGTGCAGGACGTCGGGGGTGCAGTCGGGGGCGCTGGTGGCGATGACATAGGTCTCGATGGAGCCGTAGTTGCCCCAGAGCCTGGCGCCGGGGAAGGCCCGCGCGAGTACTTCCCGGCGGGCCGGGGTCAGGGGTTCACCGGCCCAGACGACGGTGTCGACGGGCAGTTCGGTGCCGGTGGCGTGGACCGCGTCGGCGAAGTCGGCCAGTGCGCTGGGGGCGCCGGCGAGCGCGTTGACGCCGGTGTCCCGGAACACCGGTGCCCATGCGGCGAGTTCGTCGGGGGCGACGGGGCCCATGGGCAGCACGGAGGCCCGGCAGTGGGTGGCGAGGGCGTTGTAGAAGTAGTGGGCGCCCCAGAGCCGGCCGGGGCGGAAGAGGTTGAGCAGGACGTCGCCGGGGTGCAGTGGCCGCCAGCTACGGAGCAGTCGGGGGATGCCCTGGTCCGGGGCGATGGTGGTGATCTTCAGCCGGCCGGTGGTGCCGCCGCTGGCGACGACCTGGCCGCCGGCGCCGGCCGCGAGTGCGCGGGTGACGGCGGTGACCTGGGCGGGGCCGCTCTCGCCGCCTCCCGATGGCGGTGCGCCGCCGAGGACGGCGAGGCGGGCGGCCTCGGTCCGTATCCGCTGCGCGGGCAGCCGTCCGATCCGGCTCATCGCGCCTCCCGCAGGGTGTGGGCGACACGGTCGACGAGCGCTGGGCGGGTGTCGAGGACGTCTTCGAGTGCGGTGCCGAGGTCGAGCAGTCCGGCCTCGTGGCCCGGCCGGCCCACCAGTTGGACGCCCAGCGGCCCGGCCTCGAGGTGGACGAGCGCGGGGAGCACCAGCGCGGGCAGCCCGGCGAAGCTCGCGATCGGCGTGTAGCCGAGGCGGTCCGCGTAGTCGGTGTCACCCGGCTTGGGCAGGGTGGGTTTCCCGGCCCGCTCCACCACCCGTTTGGGCGGGGTGGAGCCGACGGGTGTCAGGAGCATATCGACGCCCGCACGGTCGAGGAGGGCGAGCAACTGCACCTTGAACTCCCTTTGTCCAGCAAGGAGTTCGGCACGTCGGGCGGGGGTGGGCTCCGGTCCGAGCGAAGCCCGCGCGACGGGTGAGATCCGCAGGCCCAGCCGGGACTCGATCTGCCGGACCACTTCGGCGACGTCGGCCGCGCACAGCTCCCAGGCGTGTTCGCGGGCCCGCCAGAGGCCGGCCGGCAGTTCCACCTCGGTGTGGGGTATCCCGAGTTCCGCCAGCGCTGCCACCGTACGGGCCTGTCCTTCGGCCATGACCGGAGCACAGCCGGCCGTGTTGACGAGGGTCGCGACCCTCGGTGCGGCGGTGCCCCCCGGCGGGACGGGTCCGGTGTCCGTCACCGGTCCGCGCCGCCACAGCCGGCGCAGGTCGGCGACCGTGCGGGCCATCAGGCCCAGGGCGTCCTGGGTGGGCGAGACGGGCAGGGCGCCGGTGAGCCGCCGTGGGTGCCAGGTCGTCCGCAGGCCCGCGACACCGCAGTTGGCGGCGGGCCAGCGGGCCGAGCCCAGGACGTCCGTGGCGAGGGCGTAGTCGCAGATCCCGGCGGCCACGGAAACGGCGGAGCCGGTGCTGGAGCCCCCGGGGGACAGTTCGGGGAACGCCGGGTTGAGCACATGGCCGGGGGCGCCGATGTTCAGCTCGGTGGCGTACGCCTTGCCGGTCACGGCGAGTCCCAGTGCGCGGACCCGGGCCACGGCGGCGGCGTCGGCGGCGGGGTGGTGTCGGTGGTCGGCGTGACCGAGGGTGGTGGGCATCCCGGCCACGTCCACGGTGTCCTTCACTCCGATGGTGACGCCCGCGACGTCCGCCCCGGCGTCCAGCCAGGACATGGCGCGGGTGACCCGGTCCGCTTCGGCGATCCAGCGGCGGCGGGCGGCACGCCAGTCACTCCGGTCCAGCCCGGCGTCAGCGAGGGCCTTCTCCCGGCCCCCGACCGGACCCAGCAGCAGGGCGACGGGGACCGGGCCGTCGTCGCCGGCGTCCAGCGAGTGTTCGAGATAGCCGAGTGCTGCGGCTGTCGTCACGGTGCGCCTCTCAGGGGTCGACGTACGGGGGCGACGTGCGGAAACGGTGAAACGGGGACGGTGCACGGGGTCTGTTCCCGGGACGGTGTACGGAGCGGTGCTGCCGAGCGACGGGGACGGTCGGGTGCGGCGTCACGGGCGGCGGCGCGCGAGTGTACGGGGATGGTGCGGGCCGGGGCGGTCCGATCGGTGCCGGGCTGTCGGCGGCGGTGCGGCGGGGTGGAAAGGCACCCGGGCCGGTCGGCCGCCGCCCCCGGTCAGCCGCGGGCCAGGAAGGCGTCGAGTCTCCGCTCGTACGCCGCGAACCGGGTAGCGACGACATGGTGCACGACATCGACGGGCGCGAGCAGCCGGGACACCGCGCCGTCCGCCTCGAACTCCGACAGCCAGAGCGTGCCGTCCGCCAGCAGCAGATCGACACAGAGGTAGGAGACGCCGAGCCGGTCCGCGGCCAGTTTCACCAGATCGTGCACCCGGGGGTCGATCTCGCTGCGCACCGCGTAGGTGCCACCCCTGCTGACGTTCGCCACCTGCGCGCCCTGCCGCGGTATCCGGTCGAACATCGCGACGATGGTCCCCTCGACCGCGACGACCCGGATGTCCGCGGTGACCTCCGGCAGCCGTGGCTGGATCGCCACCCCCGTCCGGCTGCCCGCCGCGAGTCCGAGTACGGCTTCGAGGCTCTCCCGGTCCGGACAGGCGACACAGCCCTGTCCGCCGCTCCACGACAGGGGTTTGACGAAGACCGGGAACCAGTCGTTCGGGACCAGGCGGAGCTGCCGCAGCCGGTGCGTATCGCGGTCGGCGGTCAGCCGGATCGTCGGCACGACCGGCACCGGCGAGTCCAGGAAGGCGTTCAGGGTGGCGTACTTGTCATTGAGCAGGATGCCGGTGTCCAGCGGGATCGGCAGCCAGAAGCCCAGGGTGGCCAGGGAGCGCATGAGGGAGAGACCGGCCCACAGGTCGACCTCGTGGGTGGGGCTGGTCCGCACCCCGTAGACGATGATGTCCCGTTCGGGGGAGAGCGGTTCGTCCCGCCAGTACGCGGTACCGCGGGCGATAGCGATATGGTCGGGCGCGGCCACCGCGAAATCGAGTCCGGCCCGGTCGGCGGCGGACTCGTAGTCGACCCAGAATTCCCCCTCCTCATAGGCGCGGAGCATTGCCGAGCTACGGTCGGGGAATATGTAGAGAATCCGTCTGCGCTTCATTTCGGCGGTCACCTTCCCAGGACGCTTCCGCCATTGATGTCGAATACCTGGCCCGTGATCCAGGCGGCACCCGGCGAAGCCAGGAAATGAATCACGGACGCGATGTCGCCGGGTACTCCGGCGCGGCCCAGGAGGGTGTCGGCCACCAGGGCGTCGTGCCGGACGGAGCGTCCGGATGGGTCGAAGAACTCGGTGTCCTCGACGTAGCCGGGTGCGACCGTGTTGACCAGGATGCCGTCGGGGCCGCCCTTGCGGGCCAGCCCCTGGGACCAGCCGATCATGCCGGCCTTGGCCGCCGTGTAGCCGTCGGCGCCGCCGCGACGGGCCGCAACCGAGCTGACGTTGACCACTCGGGCACCGGGCCTGGCCAGCCGCGGCCACAGGGCCTCCGTGAGAACCGCGGCCGAGAACAGATTGGTGTCCAGGGTGCGGCGGAAGGACTCGGCGTATCCGGCGAGGCCGGGTTGTTTGGCCCGGTCGACGCCGCCCGCGTTGTTCACGAAGACATCGACGGGCCCGTCGGGAAGGGCGGCGAGCACCCGCTCCGCACCGGCCGTTTCGGCGAGGTCGGCGACCACGGTCCGGACGGTGGCGGGCCGCAGGCCCGCCGCGACCTCCTCCAGCACGCCGGCGCGCCGGCCGACGATGACCACCTCGGCACCGTCCAGGGCGAAGAGGCGGGCCGCGGCCCGGCCGATCCCCGTACCCCCGCCGGTGACAACGACTCTGGTCAAGAACGCTCCTTCACTAGGTCCCGCCGCGAACCATGCCCGACGGCGCTTAACACCCGCTCAAGCGGCGGGGCCCGCGGTTAAGGCGTACCGGTGGCCGGGGGCGCCGGATTTCAGGAGTTCTTAAGAACGTGGACACGGCGGACACCCCGGTGTTAGCTGTCGGTCGACTCTCATCCAGCGTTTTCTGCCGGGGGATCAATAGATGTGGCATCACCAACGACATGTGGACATCCTGCGCGACGCCGGGCGGGAGATAGCAGAAACCCCCGGAATACCGGGGCCGGAATTCTACCCGCGTAAATTGTCCCGGCTCTGGGAACGCGCCGCCGCGGCACCCGCCTACCGGGACATCGGGCCATTCTCCGCCGAGGCGTTCGCCGCGCTGCCGCCCACGCCCCGCGAGGAGTTGAAGGCCCGGCCACTCGACTTCGCGACCGTGGCACCGGGCGACGCCCTGCGCTACTACGAGACGACGGGCAGCACCGGCAGGCCCACACCCACGCCCCGGCTCGCCGAAGACGTCATCTGGAACACCGTCTCGGTCGCCGCGGCATGGCGGACCGTGCTGGACGACGACGAGCGGATCCTCAGTCTGATGCCGTCGGACGTGGTGCCGGTCGGCGATCTGATCGCCCAGGTCAGCGACTATCTCGACCTCTCCCATCTGCGCGCCTACCCGTTCGCCACCGGTATCACCGGCTGGGACCGGCTGGTCGAGCTGTGGGGCGGCTACCGGCCGACCACCGTGTTCCTCGCCCCGGGGGTGGCCCTGGAGTGGACCCGGCTGGTGGCCCAGCGCGGGCTGCTGACCGAACTCGGCACGGGGCTGCGCCGGCTGATGCTGCTCGGCGAGGTGAACACCACCTCCTTCCGCGCCCGGCTCGGACAGTGGTGGGGTGCGACGGCCCATGACGCCAGCTACGGCAGCACCGAGACCGGCACCCTCGCCACCACCTGCCCGGCCGGCGGCCAGCACCTGCTGACCGCCGCGACCTACTGCGAACTCGACACCGGGACGGCCGACGGGCTCGTCCCCGTCGGCCGGGGTGGCACGGGCGAGCTGGTGGTGACCCCGCTCAACGCCTACGCCCGGCCGCTGCTGCGCCTGCGGACCGGCGATGTCGTGACCGTCGGACACGGCTGCGCGTGCGGAGGGACCGCCCCGCTGGTCACCGTGCACGGCCGCGCGTCCGACACCCTGCGCGTCCACGGGGTGCCGCTCACCCCCCGCGAGGTGGAGGAGGTGGTGTTCGCGGTGGCCGAGACCACCGGCTACCTCATCGAGGTGACGCCCGACGGCGATATCGCCCGTCTGCTCCTGGAGCGGCTCGCCGGCGCGGACCGGGACAGGGAGGCGGCGGTGGCCGAGGAGGTGCAGCGGGTCTCCAAGGAGTGCCTCGGGCTCTCCTGGGACCGGGTCGCCTTCGTCAACTCCCTCTCCCGGCTCACCAAGAGCGGCGCCTCGCAGAAGAGCTGGAAACGCTCCAACATCCGTGTGCTGGAGGAGGGCCCGTGACCGGCGCACCGCCGCGGGCGCTGGGCGCCACCACCGGGGATCCCGACCTCTGGTGCACCTACGCGGCGATCCGGACCCTGTCCTGGCTCGGCCGCACCGACCGGGTGACCGCGCCCGATGAGACCGCGGGCTACCTCCTCTCCCGGCGCAACCACGACGGCGGCTACGCGTGGAGCGCCGGGATGACCTCCGACGCCTGGGCGACCTTCTACTGCACCGAGGCGCTGCGCGATCTGGACCGGCCGCTCCCCCGGCCCGAACGCACCACGCGCTGGCTGGCGTCCACCTGGACGGGTGAGGCGTACGGGATGCTGCCCGGCCAGGGCGCGGAGGTGTGGGCCACCCACTTCAGCACCAGGACCGCGGCTTCCCTCGGCGGCGACGCCGCCACCGTCACGGCCGACGCGACGCCGCCGGATCCGGCGGACCGGGAGCGGCTGCTGCGCTGGCTGGGTTCGCTCCAGGGCGCGGACGGCGGCCTCGGCTGGACCCCCGCCGACGCGCGGCGGGGCGGCGCCGATGTCCGGGCCTGCTACTACGGGGTGCTGGCCTGGGCGGCTGCCGCCCCGGAGGCCGCGCCACCGTGGCAGGTGGACCGGCTGGTGGCGTGGCTGCGGGCCCGGCAGGACGAATCCGGCGGGTTCCGCTTCTCCCCGGCGGCCGATGTGCCCTGCATGTGGGCGACCTACCGGGCGGCGGGGGCGCTGGCCGCGCTCGGGGCGACCCCCGCCGATCCGGAGGGCTGCCGGGAGTGGGTGCTGCGGCTGCGCGGCGCGTCCGGGGCGTTCGTCCGCTGGGAGGGGTATCCGGTGGCCGACGTCTGGGCGTCCTTCTGCGCGGTGGGCACCCTGCGGGCGTTGGGCGCACCGACCGACGCGGTGGCCGACGCGGTCGCCCGGCGCATCGGGGAACTGGCCTGCGCGGGCGGCGGATACACCTACCGGGAGCCGGTGCTGGCGGCCGACGCGCTGACGACGGCCGCGCTCGCGCTGGAGCCCGGCACGGGTGGCGAACGCCGGGCCGAGCTGGTGCGCTGGCTGGAGACCTGTCAACTGCCCAATGAGGGCGGGGTGATGTACATGCCCGGCCGGGGCGCGGAGGTCCGCTGCACCCTCTGGGCGGTCGCCGCGGGCGCGTTCGCCGCCGACCCGGCAGGACGGTCGGTCGTCACCGACTGGCTGTCCGGACTGCAGAACGGCGACGGCGGCTTCGGCTACTGGAGCGGGCGCGGCTCGGATCTGGTGTCCACGGCCTCCGCGGTGGAGACCCTGCGGCTGCTCGGCGCACCGGTGCCGGCGGTGGTCGACGTCGACGCGCTGCTCGGCTTCACGGCGGCCTGCGCACGGCCCGACGGCGGGTACGGGCATGTGCCGGGTGCGCCGTCGAGCCTGCGCGCGACCCTCCAGGCCCACCGGGTGCTCGCCGCGGCCGGTGCGCCGGTGCCGGACCCGACACCGGCGCTGGAGCGGCATCGCGTACGGGGCGGGGGGTTCGCCAACGAGGGGAACCGGCTGCCCGATCTGCTCTCCACGTACGAGGCGGTGGTGGCCCAGGAGCGCGCGGGCCTGCCGGTCGACACCGGGCGGCTCGCCGTGTTCCTCAGGTCGGTGGACCGGCCGGACGGCACGGCCTGGACCCCGCTGGCGCCCACCGGGGGCGGACCGCTCGCGGGCGCGCTCGGCGCGCTGCTGCGGGCGACGGCCGACGGCGCGCGGGGGCCAGCCGGGCCGGACCTGCCGGAGGAGAGGGGCGGAGCGGGCGGGGCGAACACCGGGCTGCCCGCCCTGACCCTGTCCTGACCTGCGCCTGACCTGACCTGTGCCTGACCTGTGCCTGACCTGTGCCGGGGGCGGCTGTCCCCACACCCGGCCCCCCGGCCGGCCCGAGCCGCCCCCGGCCGAGCCGTCCTACCGCGCCCTGACTCACCGGACCGCATCATCTGTACCGCCCGTACCGCCACGCACCTCCCCGTACCGCAGACACCACCCGTACTGCCCGCGCTGCACGACACGACACGCACACACCGCACGCCACGGCCTCCCGGCCACCGCCGCCCATGACACCGGCCGGGAGCGGTCGAGGACATCCGACCCGCCTCTCCCTGGGACCACCATGCCGACGATCACCATCGCCAGTGCCGATCTGCCCGCCGCCCGGCGCCGCGCGGTCGCCCTGAGCATCACCCGCTGGCTGACCGGCCGGGGCGTCCGGGGCGCCCATGTCGTCGTCCGTTTCGAAACCGCCGACGAGGAACGGGTCTTCACCGGAGGCTGGCCGGTGGCCGCGCTGCCCCGCCCCGCCGATGGCGACGGTCTCCACCACGCCTCCGTCATCTGCTGTGTCTCCCCCGACCGCGACGACGAGTTCCGCTCCGCGCTGGCGGCGCACATCAGCGATGCGCTGGGAGTGACACCCCACAGCCCGTTCTTCTACCTGGAGTTCCGCCCCACGTCACCCGCCGACGTCTACATCGCGGCAGCGGGTCCACTTCACCGCTCCGACCTGCCGGTCGGAACGGACGGCAGCGAAGGACAGCCACGATGACGACATCCCTTGCCCCTGTACACCTCCGGCTGCGCACGCTCCTGGCCTCCCGGCTCGGCCCGGAGTTCACCGGCGTCCCGGACGACGCCGATCTGCGGGTGGCCCTCGGCGACGGCTACGACAGCCTGACCGTGATGGAGTGCATCAGTGCGGTCGAGGCGGAGTTCGGCATCGAGGTGGACCTCGTGAGCGACGACGTACGGCACTGGTTCGCCACCACCGCCCGGATGGCCCGGTTCGTCGCGGACCGGCTGGAGGACGCGGAGATCCTGGGTACCGGGCGGTGACCCGGACCGCCGCGCCACCGCCCACCGAGATCGCGTTCGAGACCTCCGGCACCACCGGCACGCCCGTCACCTGGCTGCGCACCCCCGAACAACTGAGGGCCGAGGCGGAGCTCCTGGTCGCCACCGTCGGCCGGATGGACCGGGTGGTGTCGTTCGCCCCGCCCCACCATCTGTACGGACGGATCTTCGGCGTCGAGATCCCCCGGCTGCTGGGCGTGCCCGCGACGCTGTGCTGGCAGGAGGTGCTGGTACCGCGCGTCCTCGACCCCTCGGCGCGGACCCTGTTGGTGTGTCTGCCGTCGACCTGGCAGTTGCTGTTGCACCAGCTCCCGACGCTGGCCGCCTGCCGGCAGGTGATCGCGGTGCACAGCACCGCCCGCGCGACCGATGCCGCGTACGAGGTGGCCCGGCGGCTCACCGGCACCGGCTTCCAGGGGTGGGAGGTGCTCGGCTCGACCGAGACCGGCGCGGTGGCGACCCGTCCCATCCGCCCCGCCCCCGATCCGGGCGCGCGCGACCACGGCGAGTGGCGGCTGCTGCCGGACGTCGTACGCCGGGATCCGGCGCCCGGATCGGGCGGCGGCGCGCTGACGGTGGGCGGGCCCCGGCTGGCCCGCAGGCCCGGGGCGCCGGCCCCCGCCGCGCTGACGATGCCGGACCTGGTGGTGCCCACGGGCCCGCGGACCTTCCGCCTGACCGGCCGCGTCCCGGGACTGGTGAAGGTCAACGGGGTGCGCTGCGATCTGCGCCAGGTCGAGCGGGCGGTACGGGCGGTGCTTCCCGACGCCGACGCCGACGCCGCCTGCGTACCCGTGGCCGACGAGGTCCGCGGCGAGCACTACACGCTCTACTACGCGAGCGCGGGCGGTCCGGCACCGGGCGAGCTGAGGTCCCGGCTGGCCGGGGCGTTGGGCTCGGTGCCCGGCCCCCGGTGGGTGGTCAGGGTCCGGCGCATCCCCCGGTCCGGAGACACCGTGCTGACCACGGAACTGCCGGGCCTGGCCGTGGCCGCACGGTGATCGGCACCGGGTCCCCCGGCCCGGCACCCGTACGGGGCCTGTCGGGCCGCCCCGGTGTCAGCCGGGTCCGGCTCGCCCGTCGAGCGCGACCGCCCGTCGTCGGCCGAGGCCGTGGCTCTGCCCCGCGCCCCGCCGACGGTTCCCGTACGGTGCGACACCGGCCATCTGGTCCCAGTGGATGAGGAGTCGGGCGAGAGCGCGGGAGCCTTCGGCGGGCAGACCGGTCGGGGCGGGCCGGGCCGCCGCCGCCAGGTTGGGGCGCTCCACGGCCAGCCACTGGGCGGCGGCCCGCGCGTGCGGGAACAACCGCTCGGGACCGTCGAGGGCCAACGGCGAGTGCTGCGGGCGCAACAGCCACAGGGCCGACCGGGCGTGGCCGGTGTAGTGCTCGGCGAGCCGTCCGAGGGCGGCTTGGCGGGCCGGTTCCGCGTCCTCGCGGATGGTCGCGCGCGCTGCGTACCGACGCAGCAGCGGATGGAGCCGGAAGCGGTCGCTGGCGTGTTGCTCCAGCAGGTTGCGGTCGAGCAGGCTCTCCAGTGTCCGGCGCATCCGGTCGGGCGGTGCGGGCGCCAGCGCGGTGATCGCGGTGGTGTCGGCGTCGGGTCCCGGCAGCAGCCCGAAGGCGCGGAAGACGCGCTGTTCGGCCTCGGAGAGGGCCTGGTAGGAGGCTTGGAATGCCTGGCCCACGCTGCGGCTGCCCAGCCGCAGTTCATCGAGGGCGGTCTCGGCGCGCAGGCCCCGGACGAGTTCCCGCACGGGCCAGGTGGGCCGCTGGCGGAGCCGGCCGGCGCCGAGCCGTACGGCGAGCGGCAGGTTCCCGCACAGCCGGGCCACCTCGGCGGCGGCCCGTTCGGTGCTCTCCCCGGTCCCTCCGCCGTCCCGGGCGCCGGTCCCTCCGCCACCGCCCACGACACCGGTGAACAGCGCCGTCGCCTCGGCGGTGGAGAGCACCCCGAGGGGCAGCGGTTGGGCGCCGTCGACCTCGGCGAGCGGACCGCGGCTGGTGACGACGATCAGGCTGGCCGAGTCGCCGGGGAGCAGGGGGCGGATATGCGCGGCGTCGGCCGCGTTGTCGAGGACGACGATCACTCGGCGGCGGGCGAGCGCGGCGCGCCAGCGCGCGGCGGAGAGGGCGACTCCGGCCGCGGCCCCGGACCCGGGATCGCCACCGGGAGGCCCGCTGCCCGCGCCGTCGCGTTCGCCCACCATGCGGAGCAGCAGGTCGAGGGCCTCATGGGCGGGGAGCGGGCCGCGCTCGGTGCTGTGGCCGTGTAGATCGACGAAGAGCTGGCCGTCCGGGTAGGCGGGGCTCGCGGTGTGGGCGATCCGGGTGGCGAGTGCGGTCTTGCCGACCCCGGGCATACCGGTGACGGCGAGGATCACGGCGCGGGATCCGGCGTCCCGTACGAGCGACCGGGCGCGGCCGAGTTCGACGGCGCGGCCGGTGAAGTCGACCAGGTCGCGCGGGAGCATATTGGGTCCGGGGGTGCTGTCGGCGGGCGGCTCCGGGACCGGCCGGGGAACGGTCGGCCCCCAGCGGGTCGCGCCGCTCCCGGCGCCCTCGTGGGTCGCGGGGTCCGGCGCCGTGGCGCCGGTGGCCGTGCGGGCCGGTGCGGGGATCCGCCCGGCCGGTTCGCCGGCTAACGGGGTGCCAGCGGGGGCGCGGTCCGGCCCGGCGGGGCCCGCACCGGTGGATTCCGGGCGGATGTCGCCGGTTCCCCCTCCGCCCGTGCCACCGGTGCCCCCGTGGGACGCGGGGTCCGGCGCCGTCGCGCACGGCCCCTCCGGAACCACCGGAACCCCCGCCCCTCCCGGCGCGGAGGGGCCGGTGGTGACCCGTACCCCGGCCGGGTCCGGCACGGTGGTCACCGCGATCCGTCCCCGCGGCGGTACGTCGGTGAGCAGACGCCTGGCCTCGCGCAGCCCCGGCCCGGGGTCGACGCCCAACTCCTCGCGGAGCAGTCGGCGGGCCCGCTCGTAACTCGCGACGGCGTCCACCCGCTGGCCCGCCCCGGCCTGGCAGCGCACCAGTTGTTCCCACAGCCGCTCGCGCAACGGGTGTTCGCGGGTCAGCCGCAACAGTTCGGGCACCACTCGGTCGCCGCGGCCCAGGGCGAGTTCGAGTTCGGCCAGATCCTCCAGCGCGCTCAGCCGCTCCGCCACCACGACCGGCTCTATCTCGCGCCGCAGGCTGTCCGAGCCGATGTCGGCCAGCGGCTCGCCCCGGAACAGCCCGAGTGCCTTCCGCAGCCGAGCGGCTCGCGCCTCGGCGGGGAGTTCCTCCGCGCCTGCGACGAGCAGCCGGAACCGGTGCAGGTCGACGGTGCGGGGGTCGATGTCGAGGAGGTATCCCTCCCCGCAGCAGACCAGGTCACAGCCGGGCAGCACCCGTCGTAACTGGGAGGCGTACACCTGGATGGCCCCGGTCGCCGAGCGGGGCGGTTCACCGTCCCAGACGACGTCCACCAGCCGGTCCCGGGGAACTTGGCGGCGGGGTTCCAGCAGCAGGGCGGCGAGCAGCCTGCGGGGTTTACGGGAGGGTGCCTTCCAGCGGACACCGCCGAAGCGGACGTCGAGATCGCCCAGGAGCCGGAAGTCCGCGGTGGCCACCGGGCGGTGTTCGACCTGCCGGGTTCGTGCCATGGGTGGTACTCCTTCATCGACTCCGGCCGGTGCGCGCCCCGAGGGTGGGGGCGGGGCACCGGCCGGTCGGCGTTCCGGCCGGGGGCCGTGTGGTGTGCGGACTCCCCCGGGGCCTCTCTCAAGACCCTGGGGCGGGTGGCGGGGGTCCGGCCTGACCGGACTCCCGCCACCCGCCCGGGCAGGACCTATCCGCGCGGGTGTGCCTTGACGGTCACGACGGAGGCCCGCTGTCCGCTGCCGTTGTGGTGGTGCACGGCCAGCAGTTCGCCGTCGGTCGCGGCGCCCGGTGAGCGGTGGACGGTCAGCGTGTCGCCGGGCCGGGCGAGATGGGTCAGTGCCGGGGCTCCGCCGCCCTGGACCCAGTGGCCGGGTGCCAGCGGGTCGTAGCTGACGGGAGCGTCGAGCTGGTCGACGACGGCGCTGCCCGGGGCCCGGTAGAAGCCGCCGACGGAGACCGTGTAGCGGATGGGGTGGGAGGCGGCGGCCGGGTCGATGCCGAGCGCACTCAGCCGGACCGGCAGCACCACGACGTTGGTGTCGAAGGTGTTGGTGTCGACGTCACCGAAGTGGCCGTTGACGGGCTGGGTGTCGACGGAGGCGAATCCCCCGGCCGGCAGGGGCCTGCGCAGATCGACGGTGTTGACCAGCAACACATCACTGCGGGCCGCCTTGACCAGGTACGACTCGAAGTCGGGGGTGCCGTCTCCGGTGGTGTCGATCCGTACGTAGGGCACGGTGTTGCTGCCGATGTTGGCCCAGTTTCCCCAGGTGACCACGGAGAAGGCGGCCAGGGCGTCCTGGGGCCTGTTCTGGGCGCGGGCGGCCGGGGCGGTGGAAGCGGCGCCGACCCAGCGCAGGTCACCACCGCGTG
Organism: Streptomyces sp. NPDC020965; assembly: GCF_044333555.1. NCBI lineage: Bacteria > Bacillati > Actinomycetota > Actinomycetes > Kitasatosporales > Streptomycetaceae > Streptomyces > Streptomyces sp. NPDC020965. The sequence continues at coordinate 68,557 of NZ_JBIRRE010000008.1, forward strand.
CGGTGTCGTTGACGACACAGCGGCCGGTGGCGTTCGCGGCGCAGTCGGGCAGTCGCGGTGAACGGGCGCCCAGCTCGAAGACGCTGATCAGCGAGCGGTAAGCGGCGGCGCCCTGCCCCTGGTCGAGTCCCCTGCCGCCGAGCCGCAGGGTCGCGCGGTCGCCGTGCCGGAGGTTCACCGACCCGGGGACCGTGACGGCGGACACGGGCTTGGGCGAGGCGGCGACGGGCACCCGCAGGGCCCTGGTCGCGCCGAGCCGCGGAGTCAGGACCAGACGTCCGGAGGCGTCGGCGACGAACTGCCGGGCGAGTCCGCCCTGGACGGCCTCCATGGTCGATTCCATCGTCTTGCGCAGAGCCCGTACATCGTCGATCCGCAGGGTGACGGTGACCTTGGCGGTACCGCGCGGGGGGATCCACACGACGCGGGGCGAGACGGTGAACCGGACGCCGGGCATCGAGGCGATGGCCTGGTAGGCGGTGGTGAAGAGCTGCGGCTTGCCACTCTTGTTGACGACCTTGACCGTCTTGGTACGGGCGAGTCGCTGAGCGGCCTCCACGACGCCGAAGGAGGCGCTGACCGCGCCCGGGTCGTCGGCGACGTACGCGAGGGCGTTGGTGTCCAGCGCGGCGAGCGCGTCGATCCGGCCGGCGCCGACCCGCTGCGGGGTGAAGGGCTTGCCGTCCTCGGTGGTGATGTCGTGCCCGGCGGTGTTCATCGCCGCGGCCTTGGCCTCCTCGTACGTCCATCCCGGGTGGGCCTGGCGGATGAGGGCCATGATGCCGGTGGCGTGCGGCGCGGACATCGAGGTGCCGGAGTAGACGGCACGGTCGGTGCCACTGCCGCTGAAGGCCGCCGCGATGGTGTCGCCGGGTGCCGAGAGGTCGGGCTTGACGATCGGTCCACGGACGCCGCGCGAGGTGAAGATCGACGCGGTGTCGGTGAGGGCGTGGTCATAGGTGGGAACGCGGGCCCGGTCGGAGCCGACCAGCCGCAGCTTCAGGGTGCCGGCCTCCAGTGCGGGGCGCAGGGCCTTGCTGGAGGTGTCGGTGAACTGGAACATCGGCATGGTGGCGCTGCCGGTGAGCCGGGAGGTGAAGTGGTCCTGTTCCGCGCTGAGGACCACGGCGGTGGCGCCGGCCCGCTGCGCGTTGTTGGCACGTGCCACGGAGCCGCATTCGAGGCCCTCGATGGTGCGCTGGATGTGCATCTCGATCCAGACGTGCTTCCCGGCGACCGCGGCGGCGTCGGCGGCGGAATAGGGCTTGCAGCCCTGGGCGTTGTCGGCGGCGAGCGGGACGACCTGACGGCTGGCGTCGAGGGTGTCCAGGCCGGTGTAGGCGAGGCTGAACTGCCCGGTCCGTACGCCGGTCAGCGCGGTGGGCTCCTCGATCCGGGCGCCGTCGCGCAGGAAGTAGGAGTCGCGGGTGCTGCCGACGGTCAGGGCCTCGGGGGCGAGGCTGCCCGGGGAGCCGGCGACGTCGTAGAGGTCGCCGCCGTTGCCCGCGGAGAACACGGCGAGGACGTCGTGCCGCGCGAGCTTGCGGACGAACAGCGACAGCGGATCGTCCACGGTGTTGTAGTTGCTGCTCAGCGCCAGGCTGACGATGTCGAGCTTGTCCGAGAAGTCGCCGTCGCCGTCGGGGTCGAGCGCGTAGTCGAGGGCCTTGGACGTGAGGGTGGAGGTCAGTCCGTTGCAGCCGAAGACCTTGAGCGAGTACAGGGATGCCTGGGGTGCCATACCGGGCCCGACCCGCATCCCGCTGACGGTCTCCGGGGTGAGTTTCGCGTAGTCGCCGGTGAAGGTGGTGCCGTCGGCGTTGACGCCCTGGGCGGCGATGATGCTGGCGCCATGCGTGCCGTGGTGGCCGCAGGAGATCGGATTGGCGTCGGGGACCGGGGTGGTCGAGCCGAGCCTGCCGGAGGCGTCGTAGTTGTCGCCGACGAAGTCGGTGCCGCCCACGACCTTGCGGGTCGGGAAGGTGGCCGGGTTCACCGCGACCGGGTTCTCCGCCTTGTAGGCGTCCTTGGTACCGGGTCCGCCGAACGCGGCGTGGGTGAAGTCGATGCCGTCGTCGACGATGCCGATGCGGACGCCCGCGCCGGTGCGGCCGGTCTGCCGCCAGGTGTTCAGGGCCCCGGTGAGCTGCACCGAGTTGGTGCTGCTCTTCTCCTGGGAGACGACCGGGCGGATCGACACCACGTCGGCGCGGGCGGCCAGTGCGCGGACCCCGCCGAGGTCCGCCTCGACGATGAGGCCGGGTACCGCGTTGGAGGTGACCGCGAGGACCTTGGCTTTGCCGTCCGATGCGCGCAGTCCCCCGGCGACCGATGAGGCGACTTCGCCGATCACCCGGCGGGCGTCCTGGGCGGCGCGTTTGGCCGCGGTCCGACCGGCGCCCCGCGCCGTGTCCGCGGTGAACGCGTCCACGGCGGAGCGGCCCGCCAGTTGGACGAAGACGGTGGCCCGGCCCTCCTGGGCCACGAGCCGCGGGGAGAGTTTCGCGCCGAGTCCGGCGGGGGAACCACCCGGGCTGGTCAGGCCCGGGGCCGGCCGCCCCGCGGTGCGGTCGTCGGCACCCGCCGTCGCCGTACCGGTGATGACGCCGGCCAGGGTCGCCACGGCGGCGACGATCGATATCTGGGTCTGTCTGAAGCGCCTTGTGCGCTCGGGGTGTCGCGGCAAGCCAATCAACCTCATCTGTCGTCGTTCCTTGTCGCACCAGAAGTGCCGGCACCGGCCCGGTCGGCGCGGCGGACCACCGGATCGGTCAGCCGCCCCAGGTGAGGTCGTACGGCAGCGCCTTGCCGTCGGGTCTCCGGAAACGGGACATAGTCCGTCGCATGGCGGGATTCCTGTCACGAGGTGGTGATCGGGGGCGTGCTCATGGTGCTCACTCGGCAGGAAGAGGGGGAAGCGATTGATGTTGCCGCATCCGGCCGTGTCCCAATCAGGCCATCGCGGACCCTTCTTCAGGAGGTGGCCCCGATGACGGCAGCGCGAGCACGACCTCACACCGGGCGAGCTGTAATCCCTGCAGGCCAGGGCTGTTGCGCAGAGCGCAGCGACAGAGCTCGGCGACGCGGTCCTCGGCCTCCTCGACAGATCCGGCCAAGGTGAAGACCCCGAGCACCGGTCCGCCCGGCCCGTCGGGGTGGCAGGCGATGTGCTGAATGTCCCGGTCCAGCAGGACTCTTGCCCTGACCAGGCTCATTGCCTCTCCCGGAAGCTTCCCGCCGCCGAGCGGCGCCAACTGAGCGTGAACGAGGTACATGTCTGATCCTGGGGGGTTAGACGCTGATGTGAGTGCCCCGCGGAAAGTGTGCGGTGGTTTGGCCGAAGGTGCCGTTTCCCGGGGGCTTTGCGTACGGCACAATCGCTTCCCGGTCCACCATCAGGAACAGGGAAACCGATGCTGAAGGCACTGGGCCTGGATACCGTCTCCGAACGGGTATACCGGGCCATGTTGATCAACCCCGACGAGAATGTGTCTCAGCTCGCGGCCCGTCTGGGGCTGACGTCCGGAGCCATGGGCCTCGCACTCGACAGGCTCAGTGAACTCTCCCTGATCTACCCCACCGCCCGTGAATCGGAGATCCCCCGGGCGCTCGGACCGGAGAGGGCCATGGGAATCCTGCTGGCCCGTCAGGAAGCCGCACTCGCCGCCCAGCGGGAACGCACGGAGTCGGCGCGCGCAGCCGCCGACCGGATGCTCGCCGAGTACGCTGGCACGCATCCGCACGGCTCGGGCGACAGTGTGGAGCGTCTCCACGGTATCGACACCATTCGTCAGCGCCTGGCGGAACTCGGCGACAGCGCACAGCGATCCGTCATGACCTTCGCCCCCGGTGGCGGGCACAGTGACGAGGACCTGCGCGCCAGCCGCGGCCCCAACCACGCCATGCTCGCACGCGGTGTGCAGTTACGGACCGTGTACCTGGACAGCGTCCGAAATCATGCCCCGACCCTGTGGCACGTGGAATGGCTCAACCGTTGCGGGGCCCGGGTGCGCACCGCACCCTCCCTCCCCCTTCGCATGATCATCGTCGATCGCTCGACGGCCGTGCTCCCCATCGACGTCAGTGACGCGCGGGACGCCGCGCTGGTCCTGCGCGGTGAGAGCCTGCTGATCGCGCTCTGCGCGCTCTTCGAGCAGACCTGGACCGTCGCCCATCCCTTCGGTGAGGCCCCACGGCCGTCCGGGGAGAGCGAGTTGAACCGCCGGGAGCGGGAGGTGCTGCGGCTGCTGGCCGAGGGGCACACCGACGAGTCCGTGGCCAAGCGCCTCGGCATCTCCTCCCGTAGCGCACGCCGTATCGTCGCCGAGCTGCTGCGGCGACTTGACGCGCGTAGCCGCTTCGAGGCCGGCATCCTCGCCGTGATGGCCGGCTGGCTTCCCTACGGCTCGAATACGCCCCTTCCGCCGGGGCCGCGAACTGGCGCGGAACGATCGCCGGTGCAGCCCGCCGGGGGGACCTGACGAGTCCCCAGGCGGTCGGCGCCCCTGGAACCGCCCCGTACCCCCCGCCGGTACGGCGACAAGGCCGGACGGCCTATCCGGAGCGCTCGGCCGGATCGGACAGACGCGGGCCCGGCCCGTCGGCGGCGCCGGTACGGTGCGGTCGGGCCGCCACGGTCCCGCTCGCGTCCCCGACGAACGCCGACTCCCCGGCGTACGCGGCATCCTCGGCGCCCCCGGCATACGCGGCCAGGAAGCGGGCCTCGCCCAGCGCCGCCCGTACGGCCGCCGAGATCCGCTCGGCGTCGACCCCTCCGCCCGACGGCAGGGGGGCGCCCACCGACGCGCGGGCGCGGGCCGCGCTGCCCAGCAGGCCGGCCGCCCGGTCGTGGCGGCCCGCCAACCGGTGGGCACCGGCCAGCCCTTCCAGGGCCAGGGCCACGGCCCGGGGATCACCGGTCCCGCGCGCCGCGGCCAACCCCTCCGTGTGCAGACTCAGCGCCGCACCGGCGTCCCCCCGCGATTCGGCGACGAAGCCGAGTTCGGTCAACAGGAGTGCGCTCCCGGTGGCCGGTGCGAACCGGCGGTTCCACTCCAGCCAGGTGCGCAGATACGCCTCCGCGGCGTCGAGCCGGCCCGCCCGTCGCGCGCCGAGCGCGAGACCGACCTCGGCGAACTCCTGGGCGCGCCGGTCGCCGTGCTCGACCGCCAGTCGCCGTCCCCGCTCGTGGTACGCGTCGGCCCGCTCGCCGTCGCCGGCCAGCAGGGCGACCCGGCCCAGTTCTGACCAGCGGACGGACACCTCGGTCCACAGGGTCAGTTCCTCGGCGATGCGCAGCCCCTCCCGGTGCCGGGCCTCCGCCGCCGGGTAGTCGCCCTCGATCTCCGCGATCCTGCCGAGCGCGCCCGCTGCCTGGAGCTGCCCCCAGCGGTCGCCGATCTCCCGGAAGAGCGTGAGGCTCCGCTCGCCGTCTCGTCGGGAGGCCGCCAGCTCGCCACGGACGCGTCGTTGCACCGCCCGTACGCCCAGGGCCGCGGCGACGCCCCAGCGGTCGTCCAGGGCCCGGAAGTCGTCCAGTGACCGGCGTACCAGCTCCTCCCCCGCCGTCATGACACCGGACACCGTCGTCACCTGCGCCAGGAACCAGCCCGCGCGGGCGCGTTCGCCGGGGTCGGTGACGGCCTCGTGGAGCCGCAGTGGGGCGCCGGGGTCCCGTGGTGAGCCGGCCGGTTCACCCGCGAGCAGGGTCATTCCGGCGTGCCAGGCCCGCACCGCCGCACGGCCGGGGGCCGGGTGCACGCCCTGCCCGGGTGCCGGGTCGGGTACCGCCAGGGCGGTGGCCAGGGAGCGGGCGGCCTCGGTGAGCCTGCCGCGCAGGTACCAGTACCAGGCCATCGCGTGGACGAGCCGCCGGGCGAGCGGGGCGTCCCCGGTGCCGACCGCGGTGTCGAGCGCGCAGCGCAGATTGGCCGTCTCGGTGTCGAGCCGGGCCAGCGAACGGCGCTGGCCGGCACCGCACAGGCCGGCGTCGGCGCGTTCGGCGAGCGCCGTGTAGTAGTGGGCGTGGGCGCGGCGGAGCCGGTCGTACTCGGTGTCGGTGGCCTGTGCGGTGCCGTAGTCCGACGCTCCGGGGGCGGTCTCGCGCAGCCGTTCCGCGCAGTAGGCCGCCAGCGATTCCAGGAGGCGGTAGCGCGGCCCGTCCGTGCCATGGGCGACGACCACCAGGGAGCGGTCGACGAGCCGGGCCAGCAGGTCCACGACCTCGGCGGGTGTCACGGCGCCGCCCGAGCAGAGGGCCTCGGCGGTCGCCAGGGAGCAGCCGTCGGCGTGCACCGCGAGCCGGCTCAGCACCGCCTGTTCGGGGGCGGTCAGCAGCTCCCAGCTCCAGTCGATGACCGCGCGGAGCGTCCGCTGCCGGGCGGGGGCGTCCCGCCGTCCGGCGGTCAGCAGCCCGAACCGGTCGTCGAGGCGTTCGGCGAGCCCGGCGGTGCCGAGGGCCCGGATCCGGGTCGACGCCAGTTCGATGGCGAGCGGGATGCCGTCCATCCGGCGGCAGATGGCGGCCACGTCGTCCGCGTTGGCCTCGGTCAGCGCGAAGCCGGGGGCCGCGGCGGCGGCCCGTGCCACGAGGAGTCGGACCGCGCCGGACCGCGCGACGTCGGCCGCCGTGGCTCCCTCGGGCGGCACGTCCAGGGGTGGTACGGGCCACAGTTGCTCCCCCGTCAGCCCCAGCGGCTCCCGGCTGGTGGCCAGGACACGGAGGCCGGGCGCGGCCCGCAGGAGTATCCGCACCAGCGCGGCCACCGACTCCACGATGTGTTCGCAGTTGTCCAGCACCAGCAGGAGCGGCCGGTCGCGCAGGGTGTCGGCGAGCCGGTCCGCGAGGGGGTGGGCGCCGGTGACCGGCCGTGGGCCGGGGCGGGCGTCGTCCCGGATGCCCAGGGCCGCGGCGACCACTTCGGCGGGGCCGTCCGGCTCCGGGCCGGTGGCGGGCGGCAGTCCGCCGAGTTCCACCAGCCAGACGCCGCCGGCCGGGGGTTCGGTCAGCCCGCCGGCCGCCTCCAGCGCCAGCCGGGTCTTGCCGACCCCGCCGGGTCCGGCCAGGGTCACCAGCCGCTCCGTCCGCAGCCGGTCCCGGATGTCCGCGACGGACCGGGACCGCCCGATCAGGCCGGTGAGCTGTGCGGGGAGGTTGGTACGGGGTCGGGGCGGATCCGGGGGCGGGCCGGGAAGCGCCTCCGGTGGGGCTGCCGGGTCCTGGCGGAGGATCTTCCGCTGGAGCGAGACCAGAGCGGGGCCGGGCGTCAGGCCCAGTTCCTCGTCCAGCCGGCGGCGCAGGTCCTGGTAGACGTCGAGGGCCTCACTCGGGCGGCCGGCCCCGTACAGGGCCCGCATCCGGGCCTCGCGCAGCCGCTCACGCAGGGGGTGGCGCTCGGTCAGTTCCTTGAGGTCGACGGCGAGCGCGCCGTGCTCCCCCAGCCGGAGCCGGGTCTCGGCGTACTCCTCCCAGAGCAGCAGACGCCGCTCCTCCAGCCGGGCGACGGCGGCGCGGGCGAACGGCTCGTCCGCGAAGTCGGCGAAGGCGGGGCCGCGCCACTGGGCGAGCGCCTCTCCGGACAGGGCGGCGCCCTCCCGGGGATCGGTGGCGTGCCGGGCCCGTTCGGCCAGGGCGATGAATCGGCCGGCGTCGACCGCGTCGTCGCCGGTGCGCAGCAGATACCCCGGCGGGCGGTGCACGACCGCGTCACGCCCCCCGGCCGGGGCGAGGGCGCCGCGCAGCCGGGAGACCAGGGTCTGGAGCGCGCGGGCGGGGCGGGCGGGCGGTCCGCCACCCCAGAGGTCCTCGACGAGTCGGTCCGCCGACACCACCCGGTCCGGTTCCAGCAGCAGGACGGCGAGTAGGGCGCGGACCTTCGCCTCGGGCACCGGCACGGGATCGCCGTCCGCCGTCCAGACGGCCAGTGGACCCAGTACCCCGAAACGCATCGTGCCAGCGTACGGGGAACGGATGTGGTGGTCGCACCCGGCGCCCCCGGCGGTCGGAGGTGCGTTCGAGCCGCGGCTCCCGGGACGGCGTCATCGCTGGTCGGGCCGGGTGGGGCGGCGGCTCATCGCTGTCACCCCACGGGGTGATGTGTATATCGAAGCCAATACACCGGTACATATCGGCCCGTTGTGGGCAGAACCCGGACCGGGGGGTTACCCCGCGATGGGAGGAGTGACGTGCTCACCGACGTGCTCACCTGGCTCAAAGACCACTGGGGACGACGCGGCGGCGGTACGGGCGGGACGGCCGAGCCCCCCGACACCTCCGCTCCGATCTTCACCGCCGACTTCGGCTCGACCGCCCAATGGGTCGCGGGGCGCTCCTGGGCGTATCCGAACGGCGGCCCGATCAACCCGCGCGACAACAAACTCGACCATTTGGTCACGGACCCCTCCTACAGTCGCACCGGCACCTTCCGCGCCACCCGGCGTCCGGACGGCAGATGGAGCGCGGGCCTGCTCACGACCGAGGGCAGCGAGGAGGGTTTCCTGGTCCGGGCCGGTGATGTGCTGGACACCCGGGTGCGACTGCCCGAGGTGGTCGGCGCCTGGCCGGCGATCTGGACCTGGCTCGACGGCGACCAGGAGGTCGACGTCTTCGAGTACCACCCGGACAATCCCGATCTGCTGGAGCTGTCCAACCGGGTCAACAACGCTCTCCGTTACCACCGGGACCCCGGCATCCGCCCCGGTGACTGGGTGGACATCACCGTCGAGTTCGGCGCCCGCTCGGTCGTGTGGTGGGTCAACGGGGTACGGGTCTACGCCGACCAACGCGGGGTGGGGCGGCGCTGGCGGGCGTATCTCATCGTCAATCTCTCGGTCTGCGCCGGGCGTTACCATCCGGCGCCCGGGCCGGAGGTGACGGAGATGTCGTTCGAGGTGGCCCACCTGCGAGTCACCCGCCCCTAGGTCCCCGGCCGATCTTCGAGGATTAGCCCGCGGCGTCAGACGCATGGGGCCTCCCCAGGCCCGCAAGGACCGAGGCATGGGGTCTCCCCAGGCCCGCAAGGGCCGAGGCATGGGGTCTCCCCAGGCCCGCAGGGGCCGAGGCATGGGGTCTCCCCAGGCCCGCAGGGGCCGAGGCATGGGGTCTCCCCAGGCCCGCAGGGGCCGAGGGGACGTGCCGTAGCTAACGCCGCGGGCCCGACAAGATCGCCCGGACAGGGCCTAGACCAGTCCCCGTACCCCCCCCACCCCCTCGTCCATCCCGGTCGTCCGGTTCCTCAGGTGAGGAGTCGCAACAGATGGGCGCAGGCCCCGGCCTCGTCCGTATGCCGGGCGATCACCTCATACGCGCCCCGCTCGTACGCCCCGGTCTCCCACGCCCCGTCGGACGACCTCCGCAGGAACAGGAAGTCAGGGGGTGTGGGGACCGGTTCATGGACCCCCTCGACGCGGTAGTGGCCATCGGCCACACCCGCCGCGCGCAGCGCGGCCCGTACCTCGTGGCGGTCCACGGCGGTGCTACAGGGCCACGGGCGCGAGGTAGCCGCGCTCCAGCAGCCACTTCACATTCAGCCGCTGGTCTTGGCCGGGATTGAGGAAGACCGGGTCCAACTTGATCTGCTGGCCGCCGCCGGGCTGCTCGAACCAGGGGGCGATGGAGCCCTGCCACACCCAGAACGGCTTGGTCACCTTGTAGACGCGGTAGTCGCAAGCGGTCTGCGCATCACGGGTGTTGAGGTTCTGCGGGGGCAGCGCGCGTTCGGAGTAGCTGTCACCGGCGGGCGCGAGATAGCCGCCGAACTCGGAGCCGAACCGGTCCAGCCGCTGGCCGGGGCGGAGCTTGGTGGGCTCCTTGTCTATCTCGCCGTTGACCTCGCCGAAACCGTCGTTGGGCGGGTACTTCCAGCCGCCCGAGTCCGCGGGTCCCTGCCAGTACTTCTTGAGGAACGCCGACGGTGTCAGGGCACCGGTCCGCTGGTAGCCCTTCAGTAGCGGTCCCACCGGCGCGAGCTGCTTCTTCGGCAGCCATTTCGGCCCGAGCCGCGCGTCGTTGCGGAACTCCCCGGTGCAGGGTTCATGCCGGGGCGCGGCGGCCTTCGGGCGCTCGGTCTGCTGCGGGGCCGCACTCGCGGCGGGGGCTGTGACCAGCCCGGCGGTCACGCCGAGCGCGGCGAGTACGGTGCTCATGCGGTTCATCCAGAAGTCCCCTCACACTGATGATCAACCAGGAAAGCCGGGGCAGGCTATCTCCTTGATCACCAAGCGGGTGAACACCAGGTCGATTTCCGGACGTTCACGCCGCGGCCGCGGTCCCGGCTCCGCTCTCCCGGGGGCCACCACGGTCGTCCCCGGCCGCGGGCAGGCGTCGTCCCTCCCGTGGGGAGGCCGGGAGGGGCGGCGCGGCCGGGTGGCGGGGGTGACCCCTTCCGCGAGTGCGAGGAGTGCGACCGCCCCAGCATGGCACCGTATTCAGCCATAGAACAGGGGTCATGGCCGAAAATGCCGCACCCGTGCCCGTGCACGTGCCGGTGGGCGGGAGCGGCGCCGGAGCGCCGGGGAGTGCGGCTACCCGACCGCCCCCGGCTCGCCCGGCTCTTCGTACCCTGCGAGGTGCAGCGCCCGGAGGGCGAGGGACCAGCCGAACCGGGCGTCACCGGAGTCAACAGCGGACGGCTGCGAACCACCGGAGTGCCGCCTTCGGGGTGGAACCGTTTCACCCTGCCGGTCTCTCGATGCTCATGCTGGTGCGGTCGTCCGGTGTCACCCGTGGAGGGTACGGCCCGTGGCTCCCGTATGGGCGCTCAGCGCCTCGTCTCGTACCGGGTCAGGATCACGCCGCAGGGAAGCGTCCGCGTCTCCACCAGGTTGAGGTTCACCCAGTTGTCCAGCGAGGTGAAGAACGGTGTGCCGCCGCCCACCAAGACCGGAGCGGTGGCCAGCACATACTCGTCGATCAGCCCGGCCCGCACGGCCGCCCCGGCGAGCGTCGCGCCACCAATGTCCATCGGGCCGCCGTCCTCGGCCTTGAGCCGGGTGATCTCGGCGACCGCGTCGTCGGCGACCAGGCGGGTGTTCCAGTCGACCTTGTGGATGGTCGAGGAGAACACCACCTTCGACATGTCCCGCCAGCGGCGCGCGAACTCGATCTCCGCCGGGGTGGCGTTGGGCTGTTGGTCGCCGGTCGGCCAGTAGGAGCTCATCGTCTGCCACAGCTTGCGTCCGTACAGCGTCAGGTCGGTCGCCCGCAACTGGTCGGACCAGAACTGGAACAGCTCGTCGCTCGGCACGCTCCAGCCGATGTCGTCGCCGGGCGCGGCGATGTAGCCGTCCAGGCTCAGGTTCATTCCGTAGATCAGTTTCCGCATGGCGCCAGCCTTCCGTGAGTCGCTCCCCCGCGTACAGACCGGCGCGACGCGGGAAGCTCATCGGTGCGCGATCACCCGGATAGCGCCCCCACCCGGTGCCCTGACGCCCGGCCGGTGTCTTCCGGGCCCGGTGCTCGCGGCCCGGCACCGGCTCCGGAGACGTGCACGGCCCCGGGCATCCGGGGGGGGCGGGCGGAACCGTCGCAGGTCCCTCCGGTCGGTGCAATTCCCACAATCGCCCCACAGACCGGCCGGGGCGGCGCTACAAGTGAACACCGGAGGAGGCCCTGCGCCGGGCGCGCGCCGACACCGACGAGGTGGAGGAGGCGCGCGCCGCCCAGCGGGCGCGCGGCCACCTGGCCGCAGTCACGGCGGACCGCGAGCACCAGCGTGCGCTGAAGGCCGCCCGCGCCGAGCTGGACCAGGCCCTCGCGCACTGGGACACCCGCACCGGGAGGACCCGCGCGGACCCGGCGTAACCGATCGGGGAACGCCTCGGCAGCCTCACCGCCCAGCGGGCGCGCGGCCAGCTCGGTCAGCCGGGACGCCAACGACTCCTACCGTGGGGCCGCTGGCCTCCGGGCCCGGTATGACGGTGTCCCCCCTGTCGAAGGCAGGACCTGGGGGCGCCGGTGCGATTACCTGCGTCCTGTCGGAACACCTCGTCGCGCGCGCTGGATCTGGGTCGGACGAACTGACCTGGTGTGGGCCCGCGTAGGCGGCGCTCAGAACCAGTGCAGGCAGTGTGGGGGGCGTTCTGTACGGAACAGCGCGTCCGCCAGGGCGGCGGCGCCCGGATGGTGGGCCCGGACGTGTCCCGCGCGGACGAGCGTACTGGGGGCGATGCCGCCCAGGTAGAGCGAGCTCAGGTCGCGGACGTCCAGCGACAGATCGGGTTGCCGGCCGGTGGGGACACAGGCAGCTCTGCCCTCGCGGACGGTCAGCAGATAGCGGCCGTGCTCGCCGAGGAACGGATCGTCCACGTCGAGGACGAGGTCGCCGTCCGTGAACCAGCCGCGTGCTGTCAGGGCGCGAGGGACATCGAGGAGACGCACCCACAGCCAATCGGCGTACTCGCCGACCTCGCCCGCCCGGAAGTCCGCGAGCTGCCAGCGCAGTGGGTGCTCGGGCGGGACGTGCCGGAACACGATCTGGGAGACCAGGTCGTGCCCGAGGACGAACCGGGCCAGGGCCATGAAGACCGCGTCATCGGTGGCGATGGTCTCGTCGACCGTCAAGGTGCTGCCATCGCCGATCGAGTAGCTGGCGTACCCGTCCGCCACCCCGTCGGCGTCCCGGTGGACCGCGATGTAGCGCGGTGACGAGGAGACCGGCGCCTGTCCCGCTCCCAACGCCCACCAGCGGTGCGGCCGGGACAGCGCGCCGGGCTGGGCGCGGCGGTACCGGTCGTACACCTCTTCGAGGATCCTGCCGCACTCGGAACGCCGCATCACCTCGACCGTGCTGCTGTCGGCGTCGGACGCCGGTGCGTCGGCCGACATAGGCGACCGGGGTACCGCGAGGGCGGCTCGGTGACGCGGCACCGTCAGCCGGGTGGTGAAAGTCGCCGGTCCATAGCCGAACCTGCCGTAGATCGGAGCCTCGGAAGCCAGCAGCACCGAGAGGAACTCCCCCCGGGCCCGCACCTCGGAGAGCTGCCGCCGCATCAACGCGCTGAGCACGCCCCGCCGCCGGTGCGAGGGCAGGACGCCGACCGCGCTCACCCCGGTGACGGGAGCGATGTGCCGACCGGGCAGGGTGAGTTCGAAAGAGTACGCGGCGGCGGTGCCCACGGGCCGGCCGTCCTGGGACAGGGCGAGCAGGCCGCGGTCCATTTCGAGCGCCGACCACCAGCGTCCGCTCTCCGCGACAGGGGCTTCCGGAAAGTGCCCGAACGCCGTGTGGATCGTGTCGACGAAGACCTCCAGGTCGTCGTCGGCTGTGGGTCGAATCTCCATCGCTGTCGCTTCCTTCCCGAAGCACCGGCACAGTGGATCATGGTGTTCGTTCATGAGCGTGGCGTCGCGTCCCGTTCCTGCGGACGGCCGATGGTCACCGCACCGCGGAAACCCTCCGGCGAGAGGACCGACATCATGTCGAGCGACGAGTCGGGCACTGGCAGGAGATGGGCGTCGACCCAGGTGTCACCCGTCGTCGCGTTGGTCCACGGATCCTCGATCACGATGGCGCCGGGTACCACGCCGTGACAGAGCACCCAGTGCGGCACGTCGAACCCCTGCATCTCGGCGAGCGAGAGCAGGAGCAGTACGTGCTCGCGTCGGCCGATCGATTCCCGGACCGCGCTCAGGGAGAGACGGTGCGGGTCGATGGGGACACCGGTGCGTTCCGCGTCCTTCCTGGAGGCGCCCTGGAGCAGGGCACGCCACTCCCGATCATTCTCCGGGTAGTGGTCGAGCAGCACCGGCTGTTCGGCGTCCAGGTGGACCTTGACCGGGGACGAGGGCCAGGCCCGGTGCACGGCAACACCCAGCCCGACGGGCTCGCACGCGGGGAAGTTGGTGGCGTCGCGCCACAGCGTCAGCTCCGCCTGCCGGTCGAGTGCCTCCCACTCCAACGTACCCGCGTGCGCCTGGGCGACCAGGGCGGTGACGGCTCCGCAGGTGAAGTGCGTGGTCTGCCCGTAGTACGGAGGTGTGGTCGTGACGCCTTCGCGCAGCCAGCGGACGTATCCGGCAGCCGGTCCGGCGGCACCCTCCGACTGCGTCAGCGGAGGCTTCAACACGGTGAATCCGGTGGCGGCGACGTCCTCGGCACGCGCCGTCCACCCTTCCCACTTGACCTGTGCGAGCCCTCGGCGGCCCGCGAGGGTGACGACCGCCTCCACGGCCGCCCGGACATCGCCGACGGCGTCGACGATCTTCAGATAGGCCGTGTTCGGACGTGCTGTCACGAGTGCCGCAGCGGTCCACTCCTCGCCCTCGCCTCCGGGAACGGCCACGAGACGAGGCGCATGGGCGGAGCGGTCGACGGTACGCCAGCGCTCCGACACCTCGTCGCCGACGAGCGGCACCAGCCCGGGCGGCGGGGCGTCGGGCTCGTAGGGGGCGAAGCTCTCCACGGGGCGCTCGGGCTCAGTGGGCGACTCGGGCGGTTTCTGGCGGGGAGGCATTCCGGTACTCCTAGCGGGATGGCGGGGACGAGGGGCGGAGAGAGGCGAGGGGGAGGGCCGGAGCCGTGGGCGCGAACCCCTGTCCCCTGCCGTGGGGTCATGCGCGGGACTTCCGGAGCACCCACACGAAGTACGGTCCGCCGATGAGCGCGATCATGAGGCCCGCCGGCACTTGCGCGGGAGCGACGACGGTACGGCCGACGGCGTCCGCCACGCAGACCAGCACGCCACCGAGCAGCATCGCGACCGGGATCGAACGGCCGTGCCGGGCGCCCACCAGGGATCGGGCGAGGTGCGGGGCGACGAGCCCCACGAAGCCGACGACGCCGACGGCGACCACGCTGAGCGCCGCGAGCACCGCGGCGATCGCCAGAGCGGTGAAGCGGGTGCGTTCCACCCTGACCCCGACGATGCGCGGAGTGTCCTCGTCGACGGCGAGCAGATCGAGCCGACCGCGCAGGAACAGCAGAACGGGAAGGGCGAGCGCCAGGCCCATCGCGACCGGGACGACGTCGGGGAAGGTCCGGCCGTAGGTGGTACCGGAGAGCCAGGTGAAGATTCGGGGGGTGTTGTACGGGTCCGCGCGCAGCAGCAGGAAGGTGGTGACCGCACTGAGGCCGTATCCCATGCCGATGCCGATCAGTACGAACCGGTCGGGCAGGAATCCACCGCGCCAGGCCAGCAGGGCGATCACCGCGAACGTGATCAGCGCGGCCGCGACCGCCACCACGACGAGGACCGTCCGCCCACCGGACAGTCCCGAGGTCGCGATGCTCGCCGCGCCGAGACCGGCGCCCGCCGTGATGCCGAGCACTCCGGGCTCCGCCAGTGGATTGCGCACTGCACCCTGCACGACGCAACCGGCCAGTCCGAGCGCCGCGCCGGCCAGGATCGCGGCGGTCACGCGCGGGACCCGGTCGTCGAGCGCCTGACCCACCAGGTTCGGAGCCGTGCCCTGGAGCCACAGGGCGATGTCCCCGGTCCGCAGCCACAGGCTCCCGGCGAGGACGGCCATGAGGGCTGCTCCAGCAAGCAGCAGCACCGCGCCGGACGTGACGACGAGGAACGCGCGGCGCGAGCGTGCGGCGACCCTCGCGCGCGGAGGGTGCCGGATCTGCCCGGTGTCACGCAGTCTCAGGGCGAGGACCACGATGATGGCGGAGCCGAGCAGTGCGGTCGGCACGCCGGTGGGGATGGCGGCGGCCCCGTCCGCCCCTTGGATCGCACGGAGGGCCGCGTCCGCGAGCAGAATGAGCAGCGCGCCGAGCAGCCCGGCCGCGGGGATCAGGAACAGGTGCTGGCGCAAGGCGTGGACCCGTCCCGCGATCAGCCGGGCGAGGACGGGGGCGCCCAGACCGACGAAGCCGATCGGACCCGCCAGGGTCACCGCCGTGCTGGTCAGCAGTACCGCGCAGATCACGGCGGTGACACGGGTGGTCCGGATCGGCACGCCGAGGGTCGACGCGGCGTCGTCGCCCAGGTGCATCACGTCCAGCCGTCGGGACAGTGCCAGGGCCAGGCACAGCGTCACGGCGACGAGCGGGGCGGCGCGTATCGACGCGTCGATGTTCAGTTGCGCCAGCGAGCCGCTCCCCCAGGCGAAGAGACCGGTCGTGTTCTGGTCGAACAGGATGAGGAACATCCCGGTCGCCGCGTCCAGGGCCATGGCCGTTGCCGATCCGGCGAGGACGAGGCGAGTGCCCGCGGTGCCCGCGGCGCGGCCCGAGAGGAGCAGCACGAGTGCCGCCGCCACGAGGCCACCCGCGAAGGCGACGGCGCCCGACGCCCACAGTGGGACGCTCAGGCCGAGGGCGGCGATGAGCGCGAGGGTGAAGTAGGCCCCGGACGTGACCGCGAGGGTGTCGGGTGAGGCGAGCGGGTTGTGGGTGACGGACTGGAGCAGTGCGCCCGCGCAGCCAAGGGCGAAGCCGACGGCGACGCCCGCGAACAGCCGCGGCAGGCGCGAGCCGGTGAGGATCTCGCCGACGGGCGCCCCGTGGGCGCTGTCACCCTTCCCCGCGAGATGGCGCACCAGGTCGCTGACGCCGACGCCCGACGTCCCCTGTGTCAGATGCCACATGCCGACGAGCACGGTCGCGATGAGGAGGAGTGCCAGGACGGCCGCCCCGGCGGGGCCGCTGCCACGCGCCGGGCTCGGCGGCGGCCCCGACTCGGGGGCCGCCGCGCGTACTGCGCTCACTTCTTGTCGAGTACGTCGACGTAGGCGTCGATCGCCTGGGCGCAGGAGCGCGGACCACCGGCGCCCCAGACCCGCGCCGGGAACGCGTGGGCGCGGCCCTCCTTCACGGCGGGGAGCTTCTTCCAGATCGGGTTCTTGCTCAGCGCCGCGACGTAACCGCCGGCGCCATCGTCGTTCGCGTAGAAGAGATTGGCGTTGCCCACGGAGGTGAGCCCCTCGACGTCGGTCTGCGCCAAGCCGTAGGCGGCGTCCACGCCCCCGTCGCCGTGCTTCTTGTTGACGTCGTTGGTCCACGCCGGGGTCATGCCGAGTTCCTTGCCGATCTCGGTGAACAGGGCACCGTCCGCGTAGGGGCGTACGGTCAGGTTGCCTCCCTCAAGCCAGCCGTCGAAGAACAGGAAGTCCTTGGTCGGCAGGTTCGCGTCGGCGACCCGCTGCTTCGCCGTCGCGAGGTGCTGGTCGAACTCCTTGAGCACCTGATCCGCCCGGTCCGTGCGTCCGGTCGCCTCGCCGATCATGCTGAACACCTTCCGCATGTTCCCGATCGGGTCCTTCGGGTCCGCTCCTCGGGTGGCCATCACGGGAACGCCCCGCTTCTCCAGCTTCTTGATCATCTCGTCCTGGGCGCCGAATGCCTCCACGACGATGAGATCGGGCTTGGCCGCGTAGAGGGTGTCGAGATCGGGCTCGTCACGGGTGCCGATGTCCGTCACACCGGCAGGCAGTTCCTCCGCGCTGGTCCAGGTGCGGTATCCCTTGGCGTCGGAGACGGCGGTGGGGGTGACGCAGAGGGTCAGTGCGTCTTCGACCTGCTGCCATTCGAGGACCGCGATCCGTTCGGCGGGCTTGTCGAGCTTTATCTGGCGGCCGACGCCGTCCTTGAAGGAGACCGGCTTCGTCGAGGTGGTCGTGGTCTCCTGGGCGCAGTCCTTGGACGCGGGGGCCGCTTTGGTGGCGCTGCCGCTCGTCGCCTTGTCGACGTCGGTCGTTCCGCAGGCGGTTACGGCGAGCAGCGCGAGTCCGGTCGAGGCTGACAGCGCCAGGCGACGGGTACGGTTCATGAGGATTCCTCTTTCGCGGGTGATGTGGGTGATGAGGGCGACGCGGGGAACGCGCGTCGGTGTCTTCGGGGGCGGCTCGTCGCAGGTGAAACGGCCGGTGCGGCGTTCCGCGAGGCGCTCCACCGTGTTCAGGAGAGGTGACGTCCGAGCGGATCGATACGGAGCCGCCCCGTTCGGGGGTCGAAGTCCACCTCAACGCGGATGTCGTAGACCTCGCCGATGTTCTCGGCGGTGAGGACATCGGCGGGTGCGCCGGCCGCGTACACCCGGCCCGAGCGCATGAGGACGATGGTGTCCGCGATCCGGGATGCCTGATCGAGGTCGTGCAGCACGATCCCGACCGCGATGCCGTGCTCCTCGACGAGGTCCCGAACCAGGTCGAGCGTCTCGAACTGGTAGCGCAGGTCGAGGTGGTTGGTCGGCTCGTCGAGCAGGACGACGCCGGTGTCCTGGGCCAGACAGGCCGCGAGCCAGACACGTTGCATCTCCCCACCGGAGAGTTCTCCGACCTGCCGTCCGGCCATGTCCCGCACTCCGGTGACCCGCATGGCGTTGTCGACAGCGCTCCGGTCCTCAACGCTCGGTCCGGCGAAGCCGCGCCGGTAGGGATGGCGCCCGAACGCGACGACCTCCGCGACCGTCAGTCCCTGGGGAACGGGCCTCGCCTGGGAGAACAGCGTGACCTCGCGCGCGAACTCCTGGGAGCTGAGCAGGGCCACGTCGCGCTCGTGCTCTCCCTCGGCGCCGCCGAGCGTCACCCGGCCACCGTCCACCCGGTGCAGTCGGGACAGCGCACGCAGCAGCGTGGACTTCCCACTGCCGTTCGGCCCCACCAGGGCGGTCGCCCGGCCGGGTTCCAGGGCGACCGAGACACCATGCACGACAGGTTTGCCGTCGTAGCGCAGCACCAGGTCGTGCCCGATGAGCGCGGCCACCGGAGCGGCGGCAGGGGTGACAGGGGGTTTCCCGGCAGACCGGAAGAGACTGGTGAACACGAAGATGTCCGGACGGTCGGAGGGGCGGGGACTGCGGCAACCTCTGTCCGATGTCACCGGGCAGGCCACGCTCGCCCATGCACGGCAGCGCCGCACACAGAGAACAGAAACTAAGGGTTACCTAACTCAGTGAACCCTATATTCCGCTTGCTGTGGCGACAATCCGGAGTTCTGGTCACGCGATACGGAATTCCGGACATCCCCCGACGGACCGACCGCCGCATGGGAGAACGCACCCGGCGTGGTCCCCATGACCCGCCGGAAGGCGACGATGAAGGAGCTGGGCTGCGCGTAGCCGAGCACCTCGGAAACCGTCGTCACGTCGATGCCCTCGGCGAGGAGCATCAGCGCCCGGTGCACCCGCAGCATCTGGCGCCACTGGGCGAACGGAAGCCCCGTCGCCTGACGGAAGGCACGGGTGATCGTACGGTCGCTGGTCCCCAGCAGCCGCGCCCACTCCTCCAGCGAGCGGCCGTCCGAGGGGTCGTCCAGCAGGGCCTCGGCGATGGCGTCGATCCGCGGATCGCCGGGCAACCGCAACGCGAACTGACGCTCCGAGGGTCGGATCACATCGAAGACCACCGACTCCGCCCGCGCCCTCGCCTCCAGGTCGAGGTCCGCAGCGGACAGATGGGTCAGCAGCGACTCCAGCAACGTCGTCATCGTGATCGCCATGGGCTGCGTGAACGCGAACGGTATGCGATCGGGAGCGAAGAAGGCGCTGAAGAGCTCCGCACTCGCCGTCGACCGGCCCTCGTGGACCATTCCGACGGGCATCCACAACCCGTACCCCTCGACCACGGTGTAGACGCGGTCGCCCACGCGGGACGTCAGTGTTCCGCCACGCACCCAGACCAGCTCATGCAGGGGGTGCGCGTGGGCCGACCACTCCGTGGGGGCGGGAACGATCCGGGATGCGGCGAGGATGGCGGACGCCGACTCGGGGAGCGGCTCGGCTCGCCGGACCACGGTGCCCACCTCGCGCCGCCACATCCCGGGGGACGCTTGAACCATGACGAGAAGTCTATCGGCGCCCCGGTCCGGACTGATTCCAGAGCCTTCGCCGGGACGGTCGTCAGGGCCCACATCGCCGGGCGGAGCGGGAGGTCGGGCCCCGGAGTGGAGTCGATCTCCGTGCCGAACGCGGCGCGCTGATCCTGGCGGGCTTCCGTGCTACGGCTTGCGGTGACGCCGGGCCTCACGCATCCGATCGCGCTCACCCACGGCCCCCCGGCGGCTGGGGTTGCCGTCCCCCACGAACACGGGGCGTGAGGGGGCGCACACGCTGGAAGCATCGGCGCGCCGCCGGTTCCCCAGGACAGCGACGGCCGGCCATCGGACCCTAGCCATCGACGGGAGGCCAGTGGCCGGTGCCTGGCAGTGACAACCCGACGCAACGAACCACCACTCCCCCGCGCAGTCGGGGCGGACTCGGAGGGCGAGGGGCGACCCGCGTGGATGACGCCGTCTTTCTGCGTTCTGGACCACGTACAGGAAACGGGACGATGTGTCGTCCCCTTGGCGTCGGCTGTCTATCGTTGGCGTGTGACCGTGCCTTCGGGCACCGTGATTCATTCATGGCGCCCTCGCACGGCCCCTCGATCACTGGAAGTGAAATATGTCCGAATCTTGGGAAGTTGACAAAAACAGGCACCCGCCGAGGTAAAATCGCAGGTCACGAAGGGTGTTCCCCGCGCACGCGGGGGTGGTCCCTCGACACGCGGTGGCTCGACTCCGAGCCCGGAGTGTTCCCCGCGCACGCGGGGGTGGTCCCCCTGCCGCCGGGTTGTCGTGCAGGGCCGTGGTGTGTTCCCCGCGCACGCGGGGGTGGTCCCGCGGTCGTTCCCAGCCAGCGGGACACCGGGTGGTGTTCCCCGCGCACGCGGGGGTGGTCCCCCCGGCCGAGACAGCGGGTGACCCCCACCTCCGTGTTCCCCGCGCACGCGGGGGTGGTCCCCCGTCCAGCTTGCCCGTTCCCTCCCCGTTGTTGTGTTCCCCGCGCACGCGGGGCCTCCCGTCACCTGAACGCCACCGACACCACCCGCGCCCTCCGCTCCTGCTTCGGCGGCGCTCTGTGCCTCTGACGTGGTCCACCGCCCGCCCGGCGGTGGACCGCGGCGGCCCCGGCCGTCGTCGCTCAGACCGTTCGCGGCAACGGGAAGCTACGCCGCATGAGCGCGTCGAACGCCGAGTCCGGCAGTAGTCGCTTGGCGAGCATGGTCGACCGGGCCATGGCCCCGATCGCGTAACGGGCGCGCGGCCTGGGGGTGGTCGCGGCGCGCACGAGCACCCGCGCGGCCGTCTCCGCCGAGACGGCGCCGCCCCGCCGGGTGAAGGTGCGACCGGCGTACATGGCGGCCAGTTCACGGCGGAAGTCCGCGTACGGGTCCGCCGCCCCGGGAACCGCTTCGTGCCCCATGGTGGCGACCGCGGTCGCGCCGAACCCGGTGATGGTCGGCCCGGGCTGTACCACCACCACCCGGACACCGAGCCCGCCCACTTCGAGGCGGAGTGAGTCGCTGATGGCCTCCACCGCGTGCTTGGTGGCGTGGTAGAAGCCCCCGCCCGGCGGTGAGAAACGGCCACCCATCGACGAGATGTTGACGATCCTGCCCTGCCCGGCCCGGCGCATCCCGGGCAGGACGAGCTGCGCCATGCGCACCAGCCCGAACACATTGGTGTCGAACTGCACCCTGATCTCCCGGGAGGACGCCGTCTCGACCGGCACGTGCAGTCCGTACGCCGCATTGTTGATCAGAATGTCGACGCGCCCGTCCGCCTCCTCGACCGCTGCCACCGCCGCGGTCATGCTCTCCTCGTCCGTGACGTCCAGCGCGTGGGTGCTGATGCCCAGAGCCGCCAGGTCGGCGAGGGATTCGGGTCGCCGGGCCGTGGCGTGCACCCGGTGACCGAGGCGGTGCAGCGCGAGCGCGGCCTCGCGCCCCAGGCCCGAGGAACAGCCGGTGATCAGTACGGTCCGCGGTGTGGTCATGACGCGTCCTTTCGATGCAGAAGATCCCAGACCGCCGCCTCCGCCTGATCGAGGGCGTCACGGTCGAGAGCGGAGAGCCCGTGCGGGCGCTGGAACCGCACCAGACCCGCGAACGCCCCCAGGGCCAGGGCCACCAGCCGCCCCGCGTCGCCCTCGCGGATCTCGCCGGCCCGCTGTCCACGGGCGATGAAGTCAGCGGCAACGCGGTCGATCTCCGCGGCCAGTTCCCTGCTCTCGGGGGTCAGATACGTGTCGTGCTGCTGGTGCTCCAGGAAGACGAAGGCGTCCGGCCGGTCCGTCGCGTACTCGGCGAAGCCCCGCCAGAAGCGCCCGAACTCCACCCGGATCGAAGCGGTCGGCCCGCCTTCGGTCACCGCGCCCGCCAGCCGTTCCAGCAGATCACGCTTGGCGTGCTGGAACGCGGCGTTCCCCAGCGCCTCCTTGCTGGGGAAGTACCGGTAGATGCTCCCCACGCCGACCCCCGCCCGCTCGGCGACGGCGGGCATCTGGGTTCCCTCGTAGGTGCGTTCGGCGAACAGCGCGATGGCGGCGTCGATGAGGGACTGAGCGAGAGCAGGCTTCCGTGGGGTCACGGAATGAATATTCATTCCGCGACTGTCGCGCTGTCAAGTGCCTCTGCCCGCCGTCAATGTGGCGTGACGGGGCGTGGCCTCCGCGCCGCCCACGCGCGACCGGCTGCGGGCGGCGTGATTCACGTGGAGCGGCGAGTCTCCTCCCGGTGAACGCTCTCTCCGGCCCCCCCGTTCCGCACGGGCGCCCGGACCTCGCACTGGTCGCTCCCCACGTCGGTCGTCACCACGCGCTCGGAGCCGGGGCCGGCTGACCGGGCCGCACCATGAACGCCGTGGTGCCCGGGACGCTTCGACGGCACGGTCCGGGACGTGAACAAGTCACAATCGCTGCGCGGGCGGACCCCGCGCGGGCCGCCCCGGACCGTCACCCGTCGTAGGCACACCCGGTCCACTGGCGCACTCCTTCCTCAACCGTCCCGGAGGACGGCCGCCGGAGGACCGCGCACCGCGTAGGAACACGTTCCGCGACGACGCCCTCCGGCCACCGCGGGTGGCTCATCGCCGTCCCGCAGGCGCGGGCGACGGTGATACTGGGACGGATACCCATGACCGGCTCCCGTACGGACAGGGCACGGTCACGACCGGCGTGCCCGGTCGTCGGCCCGGCTCGTGGTCGGGGCGCGGGACCGGGGGCGCGGATGTTGACCGAGACGGTGTTCACGAGCGATGACCTGCCGGCGTCGGACCGGCTGGACTGGTGGCGCGAACGCATGGCCCGTACTCATGCGCCGATGGAGCTGATCAGTGAACACGCGGCCGACTTCCGGGTGACCCAGCGGGTCCTGGACCTGGGCGCGGTACGGATGTGGCCGGTGGCCTACCGGCCGATGGTCTTTCTGCGCACTCCGAAGCTGATCCGTGCGTCCGATCCGGAACTGTGCCATCTCTCCATACCGCTGAACGGCGAGACGAGGAGTCTGCACGGGGATCACGAGACCGTGGGCGGACCGTTCACCATCATCCCCGACCACTCGTCGGCCCCCTCGGAGACACGGTCACTGGTGCACGGCTCCCTGCTGCACCGGGGGATCGGGGTGGAGATTCCCCGGGCCGCCCTGCCGCTGCCGGACGACGCGATCCTCCGGATGACGGGCCGGACCCTGTCCGGACGTACGGGCATCGGCGGACTGCTGATCGGACTGCTCACCAGCCTGGCGGCGGACAGCAGTCCCTACCGGCCGTCCGACGGGCCCCGGTTGGGGGTCACTGTGATCGATCTGGTCGCGGCGCTCTTCGCCCACACCCTCGACGCGGAAGCCGCCGTGCCGCCGGAGACCAGACGCCATGTGCTGCTGCTGCGCGTCAAGTCGTACATCCGGCGGCATCTGGCCGATCCCGGTCTGACACCCGGCCGTATCGCGCAGGCCCATCACATATCGGTCAGATATCTGCACCGGCTCTTCCAGGACGAGGAGACCACCGTCACCTCGCTCATCCGCCGCCTCCGCCTGGAGAACACCCGTACCGATCTGGCGGATCCCGCCTTCCGCTCGGCGCCCATCCATGTCATCGCCGCCCGCTGGGGCTTCCCCCGGGCCGCCGACTTCAGCCGTGGCTTCCGCTCCGCCTACGGTGCGCCGCCGAGTGAGTACCGTCATCAAGCCCTCCGTACGGCCGGCGAGGCCGGCCCCTGAGCACCCGGTAGGCGGGCCGCCTGGGGGTACGTCGCGACCGGTCCGCCCCGGTTGCGCACCCCCTGCCCGAAGAATCCGAACTGGCGTTTGCCATAAGGGAGTTCACGAACCGGTTCCGCAGTGAATGATGTGCGGGAACGGGCCGCCGAGAGCGGGCGGCACCGTCCCGTACGCCCCATGGAAGGACCGAATCCGTGCCCCTAAGACGCCTTGCCCCCGCGCTCGCGGTGAGCATGATGGCGGCGCTGGCCCCAGCACTCGCCACCACCCCGGCCGCCGCCGCGCCCAGCCCGGGCGCGGTCCCCCCCGCCACCCACGCACCGGGGAACCTCACCTGGCGGGGATGCGGTCCCGACCTGCCCGCCGCGCTGGAGTGCGCCACGGTACGGGTGCCGCTGGACTACCAGCGCCCCCGCGGGCCGCAGTTGGACGTGGCGATATCCCGGATCGCGGCCACCGATCCCGCCAAGCGGCGGGGCGCCCTGCTGATCAACCCAGGCGGCCCCGGCGCCTGGGGACTCGATATGCCGGCATACCTCCAGGGCGCCTTCCCCGCCTCCGTACGGGAGCGGTACGACCTCATCGGGCTCGACCCCCGGGGCGTCGGCAGCAGCGCGCCGGTGACCTGCGGACTCTCCCCCGAGGAGCTGGACGGGGAGCGCGCCTACACGACGGCGGCCTTCCCCCGGCACACGGCCGTGACCCGCTCCATCGCGGACAAGTGCCGCGAGAAATACGGCGCGGCCACCCTCAAGCACTTCACCACCCGTAACACCGCCCGGGACATGGACCTGATCCGGATCGCGCTCGGCGACCGGAAGCTCAACTTCCTCGGCTACTCGTACGGCACCTACCTGGGCGCCGTCTACGCCCAGATGTTCCCCCGCCGGGTCGACCGCTTCATCCTCGACAGCGCGATCGACCCGGGCAACGCGTGGCGCGAGAGCTTCCGGGGCTGGGCACCCGAGGCGGAGCGGGCGTTCCAGCGGTGGACCGCGTGGACCGCCGCGCGGTCGACCTCGTACGGGCTCGGCGCCACCCCGGCCGCGGTCTCCCGCACCTTCTGGGAGATCGTCGCCCAGGCCGACCGCGAGCCCGTCCGGGTGGGCAGCGCCCTCTTCGACGGCGCTCAGCTCCGGGCCGTCTCCCGCACCAAGTTCTTCACCCTGCGCGCGGGGGCCGAGTGGGTCGTCACCTTGAAGAAGGCAGCGGCCGGCGAGACCACCCCGGAACTACCGCCGGCGTACTACTGGGACGACAACGCCACCGCCATGTTCTGGACCGTGGTGTGCGGTGACGCGCCCTGGTCGAAGGATCCGGAGAGCTACCGCAGGGAGGCGATCCGCGACGCGGTCCGCTACCCGCTGTACGGGGACTACGCCGGCAACATCGCGCCCTGTGCGTTCTGGGAGAAGGGCGCCGAACCCGCCACCGGGATCGACAACGACGTCCCCATGCTCATCCTCCAGAACGAGTGGGACTCCCAGACCCCGCTGACCAACGCGCGCGGGATGCGGCGCGCCCTGGACGGCTCACGGATGGTGACGGTCGACGAGGGCGAGGGGCACGGCGTGTACGGGACGCTCGTCAGCGACTGCGCGGAATCCGTCGCCAACGCCTATCTGCTCACCGGCCGGCTCCCGGTGCAGGACACCACCTGCGGGGCGAACCCGGCGCAGCGGCAGCGCACGGGCGGCAAGGCGCCGGTGCCGCTGCCCGGCGTCGGCCCGCTCCAGGTCCGCTGATTCACGGATTCGCTGTGCGCTGAGTCACCGAGTCACCGAGTCACCGAGTCACCGAGTACGGTCGCGTACCCCTGCCCTCTCCCGGTGCCGAAACGCAAGGCGGAGAGGGCCGGGGTGCGCGGCGACGCGCACCCCGGCCGAGCGGGGGCGCCACCCGTCCCGGCGCCGCCACTCCGACGGGAGCTGGCTCAAAGGCGCCGGTCCAGCGGCGAGGCGTCGTTTACAAGCCCCGCACGCGCCGCTAGCGTGCGTCACGCAAAATCACATCCGCCCCACATGTCGTCATTGTGGTGCGTCGGAGTCTCCGCCAGTGCGCTGTTTCCTTTTCGCAGTCGAGATCCCGGTCGAGATCCTGATCGAGGTCGCCGCCGAGCAGTTCGCCGCAGGCAAGGGAAGGTGCTCCTGACTATGAGCCACGCATCACCGTCGAGCCCCGGCGGAGCCCCGAAGGCCACGGTCGAGGATGTGCGCCCGACCCTCGCCACCGAGGACACCTACGAGGTACTGCGGCGCAAGTTCATCGCGAACGGCGCGCGGTCGGTCATCGACAGCGCGCAGCGCCGTGACATGGTCCGGCGGTTCGAGGAGATCGACAGGTCGGTGCCGCTCGCCACCACCCCGACGGACGGTCTCCTGCTCGCCGAGATGCTGATGAACACCTCGGCCGTCGGCGATGTCGTCGAGTGCGGATGCTTCTCCGGCGGCTCGTCGGCGAAGCTCTCGATCGTCGCGGCGGCGCTGCGGAAACGTCTCACCATATTCGACAGCTTCCAGGGGCTGCTCGTCGTCGACGACTACGACAGGAACGACTTCCACGCGCGCCGGCACACCGGGTGGCTCCCGACCTGGCACAGTGGCAAGTACAGCGCGTCCCTGGAGTCCGTCCGGGGAAACATCACGGCCTACGGCGAGATCTCCGTCTGCGACTTCGTCCCCGGTTATGTCGAGGACACGCTCCGGGCTCCGGAGCTGCCGGAGCGCATCGCCGTCGCCTTCACCGACGTGGACACGCCGTCGGCCGTCCGCACCTGCCTGACTCGCATCTGGCCCGGGCTGGCACCCGGGGGCGTCTACGCCTCACACGATGTCGCCCTACTCAAATCGCTCCAGGTACTCCTCTCCGAGTCGGTGTGGCGGGACGAGATCGGCGAGTTCCCGCCGATCCTCTTCGGCGCCGGATTCGGTGTCTGCGACGCGGCTCCGCACATGGGTTACTTCGTGAAGGGCCAGAACCTGTCGGCCGAGTACCTGAAGTCTCTGACCATCGACAAACTGACCATCGACGAGCGGCGGACCGACTGACCCGGGAGCCGGAACGGCCCGGGTGCGTCCGCCCTCCCACTGGATGAAGGGGCTCATATGGCCGTTACTCCACGACGTGTCGGTCTCGAACTCGAATTCCCGGTGGTGGAGAACGCCACCGGCCGGGGGCTGGACCGCGCCGGGGCGCGGCGGCTGTGGCACCGGCTGGCCGAGCTCGACGCGTCGTGGTCGACGACGGTGGAGTCGATCACCGGGGCCGTCACCGGTGTGCACCGGACGGCCGGGGGCTTCACGGAGCAGGTGAACACCGACACCGGGATCTGCACGGTGGAGGTGTCCCTCGCGCCACGGGAATCGATCGGCGAGGCACTCGACGCCGCCGACATCGTGCTCCGGCAACTCCAGTCGCTGCTGGGTGCCATGGGCCACACCGTCCTCTGCGCGGGCATCCAGCCGCGCACCTGGACCGACCCGGCCCGGAAGACACAGAAGGACTGGTACCTACTGCTCGCCCGGCGCTGGCACTTCCACCACTGGTTCGTCCCGCTCGCCTCCCATCAGGTGTCAGTCGACGTGAGCGCCGGTGAGTCCGCTCGCGTGGTCAACATGCTCAGCGGTCTCGCCGGGGTCTTCACGGCCCTGACCGCCGGGTCGCCCGTCGCGCGCGGCTCGCTCCAGCCCTGGAAGGAGATGCGGAACTGGGTGTGGCACACCCGGAGCGGCCGGGTGCCGGCCCGGGAGGCGCTGTACACGTCGAACTCGATCCCGGTCACCCCGTACGCCGACGTCGGCGCCTATCTCGAACACTACTGGGACTCCCCCGTCTACTTCCTGACGAATCTCAAGAGCGGCGGCTACGACGTCGCGGGCGACAGGTCCTTCCGGGACCTCCTGCTCGCCGAGGAGCCCGTACCGGCCAGGCGGCTCGACGGCGAGCGGGTGCGGGTGGTTCCGGACCGGACCGTACTCGACCGTATCCACCAGTACGGCTGGCCCGCCGCCAAGCTGCACTACGCCTTCGACGCCCGTACCGACCTCGACGGCGTGCGCGCCGCCCTGACCGGGGGTTCGATCGGTGAGTACTTCGACGAGCACGCGGTGAACTGCTACGTCGAGAACCGGACGTGTGGAGTCGCCCCGTACGGGGAGGAGGGGGTGGCCGCCGCATTGACCCTGGGCCTCGTGGAGCAGCTCGACGACGCCGAGGCCGTGCTGAAGCAGTCCTCGTGGGACGAGTGGCGCCGGCTGTGGACCAGGGCGAGTGAGCACGGTCTCGCGGCGGAGGACGCCGGGTCCCTCGGGACGGTGCGCGAGCTGCTGGACATCGCGCGGCGCGGCCTGTGCGCCCGGGGCGTGGGAGAGGAGGTCTTCCTGGACCCGCTGTTCGCCCGGCTGGAGCGGCGCGAGACCCCGGCCGACCGCATGATCGCCGCCTTCCGCGCGGGCGGAGTCCCCCGGTTGATCACGGAATTCGGTCGCCCGCTCTGAGGTCACGCCCTGACGTCACGCCCTGAACCGAACCCACCGAGAACAGGGGGCACAGGAGTGCAGGACATCACGGGGGAGCCCGCGGTCGGTCATGGTGCGGCGGACACCGCCGGCACCGGACGTCTGCTGGAGAGTCTGACCCGGACGGGTCTGAGCGTGCTGGCCGGATCGGATCCGAGTCTGCGCAAGCTCGCCGAACGCGAACTGTCCCGGCAGCGGGCCCAGTTGAATCTGGTGGCCGCTTCGAGCCCGCCGTCGCCCGATGTGCTGGCGGCCCAGGCGCTCGGGCTGAGCGCCCTCACCGCCGAAGGGTATCCGGGCCGGCGCTACCACCCGGGCACCGAAGTGATCGACGCGGTGGAGCGGCTGGCGATCGAGCGCGCCAAGCTGCTCTTCGGGGCCGACCACGCCAATGTGCAGCCGCTGTCGGGCTCGGCGGCGAATCTGGCCGTCCTGTTCGGGCTGCTCGAACCGGGGGATTCCGTGCTGTCCATGGAACTGTCCCACGGTGGCCATCTGTCCCACGCCGCTCGCCCCGCCAGTACGACGAAACACTTCGGGGCGGCGTACTACCGGCTCGGTGCCGATGGCACGCTCGATCTCGACCACGTCCGGGAACAGGCGCGGGCCGTCCGCCCGGCGGTACTGATGTGCGGCGGCTCGGCATACCCGCGCACCATCGACTTCCCGTCGTTCCGGGCCGTCGCCGATGAGGTCGGCGCGCTGCTCATCGGGGACATCAGCCACATCAGCGGACTGGTCGCGACCGGGATCCACCCCACGCCGTTCCCGTACTGCGACCTCGTCACCACCTCGACGTACAAGCAACTGCGCGGGCCGCACGGGGGCCTCGTCCTGCGCGGACCGGGTTCCCGGGTCCCCGGCGGGAAGCTCGACACCTGGGTGTTCCCTGGTTTTCAGGGCACCCCGGACTTCGGGATGGTCGCCGCGAAGGCCGCCGCACTGGGAAACGCCCTCCGGCCGGCGTTCGCCGTGGCGATGGAGCGGGTGGCACGGTTCGCCGGGCTGTTCGCCGACGCGTTCACGGCGCGTGGTCTCCGGCTGGTCACCGGGGGGACGGACACCCATATGGTGCTGGTCGACCTCAGCGACGGGAGCGCCACCGGCAGAACGGTGAGCCGCGTCCTGGAGCAGATCGGGATCCTCGCCAACAAGAATCTGATACCGAACGATCCGCGGCCGGCGAGCGAGACCAGCGGTCTGCGCATCGGCACCAATCACCTGGCCTTCATGGACGTCGACGACCAGGACGTGAGCCGGCTCGCCCGGGGGATCGCCGACCTCGTGGCCGAGCTGAGCCGGGGCGGCGGGGCTGATCGCCACCCGGGTTGTCCGGCCCTGCACCGCTTGGAAGAACACGCCGCCGCCGTGGTCAGCGCCGGGCACCGGGCGGACTTCGCCGAGGGAGTGCCCGCACCGTAGCGTCGTCCGCCCGGAGGACCGGGTCCCGTCCCGGCGGCGGGCAGGGGGCCCGGGTCAGGCCGAGCGGCCGAGATGCCGGGAGCCGGCGCCCGGCAGGGGTTCGCGCACGGCGTCACGGAAGCCGGTCAGGCCCTCGGCCAGCGCGTGCCGGGCGGCGGGGGTCATCGCCGCCAGGGCTTCGAGGAGTGCCCGCTCGCGATGGGCGCGCAGGTCACGCAGGTGGGCCGTGCCCGCGGCGGTCAGCCACAGCCGGACCTCCCGGCGATCGTCCGGGTGCTGGGCCTTGTGCAGGAATCCGAGGGCGCGCAGCCGGTCGCAGATGCGGGTGACGGAGGGCGCGGCGGCCCCGAGGCGTTCGCCCAGCGTGCGCAGGTTGATGCCCTCGTCGCGTTCGATGATGTACATCACACGCACCTGGGCGGTCGAGACGGGTGCGGCCGTCACGGTCGAGCGGCCCCGCTCCCAGAGGACCTCCAGCAGCTCGATGATCTCACTCGCCTCGGGCACCGCTTCATGGGAGTGCGGGTGGAGGGCGGCGGGGTCCTCGCACATGTGACACTCCCTGATGGGCGACCTCGCCCGCTCCGGCTCGCTGCTTTCGGCAGTCGCATTATGAACAATTCTCGGCGGAAAAGGGACCTGCACCCGTGGACAGACCCAGCTCGGTGGAGCGCGTACTGCGCGGCACCGCGCCTCATGAACTCGTCGACGCCGCTCGCGCACTGCTCACCGAGCGGTTCCAGGCGCTGGTCGTGGAGGTGTTGATGGCCGACTACGCGATGGCTCGGCTGCAGCCCGTGGGGGCGCCGCCGCAGGTCATCGAGTCCGTGGCCATCCACAGTAGTGCCCCCGGCCGTGCTTTCGGCGCGCAGGAGGCCGTCGTCGTCACGGAGGGGCCGGCGTCGGTCGCGACGGTCCATCTGCCCGTGAGCGTGCGCGGTGACCGCCTGGGCGTGCTGAGTGTCACTCTTCCCGCGAGCCCGCCGACGGACGGGGTCCTGCCGGAGTTGCAGGACTTCGCGGACGCGCTGGGCCATGCGATCGTCGTCGCCGAGCGCGACACCGATCTGTTCGTCCGGGCCAGACGGGCCGAGCGGCTGACGCTCGCCGCCGAGATGCAGTGGCAGCTACTGCCGGGCCGTTCCTGCTCGCGCCCCGAGTACAGCGTGGGTGCCCAGTTGGAGCCCGCGTACGCGGTCTACGGGGACAATTTCGACTGGTCCGCCTCCGCCGACCACCTCACCCTGACGGTCAACAACGGAATGGGCGAGGGCATCGACGCCGCCCTGCTCACCAATCTGGCCGTGAACGCGCTGCGCAACGCCCGCCGGGCCGGACTGGATCTGATCGGTCAGGCGAGCCTGGCGGACCAGGCCATCCACGGACAGCACCTCGGCCGTCAGTACCTGTCCATGCTCCTGCTCCGGTTCCATCTGCCGACCGGACGGGTGGAGGTCATCGACGCCGGCTCGCCCCGGGTCTGGCGGCTGCGCCAGGGCACCGTGGAGCCGGTGGAGCTGGAGGCGCAGCTACCGCTCGGCATGTTCGAGGACAGCGTCTACACGGTGCAGCACTTTCAACTGGAGCCGGGTGACCGGTTGTTCTTCCTCAGCGACGGGGTGTACGACGTCATGTCGCCCAGCGGGGAGCCCTACAGCCGGCGCGCACTGGTCAGGGCGATCACCAACACCAGGCTGCTGCCGTCGTCGCAGGTGCCCGGGGCCATTCTCGAAGAGCTGGTGGGTCACCGTGGACCCGGGCCCGCCGCCGACGACGCGATGGTCGTCTGCCTCGACTGGCACGGGCGCCCCCAGGGGTGAGGGCTTCCCCTCAGTGAGTGGGTTTCCCTCAGGGGGTCGGGGCGTGGTGCGGGAGTCCCGTCGGCCTCAAGGGTCCGGCGCATGTCGTGGGGGGCTCCCGCCCGGCCTGGAGAACCCTTTGACCCGTCATGAAGCCCGGTCAAAGCGGGGCGGAACACACCGGGCGGCCCGCCCTCCGTGGACCGGGCCGTGGACGGCTCGGGCCTGACACCGATTGCCAGAATGCCGTGCCATACGCAATGGTTGCCGCGAGGAAAGTAATTTTCGTCCAGCCGGAGGGTGGTGCGGTCCGCGTCCAGCGGGCCCCGCGTGTGGAGAGTTCGCAAGGAACAACCATCGGCGACGAGGCCGGCATCGCGGCACTCGACGACGCGCTCCGGTCCGCCCCGCACCCGGTCATCATCGCCGACGCGGCGGGCACGATCACCAGCCTGAACAGGGCCGCCGCCGCGCTGCTGACGCGAGCGACCATCGGCGCGGGGCTGCGGGCGACCGCTCCGACCTGGCTGGCGCGGGCCCACCGGGAGCTGGCCGGCGCGCCCGCGCCGGCCAGGTCGGTGTCGGCAGGTGCGCCCCACCGCCCGGTCCACGGCCGGGTCGGCGCGCAGACCTTCGAGGCGCGTCCCACCCGTCGGCACGACGGGAGTGTGGTGTGGTGGTTGACGGACGACACCGACCGGCATCTCGCCGAAGAGGCCCTCAGCGCGGAACGGGAACGCACCCGGTTCCTGGCCGAGGCGTCCAACGTCCTGCTGGCCTCCCTCAACACCGACCGGTGCATGGTGGCGACCGCACGGCTCGCCGCCGAGCACTTCGGCGACGCGGCCGTGGTGATCGCCCCCGCCGTGGGGCGCGGACTCCCCGTCGCCCATGCGGTGCGGGGCGGCGAGGCGATCCGTACGACACTCACCGCCGATCCGGCGTCCGTGCCCGGGCTCGGCGAGGCCCTCCAGGGATTCCCCCCGGTGCCCTCACGGTGGATCGATCCGGGGAGCCTGCCGGCCTGGCTGCTGCCACCGGGGTTCGACGGCGCCGTCGGGTCCGTCATGGTGTCCCCGCTGCCCGGGCACGGAGTGGCGGCCGGGGCGCTCGTCCTGCTGCGCGGCGCGGAGCACACGGCGTTCAGCGAGAGCGAGGAGATCTTCACCGGGCTCTTCGCGGCCCGTGCCGGCGCGGCGCTCTCGGCCGCGCGGCTCTACGCGGAACAGAGCAGCATCACCCGGACGCTGATGCGGGAACTGCTGCCCCCCGCGATGCGCCAGGTGCAGGGCGTCGAGTTCGCGGGCGGCTACCGCCCGGCCGGACAGACCGAACGCGTGGGCGGCGACTTCTACGACATCCACCCCGCGGAGACGCCGGACGAGGAGTCCCTGATCGTGCTGGGGGACGTCTGCGGCAAGGGTCTGGAGGCCGCGGTCCTGACCGGGAAGATCCGCAACACCCTCCAGGCCCTGCTTCCCATGGCCGATGACCACGAGCGGATGCTCGGCCTGCTCAACGGGGCGCTCATCAACTCCCACCACACGCGTTTCGCCACCCTGGTGATGGCCTCGGTGAGCCGGGAGGGTCAGCTCGTCCGGCTGAGACTGACGTCGGCCGGTCACCCGCCGCCCCTCATCGTGCGACGGAACGGGGACGTGGAGGTGGTGGCCACCCAGGGCACCCTGGTGGGCGCCATCCCCGCCATCCACGCCCACACGGTGGCGACCACGCTACGGCCGGGTGAGACCTGTCTCCTCTACACGGACGGCATCACCGAGGCCAGGGGCGGCCCCCTGGGCGATGCCCTGTTCGGACAGGAACGGCTGGAGCAGGCCCTCGCCGACTGCGTCGGTATGCCCGCCGAGGCGGTCGTCGAGCACATCCAGATGCTCGCCACCGAGTGGCTGGGCCGCAACTCCGCCGACGATATGGCGGTCCTGGCGATCACCGCCCCGCACACCGCCCACCTCAGCGCCGTCGACGGTCACACACAGGGCCGGTACACGGCATGACGGCGGCCTCCGCCCCGACCGGTCTCCCGCCCGGTTCCTCACCGACCGGTTCCTCGCAGTCCGATTCCTCGCCGCCCGGTTCCTTTCTGGCCGGTTCCTTTCTGGCCGGCGCGCGCGACCGGCTCTGGGACGCCATGAGCCACCACGACCAGGACGCGTCCACCGCCGTCGTCCTCGCCGCCCTCGACGCCGGGTTGAGCGTGGAGTCGGCGCTCCTCGACCTCATCGCCCCCGTACAGACCCGGGTGGGCGCGGAGTGGGCGGCCAACCGCGTGAGCGTCGCCCAGGAACATGTCGCGACCGCGATCAGCGAGCGGATCATCACGGTCCTCGCCGACCTCCCCGGCGCGCGACCCCCGGCCCGGCTCGGCCGGATCACGGTGGCCTGCGTCGACCACGAGTGGCACGCCCTGCCCGCCCGGCTGCTCTCCCAGGTCCTCACCCTGCGCGGCTGGCAGGTCGACTTCCTCGGCGCCCGCGTCCCGACCCCGCACCTGATCGCGCAGTTGCACCGGACCGGACCGGACGCCGTAGCCCTCTCCTCGTCCCTCCCCACGCATCTGCCCACCGCGCACGCCACGATCACCGCCTGCCAGGCCACCGGAATGCCCGTCCTGGTCGGCGGGGCCGCGTTCGGACCGGACGGACGCTACGCCCGGCTGCTCGGGGCGAACGCCTGGGCCCCTGACGCCCGTACGGCGGCCGAGACGCTGCGGAAGGGGATCCCCCGGCCCGACCCGCTCACCCCGCACCTGGTCTCCGACGACCTGCCGCACCTCGCGGACCAGGAGTACACGCTCGTCGCGCGCAGCGGTACGGGGCTGGTCGCCGGCACCCTCGCCGGGCTGGAACGCCGCTACCCGCCCCTGCGGGACTACACCGACCGGCAGCGGCACCGTACGGCGGAGGACATCGCGCGCATCGTGGACTTCCTCGCCGCCGCGCTGTACGTGGACGACGACGAGCTGTTCGCCGGGTTCCTGACCTGGACGGCGGAGATCCTGACCGCCCGTGACGTTCCGGCGCCCTCCCTGCTGCCCGCGCTGGCCGCCCTCCGCGACGAGTTGCGGGACTTCCCGCGCTGCGCCCGCGTGCTGGACCACGCGCGGACGGTCCTCGACCGACGGATCGGCGCGGCCCCCACCGGGCCGGAGTGAGCGCATAAGGACGCCACGGCGGCTCGCTCGCCCTCACCACTGAGCACCGCGCCACCGCTTCCCCAGCCTCCCCGCGGGAGGCTGGGGAAGCGGTGGCGCGGTGGCCCCGTCCGGACCGGAACCCGCGAGCCGGAACCGTCAGCCGGAACCGGTGACCGCCCAGAGCAGCAGGAGGTTGCAGGAACCCTGCGCCACCGCACAGGCGAGCGCGGATCCGGTCAGCGCCCGGCACACCCCGAGCGCCAGTCCCATCAGGAAGACCGACGGCAACACCCCGCAGATGACCCGGAGGTTGAAGGGGTTGAGTCCGTAGTCGCCGAGATGGACCACGGACCAGGCCACCGCCGTGGTGACGATGGCCTGGTACGTACCGCGCCGCTCCTCCACCGCCCGGTACAGGACACCCCGGTAACAGATCTCCTCACAGAGCGGCACCAGCACACCCATCGAGAGCAGCATGGCGAGGGTGCCCAGCAGCGGCACCCCCGGCACCATGTCCTCGAAGAGGCGGGGGACCCAGACGGTCCAGTTGTCGTCCCCCTCGCCGAAGGCGGCCCTGGTCGCCAGATAGCTCTCCGCGTAGACGAGGGCGACGAGGGCGGTGCCCAGCAGCGCCGGGAGGACGGGGAACCGGCACAGACCAGCCGCCGCCCATCCGGTACGGGGCAGGGCGAGCAGCACGGCCGCGCTGAGCGCGACCGACAGCACCATGAGGGGGAAGGCGTACGCCCCCGCGATCCGTACCACCGCGAGGACCGCGAACAGGGCCGCCGCCGACGCCAGGGGAAAGGTCGCGTGATGGTGCCGCAGCCGGGTCAGCGCGCTCCCGGCGGCCGGTGTCCGCCGCCGCGTGGTGGTCATGGCCCGCTCACCCCAGCGCCTTCTGCCGACGGGCCCGTCCGAAGCTGGGCAGCCACCAGTTGTACTTGCGGAACAGCAGCAGCGTCGCCGGGACGAACAGCATCCGGATGAGGGTGGCGTCGAGCAGCACGGCGAGGCCGAGACCGGCTCCGTACTCCTGGAGCATCAGCGTCGACGACAGCACCATCGTGCCGAGGCTGCCCGCCATGACCAGGCCGGCCGCGTTGATCACCCGTCCGGTGTCCACCACGGCCCGCAGGGTGGCCTCCTCCTGGGAGAGTCCGGCGCGCATCAGATCACGGACCCGGGTGATCAGGAAGATCTCGTAATCCATGCCCAGGCCCATCATCAGCACGGTGAGGAAGATCGGCAGATCGTCGATGATCGCCTCGCCGCGCCAGTAGTGGAAGATCAGCACGGTCAGGCCGACGGCCCACACATTGCTGAGCATGATCGTGGCGATCAGCCGGACCGGGACGAGCAGCGACCGCAGGGCGATCACCAGCATCACGAACACCCCGACGCAGACCAGCACGACCATCTGCCAGAAGCTGGTGCGGAGCGCGGCGCCGTACTGACGGTCGACCTGGGTGGCGCCGCCGACCTCCAATTTCCCCACCTCGCCACGGGCCGACGCGACCACCTTCTCGATGCGCTGCACGGCGGCGGACGCCTTCTCGGAGTACGGGTCGTCCGTGAGGCGTACGACGAAGCGCAGCGCGCTCTCCGCCGCCACGTAGTCGTCCCGCAACTCCGGTGGCATGGCGGTGACCTGTGCCGTTTCCCAGCGGCTGCCGAAGGGGTGGGTGGCGGAGTCGACCGAGGCGACGCCGTCGGTCGCGGCGAGCCGTTCCGTGAGCGCGCTGACGGCGCGCTGTCCCCGCTCCGTCAGCGCGCCCGCGTCGACCACGCCGGCGGCGGGCTCGCCCACCACGACGGTGGGCAGCACCGCGGCGTCGCCCCACCGGTCGGCGACCGCGCTGAACCCCTCCCGGGAGTCGGTGGCCGGGCTGAGTGCCACCGGGTCGGCCGTCGACCGGCTGTTGGCGACGATCAGCGCGAACGGCACGGTGAGGACGATGAAGACGGCCACGATCGCCCCCTTGCGGCGCCGGGCGAACTCGGCGGTGCGCCGTAGGTGTCTGCCGACGCCGCCGTGGTGCTCCAGGTCCGAGAGCGGATCCCGGCCGAGTGCGAAGAATCGGTCACCGAGCAGGATCAGCAGACAGGGGGTGAGCGTGAGCGCGGCGGCCAGGATGATCGGGATGCCGATGATGCCGCCGTAGCCGAGCGGGGGAATCCAGTCCACCGGCGACACCAGGGTCGCGCCGAAGGCGAGGCCCACCGCGATGGCGGCCAGCAGCATGGACTCGCCCGCGTGCACCGTGGCGTGGATGGCCGCCTCGCGCGGGGGACGGCCCGCCACCCGCTCCTGCCGGTAGCGGGAGGAGAGCAACATGCTGTAGTCCACGCCCGCACCCAGCATCACGAACGTCATGATGGTGATGGTGAACTGGGTGAGGGTCACCCCCTTGCCGAGCTGGTAGAGGGCGGCCTGGCTGACGTTCATCGCCAGGCCGACCACGACGAGCGTGAGGATCGCGGGCACGACCGCGCGGAAGAAGAGCAGCAGGATGATGAAGATGATGACGTACGCCACCGACTCCATCAGGGCGTTGTCGGCCTCGGCCTTGTCGTAGGTGTCATGGATGAGGGCGAGTTCGCCGGTGACATGGACCTCGGCCGTGCCCTTCAGTCCGGCCGATTCGAGCAGCTCCCCGGCGGTCTTCCGCAGCCCCTTCACATCGGGGTCGTTGCCCACCTGTTCGGTGTAGCTGACGGAGGTCAGGGCCGCCTTGCCGTCCTCGGAGAGCAGCCGGCCGGTCGCCTCCCGGGGCACGGGCAGCGGGAAAGTCCCCCAGTCGGCCCGTGCGGTGAACTCTCCGGCGATACGGGCGACCGCGGCGCTGTCCGGTGCGGTCACCGCCTCCCGGGCGGGGCCGGTGAGGGCGGGCGGTACCCGGCCCGCGGTGGCCTCCCGGTCGGCGAACGCGCGCCGCTCCGTCTCCTGGCCGCCCGCCGCGGTGGCCCGGGTGCGCAGATCGTCGAGGAACCGTGCCGTCGCGTCCCGGTACAGGGTGTACGCGGACGACGAGCGCGCCACGTCGCCCGCGCTCCGCAGACCGGCGATCTCGGTGTCCAGCGCCGCCAGGAAGGACCGCACCTCGGGCCGGTCGACGCGGTCGGCCTCCAGGACGAGGATGACCTCCCGCTGGGAGCGGTGCGGGAACGCCTCGGCCGTCAGCTCTTCGGCGCGGGCGCTGCTGGTGCCGGGCACCACCTTGGACGCGCCCTGATCGGTGAGGACGGAGTCCAGTTTGAACGCGAACGGCATGCACAGGGCGATCAGCACGGCCCAGGCCAGGATCACCGTCTTGGGCCGGGCGGCGAGTCCTTCGGCGAAGCGGTGGAGCCCGCGCTGGACCGCGCCGCCGCCCGGTCCGCCCGGCGGACCGGCGGGGGGCGCCCCCGGCCCGGTGGCCGGGGGCGATCCCTGAGTCTGGTGCGTCATACGACCGGGGCCCCCTCGTCCGCGGCGCGACGGCGGGCCGGAATGCTGTCGGCCTGTTTGGTCCCGGTGACGACGACGAAGGTGTGCCGGATGTCGAGCCGCCCCTCCTTGGCGAGCAGTTCGGCGAGTCCGGCGGTGAGCCGGTCGAGGACGAGCTGCTCGCGTCCGCTGTCGACCGCCGTCTTGAATCCGGCGGCGGCGCCGGAGCGGGTGACCCACTCGACGGCCTCCTCCGGGGTGCGCGCGGGGATGGACTGGGCGCCCTCGCGCTGGATGTCGACGGTGAGTCCCGCCTTGACGAACCAGCGGGCGACCGTCGCCGCGTCCTTGGGCAGGGTGACGCGGATCAGACCGGTGAGCAGCGAGGGGTCATGCGCGAAGATCTTCTCCAGCCGTTCGGTCAGGGCGCGGTGGGCGTCCGCGCGGGTCTCGATGACGACGACCCGGCCGCCGGGCTTGAGGACCCGTTCGATCTGGGCGAGCAGCCTGGACGGTTTGGTGTAGCAGATGGCCCAGCCGACGACGACGAGGTCGGCGGCTCCGGTGGGCCGGGACCGTATGAAGGAGTCCATATCGCCTTCGGCGAGTTCGACCGTCAGACGGGGCGCGTCCTGGGCGAGCGGCAGCACCTTCTCCCTGGCGACGCGTAACATCCCGGGCGACTTGTCGACGGCGTGGACCGCACCCACGCCCCGGAGCCTGCGGACGATCTCCGCCGTCAGATGCCCGGTGCCACAGGCGAGTTCCACGACCGTGTCCCCCGGCCGGACCGGTACGGAGTCGAGTGCTTCGACGGAGTGCAGGCCCATGACCGGACTGAAGAAGGTGTCATAGTCCGAGCTGGCGGCGTCGTAGTCGGCCGTGGGGTCGGCGTGCGCCTTGTTGAGCGCGAGCCGCAGCGCTCGTGCGGCCAGTCCTACGCGTGACATGTGCGGACTCCTTCATGAGAACGATCGATGGGGTGATGGGATGGAACGGGCCAACTGGAGCAGGGCTCCGGTGCAGGCCAGGACTCCTGCCGCGCCCCGTGCCTCGGAGAGCCACAGGACGGCCGCCGTGCCACCGGCGACGGCGGAGAGCAGGAGGACGGTGCCGTCGGCGGCCGGCCGCCGACGGTCCGGGAAACCGGACCGCGCGGGACGCGGTAGGCCCCGGATGACCAGTGCGACGGCGAACGCGCACAGGGCGAGCGCGAGTGGTGTGGTGGCGGCACCGGCGGGCAGCGGGCAGGGCACCGTGACGCCGAGCAGCAGCAGTCCGCCGACGACCGCGCCCCGGCCGCCGCGGTCGCCGTGCCGCCGCCGCGCGGAGCGTGCGGTGACCGTACCGGCGACGAGGGCCGGTACGACGGCGAGGAGGGTGGCGCCGAGCAGGACCGGGCCGGCGTCCGGGACCGCGAAGCCGAGGGGCGCCACCCCGGCGGTCGCTCCGGTGATCGCCAGGTCCACGCGGGTCATGCCGTCGTCACCCCGGCCGTGACGCGCTCGCGGTTCAGGAGCAGCGCGCGCTCGGCGGCGATCGACTCGATGACGTGGTCGAGCTGGCCCCGGGTGTGGGCGGCCATGAAGCTGGTGCGCAGCCGGGGTGAAGCGGCGGGCGGCACGACGGGGTTGACGTAGACGCCGCGGTCGGAGAGCCGGTGCCAGACGGAGAGGGTCTCGTAGGTGCCGAGGGTGGGGACGGGGATGATCGGGGTGGTGCTGTCGCCGGTTTCGACACCCGCCGCCGCCAGTCCTTGCCTGACGTAGTCGGCGTTGGCGTTGAGGGTTTCGACGAGCTGCGGCTCATCGCGCAGGATGCGCAGCGCGGTGAGGGCGGCAGCGGTGTTGGCCGGGGTCATCGCCGCGCTGAACATGAGGCTGCGGGCGTGGTGTTTGAGGTAGTGGATGGCCTCCTCGCTGCCCGCGACCGCGCCGCCGAGCGAGGCGAGGGACTTGCTGAAGGTGACGGTGATCAGATCGACCTCGTCGGTGAGTCCGAAGTGGGCCGCGGTGCCGCGGCCCTTGGCCAGTACGCCGAGGCCGTGGGCGTCGTCCACGACCAGCCGTGCCCCGTAGCGGCGGCAGACGGCGGAGATCGCGGGCAGATCGCAGAGGTCGCCCTCCATGGAGTAGACGCCGTCGACCACCACGAGCCTGGGCGCGTCGTCGGGCAGTCGTTCGAGCACCCCGGCCAGGGACGTGGCGTCGTTGTGCTGGAACCACCTGAGCCTGGCGCCGCTCAGCCGGCAGCCGTCGACGACGGAGGCGTGCGCGTGCCGGTCGACCACGACGTAGTCGCGCGGGGTGAGCAGTCCGGCGATCACACCGAGGTTGGTCTGGTAGCCGGTCGACATCAGGAGGGCCGCGGGCTTGCCGAGGAAGCCGGCCAGCTCGTTCTCCAGTTCCAGATGGAGGTCGATGTTGCCGTTCAGGAAACGGGAGCCGGTGCAGGAGGTGCCGTAGGCGTCGAGCGCCGAGTGGGCGGCGGCGCGCACCCGGTGGTCGGTGGTGAGTCCGAGGTAGTTGTTGGACCCGCACATGATCATTTCACGGCCGTTCCGGCGCACGGTTGTGCCCTCGTGGCCCTGAAGAGGCAGGAAGTAGGGATAGAGACCGCTCGCGATGGCTTCGGACGCCGCCGTGTACGCCGCGAATCGTAAAAAGACGTCGGTCTGCTCTGCTATTGCGTTCATGAAGAATTCCCCCCAGGAGCTGCAATGCATACTCAATGGCCGGGCGTGCTCGCACGACCGTTTTTCGGCACAGGATTGGGTGATTGAGGCAGCACGAATCAACGCCTGGCGTCGGCCTTTCCCTTACTCAAAGGGAATCCCACAGAGGCAGATGCGAGGCGATGGCGTGTGCCGAGGTATCCGTCGCGCGCGGCGTCAAGAACGTACAGATCACCGCTGGCGCGGAGGCGGCCCACACTTCACGGACGACAGTGTCCGTGAACGGGGCCGCGTGGTGTCCCTCCCGCCGGACGGCGACATGGAGGCAGAGCTCATGTCACCCGTCAACGGAAAAGAAATGGAAAAGAATCCATAAAGGAATCTACGTCGACAGCTTCTCGTTCATTCCAACCCCCCGATCGGCAACCCTTGATCCACCCATAGGGGTGGCATCGCAATGGGACCATAACGAGATCAAGCCAATGCTGTCAACAGACCCCTTGACAGCATTGAGTAAACATAGCTGGATTTGCTAATTCCGCTTTCAGTTACTGTCGCGTCGGTAATAAGCGCCCTTCCTGAGGGTGTTACGCTGCATCCGACCGTCCAGACGGTCGGTACCAAGAATGGCCTTCGACGACGGGTGGCACGGTGCGTGATCGACTTCTTGACTCGGTCGAACGACTGCTGGTGAAAGGCGGTCTGGACGCCGTCAGGCTGGACGCGGTCGCGGCCGGGGCCGGAGTCAGCAAAGGGGGGCTGCTGCACCACTTC
The DNA here is from genome assembly GCF_044333555.1 of Streptomyces sp. NPDC020965. NCBI lineage: Bacteria > Bacillati > Actinomycetota > Actinomycetes > Kitasatosporales > Streptomycetaceae > Streptomyces > Streptomyces sp. NPDC020965. The sequence continues at coordinate 110,253 of NZ_JBIRRE010000008.1, forward strand.
CCCTCCAAACGGTGTCTGGTGGAGGGCGTGGTCCAGCGGCTCGTCGACCGCTTCGATGCGGTACTTCCCACCCCCGGCGCGCCGCCCGGCGCGTACACCCGCGCCTGGCTCGACGCCACCATCCCGCTCACCTCACCCGCGGGCGACAGGAGCGGGCAGGACGAGACCCCGGCCGCGCTGCTGGCCGCGGCGAGCGGTCCCGAGGTGCTCGACGTCATGCGCGGCCACTACCGACGGTGGCAGGAACAGCTCGACGCGGACGGACTGGCGCCCGGTGTCGCCACCCTGGTGCGGATGGCGGTCGACGGCTGGTGGACGGCCCGCCTGCTCGGCCTGGCGCCGCCGCACGACGAAGCCCATGTCCAACTGCGCCGACTGATCGACGGACTCATCCAAGAAGGGGCGTCCCGCTGATGGCCGTTCTCCTCGTCGCCGGGGCGATCCTCTCCGAAGTGATCGCCACCCTCTCGTTACGCGCGTCCCAGGGGTTGACCCGCGTGGGCGCGACAGCCCTGGTGGTCATCGGATACGCGGTCGCCTTCGTGCTGCTCGCCCAGGCCCTCAAATCGCTCAACGTCGGTCCGGTGTACGCGATCTGGTCCGGCGTCGGTACCGTCGGCGCGTTCGTCGGCGGTGTGTTCTTCTTCGGCGAACCGGTGAAGCCGGCGACGCTCATCGGGATCGGCCTCGTCGTCATCGGAGTCGCCGTTATGTACCTCGGCGGCGGGATGGAGCACTGATGCCGAACAGGCTCACCGGTCCCGCCGCAGGGGGGCCCGGGGTCCGGGACGCCGGGACGTTCACCACCCGGCACCCCTTCCGGCTGGTGAAGGCGGCGATGCTCGTCACCGACCTCACCTTCCTCCTCTACTGGGCGGCCTCACTCCTGGTCCTGATCCCCGCCGAGTACGCCTACAAGGACTACGACGACCCCGTCATGACCGACTGGAACTACTCCTTCCTGCCGCTGGACCTCGCCGCCAGCGCGACGGGACTCGCCGCGCTCTCCCTGCTGCGCGGCCACGGCGGCCTGGCGACCGCGCACCGGGAGTCCTGGCGCCCACTGATGCTGATCTCCCTGACCCTGACCAGCACCGCGGGCCTCCAGGCGGTCGTCTTCTGGGCGCTGCGCGGGGACTGGTCGATCAGTTGGTGGCTCCCCAACCTGTTCCTGCTGCTCTTCCCGCTGCCCTCGATCGCCCTGCTGCTCCGACATCAGAAGGACCCGACCCCGGACCACTGAAACCGGGGTGGCCGAGGAGCGGCGGGACACCGGAGCGTGTTACGGAGGCCCCGGCGCGTCCAGCCACCCACCGCACGACCCTGTCCGACCGGTCAGGCTCCCCCGTCAGCGCGCCGGTTCCTTCTTCCAGGCACTGACACCGAGCCTTCCCGTCGTGCCGAGGTCGAGCTCCGGCGTCACGACGACCGGCGGTGCGCCGGGCTTGGCCGCCACCCGTACATACGGGACGTTGGCCGCGACGCCCGAACCGGTGGTGTTGCGCCACATCAGGCCGGCGGACGCGGTCTCGCCCGGACGCAGACTCACCGGCCGGGGCGGCGCATCAAAGCCCGACACGGTGGCGACACCACCACTGCCGTCCACGATCCGCACTCCGCGCACCGGCTGCCGTTCTTCGTCCAAGAGCCCGAGGGACGGGTAGCCCTCGATGTGGTACGCGTCTGTTCCGCAGTTCGTCAGACGGAGGCCGACGACGCGGAGCCCCATGGCCGCCTCGCCGTCGTCGGCCATGAGCTGGACCCCGGAAGCCGGGCAGGGGCCCGAGCCGGTCGGGGCCTCGTCCGTGGGGACCCGTCTGACCTTCCCGATCCGCACCTGCGGCCGGTCGCGGGAGTCCGGCCGCGTGGTGGGTATTCCGACGGTACTGGCCACGGTCCGGCCGGGCCCCACGGCGGGCACCACCTGCCGCGCGTTCTCCAGCACCCCTCCGGAGTCGGAGAGGAAGTCGAAGGTCACGGTGTAGGTGAAGGGTTCGGCCTCACGGTTGGTGACCTCGAACTCCACGGCCGCCGGGGACTGCTCATCGTCCCCGCCCTCTCCGCCCCCGCCCCAGGCGGTGATCCTGACGCCGTCCTTGCTCAGGCCGGCGGGGTCGCCGGGTGGAGCGCCGGCCCGCTTCCCGTCGTCGCCGGGCGGATCGCCGGTGCTCGCTCCGCACCCCGCCAGGAGCAGGGCGCTCGCGAACATGACGGGCAGGGCGCGACGGGGGCTGAGAGGCATCCGGCCACTTCACCAAGGCCCGGGTCACGGGGCCATGACGAAGGCCACACCGCCCGTCACAAGCGAGTCACAAGATCCTGCCCACCGCCAACAGCCGTGCGACGGAAGGGAGATAAAGACTTTCGCGCCGCGCCCCGCCATCCACTGGGACTCGGAACGCGGCGGGGCTCACGGCTCCCGACGGTCGCGACCGTCGGGAGCCGTGAGCCTGCCGGGCACCGGGTGTGCCGCCCCCGTCCACGGGCGGCTGCCTCATGCCCCGGCGACACGCACCCGTCGGCTCACATAGCCCTCGCTGGTGATGTGCCGTGCCGCCTCCGCGTAGTACGAGGGGTTCGCCGGCAGATTGGTGTCGAGGCCGTCGACGTAGCGGTTGTACATGCTGAACGCCGCGGCGATCAGGACCGTGTCATGGATCTCGACGTCCCCCGCGCCTTCCGCACGGGCCGCCGCCACTGCTTCGTCGGACACCGGTCGCGCCTGCTCCCGCACCTCCGCGGCGATCCGCAGCAGTGCCCGCAGCATCTCGGAGATGGGTGCGGTCGCCGGATCGGCGAGTACCGCCTTGACCAGGTCCTCGCCACCTTCGAGCTGCGCCGCGGCGAACGCGCCGTGCGTGGTGGCGCAGAAGCGGGTGCCGTTGAGTTCGGACACATACGCCGCGATCAGCTCGCGTTCTCCGCGACTCAGCGGTGACGGACCGCGCAGCAGCGTGTCGGCGAGTTGGGACAACGGGGCGCCGGCGTCCTTGCGGTGCGCGAACAGACCCATGATGCCCGGTAGGTCATTGCCAATCTCGATGTGCGGCACTGTGCGCTTCCCTTCGTGGGGCGAGCGATTCGACGCTCCATCTTCTTCAGCCCTCGACCCACGGACAACTCCCAGATTGCGGGGGTACGGTGCGCCCCCGCGCGCGCGGGGCCGCTCCCGTCCCGGATACGGGACTCGACATGTCCGGGGCTCCCCACTGACGCACCCTCGGAGGTCACATGGCTTTTTCGCAGTGAACCTTTACCGAACCGGGGTGGCACCAGCGCTGTTCCACACTTTGGCGGTCAGGGAGCGCGCCCACAACATGACCTGACGAGTCATCAGTTACCCATGGCTCAGCCGGCGCAGGCTCCGGACGATGGAAAGCCGGTCAGGTGGGGCGTCCATCGATCCGGTGACTACATGCCCTTGACAGGAATGATGTCACTTAGCTTTCATATACCTACCTCGACTGAAACGCACAGCCTAGCTGCGGAGGAAACATGACTCAATCGATCGAATCCCGGATGCAGGAAGGTCTGGTGTCCCTGACGCCGCCGCCCGCGGCCCGGTACAACGACCCGGCCGAGTACCTCGACTTCGCCCGGCCGATCACCGAGAAGTTCCTGCCGTACGACACCCGCAGCGACAGCGAGCTGCGGGAGGTCGCCGTGGGCCACGAGAGCCCGCTGGAGCGTGAGCGCGCACTGTGGGAGCTGGCGGACCGCAACCCCGCGGCGAGCCTGGCCTTCATCACCGACCGGATCGGTGCCGAGACGGACCGCGCGGTCCGCTCGGGCAACCTGTGGCTGGCGCTCCGCTCGGGCGGTCCGCAGAGCCTGAACATCCTGGAGAAGTTCGCCACGGACGACGACCCCGAGATCGCCGACTGGGCGCGGGTGCTGGCCTCCGACATCACCGGTGTGAAGGCGCACCGGATGTACAACGAGGCCGAGGTCGAGGAGACCGGCTACTTCGACCAGACGGTCCCGCTCATCATCGGCGGCCGGGTCGTCATCATGACGCCGGGTGTCGGCACGGTCCGCGCGGTGCTCTCACCGCTCTGGTTCGAAGCGATCCAGGGCCGGGTGCTCGCCAGCACCAACGTTCAGACCATCCGGACCGATCTCACGATCGAGAAGGAGCTGAAGGGCCTGAACGCCGACGGCTCGATCCACTACGAGATCTTCCCGTTCCGCGGGCTCAGCGTGGAGTACGAAGCCTGCAACCTGGAGCACAACTACCTCTCCGAGACGATGCGTCCGTTCTACCCGAGCGGCGTCGTCGGCCAGGGCGAGATGGTCGAGGTTCCCGTATCCCTCGGCCGTATCGCGATGACCTCGCTGGCGACCAAGGACGAGGTCACCATCCACGGTGACGGTCCTCGTGCGGAGCGCCTGCGCAACGCCGACATGCCGTTCGTGACGAGTGTGCGCGGCCGGTACCACGGCTGGGCCGCGGTCAACCTGGACAACACCTTCGACCGCGGCACCATCGGGGCCGGAGAAGCACAGCTGGCGAACCCGACGGACCCGATCGCGGGCTCGATGACCAACGCCAAGCTGTACGGCACGTTCCGCGGCAAGTCCGGCGACTTCACCGGAGCGGGACGCTACACCCTCAACACGATCAAGTGCCACGGCCGTCCCGACGGCCTGATCGACGTCGCGAAGGACGGCGCGGAGCTGGCCAGCGAGTGAATTGAGGTCCCGTCAAAAGGGCGGTGCGCCCCCACGGATCCCGTGGGGGCGCACCGCCCTGTGACCAGGAGGCTGCCCCATAATCCGAGGCGCGCCGCCTGGGGACCGACAGAACGGCACTCGATATCAGACAAGCCCCAGCATGAGCGAGCAGCGGAGCACAGCGTCCGGCTCACCCTTTATCCGTACGTCACCCGTGGCAATCGCCTGGAATGGCGAAAGCATCCCGGCGCCGACCCGGATGAACGTCTTCGCATCGCACTCGATGGTCAGCGCTGGTTCGTCCACCGCACCGCGCTCGAAGAACACTTCGCCGTCCCGGACATGAATCTGAAAGGTCTCGTCACTGACCTTGAACTCATAGACGTCGTCGACGTCCGGGATCTCGTCGCGGACAATCATCGCCTGCACGGCGAGGAATCCCCACTCCGCGCGGGATTCGCCGTCGGCGTCCGAGCTGTCGAGGAACGACAGTCCCCAGCGCGCCAGTCCCAGCACCGGGAAGCGCAGTTCCTCGCCGGCCTCGGTCAGCCCGTAGAGTCGGGCGCGTCCGTCACCAGCCACGGAACTCTGCTTGACCACTCCGCGCTCCGTCAGCATCCGGAGCCGGTCGGTGAGGAGATTGGGCCCAATGCCGGGCAGGTTCTGCAGCAGGCCGTTGAATCGGGCGGGGCCGATCAGCAACTCCCGCACGACGAGCAGAGTCCAACGCTCGCCGATAATGTCCAGACCCGCTGCCAGTCCGCAGAATTGCCCGTACTCGCGCCCCATGCCAGCCACCTTTACTCTCACTGCACATAGTAACATTCCGTGGCGGCTGCGCGGAATGCCCGACCGTGGCACCAAGGGTCGATCACCCGTCCGACGTGGGGCGGAATTGCCGACGCCGGATCGACCCCCCTGGCGGAGAATCCGGCCCTCAGCCGGGGAGCGCACACCCGACCACGAGAGCCGCGCGTCGCGAGCCGCGATACCGGAGGTCGGAGGCGCTCAAGCAGGCAACTCGGCTACAGCGCGGTGCATTTCCCGACGACCGTGAAGGCCGCCCCCGCCGGGGGGCCCGCGCCCTCGTCGGCACCGGCGCACCCTCCGCGGGAGGCATCCGTCGGCCGCTCCCCCGCCACGGAAGCGGCCCACCGGACCCGGTCGCCGGGGGGAGCCGTCGGGCACCTGCGCGCACCGCTGATTCACCGTGCATCCACGTCTGCATGATCCTTGCCGAGTTACTACTCGATCGTATAGCCTCCACAGGACAGAGTTGCCGGCCGACTTTGCGGCCCTATCTCGCTTGGGTGGTGGATTCCGTGTACCTCATTTGGTTCCTGCACCGAGTACCCAGAGCACGTGAAGAGGAATTCCGCACTGTCGTCTACAAGGCGGTGGACCTCTTCCGACGGCACGGCGCAATTGGCGGCACTGTAATGCAGATGAGCGATCCGACGGCGAAATACGGCTGCTCGGCCATCGCGGCCGGCGTCGATGTCGCACCGGATGAGGTGCTTTACGCGGAACTCAACTACTTCCACGACCGCGCGCACTACGACGAGGTCATGCCGAAGGTCGACGTCGACCCGGAGCTGGAGGACCTCTACGACACGCTTGTCCGTACCGTCGACATCAGCCGTATACTGCGGGCCGAGTTCAGCACCGTGTACGAGTTGCTGAACTCCGGGGAGCACGACCGATATCGGAGCACCCCGCACAGCCAATGGCACCCGGCCGACCAGGAGAGCACGTGACGGCGGAACAGCAGCAAACGGATATGGTGGCGGACGGGCCGGAGTGGAACTTACGCTCGGTCACCCGGCTTTCCGCCGCGCAGTACTTCATGTTCGGGATCGCCATCGGAGTGATGACGGTCGCCTGGGCCGAGGTCATTCGCTCCCTCGACATGAGTGATGGCTTCTTCGGCACCGCGCACCTGCTGCTGCCCATCGTCGGCATGGTGACCGTACTGTCGGCCAAACGCCTGTACCGCCACTTCGATCACCGCCACCTCAGCGTCTACGGCCAACTCGCGCTCATCGGACTGCTGGTGACGCTGGCTCTCAGTTCGAACTTCGTGGGACTGCTGATCGCCTTCGCACTCGCCGGGCTCGGCTGCGCACTCATCGACACCGCCGCCACCAGCGTGTTCATGGAGATCGAGGCCCGCAAGGGCAGCGAAGTCATGAACGTGATGTACGCGATCAACAGCGCCGGCACGGTCATCAGCGCCCTGGGCGCTGGCGCGCTGATCAGCCTGGGCATGGACTACCGCTGGGTCGCCGTACTGTTCGCGGCGGTCATGGCCCCCGTGCTGGTCGCCTCGTTCCTGATCCCGTTCCCTCCGGTCAACCGCGAGGAGGAGCCTGCATCCGACGACGGCCCGAAGGCCGAAGGCGACGTCGGGCTGCTCCAGTTGATGCGCAATCCGTTGTTCCGCGTCGTGTTCGTGATGACTGTCCTCGGCATCGCGGTCGAGAGCATCGTGCAGACCTGGTCCGTCATCTACGTCGACAAACTGATGGATGTCCCCATCGTCTACGGCGGCGCGGCGTTCGCCCTGTTCAGCCTCACCATGATGATCGGACGGCTGATCAACGCCCGTCTGGTCGCGACCATGGGCATCCGCAAGTCGTTCCTGATCTCCGCGTGCGGAACCGCGCTCTCCGGAGTCCTGTTGATGGCCGCCGTCGACCTCTGGCTCTCCGTCCTCGCCTTCCTCCTCATGGGCATCGCCATCGCGGGCGTGCAGCCGACCTGTCTGAGCGCGTCCGCCCGGGTGGCTCCGAGCCGGGTCAACCTGGTCGCGGCGGCGATGATGGTGCCCGCGTACGGCGCCTTCATCGCGACCCCGACCGCGTACGGCTGGCTCTCCGACGCGACCTCGCTCAACACCGCCATGGTGATCGTGGTGGTCGCGGGTGTCGGTATCGGGGTACTCGCCCTCGGACGTTCGGTCACCGAGGCCGACCGGGCCGCCGCGCCGGTGGACCCGGCCCTCTCCCCCCAGTCCTAGGGCCTCTCCAGAGACCCTGGCTCGCACGGTCCTCTCAGTCCCAGCTCGCCCCGCACACGGAAGCGGATCACCGATGAGCGATTCACTGACTGCCCTGGGCACGGCCTCTCGTACGGCGCGCCGGGCCACCCTGGCCCGTATCCTCCCCGACTCCCCCGACCAGGTCTGGGCGGCGTGGACCGACCCGGACCGACTGCCCATCTGGTTCGGGCCGGTGCTGACCGGCGCGCCGGGGCCTGAGCAGGACTTCGTGCTGGAAGGCCGTGGCCTGCACGGCGATGTCATCGCCTGCCGCGTACTGACCTGGAAACCGGCCTCCGAGCTGGCTTTCACCTGGTGCTACAGCGGGGAGAGCGCCGACTCGGTCGTCCGTCTCGCGCTGTCGCCCACGGACGACGGCCACACCCGGCTCGTCCTGGACCACTCGGGCTTCGGTCCGGAGGCCGACCCGGTCGACTACGCGGCCGGCTGGCATATGTACACCGACAACCTCGAAGCCCATCTGGCCGGCACACCCGCTGTGCCGGACTCCGACGCGCGCAGGTTGGAACTCCTGCCCGCCTACACCGCGACCGCCGAGTAGCCCCCAGGGAGAACCGCGCCATGACGCACACAGACGAGAACGGCGACGCCCGGAATTCCGTTCTGGTCCCCGACATCCAGCACTCCACCCCGGTCCGCGCCACCCCCGACCAGGTGTTCGCCCTGCTCTCCAGCGGTGCGGGGTGGGACAAGTGGTTCACCGACGGCTCGACGTTCGACGCCGTCGCCGGCAGCCCCGTACACCTGGTGTGGCGCGGCCTGGGCAGCGACGGCGGCGACCTCACGGACGACGGCGAGGTGAAGGAGTGCGTACCCGGGAAGCGGTTCGCGTTCACCTGGGGCACACCGTCCTCGCTCGTCACCTTCACCACCGAGGAACACCCGCACGGCACCCGGTTGCAGGTCGTGGAGAGCGGCCTCCCCCAGACCAGGGCCGGGCTGGAACGGTTCAGCGAGTGCGCGACCGGCTGGGGAGAGGCACTGACCCTGCTCCGCTGCTACGCCGAGCACGGCATCCGGCTCTCCACCACCTGAGCAGACCGAGGAGCTGACGTCCCATGACGAATCCGCAGCCACCATCGCGTGTCGCACTGGTCACCGGCGCGAGTACCGGCCTTGGCGAGACACTCGCCGACTTCCTCAGCGGTCAGGGCTGGACCCTGGTCCTCACCGCGCGTACCGCGTCCGACCTGGCCGTCGTCGCCAAGCGCCTGACGGGCCGGGGCGGGTCGGTCGTCGCCCTGGCGGGTGACATCGGGGAGGCCGCGCACCGCGAGGAGCTGATAGCCGCGGCACGGTCCATCGGCCGGCTGGACTGGCTGGTGAACAACGCCTCCCAGATGGCCGTCAGCCCGATCGGGCCGCTGCTGGACCATCCGCTCGAATCGTTCGAGCGGGTCCTGCGCACCAATGTCGTCGCACCGGTGACCCTCGCCCAACTGGCGTGGCCGTTGCTCAAGGACACCGGTGGTCTGGTGGTCAACCTGTCCAGCCATTCGGCCGTGGAGGTCTTCCCGTGCGCGGGGATCTACGCCGCCAGCAAGTCGGCGCTGGACCAGGCATCGCTGATCATGGCGGCCGAGAACGCCGACTCCGGCGTGGGCGTCACCCTCGTCGACCCCGGTGACATGTGCACCCGGGGCTACGAATGGGCCGAACCCGGATTCGACCGGTCCACGGTGCCGAACCCGGACGCCACCCTGCCGTTCTGGAGCTGGCTCACCGGCCGCTCCCCCGGCGAGGTCAACGGCCGGCGGTACCAGGCACAGTCCGGACCGTGGGACGCGGAGTGAGTGCCGTACCCGCGCCGGATGCCGCGTACGAGCTTCCGTACAGCGCGCTCGCCCGGGTCTACGACCGCTGGATGGCCGCGGACGAGGTCCCGTACGACCAGTGGGTCGCCTTCGCCAAGGAGCGGTTCGCCGAGGCCGACCTCCAGGTGAAGACGGTGCTCGACGTCTGCTGCGGGACCGGCATGACCATACGGACGCTCCAGGACCAGGGGTTCCGGGTCACCGGCGTCGACGCATCGGCCTCGATGCTGGATGTCGCCCGGACGCGCGCCGATGCCGGGACCGAACTGCGGCACCTCACCCTGCCCGACCAACGGCTGGCGGAGCTGGGCCCGTTCGACGCGGCACTCGTCTGCTTCGACAGCGCGAACTACTTCACCGGTGACGGCGCCCTCGGCACCATCCTGCACCACCTCGCCGGCGCGCTGCGACCCGGCGGAGTCCTCGTCTTCGACCTGAGCACCCGGCCGAGCTTCGAGGCCATCGCCGCCCTCGGCGAGTTCAGCGAGGACTTCGGCGACTTCTCCTATGTGTGGAACACCCGCCACGTCCCGGACTCGCCGTACTACGAGTATCTGGTGTCGCTGTACGTTCCGGAGGGCGAACAGTACCGACGTGTCGTGGAGCGGCACCCGCAGCGCTGGTTCTCCCGCGACGAGGTCGAAAGCGCCTTGCGGGACGCGGGCTTCACGGCCATCCGAGCCTCCGACAACTACACCGATCGACTCGCGACCGACGCCACCCGGCGGGACACCTGGAGTGCCCGTCTGCCGGCCGGATCCATTCCACGATGATGTCCTGGGGGTTCTGATGCTTCGCCGTCTGTCCACCGTCACACTCGCCGGCGCCCTGCTCACCGCCATGTTGACCGCCGCCTCCCCGGCCTCGTCGTCAAGCCCGCCGCTCGAAGTGGTCGCCGACAATTTGGTGACCCCCCGCGGACTGACCTGGGACGGCAGACACGACCGGATCCTGGTCGCCGAAGCGGGCAAGGGCGGCCCGGCGCCGTGCGCGGCCGGCGTCGGCGGATTCCCCGCCTGTTTCGGCGCGACCGGCGCGATCACCGCGTACTCGCCGCGCAAGGACAAGGCCGTGCGCATCGCCCATGGGCTGCCGTCGGTGATCAACGAGTTCAGTGTGCTCGGTCTGCACGATGTCGACGCCAGCCACGGCCGGATCTCCGTGGTGTTCGGCCTCGGCGGTGAGATGTCCACCCGCGACGGTCTGGGCAGGCAGGCGCGCGGGCTGGCCCAGACCGGCGTCGTCGACCGGGCCGGCAAGCTCCGGCCCGTCGGCGACCTGCTCGCGTACGAGCAGAAGTACAACCCGCACCCCGCCGACCTCAACGCCAACGCCTACGGGCTGACCAGGGTGCCCGGCGGCACACTGGTGGCCGAGGCCGGGGGCAACGGCATCCTGCGGGTCGGCGACAACGGCTCGGTGCGGATGATCGCCGCGCTGCCGGACCAGTCCATCGACGGCAAGACCGTGGAATCCGTACCCACAGCGATCACTCGAGGCCCCGACGGCGCGTACTACATCAGTGAGTACAGCGGCGAACCCACCGTCATCGGCGCGGCACGGATCTGGCGTCTCGTCCCCGGGAAGTCCCCGACGGTCGTGGCGCGCGGCTTCACCGGCGCGATCGACCTCACCTTCGACCGGCAGGGCCGGATGCTCGTGCTGGAACTGGCGGCGAACGGCTTCGACTCGCCCGATAAGACCGGACGTCTGATCCGTGTCGAGCGGGACGGCCAGCGGACCGTGTTGGCACGTGAGGGCCTGGAACACCCCGGAGGCGTCGCCGTCGCGCCGAACGGTGACATCTACCTCACCAACCGGACGACCTCGCTGGGCGAGGCCACCGGTCAACTGCTGCGGTTGCGCTCCCGATGAGCCGTATGTCGTCGGGTGAGCTGCCCGCACCCGCCCGCTGACCCCGCGGGCTCCCACGGATCTCGTATCCGGTCGCACGAGGAGGCAGCGCGGGCGGTGGTCATCCCGTCCGCGCTGCTCATATGGCCGGTCAGTCGTCGGCACCTCACAGAGGGACAGACGGACCGGTCGTCGAGCGGTATCCCATATCGGTGGAGGTCACGTTGAACCGACCACATGAGCTGTTCCACACGACCGTCAGGGACCAGACATGACTGTTGCCACGAACGGTTCCCCGCCTCCGGCGGTCGAGCTGCCCACTGTCTCGACCGGGGCCGCGGTGTTCCGGCTCGGCCAGATTCTGGGGACGGCCGCCGGAGGGAGCGCCCGCCAGTTGGCACGGCGGTCGTGGTTGCGCCTGACCCGGCGGCAGATCACCCGCGGCTGGCCGGAGGAGTTCGCGCGGATCATCGAGCGACTCGGCCCGGCGTTCATCAAGTTCGCCCAGATCGCCAGCACGCGCGAGGACGTCCTGCCCCCGCGCGCCTGTGGAGCGCTGAAGCGCCTGCACGACGCGGTCGAGCCGATGAGCGACGACGATGTGCACCGCGCGCTGACGGAGCACTTCGGACCGGACTGGTCGGACGTGCTGCATGACTTCCGCTTCGAGCCGCTCGGCTCGGGCAGCATCGCCTGTGTCTATCCGGCACTGCTGGCCGACGGTACTCCGGTCGCGGTCAAACTGCGTCGGCCGGACCTCACGGACGTCATGCGCCGTGACGTGGCCATACTCTGCACGGTCTTCGCGCTGGTCGGACGGCTCCCCGGGCTCCGGGGCGCCCCCCTGTCCGGCATGGCACGGGCGGTCGGGGCGAGCGTGCTGCGCCAGCTCGACCTCCAGGAGGAGGCGGAGAACCTGGCGCTGCTGGTCGAGGACCTGTCCACGCTGGAATTCATCGCCGTGCCCGAACCCGTCAAGGAATTGAGCGGGGAGTCATGCGTCGTCATGACCTTCGTGCCCGGGGTGCGTGACCGGGTCGAAATGGACGAGCTGAGCCCGGAGCGCCGCCGGACGCTGGCGGACCAGACGCTGAGGGCCGTCTTCGAGATGCTGTTCTGCACCGGGCTGGTCCACTGCGACCTGCATCCGGGCAACCTCCGACTGACGACCAAGGGCTCGGTCGTGATGCTCGACGCCGGGTTCGTCTACCGGACCCCCGAGGTGGTCAGGGAGAACCTCGCCCTGTTCTTCCTGAACCTCGGTTTCCGTAACGGTCTCGGCTGTGCCAAGGCGGTGCTGGCCAGCGCCGAGCAGGTGGACAAGCACAGTGATGTCGACGCGTTCATCGAGGATATGACCCGGCTGGTGAACCGTTACGGTGGCATGACCGCGCGGGACTTCGATCTGATCGCGTTCTCCACGGAACTCTTCGCCAGCCAGCGAAGGAACGATATCTACGCGTCGTCGGAGTTCGTGTTCCCGCTGCTCGCACTCCTGATGGTGGAGGAGACAGTCCGCCGGCTCGACCCCGACGTGGACTTCCAGGCCATCGCCCGTCCCATCGTCTTCCGGGCGGCGGCGGGGCGCCCGGCCGGGGAGCGCCGCCGTCGCCTCGAAACCGGCGGCCGCGCGAAGGGGCTGAGCGGTGAGGTCCTCTTCCGTACGGGGTGAGGGCTGCCCCGTACGCGCGACACCTCCGCGGGCGACGGGCCTCGCCAGGATCCGGCACTGGGCAATCGAGGAGAAGACTCCTCGTCGGAGACCTGCTGAGATGTAGTCCCCGTCTCCTTCTCAGGAGGTACGCGTATGTCAGCCAGTACGGATTCCCCGGCACCGGTGCACGGGAGACTCGAAGCCCTCAACGGCAGGATGCACCAGCCGGCGCTTCGGATCTTCATGGTGATCGTGGTGGCCCACTGGGCCGAACACATCGTCCAGGCCGTTCAGATCTACGTCATGGGTTGGTCGATCCCCGAGGCCCGCGGGGTCCTGGGGATCCCCTTCCCGTGGTTGGTCACCTCCGAGTGGATGCACTACGGGTACGCCCTCGTCATGCTCGTGGGCTTCCTGATACTGCGCCCCGGATTCGCCGGCACCTCACGGACATGGTGGAACGTCGCGCTCGGCATCCAGGTGTGGCACCACTTCGAGCATCTCCTCCTCCTCATCCAGGCCCTGGCCGGCGCCAACATCATGGACAAGGCCGCACCGACCAGCATCATCCAGCTCCTCATGCCCCGGGTGGAGCTCCACCTCTTCTACAACGCCCTGGTCACCATCCCCATGCTGATCGCCATGTACGTGCACAGCCGGCCCGGTAGGGCCACGGACCTCGTCGCGCGGTGCCGCTGTGCCGTCGAGCGCTGACCCGGTGCCGGCCGTGCGCCGATCCTCCGTCAGGAGGCCGTCCCGCACCGTCTCGATCGCCCTCCTGATCACTGCCTGCCTCCTGCTGTACGTGTCCCTGTCGAACATGGGCAACGTCGTTCGCGCCGCGAAGGCCGACGGCACCGCCGGTCGGTTCACCGCGGAGCGGCTCCACTGTGTGAGCCACGGCGCACACCAGACCTGCGAGTGGTCGGGGGCGTTCACCTCCGACGACGGAGCGGTCCGGCGTGCCGACGTGACGATGTACGGCAGTGGAAAGGGTTCCTTCACGCGGAACGAGAGCGCCACGGCGGTGGATGTCGGGAATCCCGGACGGGTCTACCGTCCGCAGGGCTCCCGTGAGTGGCTCTTCACCGGCCTGCTCCTCCTGACCGGGCTCGGGCTGCTCGGGCTGCTGGCCAGGCGGCACCTGAGGTCGCCACCGGAGCGACGGGTGCCCGCGCCGTCGTCGGTCTGACGCTTCGTCCGCCCGCCGCGGGGTCCTGCCTGACCGGAGGGCCCTGACGGCCGGCGGACGGGGGATCGATGTCCGGACGACCACGCGAACGCCCGCCGTACGAGGGTGATTCACTCCGGTAGGGTTGCCGACTCCAGCGGTAGGTGGGACGAGGGAGAGGCACGCAAGCGATGGACCGTCCAGCGGTTGTTTCCAGGGACGAATGGCTCACGGCACGGAAAGAGTTGCTCGCCCGGGAGAAGGCGTTCGACCGGGAGCGGGACGCTCTCAGCGCGCGGCGGCGGGAACTCCCGATGGTCGAGATCACCGAGCCGTACGTGTTCGACGGCCCCGACGGCGAGGCCACGCTGACCGACCTGTTCCAGGGGCGCCGCCAACTGATCGTCTATCACTTCATGCTGGCGCCCGACTGGGACGCCGGCTGTTCCGGCTGCTCGCTGCTGGCCGACAACCTCGGTCATCTGGCGCACCTGCACGCGGCCGGGACGTCGTTCGCCGCGGTGTCCCGTGCGCCACTGGCGAAGATCACCAAGTTCCGTGAGCGCATGGAGTGGGACTTCCCCTGGTACTCGTCCCACGGCACATCGTTCAACTATGACTTCCACGTCACCATGGATGAATCCGTGACGCCGATCCAGTTCAACTTCCGCAACAAGGACGAACTGCGGGAAGCCGGTATCGGCTCATGGGCCATGAGCGGCGAACAGCACGGGCTGAGTGTCTTCCTGCGTGAGGGGGACAGCGTCTTCCATACGTACTCGACCTACTCCCGGGGCACTGACCTGCTGAACGGCACCTTCAACTACCTGGACCTGACACCTTTGGGACGGCAGGAGGAGGCGGGCATCATGGACTGGGTCCGCCACCATGACGCCTACGGCGACGAGGGCTGACCCGACTGATCGCTGCCCGGCACCCCCTCCCCGGGGCATACCGCCGGGAGTGATCCACAGTGCCGGCGAGAGCCCGCATCGCACCGAGCGCCGGATGGGCACCTCCGTACCGCTCACCCGTACCGCTCGTCCGCGTACGCCCGTTTCCACGGGTGGACGCGGGCGAGCGGTCTTGCGTTTCGGGTGGGCGTGCGTCACCCCGGGCCACGGTCTCCCTTCCCGTATCTCCGCTGCATCCCCGGCCGGATCGCTGCGTACTGCATCCATCTGCCATTTAAACAAGTTGTCAACCCTTGGACATAAGCCGGTCAGCCAGTACGCTCATGGTGCAGCTCAGAATCAAGCACGAGCACGGCGCGACTAAGCAACTTTCTCGTTGCATCAGGTCGATGTGTCCTGTATCGACTTTCTACAGGGGGTTCAGCTGTTGGCCAGCAATGACCTGCGGGTGCGAGCGGTAAGCCGACCAGTGCCAGCTCCCGCACACGCAAAGTCGGGCGAATCGACCGAATCGCGCGCGCCATCGGATAGTGTGCGCACCATCCTGATCGCCGAGCTGCTCCCTGCCGACTCACCGCGACTACAAGGAATCGACGAGCATCACCTACAGTGCCTCGCCGAATCGGCCGATAAACTTCCGCCGATCCTTGTGGACCGAGCCACCATGCGTGTTGTCGATGGAATGCATCGCTTGCACGCGGCAGCTCGGAACGGCCGTGCGGACATCCAGGCGTTATTCTTCGACGGCAGCCCCGAGGACGCGTTTATCCGCGCGGTCGAAGAGAACATCACGCACGGACTGCCCCTCTCGCTCCCCGATCGCAAGGCAGCCGCGCAGCGCATACTCACGGCCCATCCGCAGCAATCCGATCGCTCGATCGCGGCGCGGGCCGGCCTCTCCCCCAAGACGGTCGCCGCCATCCGTCGCCGTTCAGCCGTGGATTCTCCTCACGTGAACAGCCGGATCGACACCGCCGGCCGGCAGTATCCGCTGGACGGTTCCGCGGGCCGGCTGCGCGCTTCCGAGATCATCTCGGCCCGGCCGGACACTCCGCTCCGGATGATCGCCCGGGACGCCGGCATCTCCGTCGGCACCGCCCATGACGTGCGCGGAAGGGTCCGCAGGGGTGAGGCGCCAGTCCCCGGGATGCGGCTCGACCCCCCGCCGCGGAATGCCGCCGCCCCGACCGTGCCCCCTGCGGCGGCTCGCTCCCCCTGCCGCGATGACGCCGGGGACCGCCTCGCGGTCCTGCGGCAGCTCACCAGGGACCCATCGCTGCGGAACACGGAATCGGGACTCGATCTGCTGCGCTGGCTGCACACCCAGGCCGTCCTCGACGACGACTGGCAGCTGAAGATCACCTCGGTACCGCCGCACTGCGCGGACGCCGTGGCCGAATTGGCCCGGCAGTGCGCGGTGGTCTGGCAGCAGATCGCCGAGGAAGTGGCTCAGCGGAAATACAGCGGCACTTCAAAAACGTGACACCTCAAGATGCGGCATCTGAAGTCGTGACATTGTAAGAAGCGATATCGCAAGACGTGGCATCGCAGCACGTGACAGTGCAAGACGTAACAGTGCAAGGCGTGACATTGCAAGAAGCGGCACCTGGAGATGTGGGCCCCAGAAAATGCCGCACCTGAAATTACGGTAGCACGTGACGTCCTTACGCCATCGGATGCAGGGGGTACTCATGGAATCCGCTACAGAGAGAGCCGTAACACGCGTCATCCGCAGCATGTACGAGAACCTTGGGGAAGAACTCACCATCGACAGCATGGCCGAGACGGCGATGTTCAGCAAATTTCATTTCACCCGCATATTCAAGAGTACGACGGGCATGTCCCCAGGCCGATTCCTCTCGGCGCTGCGGCTCCAGGAGGCCAAACAGCTCCTGATCAGAACGGAGCTGAAAATTGCGGACATCAGCAATATCGTCGGCTACCGGAGTATCGGGACCTTCAGCACCCGCTTCAAAAGCTCAGTCGGCCTGGCCCCGACCGCGTACCGTCAACTCGGCGGATTCGCCGACAAGATTAACGTACCGGACAACAGGGCGTCCCATGGGGCGAGTTCCCTTTCGGTCCACGGCAGAGTCCTTCCCCCGGACGACGGATCGGCCGGATTCGTCTTCATCGGACTGTTTCCCGACTGCATTCCGCAGGGCCGGCCGGTGCGCTGCACCATGTTGGACCGCCCGGGCGCCTATGTGCTGCCGAACGTGCCCGAGGGCACCTGGTACGTGCTGGTGCAGTCCGTCCCGTACGGGATGGAGGAGACTGACGGCATCGGTACGGCCACCGCACCGTCCATCGGTGTCTACGGGCCGGTCACCGTGGCCCCCCATGTGCTCCTGAAGCCCGCGGATATCCAGCTCCGTGCCGTGTGTGCGTTCGACCCGCCGGTGCTGCTCGCACTCCTGGACATGCGGATGGCGGCGCTCGAAGCGGTGGCCGGCTGACCCGTGGTGTGAGGGCGGGGACGTTCCCCCGCCCTCCGCGGCGGGGCCTTCGAGTTCACGCCGCCCCCTCGCGTTCCGGGCCCAGACTCCTGAACCGCCCGCCCAGGAACACCAGTGCGTCGCGCTCCGGGCTCCGCCGCGCGGTGAGGACCCTACCGAGGAAGATGGTGTGGTCGCCGCCGTCGTACTGCCGCCATGTCTCGCACTCGAACTGCGCGAGCGCGCCGTCGATCAGCGGCGCCCCGGTGGCCGGACCCGGGTGCCAGTCGACCGCCGCGAACTGGTCCGCCCCCATGGGCCGGGAGCGGTCGGCGAAGTGCCGGGCCATGTCCTCCTGCCCCTCACCGAGTACGGACACCCCGAAACCATCGGCCGCTTCGAGGATCCGGTGCGTCACGGCACCGCGGTCGACGCAGACGAGCACGAGGGCCGGGTCAAGGGAGACGGCGGTGAAGGAGTTCGCGGTCATCCCGCGCGGGGACGGGCCCCTGACGGTGACGACCGTGACCCCGGTGGCGAAGGCCCCGAACGCCCGACGCAGGTGGTCGGCGTCCATGACGTCCGCGGCGCGGTCGGCCCGCGGCAGGGTGCTCACGCCGTCCTCCCCAGCAGGGGCGTGGCCGGTCGGGTGTACGGTCCGAGCGCGCGCACCAGCGCCTCGGGGACGAGGGACGGGACCGTGGCGCTGTTGGGGCCGCGCATACAGGCCACCCGTTGCCGGCCCCGGGCGATGAGCTTCTCCTCGCCGCCGGGGTCGAGTTTGACGTAGTCGAAGCTGAACTCCAGTTGTGTCTGGGCCAGATCGGCGAGCCGCATTCTGATCGATATCTCGTCGAAGGCGGTGATCTCGGCGAAGAATTCGCAATCGACCTTCAGGGTGAACAGTTTGAGGTCGGCCTGTATCTCGGCCAGCACGTCCGGCGCGCGCAGTTTGAGGAACATCTCCCGGCACCGGCCCTGCCAGCTCAGGTAGTTGACGTAGTAGACGTTGCCGACGATGTTGGTCTCCTGGAAGCCGACGATGTGCCGGTGCTCGAAGTAGTCAGCCATGGTTCAGCGCCCTCCTGTGAGGATTGCGAAGACGACCGGTGCCGCCACCTCCCGCACGGTGGTGGCGAGCGTCGCGACCCACAGATCGCCCGAGGAGAAGACCGCCCAGCCGTCCCGCTGCCCCGGTGTCAGGGTCAGGGGCGCCGTGCCCGTGCGCCCGGCCTTCTGTAGGCATTCGACGGCCGTCCACACTCTGGTCGCCGCGGTGTCCGGACCCTCTCCCGTCTCCTGGGCGACCAGCCGGACCAGTGCCGTGTGTCCGCCGAGCAGGGCGTCCCACTCCGCCGTGTGGCGTGGCGTGACCTCCTCGATATCGCAGCCGACGACCCGCTCGGACACCGCGCAGAGCGTCAGTCCCGGGCCGTGGGAGACCGAGAGGCTCAGGGGCCCGCTCAGTTCCGGCCGGCCGTCCGGCCGGTGGCGGAGCTCGACCGGCCGGCCGATCGCGCGCTGGACGGCCTCCGCCGTACGGACCCGGTGGTCCTTGCCCGCGTCCGGCTCCACGGCGATCGTCACCCGCGCCCCGACCAGGTCCTCCACGGTCCGTTCCAGGTAGGGACCGAGCAGCGGCGCCACCCAGGGGCCGCGTCCGTCGCCGTGACGCACGGCCCGCAGCCGCAGCCCCTCCCACCGCTCCACGATGTCGCCGTCGGCGGTCCGTACGGCGATGTCATAGAAGTGGGTGTCGCCGTCGCGGTGTCGTTCCACGGCGGAGTAACGCAGCTCGCCGGTGACCGCGGGCTTCCCGCCGCAGGGGTGGATCCGCTCGACGGCCTGTGGCAGCAGCGTGGCGTGCGGTACGCAGACCTGGTTGCCGTGCATCAGCGCGTCCCGCATACCGGGGTCGCCGAGCAGCAGCTCGCCGGGGAGGAAGCCGGCGAACCAGTTCTCCGTCTCGGACGTGGCCACCTCCGCGTCCACGTGTCGGGCGGCGGCCCGGTGGTAGCGGCGCAGCCGCCTGAAACGGCCGCTCTGGAAGAGCAGGCCGCCGTAGAGGTCGCCGAGCGGCTCCAGGGGCACCGGGGGCAGACCGTCCTCGACCTGGTCGGGCCCCCCGGCGGGGACCGCGGCGGCGGTGAAGACCAGCCGGGCCCGGAAGTGCTCCGCGGCGAACCCGGTCTCCGCACTGTGGATGGCCGCCTCGACCGTGTCGTCGTCGGTGACGACCACGGCGATACGGATCGCCGTGCTGCCCGTCGGGGGGACGGTGATCGGCCGCAGGAACTCGGCCCCCTCGATCACCGGCACCGTCGTGTGGCCGGTGACGGCCGCGGCCACCTGGGCCATCGCCTCCATGCCCATGACCGCGGGGAACAGGAGGTTGCCGTCCAGTTGGTGATCGGCGAGATAGGGATCGGTGCCCACGCTCAGCTCCGCCTCGGTCACCAACTCGACGCCGTGGTAGCGGATGAGGGTCTTCTCCACGAACCGCAGCAGGGGCAGCGGCTCCGTCGCCCGGCGCACGGTGGCGATGCCCTCCGTACGGCCGCTGATCACCGTCACCGTGGGCGCGTCGGGGTCGGTGAGGAGCCGTCGCAGCAGGGCGACTCCCTGGTCGGGCGAGAGGGGGGTGACGCCGTCCCGGGTCAGCGACTCCACGACGGACAGCCGCTCTCCCATGCCGAGTCCCGACCAGACCGACCACTCCAGGCAGCGGGCGCGGCACCGCGGATGCCGCCGTGCCACCTCCTCGGTCAGGTCGGCGAGCCATTCGTTGGCGGTGGCGTAGTGCGCCTCACCGCGCAGTCCGGCGCGACCGATGATGCTGCCGAAGGTGACCAGCAGCCGCAGCCCGCCCGGCTCGATCGTGTCCAGGACGGTCCGCAGGCCGTCGACCTTGGGGGCGAGGGCGCGCCGGAAGCTGTCCATGTCCAGCTCGGTGAGGGCGGCTGGCTCGTTGAGTCCGGCGCCGTGCAGCACGGCGGTGACCGGGCCCAGCTCGGTGGTGAGCCGGGCCATCGCGGCGCGGACCTGCCCGGGGTCGGTGACATCGGCGCGCGCGTAGCGCACGGTGACGCCGCTGTCGGACATCCGGCTCAGATTGGCGGCCAGTTCCGCGTCCTGTTCCGGGTCGGACCGCCCCAGTACGGCCAGCTTGGCGCCGCTGTCGGCGGCCACTGCGAGTGCGCATTCGGCGGTGATGCCCTTGCCGCCGCCCGTCACCAGCAGCACGTCGGAGGTGCTCAGGGGCTGCTCGGTACGGGCCGGGCGCACCGGTAGCGGGCGCAGGGTGGGCACGGTGCGGATCCCCGACGTGTCGTAGTGCACCTCCGTGAAGTGCGTGGTCGCGGCCGTTTCGGCGGCCACGCGGGCGATCGCTCCGGCCGGGTCCGTGGGCATGTGCACGACGGTGGTACGGAGCCGGGGCGCTTCGAGGTGCAGTGTCTTGGCGAGGGCCGCCGCGCCCCGGCCGTGCTGGACCAGGACGAACCGTCGGGCGCGGTCGTCGGCGAGTGCGGCCTGCGCACCCCGGAGCGCCAGCTCAAGGTGGTGTTCGGGGCAGGGGTGGGGCAGACAGACCAGGACGCCGCCGCCGAGCCCGGCCTCCTCAAGGTGTCGGCGCAGCGGTTCGGCGAAGGGATGTCCTTCTTCCGCGAAGAGCTGCCAGGGGCCGTTCTCCTCGGCCGCGGTCGGGGCGGGCGTCGGGAGTTCCTCCTGTTCCACCGCGAAGGTCCGGGCCCAGGCGGCGGCGCCGACGACGGCGGGTGCCCGGTCCGCGTCGGTGGTGTGTCCGGTGTCCGCCAGCACGCGGAGGGCCTCGGCCAGTTCGCCCGCGGTCGCCGTGGCGAAGTTGAGCGGGGTCATGGCCGGGGGGATGCCGAGCAGTTGGGCGGCCTGGTTGACGATCTGGCCCACCGTGATCGAGCTGAGGTGGAGGTCGTCGAGGAGTCGGGTGTCGGCGGTCACCATCTCCGGTGGGAGCTCGGCCCGTTCGGCGACGATGCGGCAGAGCAGCTCGACGCCGGTCTCGGTGGAGTCCTCGTCGCGCGCGGGGGCGGCGGGCGGCGGGGTGGCGGTGGCGCCCCGGCCGCCGCGGGTCTCCACCGTGGGGGCCTGTTCCGCCGGGCTGGCGAAGAAGTGGAACTGGGCGCCGACTTCGAGGGGCCGGATGAGCCGGTCGTGGAAGAGCCGCCCGTGGTCGAGTGGGGCTCCGGCGACGTAGGCCGCGCCGGCCACCCGGAGCAGTCCGCGCAGCGACTCGTCGTCGGTGTCCAGGGCGAGCGCCGGTACGCCGGTGACGGCGGTGGCGAGGGGGCTGAGGACCCGGCCGGGGCCGACCTCGACAAACAGGTCGATGTCCCGCGCCGCGTGCTGGACCGCCTGGGCGAAGAGCACCGGGGCGGTGATCTGTCGGCGCATCAGCTCAGCGATATCACTGTCGGAGTCCAGCAGGTCCCCGGTGACCGTGGAGACGACCCGCCGTCCGACCGCCTTGAACTCCCGTTTGGCCAGCCAGTCCCCGAAGGCGTCCGCGGTCGCCGCCACCAGGGGCGAGTGGAAGGCGTGCGAGACGGCCAGTCGGGTGCAGGCCACACCGGCAGCGCGGGCGCGGGCCTCGGCAGCCTCGATCGCGTCGACGGGTCCGGCCAGCACGGTCTGCTCGGGGCCGTTGTATCCGGCGATCACGACGGGCAGTCCGGCGGCGGCCTCGGCGGCCTTCTCGGCGGACCCGGCGAGCGAGGTCATCGTGCCCGATGCGCTCTCCTCGGACATGGTTCTGCCCCGGGTCCGCGCGATCGTGAGCAGCAGCTCCTGGTCCAGCGCGCCGGCCCAGGCCAGCGCCGACAGCTCGCCGAGGCTGTGGCCGACCGCGACGGCGGCGTCGAGGCCGAGCGCCTGGAGCACCCGCAGGCCGGCCATGGAGCCGGTGACGATCCGGGGCTGGGCGACTTCGGTGGCCACGCTGTCCCCGCCGGTGGGCAGCATCGCCGCCGTGTAGACCTCTTCGGCCTCGGTCATCCGACGGCGCAGGGCCCCGCCGCTGGTGCCGTGCCCGGAGCCCTGTCCGGGGAAGAGGTAGCCGATCCGGGCGGGTCCCCGCGCCCGACCGAGGAAGACGCGGCCGTCCGCCGTGAAGTGGTGTGTCTGGCCGCTGTCCAGGGCGTCCATCAGCAGCCGTAGCTGCCGCTCGGCGTCCTCGGGCGAGGAGACGACGACCGCCGCCCGGTAAGGCGCGTCGCGCAGTTCTCGCTGGAGGGTGGCGGCGAGGTCGCCCAGCTCGGCGTAGGACACCTGGGGGACGAAGTCGACCAGTCGGGCCAGCCTCTCGCGCAGTGCCTCCGGGGAGTCGCCGTCGGCGAGGAGGAGTTCAACGTCCTGGGCGGAGGTGGCGAGGGCCGGACCGCGGCCGGCCGTCCGGTGGGGGCGCGGGGCGGCGCCGCCCACCTTGTCCAGGACCACATGGATGTTGATGCCGCCGAAGCCCATGGCGGTGATTCCGGCCCGCACCGGGGCCGTGTCGGGCCATGCCTCGGCCTTGCGCAGCACCCTCAGCGAGGCCGGGTTCCCGGCGAGCAGGGGGTGGGGCTCGGTACAGCCGACGGCTGGCGGCAGCATCTCCTCGTCGATCGCCATCGCGGCCTTGATGAGTCCTGCCACCCCGGCCGCCGCCTTGGTGTGTCCGATGATCGACTTGACCGAGCTGATCACGGCCGCCGGGGCGGTGGGGTCGGCGGCGGTACGGGCCCGGATGAGGGCCCCCAGTTCGGTGGTGTCGCCGACCTCGGTACCGGTGCCGTGGCCTTCGAACAGCGAGACGCTCTCGATGCCGAAACCGGCGCGTTGATAGGCGCGCCGCAGTGCCAGCCGGTAGCCGCTCTCCTCGGGCCGGGTGATGCCACCCTGCCCGTCGGACGAGATGCCCCAGCCCGCGATGGTGGCGTAGATCCGGTGGCCGGCCGCGAGTGCGTCCTGCTCGCGCATCAGTACGATCATGCCGCAGCCCTCACCGGGCCAGAAGCCGTTCGCGTGGCGGTCGTAGACCCGCATCTCGTGGGTGGCCAGGGCGCCGGTCTTGGCGAAGCCGATGACCTCGAAGGGGTCGATGGACAGGTCGACCCCGCCGGTGACGGCGACATCGGTGTCGCCGTCGAGGAGTGATCGCGCGGCGTGGGTGACGGAAAGCAGCGACGAGGAACAGGCACCGTCGACGGTGTAGCCGCCACCGCCCAGATCGAAGTGGTTGCAGATCCGGCCGGCGATGGTGTTGGAGAGGCCGCCGGCGAGGGTGTCCTCGTTGATGGGCGGGAACGGGCTCTTGTACGCCGCCTCCACGTCGTCCAGGAAGCCCGCGAGCCGGTCGTCGTCCCAGTCCTGCTCCTTGAGCGCCGCGGCGAAGACGCGGCGGACGTACGGCCAGCGCAGTCGCAGGACGTTCGCCCGGGTGAACTCGCCGGTCAGGGTGTTGCCGACGACGACGTTGGTGCGCTCCTTGGGCAGCCCGTCGCCGTTGGGGAAGCCCGCGTCGGCCAGCGCCCGCCCCGCGGTGTCCAGGGCGAGCCAGTGGGTGAGGTCGGTGGAGCGGTAGGTGCTTCCGGCGATCTTGTGGCCGAGCCGGTCGAACTCGTAGCCCTCGATGACCGCGGCGTTGCGGGCGTGGAAGCGGTCGGGGGTCGCCGGGTCCGCGTCCCAGTAGTCCGCCAGCCGCATGCGCACATCGGGCAGCCGGCGAAACGCCCGGCGGCCGGCGAGTGAGTTCTCCCACAGTTCGCGCGGGGTGTTGGCGTCCGGGTAGTGACATGCCATCCCGACGATGGCGATTCTGGTCATCACGCGGCCACGGCTTCTTTGTCCGCCCCGGGGGCCACGAGCGGTGTCGCGGCGGTGTCGGCCGGGTGCGGGGCTTCCGCGAGGTTCTCGCGGCGCTTCTCGGTGATGTCCAGCCACCACAGGTACCCGCCGCGGACGAGACAGACGGCGGCGGTGGCGAAGAAGATGCCGTACGCGATGCCCACGGCGGTGAAGACTCCGTACATCAGCGCGACGCCGCCGCCGAACGCGACCTGGCCACTCCGTTTGGACGGGGTGGTGCCGGGGTCGGTGATCATGTAGTTCGTGAAGAGCACGAAGGCCACGCCGGTCATCATGCCCAGCGCCGCGGGGATCGCGGTGTCGAAGAGCAGACCGCGCAGGATCGCCTGGAGGGCGAAGCCGATCACCCAGGCGCCGATCAGCCACATGCGGTCGGTGAGCTTGGCGTTGATCATGGTGCCGGCCAGGACGATGATGACCGGGATGAGCCAGTCGATGAAGCCGTCGACATGCTCCGTGAACTGGTACGGCGGTGCGATGCTGGCCCACGGGAAGAGCAGCAGGACGATGGTGATGCCGAAGTTGGACGGGTTCATGTAGTGCCGCATCCTGCCGCGCAGCGGGGCGCGCAGCACCCACTTGGCGCCGACCGCGACGACGACGCCGAAGACCATCACCCAGATCCGGTCGTTGACGTAGATGAGCATGTTCAGCGCGAGGCCGGTGATGTGCGCGGGGAAGAGGAACTCGACCATCCCG
The DNA here is from genome assembly GCF_044333555.1 of Streptomyces sp. NPDC020965. Classification (NCBI taxonomy): domain Bacteria; kingdom Bacillati; phylum Actinomycetota; class Actinomycetes; order Kitasatosporales; family Streptomycetaceae; genus Streptomyces; species Streptomyces sp. NPDC020965. Next base: position 135,414 of record NZ_JBIRRE010000008.1, read on the forward strand.
CGCGGGCCGTTGCCCGCGAAGCGGGGCCTCCGGTGCTCCAGCCGGGCCGCCACGGCCTCCAGTGCGATCTCGACCGTGTAGGCGGTGGCGACCGCGATCAGAGGCCAGGTCCACGCCTGTTCGAAGCCCAGGACCGTGTAGCCGAGGATGTTCAGGACGGTGATCGAGATCGCGAACCGGCGCAGAGCCGTGATGACCTTCGGATCGTGGCGCGGTGGGGCAGTCTGCTGCTCGGCCATGTCCGTCACTTCTCCTTCGCTGCGGTGTCGAGCTGGATCGAGTGCCAGCCGCTGCTCAGTCGGAGGTCCTGGTCGTGTGTCACGCCGGCCCGGTCCCGCCAGCGCAGCCGCACCTTCAGCGGTCCTTCAGCGTCGTCGCCGAGGCCGATGTGGATGTCATGGCTGCGCTTGCCCGAGTGGCCGCCGCCGCCGTCGACCCGGCTGATCCGCTGGGAACCGTCGGGCAGGGTGACGGTGGCCTGGGCGTCGACGACGGGGGAACCGGAAGGGTGGGTGAGCCGCAGGCCGAGGAAATCGCCGGTGTCCGGGCTCTGGTTGCTGTAGAAGACGGGCTCGCCCCACTGCCGGGCGACCGCCATATCGAGCCGGCCGTCGCCGTCGGCGTCACCGGTGGCGATACCGCGGGTGGGCGTGGGCACGGCCATGCCGAGTTTGCCGGCGAGGTTGACGTAACGGCCGTTCTCGCCCTTCTCCCAGAAGCGCAAGGTCTGGTCGCCGCTGAGGTCGTCGCCGCGTCCGACGTGCGGCCACCAGTCGGGGTCGGACGTCAGTATGTCGTTGGAGGTGGCCAGCTCCTGGAGCTGGGGCCAGCGGTTGGTCTTGCCCTTGACGAACCCGGTGGCCTGGGTGATCTCCAGTTCGCCGCTGTTGTCGAAGTCGCCCATCTTCACGTCCCAGCCCCAGCCGGACCAGGCCGTTCCCAGGGGTGCGCTGCGGTCCTCGAAGGGCGCCACCCCGTTCTGGAACGACTCGCGCAGATCGTCCTGGTCCTTGGCCGTGTTCATGAACGTGAAGTTGGACTCCTGAATGCCGAAGGAGGTGGTGATGTTGCTGACGAACATGTCGTAGAGGCCGTCGCCGTCGAGGTCCCCGAAGTCGACGCCCATCCCCTTGAAGGAGCTACGGCCGAGCTGCTTGGACTTGGGCGTCATCGGGTCGCGCGGGCCGTCCACCACCTTAAATTTGATCTTCCCCTGGCTTGAGGTGTTGTGCAGCAGCCGGGAGGTCCCGAAGTCATGGACGAGATAGAGCTCGGGGAGCTGGTCGCCGTCGAGGTCGGTGGCGGACGCGCCGAGCGTCCAGCCGGTCCTGACGGACTTGGGCAGCGCGCCGTCCACCTTCTCGAAGCCGGTCTCGGTCCAGCGGAAGATGAAGTCCTCGCCACCGTTCCTGGCCTGGGAGAGCGAGTCGTTCATCTGCACACCGCCGTCCTTGGACGGGTCGAGCACCGGGCTGTCGGGGAAGTAGTTGCCGATGAGGATGTCGTCGTGCCCATCACCGTCGAAGTCGGCGACCGTGGCGGCGTTGCTGTTCCACTGCGGCCCGGTGTACTCCGTGACGCCCACGTCGCGCATCAGCTCGACGGGCTCGAACGCTGCGGCGGTCAGGTCGTCGATGCCTGGTTTCGCCTGGAAGATGATGGGGGTCCGGCCCCAGTAGTAGACGAGCAGGTCGATGCTTCCGTCTTCGTTGAAGTCACCGGCGTTACAGCCCATCGGTGCCATGACCCTGCTCATCGGCAGCGGAGCGGGATCCAGCGCGAACGGCCGGTAGCGGTCCGCGCCCTTGCCCGGTGTGGGTGTCAGGACGACCTGGTCGATACGGGGGTCGGTGGTGCACAGGTCGTTGGAGAGACCGTCGCCGTCGACGTCGTTCATCGCGATGCTCGCGCCGACCGACGAGATCCACGCATCGATGTGCTTGTAGTCCTTGTTCACCTTGCGGATGGACTGTTGCGGGTATCCCGACGGCATGGCGATGGATTGCGGTGTGAAGGCGTAGCCGTCCGCCATGCGCGCCACTTCCGCCGCCGAAGGAGACGGCGGGCGTACGGCGAAGAAGAGACCCACCATGAGAACGAGAGCGAGAACTCCAGGAAGTTCACTGCGCATTCGGGTCCGCACGGTCATGACGTTCCAGCACCCCCTTGTGAAACGAACGTATCGACTATTCGCTGGCGCCATTCCTCATAGGCGTATCCCCCGGTAGCCGGCGAATCGGGGGGACACGTCTCCCGGCACAGCCGGGCCGCCGCCTCGGGGTCCATCCGGCAGAGGACCCGGGTGGCGAGGTGGGTGTGGGCCACGGTCACGCCCGCCTTCTCACGGGCCTCGGCCGCGAACGCCGCACCCTGCTGCACTCGGGAACGGTGGCGTCCGGAGCGCTCCAACAAGCGGCTCAGCTCGGCCTCCTCGGCTCCGCCGGCATAGGTCGCGGCCAGCCCAGCGCCACCGTAGAGATCGGGCCGGCGCCCCTCGGGAAACCCTTCGATCAGCGTGACCACCACATCGGCGTCGGTGCCGCCGACGAACCACAGTGCCCGGCCGATCCCCTGGTCAATGGCGCGGTGCACATAGGAGGCGGGGCCGGCGCGCCAGGGGAAGGAGGGGTCCTGGAACTGACCGTGCACATATTTCTCGGTGCTGAAGTACGCCTGGTGGAAGCCGTATCCGTCGAGGATGAGCCATCTGAGCAGCGGAGAGGTGCGCGTCAGATCGGGCCACATGAACCTGGGCAGTCTGGCCATGGCCCAGCCGATCCCGACATAGGCCATATAGATATGGTGACGGCCTTCTCCGGAGAGGAGTCCGGCCAACCGCCGACCGGAGCTGCCGGGGAGCGCGTCGAGCATGGTGCAGCCCATGGCCGCGCCCTCGTACGCGAACCCGCGGAGCTCCATCGGCACTCCGGCCAGCCGATGCTCCATCTCTGCCAGCGTGCGCGCCTCGACGGCGTGACCATAGCCTTCGAGGAATCCCAGACCGACGGATTCCAGGAGTTTCTGAGCGGCCGGATCCTTCTTGTGGAAGCCCCTCTTATCGAGGCTCACAGCCGACGTACTGGGTGTGAGAATACGACGCCTCAGCGCGCGTAAACTAGCCGACATCGCACTCTACCGCCCCTCGTTGAGGTTCTCTCGGATATCCGGGGTGACGCGATTTCGAATCCTCACAGGGGACCGAAGCGGCGTCTACTTCAATAGTGCTCAACTCGCGTCGGCGGGCGACCCGCGCGAAAAGCGCGTGCGACCCCCGTCGGTACGGTGTCCCCCCGACCGCTCGGTGGCGGCCGGCCGCGGTACGGGAACCCGGGCCCCCCGGCCGGCTCGCCCACGGCAGGGGGCGCCGGCGCCGTCAAGAAGCCCGTACGGCGGGGCGGAATCGTTCGGTATGAGGGGTCTCCTCTCCATGGCGTGTCATGGACATGCGACGCAAAGGACCATCGTGGGACCAGGGACGGGGGGCCGGCATCTCCGCGCGTGCGCTGTATCGGCCGGCGCCCGACACCTCAGGCGCCTCTGATGGATCTCTCCAGGCGTATGCCCGCCCCGCGGGAAGTAGCGGTCCATCGGCCGACGCCCGGATCGGCGCCGGCCGACCCGAGCCGGCCGGTGCCGTCATGCGCCTCCCCCGGCCAGCCCACCCCCGAGTGCGGCGGACCTCACGCCCACCCCGCTCCCGCACTCCCACGGGAACGCCAGGGGCACCGACGCACGGGAGAAGTCCAGGGGACATACTGCGCCACTTTCTCTGCGGCGGACCGGAATGCCGCGGACATCCCTTTCGGAGTCATGTGAGTCGGCAACGCCAAACACGGCGGTCCGGTTCCGGCACATCGTCTTCCAGAATGCCGAACCGCCATCCGGCCCCGTTCGCCCCGGCTCTATCGGATCCCACCGGCGGTCGCCTCGCGGTTCATCGGAAGCCGTTCGCATATATCGCAGGTCAGCCGTGCGCACACCCGCCCGCCGCACCCGATGGGCCCGATACGGAGCGCAGAGCGGGGCCCGCCCGACAGCCGGCGGGACACCCATACATCAAGGCCATCACGGCTGGCGGGAGGTCGCGGCCCGTCCGCGTGATGTGGTAGTCATGTCGTACCAGCCGGCCCTGGTAAGGAAAGAATTCCGAACTCCCGTATTAAACAAGGCGATTCAGACGACCGGCCAGGAGGTTCTCAGATATACCGGAGTCCTTGCGACTGCCGTCGAATCGCTTGATAGCGAGCGGCACAACGCAGATGCCGGGCAATGACCTTCTCCGGCCCACCGCTTCCGGCGCGTGGACCGGAGAGCGGCTTCACCCCCGTGGGCGCGTCCGAGTGACGGAGCGCCGGCGCGGGTGAGTTCGTACGAATGACGTCGTGCGAAATTCTCCACCACCGGGCACCCCGGCACGCACTCGGACGGGGAAGCACCGGGCGACCTTCCCGACGTTCACCCGACGACAACGGCGGACAGCATGACCAAGCGGTCTGAGACGACACGAGACGCCCTCATCCAAGCGGCGGCGGCGGCCTTCGCGGAACGCGGATACCCCGAGACCCGCCTCGAAGACGTGGTGGCGCGCCTGGAGGTCAGCAAGGGTGCGCTGTACTTCCACTTCCCCACGAAGGAGGCGCTGGCCGCCGCGGTCATCGACACCCACTACGCCCCCTGGCCCGAGCTATTGACGCGACTGCGCCCCCAATACCCCGACTCTTTGCGGCTGTTGCTCGAACTGTCCCGGCAGATCGTCGACAGCTACCAGCGGGAAGCCGGTATGCGAGCCGGTATGCGCCTGATGTCCGAGCACACCGTGGGCGGCCCGGCCCTGCCACGGCCGCTCGACTGCTGGCTCACCACGTGCACGCGACTGCTCTCCGAGGCCCGGGAACAGGGCAACCTACTGCCCGGCGTCGACACCGGGCGGACGGCGAGACTGATCCTGGCGGCCTTCACCGGGCTCTCGCTCGCGCACATCCCCGGCGCTGACAGGTCGGACGACGACCTCGCCGGTGAGATGACGGGCCTCTGGCTCACCCTGCTGCCGGGCCTGGTGCCCGCGGACCGTCTGGCCGGGTTGAACGCGGAGTTGACACCGGCGCGCCCTTCCTGATCCCCACCCCCTGCCACCGACAGGGGGTGCGGCTCGCGCTGACTCCCCGCCGGCCGGCGGAAGGCTGTGCGAGATCCTGGATTACCGCTCCGCAGCACCACCCGCTCGCGTTCAATGGTGCCCGGCCGGAGCTCGCACGGGCGTGCGAGTGCATCCGGCCTCGCGTCAAAGGGGCGGGCGTGGAGCGGCACATGGGGCCGGAGCACACCACACGTGCTGCGTGAACCGACGCTTCGAGCTGTTCTGAGCCTCCCCTGCCACGACGATCCATCGATCGAGAGGAAGCTCGGCATGAACAAGCGAGGCAGGTCGCGGATATGGCTCGGCGCCGCCCTGGCGGCCCTGATGTCGTTCGCGCTGACACCGGGGGCCGCGCAGGCCGACTCCGGGCGTCAGTGCTCCGGGGGCTATGTGGCCATCACCTTCGACGACGGCCCCACGACCAGCACGGCCGCGTACTTGAAGGCGCTGCGCGACGCCGGGCGGGTCAGAGCCACGTTCTTCGTGACCGGAACACTGGCCCAGGCCCAGCCCGACGGGACCAGACGGATCGCCGCCGATGGCCATCGGATCGGCAACCACTCGTACACCCACCCGGATCTCGTCGGACTCGACCCGGCCGCCGCGTTCGCGGAACTGCGCGACACCAGCCGCATCATCCGGGCACAGACGGGCCGGGCGCCGGCCCTCTTCCGGCCGCCGTTCGGGAGCACCGACGCGCGGACCCGGCAGGACGCGGCGCGGCTCGGGATGACCGAGGTGATCTGGACGGCCGACACGGTCGACTGGAGCGGTATCTCCACCGACACCATCGTGGCGAATGCGCTCACGGTGCGGCCGGGCGGCATCATCCTGCTCCACGACGGTCTACAGACGACGCTCGCGGCCATTCCGAAGATTGTCGACGGCCTCGCCGAACGCGGACTGTGCGCGGGCAAGATCGTGCGCTCGGCCACGCCGGTTGAGGCATGGCCGGGCCTGACCTTCCACGCCAAGGCCGCGCGCTGGTGACCTAGCCTCTCCGCCTCCGCGGAGGCCGTGACCCGTACCGCGAACGGTTCGCACCCTCCGCCTCCGGACCATCCGCCGCCGGACCATCCGCCGCCGGCCGTCCGGGCCGAGCCGCCCAGACGGTCGGCGGCGCTGTGCCGGGGGGCTTCCGTCACGCGCGGACTGCCAGGGGCGTGGGCGTGGTCGGCGGGCCTGGCCCCGCACCACCCGGGGGCGGACGAACAGGAGCACGCCGGCCGGCAGTGAGCCCGGTGGCCCCGCCTGCGAGCGGAAGTCGCACCGGGCGGACCGCCACCCGTCGCGCCCTGTTCCCCTTCCGGGCGGATGCTGGATAGGTTCGTTCCGCCCCACCCGGCACCGAAGGAGTCCCCCGTGCGTTTACGGCACCGACGCGTCCGCTCGTCCGCCCTGGTTTCCGCGGCCGTGATGGCCACGGTGGCGATGGCTCCCGCCCCGGTCATGGCGGACCGGAACCGTGGCGCGGACGGGGGGAGTTGGACCAGCGCCTGGGGTGCCGCCCTCCACCACCCCGTACCGCCCCTCCCGTGGACCTGGCCCGGCTGGTCCTGGGACGGATTCACCGACCAGAGCGTCCGGCAGGTGGTCCGGGTCGGGGCCGCGGGCGCACAGCTCAGGATCCGGTTCTCCAACCGGTACGGGAAGCAGCCGCTCCACCTGGCGCGGGCGACGGTCGCCAGGGCGGGCGAGGGTGCGGCGGTGCGCCCCGGGTCCGTCCGGGAGTTGCGCTTCGGCGAGCGGGATGGCGCGGTCGTCGCCATCGGGGCGGAGCGGTACTCGGACCCCGTACGGATGCGGGTACGGCCCGGGGAGCGGCTCACCGTCACCCTGTACTTCGCCGCCGCCACCGGTCCCGTCACCTTCCACGAACTCGGTCTCACCACCGCGTACCGTGCCGCCGGTGACCGTACCCACCACACCTCCGGTGACGCCTTCGGGGAGACCAGTGGGTCCCACTACCTCCTCTCCGACGTCGAGGTGCGGGGGGTGCGGAACGAAGGCGGTGTCGTCGCCTTCGGGGACTCCATCACCGATGGCTACGGCTCCACGCCGGGGACGGACCGCCGCTACCCCGACCGGCTCGGCGAGCGGCTGCTCGCCGACGGGCGGCGCCTGAACGTCGTCAATTCCGGGATCAGTGGCAACGCGCTCCTCGCCGACTCCCCGTGCTTCGGCGACAAGGGGCTCACCCGCTTCCGCCACGATGTCCTCGACCGGGCCGGGGCCCGTACCGCCGTCGTCCTGATGGGCATCAACGACATCGGCCGCGGCGGATTGCCCGACAGTGGGTGCGGCGGCCTTCCCGCCGTCAGCGCCGAGCAACTCATCGAGGGGCACCGGGCGCTGATCCGGGCGGCGCACCGGCGCGGAGTCACGGTGGTCGGAGCCACCCTCACCCCGTTCAAGGGGTACGCCGCCTACTACACCCCCCGGAAGGAGGAGGTCCGCGATGCGGTGAACGACTGGATCCGCACCAGCGGGGAGTTCGACGCGGTGGTCGACCTCGACCGGGTGCTCGCCGATCCGCGACCCGGCCGCGGCGATGAGATGGCCCCCGCGTACGACTCGGGAGACGGGCTCCATCCCAGTGACGCGGGGATGGCGGCGATGGCCGCGGCCGTGGGCGAGCACCTGCCGTAGCGGGAGCGTCGGCGGGTGGTGGACGCGTCATTCTGATGCGCCGGGGGGAAGCACTGACGGTCCTCATCCGCCCGGTAGGTGACCCGCGCTCGCCCCGGCCCGGGGGCATTCCGTGGGCCGGGGCGCCGGGCTCCGGTCACATGGCCATGGCTCTCAGCTCGCCGGCCGGGACGAAGCGGAGGTCGCGTTCGAGGAGCCCCTCGATGACCGCGGGCAGTGCCCGCACGGTCTCTCGGCGGTCGCCCCCGCCGTCGTGCATCAGGATCATGGAACCCGGCCGTGCGTGGTCCAGAACCGTTTTGGTGATCTTCTCGGGTCCCGGCCTGGCCCAGTCCCAGGAGTCGACGTCCCAGAGCGCCAGGGCCGGTCCGTCGGGGAGCAGTTCGCCCAGCGCCTCCGGGGTGCGCGCACCGTACGGCGGGCGGAACAGCGTCGGCGCCTCGCCGACCGACCGTTCGAAGGCCGCGCTGGTCCGCTCGATCTGGAGCCGGAACTGTGTGGCGGTCAGATCCGGCAGGAAGGGGTGCGACCAGGTGTGGTTGCCGATGTCGTGCCCCGCGTCCGTGATCCGCCGCACTTCGTCGGGGAGTGCGTTGACGTGCAGTCCGACGCAGAAGAAGGTGGCCCGCACGCCGTACCGGTCGAGGATGTCGAGGACCTGCCGGGTGAAGACCGGATCGGGCCCGTCGTCGAAGGTGAGGGCGATCTCCTGGCGGTCACGCGCGCCGTGCCGGAAGCAGCGGCCCGCCAGCGTGAGCGCCGACTCCACCGACGCGCTGCGACGGATCCCGTCGTGGTAGTCGTCGTCCCGCCCGGACTGCCCGCCGCCCTCCGCGGTCAGCGGGGAGAGGGAGGCGAGGTCGGTTCTGGCCCGGTCAGCCAGGGCGCGGGCCGATACGGAGCCGAAGGCGGGCCGTTCGGGGAGTACCCAGGGGTCGGCGCGGTAGACGTCGAGCCCGGCCGCCGTCAGCACGCCGTCCACCAGTCCGTTCGTGCTCTCCACGACGATGACGCACGGCAGTCCGGGCTCCCGGCCGGCGCCGCCGAGCCATCGGGTCAGCTCGGGCACCCGTTCCGCGCCCCATCTCGTCGGAGGGAGCGCCCGGTCTCCCCCGGCGTCGATCAGCTCGACGTCGTAACCGTCGGCGGTCCAGGCGATTCCCGCGTACAGCATGGGTTCTTCCTACTCGCTAGGGCGTTTCTGATGCGTCGGGGATGGACGGGGCCCCGGGCCGGAGCCGGGTGAACCCGCTGCACTCTCCCGCGGCGCACGGCAGACGTCATCCGGCACACGACATCCGGCGCGGGCGGGGGCGGGGGCCCAGAGGGGTCAGAGGGTCAGAGGGAGCGTGCCGGCGGCCGACGGTGGTCGTGGCGCGTTCTCGTGCCGGATGGCGGTGTACGGGTGAGTACGGGTGGTGACTGCCGTCATATCGGGCCTTTCCGGATCCAGGAAGCCCCCCACGAGCCCCCCGTCGCACGCCTGCGCCCTCCCGAGGAAGGGTGTCACCGCGGCCCTCATACGCACCGGGCCAAGGGTGGCCCACCAGGGCCGACCCAATCAATCTTCACGAACTCTCCAACAGGACCACACAGTTGCGACACAGCGCGCTATTCTTCGCGTGCCCCGCCGAATGGTCCAGACCATACCCATGGGCGGTGGCCGCACGCTATGCCCATGACCACCTCTCGTATCACCAGATTTCCAGGGTCAATTCCCCAGCAGGCCACCGCTCCTGGAGGGCACCATCAACGCTTCACCCACTCCGTTGACCGTCCCCGACCTGCTGGATTCCCGGGCCGCCGGTCAACCCGACGGCGTCGCCATCCAGGTGCACGGCGGCGGCACGCTGACCTACCGAGCCTGGCGCGAGCGGGCCGTACGGGCGGCCCGGGGTCTGGCGGACGCGGGCGTACGGCCCGGCGATCTGGTGGCGCTGCGCTTCGCCGACCGGGCGTGGGACCAGTACGCGGTGGCGTTCCTGGCCGTTCACTACGCGGGAGCCGCGGCACTGCCGCTGCGCGCCGATCTGGCCGAGCCGGAGGCCGCCCGGCTCGCCCAACTGTGCGGGGCCGGCGCGGTACTCCGCGGCACCGATCTGCCCGGCCTGCCCGGTGTCACCGACCACACCCTCGCCGCCGTCGAGGCCACGCCGCCCGGCGACGGTGAACCACCTGCCCGGCCCGCGCCCGACGACCCCGCCCAGGTGGTCGGCACCTCCGGAACCACCGGTGACCCGAAGGGAGTTCTCGCCTCGCACGCCAACCTCACGGCTGGTCACCGGCTCAACCCCCGCCCGCGCCCGTACGCCCACTCCCGGCACGCCATCCACGCCTTCCCGATCGGCACCAATGCGGGCCAGATGATGCTGCTCGGCGCCCTGACCGGCGCACCCACCACCGTGGTCCTGCCGCGCTTCGACGCCGAGGAGTTCGGGCGGGCGGTGGAGGAGTCCCGGATCGGCACCGTCTTCCTGGTGCCGTCGATGGCCATCGAGCTGCTCAACTCCGGTGTGCCGGACCGCCGCGACCTGTCCAGCGTGCTGCTGCTCAGCTCATCGGCCGCCGCCCTGCCGGTGCCCGTCGCCCACGCACTGACCGAGGCGCTGCCCAAGGCCACCGTGGTCAATGTGTACACCTCGGCGGAGGCAGTGCCCGCACAGCTCTCCATGGTGGTCGATCTGACGCGGCCCGGCTCGGTGGGCCGCCCGACCGACCCTCGCGACCTGCGCGTCCTCGACGCGGACGCCGGAGAACTGCCGGCCGGTGAGGTCGGCGACGTCTGGCTGCGCCAGCCGGGACCGCAGCGCAGCTATGTCGGCGACCCGGCCGCCGGGTCCGGAGTCTTCCGGGACGGCTGGGTGCGGATGGGCGACCTCGGGCGGCTGGACGCGGACGGCTATCTCTACCTGGTGGATCGGGAGAGCGATGTCATCAAGTCCGGTGCGCTGAAGGTCTCCACCCTGCGGATCGAGGACGCGCTGCACGAGCACCCGGGGGTCGCCGACGCGGCGGCGCTCGGCGTTCCGCACCCGGTGATGGGCGCGGTGCCGGTCGCTGTGGTGGTGCCGGCGGCCGAGGGGCTGGACCTGGACGGACTACGGCTGTTCCTCAGCACCAGGCTGAGCCGCCCCGAACTCCCGGTGCGCATCCTGTTCGCCACCGACCTGCCGCGCAACGCCACCGGCAAGGTGCTGAAGCACCGGTTGCGCCCGGTCTTCGACGCCCCCGATGCACCGTCGGCCGCACGGCCGGTCGGGGGTCCGCCCGCCACCGCGACGGAGCTGCGGCTCGCGGAGCTGTGGCAGGAGGTGCTGGGCCGCCCGGTGGGGGATGTCGCCGAGGAGTTCTTCGCGCTCGGCGGCGACTCCTTCCGGGCCGTCCAACTGGCGGCGGCCGTCTCGGAGCGGTTCGGGGTCGAGGCGGGTTCCGCGCTCGTCTTCGGCCGTCCGTCGCTGCGGGCGCAGGCCGCCTGGCTGGAGGCGGGCGCGACGACCGCCGCACCGGCGCGGACCGGCGAGGCGGACGAGGCGAAGGAAGCGGAAGAGGCCGACCAGGCGATCCCGCCCTTCCTCCGCGCGCTACGGGCCCAGCCACACATCGTTCCGCTCACCAGCCAGCAGGAGAACTTCCTGGACTGGATGGCCGAGGAGTCCGGGCGCGACGTGGGCGCCGTCACCGCGCTCTTCCGGGTGACCGACCGACTGGACCGGGAGGCGCTCGGTCGGGCGCTGACCGAAGTCGTCCGGCGCCACCCGGCGCTGCGCACCCGGTTCGTGCCGGTCCCCGGCGATGTCCCCGGGCTGGTCCGCACCGTACTGGACGAGGAACCCCGGTCCCGGATCACCCTGTTGGACGCGCCCGGCGCCACCGATGCCGAGGTGAACACGCTGCTGATCGCCGAGCGGGACCGCCTCACCGATCTGGGCGAGGACCCGACCGCCCGGCTGTTGGTGGTCAGCCGCGGCGCCGAGGACCACATCGTGCTGCTCGCGGTCCATCACATGGTCGCCGACGGTTGGTCAATCGGCGTCCTCCTGCACGAACTCGGGCTGGGCCACGACGCCCTGCGACGCGGTCGGACACCGCGGCTGCCCGAGCAGGCCATGCCGTACCAGGACCTGGTCCGCTGGTCGAACTCCCGTTGGCCGGCCGGTCGCCGGCACTTCGCCGCCGCGCTCGACGGCGCTCCGTCCGCCGTCGACCCCTTCCCCGGCCGGCGCGCCGTCGAGCAGGTGCACACCACCGCGTATCCGTTCACCGTGGCCGCCGCACCCGCCGGCCGGTTGCGGGAGCGGGCCGGGCTCCTCGGGGTCACCCCGTTCATGGCGGTCGCCACCCTGTGGAGCGGACTGTTGGCGACCCGCAGCGGCCAGTCCGACCTGGTGCTGATGACTCCGGTGCCCGGCAGGACCAGGCCCGAGGCGCAGCGGGCGGTCGGCTGTCTGGTGCAGTCGCTGCTGCTACGGGTGGACTGTTCCGGGGGGCCGGGCTTCGCCGAGCTGGCGGAGCGGGTGCGGCTGGCCGCCACCGGTGCGCTGGACCACCAGTTGTACCCGTACTCCGAGTTCAAACCGTCGGTGGTGGCGTTCCCGGCCTGGCTGCGCTACGAGAACTGGGCCGCCGACGCCCATCTGCCCGGTCTGCTCTGCGAGCCCTGGGTACTGCCGCGCGGCACCACCGTGCCCTGGCCACTACCCGGCGGTGACCTCGGGGTTCCCGAGCTGACCGTCGTCGAACAGCCGGACGGCGGATTGAACTGTTGGATCCAGTTCAATGCGCTGGCCTTCGCGCAGGCCGACATCGCCGAGCTGGCCGAGGGGTTCACGACCGCGCTGACCGCAGCCGGTCACTGAGTCGCGGCCCCGTCCCAGGGGCCGCGGTGCCGGGACGACCTCCCCTCCCCTCCCCTCCCCTCCCCCGCTCCCGTCTCCCACTCCACGACCTCACGACCTCACGACCTCACCGACTTCAGCGATCTCACCAACCTCACCGCCGATGCGCCATCGCGCCATTTCGCCGTACCGCCGTATCGCGGTACCGCCGTTTCGCCGTTTCGCCGTACCGCCGTCCCGTCGGACAGACTGAGGAAATTCCTGTGATCAGCACCCCTACCAGCCATGCCCAGCAGGGCATCTGGGTCAACGAGCGGCTCGCCCCGCTCGGCTCCGTCCACCACATGCCGTTCGCCGCGCACTTCGAGGGAGCCCTGGACGAGCCGGCGCTGACCGCCGCCTGCGCCGACCTGGCAGCCCGCCATCCCGCACTGGCCCTGACCGTCCGGGAGGTGGACGGTGTGCCCGTGCTCGGCGCCGGTCCGGTCCCGGAGCTGGTGGTACGCCGGTCGACCGGCGGCCGGCTGGCCGCCGAGCTGGCCGAGCTGAGCGCGGCGCCGTTCGATCTCGCGGCCGGCCCACCGGCCCGGTTCACCCTGCTGCGCACCGACGAGACACACGCCACCCTGCTCGTGGTGGTGCACCACATCGCCTTCGACGGCACCTCGACCGATGTGTTCCTGACCGACCTCGCGGCCTGCTACGCCCACCGCACCGGCGCGGGACCGGCCCCCGAACCACTGGCTCCGCTCGCCGTGCCGAAGCCGGCCGGCGCGGCCCCCGCCCCCGCCCCCTCCCCGGACATGGACACGGACACGGGCACGGAGCGGGACGCGCTGGCCGCGGCGACCGCCTACTGGGCCGGCCGGCCGCTGCCCGACGCGGAGGTCCTGCTCCCGGGCCTGGCCCAGTGCCAGGACGGCGTCGGTCCCGGCTCGGCCGTGGCCTTCGACCTGGATCCGCGGCTGCGCGCCGATCTCGTCGTGACCGCCGAGAAGCTCGGCGTCACCCTCTTCGAACTGCTGCTGGCCGCCGTGCACACGCTGCTGCTGCGCTACGGCAACCAGCGCCCGGCGGTCGCCGTCGACCTCGGCACCCGAAGACCTGAGACCGCCGACCGGATCGGCGCGCACGTCAATGAACTGCCCGTGGTCACCGCCCCCGCACCGGGAACGCCCTTCGGCGAGTTCGCCCGCGAGGTACGCGCCGAACTGCGCGGCGGCTACCCGCACCGCCGGGTGCCGTTGGCGCGCGCCGTTCGGGGCCTGCGGCCCGGCGTGGCGCTCGCCCCCGTCTCCTTCACATACCGCCGTCGCATCGCCCCGGTCGAGTTCGCGGGGCTGCGCACCACGATCGACTGGGTGCTCTTCCCCGGCACCGCGCGCGGCGCGCTGCGGGTGCATCTGGTGGACGGCCCGGACCGGCTCGGCGTGCTGCTCATGCACCGGACGGAAGCGCTGGCCACCGAGCGGGCCGAGCGGATCGGAGCCCATCTGCGCCGGCTGCTCGGCGCGATAGCCGCCTCCCCCGGCACCGTGCTCGCCGACCTTCCGCTGCTGGACGAGGCGGAGCTGGCCCCGCTGCGCGGACCGGACCCGGCGGCCGACGCCGCCGGTGCCACCCTGCCCGCGCTGCTGACCGACGCCTTCGCCACCCACTCCGACCGGGTGGCGGTGTCGGCCGGTGACCACACGCACACGTACGGGGAACTGGCGGCGGCGGCCTCGGGGCTGGCCCGGCGGCTGGTCGATGCCGGGGTCACACCGGGCACGGTGGTCGCCGTATGCGCCGAGCGCTCGCCGGAGATGCTGGCCGCCGTGCTCGCCGTCACCCTGGCCGGCGGCGTCTATCTGCCGGTCGATCCCGGGTACCCGGCGGAGCGCGTCGCCTTCGTGCTCGCCGACGCCGGGGCGCCGGTCGCACTGGCCCAGCGGCGCACCGCCGAGCGGGTCGCCGGGCACGGCAGGACACTGCTGCTGGACGGCCTGTTCGACACCGATCCGCACCCAGTGGCGCCCCCGGGTCCGCTGCCCGCCGCCGCTCCGGACGACGTCGCCTACCTGATCTACACCTCCGGTTCCACCGGCCGTCCCAAGGGCGTCGAGGTACCGCACGGTGCGCTGGCCCATCTGCTGCTGGCCTTCCGCGACCGGCTGACCGCCTCCCCCGAGGACGTCTGGCTGGCCGTCACCTCGCTCTCCTTCGACATCTCCGCCCTGGAGCTGCTGCTCCCCCTCGTCACCGGCGGCCGGGTGGTGATCGCCGGTGAGGAGCAGGTCCGGGACGGCCGCGCGCTGACGGATCTGGTCGAACGGCACTCCGTCACCCATCTACAGGCGACCCCGTCCGGCTGGCGGCTGATGCTGGACGCCGGGCTGACCGCCCCCGGGCTGACGGCGCTCAGCGGTGGCGAGGCGCTGCCCCTGCCGCTCGCCCGCCGGCTGCGCGAGCGGGTCGGACGGCTCTGGAACGTCTACGGACCGACCGAGACCACCATCTGGTCCACCGCCGTCGAACTGCCCGCCGCACCGGACGACGTGAGCATCGGCGGGCCGATCGCCGGCACCACCGCCCTGATCCTGGGACCGGACGGGCGCCCCGTACCGCACGGGGTCGCGGGTGAACTGGCGCTCGGCGGCGCGGGCCTGGCCCGGGGCTACCGCGGCCGGCCGGAACTCACCGCCGAGCGGTTCATCACCGACCCGGGCACCGGATCGCGCTACTACCGCACCGGTGATGTGGCCCGGGTGCGTGCCGACGGCGGTCTCGACTGCCTGGGCCGCCTCGACGACCAGGTCAAACTGCGCGGTCACCGGATCGAGCTGGGGGAGATCGAGGCCCGGTTGCAGGAGCACCCCGCCGTGGCCGCGGCGGCCGTCGCGGTACGCGGCTCCGCCGACGACCCCGGCGGTCAGGTGCTCGCCGGCTACCCGGTCTGGCGGCCTGGCGTGCCCGCGCCGGACGCCGCAGAGCTGCGGGCCTTCCTGGCACTGACACTGCCCGAAGTGATGGTCCCCGGTGTCTTCCACGTACTCCCACTGCTCCCGCTGACACCGAACGGCAAGACCGACCGGCGCGCCCTGCCCGAACCGGTCCGCGAACATCCGCCGGCCGCCCCGGACGGGACCGGGTCGTCGGACGGACCCGCGGACGAACCGTGGGACGAGGTGACCACCGAGGTGGCGGCCATCTGGTGCGAGGTGCTGGGCCTGCCCTCCATCGGCCTGTACGACGACGTGTTCGACCTCGGGGCACATTCACTGACGATCACTCAGGTTTCGGCGCGGATCCGGCGCCGCCTCGGCGCCGAGGTGCCGCTCCAGGTGTTCTACGAGGAGCCCACGGTCGCCGCCGTGGCGGACGCCGTCACCCTGGAACTGCTGGCGGAGGAGGTCTGATGGAACGCGTTGACCAAGCCGCACCCCCGACCGCTTCGGCCGTCACTCTCGACACCCCCACCGCTTCGGCCGTCGCTTCCGTCATCCCGACCACCCCGGCCGTCGCTCCCGTCACCCCGACCACCCGTCGCCCCCGCCCCGTGCTGACCGACGAACAGCGTGCCCTGCTCGCCCGTCGCCGGCAGGAGCGCACGGCCGAGGCCGCCGGGGGGCCGGTCATCGCGCCGCGCCCGGCCGGTGTGCCGGTACCGCTCTCGCTCGCCCAGGAACGGCTCTGGTTCGTCGAGCAGTTGACCCCCGGCACCGCCGCCTATGTACTGCCGACCGCCGGGCGACTGCGCGGCCCGCTCCGGCCCGAGCTGCTGGCCGAGGCGCTGCGGCTGGTCGCCGTCCGGCACGAGACGCTGCGCAGTGCCTTCCCCGCCGACGCGGATGGCGCGCCCCGGGTGCACATCGCCCCAGCCGACGGGTTCACCGTGCCCTGGGAGTTGCATGAGCTGACCGACCTGCCCGTCGACGCACGGGAGACCGCCGCCCGTGCGGCGGTCGAGGCCGAGGTCGACCGGCCGTTCGACGTGGCGGAGGGGCCGCTGCTGCGCGCCCTCCTCCTGCGGCTGGACGCCGAGGACCATGTGCTGCTGGTCTGCCAGCACCATCTGGTCGGCGACGGCTGGTCCGCCGGTGTACTGCTGGACGAACTGCTCTCCGGCTATCAGGAGCTGGCGGCCGGGGGCAGCCCCGCGCCGTCCGCGCTGCCGCTGGGCTACGGCGACTTCGCGCACTGGCAGCGCGAGCGTCAGGAGCGTCCCCGGGCCGCCGCGGACCTGCGGTACTGGCGCGACGCGATGGCGGGTGTGCCACCGCTGGACCTGCCCACCGACCGGCCCCGGCCCACCCTGCCCGGCCCCGGCGGCGCGACCTTCACCTTCCGGCTCGATCCGCGCACGTACCAGGCCGCCCGCGCACTGTCCCGCGCCCGGGGCGCCACCCTCTACATGACCCTGCTGGCCGCGTTCCAGGTGGTGCTGGGTCGTTGGTCGGGGCAGCCCGACTTCGCCGTGGGCACGCCGTTCGCGGGCCGTCAGATGGAGGAGACCGAGGGCCTGATCGGCCTGTTCAGCACCATGCTGCCGCTACGGGCCGAGCTGGGCGCGCGGACAGGCGCTGCTGACGGAGCAGGAGACCGGACGGGAAGCGGGACGGCTTCCCCTGACTTCGCCACCGTCCTGGCCCGGGTCCGCACCGCCGCGCTGGGGGCCCAGCAGCATCAGGAGACGCCGTTCGAGCGGCTGGTCGAGGCACTGGACCTGCCGCGCGAGGTCGGCCGGCCGCCGCTCTTCCAGGTCTCCTTCGCACTGCAGAACCACCGCGCCCAGGAGTTCCGCCCCCGCGAACTGACCTGGGGGACCTTCCCCTTCGAGGGCAGCGCCGTCCATCTCGACCTCGGTCTGTACTGCACCGAGACCGACGGCGGCCTGGACGCCTTCCTCACCTACCGCACCGATCTGTGGGACGCGGCCACCGTCGGCCGGCTGGCCGGGCACTGGCAGCGCGTGCTCGACGCGGTCGCCGCCGATCCGTACGCACCGGTCGACACACTGGACCTGTTGACCTCCGAAGAACGCCACCGCCTGCTGTACGAGTGGAACGACACCGGCACCGCGCTGCCGTCGGCCGCCACCCTCGCCGACGCGGTCGCCGCGCAGGTCGCCCGCACCCCGGACGCCACGGCCCTCACGCACGGCGGCGGGACGCTGTCCTTCGCCGATCTCGACCGGCGCGCCAACCGACTGGCCCATCTGCTGCGCGCCGCCGGGGCCGGACCCGACGCCGTCGTCGGCGTCTGTCTGGACCAGGGGCTCGAACAGGCCGTCTGCCTGCTCGCGGTGCTCAAGTCGGGGGCGGCGTACGTCCCCCTCGATCCGGAGCAGCCGCGCGAGCGCCTCGGTCATATGCTGACCGACTCCGCGCCCGTCGCGCTGGTCACCACCGGCGCCCACCGCGCCCTGCTGGCCGGTTCGGACGCACCCGTCCTGCTGCTGGAGGAGCTGCGGGACCGGCTCGCCACCGTGCCCGACACCCCGCCCGACAGTGGCGCGGGCCCGGACCACCTGGCCTATGTGATCTACACATCGGGCTCCACCGGCACCCCCAAGGGCGTGGCGGTGCAGCACCGTCAGGTGCTCACCTATCTCGACGGGGTGCGGCAGCGGTTCGCCGAGGCCGGGTTGCCCGACGGCGCCCGGTACGTCCTGCTCCAGTCGCTGGCCTTCGACTTCGGCCTGACCACCCTCTACCTCTCGCTCACCACCGGCGGCTCCCTGCATCTGCTGGCCCCGCGCACCGGCGGCCCCGAGTTGGCCGCCTACCTGGCCGAGCAGCGCATCGACTGCGTCAAACTCACCCCCTCCCATCTGGCCGCGCTGAGCGCCGAGGTGGATGACGAGGCGCTGCTGCTGCCGCGCCACCTGCTGATTCTCGGCGGGGAGGCGTCCGGGTGGGAGTGGAGCCGCCGACTCGCCGAGGCCGGCGCCCGTACCGGCTGCCGGGTGATCAACCACTACGGGCCGACCGAGGCCACCGTCGGTGTCACCACGCTGTTGATCGACCCCGACCTGCCGGCCGCCGGACCCACCACCCCCATCGGCCGCCCGCTGCCGGGCGCCCGGATCTATCTGCTCGACGCCCATCTGGCACCGGTGCCGGCCGGGGTGCCCGGTGAGCTGTGGATCGGTGGTGACCGGCTGGCGCGCGGCTATCTCGGCCGGCCGGAGCTGACGGCCGAACGGTTCCGCTCCGACCCGTTCGTCGACGCCGGGGAGGGCGGGCCGGCCCGGATGTACCGCACCGGCGATCTCGCCCGGTACCGCTCCGACGGCACCGTCGAGTTCCTCGGCCGCGGCGACGACCAGGTCAAGATCCGCGGCTACCGGGTCGAACTCGGCGAGGTGGAGACCCACCTCGCCCGGCTGCCCGGCGTCGCCCAGGCCGTCGCCGCTGCCCGCGGCCCCGCCGGGGAGCTCGCGCTCGTCGGCTATCTGGTGCCCGCCGAGGAGGCCGCGCCGCCTCCGGTCGCCGAGCTGCGCCGGCTGCTGGCCGAGAAGCTGCCGGACTACCTGATCCCCTCCCGTTTCGTACTCCTCCCCGACCTGCCCCGGCAGGCCCACGGCAAGGTCGACCGGCGTGCCCTGCCCGAACCCGGTGCGGCCGGCCCCGGCGCGGACGCCGACTACGTCGCACCGAGCACTCCGACCCAGGAGGCCATCGCCGATGTCTGGGCCACCCTGCTCGGCGTGGCACGCGTCGGCGCGCAGGACGACTTCTTCGATCTCGGCGGCCACTCCCTGCTGGCCATCCGGATGGTGGCCGCCCTGCGCCGGGTGCTCGGTCCGGAGGCGCGGATCACCCTGATGGACGTCTTCCAGGAACGGACCGTGGCCGCGCTGGCCGCGCTGGCGGACCAGTCCGAGGACGAACGCGGCCCGCGCCGACTGCTCCATGAACTGACACCCCGTCAATCCGCGGACACCGTCAGGCTCTCCCTGGTCTGTCTGCCGTACGGCGGTGGCAGCGCGGTCGTCTACCAGCCGCTCGCCGACGCCCTGCCGCCGGGCGTCGCACTGCACGCGGTCGCCGTCCCCGGGCATGACCTCGGCATGTCCGAGGAGTCGCTGCCGCTGGAGGAGGTCGCCCGACGCTGCGCCGATGAAGTGCTGGCCGGGGTGGCCGGACCGGTCGCGGTGTACGGGCACTGTGGGGTGGGCGCGGCGCTGGCCGTCGAGCTGGCCCGGCGGCTGGGCGCAGCGGGGCGCGAGCCCGCCGCCGTCTATCTGGGCGGGATCTTCCCGTTCGCCCGGCCGACCGAGGGCCTGCTCGGGTTGCTCTCCCGTTTCTCGGCGCTCGACCGGCGGCGCAGCGGACGGCTCCATCTGAACTGGCTCCGTTCGATGGGCGCCGACCTGGAGGGCCTGGAGCCTGAGCAGTTGACCACCATCGTGCACAACGTCCGCGAGGACTCGCGGGCCGCCGAGGCGTACTTCACGGAACGGCTGGCGCAGCCTCCCACCGGACTGGCGACGCCGGTGGTGTCGGTGATCGGATCGGCCGACCCGGGCACCGAGTTCCACCGCGAGCGGTTCCGGGAGTGGGGCTTCCTCGGCACCACGACGGCCGTGGCGGTCCTGGATGAGGGCGGCCACTACTTCCTGAAACACCGGGCGGCCGAATTGGCCGAAATCGTTACCACCGTCCATCCGGCGGTGGCCGACGGCGACGCGCCCGAGCTGACGCGCGAGCGGCGGCCCGAGCGGGCGACCTGGTGGCTGGACGGCGTGCACCACGATTCCGGCACCGCCGACGCGTCGGCCGAGGCCGCGCCGCGTACCCGGCGCGACACCCGGCGGTTCGTGGCGGTGGCAGCGTCTCAGCTCATCTCGCAGACCGGCTCGGCGCTGACCGAGTTCGCCCTCCCCCTGTGGATCTACCTCTCGACCGGTTCGGTCGCCTGGTTCGGCCTCTTCGCGGTGCTCGGCATCGTGCCGG
The DNA here is from genome assembly GCF_044333555.1 of Streptomyces sp. NPDC020965. Classification (NCBI taxonomy): domain Bacteria; kingdom Bacillati; phylum Actinomycetota; class Actinomycetes; order Kitasatosporales; family Streptomycetaceae; genus Streptomyces; species Streptomyces sp. NPDC020965. Next base: position 155,975 of record NZ_JBIRRE010000008.1, read on the forward strand.
GGCTGTTGGCGGCGCCAATACTCGGCGGTCTCGTCGACCGGATCGACCGGCGTCGGGTGATGCTGATCTCGACGATCGTCTGCGGTACCGCCGAGGCGCTACTGGCGCTGCTGAACACCTTCGGGAATCTGCGGCCCTGGCATGTCGGGATACTGATGGCGATTCTCTCGGTCTCGCTCACGGGGCAGCGGCTCGCCTTCCAGTCGGCGATCCCGCAGCTCGTGCCCAAGCGCTATCTCGGCCACGCCAACGGTGCCGTCCAGGTCTCGGGCGGCATCGCCCAGGTGATCGCCCCCCTGGCGGCGGTCGGGATGCTGGCCGCGATCGGCCTGAGCGGGGTCCTGCTGCTGGATGTGATCAGCTACACGGTGGCGGCGACGGTCCTGATGATCGTGCGCTTCCCCCGCACTCTGCCCTCCCGACGGCGGGAGACGCTGCGTCAGGAGATCGTGGCCGGCTTCCGGCTGGTCGTCGGGCAGCGCGGGTTCCGGGCGATGCTGATCTTCTTCGCCGTACTCAACCTGTTCCTGCCGGTCCTCTTCCAGCTCGTCTCGCCCCTCGTCCTCGGCTTCTCCAGCCTCGGTTCGGTGGCGACGGTGGCGCTGGCCGGTGGTTCGGGCGCGGTGGTCGGCGGACTCGCGATGGGCATCTGGGGCGGGCCGCGGCGCCGGCGAATGCGCGGGATGCTGCTGATGGTGCCGGTGCTGGCGCTCTTCTGTGTGCTGACGGGCCTGCGTCCGGACCTGCTCGTGGTGGGCGCCGGGGTGTTCGGCATGTCAGCGTCGCTCTCGCTGCTCAACGGCATCTATCTCACGATCGTCCAGGTGAAGGTTCCGCAGCGGTTCCACGGACGGGTGATGGCGCTGAACCAGTTGGTCGCCTGGTCCACCCTGCCGGTCGGCTATCTGCTGATCGCCCCGCTCGGCAGCCAGTATCTGGAGCCGCTGATGGAATCCGGAGGCGCGCTGTCCGACACCGTGGGCGTCCTGCTGGGGACGGGATCCGGCCGCGGTATCGGCCTGCTCTACCTGTTGCTGGGCGGGGCGATCCTGGTGCTCGGCGTGGTGTCGCTGCGGATGCGGGCACTGTCCCGGTTCGACCAGGACGTCCCGGACGCGCAGGCGGACGACCTGGTCGGCCTGGCAGCGCTCACCTCCGACCGTCCCGGCCACGACGGGCACCGGCAGGAGTCCGGCGAAGCCCCGACAGGCACCGACGATGCTGACCGGGCCGCCGAGCGGACCCAGGAACGGGAGCCGTCGAAGCTCGCCCCCTGACCGGGCGGGAACACACGCGGGGCGGGCCGGGCCCGGCTGGGCCCGGCCCGCCCCGAAAAGAAGCGGAATCGTCTGTTCCCACAGGTGACGGGTACGCGCGGTCCATGACAATGGCTCGCGGGTTGCCCGACAGTTCGACCGAGTGGTGGGTCCTTCTCGGTGTTGTTGCCCTGTACGCACTCACCCGTTGGTTCCTCGCCTGGCGGCAGGCGCGCCGGGACGGTGACCGGCATCCGGTGCGCGCCGCGTTCGCCGAGGAGGAGCCGGGCGAGGGGAACCTGATGGCGACCGGTGGATTCCGCTCCTACCGGCAGTTCTTCGGGGTGCTCGTCTGCACGGTGATCGTCGTCCTGATCCTCACACTGGCTCAGGGCGGGCTCGAACTGGTGCTGATGTGCACGGTCGTCCCGGTCCTGGTCGTCGCGATGGCGTACGTCGATTTCCGACAGGCCCGGACGGCACGCACCAGGGCGTGAGCCGGGGTACGGATCCGCGGCCTACTGAGGCGACAACGGCGAGGCGCGGGGTGGCGAGATCCCGCGAGGCCCCCCCCCGGCGGAGGCGTGGGGGCGCGACAGAGAAAAGGGGGCCGGGTTCTGGTGTGCCGTGCGGCGGAAGGATCCGCCGCACGGCACACCAGAACCCGGCCGGGCGACAGCCCTACTCGGCGATCGGCGATACGGCGACACAGCCACCGGCCGCGGCCAGACCCTCGCCCGACTTCTCGGCGATCGCCTTCCCCTTGTAAATGATCTTGCAGGTGACCTGGGCGTCGCCGGTCGCGTCGAGCGCGACGGGCAGGACCGAGGGAGGCAGGATCCCCCGCAGGGTCACGGTCTTCTTCCAGGGCAGCACCGGCTTCTCCACGGTCTCCATCTTCGGCGCCAGGGCGGTGCCGCCACCGGCCGCGAACTGGATGGAGTCGACGCTCTTCCCGGTGACCTCGTAGGTGACGTCGTACTTCTCGTTCACCGTCTTGTCGACCTGGTCGACGGCCTTGTCCTTCGCGGCGTCACCGGCCTCGGTGATCTCGGAGCAGGCACTGAGCCCGAAGACGAGACCGGCCACGGTCAGTGCGGTCACGGCGGTGGTACGAATGGAACGGTGCATGAGCAGCCCCCCGGATCTTGACGACAGAATGCGCAGACAACCGTAAAGAGCCGACCTGAGTCAAACCGGGTCGGGCGACCGTCACATCTGACAAACACCAGGTCAACCGGGGCGTTGAGCCACTCGGGTCCCGTCCGGGGAGCATGGCGGGGGAAGCCGGCGCGCACGCCGCGCGGGCCATCACCCGAGCCGACGCGCGAGTCGGCGCGCGAATCGGCGCGCCCATCCCGAAGCCGCGGCCCCAGGCAGCCGCCCCACGTACCACCCGGCGCGTCCTCGCGGTGCGCCGACGAGACCGCCTGCTTCACGCCACGGGCCGGGAAGCTCCCGACCGTAGCCATCAGGCCGTTCCCGAAGGTCTTCGGTACATCCTCCGGCGCACCCCGGGCGGCATCCCCCGGTAATTCCTGCGGAAATCCTGGGGAAGTTCTCGGTAGTTCCTGCGACCCGGCCGCGAAGGTTCCTGGTCCGCGGAGCGGTTCGCCGTCGCGCGGCACGGCCATCCACAGCGGCAAACAGCGTGGTCGGGGGGTGATTCCCCGCCACCGGGCGGGACGGAGTGACGAGGCCGGGAGGGCGCGATCCCCGCCAGGATTCCCGTGGGATCCCCGACCGCTCCCTGCACGCGACCTCTTGACCGTGAGCCGTCAAGCGCTATGGTCCAGACCAAGCACATCGGGGATTCGTCGACGAGTGGCCGACTGCCGGTGCCCCCACGGCCGGTTGCCGCGCCCCGACGAATACATGACCCCGTCTGCGCAGTGTCCCCTCGACGGGGCCCGCACCAGAACCAGCGGGCCTCTCCCCAGCGAAGGAGCTGACATGCACAGGAAACGGAAACTGGCTTTCGCCATCGGTGCGGGAATCGCCCCGCTGCTCGCCGTCTCCCTGCCGGCCGGCAACGCCGGTGCTCATGGCTACATCGCCTCGCCCCCGAGCCGCCAGGCGCAGTGCGCCTCCGGATCGGTTCCCTGTGGACCCATCAAGTACGAACCGCAGAGCGTCGAAGGGCCCAAGGGCCTGCGGAGCTGCAGCGGCGGCAACGCGGCGTTCTCCGAACTCGACAACGACGGCAAGGGCTGGAAGGTCCACAACGTCGGCCGCACGACCAGCTTCAACTGGCGGCTGACGGCCGCACACGCCACCAGCACCTGGCAGTACTACGCGGGTGGCAGGAAGATCGCGGAGTTCAACGACGGCGGTGCACGGCCCAGTCCGTCCATCTCCCACCAGGTCAACTTCGGCAGCATCAGTGGAAAGCAGAAGGTGCTCGCGGTGTGGAACATCGCGGACACCCCGATGGCCTTCTACGTCTGCGTGGACGTGAACATCAGCTGACACCACGGCTTGTGGAGCGGACCCCCCGGGCGCTCGCGCCCGGGGGGTCCGCTCGCGTGCGGCCCGTCAGCGGTGCCCCGCACCACCGGGTCCGGGCGTCAGCGGACGGGACGGCTTACCGCCGCCGGGGGGGGTCCACCTGTCAGGGGGGCGTCACGTCGCCGGCCGGCGCCGGTAAGCCGTCCCGTACCGAACTCATGACGGCGAAGTGCGCACGGACCGGTGGCAGCCGGGCGTTGATGGGCGACGATTGCCTTGCACCCCTGCCTCATGGTGGTGCGGGTGACCGCCAAGCGCGTCGAGTGGTCACCCGGTGTCCGTGAACGCAGGGCTTCAAGACAGTGGCACGCCTCCGACAAGGACTCCCATGGACGTCATTGATATACGCGATCTTGTCTACTACCCCGTCAGCGACCGGAAGGTGATGCGCGGAGAGGGCGTTCATCTCTACGACGAGGACGGCACGGAGTACCTCGACTGTGTCGCGGGGACCTTCAACCTCAGCCTCGGATACTCCCACCCGGCGGTCGTCGCCGCGATGAAGCACCAACTCGACCTTCTGGTGCACGCGTCGTCGTCCTTACAGAACGAACCCGTCAACGGCCTGGTGCGCAGACTGGTGGAGGTCTCCCCGGAGAGCCTCACCAAGGTCCATCCCAAGGTCTCCGGCGGTTCCACGGCCAATGAGGGCGCCATCAAGATGGCGCAGCACGCCACCGGGCGCTCCGAGGTCATCTCCCTGTTCCGCAGCCATCACGGCCAGACCATGATGATGACGTCGGTCTCGGGCAACGCCGCCCGCCGCGCGCCGCACCCCTCCCTCTTCCCGGGGACGCTACAGGTGCCGGACCCGTACTGTTTCCGGTGCTTCTACGGGCAGCGGCGGGAGAGTTGCGGGCTGATGTGCGTCGACCGCATCGAGGACTTCCTGGACCACGCCAGTACGGGCCGGGCCGCCGCGGTCATCGTCGAGCCGATCTCCGGATCCGGTGGCAACATCGTGCCGCCGGACGGCTACTTCCAGAAGCTGCGGGCCTTCTGCGACGAGCGCGACATCGTGTTGATCTTCGATGAGGTGCAGACCGGGATCGGACGCACGGGGCGGATGTTCGCGGCCGAGCACTTCGGGGTCGAGCCGGACATCATCACCACGGCCAAGGGACTCGGCGGTTCCGGTGCTCAGATCGCCGCGATTCTCACCAACGAGCGTCTGGCGGGACTCCCCGCGGACGAGCATGTCTTTACCTACGGCGCCAATCTGCTGGCCGCCGCGGCGGCCAACGCCACGCTCGACATCGTCCGGCAGCCGGAATTCCTGGCCCATGTGCGGGCCACCGGTGAACACATCCGCGGCCGGCTCGCGGAGCTGGCGAAGCGCCACCGCGCGATCGTGGACGTCCGGGGCGTCGGTCTCATGATCGGCTTTGAGCTCGGGCGGCCCGACGGGACACCCGATGTCGAACTGGCCCGCCATCTGGCCCGGACCGCGATGCGGCACGGGCTCATCATGCGCTCCTCCCGCTACGGCCACGGCAATGTGCTCAAGATCAGACCACCACTGATCATCACCACCGACGAGGCCGATCTGCTCTGCGACCGCCTGGAGGGACTGCTCCGCGCGGAACTGAACGCATGAACCACCCGGGACCTCACCCGGACACCGAGCCCGTGACGGAAGGAGAATCGGCATGAAAGCCCTGATCCTCAGCGAACGGCACACACTGTCCCTGGTCGACCGCCCCCGACCCGAGGTCGTCGCCCCCGACGACGTCGTCGTCCGGGTGCTCCAGACCGGTATCTGCGGCACCGACCGGAGCATTCTGGTGGGCAAGTTCCCCGGCAGGCCGGGGGTGGTGATGGGACACGAGTCGGTCGGCACGGTGGAGTCCGTCGGTTCCGCCGTCACCACCCACCGGCCCGGCGACCGGGTCGTCATCAGCACCACGGTCTACTGCGGCGCCTGTCCGTCCTGTCTGCGGGGGGACACGAACTTCTGCGCCGACAAGGCGGGGAACGAGGTGGGGCTGGACTCGGACGGCGCCTTCGCCGAGTACGTGAGGCTGCCGGCGCGGCTCTTCCACACCGTGCCCGACGGGATGGACCCGGACCGCGCGGTGCTCGTGGAGCCGCTGGCCTGTGTGCTCAACAATCTGGCGGCGGGCCAACTGCGGGCCGGGGAGACCGCGGTGGTGGTGGGCGGTGGTCCGATGGGCGTGGTGTGCGCGATGGCGGCCCACCACTACGGCGCCCGGGTCCTGCTGGTGGAACCGGACGCCTACCGGCGCGATCGGTGCCGCTCCTTGTTCACGCGACCGCCGGTGGGAGGTGAGCGGTTCAGCGCCCACGCCCCGACCGAGACGGCTCTCGCCGCATGTGGGGACGTGGTCGTCGACACCGTCGGCGGTCTGCTGGAACAGAGCCTGACCTACGCCGCGCCGCGCGGCCGTGTCGTGGTCATGGGGTACGACAGCCTGGCGACGGCGACGGTGCGGCCGTTGGACATACTGCTCGGCGGTCTGCGGATCGTCGGCGCCGGGGACTACAACAGCGCGATGTTCCCCCGGGCGATCGAGCTGGCCCGCTGGCTGCCCCTGGAGCGGTTGATCACGCACCGCTTCCCGCTGGAGGAACACGCGGCGGCGCTCGCCGCGCTCGCCGCCGACCCGGTCGCTCCTGGTGCTCCCGCCACGCCCGGCACTCCGTACTCGGCGCACAAGGTGCTCTTCGTGCCGTGACCCGCGCATCCCACCGGGCCGCGGCGGGCGCCCCCGGGGAGGTCAGGGCGGTGGGTCGCCGCCACCGCCCCACCCCGGGCGACGCGGCCGGTGGGAAGGTCGTCGGCACCGCGGGACGGCCGGCACATCGCGGGCCGGCGGGGGGCTCTCGTGACCCGCCCTACCTCCCGCAGCCCTCCCAGGGGTCCGGGGTGCCGTGCGAGAGGACGAGCCCGTAGGACTCCGGCATCTCACAGTCGTTCTGGGAGTGCCACTGGAAGGCGAGGAGGGTCCAGACGGCCAGCAGGATCAGCACGGCATAGCGCCACGCCGTCCCCCCGGAGCCCCGGCCGCCGCCCCGGCCGTCCGGCGGGAGGCCACCGCCACCGCCACCGCCTCCGCTGCCGGGCGGCGGTATCCATCCCGGCCCCTCGTATCCCGGGGGCCGCCATCCCTTCCCACCCTCTGGCATGTCTGAGAGTGTCCGGCATCCCCCCTCCCCCACAGGTCGAGTGGCTGGAACTCGACCCCATCAGGCCGGATCACCGAGGGCCGGGGGTACGGCGACCCACGCGCTCCGGCCGGCGACGTGGAGACATCGCCGGCCGGGATCGGGCGGGGGTGCGTCAGAGCCGGATGCGCCAGTCGACCGTGGACTTCAGGGTCGCGGCGATCTTCGGGTCACGTACCGAGGGGGTACGGTCCTCGGCGGTGACCGACAGCCGGTGTGCACGCAGGTCGAGCAGGCGCAGGGTCAGGTCCGACACCCGCACCCGGGTCCGGTCGGCGAAGTGCTTCAGCTCCTTGCCGTCCAGATACCAGCGGATCTTGAGCTGCCGGCCGTCCTGGCCGGTCAGCCGGGGCACGGTGACCTTGGCCGTGTGGCGCAGCCGGAGGGTGCGGTCGGTGGGGGTGGCCGCCGTGACGACCTTGGCGTGGCGGTAGAAGCCGGCGATCATCGCTTCGACACCGGGCAGGTTGAACGGCTTCCCGACCGAACGCATCAGGGAGTTGTCGGTGGGCCGGTTGAGCCCGGCGACGTAGTAGCCGCCGCCCTCGTACGCGCCGATCGTGCCGCCGTCGGGCGAGGTCTCGCCGAGCCAGCGGTACCACTTGGCGCGCTGTCCGGCCAGGGCCGCCGCGCTCAGGGTGGAGGTGTTGGAATCGGCGGGCTCGGGGCCCGTGTACCGCTCGTACCCGGGGTAGCCGGGGTAGAAGTACTCGTCGGCGAGCTTGCCCAGGGAGTGTCCGGTCTCGTGGATGGCGACCTGACCGGACTGCACGTTGCCTGCCGAGGCGGTGGAGATGCCCTCGTAACCGAGGGTCGGGCTGGGCTGGTTGTACCCCGCGCCGCCGTATTTGGTGCTGTTGGCGAGGACGATCACCAGATCGGCCTCCGGCGCCTTCGCGACGTAGCCGTCGACCTTGTCCTGGTCGATGCAGAGCAGCCGTTCGATGTCGTCGCACCAGAAGTACGAGCCGAGCGCCGTGTCCCGGACCGTGCCCCGGTCGGGGTCGCCGGAGACGCCGGACTGGCGCGACACGGCGTCGATCGTCCAGACGTTGAAGAGGTTCCGGTAGGTCGTGTACGGCTCGACCGCCGTCAGCTCGGCCCACTTCTCCTGGGCGTCGGCGCGGAACCGGCCCAGTTCGCCGGTGGTGTAGCCGTCGCCGACGATGACGATGTCCAGTCGGTCGGTGGTGGCACCGTTGTCCACCAGCTTGGTCACCGCGCCGTCGTCGGCCTTCTCCGCCGCCGAGAGCCGCGCCGTCGGCCGGTCACGGCCGTCCGCCGGTACGTCCGTGTGTCCGGATCCGGCGACCGTGCCGTTCTCCGGCCCGGGTATCTCGACCTCGACCGTGGCCCGGCCCGCTGGCGCCGGGTCGGCGGCGGCACTGCCCGGAGCGGCGGCCAGCACGGCGGTGAGGGTGGCGGCCACACCGGCCGCCGTCATGGTTCTGCGCAGCGCTGAGCGCACGGAGTCCTCCCCGACAACAAAGTTAAGTGGATTAATAAATGTGGTGAACTGGTGACTTAAGTTAAAGGGCTCGCAGGAAGCGCGCAATGGCCTGCCGATCCGGAATACTGGGGAACTCGAAGGACCAGGGGGCTTCCATGGACGAACCGGCCGAGATCGGGCGTCGGGTACAGCGGCTGCGTAAAGAACGCGGCCTGACACAGCGACAGCTCGCCCACCCCTCGTACACGCCCGCCTATGTCTCGACCCTGGAGGCCGGGCGGGTCCGGCCGTCCGAGACGGCGCTCCACTTCCTCGCGGAGCGGCTGGGCGCCTCGTTCGAGGAGTTGGCCACCGGACGGCCCGCCCGGCTCGCCACCGAACTGCGGCTCGGCCTCACCGACGCCCAGCGGGAGCTGGCCACCGGCGCGGCCGACGAGGCCGCCGTGCACTACCGGCGCCTGCTCACCGACGCGGAACACCTCGACCTCGGCCCCGAACGGGCCGAGGCCCTGCTCGGGCTCGGCGAGTGCGCTCTGGAGACCGGGGAGCTCGACGACGCGCGACGGCACTTCGAGGCGGCGGAGCGGCTGCTGGGCGACCGACCACTCCCCCGGCGCGCCCGCGCGATCCGGGGCCGGGCCGTCGCGCACCTGCTCGCCGGGGAGTTGGGCTACGCCTGCTACCTCCTCGAATCCACCATCGACGAACTCGGCACCAGCGGGCTGGCCGACCCCGAGGCCCTCCTCCTGCTGTACGCGGCCGTCATCGGCCCCTATATCGACCTGGGCGCGCACGCCCGCGCCGCCCACGCCGCCGAACTGGCCCTCGCCCTCGCTCCCCAGGTCAGCGACCCGGCACTGGTGGCGGGTATGCACCGGCAGGTCGCCCGGACGCTGCTCGCCGAGGGGCGCGAGGCCGACGCCGACGCCTCACTCGCCAAGGCCCAGTCGATCTACCGGCAGCTACGGCTGCGCACCGACCTCGCGCACTGCCACTGGATGCGCGGCTACGTCCAGGCGCAGAACGGCGACCTCGACGCGGCCGAGCGCGAACTGCGCACCGCCCGGGACATGCTGACCGCCAAGCGCGCCGCGCTCTACACCGCCCAGGTGGAGGTGGAACTGGCCGACGTCCTGCGGCGGCTGGGCAGGCACGAGGAGGCGGCCCGGCTCGTCTCGGCGCTGCTGGACCTCGACGACCGGCACGGCGCGGTCCACGCCGGGGGCGCGCACCGGCTCCTCGGGCTCATCGCCGAGGAGCGGGGCGACACCGAGACCGCCGAGGAACACTACGTACGGGCGCTCGCCCTGCTCGAACGCAGCGGGGCCAGCGGCGATCTGGCCGACCTCTGCCGGCTGCTGGGCGATCTGCTGCGCCGCGGCGGCCGTACGGAGGCGGCCCTGGACGTGTACCGCACCGGTCTCGGCCACCGGGCCGCCCCGGGCACCACCACCCTGGGCCCGCCGCCGGTCGCTCCGGCACCCCGGCGGATCTGACCGCCGTGGGCCCCGCCGCGGGACACGTGACCTCTCGGCCGCGAGTCGCGCGGTGGGGCGCACCCCGGGGCTCAGATGCCCGCCGACGCCATCTCGATGATGGAGCGGTAGTAGGCCGCGGTCGACACCACACAGGCGCGGTAGGTGCGGTTCTCCTTGACGACCAGGTAATAGTCGCGCAGATTCTTCCAGTACTGGACGAGGTAGCCGAGGCCGGGTACGAAGCCCGGCGGGCGGGGCACCAGCGCGAACGCCTCGGAACACTTCAGGATGCGCTCGGTGGCCTGCGAAAGCACCGTGGCGACCTCGGCGTTCATGTTCCAGCCCGCCGCGAGCTGCGGATTCCAGATCGCTCCGGCGATCTCCCGGAGCTGCTCCTGCTCCTGCGGTGTCGGATCGCTCCGGACCTGGAGTACGGACGCGGTGGGCGCCGTGGCGCGGGTGTCGGCGGCCTGGGCCGTGCCCACCGTGCCGACGGCGAGCGTGGCTCCGGCGACGACGAGCGCCATCGCCGGCACGAGTCTGAATCCGCGTGCTCCCATGGGATTCCTTCCCTGTTGCCCGCCCTGTGGCGGCGGGACCGAGACGATCACATCGAGGCGACGGTGACATGTTCATTACCGACCGTCAACGGTGCCTCCGCCCGGACGCCGCTCACGGAGGGGCGCCCGTCCGCGCGTCTTCCGTCACGCCGGCCGACGGAGCACGACGGCCCACGGGCGCCGGCCGACGGGACACGACGGCCGACGTCGCCGGCCCGCGCCCCGAAGGACATGGAGACCCTCGGTGTCCGGCTCCCTACGCGCCGCCGACGGTCATCAGATCGCTGTGGTACCGGTCGAGCAGGCGTTCGTGGTCGGCGGTGAAGTGTCCGCGCCACAGGCCCACCGTCAGATCGCCGTCACCGTCACCGTTGGACGGTGCGGCCGGCAGCGGCGGGAGGACCGGGTGGCCCGTGGTGTCGAGCAGCCGGGTCAGCGCGCGCTCCCGGGCCTCGTGGGTGCCACCGTGGGCGGGGCCGACGAGCTCCTCATGGGCGATCACGCAGACGGCCGGATGGTGCAGCAGCCACTGGCTGCGGCGGGCCTCCGCCGTGCCGGGAAAGCCGGGATCGGTGAGTGCCAGGGTGATCCGGGCCTCCAGACTGGGCAGGGCACCGAGGATGTCCCGGTAGATGAGGTGTTCGGGGAGCGTTCCGACGTGGTCGCCCGGCCGGGAGAGGTGCAGGATCTGGCTGATGATCCGGTCCCGTACGTCCCGGTGGTGGTAGACGACCGGTGGCAGCCCGGTCCGCTGCCAGACCCGCAGGAAACCGGCGTCGGCCCGCTGGAGGTCGAGTCCGGTCACGTACCAGCAGCCGGATCCCGGCAGCAGGCGCGGCAGTTCAGTGTCCGGCACCCGGGTCAGCCGTCCTTCGATGACCGGGTCCACGGGTGAGGCGTGGGTGACCGGCTGGCCCAGGCGCGTCCACCAGACCCGCCACAGGGCGCTGACGGCGTCCTGGAACGCGGACTCCAGTCCGGATCGGCCGTCCCGCTCGCCGCCGAGCAGCAGCGCGGCCCGGTCCGCACCGTAGGCGGCCGTCAGCACGGCGTGGACCTCACCGGGACCCGGCCCGCCGCCATCGGCGCGGTCCAGACCGCTCATCGTGCCGTAGGCGGTGTAGCCGAGGGCGGTCATGACCTCGGCCAGCACCGTGGTGCCACTGCCGCCCGGCGAGACGACGATCGTCTGGGACACGGCCATTCGACAACTCCGGGAGGTCGGTGGGGGGCACGGGCGCGGGAGCGGGACGCGTGCGTCAGGAGGGGATCCGGGGACCCGGCAGGGTGGTGGCGGCGGGTGGTGGTGCGGGCGCGCCGGGCCGGCGGGTGAGGAGGAGGTCCTCGTAGACATGGTGGCGACGGGTGGTGACACGGTGGTGCAGCAATGCGGCCGCGCGGGCGTGCTCCCCGGTGTCGGTCAGGGCACGGGCGAGGGTGTCCTGGACGATCTCCCGCTCCACCCGGACCCCACCGAGGCGCGCCACCCGCTCGCCCAGGCCGGTCAGGAGGTCCACCGCACGCCCCGACCGGCCCGCGGTGATCTCGGCCAGCGCCGCCACCACGGGAGCGAGCACCTCGCGGTAGTCGGGCCGTTCGTCGTCGGCCGCGCGGCGGGCAAGTGCGCGCAGCTCGTCCGTGGCGGCCTCCACGGCGAGGGCGAGCGCGAGGTTGAACGTGTGGAAGACCTCGGCCATCCCGCCCGGTGCCGCCAGCAGTTCCCCGATGTGGTCGGGGTCGCAGCGGCGGGCCGGGGACTGTCCGGCCAGCAGCAGGCGCCAGTTGGTGGCCGAGCGCATGCCCACGTCCGCCCGGTGCAGCACCTCGTCCGCGCGTCGCCGCGCGTCCGCGACGTCCCCGGCGGCCAGTGACTGGAGAGCGGCGTGCCAAGTGAGGTGCCGGAACTGCAGCGCGTCCGGGTCGGCTGCCAGCCAGTGGTCGAGGAAGGCGGTGGTGGCGGGTCCGCCACCCAGTTCGTGTTCGGCGTGGGCGCGGGCATGTACGGCGAGCCCCGAGCGCGGGCAGTGGGTCAGGGCAAGGCCGGCCAGTTCGCGGGCTTCCTCCGCCCGGCCCTGCTCGGCCCGGGTCCACGCCAGCCGGCTCGCCCAGGTCCAGCTCTCCGGGCCGGCCAGCGCGTACTGCCGCTCGGTCAGCTCATCGCCGAGCGCCCGGTATCCGGCGTCGCCGCAGGCGTGGAAGGCGTCCAGCAGCAGTGCGGCGACCTCGTCCGCCGGCCACTGGGCGAAGTGGGTGAGCAGATGATCGGCGGTCATCCGGTACTGACGGTGGGTGTGCAGGAACACCCCGAGGACCAGGCTCGCGGGCCGCGCCCCGGCCGCTCGGGCGTCCTGGTGGGCGATGGTCAGCTCGGACCGCAGTCCGGCGTCGTCCAGGGTGTCGCTGATCGCCAGCGTCAGCAGGGCCCTGGCCACCCCCAGCCGGGGGTGGCCGGCCACCCACTCCCGCAGGAGGGGCAGCGCCCGCCCGCTGAGGGCCGCCAGTTCCCGTACGGCGGCGTCCTCGATCGACACGCCCCCGTCGGTGCTCCCGGTCCGTCCGGCACTGCCGGGCGGCACGCGGATCACACGCTGGAGCGGAACAGCGCGGTGCAGACGATGCCGCTGTTACCGCATTGGTTGCGGGGCAGCGAGAGCGGCAGCCCGGCCTGGTTGCCGCTCACCGCGCCGCTGCCGGCGACGGTGCCGCCCGCCGCCCGTGCGTCGCCGCGCTGGACGCAGTCGTTGCCGAATGCCGCGTTCCCGATGCCGATGATGTTGGCGTGCGCGGCGCCGGCCGGGGCCAGGGCCGCGCCGAGCACCGCACCGACCGCCACCGCCCGCCGGCCGTTTCGGCGGGTGCCGCCGTCCGAGTGCCGGCCGGCTTCCCCGGCGGTCCGGTGTTCGTCGTCCGCTCGCATACGCGACCACGCCCTTTCGTACGACAGATCTTAAGTTCGGCCCATATCATGCATTGATTGACAAAAGGCACTTCCACCCAATAAACGACGGAACGGCCGTACGGGTACGGCCCCGTCACCACCGCGGCGCGGCGGACCCGGGGTGTCGGTCCACCGCCGGGGGCGGGTCGACATGGGACCCTCGGTCCGCGCGGACGGCACCGGACCCATGACGGCTGTGCGCGGGACCAGCCGGGGAACCCTTCAGGAGGCGTGGTGGATGTCAGCACGTTCTACGCACTCTTCTCGGCGACCTGCTTCACCCTGGTCGGCCTGTGGTGGAACGTGGTGCAGAGCCACACCGACTGGATGCGGGTACCTGCGCTGCGCCGGATCGTCGGCGGGGTCTATCTCTCCTTCCTACTGCCCGCGCTGATGGGTCTCTTCGCCCAGGTCGGCGGGGTCGGCACACCGGCGGTCTGGCGGTCCGCCTTCGTCGTGCTGGCCGCGGTCGGCTGTGTGTCGACCCTGCGGCTGCTGGGACTCGGTTCGCGTGACCGCGCCGCCACCTCCCTGGTCCTCCCCCAACTGGCGGCGGCGATCGTCTATCTGCTGATCGCGGTCGTGGGGCTGGTGCCCGAAGTCGCCGCCCCCCTCGGCCTGAAGCCCATCCAGGCTGAGGCGATCCTGCTCACCCTGCTGATCCTGCTCGGGCACGGCCTGGTGTGGCGGTTCATGGTCGGCGAGGGCCGCCCCGAGGAGACCGCGCCGTAGCCCGTGCCACAGCCCCCGCCACGGACCGCGTGGCGCCCCCCACACCCGCACGGCGCGACTCCACCGCCAGGTCATATCGCAACGGCTCCCGCCACCCCGCACCACCTCCAACCGTTTTGATTTTTCGGCGAGTTGGTTCCCGTCCCACGGGTTCATGACATAACTCGACCAGGGGAACGAGGAGGCGCATGGGCGACGACGGAACCCGCCCGTCAGCTACGCGCGGCTGGCCGCCGGGCTGCGGGTGCTGCTGCGGATGTACGAGCCGGGCGCGGACGGCGGTCCGCTCGACCCGCGCGAGGTCGACGAGCTGTCGGCGGCCGTCGAGCTGGTGGGTACGGGCGAGCGGGTGCGGAACGAACTGCGCCATGTACGGGGGCTGATGGAGCTGATGGCGAAGGCCCCCCGCCGGGGGGCCGGTGAGCCGCCCTCGTCCACGTGGTGGCAGCCCGGCCGGCTCACCGTCCTCGCCACCGATGACGTCGTCGAACGGGGTAAGGACCTCGCCGACCGTCTGCTCTTCTTCCGGCTGTTGCACCAGCTCCGGCACCGCCGCACGACCCCGGGCACGGGCACGAGCACGAGCACGTTGGTCATCGCCGGGGCGGACCCTCTGGGACGGGCCCCGCTGGAGTCGATGGCCCGGGCACCGCTGCCGTGACGGAGCGGCCCGGGTCCCCGTCCCGGGAACGAACGGGGCGGGGACCCGGGCCACCTGGACACCGGCTAGGACCCCACGTACTGCCGCAGATGCCGGGCCGTCAGCGTCGTGCCCGAGGCCACCAGGTCGGCCGGGGTGCCCGTGAACACCACCTCGCCCCCGTCGTGTCCGCCGCCTGGGCCGAGGTCGATCAGCCAGTCGGCGTGCGCCATCACGGCCTGGTGGTGCTCGATGACCACGACCGTGTTGCCCTCGTCGACGAGCCGGTCCAGCAGCGCGAGCAGTTTGTCGACGTCGGCCATGTGCAGACCGGTCGTCGGCTCGTCGAGGATGTAGATGGACGACTTCTCCGCCATGTGGATGGCCAGCTTGATCCGCTGCCGCTCGCCGCCGGAGAGCGTGTTCAGCGGCTGGCCGAGCCGGAGATAGCCCAGGCCGACATCGCTGAGCCGGCCGAGGATGGTGTGCGCCTGCCCGGTCGGGAAGAACGCGTACGCCTCCTCGACCGACATGCCGAGCACGTCGCTGATGTTCTTGCCGCGCAGCAGGTAGGTCAGCACCTCCGGGGTGAACCGCTTGCCCTCGCACTTCTCGCAGACCGAGGCGACCCCGGCCATCATCGCGAGATCGGTGTAGACGAGTCCCAGTCCGTTGCAGTTCGGGCAGGCGCCGTCGGAGTTGGCGCTGAAGAGGGCGGCCTTGACGCCGTTGGCCTTGGCGAAGGCGGTACGGATCGGGTTGAGCAGCCCCGTGTACGTGGCCGGATTGGAGCGGCGCGAGCCGCGGATCGGCGACTGGTCCGCGACCACCACACCCTCCCGGTTCGCCAGATAGCCGTGGATCAGCGAACTCTTGCCGGAGCCCGCCACTCCGGTCACCACGGTCAGCACGCCGACCGGGACCTCGACGGCGACGTCCTTGAGATTGTGCAGATCGGCGCCGCTGACGGAGAGCTGTCCGCGCGGCGGGCGGACGGTCTCGCGCAGCCGGGCCCGGTGTTCCAGATGGCGTCCGGTGAGGGTGCCGGAGGTGCGGAGCCCCGCGACGTCGCCGCTGTAGCAGATCTTCCCGCCCGCCTCGCCAGCACCGGGCCCGATGTCCACCACATGGTCGGCGATCGCGATCACCTCGGGCTTGTGCTCGACCACGAGCACGGTGTTGCCCTTGTCCCGCAGCATGAGCAGGAGGTCGTTCATGCGCTGGATGTCGTGCGGGTGCAGTCCGATGGTCGGCTCGTCGAAGATGTACGTCACATCGGTGAGGCTGGAGCCGAGGTGCCGCACCATCTTCACCCGCTGGGCCTCGCCGCCCGAGAGGGTGGCGGCGGGCCGGTCGAGGCTGAGGTAGCCGAGCCCGATCTCCACCAGGGACTCCAGCAGATGGCGCAGGCTGCCGATGAGGGGGCCGACCTCGGGGGCGTCGATGGCGCGTATGAACACGGCGAGGTCGCTGATCTGCATCGCCGAACACTCGGCGATGTTCACTCCGTCGATCGTCGAGGAGAGGGCGGCCCGGGTGAGACGGGTGCCCTCGCACTCCGGGCACCGGGTGAAGACGACGGCCCGGTCGACGAAGGCCCGGATATGGGGCTGGAGCGCCTCGCGGTCCTTGACCAGCCAGCTCCGCTGGATCTTGGTGACGAGACCTTCGTAGGTGAAGTTGTTGGAGCCCACCTTGACCTTGACGGCGGTCTTGTGGAGGAAGTCCGCCCACTCCTGGTCGGTGAAGTCGGCCAGCTTCTTCGTGGGGTCGTAGAAGCCGGATCCGGCCATGATCGACCAGGGCCAGGAGTCCACCGCGTATCCGGGGACGGTGATCGCGCCGTCGTTGAGGGACTTGTCCCGGTCCACGAGTTGGTCGACGTCGATGTCGGAGACCTGGCCGAGGCCCTCGCAGCGAGGGCACATGCCTTCGGGCACATTGAAGCTGAAGGCCCCCGAGGTGCCGATATGCGGGGTGCCCAGCCGGCTGAAGATGATCCGCAGCATGGTGTAGGCGTCGGTGGCGGTGCCGACCGTGGACCGGGAGTTGGCCCCCATCCGCTCCTGGTCGACCACGATCGCAGCACTGAGGTTGTGCAGCGCGTCGACGTCGGGTCGGCCCAGGCTCGGCATGAACGACTGGATGAACGCGGTGTAGGTCTCATTGATCAGCCGCTGTGACTCGGCGGCGATGGTGCCGAAGACCAGGCTCGACTTCCCGGATCCGGAGACACCGGTGAAGACCGTGAGGCGGCGCTTGGGAAGATCGACATCGATCTCGCGGAGGTTGTTCTCACGGGCTCCGCGGACCTTGATCACCATGTGATGGTCGGCGGGTACCGGAGTGGGTACAGGGGCAGGAGACGGACTGCTGGACTCGGCGGACATGCACGTTCCCTTTTCCGTGGCGCGGTCGTGCGGACAGGGCCCCGGGCGCGGTGCGCCGGGGGCGGTCAGAAGTGGCCGATGTGCACCGAGGCGGTCGAAGGGCCGGTCGGAGGGCCGCCTCCATCCTCGCTCACCGGCCAGGGGGGCCGCGCCCGATTTCGGGCTCCGCACCGCCAGAGGGGCTTTACCACACCAGCGACCCGGCAACGAGGAATCAGCCTCACTACGGCTTGATTAGCACACGACAAACGGTTTTCAGACAACCATCCATGACTTCCGCGCACACAGACAACCCGCGGCACCCCCGCCCCCCTCTCAGGGGTGGGCAACGGAAGCGGCTCTCGTACCCGCCGGCCGGTCGCCCCCATCCCAGTGGCACTCGTAAAAACGAGGATGAATGACCAGCTCTCACCGCACTCGTCTATGGCGCTCCGCGCTCGCCGCGACCGCGGCGTTCACCGTGGTCGCCGCCGTCGTCGGCGCCGCGCCCGACACGAAGAAGAAGGCGCAGTCCACGCCGAAGCTCAGCCTGATCGCGGCGTCCGCCAATGTGACGCTCGACCGGTGGAAGGGTGAGCCGGGCGTCTGGCTCGACCTCGGCACGTACGTCACTGCCGAGAACGGCGCGCTCGAACTGAATGTGACGCGCAAGTCCTACAAGGACCCCGTCGTCGCCAAGCAGATCATCCGCGACGGAAAGACCACCCGCACCAAGACGCTGCCCAAGGGCCTGGTCAAGGACTTCACCGGACTGCCCGGCTTCGTCCAGATCACGCTCACCAACGCGGCCGGCAAGACCGTGGTGAAGCGGACCGACTCGTTCTGCCCGAACAACGCCTCGGGCCGGGTCCGTCCCGACGCGCCCGCCAAGGCGAAGTTCCCCGAGAGCTGCCCCACCAACCCCTTCACCCTCGGTTCGGTGTGGGGTGTGGAGAACGGTTGGGCGTCCAACACGTACTCGGGCTGGTACGGCGGCGAGCCGGTGGACGTGCCGGTCGGCAAGTACACCGCCAAGGTCTCCGTCACCAAGAAGTACCGTGATCTGTTCGGCATCGCGAACAAGCCGCAGACGATCAACCTGACCGTCCGCGCACGCGAGTGGGAGGGCGGCGGCGGTCGTTCGGCCGGCGGTCACGACGCCCACAAGGCGGCCGGACACGCCGGTCACCACGGCGCCCCCGCGCTGCCCAGGTCCGTCGCCGAGGCGGCGAGCGGCACCGGCCCGTCGTACAACGTGGGTCACGGCCCGCACACCCCCGCGCCGCCGGCCCTGCCGTGGGCGCTCAAGACGAACGCCCGCACGCTGGCGAACCTGGGCGACGGTCCGGGACGCACGGACGGTTCCCGCAAGGCCCCGGGCGCCAAGCCCAACGCCAAGCGGCCCACCGGCAAGGCGGTCGTCCCGAACGTTCCCAAGCCCGACCTGCGGTCGCTGCCGGCGTACGGCATCACCATCAGCGACGGTGAGGACAACATCCCGGGCAAGGACTACCTGGCCTTCAGCGCCAACGTCTGGAACGCGGGTCCGGCCAAGCTCGTCGTGGACGGTTTCCGCGCTCCGGGCAAGGAGCTGATGGACGCCTACCAGTACTTCTACGACGCCAAGGGCAAGCAGATCGGTTACACGCCCACCGGCACCATGGAGTGGGACCCGCGGCCGGGTCACGAGCACTGGCACTTCACCGACTTCGCCAGCTACCGGCTGCTGAAGGCCGACCAGAAGGAGGCCGTGCGCAGTGGCAAGGAGGCATTCTGCCTGGCCAACACCGACGCGGTCGACTACACGGTGAAGAACGCCAACTGGCACCCGTCCAACACCGACCTGTCCACCGCGTGCGGCCAGGAGAGCTCGATCTCGGTGCGTGAGGTCCTCGACGTCGGCTCCGGCGACACCTACACCCAGGACCTGCCGGGCCAGTCCTTCGACATCACGGACGTGCCGAACGGTACGTACTACATCCAGGTGCTGGCCAACCCTGACAAGCGTCTCAAGGAGACCAGCCTCACCAACAACAGCGCCCTGCGCAAGATCGTCCTGGGCGGCAAGCCGGGCGCCCGCAAGGTGACCGTGCCCGCGCACGACCTGGTCAACGCCAACTGAGGCACTGACGCGCAGGCGGCGACGGACCGTCTCCTGAAGTAGTGAAGATCCTGAAGCCGGGGGCCCCGGTCACGCGAGGAGCGTGACCGGGGCCCCCGGTCGTGGAGCGGCGTCCTCCGGCCGGCGGTCCTGGTCAGCCGGTGAACTTCGCGAAGATCTTCGAGAACGCGTATCCGGTCTGCGGCACGTTGGTACATCGGAACAGCGGCCCCATACAGGCGTTGCGGTCGCGGACCATCTCCCAGAAGGCCAGTTCGCCCAGGTGCTGCTGTTGGGCGAAGGCCACCAGCCGGCGCGCGTGGGCCAGGGTGAAGAACCGGCCGTCGTCGTTCTGGCCGGGCATCGCCGACGCACCGACCATCGCCCAGACCGCGGCGTCACTCCTGGCCGGGTAGAGGGCAGCGAGCTGGGTGAAGGTGCTCCGGGCCGCCCGTATCGCCGCGTCGCCGTAGTCGATGTCACGGTGGTAGTTCACGGTCATCACCTTCACCGTGTTCAGTTGGACTCCGGCGTCCCGGGCCGCCGCGACCGCCGCGAGGGCGTCCGGGGTCAGCCCTTCGGGGAAGACCGGCAGGGTGAAGGAGATCCGCAACCCCGGATGGTCGCGCTGGACCCGGGCCAGGGCCTGGGAGCGGCGTTTCAGGGCGCCCCGGTCGGCGAGGATCGAGGAGTCCAGGGCGAAGTCGATATGGGTGAGGTCATAGGTGCTGACCACCGCCTCGTACTCGGCGGCGAGCGCGTCGACGGAGCGGCACGCCTGCGCCAGTTCGGAGCCGGCGGCACCACCGAAGGAGATCTTGACGTCCCCGCCCGCGGCCCGGACGGCGTCGATCTGATCCCTGGCCCAGCCGCGGCGCGGGTCATAGGAGTTGAACCACATCGCCTTGCAGCCCGACGCGGTGACGAACGCGAGGGTGAAGTTCCGCAGCCCGCTCCGCGCGGCCATCTCGGTCAGGTTCGGCGTCGGGGTCGCCCCCATGTCGACATAGGGTGCGACGGCCATCCTGGCGGTCGACGGGCCGCCGGCTGTGGTCGTCATGCCGTTGACCGGCGTGCTGTAGGCCGAGGCGTTCCCCGACGCGTCCTTGGCCCGGACCCGGAAGGTGTGTCCGGTGGCGGGCCGGAGGCCGGTGGCCGTGTACGAGGTGCCGGCGGCCGGGACCGGGGGCCCGCCGTCGCGGGAGATCTCGTAGACCGGGACGGCTCCGGAGTCGTCCGTCGAGGCCGACCACTTCACGGTGAGGGTGGAGCCGGACGAGGCGTCCACCCGCACCCCCGGCGGCGGGTTCGGCGCCCTGGAGTCGCCGCCACCGCCGCAGGAACCCTCGTTCAGCCGGCACTTCACCGGTGTGCCGACGCCGTGGGAGACCCAGCCGAATGTGATCGATGCACCGGGCGCCAGCGACTCCGCGCCCTCCTCACCGGTGAACCGGTACCGCGCACCGCTACGGGTGAGCACCGCGTCCCAGTACGCTCCGACGGACGTTCCCGCGGGCAGCCCGAAGGTGACGCTCCAGCCGCTGAGTTCGGTACGGCCGCTGTTGGTGACGGTGTACGCGCCCCGGTATCCGCCGTCCCAGGTCGATGTCCGCGTGAAGACGGCGGTCGCCGTGGTCGCGCCGGCCTGCGGGGCCGGCGGTAGAACGAGGAATCCCACGAGAGCGACGACCAGCGCCAAGCATCTTCGCATGTACAACTGCCTCCCCCAACTGGGCACGGAACGGCCCGAACCCGATCCAGCGCCACTGGTCTTTACCACAGCATGGGGCATGGACGGGGCCGCCGCGCGCCCGATGGAGCGGGGGGAGACGACCGCCACACGACGGCGGGGAAACGATTCGCCCTGGCGGATGTGCGCAGGGGTCATGACTGGGGCGATTCCGGTGGATCTCCCCCGCCGGGGGGCTCATGCGCTGCCCTGATACCGCGCATCGCCCGGCGCACCCGGCCGCCCGGGAGCGGGTGCGTCCCGCAGTCCGGCGCGTCTGCCGTACGGGAACGAGTGCGTCCCGCAGCACGGGAGTGGGTGCGTCCCGCAGCACTGGGGTGGGTGGGTCCCGCCGCCCATACCCCTCTCCTTGGCGGCGGGACACACCCCTGTATCCCCGGGGCCCCTGTACTCCCGGGCTCAGGGTCTCCGGTCAGCCCCGATCGCGCACGGGCTGTCGGCAGGCGAGGAGCGCGGCCCGTATCTCCCCCGCCCGCACCGCCGTGTTGGAGAGCAGGGTCGAGGTGATGCCGTGGGTGTGCTCCGTACCGCCCTGGAGGTAGATGCCGGCCTCGACATTGGCCACGGTGGCCACCCGGTGGTCGCGCCCCACCAGGAGCGCGTCCTCGTCGTCACGCAGACAGAGTTTGCCGATCTCGCCCAGCCGCTCCCCGATGCCCTGCGGCTGATAGCCCGTCGCATGGACGAGCAGGTCGGCGTCGAGGACGTCCCGCTCCCCCGTCGGCAGATACTCCACCGTGATCTCCAACTGGTCGCCAGGGGTCTCGACCCCCCGCAGCCGAGAGATGTTCAGCATCCGCAGCCGTTGCCGCCCCTGGACCTTCTCCTGGTACATGGTCCGGGAGAGCGCCTCGATCAACTCCATGTCCACCACCGAGTAGTTGGTGCCCCGGTGGTATTCGAAGAGGGACCGCTTCACGTCACGCGGCGCGCCGTAGTAGATGTCGACGGCCTCGGGATCGAAGATCCGGTTGGCGAAGGGGCTGTCGTCGGCCGGCGTGTAGCCGTACTTGGCGAAGACCGAGCAGATCTCGGCGTCCGGGAAGCTGCGGTGCAGATAGTCGACCGCCTCCGCGGCGCTCTGACCGGCACCGAGGACGACGGCCCGGCGTATCGGCGTCCGCCGTTCCACCAGCTCGGCGACCCGGGGCAGCAACTCGCTGTTGTGCCAGACCCGGTCGGAGAGAACGGTCCCCGGGGGAAGTCGGGGCTCCATGCCGGTGGCCACGCAGAGATTGCGCCCCCGGCGGACCGTCAGACGGCCGCTCGGATCGCGCGGATCGCGGGTGGCGACGTCGAACCAGCGGACCTCGCCGTCCTCGGTCACGGGTTTCACCGAGACGACCTCCGCCGCGTACTCCACCAGTCCGGCCACCCGGGCCGCGGCCCACTCGAAGTAGTCGTGGAACTCGATGCGCAGCGGGAAGAGCGTCTTCTGGTTGAGGAAGTCGACGAGCCGGCCCCGCTCCCGCAAGTAGCACAGGAAGCTGTAGTCGCTGGTCGGGTCACGCATCGTCACCAGGTCCTTGAGGAAGGACACCTGCATGGTGGCGTCATCGATGAGCATTCCCCGGTGCCAGCCGAACCGTGGTTGCTTCTCCAGGAATCCGGCCTGGATCCTCTCTCCGTCGGCGACTTGGGCGTTGTACTCCTGAACCGCAATCGCGAGGGCCAGGTTGGACGGTCCGAAACCGATCCCCAGAACGTCGTAGATGGTGCCCGAACCACTGTGCAGTGTGTTCACCGCGTCATCGCCTCCCTAAGCAGGCACATGTTAGATAAGGTTAGCCTTACCTTGCAATGTCTGAGGAGGATTCACTATGCGGGTCGTCATGTTCGGCTATCAGACCTGGGGCCATCGCACGCTGCAGGCTCTGCTGGACTCCGAGCACGAAGTGGTCCTCGTCGTCACTCATCCCAAGAGTGACCACGTGTACGAGAAGATCTGGGACGACTCGGTGGCCGACCTCGCCGAGAAGCACGGTGTGCCGGTGCTCCTGCGCAACCGTCCCGACGACGAACTGCCGGACGCGCTGCGGGAGGTGCGGCCCGACATCATCGTCGCGAACAACTGGCGCACCTGGCTCCCGCCGGAGATCTTCGACCTACCGACGCACGGCACGCTCAATGTGCACGACTCGCTGCTGCCGTCGTACGCGGGCTTCTCCCCGCTGATCTGGGCACTCATCAACGGAGAGCCCGAAGTCGGCGTCACCGCGCACCGGATGGACGCCGAGCTGGACATGGGGGACATCGTGCTCCAGCGCGCCGTGACCGTCGGCCCGGCCGACACCGCGACGGACCTCTTCCACCGCACGGTCGACCTCATCGGGCCGATCGTGCGCGACGCGTTGGCGTTGATCGAGTCGGGCACCGTCGTCCCGGTCGTGCAGGACCGCTCCCGGGCGAGCTTCTTCCACAAGCGGGCCGTCGAGGACAGCAGGATCGACTGGAACCGGCCCGCGGCCGAGCTGGAGCGACTGGTGCGGGCCCAGTCCGACCCGTACCCCAACGCCTTCACCCACCACCGCGGCCAGCGGATACGGATCGTGTCGGCGGCGGTCTCGGAGAAACCCTACGGCGGCACTCCCGGGCGGATCTTCATCCGCGAGGGCGACGGCATCGTCATCGTCGCCGGTGCGGACGCGCGTTCCGGACGGTGCCCCGGGCTGGTGGTCAAACGCGTGCGTACGGAGGACGGCGCCGAGCACGCCGCCACCGACTACTTCCGTACGATGGGCGGCTATCTCACCGCCCGCCCCTGACGCCCGGCCCCCTGGGGCCTCTCGTTTGAGTCTTGCTGATCCAGCCTGATCCGAACGAAAGACCCCAGTGGGCCGGCGCCGGGCGCCGGGGAATCACCGTCCGCCGGTCGCGACCGCGTCGGTGATCTCGTGGTGCCGGCCCATCGGGATGATCATCGGGGTGCCGCTGACCGGGTCGGGGGCGACCTGGCAGCGCAGCCCGAAGACCTCTTCGACCAGGGCCGCGGTGATGACCTCGGCGGGGACGCCCTCCGCAACGATCCGCCCCGACTTCATCGCGATGACGTGATCGGCGTACCGGCACGCCTGGTTGAGGTCGTGCAGCACCATGACGACCGTACGGCTCTCGTTCCGGTTCAGATCGGTGATCAGGTCCAGCACATCGATCTGGTGCGCCAGATCGAGATAGGTCGTCGGCTCGTCCAACAGCAGTACCGGTGTGCCCTGGGCGACGGCCATCGCGATCCAGGCGCGCTGTCGCTGACCGCCGGAGAGTTCGTCGACGGGCCGGTCGGCGAGGTCGGTCATCGCGGTGGCGCGCAGCGCTTCCCGTACCGCGCGCTCATCGCCGCTCGACCACTGCCGCCACCAGGTCTGGTGTGGGGAGCGGCCCCGGCCGACCAGGTCGATGACGGTGAGCCCCTCGGGGGCGACGGGTGACTGCGGCAGGATGCCGAGCCGCTGGGCGAGTTCCCTGGTCGGTATGGAATGCACGGACCGGCCGTCCAACTGCACGGAGCCGGCCCTCGGCGTCAGCAGCCGGGCGAGCGCCCGCAGCAGGGTGGACTTTCCGCACGCGTTGGCCCCGACGATCGCGGTGATCCGGCCGGGCGGCACCGCCACGTCGAGGTCGTCGACGACGATCCGGTCGTCGTACGCCAGCCGCAGTCCCTCCGCCCGCAGTTCGGGGCCGGCAGGGTTCTCTGACTTCACGGTCATGGGGTTCAGCCTCCTGAGCCGGCGCGGTTGGCGCGGATGAGCAGCCAGAGCAGTACGGGGGCGCCGAGGACGCCGGTGACGATCCCGACGGGAAGTTCCGTGCCGGAGATCAGCTTCCTCGCGATCAGATCGGATACGAGTACGGCGAGCGCGCCGGTGAGTCCGGAGGCCAGTGGGGGCGGCCAGGCGGTACGGGCCAGCCGCTGCGCGATCTGCGGGGCCGCGAGCGCCACGAAGGCAACGGGACCGGCCGCCGCGGTGCCGAAGGCGACCAGTCCGACGCCGGTGAGCAGCACGGCCAGCCGGACGGGCTGCACGCGGGTGCCGAGACCGCGGGCCACGTCGTCGCCGAACTGAAGGGTCAGCATCAGCCGGCCGAGCAGCAGGGCGACGGGGAGGAGCACGACGAGGGCGATGGCCAGTGGGCCGACATGGTCCCAGGTGCGGCCGTTGAGGTTGCCGACGAGCCAGCCGAGGGCGGACTGCGCTTCCATCCGCTCGCCGCGCGCCATCAGGTAGTCCGTGGCGCTGGTGCAGATCCAGGCGACGCCGATGCCGACGAGCACGATCCGGTAGCCGGTCGTGCCGCGCTTCCAGGCCAGCACGTACACGAGCAGCGCGGCGCCCAGCGCCCCGAGCAGTCCGAGGGTCTGGGTGCCCAGTCCGCCGTCCCAGCCGAGGACGATGCCGGCGACGACGGCGACGCCCGCGCCCTGGGTGATGCCGATCATGTCCGGGCTGGCGAGTGGATTGAGCGTCATCGTCTGGAAGAGGGCGCCGGAGACGCCGAAGGCGAGGCCGACGAGGAGGCCGGCCAGCGCCCGGGGCAGCCGCAACTCTTCGACGATGAGCTGGGTGCCGGGGTCACCGGCGCCCACGACGGCCCGCATCACCTCGGTGAGACCGAAGGGGATGTCCCCGACGGTCATGCCCCAGCAGAAGACGAGGAAGGTGGCGACGGCGAGCACGGTGCACAGCCCGACCAGCCGGGGCCGCAGCACCCCGGAGACGGGGGGCACGGTGAGCCGGAAGGGGAGCCGGTCGGGCCCGTGGGCGGGCTTGGCGGGATCGGACTTGCGGGCGGGGCCGGGTCCGGACAGGAGATCGGTCATGCTCACAGCTCCGCAAGACGTCGGCGGCGGACCATCGCGATGAAGAACGGGCCGCCGATGAAGGCGACGAGGATGCCCGCCTGGATTTCGGTGGGACGCGCCAGCAGACGGCCGGTGATGTCGGCGGCGAGCAGCAGACTGGGCGCGAGCGTCGCCGACAGGGGCATCAGCCAGCGGTAGTCGGGGCCGACACCGGCGTACTGGGTGAGTACGCGGGCGACATGCGGGACGACCAGGCCGACGAAGACCACGGGCCCGATGACGGCCACGGCCCCTCCGGTGAGGAGGGTGACGGCGGACACCCCGAGGACCCGGATCAGTCCGAGCTTCAGCCCGAGCGACGTCGCCACGTCGTCGCCGAGGGCGAGGCTGTTCAGCGCGGGTGAGAGCGCGAGGGCGATGACCGCGCCGACGACGAGGAACGGCAGCACCCGCAGCAGGACTTCCCCGTCCTGGTTGGCCAGCGATCCGGCCGACCAGAAGCGGTAGCGGTTGAGGGCGTCCGGGTCGGTGAGCGCGATGGCGCTGGTGAGCGAGAAGAGCAGGGAGGTGATGGCGACGCCGGCGAGCGCGAGTTTGACCGGTGTCGTACCGGACCGCCCCAGGCCGCCCATCAGATACACCAGCACACTGGCGGCGAGCGCGCCGGCGAAGGCGAACCAGATGTAGCCGTAGAGGGAGCCCAGGCCGAGGACTCCGACGGACAGCACGATGGCGAAGGCGGCGCCGGCGCTGACCCCCAACACGCCCGGATCGGCGAGGGGGTTCCGGGTCAGCGCCTGCATCAACGCTCCGGAGAGCCCGAGCGCCGCGCCGGCCGCGACACCGAGGGCGGTCCTCGGGACGCGCACGGACCAGATCGCGTTCTCCACCCGGGTGCTGGGGGCGTCGCCGAGAAGGGTGTTCCACACCTGGCCGGGGGGCACGCTCAGGGCGCCGAAGGCCAGGGACAGCACGATCAGGACGACGAGAGCGGTAGCGGGCAGCACCAGAAGGAGTACCGCACGGGGGCGTTTCGCCGTGGTCACCAAGCTCCCCACGTCACTTTCCTTAGGTTAGGCAGACCTTCAATGTAGAGCAGCGCGGGCCGCGCTCCCCACCATCAAGTGAACCCCTATTGGATTAGGTAACCCTTACCTTAGTATGACGCGCACCGCTTCCGGCCCACCGGCCGGAACCGACCTGCTGGGAGGCACGGCCACCTTGTCCGGATCTGAGGCAGTATCTGAAGAAGTCGTCGCATACTGGCGGCGGTTGCTCACACCGCGCCCGGGGGAAGCGGTACTGCCTGTGGACCGGCCCCATCCGCAGGTGGCAGCCGGGGAACGAGCGGTACGCACCGGTCCGTTCGACGGGGCAGCGCCGGACGAGGTCCTGCTCGCGGCGTTCGTCGCCCTGTTGCACCGTTACGGCGGGGCCACGGATCTCACTGTCGGACACCGGGGACTGCCGGTGCGCGTCGCGGTGGACGGGGACACGTCCTTCGGGGAGTTGGCGGGGCGGGTGACGCGGGCGGTCGAGGAGGCCGAGGCGCACCGGGTGCCGCTGGGAGCGCTGGTCGCGGAGGTGCGGCCGGAACCGCTGCGCGGCGGCGGGCTGTTCTTCAACACCGCGCTGCGCACGGCGGCTTCAGGACCGCCCGACCCGCTGCCCGCCGACCCGACCGACGACGAGTCCGGCCCGCCCGACCCGCTGCCGGCCGACCCGACGGACCACGCGTACGGACCGCTCGATCTGCTGCTGGACGTCACGCCGGACGCGGTACGGGCGGTCTACCGCCCCGATCTCTTCGAACCCGCCACCGTGAACCGGCTCATCGGCCACTTCACGACCCTCCTCGCCGACGGCATCGCCCGACCCGAAACGGCTGTCAGCGCGCTCACCCTGATGCCTGGGGACGAGTACCGGCGCGTGGTCCTGGAGTGGAACGCCACCGACCACCAGGTGCCCCCGACCACCTGGCCCGCCCTCTTCGCCGAGCGGGTCCGGGAGCGCCCCGACGCCGTCGCCCTGGTCTTCGAGGACGAGCGGCTGACCTACGCCGAACTGGACGAGCGGGCCAACCGGCTCGCCCACGCCCTGATCGCCCGGGGCGCGGGCCCCGAACGGATCGTCGCGCTGGCGCTGCCCCGGTCGGCCGAGCTGATCGTCGCCGAGGTCGCCGTGTTGAAGTCCGGCGCCGCCTATCTGCCGATCGACCACGACTACCCCGCCGACCGCATCGCGTACATGTTGGACGACGCCCGGCCGGACTGCCTGGTGACGACCCGGGAAACGGCGCCGGACCTCCCCGAGCGGGACGGCGTCGAACGACTGCTGCTCGACTCCCCGGATGTGGCGGCCGAGTTGGTGCGGCGGCCCGCCCACGATCCGTCCGACGCCGACCGCGGTGGACCGCTGACGGTGCTGCACGCGGCCTATGTCATCTACACCTCGGGTTCGACGGGCCGCCCCAAGGGCGTCGTCCTCGCCCACAGCGGGGTCGCCAAGCTGGTCGCCACCCAGAGCGAACGGTTCGGCATCGGCCCGCACAGCCGGGTGCTCCAATTCGCCTCACCCAGTTTCGACGTGGCGTTCTGGGACCTCTGCCTCGGACTGCTCTCCGGTGGCCGGCTGATCGTCGTGCCGTCCGAGCGCCGGGTGCCCGGCGAACCGCTCGCCGCGTACGCACGCGCCGAGGGCGTCACCTTCATGATCCTGCCGCCCGCGCTGCTGGCGGCCATGCCGGACGACGTCCTGCTGCCGGAGACGGCCACCCTGCTCGCCGGCACCGAGCGGGTCTCCCCCGAGTTGGTCTCCCGGTACGCCCGTGGCCGGATGATGTTCAACGCCTACGGGCCGACGGAGGCCACCACCAACTCCACCCTCGGGCTCTGCGATCCAGACATCCCGACCGGTTCGATCGTCCCGATCGGCGGCCCCGACCCCGGCACCCGGGCCTATGTCCTGGACGGCCGGCTGCGCCCGGTCCCCGCCGGGGTCACGGGAGAGCTCTATCTCGGCGGCGCGGGGCTGGCCCGCGGCTATCTCGGCCGGCCCGCTCTGACCGCCGAGCGCTTCGTCGCCGATCCGTACGGCGCACCCGGTGAACGGCTCTACCGCACCGGTGACCTGGTGCGCTGGAAGGCCGACGGGCGGCTGGAGTTCCTCGGCCGCGCCGACACCCAGGTCAAGATCCGCGGCTTCCGCATCGAACCGGGCGAGATCGAGTCCGTGCTGCGCCGCCATCCGGCCGTCGACCAGGTCACGGTGGTCGCCCGGGAGGACCGACCGGGCGAGAGCCGGCTGGCCGCCTATGTCGTCCCCGCGCTCGACGCCCCGGCGGGCGACGACGAGACCGAACGGGTCGAGGAGTGGCGGGAACTGCATGAGCTGCTCTACAGCGCGGCCGGTTCTGACGGATTCCGGGAGAACTTCGCCGGCTGGAACAGCATGTACGACGGACGCCCCATCCCCGTCGAGGAGATGCGCGAGTGGCGGGACGCCACGATCGAGCGCATATCTGAGGGCGGCACCCCGCGGCGGGTGCTGGAGATCGGGGTCGGCAGCGGACTGATCCTCTCCCGACTCGCCCCCGACTGCGAGGCGTACTGGGGCACGGACCTCTCGCACGAGGCGGTACGGGCGCTGCGCGCCCAGGTGGACGCCGTACCGGAGCTCGCGGGCCGGGTGGAGTTGCGGGCGCGGCCCGCGCACGAGACCGACGGACTGCCCGAGGGGTACTTCGACACCGTCGTCATCAACTCCGTGGCCCAGTACTTCCCCAACGCCGACTACCTCGCCGGGGTGCTGCGCTCGGTGTCGGCGCTGCTCGCGCCCGGAGGGCGCGTCTTCGTCGGTGACGTCCGCAATCTGCGGCTGCTGCGCACGCTGCGGGCGGCGGTGGAGAGCCGCCGTCCTGACTTCTCCCCCTCCTCCAACAGCACGGACAGCAGGGACGCCACGGACAAGGCGGCGGTGCGGGACGCCGTGGAGCGGTCGGTCCGCTGGGAGAGCGAGCTGCTGCTCGACCCCGATTTCTTCACCGCGCTGCCGGGCTTCGACGCGGACGTGCACGTCAAGCGCGCGGTCCACCACAACGAGCTGAGCCGCTACCGGTACGACGTGGTGCTGCGCCCGTCCGCCTCCGCCCCGGGGGCGGACCCGGCGACGCCCGGAACCGAGGAGCAGGAGGTCCCCTGGTCACGTCTCGGCGGTCTCGCGGCCGTGGCCGATCTCCTCGCGGAACGGCCCGCCCGGCTCCGCATCTCCGGGGTGCCCAACGCCCGGCTCACCGGCGATCTCGCCGATCTGCGCCTCCTCGACGACAGCAGCGGGCCGGGCGCCGAGAGCGCCGACCCGGAGGCGTTCCCCGCCCTGGGCGCGGCGCACGGCTACCGCACCGAGGTCACCTGGAACGGCGGTGCCGACGACGGCGCCCTCGATGTGGTCCTCATCGCGGACGACGGGCCGGCCGGCGCGGTCTACCGGCCCGGTGGCGGCTTTCCACCCGCCAACCGCCCGGCACCGTTCCGGGACATCACGACCCTGCTGAAGACCCTCCGCGCGCACACCGCCGAGCGGCTGCCGGAGTACATGGTGCCGTCCGCCTTCGTACCGCTGCACCGGCTGCCGGTCACCCCCAGCGGCAAGATCGACCCCCATGCGCTCCCGGTGCCGGACTACGGCGCCCTCAGCTCCGGCCGGGCACCGCGCGACGCTCGGGAGGAACTGCTCTGCGGGCTGTACACACGGGTGCTGGGCGTGCGGTCGGTCTCGATCGACGACGACTTCCTCGCGCTCGGCGGCGACAGCATCACCGCCATCCAACTGCTGATCCACGCCCGCCGGGAGGGGCTGTCCCTCACCGCGCGCGATGTGTTCCGGCACCGTACGGTCGCCGCGCTCCGGTCCGTCGCCGTCGACCACGACGCGGCGGTCCCCCCGGCCGCCGCAGCGCCGCTCATCGCACTCGACGACGGTGAGCGAGAGCGGATCCAGGGCGCGAACCCCCTGGTGATCGAGGAAATCCTGCCGCTCACCCCGCTCCAGGAAGGCTTCTTCTTCCACGCCGTGGCGGGCGCGGGCGACCGGGACGCCTATGTCGTCCAGCAGGTGATCGAGCTGGCGGGAGCGGTGGACGCCGCGGCGCTGCGCCGTGCCGCGCAGGCCGTGCTGGACCGGCACGCCCCGCTCCGCGCCGCCTTCCGGCAGCGGTCGGACGGCTCCCCCGTACAGATCGTCGCCGGCGAGGTGGAGCTGCCCTGGCGGGAGGTCGATCTCTCGGCAGGGACCGGACCGGCGTCGGCCGACGCGGTCGCGGCGGAGGAACGCGCACGGCCGTTCGACCTGGCCCGGCCGCCGCTCCTGCGCTGCGCGCTCGTCAGGACCGGCGCGGCACGGTCCGCACTGGTGCTGACGTTCCACCACATCGTGGCGGACGGCTGGTCGCTGCCGGTGCTCCACCGGGAACTGCTCGCGCTGTACGGGGCCGAGCCCGCGGCACTGCCCGCCCCGGCCCCGTACCGCGGTCATCTGCGCCGGCTCGCGGGGCTCGACCAGGAGGCCGCCCGGTCGACCTGGCGGACCGCCCTCGCAGGTCTGGAGGAACCGACCCGGCTGGTCACGGCGGCGGGAGACGGCGCAGCACCGCGTCCCGGACAGATCCGGCTCGAACTCTCCGAACGGACCACCGCCCGGCTGTCCGACCGCGCCCGGGCGCACGGTGTCACCCTCGGCACCGTGGTCCAGACCGCGTGGGGCCTGTTGCTCGGGCGGCTCACCGGCCGGCACGACGTGGTCTTCGGCACCACGGTCTCCGGCCGGGACGGCGCGGTCGACGGCATCGAGTCGATGGTCGGGCTCTTCATCAACACGCTGCCGACCCGGTTCCGCTGGACGCCCGCCGACCCGCTGTCGGCGCTGCTCACCCGGCTCCAGGACGAACAGGCGCTGCTCCTGGACCACCAGCAGTTGGGCCTCGCCGAGCTGGGGCGGATCGCCGGGCACGCCGGTGGCGGCGACCTCTTCGACACCCTGGTCGTGTTCGAGAACTATCCGGCGGAGACGGATCTGACCGACCCCTCGGGCACGATCCGGATCACCGGCCATGAGTTCCACGACGCGGTGCACTATCCGCTGGCGCTGATCGTGAAGCCGGGCGCCCGGCTCGATCTGCGGCTCAAGCACCACACCGAACGGTTGGGCACCACCGCCGTCGGGGAGATCGCGGCCCGCCTCGAACGGATCCTGGAGGCGCTCGCCGATGACCCGGCCCGATCCGCCGCCACCGTCGACCTGCTCTCGTCCGAGGAGTCGGCGACGGCCCATCCGGCCGGTGCGGTACGGGAACTGCCCGCCACCACCCTGGCCGGTGCGTTCGCGGCGCAGGTCGCCCGGACGCCCGACGCCACCGCCGTCGTCTTCGGCACGGAGCGGCTGAGCTATGCGGAGCTGGACGCCCGGGCCGCGTCCCTGGCCGGCCGGCTCGCCGCCGAGGGCGCCGGCGCGGATGACATCGTCGCCGTCGCCGTGCCGCGCTCGGTGGAGTTGATGGTCGCCCTGCTCGGCGTGGTGAAGTCCGGGGCGGCCTATCTGCCGCTCGACCCGGATCTCCCGGCCGACCGGGTGGCCGGGATGCTCGCCGACTCCGGTGCGACGACGGTGGTCACCACCACCGCCGCTCCGGCGCTGCCCGCGGCGGAGGGGCTGACACCGCTCCTCGTCGACGCGTCGGACGACACCCCGGGCGCCCCCGTGCACCGGCCCGCCCGGCCCGGCGACCCCGCGTATCTGATCTACACCTCCGGGTCCACCGGCCGCCCCAAGGGCGTGCTCGTCACCCATGACGCCATCGTCAACCGGCTGGCGTGGATGCAGGACACCTACGGGTTGGGGGCCGGTGACCGTGTCCTCCAGAAGACGCCGTCCGGGTTCGACGTCTCGGTGTGGGAATTCTTCTGGCCGCTGCTGGAGGGCGCGGCCGTGGTGCTGGCCCGGCCGGACGGGCACCGTGACCCGGCCTATCTGGCCGCCCTGGTGCGCGCCGAGCGCGTCACCGCGCTGCACTTCGTGCCGTCGATGCTGGACGCGTTCCTGCTGGCCGACGAGGTCACCGCCGATCCGTCGTGGGCGGGGTCGCTGCGCCATGTCTTCAGCAGCGGCGAGGCCCTGAGCGTGAGCTCGGCGAGCCGCTGGTACGGGCTCACCGGTGTCCCTATCCACAATCTCTACGGGCCGACCGAGGCCGCCGTCGACGTCACCCACCACACCTACGCGGAGGGCGACACCGGCACCGTGCCCATCGGGCGCCCGGTGTGGAACACCCGGCTCCGGGTGCTGGATAGCTGTCTGCGGCCGGTGCCGCCGGGGGTGCCGGGTGAGCTGTATCTCGCCGGTGTCCAGCTCGCCCGGGGCTATCACGCCCGGCCCGCGCTGACCGCCGAACGGTTCACGGCCGATCCGTACGGACCGCCCGGCAGCCGCCTGTACCGCACCGGTGACCTGGTGCGGCGGCGCGCGGACGGAGAGATCGAGTATCTCGGCCGCACCGACCGACAGGTCAAACTGCGCGGCGTCCGGATGGAGCTGGGGGAGATCGAGGCGGCACTCGGCCGGCACCCCGGGATCGCCCAGGCGGTCGTCACCGTACGGGACAACGCCCTGGTGGCCCATGTCGTCCCTGCCGGCGGCCCGGACGCTGCCGCACCGGACCCGGGGGAGCTGCGGACCGCGCTCGCCGGGAGTCTGCCCGCGCCCATGGTGCCCGCCGCCTATGTGGTTCTCGACGCCCTGCCGCTCACCCCGAGCGGCAAGCTGGACCGGGCCGCGCTGCCCGCCCCGGAGCTCGTACGGGCCGCCGCGCGGGCGCCCCGGGACGCGCGGGAACAACTGCTCACCGAGATCTTCGCCGCCGTGCTGAAGCTGGCCGAGGTCTCCGTGGACGACGACTTCTTCCTGCTCGGCGGCGACAGCATCAGCTCCATCGGTGTCTCCAGCCGGGCCCGGAGCGCCGGTCTCGTCCTCAGCCCGCGCGCCGTCTTCGAGCACCGCACCCCGGCCGCCCTGGCCGCCGCGGCGACCCTCACCGGCCCGTCTGAGCAGGAGTCCGTCCCGGCGTCCGCCGTCGACCTCACTCCCGAGGAGCGGGCCCGGGTCGAGCGGCTCGCCCCCGGCCGGGTGGCGGACATCTGGCCGCTGGCGCCGCTCCAGGAGGGCCTGTTCTTCCACTCCACCTATGACGCGGGCGACAGCGCCCTGGACGTCTACACGGTCCATGAGTCGTTCGACCTCGCCGAGCGGGTGGACGCCGACCGGCTCCGGACGGCCGTGGCAGCCCTGCTGGAGCGTCATCCGAGCCTGCGGGCCGGGTTCACCAGTGACGGGCTGCGCGAACCGGTGCAGTTCATCGTCCGGGACCCCGAGATCCCGCTGGTGGAGGTGGATCTCTCCGGGCTGGCCGCGGCGGAGCAGGAGGCCCGGCTCACCGTGCTGCTGGCGGAGGAGCGGACCCGCCGCTTCGACCTCACCCGGCCGCTGCTCTTCCGGCTGCTGCTGGTCCGGCTCGGCGCCGGGCGCGGCGACCGGCTCGTCGTCGGCCGCCATCTCCTGCTGTGGGACGGCTGGTCGGCCTGGCTCTTCCTGGACCAGTTGTTCGCGCTGTACGAGAGCGGCGGCGACGCCCGGGGCCTGGCCCACCCCGGCTCGTACCGGGACTATCTGACCTGGCTGGACCGGCAGGACACGACGGACGCCACCGATGCCTGGCGGGCCGCGCTCGACGGTCTGGACGAGCCCACGCTGCTGGTGCCGAGCGCCGCCGGGCGGGGTCTGGAGCCGGTCGTCCCGGTCCATCTCGACGCCGTGCTGCCGGAGGCCGAGAGCGAACGGCTGCGCAGGACCGCACGCCGCCACGGCCTCACCCTCAACACGGTCTTCAACGCGGCCTGGGGTCTGGCGTTGGCCGGTGCGACCGGCCGGACGGACATCGTCTTCGGCACCACGGTCGCCGGACGCCCGAGTGAGGTGCCGGACGTCGAGAACGTCATCGGCATGTTCCTCAACACGGTGCCCGCGCGGATCGCCTTCGACCCCCGGGAACCGCTGCTGGACCTGCTGCGCCGGATCCAGGCGGAGCGCATGGAGCTGATGCCGCACGAGTATCTGGGCCTGGGCGTCCTTCAGGCGGAGACCGGCCACCGCCGCCTCTTCGACACGCTGTTCGTGCTGCGCAACGCCGACACCGAGGAACGGCTCGCCGAGCTGGCGGACCGGCACGGCGCGAGCGCGGTCGCCAATGTCGATGCCACGCACTATCCGGTGAACCTGGTCGTCACCCCGGGCCGCGAGGTCCGATTCACCCTCGCCCACCGACCGGATCTGATCACGGACGCCCGTGCGAGGGATCTGCTGGACCGCTTCACCGTGCTCCTGGACCGGCTGTTGGCCGATCCGACGGCACGGACCGGGTCGCTCGATCCGCTGCTGCCCGGGGAGCGCGCGGCGCTCCGCCGGGCCGACGCGGAGAGCCGTCAGCCTGTTCCACGTGAAACCGTCGCCGACATGCTGGCGGCCCAGGCCGCCCGTACGCCGGAGGCCACAGCGGTCGTCTTCGGGTCCCGGACGCTGACCTACGCGGAGCTGGACGAGCGCTGCGACCGGCTGGCCCGGCTGCTGCTGGCCCGGGGCGCGGCGCCGGAGCGGGTGGTGGCGCTGGGGCTGCCGCGGTCGATGGACATGGTGGTGGCGCTCTTCGCCGTACTGCGGACCGGAGCCGCCTATCTGCCGCTGGAACTGGACCATCCGGCCGACCGCCTCGCGCTGATGCTCGACGACGCCCGGCCACTGCTGCTGCTGTCGACCTCGGCCGTCTCGCGGACACTGTCGGCGGAGGTGCCGCGTGTGCTGCTGGACGATCCGGCCGTCGTGGCGGAGCTGGCCCGGGGGTCGGCCGAGCCGGTGCGGGTGGAGTTCAGCCCGGAGCATCCGGCGTACGTCATCTACACCTCGGGTTCCACCGGCCGCCCCAAGGGGGTGGTCACGCCCTACCGGGGTCTGACGAATATGCAGCTCAACCATCAGACGGAGATCTTCGCCCCGGCCATCGCCGCGGCCGGGGGCCGGCGGCTGCGGATCGCGCACACCGTGTCCTTCGCCTTCGATATGTCCTGGGAGGAGTTGCTCTGGCTGGTGGAGGGGCATGAGGTGCACATCTGCGACGAGGAGTTGCGCCGGGACGCCACCGCGCTGGTCGCGTACTGCGAGTCCCGCCGGATCGATGTCGTCAATGTGACCCCGACCTACGCCCATCTCCTGATCGAGGAGGGCCTGTTGGAGGGGCACCGCCCGCCGCTGGTGCTGCTCGGCGGCGAAGCGGTGACGGAGGCGGTGTGGAACCGGCTGCGCGACACCGAGGGGACCTACGGCTACAACCTGTACGGACCGACCGAGTACACGATCAACACCCTCGGTGGGGGGACCCACGACAGCGCGACCCCGACCGTCGGCCGCCCGATCCGCGCCACCCGTGCGCGGGTGCTCGACGCCTGGCTGCGCCCGGTCCCCGACGACGTCCCCGGTGAGCTGTACATCGCCGGTGTCGGGCTCGCCCGGGGCTATCTGGACCGGCGGGGGCTGACCGCCGAACGGTTCGTGGCCGACCCGTACGGACTGCCCGGTGAGCGGATGTACCGCACCGGCGACCTCGTGCGGCGGCGCCCGGACGGCAATCTGGACTTCCTCGGCCGCACCGACGACCAGGTCAAGATCCGTGGTCACCGGGTCGAACTGGGCGAGATCGAGACGGCGCTCGCCCAGCATCCGGGGATCGCCCAGGCCGCGGTGGTCGCCCGCGACGACGCCTCCGCGCCCGGCACCCAGCGGCTGGTGGGCTATGTCGTCCCGGCCGAACCCGGCGATGAGGAACGGCGGGCGGCGGAGCGGGAGCAGATCGGCGAATGGCAGGAGATCTACTCCGCCGAGTACACCGAGATCGGCACGGCGGTCTTCACCGAGGACTTCGCGGGCTGGGACAGCTCCTACGACGGCACCCCCATCCCGCTGGCGCATATGCGCGAATGGCGGTCGGCGACCGTCGAACGCATCCGTGAGCTGCGCCCGCGCCGGATTCTGGAGATCGGCGTCGGCTCGGGTCTGCTGCTGTCACAGCTCGCCCCGGACGCCGAGGCGTACTGGGCCACCGACTTCGCCGCGCCCGTGATCCGCAAGATCGGGGAGGAGTTGCGCCGCGATCCCGCACTGGCCGCCAAGGTCGAACTGCGCTGTCAGCCGGCCGGAGTGACGGACGGACTGCCGAGTGGCTGGTTCGACACCGTCGTCATCAACTCCGTCGTGCAGTACTTCCCCAGCCTGGACCATCTGGCCGAGGTCGTCACCGGGGCGATGGAGCTGCTCGCCCCCGGTGGGGCGCTGTTCGTCGGCGATGTGCGCAATCTGCGGCTCGCCCGCGCCTTCCAGACGGGTATCCAGCTCACCCGGGCGGGCGCGGCGGCGGACCCGGAGACGGTCCGCCGGGCGGTGGACCGGGGCATCGCCCTGGAGAAGGAACTCCTGGTCGACCCGGACTGGTTCACCACACTGGGCCTCGGTGTCGATCTGCGGACCAAGCGGGGCCGGTACCAGAACGAGCTGACCCGGCACCGGTACGACGCCGTGCTGTATCGGACCGCCGACGCCGAGCGCGCCGGGGACGCCGTGGATCTGTCGGACGCTCCCATGATGGTGTGGTCGGGTATCGAGGCGGTCGCGGCGCGGCTGGCCGAGGGCCCGGACACGGTACGGGTGGTCCGGGTGCCGGACGCCCGCACGGCCGCTGAACTGGCCGCCGTCGAGGCCGTGGCCGCGGGCCGGCTGCCGCGCGGTGACGGCGGCGGGGTCGAGCCGGAGGCCCTGCGCGAGCTGGGCGATGCGCTCGGCTACCGCACCCTGACGACCTGGGCGAGTGAGCCGGGCCAGTACGAGGCCGTCTTCGTCCGGGGCGCCTTCCGGGTGACGGCGGGTCTACACCGTCCCGGCGGCTCCGTCGCCCACGCCAACACCCCCGCCTCCACCCGCGGCACCGGCGATCTGGTCCGGCGGGTCCGGGAGGATCTGGGGCAGCGGCTGCCGGCCTATATGGTCCCCGCCGCCTGGGTCGTGCTCCCCCGGCTGCCGATGAACGACAACGGAAAGCTCGATGTCCGGGCGCTGCCGGAGCCGGAACCCGGCGTGGCCCTGTCGGCGGGACGCGGACCCGAAACCCCCGGGGAGGAGGTGCTCTGCCGGCTCTTCGCCGAGGTGCTGGGGCTGCCGGGGGTGGGCGCCGAGGACAACTTCTTCGATCTGGGCGGGCATTCCCTGCTGGCGACCCGGTTGATCAGCCGGGCTCGTACCGAGCTGGGCGCCGAGCTGGCGATCCGGGATCTGTTCGAGGCGCCGACGCCGGAGCTGCTGGCACTGCGGGCGGATCCGGCCCGACCGGCCCGGCCCGTGCTGGAGGCCGGCGCGCCGCGTCCGGAGCGGATTCCACTGTC
The DNA here is from genome assembly GCF_044333555.1 of Streptomyces sp. NPDC020965. NCBI lineage: Bacteria > Bacillati > Actinomycetota > Actinomycetes > Kitasatosporales > Streptomycetaceae > Streptomyces > Streptomyces sp. NPDC020965. Next base: position 194,268 of record NZ_JBIRRE010000008.1, read on the forward strand.
GGCGGCACAGCGACGGCTCTGGCTGGTGGAGCGGATCACCGGCACCGGGGTGGCGTACAACTTCCCGCTGGTCTTCCGGCTGCGCGGAGTCCTCGACACGGACGCCCTGCGGGCGGCCCTGCGGGATGTGGTGGGGCGGCACGAATCGCTGCGGACCCGGTTCGCGACGCATGAGGGCGAGCCGTACCAGGTGATCGTCCCGGCCGCCGATGCGGAGCCGGTGTGCACCGTCACGGAGTGCACCGAGGGCGAGTTGGCGGCGCGGATCGAGGCGGCGCAGCGGCGTCCCTTCGATCTGGGCGCGGAACTCCCGCTGCGGGCCGAGGTGCTGCGGCTGGGTCCCGCCGATCAGGTGGTGGCGGTGGTGCTCCATCACATCACCACCGACGAGTGGTCCGACCGGCCGTTCCTCGCCGATCTGAACGCGGCGTACGCGGCCCGGTCGGCGGGCCGGGCACCGGAGTGGGCGCCGCTGCCGGTGCAGTACGCCGACTACTCCCTCTGGCAGGAGGGACTGCTCGCGGAGGTCGGGGAGCAGCAGCTCGACCACTGGGTGGCGGCGCTGCGCGGACTCCCCGACGAGGTGGCGCTGCCGCTGGACCGGCCGCGTGCCGGCGGGACCACGGGCGGGGGTGGCACGGTGCGTGCCACGCTGCCCGCCGGGACGGGTGATGTGCTGCGCGAGCTGTGTGCGGAGCGCGGCGTCAGTATGTTCATGCTCTTCCAGGCGGCGACGGCGACGCTGCTGCACCGGCTGGGCGCGGGGGATGACATTCCGCTGGGCGCACCGATCGCGGGGCGTACGGACGCGGCCGTGGACGAGCTGGTCGGATTCTTCGTCAATACGCTGGTGCTGCGGACGGATCTGTCGGGCGATCCGACCTTCGGTGAACTGCTGGCCCGGGTAAGGGAGTCGGCGCTCGCCGCCTATGAACACCAGGATGTGCCGTTCGACCGGGTGGTCGAGGCGGTCAACCCGGCCCGGGTCGCGGACCGCAATCCGCTGTTCCAGGTGATGTTGGGGTACCACCACCGCCCGGACGGCGATCCGGATCTGCTCGGTCTGCCGACCGAGTGGTTCGAGATGGACACCGGGACGGCGAAGTTCGATCTGGACTTCACCTTCGTCGACCATGGCGCCGGACGGGATCTGACGCTGCTGCTGGAGTACGCGATGGATCTCGCCGATCCGGAGACGGCGGAGTCGCTCGCCGCCCGGGCGGTGTCGCTGCTGGAGCAGATCGGCGCCGCGCCGGACCGGCCGGTGGGCGAACTGCGGGTGCTCACCGACGGCGAGCTGGCGGCGCCGTGGCACGCGACGGACCGGCCGGCGGAGCCCCGCACGGTGCCGGAGCTGTTCTCGGACGCGGTACGGAGTCGCCCCCGACGGACGGCCCTGGTCACCGGGGACAGCCGGCTGACCTTCGCCGAACTCGGTGCGCGGGTGGACGCGGTCGCCGCGCTGCTGCGGCGGCGCGGCGCGGGGGCCGGGACGGTGGTCGCGCTGGCGCTCCCCCGGCGGGAGATGGTCCCGGCGCTGCTGGGCGTGCTCGCGGCCGGGGCGGCCTATCTGCCGCTCGATCCGGAGTATCCGGTGGATCGGCTGGAGTTCATGCTGGCGGACGCGGAGCCGCTCTGTGTGCTGACGACCGCGGCCCTGGCGGAGCGGCTGCCGGCGGCGGGTCCCGAGCGGGTGCTGCTGACGGACGGGTCCTGGCCGGCGGGGCCCGAGCGGCTGCCGCTGGACGACGGACCGGCCGACGCGGGATCCACGGCCCGGGCGGGTGGTCCGCTGCCCGTGCCGGCGCCCGACGGCGCCGCGTACGTCATTTTCACCTCCGGCTCCACGGGGCGTCCGAAGGGCGTGGTCGGCACCCACCGGGGGCTGAGCAATCTGTTCGCCTCGCACCGGGAGGATCTGATCGCGCCCGCCGAACGCGCGGCCGACGGAGCCGTCCTGCGGGCCGTGCACGCGGCGTCGTTCTCCTTCGACGGCTCCTGGGAGCCGCTGCTGTGGCTGCTCGCGGGCCATGAGCTGCATGTGGCCGACGAGGCGACGATGATGGACCCGGCGGCGCTGTACGCGTATCTGGGCGCTGAGCGGATCGACTTCCTCGACGTCACCCCGACCTATCTGCGGGAGCTGACCCAGCACGGCTTCCTGACGGAGGGCCGTTACCACCCCCGGGTCGTCGCGGTGGGCGGCGAGGCGACCCCGCCCGCGCTGTGGGAGCGGCTGTGCGCGCTGCCCGGCGTACGGGCCCACGATCTGTACGGTCCCACCGAGTGCGCGGTCGACGCGTACGGCTGGCACGGCGGTGCGGGCGGGACATGGGCCGCGCCGGTCGCCAACACCCGGGCGCACGTCCTGGACGCCCGGCTGCGGCCGGTCCCCGTCGGGGTCGCCGGGGAGCTGTACCTCTCCGGGGCGGGCCTGGCCATGGGCTATCTGCGCCGCCCCGGGCTGACCGCCGAACGGTTCACCGCCGACCCGTTCGGCCCGCCGGGCTCCCGGATGTACCGCACCGGAGACCTCGTCCGGCGCCGACGGGACGGCTCGCTGGAGTTCCTGGGTCGCGCGGACGGCCAGGTGAAGCTGCGTGGTTTCCGGATCGAGCTCGGGGAGATCGAGGCGCTGCTCACCGCGCGCCCCGAGGTGGCGTCGGCGGCGGTCGTCGTCCGGGAGGACTCCCCCGGGGCGCCCCGGCTGGTCGCGTACACCGTCCCCGCGGCCGGCACGGCACCGGACGCCGCCGTCCTGCGGGCCCATGTCACGGCCGTGCTGCCCGCGCACATGGTGCCGGCCGCGTTCCTGACCGTACCGTCGCTACCGCGCACCGTGAGCGGCAAGCTGGACCAGGCGGCGCTGCCCGCGCCGGACTTCGCGGCGGTGGTGACCGGCCGGAGGCCGCGCACTCCGCGTGAAGAGGTGCTGTGCGAGGAGTTCGCCGCGGTGCTCGGCCTCGACCGGGTCGGCGTCGACGACGACTTCTTCGCCCTCGGCGGCCACTCGCTGCTGGCGATGCGGCTGGTCGGCCGGGTGCGGTCGGCGCTGTCCGCCGAGGTGTCCCTGCGGGAGGTGTTCGACTCCCCCACGGTCGCCCGGCTCGCGGAGCGGCTGGCGGGGCCGGCCAGGACCGCCAGGCCCGAGCTGACGGCGCGGGCCAGGCCCGAGCGGCTGCCGCTCTCCGCCGCCCAGCGCAGGCTCTGGGTGCTCTACCAGGTGGACGGCGCGAGCGCCACGTACAACATGCCGTCCGCCTGGCGGCTCTCCGGCGATCTGGACATCGGCGCGCTGCGCGCCGCGGTGCAGGACCTCGCCGCCCGGCACGAGACGCTCCGCACGGTCTTCCCCGAGGAGGAGGGGCGGGCGTACCAACGCATCCTCGATCCCGGGGAGGCCGTGATCCCGGTGGAGCTGGTGGACACCCGGCAGCGCGATCTCGGCGAGCGGCTGACCCGGGCCGCGGCGTACGGTTTCGAGCTGGACCGGGAACCGCCGCTGCGGGTGACGGTGTTCCGGCTCGGCGCCGGGGAGTACGCGCTGCTGGTGCTGGTGCACCACATCGCCGGTGACGAGTGGTCGGACGCGCCGCTCCACCACGATCTGGCGGTCGCCTACGCGGCCCGGTCGGCGGGCCGGGCCCCGGAGTGGGCGCCGCTGCCGGTGCAGTACGCCGACTACACCCTCTGGCAAGAGGAGTTGCTCGCCGAGGTCGGCGAGCACCAGCTCGCCTTCTGGCGGGACGCGCTGGCGGGTCTGCCCGAGGAACTGGCGCTGCCGACCGACCGACCGCGCCCGCTGGAGGCCACCTACCGGGGCGGGACGGCCGACCTCTCCCTGGACGCGGAGCTGCTCGCCGGTCTGCGGAGCGTGGCGCGCTCCTGTGACGTCAGCGTGTTCATGGTGATGCAGGCGGCCGTGGCGACGCTGCTGACCCGGCTGGGCGCGGGCGAGGACATTCCGCTCGGCAGCCCGATCTCCGGGCGTACCGATGAGGCGCTGGAGGGGTTGGTCGGCTTCTTCCTCAACACGCTCGTCCTGCGGACGGACACCTCGGGCGATCCGGCCTTCCGTGACCTGCTGGCGCGCGTGCGGGAGTCCGATCTCGCCGCCTTCGACCACCAGGACGTGCCGTTCGAAAAGCTGGTGGAAGCGGTCAATCCGGCCCGTTCGCTGGCCCGGCATCCGCTGTTCCAGGTGATGGTCGTCTATCTGGCCGCGGGCGGGGACGATGTGGGCCTGCCGGGTCTGCGGGGCGCCCGGGAGGACGTCGGGCAGACGACGGCCAAGTTCGACCTCTCCTTCGACTTCGTGGAGCGGCCCGGCGGGGGCGGTGCCGACGGGGTGCTGGAGTACAGCACTGATCTGTTCGACGCGGCGACGGCCCGGTCCTTCGCCGAGCGGCTGCTGCGGGTGCTGCGGGCCGTGGCCGCCGATCCGGGGGTGCGGATCGGCCGGATCGACGTCCTGGGCGACGCCGAGCGCCACCGCACACTGGTGGAGTGGAACGACCGGCCGGCACCGGCCGGACCGACCACCGTACCGGCGCTGTTCGAACAGCAGGTCCGGTTGTCGCCGGAGGCGCCAGCGGTGGCGTCCGACGGGATCGCGCTCACCTTCGCCGAACTGAACGCCGAGGCCAACCGACTGGCCCGGCTGCTGGTGGCGTACGGGGCCGGGCCGGAGCGGATCGTCGCGCTGGCGCTCCCCCGGACCGCCCGCACCCTGCTGGCGATCCTGGCGGTGCAGAAGGCGGGCGCGGCCTCCTTGACGCTCGATCCGGACGCCCCGGCGGCCCGTACCGCCGATATGCTCGCCGACGCCCGTCCGGTGCTGACGCTCACCACCCGGGCGCTGGCGGACGGGCTCCCCGGGGAGCGGCTGCTCCTGGACGGTCCCGGGACGCCGGAACGGCTCGCCGCCCTCTCCCCCGCCGATCTCACCGACGCGGACCGCACGGCGCCGCTCACCCCGCTGAACCCGGCGTACGTCATCTACACCTCCGGGTCCACGGGCCGCCCGAAGGGAGTGGTGGTCACCCACGAGAGTGTGGGGCACCTCTTCCACAGTCACCGCGAGACGCTGTACGAACCGGCCGTCGCGGCCACCGGACGGCGGCGGCTGCGGGCCGGGCACGCCTGGTCGTTCTCGTTCGACGCGTCCTGGCAGCCACAGCTCTGGCTGCTCGACGGGCACTGTGTGCACGTGGTGTCCGAGGAGACCCGGCGCGACCCCGAACTGCTGGCCGCGGCCGTCGTCGAGCACGGTTTCGACTTCCTGGAGGTCACCCCGTCGTTCTTCGCGCAGATGGCGGAGAGCGGCCTCGTCCGGGACGGCCACTGCCCGCTCGCGGTGGTGGGCGTCGGCGGCGAGGCCGTGCCCGCCGCACTGTGGGAGCGGCTCGGCTCGCTGCGCGGGACGGAGGCTTTCAACCTCTACGGTCCGACCGAGTCGACCGTGGACGCCCTGGTCGCCCGGGTGCGGGAGAGCGAACGGCCGCTGGTGGGGCGGCCGGTGGCGGGGACCCGGGCCTATGTGCTCGACGGACTGCTGCGACCGGTGCCCCCCGGGGTCCCGGGCGAGCTGTACCTCGCGGGCGGGGGGCTGGCCCGCGGCTATCTCGGCGGTCCGGCGCTGACGGCCGAGCGGTTCGTCGCCGACCCGTTCGGGGGGTCGGGCGGACGGCTGTACCGGACCGGTGACCTGGCTCGCTGGACCGCCGACGGTCGGATCGACTACCTCGGCCGCGCCGACGACCAGGTCAAGATCCGCGGTTTCCGGATCGAACTGGCGGAGATCGAAGCCGCGCTGGCCGCGCATCCGGCCACCGGTCAGGTGCTGGTGACGGTCCGCGCGGACGGTCCCCGCAAGCACCTGGTGGCGTATGTGGTGCCGGCCGCCGGGCAGGCCCCGGACCCGGCGCTGCTCCGCGCCCATGTCGCCGAACGGCTGCCGGACTACATGGTCCCGGCCGCCGTGGTGGTGCTGGAGCGGCTGCCCCGGCTCCGCAACGGCAAGCTGGACCGGGCCGCGCTGCCCGCGCCGGACTTCTCGGCGACCTCCTCCGGGAGGCCGCCGGGCACCGCGCTGGAGCGGACGCTCCACACGGTGTTCACCGAGGTGCTCGGCGTGGCCCGGGTCGGCGTGGACGACGACTTCTTCGCGCTGGGCGGTGACAGCATCATCGCGATGCAGTTGGTCGGCCGGGCCCGCGCGGCGGGCGTACGGATCACCCCGCGGCTGGTCTTCCGGCACCGCACGGTGGCGGCGCTGAGCGCCGTGGCGACCATCGGCGACGCGGGCGCCCGGCCGTCGGACGACGGTACGGGCACGGTGCCGCTGACCCCGGTCATGCACTGGCTGCGGGAGTTGGGCGGCCCCTTCGGCACCTACCACCAGGCGGCGCTGGTGCAGACGCCCGCCGCACTGACGGAGAGCTCGCTGGCCGCCGTCCTCCAGGCCCTGGCCGACCGGCACGATCTGCTGCGGGCCCGGCTGGTGCGGCGCTCCGCCGACGACTGGTCACTGGAGGTCCCGGCGGCGGGGGCGGTGGACACGACCGCTTGGATCGACCGGGTAGACGTCGTGGGCCGGGACGCCGAAGCGCTGGGCGCCGCGGTGTCAGAGCATGCGCACCGGGCGCGTGCCACGCTCGACCCGGACGCCGGTGACATGGTGCGGGCGGTGTGGTTCGACGCCGGTGACGAGCCGGGACGGCTGCTGCTGATGGCCCACCACCTGGTTGTGGACGGGGTGTCCTGGCGGGTGCTGCTGCCGGATCTGGCGGCGGCCTGGGAGCGGGTGTCGGCCGGCCTCCCAGCCGATCCGGCACCGGTGGAGACGTCGTTCGCGCGCTGGTCGCGGCTGCTGACGGAGCTGGCGCTCGACCCGGCCCGGGAGGCGGAACTGCCCGTCTGGACCGCGGTCCTGGACGGCGGCACGGAACCGTTCCCGCTGGAACGGGAGCCGGACCCGGCCATCGACACCACGGGCAACACGCGGGAACTGGCGCTGCGGATGCCACCGGAGCGCACCGGCCCGCTGCTGTCCGCGGTGCCCGCCGCCTTCGGCGCGAGCGTCAACGACGTACTGCTGGCCGGGCTCGGCCTGGCGGTCGCCGACTGGCGGCGCCGTCACGGTGGTACCGACACCTCGGTCCTGGTCGATCTCGAAGGCCATGGCCGCGAGGAGGAGCTCGCCGGCGAGAGCGCCGATCTGTCCCGTACGGTCGGCTGGTTCACCAGCGTCTTCCCGGTCCGGCTCGATCCGGGCCCGATCGATCTCGCGGAGGCCCTCGCGGGCGGACCGGCCGCCGACACGGCCGTGGAGAGGGTCCGCGCGCATCTGGCGTCGCTGCCCGCGAACGGCGTCGGCTACGGCATGTTGCGGCATCTCAACCCCCGGACCCGCGCGGTACTGGCGGAACGGGACGCCCCCCGGATCGAGTTCAACTATCTGGGCCGGTTCTCCGTCCCGGAGGCGGAGGACTGGTCGTACGCTCCCGAGGAGGAGGTGGCCGACATCGGTGCGGAGGACGCGATGCGGGAGGGTCATGCGCTCGGCATCAATGTGGTGACCGAGGACCGGGCGGACGGACCGGTCCTGGCCGCGCACTGGTCCTGGCTGGAAGGATTGGTCTTGCCGGAGACCGTCCAGGACCTGGCGGAGACCTGGTTCCGGGCGCTGGAAGGGCTGACGCACCGCGCCACCCACCGGAACTGACCCCCGACACATATCCGAAGGAGAGAGAACGATGAGCAGCAACCCGTTCGAGAACCCCGACGGCGGCTACTCGGTGCTGGTCAACGACGAGGACCAGCACAGTCTGTGGCCCGACTTCGCGGACGTCCCGGCCGGTTGGCGGGTCGTGCACGGCCCGGGGTCCCGGCAGTCGTGCCTGGAGTACGTCGAGGCCAACTGGACCGATATGCGGCCCAAGAGCCTGGTCGAGGCCATGGAGGGCTAGGGAGTGTCTTCACAGTAGCGTCGTCCGCCCGGAGGGCGGGGCTGGCGGGGTCTGGTGCATGGGGTCTCCCCAGGCCCGCAAGGGCCGAGGCATGGGGGGCCTCCCCAGGCCCCCAAGGGCCGAGGCATGGGGGGCCTCCCCAGGCCCCCAAGGGCCGAGGCATGGGGGGCCTCCCCAGGCCCCCAAGGGCCGAGGCGTGGGGTCTCCCCAGGCCCGCAAGGGCCGAGGGGACGGATCGCAAGGCCGGAGGATGGGGGCACCTCCCGGCCGGAGGCTGGGGGAGAGTCAACGCGGTGGGGGTACCGCCCGTGCCCGCCAGGGCACAGGGTGGGGGTACCGCCCGTGCCCGCAGGGCTACGGGGGCCCGTTGGCGACTGACGACAACGCGGCGAGGGTGCGCGCCAGGGCACGGCAGGCAGACGGGACTTTGAAGACACGACCTAGCGAGCACGGAAGGGGCCGGCCCGCGCGTGACGCGCGGGCCGGCCCCTTCCGGCGGTCCGGGGCTCAGGGAGCGGTGGGCTGCGCCACCTTGGTGGCGGGCTTCCCGTCGACGGCGGCGGCGAGCTGCGGGCCTAGCCGCTCCACCACGTACGGCAGGCTGAGGACCGTACCGAAGGAGGTGGCGTGGCCGTAGTCGCTGGACTCGTGCACGAAGACCTCGCGGCCCTCCTTCACCACCTTCAGATCACCGTACGAGGCGTCCTTGTGCAGTTTGGCCGACTCCTTGGCGACATCGGTGACCATCCAGACGATGGCGCTCTGGTCGAGCAAGTCGGTGCGCTCCTTGCTGATGTTCGCGCCGAACTGGTCACCGATCGCCTTGTCGAGGCCGCCCGGCAGCTTGAAGCCGAGGTTGGTCAGCAGCCGCGACCGGGGGTCCTGGCTGCCGAAGACGAACATGCCCTCGTACGGCGTCGCCATCAGCGCGGTGGCGTTCTTGAACTCCGGCCGGGCCGCCGCCGCGATCTTCCCCTGCACATCCGCGACGACCTTGGTGGCTTCGGCGGACTTGCCGAGGGCCACGCCGACCCGCTTGGTCAGCTCCTGCCACGGCATTCCGTAGTCGTTGTACTCCTTGGGCTGGGCGATGACCGGGGCGAACTTCGACAGCGATCCGTACTGTTCCTTGGTGAGACCGCCGTAGAGCGCGATGATCAGGTCCGGCTTGAGCGCGGCGATCTTCTCCACCTGGGGACCGGTGCCGGTGTCCTTGAGGACGGTCGGCGGTTTGGCGTCGCCCAGCTTGTCCTTCGCCCAGGGGCCGACGGCGCCCGGGTAGCCGCCGATCCACTCGGTGGTGCCGACGGGGACCTTACCGAGGGCGAGCACCGCGTCCTGGTCGGTGAGGCCGACGGTGACGATGCGCTTCGGCTCGCGGTCGATCTTGGTGGTGCCGTACTTGTGCGGGATCGTCACCGGATAGGCGGAGTCACCGGACTTCGCGGAGGTGTCCTTGCCGGCGCTGTCCTTGCTGGAGTCACCATCGTCGCCACAGGCAGTGGCGGTGCCGAGGAGCAGCAGTGCGGAGCCGAGCGCGGCGGCGAGCCGAGTGGTGCGCTGGGAGCGGGCCATCGTGGTCCTTCGGTTCGGGTTTCTGTCGTTCTCTGTCGGTGGGGGTGTGGGGTCTGTGTGATCTGCGTGGTCTACGGGGGGGGAATCCGGCCGGGGGCACCTGGTGGGGTCCGTGGGTGCGGTTCGGCCGGGCGCGCGGACCCACCAGCGGGGGCGCCGGGGTCATGAACCCGGGGGCCCGTCCGGGCCGGGCGCGGCGGCCGGCCCGGTGTCGAGGGGCCCGTGCGGGGTCGCCGGTCCGGTCCGGCGGGTGCCCGACCAGGCATCCCAGAGCTCCGCGTACCGCCCCCCGGTGGCGAGGAGTTCGTCGTGGGTCCCGGATTCGACCACGCGTCCGGCGTCCATGACGACGACGCGGTCGGCGGTCGCCGCCTGGGTCAGCCGGTGCGCGACGATCAGTGCGGTACGGCCGTCCACGGCGCGGGCGACAGCCTTCTCCAGGGCGCGGGCACCGGTGCTGCCGGCCTCGGCGGTGGCCTCGTCCAGGATGACGACGGGCGGATCGGCGAGGATCAGCCGAGCCAGTGCGAGGGCCTGGGTCCGGGCGCCGCTGAGTCGGTGCCCGCCGTCGCCGACGACGGTGTCGAGGCCGTCGGGGAGCGCCTCCACCCAGGCGAGGGCGTCCACCTGGTCGAGGGCGTCGCGCAACTCCGCCTCGGTGGCGTCGGACTTGGCGAGCCGGAGATCGTCGGCGAGGGATCCGGCGAAGACATGGGTCTCCTGGGTGATCAGGGCGACCGTGCGTCGGATGGCGGCCGGACCGATCTCGTCCAGCCGTTCGCCGCCGAGCCGGAGGGTGCCCGTGGTCGGCCGGTGGATGCCCGCGATGAGCTTGGCCAGGGTGGTCTTGCCCGCACCGCTCGCACCGACCAGGGCGACCCGCTCGCCGGGGGCGAGGGCCAGCTCGACGCCGTCGAGGACCGGGTGGCCGTCCTGGTAGGCGTGGCCCAGACCGGTGACGGTGACGGAGGCGTCGCGCGGGGTGGCGGCCCGCGCGGGCTCCTCGGGCAGCGGCAGGTCGGCCACGCCGACGATCCGGGCGAGGCTCGCGATGGCGGACTGCGCGTCGTCGATGAGGACCAGCGCGGAGTTGATGGGGGTGAAGAGGCTGTGGAAGTAGAGCGCGGCGGCGGTCGCGGTGCCCAGCGATGCGGCTCCCTCGCGCACCAGGAGGAACCCGGTGCCGAGGACCGCGGCGAGTCCGATGAACTCCGCGATGTGGAGCCTGCTGTAGAAGCTCAGGACGAGGTGGACGCCCCGCATCGTCAGTCCGACCACCGACCAGGACCGTTCGGCGACTCGTTCGGTGTGCTCCTTCTCCAGCCGGAAGGCGCGGACGGTGGCGCCGCCGCCGATGGTGTCGAGCAGTTGCTGCTGCTGGGCGCCGTTGGCCACCCGCTGTTCGGCGTAGAGCGGTACGGCCCGCCGGACGTACCAGCGGGCGGTGTGCACCTGGATGGGGACGGCGAGCAGGGCGGCGAGCAGGAACCGCCAGTCCAGCAGGGCGAGGGCGCCCAGGGTGAGGACGATGGCCAGCAGCGAACGGGCCAGTTCCGGGAGGGCGTTGCGGACGGCGTCGGCGATCAGGGACACATCACCGGTGACCCGTACGGTCAGATCGCCGGAACCGGCCCGCTCCACCTGCTCCAGCGGGAGACCCAGCGCGCGTTCCACGAACCGCTCGCGCAGCCGGGCGAGCACGGTCTCGCCGAGCCGGGATATGAGGGAGAGGCCGAGACCGGTGGTGAGGCCCTGGGTGACGGCGACGGCCACCAGCAGGACCACGGTGGTGGTGATGGCGGACGGCGGACGGTTGTCGGCGGCCAGGTCGACGACCCGGCCGAGTAGCGGCTGGGTGAGCAGTCCGACGGCGGTGGCGACCACCATGACGGCGAAGCCGCGCAGCGCCAGACCGCGTTGGGGGCGCAGGAGTTCACCGACGGCGGCACGGGTGCGGGCGGCCGTGGCGATGGGCAGCAGGACCCGGCCGGGCCCGGCACCGGGCGTCGCGCCCTTACTGCCCGTACCGTCGGCCGGATCGGTCGCCTGTGGCGGCGCGGGCGCGTCGGGCGCGTCTGCCGCGTCGGCCGGACGGGTCCCGTCGGGCCCGTCCGTCGGCTCGATCGCATCGGTCATGAGAGCACCGCCGTACGGTAGGAGAGGCGGTCGCGGACGAGTTCGGCGTGCGCCGCGGTGCCGGTGACCCGGCCGTCCTCGATGAGCACCACCCGGTCGGCGACCGCCAGCAGCGCGGGACTGGTCGTCACCATGATCGTCGTACGGCCGCGTCGGATGTCACGGATCCCGGTGGCGATCCTGGCCTCGGTGACCGCGTCCACCGCGGTCGCCGGATCGTGCACCACCAGGACGGGAGTGTCGGCGGCGAGGGCGCGGGCGAGCGCCACCCGCTGCCGCTGGCCGCCGGAGAGCGAACGGCCGCGCTCGGTCAGCTCCGTGTCACGGCCCCGAGGCAGTGTCCGGGCGACGTCGTCGGCGCCCGACGCGGCGAGCGCGGGACCGATGTCGGCGCCGGGCGCGGCGGCCGAGACATTGGCGGCGAGGGTGCCCTCGAAGAGATCCGCGTCGTGCTCGGCCACCAGGATCTCGGCGCGGATATCGGCGGGATCGAGCGTGGCGAGCGCGACTCCGTCGAGTTCGACGGTGCCGCTCCCGGGGTCCTCGTGGCGCCCGAGACAGCGCAGCAGCGCGGTCGCGTCGGCGGGGTCGGTGGTGACGACACCCACGATGTCCCCGGGCGCGATGTCGAGGTCGATGTCCCGGAGGGTTCCGTACGACACCTGGCGCAGCCGGACGCCTCCCTCGACGGGCCGGCGCGGGGTACCGGTGCCGGGGAGCACGGCGCGGTCGGCGGCGAGCACCTCGGCGATCCGGCCGGCCGAGGCACGGCCCTGGGCCAGTTCGGCGTTGACCCAGGAGAACTCGGAGAGCGGGCCGAGGAGGAACAGCGCCAGGCCGACCGCCGAGATCAACTGGCCGAGGCTGATGTCCCCCTGGGTGGCGAGCCGTCCACCGACGAGGGCGACGAGTGCGATGAACGCGCCGGTCAGCGTGAGCACGATGCCGTTCTGCCACGCCTGCGCGCGGGCCGCGCGCAGGGTGGCCGAGAGCGAATCGCGGCTGGTGCCGCGGTAGCGGGCGACGGCGGCCGACTCGGCGCCGACGCCCTTGAGCACCCGGAGGCCGGCGACCAGGTCGGATGCGATGCCGGAGGCGTGGGCGGCGCGGTCCTGTTCGGCCTCGCTGCGGCGCTCCAGCGGCTTGCTCAGCAGATGACCGAGCCAGAGGAGCAGGGGGGTGCCGAGCAGGACGACCAGACCGAGGGCGGGTGAGATCCGCAGCAGGACGACCGCGCTGACGAGGAGTCCCGTGAGGGCGGCGATCCCGACGATCACGGCCATGTTGACGGCGCCGACGCGTTTGGCGTCCTGGGTGGCGATATTGGTCAGCTCGCCGGGCAGCCGGCCGCTGTCGGCGCCGCCCTCCGGGGCCAAGAGCCGGCCGATCAACTCGGTTCTGAGCCGGTGTGCGGCGGTCTCGGCGGCGCGTTCCCCGGCGCGGGCGCCGAAGCGGAAGCTAAAGGACAGACCGATGTAGACGACGGCCAACGCGCCGAGTCCGAGCAGTAGTCCGGCACCGTCGCCGTCGGCGACACCGTGGTCGATCACCAGTCCGATCAGGACGGGTACGAGGGCCTCGCCCGCCTGGTGTCCGGCGCCCAGCAGGGAGCCCACCACGACATCGCGCCGCTGTCCCTTGATCGACCGTCGTAGAACCACTCGTCCCGACAGGTCTGTTGAACCCACCGCACCCCCCGGACCTGTCTCGCGGTGCCCATGGAACGAGCACAAGAATTAGGTAAGGCTAGACTAAGTACGCACGGGTGTTCCACCCCGATGCCCGACGTTCGCCGGATTGAGACCGGAGCGGAGTGCGGGGCGCGGGGCCGGCGCGGCGGCGGAGCGCCGTGCGCACCGGACACCCCGTCCGCCGAGGGCCGTTCGGCCGTCGGCGGACGGGAGCCGGGTCAGAAGGAGAGCCGGTACCGGGCCCGGGCCGAGAGGCCGTGTTCGTGGCCATGACCGTGCCCGGGCTGGGAGTTACGGCGCTCCGCCACCTTTCGCCCGTGTCCCCCCTCGAGCACGGATGTGTGGTGGCCCCCCGTCCGGGGGTCGTCGTACCCGCCGAGGACTTCGTCCGTCTCGTCCGGGGCCTCCCCGAAATCGTCCGCGGAGCCGCGCTCCTGGACCGCATGGTGGCCGATTCCCGTAGGTTCCCGCACGGGTGACGCCTCGTCGACCCGGACCAGCCGATATCCCCGCTCGCGCTCCTGCCACTTCTTGCGCCGGTCGGCCCGTCTCGGCCTCGCCCGCCGCGCCGCGGCGACCAGGGCACCGAGTTCGGGGCTCTCCCGGCGCAGCCGGTAGAACGCCCGCCCCGACATGCCGACCAGCGCCGCGGCCGGCGCGTGCAGCGCACCGTCCCGTACCGCCTTCAGCACCACGCGCAGGGAGAGCGGGCTCAGCCGGACGGACGTCGACGGCGTCCGGACGCGTGCGAGTTCGGCCGCCGCCGCCATGGCGGCGGCGAACGCGGGCTCACGCGCCTGCCAGGTGAGCAGCAGCCGTTCGGACACACCGGCCGCGACGGCGCAGCCGCCGGGGTTCAGCCCCAGGGCCGCCGCGCGGAGCGCGTCAGCCATCCGAGCGGCGGTCTCCTCCCGCAGCGACGGCTTCCCTGGCAGGGCGCTCAGCAGAGAGCGGTCCAGAGCCTCTTGCGCTGCGAGCTCCGCGACCACACCATCGGCCCATGTCTCCAGGTGATTCACAGAGGTCACTTGTGACTCATCCATTGACCAACACCTTCTTAGGTTAGCCTCACCTAAGCATATCTTGCCGTGTGAGGGAGACTCCGACCGACGCGGGACCCCCGCCCGCCGAAGGGAAACCCTGTGCTCTGCACCAGAATCACCAACGCCCAGGTCATCACCATGGACCCGGCCCGACCCCGCGCCCGGGAGCTGGGCATCTGGCGCGGCCTCGTCGTGGGCCTCGACGAGGAGGTGGCCGGTCTCCCGGCGCGTCGCACCATCGACCTCGATGGCGCGACGGTACTCCCCGGCTTCATCGACAGCCATGTGCATATGGTGTGGGCCGGATTGAAGGCCGTCGCCCCGAGCGTCGCCCCCAGCGACCGGATCGAGGACATCCTCGGCGTGGTGGCGCGCGCCGTCGCCGCCACCCCTCCGGGGGGCTGGGTCGACCTGGCCGGATACGACCAGCGCCCGCTGGGGCGCCATCTGACGGCACGGGAGCTGGACACGGTGAGCGCGGGCCGCGATGTGCTCGTCGGGCACATCTCCGGGCACGGATGCGTGGTGAACGGCGCCATCCTCGACCGGCTGCCCCCGGAGGCCGCCGCGGGCAGCGACGGCTTCCTGGCCGAGGAGGCGATGAGCGCCGCCCGACTCCTGCGGCCGGCGCACACCCAGGCCGAGCTGGTGGCGGCCATCGAGCGCTCGGCGCGGCTCTGCCGGGCCGAAGGCGTGACGGCCTGCGCCGAGGCGGGGATAGGCAGCGAACTCTTCGCTCACAGCCCCATCGAAGCCGCGGCCTACCAACTCGCCCACGAGAGCGGGCGGCTGCCGGTCCGGCTCCAACTGATGGTGGCGGCCGACGCCCTGCGCCCGGTCGACGCGGCACCCGAGGACACCACCCCGTACGCCTTCGGACTGGGGCTACGCACGGGCTTCGGGGACGGACGGCTCTCTCTCGGCGCCCTGAAGATCTTCGTGGACGGCGGCATGATGGCCCGTACGGCCGCGCTGACCAGCCCGTACGAGGGCACGGAGACCATGGGCCAACTCCAACGGACGCCGCGGCCGCTGGAGGAGACCATCGTCGCCGGCCATCTCGCGGGCTGGCAGCTCGCCGTCCACGCCATCGGTGATCATGCGGTGGACATCGCGCTGACCGCCCTGGAGAAGGCCCAGCGGCTACTCCCCCGCCCCGACGCCCGCCACCGGATCGAACACGCCGGACTGGTCCGCCCGGACCAACTGCGCCGATTCGCCGACGCCGGGGTGACCGCCGTCGTCCAGCCGGCCTTCCTGCGGTACTTCGGCGACGACTACGCCTCGATCATGGGCGACGAGCGGGCCCCCTGGCTCTACCGGGGCCGGGGCTTCCTGGACCACGGGGTCAGGGTCGCGGGCAGTTCGGACCGGCCCGTCGCGGACGGGGCGCCCCTGCGGGCGATCCAGTTCATGGTCGAGCGCGCCTCGACCTCGGGCCGGATCATCGGACCGGCCGAGGGGATCACGGTCGACCAGGCACTGCGCGCGTACACCGTGGACGCGGCGTACGCCTGCCGGTGGGAGAGGAGCGCCGGGAGCATCAGCCCGGGCAAGCGGGCGGACCTGGTCGTGCTGGGTGACGACCCCCGGCGGGTGGATCCCTCACGCATCGCGGACATCGATGTGCTCCGTACCTTCCTCGAGGGCGAGGAGGCTCTCTGACGTCCCGCCAGGACATTTCTCGGCCACCGCTATCCAGCCCTGAAGAGGCCCGATGTCGCCGTTGAGCGGATACGGGACGGCCGCCTAAGGTCGACCGATCACCGATCACCGAAAGAGGGGCGGCACCATGCGTGACCAGAGGCGGGGCAGGAGACTGGCGGCGGGGCTGGCGGCGGCACTGGCACTGGGGGCGGCCGCGGTGTCACCGGCGTCCGCCGACTCGGTCCAGTTCGACTACCCGGTGAAGCCCCCGGCCGCGCCGGACTACTACGCCGATATCCCGGGTACGGAGGTCACCTTCACCGCCGCCGCCGGCGAAGCGTCGTACCTGTGGTCGCGGAACATGACGGCCGTCGCGGTCTCGGCGCTGGCCCAGGGCGACAACATCGGCAACACCTTCGCGGTCCGCTGTCGCTACGCGAACGGCGCCACCCTGCCGGCCGGCACCGAGACGGGCGCCTACTGGGCGGCGAACCTGGTGCCCCCGGGCGAGGCGGCGCTGCGGCCCACACTGCGGTGGCTGTTCATCGCACCCGACGCGGGCAGCTTCACCTGCCGGCTGTCCGTGACGGCGTACTCCAGCATCATCCACAGCGGCCGTCAGGTCACCATGCGGATACCGGCCGGCGCCCAGCTCGCCCGCGCCGTCTACCCCTCAGCCGCCCGCTGGACGCTACCGGCCTCGGGGAACGCCGTGGTCGCCCGGGGCACGACGGCCTCCACCCTCGGGTACACCTACACGGCGTCCGCCACCGACCGGGTCGCGATCGTGCTGGACGCCAATGTGAGCACGTGCACGGCCGGCTCGCCCATCTGCGGCGGCGGGACACCCGCATATCAGGGCAGCTCGGCGGAGACCTGGATCGAGGCCCAGCCGCAGCGGCCCGACGGCACGACCTGCGGCGCACCGCTGAAGAGCGCCGTGGGCAAGTGGACCATCTCCGACGCCAAGCACCACCAGGCGGTCACCAACACCCTGTACGCGACCCGGGCTCAGCTGGGCGACTGCACCGAGCTGCGCGCCAGTCTCAAGGTGCGGAACACGGCCGGCAATCCGCTGAACATCCACGCGGGTCACGCGTCCGAGCGCATCTCCGCCTCGCGCGGGGTCGCCTTCAACTACTGACCGCGCCCGCCAGGGACGGTACGGCCGGCACGAGCGAGGGGTGGGGGTCGGAAGGGCTTGCCTTCGGACCCCCGCCCCTCGTCCCCCTCTCGCCCTCCGCGGCGCCGGGACGACAGCGAGTCGTCCGCGGGGCCGGGGTGGTAGAAGCGGGCCGGACGCCCCACCCGACAGGGTCGGGTCAGGCACCGGCCGGGTACAGGGGCAGCGTCGCCCAGACCGTCTTGCCCCGGGGCGGGGTCAGCGACCACGACCAGGTCTCGCTGACCGCCTCGATGAGGGTGAGCCCCCGGCCCCCCAGCGCGGAGGCGTCCGCGTCACGAGGACGAGGCGGCGCCGGACTGGGGTCGGTGACCGCACAGACAAGATCGCTCGGGTGCCGGAATATCCCGAGCCAGACGGGATACTCCCCGCTGTCCCCCGCGTCCCGGGCGGTGGGGTCGAGCGCGTGCTGTACGGCGTTGGTGACCAACTCGCTGACGACCAGGGCCGCGTCGGGCACCAGAACGCCCAGCGCCCACCTGTTGAGCGTCATGGTGA
This sequence comes from Streptomyces sp. NPDC020965, assembly GCF_044333555.1. Lineage (NCBI taxonomy): Bacteria > Bacillati > Actinomycetota > Actinomycetes > Kitasatosporales > Streptomycetaceae > Streptomyces > Streptomyces sp. NPDC020965. Next base: position 212,011 of record NZ_JBIRRE010000008.1, read on the forward strand.
CGAACCGCCGCGCCTGCGGTGCGTTGCGCAACCGACCGTCCAGTCCGCACGCGGCGAAACCGCCGGGACAGACGTCCTGACCCACTCCCCAGGGAGGTTCACCCGGCGCGGCCGACCGCAGCGGACGACCCACAACGGGATCGACACCACGGAAGCCACGACCGTGCCCGGTGCTCGTACTCACTGAGGCTGACAGGTCGGTCGTCACTGGTCATGTCCCCCTGGAGGAAGTGGACTTCGGCGCTGCCGCAGTCGCCGTGGAACGAGTATGGTCGAGCGGCACTGCATAATGCAATTGCATCTGGGATTGCAGACGGGATTGCATTTGCCGGGATCGGCGGCGAACGCAGACATGAGGACGAAGGGCTGTCGCAGTGGAGCGATTCATCAACGGCATGTGTGCGAGCGCACTGGACTCCGTCGTCTGGACGAAGAGCCGGCACAGCAACGCCACGGGAAACTGCGTGGAGTTGGCGCGATTGCCCGGTGGCTCGGTCGCGATCCGCAACTCCCGCGATCCGCAGGGACCGGCACTGATCTATACGCGTGACGAGATCGCCGCGTTCGTGGCCGGCGCCCGGGACGGCGACTTCGACTCCGTCATCGGCTGAAAAGCACTGTAGGAACAAATCATTCCGTGATGGCGGCGTGACCGTTGATGGATACTGGCATCTTTCTTTCCGGTCCTTCCGCAGGAGCGCCCGATGGCTGCAACCGACCCGAACGCGTCGTTGTTCGTACGACCGCTGGGGGCGGTGGAGAAGAACCCCACGGCGCTGAAGCTGATCCTCGGCGGCAAGCTGCGCGAACTGCGCACCGCCGCCGGGCTCGACCCCGCGGCCGTCGACCGCACACTCGGCTTCTCCCGCTCCAAGACCAGCCGCATCGAACTGGGCCGACACGGCTGCAAGCAGGCCGACGCACTGTCCTTCCTCGACCTCTACGGCGTGGAGTCCGAGGAGTACGTGGGCGAGTTCCTCAGGCTCGTCGACCAGTCCCGGCGGGCGGACTGGTGGCGCTCGTTCAGCGATGTCCTCTCCGACTTCTTCACCCCGCTGGTCTCGCTGGAGGGTGCGGCCGAACGCATCCGCACCTACGAGCCCTTCTATGTGCCGGGGCTGCTCCAGACCCCCGCGTACACCCATGCCGTGATCAAGGCCGGTCCCGGCCAGCTCCTCGCCCATGACGTACTGCGGCGGGTCGATCTCCGGCAGGAGCGCCAGCGGCAGCTCGACCACCCGGACGCGCCGCGGCTCTGGGCGGTGATCGACGAATCGGTGTTGATGCGGACGGTCGGCGGCCGGGACGTGATGCGCGCACAGCTCCAGCACCTGATCACGATGATGGAGCGGCCCCGGGTCACGCTCCAGATCGCCCCGCTGGACGTGTCGGCCGCCGTCGGGGTCGGCACCGGCGTCACCTATCTGCGGTTCGCGCTCAACGACCTCAAAGACGCCGTGTACATCGAGCACCTGACGGACTCGACGTTCAGCCAGAAGCCCCAGACGGTCGAGCAGTACCGGAACATGCTGGACCGGCTGGGAGCGTGCGCGCTGACCCCGTCGGAGACCCTCGCGGTGCTGCGGGAGCGACTGAGCACCTACTGACCCGGGCGCGACGGGGGGACGAGTGCCTCCGGCCGCTCATGGACGCGGCCCAGGCTCCCCGGCTGAGACCTTTCGGTGCCATCGGGGAACCCGGGCCGCTGGTGCTCCACCCGAATCCCGCTCCCCCGGTACGGGCCACGGTTCGGGGACGCCGTCACCACGGTTCGGGGACGCCGTCAGCCGAGGCGGGCGACGCCGCCCCACTCGATCCACTCGTCGGTCTGCTGCACGGGGGCCAGCTCGTTGTCCGGCCGCCAGGTCGAGACCTCCACCAGGCCCGGTTCGAGGATCTCCAGACCGTTGAAGTACTCCACGACCTCGCGCTCCTCGCGCACCCTGCCCCAGTGGCCGCCGGTCGCCTCGGCCATGAACTGCGTCACGAAGTCCCGGATCTGCGGCCGATCGCTGACGAGCTGGCAGACGACCAGGAAGCTGCCGGGCGCGAGGCGCTCGGCGACCCGGCGTACGAGGCCGGCCGGATCGTCCTCATCGGGAATGCAGTGCATCACCGAGACGAAGAGGGCGGCGACGGGTTGGCTGAAATCGATCAGCCTGGTGGTCTCCTCATGGCCGAAGATGCCTTCGGTGTCCCGCATATCGGCCTGGATGACGGCGGTGCGGTCGTTCTCGTCCAGCAGCGCCCGTCCGTGCGCGAGCACGATCGGGTCATTGTCGACGTAGACCACCCGGGCGGCCGGGTCCACGGCCTGGGCGACCTGGTGGACGTTGTCCTGGGTGGGCAGGCCGGAGCCGTGGTCGACGAACTGCCGTATGCCGTACTCGGTGGCCAGCATGCGCACCACACGCTGCAGGAAGCGACGGTTGTTGACCGCCAGCACCTTGGTGCTGGGAACCTGCTTGAGCAGTTCCTCGCACGCCAGCCGGTCCGACTCGTAGTTGTCGCTGCCCCCCAGGTAGTAGTCGTACATCCGTGCCACGCTGGGCACCGTCGTGTCGATGGCGTCCGGGCGCCACGACTCCGCTCGCATCCAGTACTCACCCGCGTCTAGTAGAACCAGAGTTAATGAAGACGGCCATGCTAGGGACAGCGTGGGGCCTGTCATAGGCCGATCGGGAGGGAACGACGACTCGCTGTCCTCTTTCGGCCAATCCGGCCGGGCGTCCGCTCACCGGCGCCACCCACGCGCCCCGCGGACCGGCGCCGCCCACGCACGGACCCCGCGCAGGTGCGCCGCAGACCCCCCGCCGAGGGTGGTTGAACGTTGAGTCAGTCATAGCTTAGGCTTACCTAAGCTGATCAGTGCCGCAGTTCGCCGTGCCCGCATTGCCGGGATCACGGGAGGGGTGGGGCCCGTCCGACGGCGGCGGTTTCCAGAGGACCCTTCCTCCGAGGAGCCCTCCCGACGGACACCGGGTCGGCTGCCCTGCACATCGACTCTTGAGGAACAGCCATGCTCGGGTTCACTCGCGCGCGTCGTCGCGCGCTCGCCGCCGCGGCCACCGCGACCGCCGCCGTACTCACCATCGGCGGCTGCTCGTCGTCCGAGGACGGCGACAAGAAGGAGTCGGGCGCGTCGGAGAAGGGTGGAGCGTTCCCGGTCTCGATCAAGAGCGCCCTCGGCACCGCCGAGATCACGAAGGAGCCGAAGCGGGTCGTCACCCTGGGCCAGGGCTCGACCGAGACGGCCATCGCCCTCGGACACACCCCCGTGGGCATCGAGAGTTACCCGTGGGGCAGCGACAAGACCGGCTACCTGCCGTGGATCCACGAGGCGGTGACCAAGGCGGGCGACAAGCTGCCCAAGCAGTTCACCGGTGGCGAGGAACTCGACATGGAGGCCATCACCGAGCTGGAGCCGGACATCATCCTCGCGCCGTGGTCGGGTGTCACGCAGGAGCAGTACGACATCCTCAAGGACATCGCGCCGACCGTGGCCTACCCGGATCTGCCCTGGAGCACCAACTGGGACGAGCAGATCGGGATCATCTCCAAGGCGCTGGGCAAGCCCGAAGAGGCGAAGAAGCTGACCTCCACGATCGAGAAGCAGCTCGCCGACGCCGCCAAGACCCGCCCGGCCTACAAGAACCGCACGTTCTCGTACATCTACAACACCGGTCCTGGCACCCTCGGCGTCTTCAAGCCCGAAGAGCAGCGGGTCAAGATGGTCTCGTCGCTCGGCCTGACCGTCGACCCGGTGGTCAACGGCTTCAAGGAGACCAAGGGCACCGACTCCGCGCTGATCGGTCTGGAGAACGCGGAGAAGCTCAAGGACAGCGACTTGATCTTCACCTTCTACAGCGACGCCAAGAACCGCAAGGAGATCGAGGCGCAGCCGCTGTACGGGAACATCCCGGCGGTCAAGAAGGGCGCCGTGGTGGTCGGTGACAACAACTCCTTCGTCACCGCCTCCTCGATCATCAACCCGCTGACCGTGCCGTGGACGATCGACCGGTATCTGCCGCTGATCGACAAGGCCCTCGCCGCCGCCGGCAAGTAGGCGGGGACCCACTCCCCGGATGACTACCGTCACCGACGCGCCGCCGGGCGGTGCCTCCCACAAGGGGGGTACCGCCCGGCGGGTGTCGTTCCTGTTCATCGGTCTGGGCGTGCTCGCGCTCGCCCTCTTCGCGAGTGTCATGTTCGGCAGCCGGACCACGTCGTTCGGCGATGTCGTCGATGTGCTCTCGGGCACCGCCGACGCGCAGACGACGACCATCATCGAAAGCCGCTACCCCCGGACCGCGCTCGGTGTACTGGCCGGGCTCTGCCTCGCCGTCGCGGGCACCCTGATGCAGGGCGTCAGCCGTAATCCGCTGGCCGACCCCGGACTCCTCGGGATCAACGCGGGAGCGTCGGCGAGCATCGTCACCGCAACCGCGTTCCTGGGCGTGACCGGATCCACCGCCACCATGTGGTGGGCGCTCCCCGGGGCCCTGCTCGCCGGTGTACTGGTGCAGGTCATCGGGGCGGCGGGGGCCAGCAGGAGCCAGGTCAGGCTGGTGCTGGCGGGTGCGGTACTCTCCGCCGTCCTGATGGCGTACATCCAGGCGGTCACCCTGAGTGAACCCCAGGTGTTCGACAGCTACCGGTACTGGGTGGTCGGCGCGCTCGGCGGCCGGGATTTCGATGTCTTCCTGGCCATGCTGCCGTTCGCCGCGGCCGGTCTCGTCATCGCCGCGGTGCTCGGACACAGCCTCAACGCGCTCGCCCTCGGTGACGCGACGGCCGCCGCGCTCGGCGCCCACCCCTGGCTGGTCCGCACCTCCGGCCTCTTCGCCGCGACGCTGCTCAGCGCGGCGGCGACGGCGGCCGTGGGTCCGATCGCCTTCGTCGGCCTGGCCGTTCCGCATGTGGTGCGGGCCGTCGTCGGGGTGGACTTCCGCTGGCAGATCGGGTTCTCGATCATCCTGGGACCCGCGCTGCTGCTCGCGGCGGATGTCGTCGGCCGGGTCGTGATGCGCCCCCAGGAGTTGATGGTCGGCGTCGTGACCGCCTTCATCGGCGCGCCCGCGCTGCTCATCGCCGTACGCAGAATGAGGGGGAACGCATGACCTCGACGCCGACGGTCCCGCGTACCACCGCCAGTTCCTCAGCCCCGAGGGGATTCCTCCGGATCGGGCCGCGTATCGCCGTTCCGGTCCGGCGGGTGTCCGTGATCACGGCACTCGTGGTGCTGGTCCTGATCGTGGTGGCATCCGTCGCCACCCTCGCGCTCGGGCGGCTGGGAATCCCGCTGGCCGAGCTGCCCGACGCGCTCACCGGCGGCGCCCGGGGCAAGAACGCATTCGTGCTGGAACGGCTCCGCGGACCCCGGCTGGTCGTCGCCCTGGGCACCGGTGGGGCGCTGGGTCTGGCGGGTGCGCTGTTCCAGTCCGCGACGCGCAATCCGTTGGGCAGTCCGGACGTGATCGGTCTCGGCGCCGGGGCGGGAGCGGGGGCGGCCATCGCGGCGCTGCTGCTGACCGGCGTGGTGCCGGTACCCGTCGGCGCGCTCGCCGGCGCCGTACTCGCCATGGCCCTGGTCTACGTGTCGACCGGAACCGGATTCCGCAACCCCGCCCGGCTCGTCGTCGCCGGTATCGGGGTCGCCGCGATCGGCGCGGCCGTCACCCAGTACGTCGTCTACTCGATGGAGCGGGACAAAGCGTCCGTACTCACCGCGTACGTCAATGGCAGCCTGGCGGCACGGTCATGGGACGACGCCCGGATGATCTGGCTGGTGCTGCTGGTCGTGGCCCCGCTGACGGCGCTGATCGCCCGTCGGCTCGACATCGGGGAGATGGGCGACGACATCGCGCAGGGCCTCGGCTCCGAGCCGAGGAACACCAAGACCTTCGCCGTGGTCCTCGCCATCGTGCTCTCGGCGGGTGCGGTCAGTGTCGCCGGCCCGATCGCGTTCATCGCGCTGACCGCGCCGCAGATCGCGAAGCGGATCACCCGGGTGTCCGGGCCCCATCTGCTGCTCGCCACGTTGACCGGTGCGCTGTTGCTCGTCCTGGCGGATCTCTGCGCTCAGCAGTTGCCGCTCTTCGACAACCTGCCCGTCGGCATCTACACGATGGCGATCGGCGGAGCGTATCTGGGCTACCTCTTGATGCGGGAACGGCGGAAGGGAGCGCTCTGAGCCGGCCGGGGGAATCCCCGGCCGGCCCGGGTGCCCGCCCGGGGCCGTCACGGCGCCGGTGTTCGGTGTCCGGTGTCCGGTCCGGGATCGCGGGAGCGGGGGTACCACGGTGATGACCGTGGTACCCCCGCTCTCCGCGTTCCGCGCCGGGGTGGCGGTACTGGGCGCAGGTGCCCCCAGGAGGAGGTCTCCGTGCCGGGCGCAGGTGCAGGTCCCTGGGTGCAGGTGCCGGGCGGAGGCGCCTGGGCGCACGTGCCTGGGCGCAGGTGTCCGGGCGCACCGGTTTCCGTGCGGGGCGCAGAGGCAGATGCCCGGGCGTAGGTTCCTGGGGGTCAGATGCTGAAACGTTCCTTGGCGAGGAGCGGCTTGACCCGGGAGGCGAAACCGCCGGTACGGAAGGGCCGCTGGAGCAGGCCGGGACGGAGCTCCTGGGCGAGTGCCGCCGCGACCATGCCCTGATCGAGCGCGAGGACGAAGTCACTGACCCGTCCCGTACGCACGTCGACGGAGTCACGGAAGCCGTAGCCGTCGTGGTACGCGCCGAAGTCGCGCGCCATCGCCTTGAGGTTGGCGATGGCCTCACGTCGTGCGTACGGGAGGGCGAGGAACGAGGCGTGCGGGGTGACGACGCCCCCGGAGTGGTAGCCGTCGACCTGCATGCCGATGGCGTCGACGCCGTACTCGCGGTAACCGCCGTCGGGGATGTTGGCCGGGGAGAAGCCCCAGTAGCCGTACTTCTCCTCCTGGAGGCCGTGCTCGATCTGGGAACGGACGAACCGCTGGTGGTTCAGCCCCCAGGAGCGCCGGGCCCACTCGGGTTCCGGGACGAAGAGGGGGACCATCAACGCCTCGAACATCGAACCGCCCCAGGCGGGGACGATCTTGCGGCCCCGATGGGTGTAGTGGCCGTTCCAGACGCGTACGCCGTCGACGGTGACATACGAACCCGCGGGGTACTGCTCCTGCTCGTGCTCCGGGAGCATGGTGCGCAGCATGTGCCAGTAGTGGTCGGTGGGGAGCGAGCCGTCGGCGATGCCGAGGTAGCTGGCCATCCGGGGCTCGGTGTTGAGGGCGCCGTAGTGGTGGCCGGTGGGCTCGCCGGTGTCGGTCCAGAATCCGCCCCGGAGCTGGCCGGGGCCCTTGACCGGGTCGGCGGGGTCGTACGGGGTGTAGAAGTAGGACCAGTCGGCGTCGGCCAGGATCCTGGCGATACGGCGCCCGAGGCGGGGCTCGGCGTCGGCGGCGATCCGCAGCCCCGCGACGAGCCAGGCGTTGTCGACGGAGGAGAGGAAGGGCCGGACGGGGTTGCCGTTCTCCGGCCAGGTGGTGAGTACGGAGCCGTCGTACGAGTCGTACCAGTTGACCCAGAAGCCGTGGTGTCGTTCGAGCTTCTCGACGGCGGTGACCATATGGTCCAGCCGCTGCCGCATCGCGGGGCGGCCGATCACACCGAGTCCGCCAGCCGCGACGGTGGACCAGAGGCCGCAGCCGATGTTGGTGGGCGAGGTGTTCCGCGACGGGACGGGCCGGCCGGGGCCGCTGATGTCGGCCTTGTCGGCGGTGAGCCCGAAGTCGGTCGTCAGCGCTTCGATCGAGTGGTACGTGTCGCGGAACCACTTGCGGAGCAGCGGTGTATCAGAGGCATGAGAACGTGCCACGCCCCGGGGGGCGGCAGCGGAGGACGGCGCGGCGGATCGGGTCAGCGGGGTGGATCCGGTCGGTGCGGCGGATGCGGTCGGTGCGGAAAGCGCCGGGAGGGAGAGGGCTGCTGCCCCTGCCCCCGCGGCGGTGAGGAGCGTACGACGGTCGAGACGGTCCATGTGATTCCGGCTCCCGGTGATGGATGCGGAGGGGTGGCGGTGAGGGTGCGGGATCCGGGGCCGCCGTGGTTCCGACGGCCCCCGGATCCAGCGGGGTCAGCCGCGGGCGAGCCGCAGGAAGCGGATGCCCGGATTGGGCAGATCGACGCTCAGGGCAGCCGATCCGTCCGCGTCGGCGACGATCGGGGCGAGGCCCTCCTCCGGCAGCCGGTCGGCGGTGCGCAGCTCCGCCCACTGCCGCTCGTCCGGCCATTCGCCGCCGCCGAGGTTCTCCCAGACGGCGCGAATGTTGGCGTGCTCCTCGTCCACCCGCCTGGAGGACACGGTGTACGCGGCCCCGGGCACGAGCCCCGAGACCCGGAGGGTGATCGTCCGGTCGAGCGCCGCCGAGCCGTCGATCTTCGACTGGTCGAGCGTCCCGTTCCAGACCAGGACGTCCAGGGTGGACCCGTCATCGGACCGGGTGGCGATGGACTCGACGAGCGCGTCGGCTCCGTCGCCGGTGAGCGTGGCCGGGATCCGGCCCCCGGCGAGCTGGGAGAGCAGGTACAGCGCCCAGAAGCGCGGCTTGCGCAGATTGCCGACGGTCAGCAGCCCGAAGCCGCCGTGGAAGAGGCGGGGCGGCCACCCCAGTTCCTCGAACTGGTCGGAGGCGACCCAGTAGGAGAGGCAGTCGGTGGAGGCGAGCGCGCTCTTCATGCCGCGCAGGACGAAGGGCGCGGCGAAGACGGAGTCGCTGACCCGGTGGAAGTGGGTGGGGGTCACACCCCACTCGGTCCACAGGATCTCCGGCTCGGGCCGCCCGGTCGCCTCGGCGAAGGCGCGGGTCATGGGCCGGAAGTCGAGGGGCGCGTTGCCGTAGGTGTGGGTGGAGACGAAGTCGACGGGGACGTCGTGCGTCCGGCAGTGCTCCAGCAGCGCGCCGACCCAGCCGGCCGCGGCGGAGGACGGCCCGCCCACCCTGATCCGCTCGTCCACACCCTTGACGGCGCGTACGGCGACCTCGTAGAGGCGGTGGTAGTCGTCCTGGGTGCCGTTCCAGAAGACCTCCAGATTGGCCTCGTTCCAGACCTCGAACTCCCAGCCGGCGACCTCGTCCTTGCCGTAGCGGTCCTGGAGGTGGAGGGTCAGATCACGGCAGAGGTCGCCCCAGCGGTCCCAGTCGCCGGGGGTCGAGACGAGCGCCTTGTAGTCGAAGACGGTGTATTCGGGGTCGGAGGCGAGTTCCTTCGGCATGAAGGAGAGTTCGACGACCGGCTTGAGGCCGGTGGCGAGGAACCGGTCGTACACCTCGTCCAGGCCGGCGAAGTCGAAGGAGCCGTCGGCGCGGACCGAGACGGTCTCGGGCAGGAAGGTGCCGTGGGCGCGTACGGTCCGCACCCCGATCTCGTCGCGGACGATCCCGAGCGCCTGGGCGTACTCAGCGGCGACGTCGGAGCCACCCGCTCCGGGCTTTTCCCAGGTCAGCAGGGAGAAGTGCTCCGCGCCGATCATCCTGTTCCAGACCCCGGGGAGTTCGGTCGTGGGGGCCGCGGCGTCCAGGGTGACGATGACCTCGGCGGGCTGCGGGCCCGCGGCCCTGGCGCTGCCCGTGGCGGCCTCGGACAGTTCACCGGCGCCGCTGTCGGACCAGGTGGCGACCTTGTAGGAGTAGCTCCGGCCGGGCTCGGCGAGGGTGTCGGCGTACGGAGGGTGCGGTACCGCCAGCACATCGCCGCCGAGGTGGTCCAACGGCTCGTACGGACCGTCGGCCGAGTCGGCGCGATGCACCAGATAGCCGAGCGCGCCGTCCACCGGCGCCCAGTCCAGCAGGACATGGCCGGTGCTGTCCTCGGCGGTCAGCCCGGTGGGGGCAGGGAGTTCGCCGACTCCGGTGAGCCGGACATCGCTGGGCTTGCCGATACGGGACTCCCAGTCGACATGGGCAGCAGACTTTTCACTCATAGCGATACAAACCTCTCCATAGGGGGGTGTGGGGTGGTACGGCGGCGGCGCGGACGCCGCTGGAGTTCGTTGGGGAGCCTGGAAGGTGGCCCGGAGCGGGGTGAGCCAGGGCCGGGGTGAGCCGGGGCCGGGGTGAGCCGGGGCCGGGGTGAGCTGGAGGCGAGGGGCTCCGGGGCCCTCGGACAGGGCCCCGGAGGCCGCCCGGCGGTTCACGGGCGGGCCGTGTCGAGCCGAGCCGGTCGGGTGCGGACCGTGCTCGTTCCGGTCGGTCCTCCCGAGCCGGTCCCCCTCGGGCCGGGCGTCGCCACCGCCCGGCCCGGGGGGACCGGCCGGGGCCATCGCCCGCCCGGCCTCTTCGGACCGGACTGCCGCAGACCGGGCCCCTTCTGGCCGGACTACCGCGGGCCGGGTGGGCCAGGTCGAACCGCGCTACTTCAGACCGGCGGTCGCTATGCCCTGGGTGAAGTGCCGCTGCAGTACCGCGAAGACGAGCAGCACGGGCAGCACCACCAGGAAGGAGCCGGCCATCAGGACGCCATTGGCGCCATTGGCCCGGTTGGGGTCGGTGGCGAAGGTCGCCAGCGCCACCGGCAGGGTGTATTTATCGGGATCGTTGGTGGCGATCAGTGGCCAGACGAAGTTGTTCCAGGACTGGAGGAACGTAAGGATCGCCAGCGTCGCGAGGGCCGGTTTCACCAGCGGCATCACGATCCGCCAGAAGATGTACCACTCTCCGGCACCGTCCAGCCGTGCGGCCTCCAGCAATTCGTCCGGGACGGAGAGCATGAACTGCCGCATAAGGAAGACCCCGAAGGCACCGGCCGCGAAGGGCAGGACGAGACCGGCGTAGGAGTCGATGAGCTGCATCTTGCTCATCAGCACGAAGAGCGGCAGCAGCATCAGGTTGCCGGGCACCATCAGCGCGCCCAGGACCAGACCGAAGACCTTGTTCTGGCCGGCGAAGTTCAGCTTGGCCAGCGCATAGCCGAGCATCGAACAGAACAGCAGATTGGAGATGGTGACCAGGCTGGCGACGATGGTGGAGTTGAGGAAATAGGCCGGCAGATCGAGCAGGTCGAGGAGTTCCCGGAAGTTGGCCAGCGTCCATTCGGTGGGGATCCACACCGGGGGGCTGGCCGCGAGTTCCGGCTTGGTCTTGAAGGAGGACAGCGCCATCCAGAGGAAGGGCGTCGCCATCAGGACCAGACCCACACTGAGCAGCAGATAGGCCGCGGGCTTCTTCAGTCGTTCGGCGCTCATTTGGTGTTGTCCTTCAGCAGACGGAGCTGGAGCACAGTGATGCCCATGATCACGACGAACAGGACATACGCCATGGCGCTCGCGTAGCCCATGTGGAAGAAGTTGAAGCCCTCTCGGTACATGTTGAGGGAGACCGTCAGCGTGCTGTTGGACGGGCCACCGTTGGTCATCACGAACGGCTCCTCGAAGACATTGAGATAGCCGATGGTGGTGATCACGGTCGCGTACAGCAGGGTCGGACGCAGCAGGGGCACGGTGATCGTGCGGAACTCCTGCCACATGCCGGCCCCGTCCAGCTTGGCGGCCTCCCGGACCTCGGTCGGGATGGACTGGAGACCCGCGATGAAGAGGACCATGACCGTGCCGAGATTGCGCCACACGGCCATCACGATCAGGGAGGGCATGGCGAGGGTCTCGGAGCCGAGGAAGTCGGGCGAGGTCATCCCCAGTTCGGCGGCGACGCCCGCGACCAGGCCGTCGGCCGGGTCGAGGACGAAGCGCCAGACGACGGCGATGGCGACGATGCTGGTGACGACCGGAGCGTAGAAACCGATCCGGAAGAAGGAGCGCATTCGGCCGATGCCGTTGTTCAGTAGCACGGCGATGACCAGTCCGGCCGCGATGGTCAGCGGTACACCCACCACGACGAAGTACGCGGTGTTGAAGAGCGATTCGAGGAACTTCTCGTCCTGAAAGAGCTTGGTGTAGTTCTCGAAGCCGATGAACTCCGCCGAGAACGGGTCGGTGACATTGCGCAGCCCGAAGTCGGTGAAGCTCATCACCAGTGTGGCGATGATCGGCAGGGCCATGAAGACCGCGAACAGCACCAGGAAGGGGGTGGAGAAGAGCCAGCCGGCGAGGTTCTGGACGCCGGCGCGCCGTTTGCGCGGCGGTCGCCCGGCCGGGGACGGTCCGCGCGCCCCCGCCTGGTCCTTCGCGACCGTTTCGGTGACAGTGCTCACGGCACTACTCCACAAGGCCCGCGGTGGCGGACTGCATCTTCTTGGCCGCCTCTGCCGGGCTGGCCTTGCCCTGGGTCACCGACTCGATCGCGTCATCGATCTTGGAGCCGATCTCGGCCCACTGGGCGAGCGCCGGTATCGCCTTGGCGGTCTCCATCTGGGTGCGGAAGGTCTTGAGGTTCGGGTCGGCGGCGAGCTTGCCCTCGTTCCAGGCGGCTTTGTTGGCCGGCAGATCGGTGGTGCGCTCGTACCAGTCAGCCTGGCCCTTGGCGTCGGTGAGGTACTTGATGAATTCGCGGGCGGCGGCCTTGTGCTCGCTGTCCTTGGCGATGACGAGACTGGAACCGCCCGCGAAGGAGGTGGAGGAGGCGCCGGCGGGTATCGGCGCGGCGGCCCACTTGCCCTTCAGCTCGGGCTGGTTGTCAGCGATGTTAGTGGTCTGCCAGGGCCCGGACATGAACATCGGCACACTGTCGTTGCCGAAGTCCTTGATGACGTCATAGCCGGGCTGGACGCTCTTCTTGGCAAGGCCCTTCTCGAAGTACGAGGCGTACTCGGCGAGGGCCGTGACCGCGGCCTCGCTGTCCAGGGCGGGCTTACCGTCCTTGATCAGTTCGCCACCGGCCGAGTAGAAGAAGGGCAGCCAGTTCTGCCAGGCGTCGAGGTTGTAGGGCTGGAGGGAGATGCCCCACTTGGTGTCGGCCTTGTCCTGGTAGGCGGTCGCGAGCGCCGACATCTCCGCCCAGGTGGCGGGCGCCTTGGTGACACCGGCCTTGGCGGCCAGGTCGGTCCGGTAGTAGAGGACCCGGGTGTCGACGTACCAGGGGACTCCGTACACCTTGCCGTCGACGACATTGCCGTCCCAGGCGGCCGGGAAGAAATCGTCCTTCGCGAACTGCTCGGTGTCCACCGGTTCCAGGACGCCGAGCTCGGCGAACTCGCCCATGAAGGTGGAACCCATCTGCGTCACATCCGGCAGGGTGCCGGCCGCGGCGGCGGAGACCAGCTTCTGATGGGCGACGTCCCAGCCCACCGGGGTCACCTTCACCGTGACATTGGGGTTCTGCTTCTTGTAGGCGGCGGCGACGTCGCCGAGCTTCTCGCCCTCCGTACCCATCGCCCAGACCGTCAGGGTCTGCTTCTCGTCGGCCGAGAGCCCGGCCCCGCCCGAGCTGCCGCACGCGGAGATTCCGAACGTGGCCGCGAGCGCGACGGCGACCGAGGCTGTTCTGGCAGTGCGGTGCATGGGGCTCCTCCTTGAGCTTTCCGGCACGACGAACCGGTGATGTATGCGCTGCCTGTAAGCGCATACATCACCCTGCGACAGCGGCCCGGACATCCGCAAGAACCCTTGTGATCACGCTTCGGTAACGACGCGGACATCAAAACACCCGACCTCTGCACGCTAGGCCGGGTGTTTGCGAATCAGAAGCGGTTGTGACTTATTCCGCTTCTCCCCGCACACGTGGAGCGGGTGCGGCGGACGCCCGGGGACCGTCCGGGCCGCAGCCGCAGCTGGCCCGCCGGGCGACCGACACCGGGAGCATCAGCGAGACCGGATCGCGGGTGCGGTCCTGGAGACGCCGCACCAGAAGGCCCACCGCCTCCTCGCCGAGCCGCAGCATCGGCTGGCGCACAGTGGTCAGCGCCGGTCGCACGATCCGGCTCAGCGGGATCCCGTCGAAGCCGGCCACGGCGATGTCCTCCGGCACCCGCACACCGCGCCGCTCCAGGGCGTGCAACGCCCCCACCGCCATCTGGTCATTGGCGAACAGCATCGCCTGGGGGCGCTCCCCCGCCCGGTCGAGCAGCGTCTCGGCGGCTCGCGCGCCCTCGGCCCGGGTCATCATCACGCCCTGAACCGCCGGCTCGTCGGGCACCGGGAGGCCGGCGTCACGGCATGCCGCGCGGAAGCCGGCGAAGCGGGCCAGCGCATCCGGTGAATCCAGCTCGCCCCCGATGAACGCGAGCCGGCGCAGTCCGTGGTCCTCGATGAGATGGCGGGTGAGCTCACGTTCGCCATCCGCGTTGGCCACCTCGATATGGTCGAGGTGGTCGATCTCGCGCGGCCCGGCGAGCATCACCACCGGCAGCCGCCGGGAGATCACCTCCAGGTCCTCGGTGGGCACCGTCCGGGCGAGCACGGCGAAGCCGTCGACCCGCCCGGCGACCTGCTCCACCAGACTCCGCGGCCCGCTCTCCGGGGACGCGGCGATGAGCAGCGCGTAGCCATGGCGTCTGGCGGCCCGCTCCATCCCGCGCAGGATCTGGTCGAAATAGAGCATGACGCCGGAGTCGTCGTCCTCGGCGTCGACTCCGTCGGCCTCCGCGTCCGGGTCCGTGTAGTCGGGGAAGCAGAGTCCGAGCACGCCGGTGGTGCGGCTCGCGAGCCCCCGCGCGCTCCCGCTGGGGACATAGCCGAGTGCCCGCGCCGCCGCCAGCACCCGGTCCCGGGTCTGGGCGCGGACCGAGTCGGGGTTCCGATAGACCCGCGAGACCGTCGCGATGGAGACGCCCGACCGCTCGGCGACGTCGTACACAGTGGGAGTGCTCAACCGTCCGACCGTCCGCTTCTTCTGTCCTGTGATCGCTGTTCCGATCGCTGTTCTGTGCCGAATCGCGGTCGGAACACCCTGTGCTCGTGCGATTGAAAGCGCATTCACCCTAGGTCGCCCGGCTCCCGCCAAGCAAGGTGGTGGGCTCCTCTTCATCACTCCCGGGCCAGCACACAACTACTTTCGGCCACTGTCTAGATCGTGGGCCGCGGTCCCGGCGGCACCCTCGCACCGCGCGGGCCGAGGGCCGTAAGTTCGCGCCGGAGGGCACCCCTCCGCGCCCACGATCACCCGGTCCCCAGCCGGCCCTGTCGCCATCACCGCCGCGAACGCCGGAGGCTGCGACCGGACAAAGCGCACCCCGGGCCGCCCGGGTGGCCGGAAGAGACCGGTTCAGCCCGTGGCGGGCGGAGCGTGCACCGTGCGTCGCGGCACGTACCAGTCGGGACCGGCCGGATATCCCTCCAGGTTCCAGCTCCAGCTCAGGGTCGGGGCGATCCGTAGATAGGTGCCGGGGCCGACCAGTCCCACCCGGTCGAAGGGCTCCTCGGCCAGCCCGTAGATCCGCATACAGCGGGCGATGAACGGGTCCAGGGAGACCATGTCATCGATGACCAGGGCGACCTTCGGGTTCCCCGCCCGGACATTGCGGAATTTACGGGTCCCGGTGACGGCTCGCCCACCACCACCGACCCAGAAGTAGGCCCCGTCGAACTCATAGGCCACCGGAACCACGTCCGGCTGCCCGTCGGCCGCGACGCTCGCGAACCGCGCGAGCGGCTGGGACTGGAGATAGGCGATCTCCTCGTCGGTGAACTGCATGGCGGTGCGTCCTCTCTGACCCGCCCGCCGCGGGCCGGCGGGAGCGGTGCGCTGTTCCTCCTCACACCATCCGCCCGCCCCGGCCGGGACGACCGCCGAAATGCTCCATACGGCGTCCGGACCCCCCGCGGGGGCACCCCGTCTGACGGCGGGCGCCGGCCGGAGACTCGTATCGGCCAGTCGGTGTCCCATTCGAGCCCTCCGGCGATACACCGTCCGGGGGTACGGTGAGTGTTCCGTCCTTGGGCGAAGGCGACCCGGTCGGGGGGCCGGGCCGCCGGGGGGCGCATTCCCTCCCCCCGCGCGCCGAGCGACGGGTCGGGCCGTGCCGGGTACCGCGGGCGGGATAGCATCCCCGGCCGTGACGATCTCCTCCGACGACAGCATCCGGCCCTTCCGTATCGATATCCCGCAGAGCGATCTGGACGATCTGTGGCAACGCCTCGACCGCACCCGCTGGCCGGACGAACTGCCCGGCGTGGGCTGGGATTACGGGATGCCCCTCGGCCGTCTCCAGGAGCTCGTCCGGTACTGGCGGCACGGCTACGACTGGCGGGCCGCCGAGGCGGCGCTCAACGAGTGGCCCCAGTTCACCACGGTCATTGACGGGGCGAACATCCACTTCGCCCACATCCGCTCGCCCGAACCGAACGCCACCCCGCTGATCATCACCCATGGCTGGCCGGGCTCCATCGCCGAGTTCCTGCGGATCGCCGGCCCCCTCACCGACCCCGCCGCCCACGGTGGCGACCCCCGTGACGCCTTCCATCTGGTCGTGCCCGGCATCCCCGGCTTCGGTCTCTCCGGACCGACCCGCGACAAGGGCTGGGAGCCGCGCCGGATAGCGGCGGCGTTCGGGGAGCTGATGCGCAGACTGGGCCATGAGCGGTACGGGGCGCAGGGCGGCGACTGGGGTTCGGCGATCTCGCGGGAGCTGGGGCGGACCCATCCGGACCGGGTCATCGGCGTACATCTCAATCTGCTGCCGGGCGGTTCCGTCACCGCCGAACCCGGCCCCGGGGAACTGGCCGCCCTCTCCCCGGCCGAGCGGGAACGGACGCTGGCGTCCTGGCGGCGCGGCCGGGAGTGGAGCCGGGACCGGCAGGGGTACGCCGATATCCAGGCGACCCGGCCGCAGACCCTCGCGTACGGCCTGACCGACTCCCCCGTCGGTCAACTCGCCTGGATCGCGGAGAAGTTCCACGAGTGGGCGGACACCCGGAACCGCCCGGACGGCGCCATCGACCGCGACCTGCTGCTCACCACGGTGATGCTGTACTGGCTCACCGGGACGGCCGGGTCAGCCGCCCGTATCTACTACGAGCGCGCGCACGCCGACTACTTCGGCGAACCGCCCGCCCCGTCGACCGTGCCCACCGCGCTCGCCGTCTTCCCGGAGGAGAACTTCATTCCGCTCCGGCATATCGCGGAGGAGACGAACACCATCGTGCGGTGGACGGAATTCGACCGCGGCGGGCACTTTCCGGCGATGGAGGAACCAGAGGCGCTGGTCGGTGACGTCCGGGCGTTCTTCCGTACGCTCCGCTCCCGGGAAGCGGACCGTACGGGATGACACCCCTTCCCGGGTCGCCGGCGAAGGCGGCCCGGGAAGCGTCCGATCAGGCGTCGAGCAGCGGAATCAACTGCTCCTCCTCGTAGCGGAGATGGCTCTCCAGCTCATCCGTGAGTCGTTCGACCTCCGGCAGCACCACCAGCGGATCGGCCCCGTCCACCCGAATGACCCGCTGGAGTTCCTCGATGAGGGCGGCGATCTTCTCGTGTTCCCGCCGCAGCCGGTCCAGCACCGGCGCCAGCTCGGGATGGCGCTCGCCGAGCATCGGGAACATGCCCTTGTCCTCGCCGGTGTGGTGGTTGTGCAGCCCCTGGCAGACGCTCAGGCAGTTGATCCGAAGCTGCGCGCCCAGACCGGGGCCGGAATCCGCTATCTCCTGCCGGATCAGGGCGAGTTCACTCCGGAATCCGTCGTGAATCAGCTTCACCGCATCGCCCCAAGAAGCCGCCGACACATTCGGGGGCCCGGCCGGGATCTCCGTCAGGGCGACGACGGGAATGATCCGCGAGGTCTTGGCCTGGTACTCGGCCCAGCCGGGGTCGGATTCGACCGCGCGGGCGAAGGCGCGGTCACGGTCGTCGCCGGTCAGGACGGCGGCCTCCGCGTCATAGGTGAAGACGCCGCTCTCGACGGTGACCCGGGGGACGGCCACCAGGTTGTGGTACCAGTCGGGATGGTGCGGCGCGCCCCCGGCCGACGCGATGACGAGCACGCTGTCGCCACCGTTGGGGAGATAGCCGACGGGAGTGGTGTGGCGGGCGCCGGACCGGGCGCCGGTGGTGGTCAGCAGGAGCAGCCGGCCCCCTTCGAAGGGGCCGCCGACGCGGCCTCCGTTGGCGCGGAACTCGTCGATGATCCGCTGGTTGAAATCGTTGGGCATTCGCTTCTTTCTCTGTGGTTCTGCGGAGACCGCGCACCGCGTACGGGCATGGCGAACAGCCGCCCGGAGGCGGACGCGGACATGAGGAATCGAGCCGGCACGCTCACGCGGCGTGCGGCGTTACGGGGGCGGGGCGGTGTGGTGGGACCGGGCGCGCCGAACAGCACGACGGGCCCACGGAACACACTGAGGAGACTGGATACACCGAATACACCGAGCACGAGCGCACGGAACACGCGGAATGAACACGCGAGAGCGCAGAACAGATCGCACACGGCACACGGTGTACGGAGGGAAAAGGCGGGGCTCGCGCCCGCCCCGGCATCACGCCGAGGCCGGGAACCCTACTCGCTTGTGGCACATGGCCGACCCGGCAGTCACATCGGGGATGTTATCGGCTCGAACAGGTGATGGGCAATGCCGATATCCCCCGCCGATGGTCCGGCGCCGCGCGGATTGATCACGGCGGGATCGACGTACCGGCCGCCGCCCGAGACAGAAGAACACCTCGGCCGCGTATGCCTCGTTGAATTCGAGGACGCTCAACCACTCGGCTTCCCGGCCGGACTTCCGCAGCGCCCCCGCCCACGGGGACCGCGCACGGGGAGCAGCCACGGGACTCCGATTCGCGGACGGGTCTCTCGACGGCGACACGATCGGGTGCCGCACGGGTCGCCACCGGCCGGATCATGCGCACCGGCATCCGCGTCGGCACCGGCCTGGCGATGTACGCGGCCTCGACGGGCCGTGTGCCGCTGGTGAAGTTCCCGGCCGGGGAGCGCGCCGCGCCGCCCGCGTCCTTGCGGATGACAGGCGCTGACGCGCCGGACGATCACCGCGCGGCCGTGGCGGTGCCCCACCTCACATCTCCGTACGGAGACGGCCGGGGAACAACACGGGCGAGTCGCCCGTTGAACCGTATGCGGCTACGGAGGGGCAGTGTCCCCGGGCCCACACCCGGCCCATGGGGAAGATCGTTCGGCTGAAGCCCCATGGCGCCCCTCGCCGAGAGGCGACCGCCCTCCGTGACCGTGCTGTACCGCCCCGGCTGGTCCCCCCCGTCCAGTCGGGGCTCCTTCGTTCTCCGGACCTGGTCCGGGAGCCGTGGGTGCCGGAGCGTACGGCGCCCGGGGCCGCGGAATCCGGCCCGGCGTCGCCGGCCCCCGCCCGGATCCCCCACCGCACCTCGGGGGCGTCCGGAAGTCACCCCGACGCGGCGCTCGCCCCCGTGCGCCCCCTTCACACACCAGCAGCCGGGAAACCGGTCCTGACGCGTTTCCGCCCTGCGGTGGGAGAAGCCGGTGGGCTACCGTTCGGCGGTCGCGCGCCGACGACCGCGGCGGACGGAGCACGGCGAGCGAGCCACCGCGGCGAGGGGGCCGGATGAACGCGTGGACAGTGCCCGGATACACGGAGTCCCGGGAATTGGGTTCCGGCGCCAGCGGGCGGGTCGTCCTGGCCGTCCACGACGCCACCGCATTACCGGTGGCGGTCAAATATCTCGCCGAACGGCTCCGGACCAACATCACCTTCGTCCGGGACTTCCGCCGGGAGGCACAGCTCATCGGCGGGCTCGCGTCACCGTATGTGGTGAGCCTGTACGAGTATGTCGAGGCGCCCGGCGGTGCCGCCATCGTCATGGAACTGATCGACGGCATGGCCCTGCGGGCACTGCTGCGTCAGGAGGGGGCCACCGGACCCGAGGCGGCTTTGGCGGTGCTCAAGGGCTCGCTGCTGGGGCTGGCGGCCGCACACCGGGCGGGTGTGGTGCACCGCGACTACAAGCCGGAGAACGTCCTGGTCTCGGCGGACGGTCTGTCCGCGCTGGTCGACTTCGGTATCGCCGTCGGCAGCGGTTCGCTGTCCGAGGTGGCCGGGACCCCCGCGTACATGGCCCCGGAGCAGTGGCAGGGGGAGCCCGCCTCGCCCGCCGCCGATGTCTACGCGGCGACCGCGGTGTTCCACGAGTGCCTGACCGGGAACAAGCCGTACACCGGGGGGACCGTCGCCGAGCTGGCGCTCCAGCACATCGACGCGCCGATCCCCGACCAGGACGCGCCGGAGGCGGTACGCCCGCTGATCAGACGCGGACTGGCCAAGAACCCCGCGGATCGGCCGGTGGACGCCACGGCGTTCGTCGCGGAACTGGAGGAGATCGCCGGCGCTGCGTACGGCGCGGACTGGGAGGAACGGGGACAGCGCAGACTCGCCGCGCTGGCCGCCCTGCTGCCGCTGCTCCTCCCCTCATCGATCGGCGGCGATGCGGCCGGCACCACCGATACGGCGACCACGACGCTGGGCCCGGGGGCCGGTGTCCCGGGCCGCGCCCACGTCGTGCGGCGGGCCGGGCGCGGCAGACGGGGCGCCGGCTCCGGAGGGCGTGGCAGACGTGTCGGGCGGAGCGGGCATGGCTCCGGCTTCGGCTCCGGCTTCGGCTCCGGCTCCGGCTCCGGCTCCGGGAGATGGAGCAGGAGCGGGAGCAGGAGCGGGCGGGGCGCCGGTTCGGCGTCGAGCCGGTGGGGTGTGCCGACCGGCCCGGCCGCCCTGGTGGTCACCGCGCTGGTGGTGCTCGCCGGGTCGCTCTCCTTCGTCTTCGCCGTGGCGGGCGGGCCGTCCGGCCGGCCGGTCTCGCGCGCCCTCGCCACTACCGGCGCGACCCCCGCGGCGGGAACCAGCACCCCAGCACCGCCGACCCCCGGCACCCCGGTCCCGGTCGCCCCGTCGTTCCGGTCCGATCCGTCCCGGTCCGGCCCTGCCCCGCGCCTCATCGGTGATCCCCCGACGCCCCCGCCGACACGGAACCCGGCACCCGGACCCGGGGCACCCGCGCCGGGGCCGGGAACACCGTCCGCCGCCCCCACTCCCCGGCCCTCCTCCTCGAGGTCGGAACCCACGCCGACCGCGTCACCCGAACCGAGCCCCACCGGTTCCACCACCCCTCCCGCGACGCGCGTGAAGTCCGTCTCGGTCAGCGATCTGCGGCTGACGGCCAGGGCGGGCGCGGCGGCCACCGTCGTGGTCACGGCGGACGGGACCGGCCCGATCACCGTCACCGTCACCTGGTTCACCAGCGACACGCCGGAAGAACTCGGCACGCCCGACGGGACGGAGACCTTCCGGCGCAGCGGTGCGCGGGAGTACACCATCACACCGCTCCACACGTTCCGGGGGAACGGCTGCTACGTCGGAGTGCGGGCGACGACCGATCCCGCCGCCGGGAACGGCGCAGCCTCGCAGCAGATCAGCCGGGGGTGCTCGGTCGGATGAGCGATTCCCATTCCTCCCGTGAAAGGGGCGACGGGCCCGGAGACGGCGCCCCGGACGGAGACGTGGGCGACGACGACGGCTACAGCGCAACGGCACTCGGCAGCCACTGGTTCGAGCGTCCCGAGTCCCGCCCCACGCGGGAGCCCCGCACGGAGCCGATCGCCGTTCCCGGAACCGGAGCGGAGCCCCGTACCGAACCGAATGCCGTCGCGAAGTCCGACCCGGACGCCCGACCGACCACCATCGCGGAACAACCGGAACCGGAACCGGAACCGGGGGCAGGAGCGAAGGCGGAACCGGGGGCCGGCTCAGGGCGCCGGCCCGGGCCCGTGGACCGGCCGGACTCCGGGAGCGCCACGCCGATCGGGCGCGCCCCGCACTTCGACGCCGTTCCCGACCGGGTGGAGGGCGAGGTGCTCCGCTTCGGCCCCGGTGTGCCCCCGCGCCCCCCGGGCACCACACCCGCCCCCGCCCCCGCCCCCGCACCCGCTCCCCGGGACGGCGTCACCACCGCCGTCTGGCACGGCGCCGTCGGCGGGGCGCGCCCCGGACCCCCGCGCGGGCACCGTCGCCGACCGCGCCGGTACCTCCTGGCCGCGACGCTACTGGTGGCCGTACTCGCCGCACTCGCCTGGCAGCGCTACGGAACCCCCCTCTCGGTGACACGGGTGCGCGTCCAACCCCCGGCACCCGCACCGGGCTGCGACGGCACCGCCGACGTGGTCGGATTCGTCCGCACCAATGGCCGACCGGGCACCCTCGTCTACCGCTGGGAGCGCAGCGACGGCACCGCATCCGGCCAACTGCGGGAGAAGCTGAGCCGAGGTCAGGAGGAGGCCAAGGTGAGCCTCTTGTGGTCGTTCCGCGGCCGGGGCGAGTACCGCGCGAGCGTCGAGCTGAGGATCATCTCGCCGTCGGCCCACCGGTCCACCACGCGATTCGTCTACCGCTGCGACTGATCCGGCCGCGGCGGCGGCGAATCACCCCGCCCAACCCCGCCCTCCATCTCGTCTTCTTGACGACAATCGGGGAAGTCTCCGCCGAACCACGGGGACGGCACGGCCGCGGCCGCGCGACAGCCAACACCCACCACCCGAGCACCCATGAGCCCCCCGAAATTGCCATGAGCCACCCCAAGTCGCCATGAGCACACCATGAGCCGTCGCCCACTTCCCCGAGCCGGCACGACAGCCATCTGTCGTACAGCCGTGCGAGAAACGGAGGCGGAAGCTCCGACCTGGCAAGCCGACCGTACAGAATCAGACAGTCGGGCACGGCGGCCAAAAGGTGTCGACAGCCCCCATAGTGGCCCTCCGGGAGGCCATCGCGCGCCCCCCTTCACGCCGTCCGGGAACCCTGGTCGAGCCCTTCGAGCCCCCTCCGCCGGAGCGACGGGAATCCACCACACCCGTCGAGCGACACGCCGGGCCCGGCCACCGCACCCGGAGGACGGCACTCGGCGGACCCGGCCCCGGGTGAGCCCGCGTCAGCTCTCCTCGCCCTCGCCGGTGGCACCTTCCTGAGCAGCGGCGACAGCGGGAGGCGGACGCCGAGCACCCGACCGCCCGGGCCGCCCGGACCCGCCCGGACCGCCTGACCGAACGATCCGTCGACACCATGCGCCCCTCCGGCCGATGCTTCCGACGGGCCGCGCCCGGAGCATCCCCGACGACCGGAGCGCGCCCACGCGTCAACACCCCGGACCGGTCCGCACCGCCACCGACCGCGCACGAGCGTCCGAAAGCCGATCTTGTCGCACCGCCATCCGGAGTCCAGGATTCCTATCGCACCGGTTGACAGGCCCATGACCAAGCCAGGCCATGCGTCCCTGTCCGGCGCGTTCCCCACGGCCCGTCCCCCACCGGGCCCCGGATCCCTCACCGGAGGAAACACCAGTGAAGATCAAGCGCCTCTCCCCCCACGGCGGCGTCACCACCCGGCGCGTACGGCTTCTCGCCGTCGCGGCCGGGCTGGTCACCGTCTCCGCGCTTGCCGTTCCGGCCGCCGTCGCCGAGCCGGGCGACGGCGGCCGGGCCACCACGGCCCAGCTCGCGCAGGTCGGCGACGCCGTCCTGGACGCCGATATCGCCGGCACCGCCTGGTACACCGACAAGACCACCGGCAAGGTCGTCGTCACGGCCGACCAGAGCGTGTCGGCCGCCGAGATAGCCGCGCTCGAAAAGGCCGCGGGCGCCCGCTCGGGCGCCTTGGAGATCAAGCGCACTGCCGGAAAATTCAGCAAGCTCATCGCCGGCGGCCAGGCCATCTACACGGGCGGCAGCCGCTGTTCCCTCGGTTTCAATGTCGTCAGAGGCGGCACCTACTACGCGCTCACCGCAGGCCACTGCACCAACAACGGCTCCACCTGGTACACCGGGCCCAACAGCTCCGGCCTGCTCGGCAACCGTACGGGCTCCAGTTTCCCCAACAACGACTACGGCATCATCCAGCACTCCAACCCCGCGGCAGCCGACGGCCGGGTCTCCCTCTACAACGGCACCTTCCGCGACATCACCGGCGCCGCCAACGCGACCGTCGGACAGTCCGTCCAGCGCAGCGGCAGCACCACCGGTCTGCGCAGCGGCCGGGTCACCGGCCTGAACGCGTCGGTCAACTACGGCAGCGGCGACGTGGTCCACGGCATGATCCAGACCAATGTCTGCGCCCAGCCGGGCGACAGCGGCGGCGCCCTGTTCTCGGGCAGCACCGCGCTGGGGCTGACCTCCGGGGGCAGCGGCAACTGCACCTCGGGCGGCACCACGTTCTTCCAGCCCGTGACGGAGGCGCTGAACGCCTACGGCGTGAGCATCGTCTGACGAGGACCCGCAAGAGCCGGAGCCCGGACTCGCACCCGAACTCGAACTCGAACTCGAACCAGAGGACCGGGCCGGGCAGCAGGACGGCGACACCACTGAGTCGGATCTGACGGTTCCGTCGTTCCCCTGGCGCCGGGGGAACGACGGAACCGTACGGTGCGTTCGCCGGCCGTCGACGCCAGCCCCCTCAGTCCGGCGTCGGCCCGTCCACCCTCCCGGAGCCGTCCACCCTCCCGGAGCCATCCGTCCTCCCGGAGCCATCCGCTCTCTCCGGGCCGGGTGCCGCACCGGGACGGGGCGGGCGCTCCGCCGCCGGGCGCAGGACCCGGTCGAGGAAGTCCCTGGTCCGCTCGTGCCGCGGATCGGTGATCACCCGCGCGGCGGGCCCCTCCTCGACGACCACTCCCCCGTCCAGGAAGACCACCCGGTCGGCGACCTCCCGGGCGAACCCCATCTCATGGGTCACGACCATCATGGTCATGCCGTCGTCGGCCAGCGTCCGCATCACCGACAGCACATCGCCGACCAGCTCGGGATCGAGGGCCGAGGTCGGTTCGTCGAAGAGCATCACCGCGGGGTCCATGGACAGCGCGCGGGCGATGGCCACCCGCTGCTGCTGTCCACCGGAGAGCACCGCCGGATAGGAGTCCGCCTTGTCGGCGAGTCCGACCCGCGCCAGCCGGTCCCGGGCCACGGCAGCCGCCCGCCCCCGGTCCCTGCCCAGTACCCGCCGCTGCGGAAGGGTGAGGTTCTCGACGACGGTGAGGTGCGGGAAGAGGTGGAACTGCTGGAACACCATCCCGATCCGGCGGCGCACCGCGTCGATGTCCACCTCGGGGTCGGTGACCTCGGTTTCCCCGACGAAGACCTGCCCCGCGGTGGGCTCCTCCAGCAGATTCACACACCGCAGCAGCGTGGACTTGCCCGACCCGGACGGCCCGATCACACAGACCACGTCACCGGACGCGACGTCCAGATCGACACCGCGCAGCACCTGATGGTCCCCGAACGCCTTGTGCAGCCCCCGGACCCGGATCGCCCGGTCGTCCGTCGGCCCGGTCGTCGTCGCTGCCATCGGGGTCCTCACTCGGCTCGCCGACCGCGCGCCTCAAGACGGCGTACGACCAGGCTCAGGGGCACGGTCACCAGGAGGTAGCACACTCCCGCGACCAGGATCGGGGTGGAGTTGGCGGTCTCGCCGGCGAGGTCCCGGCCAAATTTGGTCAGTTCCCGCTCCTCCAGCGTGACGCCGAGGAAGAGCACCAGCGAAGAGTCCTTGAACAGCAGCACGAGCTCGTTGGTCAGCGGGGGGACGACGATCCGGAACGCCTGGGGGACGACCACCGACACCATCGCCCGCGCATGGGAGAAACCGAGCGAGCGGGCGGCTTCCAGTTGTCCCTTGGGCACCGCCTGGATGCCCGCCCGGATCGTCTCCGCCATATAGGCGGCAGCGACCAGTCCGAGCCCGAGCGCGACCTTTCCGTACGTCCCGCCGGGGATCTCGGTGCCCGGAAAGGCCAACGGCACCGCCACCCCGACGAAGATGAAGATCAGCAGGGCCGGCAGGCCGCGGAAGAGTTCGATGTAGACGGTGGCGACCCACCGGTAGGGGGCGACGGACGACAGCCGCATCAACGCGATGAGCAGGCCGAGCACCAGTCCAAGGGCGAAGCCGGAGAGCGTGTAGACGACCGTGTTGCGCAGGGCGAGCGTGATGATGTCCGGAAACAACTCCGCCGCGATGTCCCACTGGGCGAATTGGTTCGCCAGCCGGTCCCAGTCGGCGAGCGCGCCGACCAGGACCAGCACCGCGACGAAGACGGCGTACTGGACGCCCCGGGACAACTGTCGGCGCCGGCGCCGGGTGAGCCGTGGGGTCACGGCGCGCTCTGGGGCAGCGGGCCGATCCACTCCTCGTAGAGCTTCTGGTACGTGCCGTCGGCGCGGGCTTCCTTGATCGCCCCGTCGATCGCGGCGAGGAGTTCCTCATTGCCCTTCTTCACCGAGACCCCGTACTGCTCGCCGGTCTCGATGTGCTGTCCGACGGTGAACGCGGCGGAGTTCCGCTTGTCCTTGAGCCAGCCGCGCACCACCGGATAGTCGATGACGACGGCGTCGACCTGCCCCGTACGCAGCCCGCTGAGGACCGCGTCGGAGCTCTCGAAGGCCACGGGGTCGAAGCCCTGTTCCTTGGCGTAGCTCTCGCCGGTCGTCCCGGCCTGCGCGCCGAGCTTCCGCTTCCCGGCCCGGATGTCGGCGAGTGAGCCGACACCGCTCTTCCGGGTAGCGAGCAGCGCCTGGGTGGCGTCGAAGTACGGCACGGAGAAGTCGACGTTCTTCTTGCGGTCGGCGGTGATCGTCATCCCGGCCGCCGCGAGATCGCACTCGCCGGAGTTGAGGAAGGCGCCGGTCTTGAAGTTCTCGAACGGCGTGTCCACGATCTTCTGCTCGACCTTGAGCCGCTTCGCCACCAGATCGATCAGGGACACATCGAATCCGACGATCGCGCCGTCCCGCTCGAACTGGAACGGCGGGTAGGGCAGATGGGTGCAGGTGGTCAGCCGGCCCTTCTCGACGACGGGAACACCACCCGCCGCCTCGGCCGCCCCCTCGCCCGATGAGCACCCCACGGCGAGGAGGAGTCCCAGGGCCACCGCCCCCGTACGGGCCCCGGCGGGTAAACCACCGGGCCTATTGCGCTGTCTTCCGGCCGTCCCGAGCACATGGACCTCCAGAGTGAGGAACAGAGTGAGGCAGGCGTGCGGGCGGGCGGTCGCCGGGGGCCAGGACGCTTCTGACGGATCAGAGACGCCCGGGACCGTCCGCCGGGAGATCGTAAGCGCGTCACCGGCCGGAGCGGGGGCGGTTCACGAGGCGTTCACAACCGGGTGAGCCCCCCGGCGGGGGCGTCGCCTAGGCTGTGACCCGACAGAGAGTTCGAGAGCGGCCGGGGGGACGGATGCCACAGCGCGTACGCCTGCTGGTGACGACCGCTCTGCCGGGCGTGCTGCTGGGTGTCTGGGTGGCCTTCATGGTCCTCGCCGGGGCGGCTCCCGCCACCGGCGCCGCGGTCACCCTCTCCGCGCCCTCCCTCGTGCCGGCCGCCCCCGCCCGGGTGGACGGTTCCCAGCGCGCCCCGTCCGCGCGGACCGAGGCCGGCCCCGCCCCCCTCATCGCGGCGCAGGAGACGGTCGCCGCCGACACCGGCAGCCGTCCGACCCTCACTCCCCCGGCCGCCGGCGGCGTCGTGACGTTCGGCTGGCAGCGACCGCTCGCCGGGGGCACCGTGGTGGGGCCGCGCCAGGAGCGCGCGCCGCCCCACCCCCCGTACAACCCTCGGCACACCCGCGCACCGCCCTTCTCCACGAGCGACTGACGATCCCCGGCGCCCCGGCGCGCCCGGTCCGTGGCCTGCCCACGACCGGAGCGGCCCCGGCGCACTCCGTCCTTCTCCGTCCGCGGCCGCCTCCGCCGAGGCGGGCCGCGTGCTGCCCGTGGAGCTTCTATGCGTTCTCGTGCCACGTTCTGGCGCGCGCTGTTCGCGCTCGCCATCATCGCCGTTTCCGTCTTCGTCGCACTGACCACCCCGCCCCGGCTGGGGCTCGACCTGCGGGGCGGCACCCGTATCGTCCTGGAGACCCGCGACTCCCCCACCGTGCGCGCCGACGCGGCGGCCACCGACCGGGCGTTGGAGGTGCTGCGCCAGCGCGTCGACGCGCTCGGCGTCTCCGAACCGTCGCTGGCGCGCTCCGGTGATCGCCGTATCGTCGTCGAACTGCCCGGTGTACGGGATCCCCGCGAGGCCGCCGAGGTCATCGGCCGTACCGCACAGCTCACCTTCCATCCGGTGCTGGGGGCGACGGCCGATCCGAAGACCACGCCGGCCGCGCCCGCCGCGGACGGTTCCCGGACCCTGCCGGACCCCGACGCCCCGGGGAGTTCGCTGCGGCTCGCGCCGCCCGCGCTGACCGGGGAGGGGGTCAAGGACGCCGAGGCGGTCCTCGACACCCAGTCGGGCCGGGGCTGGACCGTCGATCTGTCCTTCCGCGGCAAGGGCGAGGACTGGGCCAAGATCACCGGTCAGGCGGCGTGCGCGGCGCCCGGCGATCCCGCCCGCCGGGTGGCGATCGTCCTCGACGACGCGATCGTCTCCGCGCCCGGTATGGAACAGTCCGTGGCCTGTGGCGCGGGAATCACCGGGGGATCCGCACAGATCACCGGCGGGTTCAGCGCGGCGGAGGCTCGCGACCTGGCCGCGCTGGTCAAGGGCGGCGCGCTGCCGGTGCCGGTGACCGCCGTGGAGCAGAGTGTCATCGGACCGACGCTCGGCGCGGACGCGATCCGGGCCAGCGCGCTGGCCGCGGTGATCGGTCTGATCTGTACTGGAATCTTCATCATCGCCATCTACCGGCTGGTCGGAGCGCTCGCGACGATCGCGCTGGCGCTGTACGGACTGATCTCGTACGCGGCGATCGTGGCCATCGGCGCGACGCTGACGCTCCCCGGTCTCGCCGGGTTCGTGCTCGCGATCGGTATCGCCGTCGATGCGAACGTGCTCGTCTTCGAACGTGCCCGGGAGGAGTACGCCCTCGCGCGGAACGCGGATCTCCGTCGCCCGCTGCGGATCGGTTTCAGCCGGGCCTGGAGCGCGATCACCGACTCCCATGTGACGACCCTGCTCGCGGCGGGCCTGCTGTTCGTCTTCGCCATCGGCCCGGTCAAGGGCTTCGGCGTGACCCTCGCGGTGGGTGTGCTGGCGTCACTGGTCTCGGCGATGGTGATCACTCGGCTGCTCGCGGACTGGGCGCTGAACCGGGGGCCGGTCCAGCGGCGGCCCGCGCTCACCGGACTAACCACGACGGGCCGGGTACGGGCCTGGCTGGAGCGCCGGCCGCCTCGACTGATGCGGCACCGGCGACGCTGGCTCGGCATCTGTCTGGGGCTGCTGGTGTTCGCGCTCGCCGGGATCGGGGTGCGGGGTCTGGAGTTCGGCGTGGAGTTCACCGGCGGCCGGGTGGTGCAGTACACCGCCGAACGGCCAGTGGACGCGGATGCCGCGCGCGCGGCCGTCTCCGACGCCGGGTTCCCGCGCGCCGTCGTGCAGACGACGGGCGATGACGGCATCACGGTACGGACGGGTGAGCTGAGCAATCAGGAGCAGGAGGAGATCCGGGCGTCGCTGGGCGAGGTCGGCGGGAAGGTGACCGTCGAACGGGACGAACTCATCGGACCGAGCCTGGGCAGTGAACTGCGGACACATGCGCTGATCGCGCTGGCGGTGGCCGTCGCCGCTCAGCTCGTCTATCTCACCGTACGGTTCCGCTGGACCTTCGCCGCGTCGGCGGTCGCCGCGATGGTCCAGGACGTACTGCTGGTGGTGGGGCTCTTCGCCTGGCTGGGCAAGCCGGTGGACAGCGTGTTCCTGGCGGCGCTGCTGACGGTGGTCGGCTACTCGGTCAACGACACCGTCGTCGTCCTGGACCGGCTGCGGGAACTGCGCCGCGCCAAACCGAACGGGGCGTGGCCGGAGCTGGCGGACCGGGCGGTCGCACAGACCCTGCCCCGTACGGTCAATACGGGAATGGGCGCGCTGTTCGTCCTGATCGCGCTCGCGGTGCTCGGCGGGGACTCGCTGGCCGACTTCTCCGTGGCGCTGCTGGCGGGGGTGGTCATCGGGATGGCGTCAACGGTGTTCACCGCGATGCCCCTCGTGGTGAACCTCCAGCACCGGCATCCGGACCGGCCGCGCTCCCGGCCGACCCGGGTGCGGAAGCGCGGCGACACGGGGGCGGTGGTCTGACGGACCGGCGCACCGGCCGGGGCGGCGCTCCCGCCCCGGCCGGTGACCGGAGGTCCGCGGGCCGGCCGTGTGGTCCCCGCCGTGCCCCGGCGCGGGTGACGCGGGTCAACCATCCATGATCATGTACGGTCCACCGGGCCGTGGTGCAGTGTGGTCGGCCGACCGTGGTGCGGTGCGGTGCGGAAGGCCCCCACGGCGGCCTCGCTGGCGCGGGCCGCGAGGGGACCGTGTCCGAGCTCCGCAGTCGCAGGCCGTCATGCTGTGCGGTCCGCAGGCCGGGACGGGTGCGCGGTCAGCCGGCCGCGGTGATCGGGAAGACCAGTTCGGGCCGGTCCCAGCCGACGACCGGCGGGTTGGCCAGCACCGTACCGGTTCGGCGTGCTCCGACGCTGCGGTAGAAACCCTCGGCGGGCGGATGGGAGACCACCCGTACCTCCGTGAGTCCGGCGGCGCGGGCCTCGCCCACCATGTGCTCGACGAGAAGCCGGCCGATCCCGAGACCCTGCGCCGCGTCCGCGACGAACATCAGGTCGAGCTCGGCGGGGCCGAGCAGCAGGGCGTAGAAACCGAGCAGGGACCCGTCGTCGGCGACGGCCAGGAAGACCCGGTTGCTCTCGATGAAGTCGGGGCCCACCACGCATCCGGCGACGATCGACTGGTACCGGCCCTCGTAGGCGCTCGACCGGCGCACCAGATTCGTCAGCCGTTTGGCGTCCTGGGCGGTCGCCCGGTTGATCCGTGTACCGGTCCGGTCCGTCGCCCGCCGGGACGACGTCATGCGTGAAGCCATGCAAGGAGTATTACATCGGCCGGTCTCCGCGCCGGAGGGGCGGCCGGAGCACTCCGCGGACGACGGCCAACGCGGCCAACGCGGCCAACGACAGCGGGCGTCAACGGGCGTCAACGGGTGCCAACGGGCGTCGAGCGTCAACAGGCATCAGGCGACGGCGGGCGTCGGGCATTCCGCATCGGCGGGCGTCGGGCGTCAGCGGCGGAGGAAGAGGCAGAAGGGATGACCAGCCGGATCCTTCAGCACCCGGACGTCGTCCTGCGGCTGGACGGCGGCCTCCACCGCCCCGAGCCCGATCGCGTGCCGGGTCGCGGCGGCGAGATCGTCCACCTGGATGTCCAGATGCAGCATCTTCTGCTGTCTCCCCGGGGCCTCGGGCCACACCGGCGGCTCATAGTCCGGCTCGCCCTGGAGCGAGAGGCCCAGGGTGCCGTCCGGCGAGCGGAGGTGGACCCAGTTCGGTTCGCTCGCCCTCACCTCCCAGCCGAGGAGGCGCCGGTAGAAGTCGGCGAGGGCGGGGGCATCACGGCAGTCGACGACCACGCTCGCGAGGGAGAACCTGGGGCCATCGATGCCGGCCTCCGGGGATTCGGTCATCTTCCCTCCCGTCCTGGGCGCCGCCGCGGGCCCGTCCGGACGGATACCTGCTCGGCGGCGTGCGTCCGGAAACCGCCGAGGGCGTCCGGAACCGCCCGGGGATGACGGGAGTGGGGTCTGGTGCACGGGGAGCAGACGCGGTGGAATGTGCGCACGCTCCCCGCGTGATCGTCACCTTCCGGGACCTGGAGGCACGATGGCGAGACCCCACACAGCAGGTACGCCCGGCAGAAGGGCCGCGGGTACGGTGTGGCGGCTGGGGGTCGCCGCGCTCGCGGTCTCCCTGCTGGCCACGGTGCCCGCGCCGGCGGCGCGGGCCGATCGCGCCCCGGCCCTGCGGATCATCGACGACCGGACCGAGCCCGTCTTCTCCCGCGCCGAGGCGATCTCCCAGGTCGTGGACGTCGAGACGGAGACGGACAGCGACCACGACGGCACGCGTGACACCGTGCGGATGCGGATCCTGCGGCCGAAGGAGACCGACGCGGGACTGAAGGTCGCCACGATCGTCGAGGCGAGCCCGTACTGGGGCGGCGGGAACGACGTGCCGTTCCACCCGGTGGACCTGGACGAGGACGGACTGCCGTCCCGACGACTGGGGAACGAGACCCGACTGCCGGGGCTGATCGACACGTCCATGGCCACCGCGCCCTTCCCCGGCTACACCGACAACTACTTCCTGCCGCGCGGCTACGCGGTCGCCCAGTTGGACAGCGTCGGTACGGGGGGTTCGACGGGCTGCCCGACCGCGGGCGACCGGAACGAGACGCTCGGCGCGAAGGCGGCCGTGGACTGGCTGAACGGCCGCTCCCGGGGCTGGGACCCGCAGGGGCGACCGGTCGGCGCGGCCTGGTCGACCGGGGACACGGCCATGATGGGGATCTCCTACAACGGGACGCTGCCGATCGGCGTGGCCACCACGGGCGTCGAGGGCCTCAAGGCGATCGTGCCGATCGCCGCGATCTCGTCCTGGTACGACTACTACCGGGCGAACGGCGCGGTGGTGGCCCCTGGTGGATACCAGGGCGAGGAGCCCGATGTGCTCGCCAAGGGCGTCCACAGCCGCGCGGACCGGAAGATCTGTGCGCCCGTGCTCGACCGGCTGACGGCGGATCAGGGCCGGGCGACCGGCGACTGGAGCCGCTTCTGGGCGGACCGGGACTACCTCAAGGACGTCCACCGGATCAGGGCGGGGGTCTTCGCCGTCCACGGCGGCAATGACTGGAATGTGAAGACGCGGCACGTCGAACGACTGTGGGCGGCGCTCAAAGAACACGACGTACCGCGCAAGCTCTGGCTGCACCAGGCCGGGCACAACAATCCGATGCCGTTGCGGATGGAGGAGTGGCTGCGCCAGTTGCACCAGTGGTTCGACCACTGGCTGTACGGTCTGGACAACGGTGCTCTGGACGAGCCCCCGGTCGACGTCGAACAGGCCGGCTTCGACTGGCGCCGGCAGTCCGACTGGCCGGCGCGCGGTACCCGTGAGTTGACGCTGCGGCTGAACGCGGACCGGCTCAGCCCCCGGTCGGGGCCGCCGACACGGCGGACCCTGATGGACGCGGGGCGGACCCGCCGGGCGGAGTCGCTGGTGGCCGCGCCGGACACACCGGACCCCAACCGGCTCGGCTACACCACGGGGCCGCTACCGGACGAGCTGAGGATCAACGGCGTGCCGCGGGTCTCCATCCGGGCGTCGCTGAGCGGGACCTCCCCGTATCTGACGGCGCTGCTGGTCGACTACGGCCGTGACACCCGGGCGGTGGCGGGCACGGTGCCCGACACCTCGGAGCAGATCTGCTACGGACAGGGGGTCCCCGGGGACACCGGCTGCGCCTACCGGACCCGCCACCGGGTGGAGACGGCCGACTTCAAGATCGTCTCCCGTGGCTGGCTGGATGTCCGCAACCGGCATTCGATCGCCCGTCAGAGCCCGGTGGTGGAGGGGCGCGAGTACCGGTTCGCCTGGGACCTGCAACCGCAGGAGTACGTCTTCAAGAAGGGGCACCGGCTGGGCGTGGTCCTGATCTCGACGGACCACGACCACACCCTCCGGCACCAGCCGGGGACCCGGGTGACGGTACGCGACGGGGTCAGCGCCGTGACCCTGCCGGTGGCGCCTCCGACCACGCCCTGAAACTCCCGGTCAGCCGGGCGGGCACGTCCCCGAGGGGCGGCACTCGGACGGACCGGAGGTGGCGCCCGGCGTTCGCGGCGCGCCACCTCCCGGTCCGGTCGGCGCTCGCGGCGCGGACGCGTCAGGCCGCGCGCCAGTAACCGAGGGCGCTGACACGGTCCTTCGGGAGGGACAGTTCCTTCCGGGTGTAGGCGGTCAGGGCACGGGTGGTCGCCGTGTCGCAGGCGATCCAGACGTACGCGCCCGAGGGGTCGTCCAGCAGTCCGGGCAGCGTCGACTTGACCTCGGTGACCAGATGGCGGCCCTGGTCACGGCGCGGGACGCGGCGCAGTTCGTGGTGGTCGGCAAGTCGGAGCGGCAGTTCCTCGCCGGCGCCGTGGCTCGTCTCGAACCAGATCGTCGCCGGCACCTCGGGCAACGCTCCGAGCAGGGAGTTGATCGCCGGGAGCGAGGCGGGGTCGCCGATGACGAAGAGCCTGCTGGGCGCCGGGGCGGGGGCGGCGAAGCCGGTGCCTTGGAGCGTGGCCTCGACCGTGTCGCCGGGCTTCGCCCCGCGCGCCCAGTCACTGGCACGGCCGGCGTGCAGGGCGAACTCCATGCTGAAGGTCCCGGCGTCCGGGTCCGGGTCGACCAGGGTGTAGGCGCGCTGGTGCGGCCTCTCCCCGTTGTCGAACCAGACGCGGACCCACATGGTGGGGTGCGTCCCCGTCAGCGCCAGCATCCCGCCGTCGGTGAAGTGGATCCGGTGGAAGTGTTCGGTGACCTCTTCGGTCCCGGTCACGGTGAAGGTGAAGTCCTTGCCCCGCATCAGTTTGAGGACGACGCCCTCCCAGCCATGTCCCACGGCAGGCTCCTCCCCATCGGTCCGGTTCATCCACCGAACACTCGCGCGTCAACTTAGGTCACCCTAACCTAGAGAACTCCTCGGTCGGGGCCTAGCCGAGCCCGTCCCGGCCGGATGACGGGTGCGGGTGCGGGTGCGGGTGCGGGTGCGGCGGACGGTCCGGCCCGTCAGTCGGCCGTGTCCAGGAACCCGACCACCAGCGCGGCGAACTCGTCCGGCGACACCGTACGGGTGCCCAGCGTCTCCGCCTTCTCCCGCTTGGCCCCGGCGTTCTCCCCCGCGACCAGGAGCGAGGTGCGCCGGGAGACGCTGCCGGAGGACTTCCCCCCGGCCCGCTCGACGAGTTCGTTCATCTGGTTGCGGGACAGCCTCGCCAGCGCCCCGGTCATGGCCCCGGTGACGACGACCGTCATACCGGCCAATGGCCCCGCCCCGACGGCGGGCTCAGCCGTCGTGCCCTCCGCTCCCCCTTCTCCGTCAGCCGGAGGGATCGGCGGTGTTACCCCGGGCTCGGTCATGGTGACTCCGGCCGCGATCAGCTTCTCGATGAGCGGGGCCAGCGTGACCAGCTCGTCCACCACCATCCCGGCCTTCTCGGCCCCGATGCCGTCGACCTGCCGCAACGCCTCGGCGTCCGCCGTCCGTATATGCTCCATCGTGGCGAAGTGGCGCGCGATGCGGCGGGACATGGACCGGCCCGTACCCCGTACCCCGAGGGCGCAGAACACCCGGGAGAGCGGACGGCCCTTGGCCGCATCGATCGCCCGCAGGAGATTGTCCGTACTGGTCTCCCCCATCCGATCCAGCGCCAGCAGTCCTTCCCGGGTGAGCGTGAACAGATCGGCGAAGTCCCCCACGAGTCCCGCGTCGACGAGCAGACCGACACGGTTGGCGCCCAGCCCCTCGATATCGAGCTGATCGCGCCCGGCCGCGTAGGAGATGGAAGCCACCAGCCGGCAGTCCCGACCCCGGACGCACCGCCACCGCTGCTCGGAGGTGTCGATCCCCGATCCGCACTGCGGGCACAGCTCCGGGAAGACGATCGGCCGCTCGTCCCCGGTGCGCAGGCGGACGACCGGCGCCTCGACGCGCGGGATGATGTCGCCCGCCTTGTGCACCATCACCCGGTCGCCCAACCGCAGATCACGCCGGGTGATGTCGGCGGGGTTGTGCAGGGTGGCGTAGGTGACGGTCGATCCGTCGATCTCGACCGGCTCCAGCACGGCCCGCGGGGCGATGGCGCCGGTACGGCCCACATTCCACTCGATGCCGAGAAGAGT
Organism: Streptomyces sp. NPDC020965; assembly: GCF_044333555.1. NCBI lineage: Bacteria > Bacillati > Actinomycetota > Actinomycetes > Kitasatosporales > Streptomycetaceae > Streptomyces > Streptomyces sp. NPDC020965. Next base: position 247,554 of record NZ_JBIRRE010000008.1, read on the forward strand.
GGTGATCTTCTCCACCGCTGGCAGCTTGTAGGCGACCGCCCAGCGCGGGGCCCGGGACCCGGCACCCGCCGCGGCCCGGTCGGCCGCGAGGTCGGCCTTGACGACGATGCCGTCGATCCCGAACGGCAACCCGGGGCGAAGTGCCGCTATCTCGTCGACCCGGGCCTGGACGTCGCTCAGTCCGGTCAGAGCGCGCGGAGCGACATCGGTGGCCGCCGCGGTATGCACTCCCAGTCCGCCGACATATGCCAGCAGGGTGCTGTGCGGCCACTCGGTGAGCTGCCCGGCGAGAGTGGCGTCGGTCGCGGCCAGCGGCAGCGCGCCGTATCCGAAGAAGGTCATCTCCAGGCGGTAGGCGCGTTCCTTGGCCCGGAGGGTGCCCGCCGCGGCATTGCGCGGGTTGGCGAAGGGGGCGCCACCGTGGGCCGTCCGTACAGTATTGGCCAGCTCGAACTGGTCGTTCGTCATCAGGACTTCGCCGCGCACCTCCAGCGTGACGGCCTCGGCGAGCCGGTCCGGCAGTCCGACGACGCCACCGATCGCGTGCGAGACGTCCTCACCCGCGGTCCCGTCCCCTCGAGTGATCAACCGGGTGAGCCGGCCCTTCTCGTAACGGGCCGCTATCGCGAGACCGTCCAGCTTCGCCTCGACGCTCCACCGCTCGACGGGTCTGCCGATCCGCCGCTCCAGGGAGGCGCTCCAGGTCAGCAACTGCTCAGCGGAGAAGGCGTTGTCCAGTGAGAGCATGGGCGCCGTGTGCGGCACATCGCCGACGGCCGCGCCGCCGGCGACCTTGCCCGTCGGCGAGTCCGCGGAGACCTCACCGGGGTGGGCCTGCTCGTAGCGGGCGATACCGCGCGCCAGCCGGTCGTATGCGTCGTCGTCGAGGGTGCTCTCCCCCGTCGTGTAGTACGCGGCGGCGGCCCGGGTCGCGATCTCGACCGCCTCCGCGTAACCGGCCGGACCGGTGATCGGGTCGGCGCCGACGGACTCACACGGCGCGGGCACGGCCGGAACAGACACGGCCTGCGCGGGCACGGCCGGAACGTCAGCGGCGGGTGCGGCGGATACGGCCGCGACGGGAACGGCGGTCTGAGTCGTCATGTTCCCTATAGTGACGCCCCCCACTGACAACGGCTCTGACCTGCTACTCCACGCCGTATCGGCGATATCCGGACCCGGTCGGTGCGCCCCTGGTGGAAGCACATCCACCCGTTGTCCCACGGAGCGCGCCGGAGCCCCCGACGCGCGGCGGATCGCCAGCGGAATTCCGTACGACAGTATGCCTGGTGGCCTGATCGCGACCGCCTGTCCCCAGCCTGCGGCATATGGCCGGGGCATGGCCGTATCGAGTGTTGCCAAATCCCTTACGAGGTGTCGCTCCCTGTGCAAGAGTCGTAACGGTCCATTGTTCAGACCGTGTCTCAGACCTGGCCGTGGCCACGCCTGTATCGGAGTACGACATGCCGTCCCATGTGTCCGCGGACCGTTCCACCCCCCAGCAGCAGCCCGAGCCCGTCGCCGTCGACGCGCTGATCAACCGGACCCGCCGACTACGGGGAGACGTGGACGCCGTCCGCCGGGACGCCACCGTGGACGACGACGATCCGCACGGCCGATGGCAGCGAGCCCTGTGCGATCTCGCGGTCCACCATCTCGACGACCTCGGCGCCCACTTGGGACAGCTCAAGGAGGGGCTGCCGGACACCCCGGACGATCCGGTCTCCGTCGCACCCGCCGCGCTCGAACCACCCACCAGGGCCCTGGCCGCGTACGAGGCCGATGCCGCCCAGCGCTCCGGATCGCTCCTCAGCCGGGTCGGCAGCGCCGAGTGGAATCTCCTGACCGACGAGGTCAGATGGTCCGACGAGCTGTACCGCATCCTCGGCCGATCCCCCCTGAGCGGCCCCATGACCCTGGACGAGCTGCCCTCCGTCGTCTTCGCGGAGGACCAGGCCCTGCTGACCACGATGGTGACGGGCTGCCTCGTCGACGGACGGCCCATCGACGGCGAGTTCCGGATGGTCCGGACCGATGGCCGGGTCCGTACGGTCCATATGACGGGCGAGCCCGTCCTCGACTCCGACGGCTCCACCGCCGCCATGTGGGCGGTCCTCAGGGACGTCAGTGAACTACGCCGCAGCGAGCGGGCGGTGCGCGAGAGCCGTGACTCCCTCCAGCGGCGGCGGCACTTCGAGGACACCGAGCACCGGCTCGCGGTCGAGTTGCAGGAAGCGGTCCTGCCGCCCTGGCGCGGCTCGCTCCGTTTCCCACCGGAGGGGACCGCCGCGCTGGATGTCGCGGCTCGGTACCTCCCGTCCACCAACAGCGCACTGATCGGCGGCGATTGGTACGACGCGCTACGGCTGCCGTCCGGCGCGTCGATGCTGAGCGTCGGCGATCTCACCGGACACGGCGTCGCCGCCACCTCCACGACGGCCATGCTGCTCGGCGCGTTGCGCGGTATGGGAGTGGCCGGAATTGAACCCGGACCGCTCCTGGGTCATCTCAACCAACTGCTGGAGACATCGGACCAGCCCACCCTGGGCAGCGCGGTGTGCTGCCGCTTCGACCCGGCGAGCGGCGCCCTGACCTGGGCGCAAGCGGGGCACCCCGCCCCGCTGCTGTTCCGCGACGGGACGGGGCGTGCCCTGACACCCCCGGAAGGCGTCCTGCTCGGCGCCACCGCGCACCCGGAGTACGAACAGGCGGAGGCCCGGCTGCTCCCCGGAGATCTGCTGGTGCTGCACACCGACGGGCTGACCCGCGCGAGCGCGGCCGAGGAGTGTGACACCGGCCGGCTGCTGGCCCTGGCCCCACTCCTCGCCCGGGCCGGCGACGCCCCGGACGCGGTCCGCATGGTCGTCGAGGCATTCGGCGCGGACGACCGCGCGGACGACGCCTGTGTGATGGTCGCCCGCATCGGAGGCTGAGGAGTGCCGCCGTATCAGTACGGGCTTCTGACGGCCCGATCGGGGGGAGACACCGAGGCGGTGGCGGCCGGTCACTACGGAGACGGACCGGTCGCTCAGCACATTTCCCAGGACGCGTCCGACGCCCCAGACCCCGTCCGGGCGATCTCGCCGGGCCCGCGACGATCGCCCGGACGGGGGAGACTGGCTAGGTCTCCAGCGTCCTCGCCTTCCTCGACGGGCTGTTGGGCATCGCGAGACGGATCTCCTGACGCAGCTCCTCGATCCGTCCGTACCCCGCGTACTGCCCGGTGAGGCGGTACATCTCCCGCAGTCGATCCCACGTCCGGTGCGAGGAGGTCTCCCCCATCGAGACGAGCGCCAGCCGTGCGTAGCGATCGGCCTGCTCGGGATCGTCGCCGATGAAGCACGCCGAGGCCAGCGACAGATAGTCGAAGGTCCTGGACCGCTGGTGTCCGCCCGTCCGGAGTTCCAGCGCCAGTTTGGCGTGGCTCTGCGCGACCCCCGCGGCCGATGCGTCGTGCTCGGCCAGCGTGCGGTGGGCCAGCGCCTCCATGCCGTGCAGATCGGCCTCGTCGAACATCTGCATCCAACTCGGCGGCGGCACATCGCCCTTGTCCGAGACGAAGAGTTCCTCCGCCTCCCCGAGGGTGCGGCGCATGGCCTGTCCGTGTCCCATAGACGCCTGGGCCCATGCCTCGATGGTGCGCAGCATCGCCTGAGTGCGGGGCAGGGTCTGGTCGCCCGAACCGGACTTGGCGAGTTTCATCAGATCGAGGGCGTCGTCGGGGCGGCCCAGATGGACCATCTGCCGGGCGGCGCGGGAGAGTGCCTCGCCGGCGCGCGGGCGGTCGCCGCCCTCGCGTGCCGCGTGGGCGGCGATGACGAAGTACTTCTGCGCCGTGGGTTCGAGGCCGACGTCGTGCGACATCCAGCCGGCGAGCACGGCGAGGTTGGCGGCGACGCCCCACAGGCGGCGCTGGAGGTGGTCGGGATGGCGGTAGGCGAGCATCCCGCCCACCTCATTGAGCTGGCCCACGACCGCCTTGCGCTGGAGCCCACCACCGCGTGCGGCGTCCCAGGCCCGGAACACCTCGACGGAGCGCTCCAGGGCCTCGATCTCCTGTGACCCGATGGGGGCGGCCTCGTAGCGGTCGAACCCGGCCGGGTCGGCCTGGAGGGGGCTGTCTATGCGGGGAGCGTCCTGGGCGAGTCCGGGGTCGGTGTGCAGCCAGTCGTGCATGGCGGTGCTGAGTGTTGTGCCTGCGGCGAGCGCGGCGCCCGCGCCCACCAGGCCGCGTCGGTTGAGCATGAGGTCCATTCCCGTGAAGTCGGTGAGGACCGTCGCCGTCCGGTCGGGCGCCCAGGGGATGCCGTCGGGGTTCTCGGTCGTCCCCCGTACGTCGTTCCGTCTACCCGTTCGCCCGTTCCGTACGAACCCGAGGTCCTCGATGGTCACGACACGGCCGAGTCGCTCGGTGAACAGATCCGCCAGCACACGGGGTACGGGATCGCGCGGGGTCTCCCCCGTGTCGATCCAGCGCCGTACCCGCGAGGTGTCGGTCGCCAACTGCGGATGGCCGGTGGCCGCCGCCTGCCGGTTCACGAGTCTCGCGAGTTCGCCTTTCGACCAGCCGGCCAGGCCGAACAGGTCGCTCAGGCGGGTGTTGGGTTCTCCGGTCACATCAAGCCCCCAGGTTCTCGGCTGAGTTGACAGTAACCCTCTGTCAGGGGGGTGGCGACCATTCGCCAGGGTTCGCCATGGTTCGCCAGATGGTGTGCCACCCGCGCACTGGTGTGACGTAGGAGAGCGCCACCTCGTCCCGGCAGCCCTTCGCATTCCCCAGGATGTGAACACTTGGGGCGGCCGGGACGGGGGGCGTACGCGAATCCGTCGCGAACCGTCGAAATCTGTCGGCGCACGAAGGGATCTGTCACCCCCCATGCACACAGCATCGTCCTCCGTGTCCGCCCCGCACCGGCCGCAGCGCTCCCCCGTACCGGTCGGTACCGGACCGTATCTCGACCCCACGCACGCCGGTCGCCAGCGGCGGCCGACCGGAGTGGCCGGTCAGCCCCTCAGCGGGAGAATCGACTTGTCCGGTCCTCAGGGCGCACAGCTACGGATGGCTGTCGCGTCGGTGCACCGGATCTGCCCGGAGTTCAACCCGGTCCAGGTGCTGCGCCGCAGCGGACGCTCCGTACTACTGGTCGGTACGACCGGTCGGACGACGGCGTTCGCCAAGTGCCTGCTGGACCACTCGCCCGTCTGGTCCGAGCGGTTCCGCCACGAAATAGCGGTCTACCGGGCCTTCGTCCGGCATCGCCCACCGGTGCGGGTGCCCCGGTTGATCGCCGCCGATCCGGACAACTGCGCCCTGGTGATGGAGCGGATGCCGGGCCGGGTGGCCGCGCTCACCCGACATCCGTCCGAGGCGCCGCCCCGCGCCGACGTCCGAACCGTCCTCGGTGCCGTCACCCGCCTCAACTCCTGGCGACCGCCGTCGGAGATGTTCGACCGTCCGATCGATTACGCCTCCCGGCTCTCCCGCTTCCACGAGCTGGGTCTCTTCACCGACCGGGACCTCGGTGACCTGCGGAAGCTGCTGCACGGGCTCGCGTACTCCGGCGGCAGACAGGGCATGACCCAGTTCTGCCACGGCGACGCCGTGCTCTCCAACATCCTGCTCGCACCGCCTGGGCCGGTGTTGGTCGACTGGGAGCACGCGGGCTGGTACCTGCCGGGGTACGACCTGGCCACGCTCTGGTCGGCGCTGGGCGACGCGCCGGTGGCGCGCCGGCAGATCAGTCAGCTCGCCCAGCAGGCGGGGCCGGACGCGCGGGACGCGTTTCTGGTCAATCTGATGCTGGTGCTGACGCGGGAGATCCGTACCTACGAGACGGCCGTGCAGCGGACGATCCGGGACGCCGGGCCCGCGGGCGGGGTCGGTACAGCGACGACGCAGAGCGGGCTGTCGACCGGCGAGGAACAGCGGCTCCTGCTGCGGCGACTCCACGACGACTGTGCCATGGCCCGACGCGCCGTACGGGCCGCGGTCGGCACCCGCTGACCGCGTCTCCGCCCTCGGGAACTCGGGAACTCCGGAACTCCGGAACGCAGCGCAGTGCCATCGGTGCCGGCAGCGGCGTGGCGCGCCAAGGCGTCGGACGACCGTCATGCCGGCGGAATCGGCACCGCTGGAATGCCGTGGACAGGGCGGCCACGGATCCGAGCCACCAGGGGCGTTTCGCCGATCGGGCCCATCGCCCCCGGTCGGCGAAACGCCGTGCCGGCCGTGGTGCCGCGGCAGGTGTCCATCGCCCCGGATGATTGACGGGTCATCAGGCTCGTGCCGTTCGTGCGATCGGTACCGGGTGGTCGGTACCGGTCCCACGGCGACGCCGTCCGCCCGGGAGGCCGTCTTGTCCGCATCCACCGCCGTACCGACGGGGTGGCCACGCCGCTGTGGGACGCATCTCCTGGGCGCTCCGCTGGCCACCGCCCTCCTGCTGTCGCTGCTCTCCGGACCGGGAGCGGCGGCCGTCGGTCGGTCGTCGGACGACCCGCTCCAGCGCGCGTTCACCGAGGCGGCCGACGAGTACCGGGTGCCGGTGAGCGTGCTGCTCGGTGTCTCGTACCTCCAGTCCCGCTGGGACACGCACGGTGGGGCGCCGAGTGTGACGGGGGGTTACGGTCCCATGCATCTCACCGACGCGCGGACCGCACTCGCCAGCGCCCCGCACCCTGCACACCCCGCACACGGTGGCGACGACCGACGTGGTGACGGCGTCCGACGGCAGTCGGGGCCCGCGGTGACCGCGCCGCCGAGAGTGGCGCCACCCGCCCGACTGCGGACGCTGGAGCGGGCGGCGACGCTCTCGGGACGGAGCGGTGCGGCGCTGCGGAGGGATCCGGCCGCCAATGTGCGAGGGGGCGCGGCGCTGCTCGCGGAGGCGCAGCGGCGGTTGGGGCTGCCGCCCAGCCGGCGTCCCGCGGACTGGTTCGGGGCGGTGGCGCTCTTCTCCGGCGCGGACGACGCGGCGACCGCTGCGGTCTACGCCCAGGACGTCTTCACGGTGATCCGCTCGGGTGCGGAGCGTGTCACGGACAGCGGCCGGCGGGTCGCTCTGGCGGCCGACCCGGGTGCGGTGCCCGGCTCGACGCGGATCGCCGGGCTCGGGCTGCGGACGGCCGACCGGAGGCGGACCGAGTGCCCGGTGACGGTGGCCTGCGAATGGGCCCCCGCTCCGTACGAGCGGCTCGGCGACGGCACGTACGGCAATCACGACAAGAGCGACCGGCCGAGGTCGCTGTCGGTGCGGTACATCGTGGTCCATGACACGGAGGGTTCCTGGGACACCGCGCTGTCGCTGGTGCGGAATCCGGCGTATGTGTCGTGGCAGTACACTCTGCGCTCGTCCGACGGGCACGTCGCCCAGCACGTACCGCTGAAGGACGTCGCCTGGCAGGCCGGGAACTGGTTCGTGAACGCCAAGTCGGTGGGTCTGGAGCACGAGGGTTTCCTGGCCGCCCCGGACGCCTGGTACACGGAGGCGATGTACCGTTCGTCCGCGCGGCTGGTCCGGCATCTGGCGCGTCGGTTCGGTGTTCCGCTCGACCGGCAGCACATCATCGGGCACGACAACGTGCCGGGCACGACGGCGGCGACGATCCGCGGAATGCACACCGATCCCGGTCCCTACTGGGACTGGGCGCACTACTTCGAGCTGCTCGGCCGGCCGTTCACGCCTACCGCCGGTCCGCGCGCCGACGCGGTGACCATCCGTCCCGACTATGCCCGGCACCGGCCGATGCACACGGGCTGCGGGGAGCCCGACCGGCGGTGCGCTCCGCACGGTTCCGGTGCGGTCCGGCTGCGTTCGGCCCCTTCCCATGAGGCCCCGTTGGTGCGGGACATCGGGCTGCGTCCCGGGGGCCAGGACGCCACGACCGGGCTCGGCGACACGGGCGCGCGGGCCTCGACGGGGCAGCGGTACGCGGTGGCCGGGCGTCGGGGCGACTGGACGGCGATCTGGTACCTGGGGCAGCGGGCGTGGTTCCACCATCCGCGCGGTGCGCCGACGGCCGTGGGAGCGCGGGCGGTTCTGCTCACCCCGAGGCCCGGTGTGAGCGGGATCCCGGTGTACGGCAGGGCCTATCCGGAGGCGTCGGCCTATCCGGAGGGCGTTCCGGTCCAGCCGCTCGCCCCGCTGCCGTACCGCCTGCTCGCGGGTCAGCGGTACGTGGTGGGTGACCGGCTGCGCGGCGAGTACCTGTACGCGACGACGTTCGACACGGCCGGACACCGGGTGGTGCGGGGAGATGAGTGGTATTACGAGATCCAGTTCGGGCATCGCGTGGCGTTTGTGAGGGAGGCGGATGCTCGGGTACTGAACTGATGCTCGTGTACGGAACTGAGGAGCTCCATCGAGGACCTCTTATCGTTTGATATGACTATTAGGCCGTTGTGCGTTTTCGGTGGAGACCGAGGGTAGAGCTGGGACCGGTAACGACCGATCCGACCCGAGAGGCCGCGCGCATGGCACAGCCCTTCGTCCTGCCCGACTTCTATGTGCCGTATCCGGCACGCCTCAATTCCCATGTCGACGAGGCACGGGCACACACCCGGGAGTGGGCACGCGGAATGGGGATGCTGGAGGGTTCCGGCATCTGGCAGGAGCGCGATCTCGACGCGCACGACTACGCCCTGCTCTGCGGATACACCCATCCGGACTGTGACGCCGAGACCCTGGCGCTGGTGACCGACTGGTACGTGTGGGTCTTCTTCTTCGACGATCATTTCCTGGAGATCTTCAAACGCACCCAGGACCGGGAGGGCGGAAAGGCATATCTGGACCGGCTGCCCGCGTTCATGCCCCTGGACCTCGGGGAGAAGACACCCGAGCCGACCAATCCGGTCGAGGCGGGGCTGGCGGATCTCTGGGCGCGTACAGTGCCGGCGATGTCACCGCAGTGGCGGACCCGGTTCGCGGAATCGACGAGGAATCTGCTCAACGAATCCCTGTGGGAACTGTCCAACATCAATGAAGGCCGTATCGCCAACCCCGTCGAGTACATCGAGATGCGGCGCAAGGTGGGCGGCGCCCCCTGGTCGGCACAGCTCGTGGAGTACGCGGCCGGGGCCGAGGTGCCCGACGCGGTGGCCGGTTCGCGCCCGCTGCGGGTCCTCACCGACACCTTCGCCGACTCCGTCCATCTGCGGAACGACCTCTTCTCGTACCAGCGCGAGGTCGAGGAGGAGGGCGAACTGAGCAATGGCGTCCTCGTGCTGGAGACCTTCCTGGGCTGTACGACCCAGCAGGCCGCCGAAGCCGTCAACGACCTGCTGACCTCGCGGTTGCACCAGTTCGAGAGCACGGCGCTGACCGAGGTCCCGGCGCTCTGCCTGGAGCACGGCCTCACCGCCGACGAGTGCGCGGCCGTCGCGCTCTATGTGAAGGGGCTCCAGGACTGGCAGTCGGGCGGCCACGAATGGCATCTGCGCTCCAGCCGCTATATGAACGAGGGCCTGGTGGGCGGCCATTCGCCGTTCGGTGGAGTGCTCGGCACCTCCGCACTGGACATCAGGACGCTCTTCGGCCGCCAGGCCACCGCCCGGCTGCGCGGCCTCGCCCATCTGCCGCACCAGCGCGTCGGGCCCTCACTGCTGCCGGAGTTCGATCTCCCCTTCCCGCTGTCGCTCAGCCCGCACCACGAGGACGCGCGGGAGAAGTCCATCGCCTGGGCGGACCGGATGGGCCTGCTCGGCGACATCTGGGACGGACCGATGGTGCGGGGTTTCGACCTGGCGCTCTGCGCGGCGGGGCTCGACCCGGACGCCACGCAGGAGGAGCTGGAGCTGAGCGCGGAGTGGCTGACCTGGGGCACCTATGCCGACGACTACTACCCCATGGTGTTCGGCCGGCCGCGCAATCTCATCGGGGCGAAGCTGTCCAATGAACGGCTCCTGGCCTGTATGCCGGTGGACAGCCCGGCCACGGCGGCGGCGCGGGCCGTGAGCCCCATGGAGCGGGGACTCGCCGACCTGTGGGCGCGTACCGCCGGACCGATGAGCCGGGACGCGCGCCTGGAGCTGCGGTCCACCATCGACCACATGCTGGAGAGCTGGCTCTGGGAACTGCACAACCAGGCCCAGCACCGGGTCCCGGATCCGGTCGACTACATCGAGATGCGCAGGCATACCTTCGGCTCGGACCTCACCATGCTGCTCTGCCGGCTGCGGCACGAGGGGCAGCTCCCGGCCGGGGTGCTGCGCAGCGGCCCGATCCAGAGCCTGGAGAACGCGGCCGCGAACTACGCCTGCCTGCTGAACGATCTCTTCTCGTACCAGAAGGAGATCGAAGCCGAGGGCGAGCTGCACAACGCGGTACTGGTGGTAAGGACGTTCTTCGACTGCGACTACCCGTCCGCCGTCACGATCGTCGACGACCTGATGCGCGGGCGGCTGCGGCAGTTCCTCCATGTGAAGGAGTACGAACTTCCGCTGCTGTACGAGGACTTCCGGCTGAGCGACGAGCAGCGGGCCGCGGTCGACGCCTATGTACGCGAGATGGAGGACTGGCTGGCCGGGATCCTGAACTGGCACCGGGGGGTGCGCCGCTACCGCGAGGAGGATCTGAGCAGCGGGCCGGGGACTCCACTGCTGCGGCAGCCGACGGGGTTGGGCACGGCAGCGGTACGGCTCGCCACGATGCTCGCGCGGTGAGCTGAGCGGGGTGACGACCGGACGACTCACCGAGGCGCCGCCCCCGTGACTGGCCGACTCGGTGACACGCCACCCCAGCGACGGGGCGACTCATCGATGCGCCTGACGGGAGACGCGCGTCGCGGGGCTTCGTGCCCGCGGCGCGCGTCCGGCGGTGTCGTGAAGTGTGCGCGTGCCGTCCGATCGGTGCGGTCGCGCGGAGGGTCAGCCCTGCTGGAAGAGTTCCGCGGGCAGCGGCTTGAGGAGGGCGTACAGATCGTCCGTGATCGGACGGTCCCAACTCGCGATGGTGACCAGGACGCCGTCGCTCCGGTCGAACTGGACGCAGGAGATCCGGCTCTCCGAGAGTTTGAGCCGGCGCACGATCAGAAGGTTGTCCCCCTGCATCACGGGGACGTCCTCGCCGCCGACCACATCGACCGGCTCGTCGTTGTCCAGCGCGAGCAGGAGTTGGGCCACCTCGAAGGGGACCTGGCCCTCGTCGATCTCCCGGGCCGGGGAGCCCTCCGGCAGGTTTCCGATGATCATCGCGGGGCCACGACCACCGAAGAGGTCGTACCGCAGAAAGACGCCCTGGCAGGTGCCGTCGGGGGCGGGCAGGAGTCCCGCGCCGAGGTTTCCGGGCCAGTCCCCCGGGTCCATGGCCAGGACGTCGAAGTCCGGGCCCGCGGGAGTGGCGGCGCTGCGGCGGCGGAGGAAGGACATACCGCCATGGTACGTGGCCGGGGTGTTCCGGCCGACCGGGGGCGGGGTCTCCCGGGCGCCGTTGACGGCGCACCCCCTCCCGCTGGTCCGCTCCGCCCGACCGGCCCTGTCGACCCACCGTGCGCACCACCGCACCGTGGGTCACCGCGGCGGCTCTCGTCACCGTACGGGGCGTCCCGCGCCCGCCCCCGGGGATGATTCCTGACCCGGTACGGCGGGCCGCCGATGTGCCCAGAGCGTCAGCCGCCGCTCCCGGGCGGAGGTCCGGTCCGGCTCTCGCCGAAGGTTCGCGCGAGGCCCGCCTCGTCCGTACCCGCCTTGCGATAGACCGCCGAGAGCACGCGGGCGACGGACTGTTCATCCATCCGGAGGGCGGTGGCCACGGCACTCCGGTCCCAGCCCCGCGCGGTCAGCACGGCCGCGGTGCGCTCCCGGCCGGTGAGCACGTCGGTCTCGATGGCGCGCAGCCCTCGCGGGCGCAGGCCCACCGCCGCGAGTTCGTGGCGGGCGGTGTCGGCCAGCCCTGCGGCACCGCACCGGTCCGCGCCCTCCAGGCCCCGCTGAAGGCAGTCCGCGGCCTCCCGGGGCCGGCCGGTCCCGCGCAGCTCGGCGCCGAGGGCGATCAGCGCGCGGGCCAGTTCGTACGCGGCGGGTGAACGTTCGAGATGGGCGACGGCCTCCGTGAGGAAGGCGACGCGCTCGGCGCCGCCGGTGACCTCGGCGGCCACCCGCAGCGCCTGCCCGATGCCCGATGCGGTCCCGTATCCGCGGGCCCGCTCCACCGCGTCGAGGGCGGTGCACCTGGCCCGTTCCGGCGCTTCGGCCGCCTCGGCGATGGCGAGGTTCAGTTGCCAGGGGCACCAGCTCGGGTTGCGCATCCCCCGTTGGTCGAGCCGTCGCCCCACGGCGGTGAGTTCCGCCGCCGCCTCCTGGGCGCGGCCCTGCGCGAGCAACAGCCGCCCGTACACCGTCTGGGCGTCCGGGAAGGTGACCGCGGCCGGGAAGGGCGCGCGGAAGTCGTGGTCCCGGGCGACCTCGGTCGCCTCGTCCGTACGCCCTCTGGCCAGCAGCACCTCGACGAGCACGCCGATCGCGTACCACTCGGCGGGGGTACGGGGCCCGACGCGTTCGGCGAGGCGCAGTCCGGCCCGTGCGAACTCCTCCGCCTCGGCCAGCCGGCCGCGGCGGTGGCGGATGTAGCCGAGGAGTGTGTACGCGAAGGACAGATGCGCGCCGTGCCAGCCCTGGCGTTCGAACTCCTCGGTACCGGCCGCGAAGAGCTCCTCGGCGCGGCCCGGGCGGTCGGCGTAGAGGAAGGTGAGGGCGACCAGCGCGGGGACTTCGAAACCGCGGTCCTCCACCGCCCAGCCCAGTCCGCCGCGCAGGGCGCGTTCGGCGTGGTGGAGGGCGACGGTGGCGGGCTCGCCGCGCAGGGTGGCGTCCCAGGCGCGCAGGCCGATGATGTACCGCTCGGTGAGGTGGCTGCCGGTGAGCCGGTCGGCGAGGCGGGCCAGGCGGCGGGAGCGGGCGGGGCTCTCGGGTTCGTCGGAGCGGAAGGCGTCCCACATGAACTTCTCGGCCCGCATCCGCAGCCGGGTTCGGGGGTCGGTGGTGCTCCGGGCCTCCTGGGCGAGCGTGTCGCACGCCTCGCCGAGCCGGTCGGAGTGGGCGAGGACCTGGGAGAGGCGGTAGACGATGCCCTGGCGGAGGGCGGGGTCGGCGATGGGTTCTTCGAGTGCGGCCCGCAGGTGGTTGACGGTGGTGGCGGGTTCGGTCAGGAGGGAGGAGCAGCCCAGTTCGTAGAGGACCGCGGCCCGGTCGTCGGCTGTCGGTGGCTCCCGCAGGGCGCGGGCCAACTGGCGGCGGGCGGCGTCGGGGGCGCCGGCCCGGAGGGTTTCGCGGGCGGCGGCACGCAGATGGCGCACGACCCAGGGGTCGCCTTCGGGGCGGGTCTCCATGAGATGGCGGGCGGCGGCCGTCGAACCGAGCCCGGCGTCGACGACGGACCAGGCGGCCTGGCCGTGGAGTGCGACCCGTACGGCGTCCGGGATGGCCCGGTAGACGGCGGTGGCGATCAGTGGGTGGACGAACTCCAGAACGTCGGTTCCGGTGAGGATCCGGGCCTCGCGCAGCCGGTCGGCGGCGTCGGCCGCCTCCTCAGCGCCGAGTCCGGCGACGCTCGCGGCGAGCGAGGGTGATATCTCGGTGCCGAGGACGGCACCGGCCCAGGCGAGCCGGACGGTGGAGGGGCCGAGGCGTTCGAGGCGGGATATCAGTCCGCCGCCCTTGACGGCCGCCGCGAGGTCGCGGAGCAGCGGGGCGCCGGCCACGGTGGGTTCGATGGCCCGGTCGCTCACCTTGGCGACGAGTTCGATGGCCTCGAACGGGTTGCCGGCGGTGACGGCCCAGCACTCGTGGCAGAAGGTGTCGGAGGCGTGGCGGCCGATCCGGTCCCGTACGAGCCGGGCGACGGCCGCGGGGGTGAGCGGGGCGAGGTCGATGGGGCGTTGTCCGGCGCGTCCGGGCAGCCGGCGTAAGTGCCGGGCGTGGTCGGGGAGTTCTTCGGGCCGGTAGGCGACGACGAGCAGCAGGGGCAGTTCCTCGGCGCGTGGCGCGAAGGCGGCGAGCCAGCTCAGGGACTCGGGGTCGGCCCAGTGGGCGTCGTCGAGCACGAGGACGAGCGGGGCTTGCCGGACCGCCAGATGGGTGAGGACCCAGTCGAGTCCGTCGCGCAGCCCCTGGGGGTCGGGGGGTGAGCCCTCGCCGGCGGCGCACAGGCCGAGGGCGGGGCCGATGATGGCGTACCAACTCCCCAGCCGTTGGCGGAGGGTGGCGTCCGGGACGCCGGCGAGCTGGGGCTGGATCAGTTGGCGGGCGACGTGGAAGGCGACTCCCTGTTCTTGTTCGCCGCCGCGTCCGGAGAGGACGGTGCAGCCGAGGGCGGCGGCGCGGCGGCGGATCTCGGCGAGGAGGGTGGTCTTGCCGAGGCCCGCGTGTCCTGCGATGGCGAGAAGGGCGCCGCGGGGATGCTCGGGCCCGCCCGGTTCGTCGGAACGCAGTCCGGTCAGTTCGTCCAATGCGTCGTCCACGGCGGCGAGTTCGGCCTCGCGCTCGAAGAGACGGCGTTTGGCCGCGCCGGAACGACGCATCATGCACACCCCCACGCCCCGGCGTGCGCCCGGCACACTGCTCGGGGCACACGGGGTCCGACGTCCTTGAGGGAGCTCAGCGTACGCCGGTCGGACACGGTCCGGGAGCCGTCCGCACAGAACACGGCACGAGCGCCGGGAGTCGTCTGTCGGCGGGGTCGCCCGGGGCCATGGAGCAGGGAGCGTCGAAGCGGTACCGGACGCTCCCTGGACGGACCGGACCGGACCGCTGGCGGAGGCGGCCGGGGTGCAGGGCCCGGGCGCGGGCCACGGGCGATGCATGCCTCGCGGCGCTGGCCGGCTGCCGGGGCGGACGAGACTCCGACCGAGGGTCGGCCGGGGGCACGGGGCACGGGGCACGGGGCACGGGGCACGGGGCACGCGATGGTGGAGGCTCGCCGCCCCGGGGACAAGCCTTGAGAGGGCGGGCCGCGTCCGGAACACGGGTGCACATCCGGACGCGGCACGAAGGGGGCGCCCCGCCGTGACTCCCGCGCGCCCTGGCGAACGAGGCGCGCGGAGTCGTGGAGGAACCCACCCGGTGGCGCTCAGGTGAGGTCGAACTCGCCCCCGCGGGCGTTCAGCACGAACGCGCGCCACTCGGCCGGAGTGAAGATCAGTGATGGGTTCTCCGGCCGGCCGCCGTTGCGCATGGCGATGAAGCCCTCCACGAAGGCGATCTGGACGTCTCCCGTTCCCTGGCTGCTCGACTGCCAGTCGGCCTTGCTGAGGTCGAGTTCGGGCTTCTGCCATCCCGAAATCGTCTGCGTGGTGGTGGTGCTCTCGGCCACGTACGTGCTCCTCCCGCATTGTCTCCGGGCTCAGCCTAGCGATCGACCCCCCTCCCGGACAGGTCACCGGCAGGCCGCCGAACAGGCTTCCGATGGCCGGAGAATGGCCGGGCGGTGTCGGTGGGGCCACCCGAGTCGGCCCCGTGGCTGCTCCCTTCAGGTGGTGGGCGGTTCGGCACCCACCAGCCACATGGCGAAGAACTGTGAGCCCCCGCCGTAGGCGTGACCGAGCGCCCGGCGAGCGCCGTCGACCTGGTGCTCGCCCGCCGCGCCCCGCACCTGGAGGGCCGCCTCGGCGAAGCGGATCATTCCGGAGGCGCCGATGGGGTTGGTGGAGAGCACCCCACCCGAGGGGTTCACCGGCAGATCGCCGTCGAGTTCGGTGGCACCCGACTCGGTGAGCTTCCACCCCTCACCCTCGGTGGCGAAGCCCAGGTTCTCCAGCCACATGGGCTCGTACCAGGAGAACGGCACATACATCTCCACGACATCGATCTCCCGCCGTGGGTCGACGATGCCCGCCTGCCGGTAGACATCGGCCGCACAGTCCTTGCCCGCCTGCGGCGACACACAGTCCTTGCCGGCGAAGAGCGTCGGCTCACTGCGCATCGCGCCACCGTGCATCCAGGCCGGCGGGCGGGGGGACCGGGACGCGCCGGCCCGGCCGGTGAGGACCATCGCGCAGGCGCCGTCGGACGACGGACAGGTCTCGGAGTAGCGGATCGGATCCCAGAGCATCGGGGACGACTGGACCTTCTCCAGGGTGATGTCGTGTTCGTGCAGATGGGCGTACGGGTTCTTCAGGGCGTTGCGGCGGTCCTTGTAGGCGACGAGCGAGCCGACCGTGTCGGGGGCGCCGGAGCGGCGCATATAGGCCCGCACATGAGGGGCGAAGAACCCACCCGCACCCGCGAGCAGCGGTTGCTGGAAGGGGACGGGCAGCGAGAGGCCCCACATGGCGTTGGACTCGGACTGCTTCTCGAAGGCGAGTGTGAGCACGGTGGAGTGCACCCGGGACGCCACGAGACTGGCGGCGACGAGCGCGGTGGACCCACCGACCGAGCCCGCCGTGTGCACGCGCAGCATCGGTTTCCCGACCGCACCGAGGGCGTCGGCGAGATACAGCTCGGGCATCATCAGGCCCTCGAAGAAGTCGGGGGCCTTGCCGATGACGACGGCGTCGATGTCGGACCAGGTGAGCTGCGCGTCGTCCAGGGCCCGGCGGGCTGCCTCGCGGACGAGTCCGGCGATGGAGACGTCACGGCGGGCGGCGACATGGTTGGTCTGGCCGATCCCGACGACGGCGACGGGCTCTCTGCTCACAGGGGTTCCCCTTCCAGAACGGCGACCAGGTTCTGCTGGAGGCAGGGCCCGGAGGTGGCGTGGGCGAGCGCGCGGTCGGACTCACCGCGGTGGATGCGCGCGGCGGCCTCGCCGATGCGGATGAGCCCCGCGGCCATCACCGGGTTGGCGGCGAGCGCTCCACCGGACGGGTTGACTCTCACCCTGGAGTCGAGGTTGAGGCTTCTCCGCAGGACGACCTCCTGGGAGCTGAAGGGCGCATGCAGTTCAGCGGTGTCGACGGGCCGCTCGAACGCTCCGGCGCGCTCCGCCGCGAGCCGGGTGGAGGGCGAGTCGGTGAGATCGCGGACCCCGAGGCTGTGGGCCTCGATCCGGTGGTCCATGCCACGGATCCAGGCGGGGCGCTCGCACAGCCCATGGGCGCGCTCCCCGGCCGCGATGATCACAGCGGCCGCCCCGTCGCCGATCGGTGGGCAGTCCCCGGTCCGCAGGGGGCGGACAATATGGTCGCCCTGCGGGACGACGCCTTTGAGTTGGGCGTGCGGGTGGGACGCGGCGTCCGCACGGCTGCGGGCTCCGATCCCGGCCAGCGCGGCTTCGTCGGTGTGCCCGGCGTCGATCAGCGCTTGGGCCTGGAGCGCCGCGAGCGCCACGGAGTCGGGCCAGAGCGGAGCGACGTAGTACGGGTCGAGCTGCCGGGTCAGGACATCCCGCACCTCGCCGGATGATGACTTCCCGTAGGCGTAGACCAGGGCGATATCGGCTTCACCGGTGAGGATCTTCACCCATGCCTCGTACAGCGCCCAGGCGCCGTCCATCTCCACATGGGACTCGGAGATCGGAGGCCAGGCGCCGACGGCGTCGAGGGCCATGGTGAAGGAGAAGGCCCGCCCGGCGAGATAGTCGGAGGAGCCGGAGCAGGTGAAGCCGATGTCGCCGGTCGTCAGCCCCGTCGCCGCCAGGACCCGGTGCAGTACCGGCATCACCATCTCGACCTCGGAGAGCTCGTCGCTGTGGCGCCGGTGGTCGGTCTGCGCGAAGGCGACGATCGCCGTGTCCCTGGCGTACCGCGTCACAGCAACTCCTTGTAGGTGTCGTAGTCGGCGTCGGGCTCGCCCGTGGGCCGGTAGTGGTCGGGGTGACGGCTGCCGGAGGTCCAGACCGGTTCCACGCGCAGGCCCATGCGCACCTGGTCGTAGGCGATACCGCCGATCCGGCCGTGGAGGGCGAGACCGGCGCCGTCGAGGGCGATATGGGCGTAGACATACGGCACCTCGATGTCCAGGTTCCTCGCCTTGATGTTGACGACGCAGTAGGTGGTGACGGTGCCACCGGGGCCGACCTCGACCTGTTCGGAGGTGGCGACACCGCAGGTCGGACAGGCGCCACGGGGCGGGACGTACACCTGTCGACAGGACGGGCAGCGTTCGCCGACGATCCGGTGGTCCACGAGGGCGTTGAGATGATCGGTCTGGGCGCGGCCGGGCGCGTAGGTGTAGTCGAGCCGGGCGGGGGTGACGATGCCGGTGACGGCGGACCGGAAGACGCCCGGGTGGTCGGCGGCGGGTGGGCCGGGCTCACTCTCGTACGGCTCGAAGCAGGCGATGTCGGTGATGGCTCCGACGCGGTCGTCCGCCCAGCGGATCCGTACCCGCATTCCCGTGTGCACGGTGTCGGGCCCCGGCGCGTCGAGGGCGTGCAGGAGGGCGGTGTCGGCGCCGTCGAGCCGTACCAGCACCCAGGCGAAGGGGGTCTCCAGCGGCTGATTCGGGCGGGGGGCCGGATTCCAGGCCCAGGTGGTGACGGTACCGGTGGAGCCGACTTCGGCCAGCTCACGGATCTCGTCGGCGGTGACCGGGTCGTATTCGACGGGTGGGACGAGAACCCTGCCGTCGCCGGTCCGCACGCCGAGGACGGTGCGCTCACGCAGTCCGGTGAGGAAGGCGCTCTGGACGGGGCCGAGCGAGCGGGTGAAGGGGAACTCGACGACGAGCGGGGCGCGCAGCACTTCGGGCATCCGGATCCTCCTGGGCTCAGGCACGCCGGTAGACGGGGGCGCGCTTCTCGGCGAAGGCGCGGGCGCCTTCCCGCGCGTCATCGGTGTCGAAGATCGGCCAGCCACGGGCGAGTTCCGCGGCCAACCCTTCGGTCTCGGTCAGTTCGGCGGTCTCGTACACCGACGCCTTCACCGCCTCCACGGCGAGCGGACCGCAGGCGTTGATCTGTTCCGCGACGGCGAGTGCCCGCTCCAGGGCGGTGCCGTCGGGGACGACCTGTCCGATGAGCCCGATCCGCTGAGCCTCGTCCGCGCTGTACGCACGGCCGGTGAGCAGCATCTCCAGAGCATGGGTGCGGGGTATCTGACGCTGGAGCCGTACGGTCGAGCCCCCGATCGGGAAGAGGCCGCGCCGGACCTCGAAGAGGCCGAAGGTGGCGCTCTCTCCCGCGACACGGATATCGGTGCCCTGGAGGATCTCGGTGCCGCCCGCGACACAGTGCCCCTCGACGGCGGCGATGACCGGCTTGCGGGGGCGGTGGTGGCGGAGCATCGCCTTCCAGTGGAGGTCGGGGTCGGCCTTCATCCGGTCCCGGTACCCCTGGCCGTCCATACCCTTGCCGGCGAGTGCCTTCAGATCCATCCCGGCGCAGAAGACGCCCCCCGCCCCGGTGAGGACGACCGAGCGGATCGCGTCGTCCTCGTCCGCCGCCAGCCAGCCGTCGTACAGGCCGACGAGCATCGGCAGCGAGAGCGCGTTCTTCGCCTCGGGCCTGTTCAAGGTGAGCACCAGCGTGGCGCCTTCGCGTCGCACGGTGAGATGTTCGGTTCCCGGGTGTGGTCCCACGTCTTCTCCCATTTGTGCGGTCTCCCGTCTCAAGACCTAGAACAGGTTGCAGTAGGGCGGGTCTCAGTTCAATAGTTTCCTGACAGGCAGTCAGATAAATCTGGCCAGGCCCCTTCACAGTTGTGCTCGCGGGCGCTCTAATGACCGCCCGAGCCAATGCCCAACCGGCGCGCGCCGGGGTCAGGAGGAGCGGTGGAGTACAACCTTGCCGATCTTTTCGAGTCGATCGTGGACGTGGTCCCGGACCGTGAGGCACTGGTGTACGTCGACCGCCCCGGCTCGGGCACGGAGCGCAGGCTCACCTACGCGGAGCTGGACTCGGCGGCGAACCGCGTCGCCCACCACCTGCTCGACGCGGGCATCGGACCGGGCGAACACCTCGGGCTGCATCTCTACAACGGCGTCGAATACCTCCAGACCGTGCTCGGCTGCCTCAAAGCCCGGATCGTGCCGGTCAATGTCAACTACCGGTATGTGGAGGAGGAGCTGGTCTACCTCTACCGGGACGCCGACCTCGCGGCTCTCGTCTTCGACGCCGAGTTCACCGAACGGGTCGCGGCGGCGCTGCCGAGGACGGAGAAGCTCCGCCATCTGGTGCGGGTCGGCACACCGCCCGGGGGCACCCCGGAACTGGCAGCCGTCCCCTTCGCGGAGGCCGAGGCGGCGGCGTCCCCCGGACGCGGCTTCGCGACACGGTCGGCCGACGACCAGTTCATCATCTACACCGGTGGGACCACGGGGATGCCCAAAGGGGTGATGTGGCGGCAGGAGGATCTCTTCTTCTCGGGCCTCGGCGGCGGGGCGCCGACCGGTGAGCCGGTCAGCACGCCCGGCGAACTGGCCCAGCGGGTCGCCGCGGGCGGGGACGGCATCACCTTCTTCCCGACTCCCCCGCTGATGCACGGCACCTCCACGCTGACCGCGTTCATCGGTCTCAACTTCGGCCAACGGGTCGTCCTGCACCGGAAATTCGTCCCCGAAGACGTGTTGCGGACGATCGAGAAGGAGAAGGTCACCAGCGTGTCCCTGGTCGGCGATGCGATGCTGCGGCCCCTGATCGACGCGTTGAACGGACCGGGCAAGGGCACCGACCTCTCCTCGCTGTTCAGCGTCTCCTCGTCGGGGGCGATCATGTCGGAGACCGTGCGCGCGCAGTTCATGGCGCTGGCCCCACGGGTGATGCTGCTGAACAACTTCGGGTCGTCGGAGTCGGGTTTCAATGGCACCGCGACGGCCGACTCGGGCCCGGAGAAGGGCTTCCGCCTCCAGGTCAACAGTCGAACGCAGGTGGTCGACCCGGTGACCTACGAGCCGGTGGCCGTCGGCGAGCCGGGCCGCATCGCCCAGCGAGGGCATGTCCCGCTCGGCTACTACAACGATCCGCGGAAGACGGCGGAGACCTTCTTCCAGCGCGGCGGGGACCGCTGGGTGCTGCTCGGTGATATGGCCACGGTCGATGAGGAGGGCATCGTGACCGTCCTCGGCCGAGGGTCGCAGTGCATCAACACCGGGGGCGAGAAGGTGTACCCGGAGGAGGTGGAGCAGGCGCTCAAATCCCATCCGGATGTCTACGACGCCCTGGTGGCCGGGGTGCCGGACGCCACCTGGGGCAACCGGGTGACGGCGGTGGTGCAGATACGCGAGGGTGCCGAGGCCCCGGACCTGACGGGCATCCAGGCGCACTGCCGGACCAGGCTGGCGGGCTACAAGATCCCGCGCCGGCTGGTGGTGGCCGAGGAGATCCAGCGCTCGCCCAGCGGCAAGGCGGACTACCGGTGGGCGAGGGCCGTGGCGGCTGAGGCCATGGACCCGGCCACCATGGATCCGGCCGAGGTCACGGAGACCCCCTGAGACCACCGCGACCGCCGCGACCGCCGGGGGGCCAGCGGTCGGCGCCCGCGCAACCACCGCCACCGGCCGCGGCCTCTCCCCGCCACCACGCGGGGACCGACCTGCCGGGTCCGGGAGCGACGGTCGCGGGCCGGGCGGAGGTGGTCACGAGGGGGACGGATGTGATGGGCGGATGGGACGTGGTCGTACGCGGTGAACCGGGGCATCCGGAGATCGTCGCCGCCCGGGACCGGGCCCGGGCCCCGCAATGAGGTGCACCGCGGTCCCGGGCGCGGTCCGCCACAGGAAGGAAAGTGCGGTCAACCCCCCTTGCCAGCGGACAGGTCCGGCTGCGTTACTGATCCATATCGCCACGACCGAATGATCGGTCGCCCGATATGGAACAGGAGTGGCCGGCATGACGGACCTGCTGGACGCGGCGGAACGACTCGGCCGCGACGCGTTGGAAGCACTGCAACTGCAACGCCTGCGGGCGACGCTCCGCCACGCGTACGACCGTGTCGGCTTCTACCGCGAGTCGTTCGACCGGGCCGGGGTGCATCCCGAGGACTGCCACACACTCGCCGACCTCGGACGATTCCCCTTCACCAGCAAGGCCGACCTCCGGGACAACTACCCCTTCGGAATGTTCGCGGTGGACCGGTCCCAGGTGCGGCGCGTCCACGCCTCCAGCGGGACCACCGGCCGGCCCACCGTCGTCGGCTACACCGAGCGGGACCTCGACGTCTGGGCCGATGTCGTGGCCCGCTCGATCCGCGCGGCCGGTGGGCGCCCCGGCCATATGGTCCACATCGCCTATGGATACGGACTGTTCACCGGTGGCCTCGGCGCCCACTACGGCGCCGAGCGCCTCGGCTGCACCGTCGTCCCGGCATCCGGCGGTATGACCTCGCGTCAGGTCCGCCTGATCCAGGATTTCCGCCCCGAGATCATCATGGTGACGCCGTCCTACATGCTCACCCTGCTCGATGAGTTCGAGAGGCAGGGGGTCGACCCCCGGACGACATCGCTGCGGGTGGGCATCTTCGGGGCGGAGCCCTGGACCGAGGAGATGCGGCGGGAGATCGAGGAACGCTTCGCGATCGACGCGGTGGACATATACGGGCTCTCGGAAGTGATGGGTCCGGGCGTGGCGCAGGAGTGCGTGAAGACCAAGGACGGTCTCCATGTCTGGGAAGACCACTTCCTGCCCGAGATAGTGGATCCGCTCACCGGTGCGGTGCTGCCCGACGGCGAGCCGGGCGAGCTGGTCTTCACCTCCCTCACCAAAGAGGCGATGCCGGTGATCCGCTACCGGACGCGTGATCTCTCCCGACTGCTGCCCGGCACAGCCCGGGTCTTCCGCAGGATGGAGAAGGTGACCGGCCGCAGCGACGACATGGTCATCCTGCGCGGGGTGAACCTCTTTCCGACGCAGATCGAGGAGATCGTGCTGCGGACACCGCATCTCGCGCCGCACTTCCAACTGCGCCTGACGCGGGAGGGCAGGCTCGACGCGCTGACCGTGCGGGCGGAGGCACGGGCGGCGGCGACGCCCGCGCAGCGCGCCGCGGCGGCCGAGGCGATGGCCGCAGCGGTCAAGGACGGTATCGGTGTCTCGGTGGCGGTCGAGGTGGTGGACCCGGAGGCCCTCGAAAGGTCAGTGGGCAAGATCAAGCGGATCGTGGACCTGCGCTAGCGGTACGGCACGGGCCGGGCCCCAGGCAGGCGGGAGCCGGGAGGTTGGAGCCAGGAGGCGGGAGCCGGAAGAGGGGGAGCCAGGAGGTCAAGGCCAGCGGCGGGAACCAGGAAGGGGAGCCAGGAGGTGGGGCGGCGCTCCACCGCCCGGTACGACTGGGGGCGGAGCACTCCACCCGTAGAGCCGGAGGCAGCCCCTGCCCTCGATTGCCTCCATGCCACCAGTGGCTGGCCAGGGGCTGGTCAGGGGCTGGTCAGGGGCTGGTCAGGGGCTGGTCAGGGGCTGGTCAGGGGCTGGTCAGGGGCTGAAGGAGAGAAAGACAAATGCAGCGAACAGTACGAGATGGACCCCGCCCTGGAGCAGGGTCGCCCGGCCGGGGACCACCGTCAGGGCGCTGACCACGGCAGTCAGGGCCAGCAGGACCATATGGGTGGCGTCCACTCCGAGGACCAGGGGTCCCGGCAGCCAGATCGAGGCGAGGGCGATGGCCGGGATGGTGAGCCCGATGCTCGCGATGGCGGAGCCGTAGGCCAGGTTGAGACTGGTCTGCATCCGGTCCCGGCGGGCCGCGCGTACCGCCGCGAGGGTCTCGGGCAGCAGCACGAGCAGCGCGATCACCACACCGACGACGGCCGTCGGGAGCCCCGCCGACTCCACGGTGTTCTCGATGGCCGGGGAGACCAGTTTGGCGTTGCCGACGACGGCGACCAACGCCACCAGGAGGAGGATGGCGCTGGCCCAGGTCTCCCGTTGGCTGGGCGGCGGGGCGTGCTCGTCGGGGTCGGGATCGCGTTCGCTGCCCTCGGGCCGCACCGGCAGGAAGTAGTCGCGGTGCCGCACCGTCTGGACGCCGACGAAGAGCCCGTACAGACAGAGGGAGGCGGCGGCGGCGAAGGCGAGCTGGTCACCGGTGAACTCCGCGCCGGCCTGGCCGGTGGTGAAGGCCGGCACCACCAGCGTCATCGTGGCCAGCGTGCACACGGTCGCCAGGGCGCCACCGGAGCCCTCGGCGTTGAAGACGGCGACGCGATTGCGCAGCGCCCCCACCAGGACGGAGAGGCCGACGATCCCATTGCAAGTGATCATGACAGCGGCGAAGACGGTGTCCCGGGCGTAGGTGGACGTCTTCTCCCCGCCGCCCGCCATCAGGGTGACGATGAGTCCCACCTCGATGACGGTGACGGCGACGGCGAGGATGAGTGACCCGAACGGCTCACCGGACCGGTGGGCGACGACCTCGGCGTGGTGCACCGCGGCGAGGACGGCCCCGATCAGGAAGACCCCGACGACCGCGACGGCCGCTCCGGAGAGGTCGCGGCCCCACCCGCACGCGAGGGCGACCACCGCGAGGGGCGGCACCCAGGTCGTCCACTTCGATCTGAGCCCTGCCGTGCCGGTCGTCATGGTCGCCACGCTGCCAGGAACGGCAGCGGGGCGCGCGGGGTGCTGCGCCAACGGGGTTCTCCCGAGGCCGCGGGAGCCGGGCCGTCAGATCGCGCGTTCGTGGCCCTCCCAGTAAGGTGCGCGCAGCCGGCGCTTATAGAGCTTGCCGTTCGGATCGCGCGGCATGACCTCGATGAACTCCAGGGACCTGGGGCACTTGTATCCCGCGAGCAGACGCGCGCAGTGGGCGAGGATGTCAGCGGCGAGCGCGTCGCCCGGCTGGTGGCCGTCGGCCGGTTCGACCACCGCTTTGACCTCCTCGCCCCAGTCGGTGTGCGGGATGCCGAAGGCCGCGGCGTCGGCGACCGCCGAGTGGGCGAGCAGGGCCGATTCGATCTCGGCGGGGTAGATGTTGACCCCGCCCGAGATGATCATGTCGATCTTGCGGTCGCGGAGGAACAGATAGCCGTCCTCGTCCAGGACGCCGAGGTCACCCACGGTGAAGAAGTCACCGATCCGGTTCTTCCGGGTCTTGGCCTCGTCCTTGTGGTAGCGGAAGGCGCCGGTGCTCATCTTCATATAGACGGTGCCCAGTTCGCCGGGCGGCAGCCGGTTGCCGTCGTCGTCGAAGACGGCGAGTTCGCTGATGGGCCACGCCTTGCCGACGGTTCCGGGCTTCCGTAGCCACTCCTCGGCGGTCGCGAAGGCGCCGCCGCCCTCACTGGCCGCGTAGTACTCCTCGACGCATCCTCCCCACCAGTCGATCATCGACCGTTTCACATGTTCCGGACAGGGAGCGGCACCGTGGATGGCATGGCGCATCGAGGAGACGTCGTAGCCGGCCCGTACGGTTTCGGGCAGCGCCAGGAGCCGGTGGAACTGCGTCGGCACCATATGGGTGTGGGTGCAGCGGTGCGCTTCGATGAGGCGGAGCATCTCCTCGGGTGTCCATTTGTCCATCAGCACCAGCGGATGTCCGATGTGCAGCGCGGCACCCGCGAATTGGAGGACGGCGGTGTGGTAGAGCGGCGAGCAGACCAAGTGGGTGTGACCGTCGAACGGCCGGATGCCGAAGATGCCGAGCAGACCGCCCAGATGGCCTTCCTCGGGCAGCCGTCCGGTCAGCGGGCGGCGGATGCCGCGCGGCCGTCCGGTGGTGCCGGAGGTGTAGTTCATGACCCAGCCGTGGGTCCGTCCGTCGGGCGGGGACTCCGACAGGCCGGCGAGGAGTTCGGCGTACGGGCGGAATCCGTCGACCGTGCCGACGGCGTAGCGGTGGGTGGCGGGCAGCTCCGCCTCGTCGGCGGCGACCGTCGCCGCGTCCGCGAACCGCTCGTGGGCGATGAGGACCCGGGCTCCGGAGTCCGCGACGATCCACGCGATCTCAGGGCCGACGAGATGGTGGTTGACGGGGACGACGTAGAAACCGGCCTGGGAGGCGGCGAGATAGGCGGTGATGAACTCGGCACCATTGGGGAGGACGACGGCGAAGACGTCACCGCGCCGGAGGCCGGCCGCCCGCAGCCCGTGCACGAGCTGGTTCGCGGCGGCGTGCAGCCGCCGGGCGCTCCAGCGTTCGCCGTCCGGTGCGATCAGGATCGTCCGGTCCGGATCCGCCGTCGCCTGGGCCCAGAAGCCGTTCGGCCGTTCGGTCATCGTTAGCCCCTTCCGGCGATGCGGTTGACACGGTCCACGGCGCGTTCGAACCCGCGTGTCAGGTCGTCCATGACCGCCTGGACGCTCCGTTCGGAGTTCATCCGGCCGACGATCTGCCCGACGGGGGTGCCGAGCAGCGGAACGACGCCGTGCTTCTGGATACGGGAGACGGCCTCGGCGACCAGGAGTCCCTGGAGCGGCATGGGGAGCGCGGCCGGTCCTTCCGCGCCGTCCCAGGCGTCGGTCCACTCGGTACGGAGCTGGCGTGCGGGTTTTCCGGTCAGGGCGCGGGAGCGGACGGTGTCGCCGGAGCCCGCGGCGAGGAGTTTGGCGGTCAGCGCGCGGGAGTGGAGTTCGGCCTCGGTGGTGGTGAGCCAGAGCGAGCCGAGCCAGGCGCCCTGTCCGCCGAGGGCGATGGCGGCCGCGATCTGTTCGCCACTGCCGATACCGCCGGCGGCGAGCACGGGGAGCGGGTCGACCGCTTCGACGACCTCGGGGGTGAGCACCATGGAGGCGATCTCGCCGGTGTGCCCGCCGGCCTCGTACCCCTGCGCGACCACGATGTCGATCCCGGCGTCGGCGTGGTGGCGGGCGTGGCGGGCGCTGCCGGCGAGGGCCGCGACCTGGACGCCGCGCTCATGGGCGCGCGCGACGACGTCCGGGGGCGGTGAGCCGAGGGCGTTGGCGAGGAGGGCGATCGGATAGTCGAACGCCACATCGAGCTGGTCCCGGGCGACCTGTTCCATCCAGCCGGTGATACGCCAGCCGGATGCCTCGCCCTCGGCGAGTTCGGGGACGCCGTGCCGGGCGAGGGTGTCGCGGACGAACCGGCGGTGCCCTTCGGGGATCATCGCCTCGACGTCCGACTCGGTGACTCCGTCGACCTTCTTGGCGGGCATGACGACATCGAGCCCGTAGGGCTTTCCGTCGGTGTGCTCCTGCATCCAGTCGAGGTCGCGTTCGAGGTCGTCGGGCGCGGTGTAGCGGACGGCGCCCAGGACACCGAGGCCGCCCGCTCTGGTGATGGCCGCGGCCACCGCGGGGAAGGGCGTGAAGCCGAAGATGGCGTGCTCGATCCCCAGTGACTTGCTCAGCTCCGTCTCCATGGGCGGCAGGATGCCGCAGCCGGGTGGCCGAGGGAAGGGGTTTTCTGATGCAGTGTCAGATTCTTTGGGCGGTTGACAGCCTCCGACAGTGGCAAGAAAGTTTCATTGCTGTTCGAGTTCCCGAAAAACACTTTCAGGTTCTTTCAGGAGAGGGCTCCGGATGACAGAGGACGCGACCGCGGGCGACGGGATCAGCCGACGGAGGCTGGGCGGCGGCGCACTGGCACTGGGCGGCGCACTGGCGCTCGCACCGATTCCCTTCGCGGCGGCGGGAGCGGCCGACGTCGGCGGCTCGGTGGCCCCGGGGCGCGGACGGCCGACCCTGCGGCGCGGCACCCCCGAGCGGGCCGGATTGATCGCCGCCCGGCTGGATCAGTTGGTCACCGACGCGGAATCGTTTCTGGCCCCCTCCCCCCAACACCCCTGGTACGCGGGCGCGGTCCTGCTCGCAGGTCGCGGCGGCACCGTCGCGCTGCACCGGCCGATCGGGAAGGCGGTCCGCTACGCCGCGTACGACGAGAAGACCGACACGGGGGTGGAGCTCCCGCCCGACCAGCAGATCCCGATGGCCGAGGACACGGTCTTCGATCTGGCATCGGTCTCCAAACTGTTCACCTCGATCCTCGCCGTCCAGCAGATCGAGCGGGGCGCACTGGACCTGGCGGCCACGGTCGCCTCGTACCTCCCGGAGTTCGGGGCCGCGGGCAAACAGGACATCACCGTGCGGCAGCTACTGACCCACACCTCGGGGTTCCGCTCCTGGATCCCGCTGTACCGGGAGCCGACCCGGGAGGGGAAGCTCCGGATGCTGTGGAACGAGGCTCCCGCCAGCACCCCGGGGACGAAGTACCTCTACTCCGACCTCAATCTGATCTCACTCCAACTGATCCTGGAACAGCTCACCGGACGGGCTCTGGACGTGCTGCTCCGGGAGGAGATCACCGAGCCGCTCGGGATGCGCCGCACCCGATTCAACCCACCGGCCTCCTGGAAACCGAAGATCGCCGCCACCGAGGACGCCCGGGCGCCCTGGTCGGGTCTGGAACGCGGTCTCATCCACGGCGAGGTGCACGACGAGAACGCGTACGCGTTCGGCGGGGTCGCCGGACACGCCGGGGTCTTCTCCTGCGCCTGGGACCTGGCGATCCTCGCCCGCACACTGCTCAACGACGGCGTCTACGGCCGGCACCGGATACTGCGCCCCGACTCCGTCGAGCTGATGTTCACCGACTTCAACACCGCCTTCCCCGGGGACGAACACGGCCTCGGCTTCGAGCTGTACCAGCACTGGTACATGGGGGCCATGGCCACCCCACGCACCGCCGGTCACACCGGTTTCACCGGGACCAGTCTGGTCCTGGACCCGAGCACCGACTCGTTCCTGATCGTGCTGGGCAACTCCGTCCACCCGGTGCGGTCCTGGCGGTCGGGCAGCGCACCCCGGGTGGCCGCCGCCAACAACATGGCCCGTGCCGTCCCCGTGCGCCCGGAGCGGGGACGTACCGCCTGGTTCTCCGGGATGGCGAACGCCGCCACCGCGACCCTCACCCTGCCCCCGCTCACCGTCGGCCGGCACACCCGGCTGCGCTGCTCCCTGTGGTGGGACATCGAGCCCGGCGCCGACGGTCTGTTCCTGGAGGGATCGCCGGACGGCGGCGCCACCTGGCGACCGGTGCCCTTCACCACGACGCGGGGGACGGAACCGCCGACCGCGTCGGTGACCGGGTGGTCGGGGCGGGTCTGGCACCGGCTGACGGCGGATCTGTCGTCCTGGCACGAGACGGGCGTACGGCTGCGCTGGCGCTACACGACCGACCACCGCTACGTCGGCCGGGGCGCGTACGTCGACGCCATCCGGGTCGAGGACCGGGGCCGCGCCGTCTTCGACGAGAGCAGGCCCCAGGACGCGGCCCGGATCGAGGCGGCCGGCTGGACGGTGTCGCGGGACTGAACTTCCCCCGGCCGGGGGAACGGTTCACCGGCCCAGCGCCGCCATCGCGGCGTTGTGGCCGGGCACCCCGCTCACTCCCCCGCCGCGCACGGCACCCGCGCCGCACAGCAGCACATTGGCGTGCGCCGTCTCGACGCCCCAGCGCCCGGTGTCGTCGGTCGCGTACGGGAAGGAGAGGTCCCGGTGGAAGATATGACCGCCCGGCAGCCGGAGTTCGCGCTCCAGGTCGAGCGGAGTCTTGACCTCGACACACGGTTCGCCGTCGGCGTCGAGGGCGAGACAGTCCGCCAGCGGTTCCGCCAGATGGGAGTCCAGCTCGGCCAGGGTGGCCGCCAGCAGCCGGTCGCGGACCGCGTCGTGGTCATCGGTGAAGAGCCGGGCGGGGGTGTGCAGCCCGAACAGCGTCAGCGTCTGGAAGCCCTCGGCGGCGAGCGACGGGCCGAGGATCGACGGATCGGTCAGTGAGTGGCAGTAGATCTCGGACGGCGGCGCGCTCGGCGGTGAGCCAGCGGCGGCCTCCCGGTAGGCGGTGGCCAACTGTTCGTACCCCTCCGACACATGGAAGGTGCCGGCGAACGCGTGGCGCGGATCGACGGTGCGGTCGCGCAGCGCCGGTAGCCGCCGCAGCACCATGTTCACCTTGAGCTGGGCGCCCTCGGCGGGGGCCGGGGGCGGCTCGCCCAGCAGAGCGGCGAGTTCCCTCGGGGAGGCGTTCACCAGGACCCGGCGGGCGGCGAAGGTGACCTCCCCGTCCGGTGTCCGGCAGGTGACATCGGCCGATCGGCCGTCCGTCTCGATACGGGTCGCCTCGTGCCCGGTCACGATCCGCGCCCCGGCCGCCCGGGCCGCGGTGGCCAGGGCGTCGGTGAGCGCGCCCATGCCTCCGACCGGGACGTCCCAGTCCCCCGTCCCCCCGCCGATCACGTGGTAGAGGAAGCAGCGGTTCTGCGCGAGGCCGGGGTCGTGGGCGTCGGCGAACGTCCCGATGAGGGCGTCGGTGAGCACCACTCCCCGTACGAGATCGTCGGAGAACCGTCTCTCGATCGCCTCGCCGATGGGTGCATCGAACAGGGCATGCCAGGCCGTCTCGTCATCGACACGGGCCCGGAGCGACTCACGGGTGGGCAGTGGCTCGGTGAGGGTGGGGAAGACCCGCTCGGCGACGCGGGCGGTCATGCCGTAGAACTCCCGCCAGGCGGCGTACTCGCGGTCGCCACCGGTGAGCGCGGCGAACGACTCCCGTGTGCGCCCGGCGCCCACGAGGAGACCGCCGTCGCCGCGGGGGGTGTACGAGGAGACCGTGCGTTTACGTACGGAGAAGTCCAGTCCGAGGTCGCGCACGATCTTCGACGGCAGCAGCGACACCAGATAGGAGTAGCGCGAGAGCCGGGCGTCGACCCCGGCGAAGGGGCGGGTGGAGACGGCCGCACCGCCGACGCGCGCGGCGCGCTCCAGCACGAGGACGGAGCGGCCCGCGCGGGCGAGGTAGGCGGCGGCGACCAGACCGTTGTGGCCGCCGCCGATGATGACGGTGTCGTACGAGGTGTGGGCGGACATGCCGGGAACATTGCCGCTCCCGGGTATGCCGAACCCTGGTTCCCGCTCGCGCGGGGGCGCTCCTCAATCGCCGGAGGGGCTGGATTCGGGTCTCCCGAACGCCGCGAAGGCCGGGGGCGGTGCGGCCCGCCCAGCGCCGGGCGAACCCACTCGGCGGCCTGGCGACGCCACCGGGTGCTCCTCAATCGCCGGAGGGGCTGGATTCAGGCCGCCGCTCGACACCTCACCGCAGTGCGCACCCCGATTCGACGACGTGCCAGCGCCACCGGGCGCTCCTCAAACACCGGAGAAGCTGGATTCAGGCCGCCGCTCGACACCTCACCGCAGTGCGCACCCCGATTCGACGACGTGCCAGCGCCACCAAGCGCTCCGCAAACACCGGAGAAGCTGGATTCAGGCCGCCGCTCGACACCTCACCGCAGTGCGCACCCCGGCTCGACGACGTGCCAGCGCCACCGGGCGCTCCTCAAACACCGGAGGGGCTGGATTCAGGCCGCCCGGACGCCGGGGAGCGGAGAACCCAGCGCTGGGGCGGCCCTACGCCTGATGAAACCGAGCCGAGCCTCGGTGCCGGGCAGGGGCTCAGCCCTGGGGGGCGCGGCGTTCGCGGCGGGCGGCGACGCGGCGGTAGAGGTCGACCGCCTCCGCGTGGCGGCCCAGTTGTTCCAGGCAGTGGGCCTCGTCGTTGCGGCTGGCGAGGGCGTCCGGGTGGTCCGGGCCGAGGACCCGCTCACGGGCCTCGGCAACCTGCCCGTAGATCGTCAGCGCATCCGCCCAGCGGCCCAGCCAGCCCAGGCCGACCGCCACCTCGCGGCGGGAGACGAGGGTGTCCGGGTGCGAGGCGCCGAGGACGCGGCCGCGCAGGGCGCTCACCTCGCGCGCCTCGGCGAGCGCCTCCTCCCAGCGGGCCAGCCGGCCCAGGTTGACACCGAGGCCGTGCCGGGCGCGCAGGGTCTCGGGGTCGTGCGGTCCCTGCGCCCGGGTGCGGTCCGCCACCAGGCTCCGATACAGCGCCAGGGCCTCCTCGCCCCGCCCGAGGCGCCCGAGGCTGATGCCCACCTCGTACCGGGCGGCGAGGGTGTCGGGATGGTCGGCTCCCAGCGCGCGGGCGCGGGCGGCGGCCACGTCGCGATAGGTGGTCAGCGCCTCGGCCCAGCGGCCCAGCCGACCGAGGGCGTAGGCGACTTCGTACTGGGTGACGAGCGTGTCGGGATGGTCCGCGCCGAGCACCCTGGTCCGCGCCACCGCGACGTCGCGGACCATCCGGAAGGAGTCCTCAAGACGGCCGAGCCTGCTGAGGTTGAAGGCGAGGTTGTGCCGGCAGCGCAGTGTGTCGGGGTGGTCGGCGCCCATGGTCCGCTCGCGCGCGGTGAGGACGGCGGCGTAAACGTCGTGCGCCTCGAAGTGGCGCCCGAGCCTGCCGAGCACGAAGGCGGTCTCCTGCCGTGCCGCCAGGGTCTCCGGATGGTCGGCGCCCAGGGCCCGCTCCCGGCCGTCGGCGACCCGGCCGAACTCGCGCAGCGCGTCCTCGACCCGGCCGGTCCGGCTCAGGGTGAAGCCGATCTCGTAGCGGCTGGCCAGGGTGTCGGGATGGTCGGGGCCGAGCGCGTGCTCCCGCTCGGCGGCCACCGCCCGGTGCACCTCGCCCGCCTCCTCCCAGCGCCCCAGCCGGCCGAGGCTGAGGCCCCCGTTGTGCCGGCCGGTGAGGACGGCGAGCAGTTCGGGCGACGGGGTGGGCCGCTCGGCCGGGGGGCCCGGCGCGGGCGGGGCCCCGCCGAACGGCACGGCGGGTTCGACGGACGTGGTCCACTCGCCGGTCAGCCCTTCGGTGTGGTCGGGCAGTACGGTCCGCAGCGCGGTGCCCAGTGCCTTGTGTCCGGTGGTCATCCCCCGGGTCCACGGTGGCAGGCGCGTCTCCCGGGGGAGGGCCGGCGGCGGCAGCGGGCGCGTACGGCCCTCACGGGCGATCCGCCACCGGAGGTCCTTGGCGTCGGTGGGCCGGCCGTCCGGCGCCTTGGCGAGCAGTTCGAGCACGATCCGCTGGAAGTGGTCGGGGATGTCGGGCCGGTGGGCGCGCAGCGGCCGCGGCTCGGTGTCGCGGTGTCCGACGAGGACCGCCCAGGCGTCGTCGTGGTCGAACGGCGGGAAGCCGGTGGCGATCTCGTACAGCACACAGCCCAGCGAGTAGAGGTCGCTGCGGTGGTCGACCCGGCCGCCGCTGATCTGTTCGGGCGACATGTAGTGGGGAGTGCCCATGGCGATGCCGGTACCGGTGAGGCGGGAGGAGAACCCGATGTCCTCGCCGAGCCGCGCTATGCCGAAGTCGCAGATCTTCACCGCGCCGTCGGTGAGCCGCATGATGTTGGCGGGTTTGAGGTCGCGGTGGACGATGCCCCGCTCATGGGTGTAGGCGAGGGCGTCGGCGACCTGTTCGGCGATGTCGACGACCTCGTCCACCGGCAGCGGGCGCTGTTCGTTCGCGGTCAGGAGCTGGCTGAGGTTGTGGCCGTCCAGCAGCTCCATCACCAGGTAGAGGACCCCTTCGTACTCACCGAAGTCATGGACGACGGTGACCCCCCGGTGCTGGAGGGCCGCGGCCACCCGGGCCTCGCGGCGGAAGCGCTCCCGGAGCACCGGGGCGAAGGAGGAGGACTGGTGCTGGGATCCGACCGGTTTCAGGCATTTGACCGCGACGCGCCGCCCCAGCGACTCGTCCACGGCCCCCCACACCTCGCCCATGCCACCGCGCCCGATCACCTCGACCAGCCGGTACCGGTCGTGGATCAGCCTGGATTCCGCCATCGCGTGCTGTCGCCCCCGTCGCTCTGCTGCGCCCTCCCCGGCCCGTCCAGTATGGACTCCTGTCACCGCGGACCGTACGGGGTGGGCCGCACCCCGGGGCCGAGTCGGGCCATCGCCCTGAGGATGTGTCCCGGGGGGAGCTGCCAGCGCAATCGGGCGGGCACCCGGCGCAGCAGACGGCCGGTCGTGGCGAGTTGCCGGGTGACCCGTTCGGCGGTGGGGGCGGGTCTGCCGTACAGCTCGTGGGCGTAGGGCGGCAGGGCCCCGTAGGCGAGGTCCGCCACCCGCCGCCAGAGGAGTGCCCGCGCCGGGACGAGGAGGGCGGGGACCGGTGGCCGCTGGAGGAAGTCATCGATCTCACGGGCGTCGGCGCCGACCGCGAGGTGGGGCCGGACCTCCTCGAAGTAGGCGGCGAGCCGCGCGGTGGTGGCGGGCACCTGATCCGGGTCGAGGCCGACGAGGCGGGCGCCGACGCGGTGCTCGTCGACGTAGCGGTCGGCCTGGGCGTCGCTGAGCGGATAGCCGGAGCGGCGGACGACCTGGAGGTACGAGTCGACCTCGGCGCAGTGCACCCACAGCAGCAGCTCGGGCTCGTCCACGCCGTAGCGTTCACCGGTCGCGGGGTCGGTCACCTTGAGACGGCTGTGGATGCGGCGGACCCGGTCACCCGCGGTCTCGGCGGCCTCGGTGGTGCCGTAGCTGATGGTGCCGACGAAGTCCGCCGTGCGCAGCAGCCGCCCCCAGGCGTTCTCGCGGAAGTCGGAGAACTGCATGACTCCGCGTACCGCGCGGGGGTGGAGCGCCTGGAGGTACAGCGCCCGGACCCCGGCGACCCACATCATCGGGTCGCCGTGCAGGTGCCAGGTGACGGAGTCGGGCCCGAAGAGGCCCGGGTCGCCCGTGGTGCCGTCGGCGTTCTTCATGATGTGACCAGCTTTCCCGATGGCACCGGTGGACGGACCTGACCCATGGCGGTGCCAACGGGAGTCGGCACCGCCCCCGCATGGTTCGCGCGACGCGGTTGGCACATGGGTTCGACCTATTGACGGACGGATTACCCGGAGGCGGCGACCACGACGCATCACACGCTCACGGTTTCGGCGACTCGGTGAATCAGTGGCTCGTGCCCCCTCACTCCGTGGCACCGGCACCCGGCACCCGCACGGAGGCACGGAGTGGCGGAGTGGCGGAGTGTCCGGCAGCGGTTTGCCACGACCGGTTGGGTGGCAAGTAGCGGCGGGTGACATGGCGTCAACGGCCCCACGGGAGGGGAACGGTGCATCGCATCAGCCACATGGTCCACGACGGTGGCCGGGCTCGCGAAGCCGCTGCTTCAGGGCTGCCCGCCGGTCGAGTGAAGGGCCCCGTCCGCACCCCGTCCCGACGAGTCGGGATCGGCCCCACCGTCCACCGATCGCGGCGGGCCACCGCGGGTCGACCGGGCGCGGTGGGCGGGTGACCGGCCGGCCGGCACCCGCGGTGCTGCCGCCCTCGCTGCGCGCACGGCTCGGACTGATCGCGGTCCTCGCCGCCCTGATGGTCGTCGGGCTCGGGGTCCTGCACGCCGGCCACCGCCGGCCGGGCACGGTGGACGCGTGGATCCAGCCGGCCTTGGACGGTGTGCGGACGCCGTGGCGGAGCCTCGCGCTGGCGACGGACTTCCTGGCGGAGCCCGCCGGAGCGGCGCTGCTGGCCGGGGCCGCCGTGATGGGCTGTCTGCTGCTTCGACGACCTCGCGCCGCGGTGCTCCTCGTGGTCGGCCTCGGTCTGACCGTCGGGACGACGACGCTGATCAAGCCGCTGGCCGGGCGCACCATCCACGGTGCGCACCTGTCCTACCCGAGCGGGCACACCGCCTTCCTCACCGCGCTCGCCCTCATCGTGGCGCTGCTCGCGGTCGGCCGGCTCGGTCTCGGCAGCACGGCGGGCACCCTGCTCGTGCTCGCCGCGGCGCTGGTCGCCGGCGCGGCCATGGGCTGGGCGCAGGTCGCTCTGGGCGCGCACTACCCGACCGACGTCCTCGGCGGCTGGTGCACCGCGCTCGCGGTGATACCGGCGAGCGCAGGGCTGATCGACCGGGTGGCTGACCGACCGGCTGGCCGGCTGACGCCCCGCTGGCTGGCTGATGCCCGGCGACGGAAGCGCAGCTGACGTCACCTCACGCGAAGCGGCGGAACACGGGCTTCACCGGCTGTCCGCCCACCCAGGGGGTGGGGTCGGCGGCGTCCAGTGCCTTCCGGTACACCGCACATGCCTGGGCCACCGTGTCGACGGTGTGGTCGATATCGGCGTCGCTCAGCGCGCTGCTCACCACGAACGAAGGGGCGAGCACCCCGCCCGCGATGAGTTGGCGCAGGAACAGGGTGCGGTACTGCTGCGACGGTTGTCGGTGCTCGTCGAGGGTGGCGAAGACCAGATTGCTGGCCCGGCCGCGGAGGACGAGGTGGTCGCCGACGCCCGTACTGGCCGCGGCGGAGCGGACACCGGCGGCCAATCGCTCGCCGATGGCGTGCAACTGCGCGGTGATGCCCTCCTCCACATAGGTGGTGAGCACGGCCATCGCGGCGGCCAGCGAGTGCGTTTCCGCACCGTGCGTGGTGGACAGCAGGAACACGCGGTCGTGGGAGTGGCGCAGCCCGCCCCGCTCCATGAGTGCGCGGCGCCCGGCCAGCGCGGCGACGGCGAACCCGTTGCCCAGTGCCTTGCCGAAGGTGGAGAGGTCGGGGACGACGCCGTACAGGCCCTGAGCGCCCGCCTCGGACCAGCGAAGGCCGGTGATCATCTCATCGAAGATCAGTACGCAGCCGTGCCGGTCGGCCAGCTCGCGCAGGCCGGCCAGGTATCCCGGAGGCGGCTCGGTGTGGGTGGCGGGTTCGAGGATCAGACAGGCGACTTCGCCCCGGTACCGGGTGAGCAGCTCCTCCGTGGCGGCCAGGTCTCCGTAGGGGAATGCCACGGTCAGCTCGGTGGCCGCCGCCGGGATGCCGGCGGGCATCGGTGTGGTGCCGATGAACCAGTCGTCCACGGAGAAGAACGGATGGTCGCCGCAGATGGCCACCCGCGGGCGTCCGGTGACGGCACGGGCGAGGCGCACCGCCGCGGTGGTCGCGTCGGAGCCGTTCTTCGCGAACTTCACCATCTCGGCGGTCGGCACGGTGGCCAGGAAGAGTTCAGCCGCCTCGACCTCCACGATGGACGGCCGGACGAAGTTGCTGCCGCGGTCGAGTTGCCGCCGCACCGCCTCGATCACGCGTGGGTGGGCGTGGCCGAGGCTGACCGACCGCAGGCCGGAGCCGTATTCGAGGTAGCGGTTGCCGTCGACGTCCCAGACGTGGGCACCGCGGCCGTGGCTGATGACCGGCGCCAGGTCTGCCGGGTACTGGTCGTCGCCCTTGGCGTAGGTGTGCGCGCCCCCGGGGATCAGGGTGTGCAGCCGCTCGTTCGCCAGCCGCGACCGGGGCAGGAGGAACTCTTCGGTGTCCACGCGGACCTCACTTCTCGTTCTGCTGGAGGGCCTCGGCGAGGCTCGGCGCCTCCCGGTCCCGCTGGGACATCGACAGGGGCGGCAGCGGCCAGGGGATGGCCAGCTCCGGGTCGTCGAAGGCGATCGTCACGTCCTCGGTCGGATCGTGCGGGCGGTCGATCCGGTACGAGACGTCGGCGATCTCGGTCAGTGCCTGGAATCCGTGCGCGCACCCGGCCGGGATGTACAGGGTCTGCTGTGTCTCACCGGACAGCTCGAAGAAGGCCCGGTTGCGGTAGGTCGGCGAGTCCGTCCGCAGGTCCACGACGGCGTCGAAGATCCTCCCGTACGAGCACCGCACCAGCTTCGCCTCGCCGGCTCCGGAGCGCAGGTGGAGGCCGCGCAGCACCCCCCGGACCGAGCGGGACACGCTGTCCTGGACGAAGGCGTCCGGGTCGAGGCCCACCGAGCGGACCACGTCGGCGTCGAAGGTACGGCAGAAGAAGCCGCGCTCGTCGGCGTGGGACGGCGATTCGAACAGGTACGCGCCGGCGATCGCCGGGATTCCGGTCGCCTTCATGGAGTCTCCCGTAGGGCGTGGTCATGGGTGTGGTCGGTCGCCGGCGCCGCCTGAACTGCCGGAAACACAGCCGCGGTCAAGGCGGTGAACTGGTGCTCAAGGCGCCGGGTGGTGGTCAGGTTCCGCTCGGTGAGGGTCCGCCGCACGTCCGCCGCGCTCTGCTCCAGCGCCCGGAACTGTTCGAGCAGCCGGTCGGCGTCGACCTCGCGAGCCGGGTGGCAGTACGCGTCCAGACCCATCCGGGCCATGAGCGCGTCGCTCTTCGCCGCATAGCTGAGTGCGAGCGTCGGTGTGCCGACCTTCAGGGCGCAGAGCAGGTTGTGGTACCTGGTCGCCACCACGGAATCGGCGGCCGCCATCTCCTTCATCAGGTCGGCGAGCGAGGCCGTCTCGGCAGCGGTGACCAGCGGCGAGTCCACCGCGTCGAGGATCGCGGCGACCACCTGCGCGTCGACTTCGTCGCCGGTGAGCAGCCGGACCGGTCTGCCGTCCGCGACCAGCGCGCGGACGAACCGGGTCGTCCCGTCGAGGTAGCGCCGGTAGATCTCCTCGGCCCGGGCGCGGTCGTCGTTGCCGCCGCTGAAGGCCATGACGCCGACGCAGACCGGGCCCGGCCGGCCCGTGGGCGTGCTCGCCGGGGGCGTCGGCAGGGCGAAGGCGAGGTCCGGGTAGACCTCGTCACGCGCGGTGTCCACGCCCATCGCCCGCATCGCGTCGCGGGAGAGGGTGTCCCGGTACGAACGGTAGGTGGCCAGCCGCGCCGACCAGCGCACCAGGGCCCGGGTGGGCCGGCTGCGGATCGCGGCGGCGCCGACACTGACCAGCGCGACCCGGGTACCGAACAGCCGGCCGCTCGCGGAGAGCAGGAACAGCGCGTACGGAAAGCCCCAGGGCCGCAGCGGCAGCGTGGCCTCCAGAACGCCCATGCCCGGCACGATCACCACATCGTGCCGGCGCACCCAGGCGGCGGTGCGGAAGGCGTCGACGAGTTTGCCGAGGCCCTTCCCCGCGATCGCGCCCGCACGCGACGCGGTCCGGTACTCCCCGCGGTACCAGTGCAGCCGCGTCGCGGGGATCCGGTACCGGGTGGCGACGATCTCGGGTCCGCCGCACAGCGCGTCCACGACCGCGTCCGGGTGTGCGGAGCGGAGGTAGCCGAGCAGGGCCTCGAACGACCCGTCGTTGCCGAGGTTGCCGGAGCCGAGCAGGCCGAACACCCCGACGCGCAGCGGAATCCCGTTCGCGGACTTCATGCCCGCCTGCCTTCCCGGCCGGCGACGAGGGCGTCGACGGAGACGGTGAGCAGGCCCGGATCGACCGGGGCGCGGTCCTCAACCCGCTCGCCGGCGCCCGGCCGGCTCCGGCTGGCCATCCAGGAGACCAGGTGGCGGTAGCACGCACGCCGGTCGGCCGGGGACAACGGCGCCCGCCGGATCGCCGCGATGAAGCCCCAGACGTACTCGGCGAGCAGCCGGGGCGTCGGGTGCAGCAGGCCCGCCCGGCGCGGGTCCAGGTTGACGCACCGGGAGCGCTTGCTCGGGTTCGCCCGTTCGGCGCGGGTGGGATGGTCGCGGCGGAAGTACAGCAGCTCCGGCACCTGGTGGAAGGGCCCGTGCAGGCCGATCTCGGTGACGAACGTGCGGTCCGCGTGGTGGTAGCTGTCGTGCGGCTTCACCCGGCGCAGCACATCGGCCCGCATCACCCCGTAGAAGTCGTCACCGCCGGGCTCGAACAACATGCTGCGGAAGCGCTCCGGCGGGTGCGGCGAGTCGGTGGCGAGCCCGTACTCGTACGGGACCTTCACCTGCCCGTCGCCGTCGATGACCGCCTGGCCGGTGTGGGCGAGGACGGTGTCGGGCCGCTCGTCCAGCGCCTCCACGCAGCGCAGCAGCAGGTCCCGCGCGTACAGGTCGTCGTGCGACGCCCACTTGAACAGCTCGCCGCGGCACTCGGTGAACACGTAGTTGTGGTTCGGTGCGGCGCCGATGTTCCTGGGCAGCAGGATGTAGCGGATGCGCGAGTCCCGCGCGGCGTACCGGCGGCAGATGTCCCGGGTGCCGTCGGTCGATGCGTTGTCGGAGATGACGAGTTCGAAGTCGTCGTAGGTCTGGCCGAGCAGGGCGTCGAGCGATTCGGCCAGGTACTCCTCGCCGTTGTACACAGGCAGGCCGATGCTGAGCCGGGGTTGGGCGGTCATGGTGTCCTCACTTCGGGGATGGGGTTCTGGTGGCGCTCGCGCAGGGCGGACCGCAGTTGCAGCCACCACACGGCCGAGCCGCAGACGGTCGCGGCGGCGACGCCCCAGGCCGAGCCGACCGTGCCGGCGGCGACCGCCCCGCCGAGCCCACCGCTGACATAGCAGGCGGAGGCGATCAACTGGCAGCGCAGGCTGCGCCGGGCCGCTGCGAGGGCGCGCAGCCCGGCCGCCGCGCCGGTGCCGAGGCCGGCGCCCGCGACCCCGAGCGTGACCGGCACGATGAGCTCGGACGCGGCGTCCCAGACGCCGCCGAGTACGAGCTCCCCGGCCCGGTCCGGCACCAGCAGCAGCGCCGCGCCCCAGAGCAGCGCGGCGGCGGCCTGCCCGCCGCCCAACAGGAGGCAGAATCTGCCCAGCCGGTGCGGGGCCCGCCGCAGCACCCGTACCGCCTCCGGGACGGTGACCAACGACAGCCCCATCAGCACGGCGAGGAAGGGGCCGAGGAGGAGCTCGGCGCCCCGGACCACGCCCACCGCGCTGACCCCGACGATCGCGCCGAGCCCGTACGCCCGCAGTTGGCCGGCGCCGCTGACGCCGACGTTCTCGATCAGGTACCGGTAGCCGAGGTCACGGTGGTCGCGGAGCCACGCGCGCGCTCCGGTCAGCCGGGGCCGGATGCCGGACTGGAGGCAGCCGTATCCCGCGGCCACCGCGGCGGCCGCGCCCCAGGCGACGACGTAGGCGCCCACGCTGCCCACGCGGGCCGCCACCACCATGGCCGGGATGAGCGCGATGCCACCGAGGAGGTCGTTGACGAACGCCTTACGCCCGGTGCCAGCGGCGAAGAACGAGAACCGCCAGGCGTCCTGGAGCAGCAGCCCCGGCAGCACGACGCCGAGGCAGGCGAAGGCGGGCCCCACGCTGCCGCCGAGAGCCAACCCGACCACCAGGCACACCGCGCCGAGGGAGACACCGACGACGAGTGCGGTACCCGACGAGCGGGCCGTCGCCCCGCGCCAGGACGCGTCCGACACTCCGCTGAAGCGCACCACGAGCGGGTCGGTGGCCAGCCCCCGGGAGACGCTGAGCACCACGCCGTAGGTCACCCAGGCCAGGCTGAACACACCGAACGCGGCCAGCCCCAGCGAGCGGGCCACATAGATCCCCACCGCGAAGTTGGTCATGCTACAGACCGCCTGGTCGGCCAGTCCCCAGGAGAGCCGGCCGGCCAGGGCCCGTCGGGTGGTGGCTCCGGCCGGTCCGGCCGCCGGGGGGGCCGGGGTCGTCTTCTCCCTCCGGGTGGGCATCGGTGTCACGCCTTGATCAGCTCGGCGCCGCGCAGGGCGTCGGCCGCGACCGCGACGGTGTCGAACGGCAGCCCGGACCGCTCGGCGACGTCCAGCAGACTGTGCTCGCCGTCGGAGAGGTTGAGCACCCAGAGCATGGCCAGTTGGGCCTCTTTCGCGTCGCTGCGACCGCCGAGCGATGCGTACAGACCACGCCGGCCGAGCTGTGGTTCGCCGTAGGGGCTGAGGTTGAGATAGCGCCGGTTGCGGTCCAGCACGGAGAACGCCTCCTGGCAGACGGCGAGCGTGTCCGCCATCGCCTCCGGGGAGACGAAGTCCGGGTTGTCAGCCGAGGTGTGATATTCGGGGTAGCCGGCGTACGGGGTCCGGGTGAGCGAGCCCACACCGAGATCGAACCCGGGCGAGCAGAACTGTCGCTCGTCGTAGCCGTATGGAGTGAACTCGGCTACCCGGTGCGGGCGTTCGGTCACGCCCAGCACGTGCTGCACCACTCGGTCGATCTCCGCGTCGCCGCGCCTGCTCCGTTTGTACGTCAGTGGGCCCCGGTCACCGGCGCAGGCCAGCACCAGCCCGTGTTTGACCCGTTCCACCCGCTCCGCGTTGCGGGCCAGCCAGGTGATCGCCCCGATGGTGCCGGGCGCGAACAGGAACCGGTAGGTGTACCACGGCGTCGTCTCCGCCAGCGCCCGGGCCAGGAAGGCCGCCACCGCGATACCGGCCAGATTGTCGTTGGCCAGCGACGGGTGGCAGACATGGCAGGAGACGATCACCTCGTCGGGTACCTGCCCGGGGACGACGTGCTCGGCGTAGGTGAGGTGGCCGTCGGCGAGTGTGGAGTCGATGCGCACCTCGTACTCGCCATCCGGCAGCGCGTCCAAGGTCTCCTGGGCCAGGCAGAATCCCCATTCCGGCTGGTAGTAGCTGGTGCGGTAGGGCACCCAGGTCGGCTGGTCCGGCAGGGTGTGCAGATGTCCACGCAACTCGGCCAGTGACATGGTCGCCGACACCGGCAGGCTGTAGCCGAGCACATGCAGGCTGGACGCGGCGAAGTCAACGACCCGGTTGCCGGCGCTGTCGGCGATGTACGCGTCCCGGATGTTCCACTCCTGCGGCACCGTCCAGTCGAGCACCTGCGTCCCGGTCGGCACCTCGTGCACCTGTAAGGGAACGTACTCGCCGATGATGTCCAGGGTGGCGCGCACACCGTCGCCGGTGATGCTCCGGCACAGCGGGTACAGCCGCTCCACCAGCGCGTGCATCTGCTCGCCGACCGCGGTCATCGGCGCCACCGCAGGGTGTCGTCGACGGCGCCGGCGCCCTGCTGCTGGAGTGCCGCGCGCAGCACGGCCAGCCGGGTGAAGCGTTGCTCGAAGTCCTCCCGGGTCAGCCCGTGCTTCCGGTAGGCGTCGGCGAGTTCGAGCGCGCCCTGCTTCACCGTCCACGCGCAGTCGAAACCGGGCACCGCGGTGCGGAACCGGGAGAAGTCGACCCGGTACGACCGCGGATCGGCGCCGTTCTCCCCCGTGATCACCACGCGTGAGCCGGCCACCGCATCGGCGACCTGTTCGGCGATCTCGGCGACCGTGACGTTGTTGATCTCGCTGCCGATGTTGAACGCCCGGTCGTGCACCGCCTCCCGTGGCGCGGTCAGCGCCGCCGTGAAGGCCCGTGCGATGTCGGCCGCGTGCACCAGCGGGCGCCAGGGCGTCCCGTCGGACAGCACCAGCACCTCGCCGGAGAGGAGGGCGTGGCCCACCAGGTTGTTCAGCACGATGTCGGCGCGCAGCCGGGGCGAGAAGCCGAAGGCGGTGGCGTTGCGCATGTACACCGGGCTGAAGTCGCCGTCGGACAGCGCGTGCAGATCGTCCTCCACCCGCACCTTGGACTCCGCGTACGGCGTCACCGGGCGCAGCGGGGCGTCCTCGGCCACCAGGTCGTCACCGCCGGCGGCGCCGTACACCGAGCAGGTCGATGCGTAGAGGAAGCGTCGCACTCCGGCGTCGCGGGCCAGTTGGGCCAGCCGCACGGACGCATGGTGGTTGATGTCGTAGGTCAGCTCCGGCGCCAGCGCTCCCAGCGGGTCGTTGGAGAGCGCGGCGAGGTGGATCACGGCGTCCACCCCGGCCACGTGTTCGGCCGTGACATCGCGCAGGTCCACCCGGGCCCCCGGCGGGTCCGTGGGCGGTGGGCCCAGCACGCAGTCGGCGAACAGGCCGGAGTCCAGCCCGACGACCTCGTGGCCGGCGTCGGCGAGTACCGGGGCCATCACGGTGCCCAGATAGCCTTGGTGTCCGGTCAGCAGTACGCGCACGGTTCATCCCCCCAGATTGAGTGTGAGTTTGGTGACGGCGAACGCCTCGGCGTAGCGCGCGTGGCATTCGATGCCGCGGATCCGCGCGAGACCGAGGAATGCCTCCCGGTCGTACCAGGGCCGGTGCCGCTGCGAGGGGTAGTGGTCCTGCAGCAGCCGCACCTTCCGTTCGGCGATCTCCGGCGACAGCGGCTGGTACGCCGTCGGGCGGCCGAGGTCGCCGTCCCATTTGACGATCTCGTAGCCGAGCACGAGGTGGTCGCGGAAGGCGGTGGTCACCAGCTCGGCCAGGCCGCGGTGATCCTGGTGCGCGTCATCGGTGCGCGGGGCCAGCAGGAGATCCGGCTCGGTCTGCTCGCGCAGTTCCTCGATCGCGGCCTTGGCCTCGTCCCACTGCGCCGGCAGCCGGCCGTCCGTCAGTTTGAGCACGGTCAGGCGCAGGTCGGCGCCGGGGCAGAAGGCGGCGAGCGCGGCCTGCTCCTCCTGCTCCCGCTCGCC
This sequence comes from Streptomyces sp. NPDC020965, assembly GCF_044333555.1. Taxonomy (NCBI): domain Bacteria; kingdom Bacillati; phylum Actinomycetota; class Actinomycetes; order Kitasatosporales; family Streptomycetaceae; genus Streptomyces; species Streptomyces sp. NPDC020965. The sequence continues at coordinate 291,344 of NZ_JBIRRE010000008.1, forward strand.
GCCACCGCCGGAGAGCACCAGCGCGTCGACGCGGATGCCCGGCCGGGCGAGGCACATCGTCAGCAGTGTGCCGCCGGCGCCGATGGCGATGTCGTCGCAGTGCGCGCCCACCGCGACGAGCCGGTCCGGGCTCCCGGCCCCGAGCCGGATCACGCGGTCCTCGCTTCGGCGCCGTCCCTGCTGCTGTGCTGATCCACCCTTGCCCCCGCGGCGTCCCGTTCCCACACGGCCCACGGGCGGTCGCCCCGGGCGTAGGCGGCGTCGAGCGCGGCCCGCTCCTTCACGGTGTCGGTGGGCTTCCAGAAGCCGCGGTGCTGGTGTGCCACCAGCCGTCCCCCCTTCGCGAGTTGGGTGCATCCGTCGGCGACCAGGTCCCCGTTCTCGGGGATGTGGTCGAAGACCTCCTGACGGAGCACGAAGTAGCCGCCGTTCTCCCACAGCGGCAGTTCGCTCACCGCGGTGATGCCTCCCACCAGACCGTCCTCGCCCAGGTCCACGCAGTGGAACGAGGACTGCGGGGGCACCACCATCATCGAACCGCCGGCGTCCCGCTGGGCGAACTGGTCGATCATCTCCGGCAGCGGGGCGTCGGTGAGCACATCGGCGTAGTTGGCGAGGAACATGTCGTCGCCCTCCAGATGGTGCCGCACCCGGCGCAGCCGTTCCCCGATCGGTGACTCGATACCGGTCTGGACGAAGGTGATCGTCCAGGCGGCGATGTCGGTGGAGAGCAGTTCGGTCCGTCCGTTGCGCAGTACGAAGTCGTTGGACGTCGTCTCCTCGTAGTTGAGGAAGTAGTTCTTGATGTGGTGGGCCCCGTATCCCAGGCACAGGATGAACTCCGTGTGCCCGAAGTGCGCGTAGTAGCGCATGACGTGCCAGATCAGCGGTCGGGCGCCGACCATCGCCATCGGCTTGGGTATGTCGTCGGACGCACCGCTGCGCATACGCAGCCCATATCCGCCGCAGAACAGTACGACCTTCATGCTGTGACCTCGACAATGCTCAGTTCCGGGATGGGGAAGACCAGCCGACCGCCCCAGGCGTGCACGAAGGACAGTTGCTCGATCAGCTCGGCCCGCAGGTTCCAGGGGAGGACGAGCACGTAGTCCGGCCTGTCGGTGCTGATCTGCTCGGGCGACAGGATCGGGATGCGGGTGCCCGGGGTGAACCTGCCGTGCTTGTAGGGGTTGCGGTCGACCGTGTACGGGAGCAGGTCGGGCCGGACACCGCAGTGGTTGAGCAGGGTGTTGCCCTTGCCCGGGGCGCCGTAGCCGACGACCGTCTCACCGCGTTCGGCCGCCTCGACGAGGAACCGCAGGAGGTCCCGGCGCACCTTGGCCACCCGGGCGGAGAACTCGGTGTACCCGGACAGCTCCTGGAGCCCGGCGGCCTTCTCCCGGTCCAGCACGTCGGCCACCCGGCCGGTCGGCTCGCCGGCCACCTCGGCCGGTCGGGCCCACAACCGGATGGAGCCGCCGTGCGTGGGCAGCAGCTCGACGTCCACGAGTGCGAGTCCGCCGCTCGCCAGCGCCCGGATCGCGGACGCGACCGTGTAGTACTGGAAGTGCTCGTGGTAGATCGTGTCGTACTGGTTCTCCTCGATCAGGGTCAGCAGGTGCTGCACCTCGATGGAGACCCAGCCGTCGTCGGCGACCAGGGCGCGCAGCCCCCGGGTGAACCCGACCACGTCGGGGATGTGCGCGTACACGTTGTTGGCCACGACCAGGTCGGCCGGGCCGTGCTCGGCACGGACGGCGGCGCCGGTGGCCGGGTCCAGGAACGCCGTGAGCGTGGGCACGCCCGCGTCCCGCGCCGCGGCACCGACGTTCACCGACGGCTCGACGCCGAGGCAGCGGATCCCGCGGTCCACCAGGTGTTTGAGGAGGTATCCGTCGTTGCTCGCGACCTCGACGACGAAGGCTTCCCTCTGCTGGGGGTCGAGACCCAGCCGCGGTACGGCGTCGGCGACGAACGTGCGCGCGTGCTCCACCCAGGAGGTCGAGTAGGAGGAGAAGTACGCGTACTGCGTGAACGTCTCCTCCGGGGTGATCAGCGGAGGGATCTGCGCGAGCCAGCAGTCGGTGCAGACCCGCAGGTGCAGCGGGTACGTCGGCTCCGGTTGGTCCAGTTGGTCCGCGGCGAGGAAGCTCTCGCACGGCGGGGTCGCTCCGAGATCGACGACGCTTGCCATCGCCGCCGAGCCGCAGAGTCGGCATCCTGTCATCTACTGCCCCCATCCTGCCCGCGCGGGTTCCCCCGCCGCGAGCCAGTTCCGTCCGCCACCGACGGCGGACTGTCCCCGCCGCCGGACCAACCCGCGATCGCGGTGCGGTACCCATCCACCAGACGCTCCAGCCCGACTGCCGGGCTGAAACCCTGTTCGTAACGGCGCCGGGCCGCCTGGCCCATCTCCTGGTTGCGGGCCGGCTCGGCCGTGATCCGGCGCAGGCAGGAGACGAGCGAGTCGGGCTCGCCCGGTCGATGCAGCAGCCCCGTCACCCCGTCGTCGATGAGTTCGACGAAGGCGCCGTGGCGGGCGGCGACGGCCGGGACCCCCGCCGCCATCGCCTCCGCGACCACCAGACCGAACGTCTCCAAGGCCGTCGACGGAGCGAGCACGGCGACCGACCGCGCGACGGCCTGTCGGCACTCCGCCGGGTCGTACAGGCCGACGTACCGCACATCGTCACGGCCCGCGGCCCAGGCGGTCACCTCATGCTCCAGTGGCCCCGCGCCGGCGATCACGAGCGGCACGCCCACCCCGCCGTCCGCGGCGATCTCGTCCCACGCGGCCATGAGCAGTGAGACGCCCTTGGCCTCCGCGAGCCGGCCGAGGAAGAGCAGATGTTCGCCGGCGCCCGTGCGGCGGGCGCCCGGGTCGGGGACGAAGTTGTGCTTCACCGACAGCCGCTCGGGGGGCATCCCGGCCCGCACCAGGACATCGCGCTGCGCCGCTGAGATGCAGAAGAACCGCTCGACGCCGGACCACCACCGCCGCCTGTTGATCGACAGGCTGACCGCGAGCGGCACCGTCGCCAGCCGGGAGTTCCGGTAGCAGCCGTGCCGGACGGCGGGCAGCGATGTCGCCGACCCGACGCACTCGGTGCACTGCCGGCCGTTCCGGTGCAGGGTGCCCGGCGGGCAGACCTGGGTGTAGTTGTGCAGTGTGGCGACGGTGGGCACGCCGGCGTCGGCGCAGGCCGCCAGCACCGCGGGCGACAGCAGCGGGAAGACGTTGTGGATGTGCACCACGTCCGGGCGGTCGCTGCGGAGCCGGGCGGTGAGCTCCGTGCGGACCGCCGGGTTCCACGGCACGAGGAGCGGCACCGCGACCTTGCCCAGCAGGGACCGGGCGGCGATGTCGTCGCTGCGCCGCTCGAAGACCTCGACCCGGTGGCCGGCCGCACGCAGCAGCCCCACCTCTTCGTCGACCACCCTGTTCTCTCCGCTCGGCTGCGCCGAGGAGTAGCGGTTGTGCACCACGAGGACGTGCATACTCATGTCACCTCCGGTCCCATCGCGGGATACGTCGTCGGGGAACTGCGCTTGTCGAGAGGGACGTGGCCGTGGCGGGTGCCGCCAGCAGTGCGGCGGCCAGGGCCAGATGGAGCAGATACGGCGAGGCGTCGCCAAGACCGGCCTCGGTGTACGACGAGATGGCGCAGTAGCTGATCAGGAAGAGCGCGCAGGCCCTCGGCAGCGACGGTGGCCGCAGCAACGCGACGCCGCCCAGCACGATGATGATCGCCGCCACGATGGTGACGCCGATCAGGCCCTGTTCGTGGTAGGCGGCCAGCCAACTGTTGTCGATCGGCAGCCCGCCGAACGACTTGTCGCCCAGGCCCACGCCGAACACCTTCTCCCCGGTCGTCCGGGGCGCCGCCAGCAGGGCGTCCCAGACCGTGGCCCGGCCGGTGAGGTTGGAGAAGCTCTCCTGGCTCTGCCCGCGCAGGAACCACGCCTGGAGTGCGGAGCTGAACGCCACCGCGGCCACCCCGGCGCACAGCACCGTCCAGGTGAAGAACCGGCGGGCGGCGGCGCTGGTCAGGATGAGCGAGCCGATCGCCAGCGCCAACCCGACGAGCAGGCCGAGCGTGGCCGTCCGGGTATGGGTCAACGCGAGCAGGACGAGTGTCGGGATGATGATCACCGCCGCGCTGGCCCCGGTGGTCCGGCGGCCCAGCAGGAGCAGCACGGTGAGCCCGATGATCACCGCGGAGTACTGTCCGATCTGCGGCGGGGTGAGCGGCCACAACGCGCCGACCAGCCGCCCGCCGTAGTACTCGGGCATGGCCACGCCCGGTGCGACGATCAGGCCCGCGGCCACCGACCCGAGCACCGCGAAGTACATCCGTATGTGGTACCTGACGAACGTCAGACTGCCGTCCCACCAGCGGCTGAGCAGCCACAGCGTGCCGACGAAGAGAGCCAGCCGGGTGCAGCGGAACAGCGCGCCGTAGCCGACCTCCAGGTTCGCGCTGGAGATCACGCTCGGCACCAGGAGCAGGGTGAGCAGGAACACGAAGGCGCTGGCCCGGACGCGCAGCCGGAGATTGAGCGCCAGGGCCAGCGCGAACGCGGCGACCAGTGCGCCCATGGTGGCCATCTGGATGAGGGAGCGCGGCAGCGGGATGACGGTCTTCGCCCCGGCCGAGCCGAGCGTGTTGAGGGCCAGCAGCGCCCAGACGATCCCGACGGCCTTGGGTGTGCCGGCCGGGCGTGGTTCGGCGGCGGGCCGGGTGCCCGCCGTGTCCGGCCCCGAGGGCCCGCCGCGCATCAGGTCTCCGCCCATCTCAACCACCGGCCCTCGGGTCGAAGGTGCTGCCCGCGTCCTGCCGGTACGGCGGGCCCTGCCACTGCACGGTGTCGAGCTTCCGGCTCGGGTCGTTGGCGACGAAGCTCCACGGTCCGCGGTAGACGTTGTCGTGCCAGCGGTTGTGCTGCTTGTGGGTGATGGACTCGGCCACCCGCTTGCCCTGGTACGGCGACCAGTCCGGATAGGTGCCGTAGTTGGCCAGCACCGCCATGCGGCCGCACTCCACCGTGCACTCGACGACGGACGGGTCCAGTACGAAGCGGTTGCCGTGGATCTCCACCCGCTGGGTCTTCCACCGGCAGTCGGCGTAGAGCGGTGCGGTGGCGATCGCGGGCTGCGCGCAGCGGTCGGTCCCCTTCACCAGCAGGGTGCAGTAGCCGGTCGAGGTGTTGGCCGGGCTGTTGCAGAACCGGTCGGCGTTCTCCCACAGGGTGATCCCGGACCAGTTGTTCTCCAGCACGTTCCGATAGATCTCGATCTTGTCCGTGCGGGCCGGGATCCGTGGTTCGCCGCCGGCCTCGGACACGTAGATGGTTGCGTACGGGAAGTCGTCACCGCGGTCGGCGTACTTGCGGCCCTCGACCCAGTTGTTCCGTCGGATCGTGTTGTGCCGGATGACCGCGTTGTAGCTGGTCTCGTACATCAGCGCGGCACCGTCGTTGGCCTCCAGCAGATTGCCCTCGATGCGGAAGTCGTTGTTGTTGTTGTCCGCCCATAACCCGGCTCCGCGGTTGTCGTGCACCCAGTTGCCGCGTACGTCGGCGCCGTTGACGGCCCAGAACTTGACGCCTCCGGTACAGCCGCAGCCCGGCCGGCGCCGCTCCCAGTCGTCGGTGTTGTTGCCCACGATCTCGTTGCCCTCGACCACCAGGCCGCGGATGGAGTCGCCGGTCTTGTAGGCGTTCATTCCGTACTGACCGTTTCCGCGCAGGCAGCTTGCGCGGACCGCCTGCCGAGCACCGGCCATCAGTCCGGCGCCGGAGTTGTACTGGATCGTCGCATGCTCGATCACCCACCCGTCGGCCATGTCGTGGTTGACGACGCCCTCGTTGTGCGGCGCGACGAAACCCTGCACGGTCAGGTGGCGGATGGTGACGTCGGGGTCGGTGCCGCTGAACGCGTACTGGTTGACCTTCCGGCCGTCGAGCACCGCGCCCGGCGCGCCGAGGTAGCGGTTCCCCTTCTTGGTCATGACCTGGGCATAGCGGTCCGGCTCCAACCTGTGCTTGCCCGGTCGAAGCCAGAACGTGGTGTTCGGGGGGCTGCTCCGGGTCTTCGCGGCCAGGTCACCGACGACCGCGGGGTCGACCGTCACCGCGCCTGCCGGCGCCTTCGTCGGTCCGGTCGCGGGCTGGGCACAGACCCGGGCCACCGACGTGGGCGGCGTGGCGGTCGGCTCCGCCTGGGGGGCCGGCGTGCTCACACAGCCGGTCGCCAGCAGCGCCGGCGCGGCCACCGGCACCGCCCACTTCCGCCACTTGATCCCCACGCGTCCCCCTCAGCCCTTTCTTGTGGATCCCGTACGCCCCGGCACACCGCGTCTAGGTCGGGTCGTGCCGGGCCCGCGCGCCCCGGCACCGCGTCTCATCGCGGAACCTGAGTACGGTGGTGAACTCGCCCACCGGCGCCGCGCCGTCGGCGAAGCCGGTGCCGACCAGCGTGGTGGCGGGTTCCTTGCGCCCGAAGCCGGCGGAGTACCAGCCCAGCGGCGGGTCGGTCTCGCCGCGATGCGCCCGCCAGGTCAGTTGCTCGGGCAGGTCGAGCACCGCGGAGCGATCCTCGCCGTCCCGGGTCCAGGTGAGCACCGCCCGGTTGCCCACCAGCTCAGCGGCGATCGCCGGCCCGAGGTGGAACGCCAGCCGCGCGGCCCGGCGCGGGCCGCGCACCTCGTCGACCACGCGCAGCTCCTGGCTCGCGGCGGTCAGCTCCACCCGGCGGCGGTGCACCGAGCGCTGGTATCCGTCGTGCTCGGCGCACCAGCGGGCCGTCCCCCCGGCGGAGGCGTCGGACGTGTCCGCGACCAGGACGCGGCTGCGGGCGTGCCGGGTCCACAGGAACGGGCCACCGGAGGCGGACTGGTCAGCGCCGTCCAGTTGCAGGGTGTTGTGACCGAGGGTCGACCGGAAGTACTGCCGCCACTCGGGCTGCCCGTGGTAGCAGAACGTCCCCGGGTCGGCGAGCACGTCGACCCCGTCGTGCCGGACCTCCACGGACAGCGCGTCCGCGTGGGCGTGCGCGGCGATGGACAGGAAACCGTGCGGACCACCGTCGCAGCGGCACCAGATGTCCCCCGGGCCGCGCAGGATGGTCATGCCCGCGTCGGCGAAGTGGTTCGGGCGGCCCGGCGGGCGGGGCTCGGCCGGTGCCGTGGGTCGGATGAGCGCGGCCAGCAGCGGGGTGCGCACATCGGTGCCGGTCACCGCCGGCCACCAGTCGAGTCGGCCGAAGACGGCGTCCCCGGTGGCCAGGAGCGAGGCCCAGCGGTTGGTGCCCGCGCCGTCCACGACCAGGCCGTGTCCATCGTCCGCGTCCCCTTGGCGCGGCGGCCGTAGCCGGCCGTCGACGATGGCCGCGAGCGCGTCGGTCATGCGCAGCAGCACCGGTCGGATGGACCCGGGCACCGGCACGCCGGCGGCGTCCGCCTCGGCCACCGCGGCCAGGCCGAGCTCCAGCACGAGTCCGTGATACTCGGTGGCCAGCTCGCGGTTGAGGCCGGAGTCGAAGGTATTGCCGCCCAGGTGTCGCTCCAGCGACCGCAGTGCGTCGGCCCGCCACCCCGCCGATGCGGGGAACCAGCCGAATGCGCAGGCCGCGGCGGCCTGCCCGGCGGCCTCGGCGATGATGTGGTTGTTCGCCGAGGAGCCCCGGCTGGGGAAGGCGGCCAGCCAGCGCTGGTGGTGCCAGATCTGTTGGAGCGCCACCGGATTGCCCTCGAACAGCCCGGCCGCGCCCGGCCAGCCGTCGAGCAACCGGCGGACCCACACCCAGGAGAGCAGCCGGATCCCCAGCTCGATGCCGCTGATCCAGTGCACTCCGCGCAGCGGCGGGTTGGCCGTCCACCACGACCGCAGGTGCTCGGCCACTCGCTCGGCGTACCGCTCGTCCCCGGTGATCGCGTAGGCGGCCGCGAGCACGGTGAGGTACTGGTGCCGGGACAGCTCCCAGATCTGTTTGATGTCCCCGGCCGCTTCCTCGCTCCGGTACGGCACGTCGAAGGCGTAGCCCCACGGTGCCCGGCGCCCCGTCTTCGGGTCATACCGCCAGTCCGGGTCGACCAGGTCGTCGCGGGCCACCCCGAAGTAGGTGACGTGCCCGGCCATCAGCCGGTCCGCCTCGGCGATGAGTCGCTTCGCGGCGTCCGGTGGCACCGTGGCAATCGTCCCGGCGGGCAGTACCGCGGTGAACCGGGCGCCGGTCACGGTCGGGCCGTCCGGCTGCGCCGACCGCCAACGCCGTCTGCGCACCGCGTCGGTCACCCGGCCGCCGATCTCCCGCGGTCCCATCCGGGACAGCCGCCGCAGGTACCAGCCCACCGGCGTGCTCGTGGCCATCACGCCCTCGCCAACGTCACCGGCGCGCCGCCGACCAGGCCGGCCTGTACCGCGAGGGTGGCCGCCGTGGTGGCAACCAGCGACTCCAGCGGCACCGGCATCGGTCCGCCGGTCCGTACCGCCTTGAGGAAAGCGTCCAGCTCGGCGCGCTGGCCCTTGTCACGGGCCTTGGACAGCCGCGGGCTGGTCCACCGCTTGCGGCCGTAGACCGAGGCACGGACGAAGTCGTCGAGGCGCAGCACCTTGCCGTCCGCAATCAGGTCCAGCGTCTCCTTGGGATAGCTCGCCGGGCCGCTGGTGACATAGCTGAGGGTGGCGGTGGACCCACCCGGGTAGCGCAGCACGACCTGGAGGTCACCACCGCCCTCGTCGCCGGAGGTGGCGACCGCGTACACCGAGACCGGGTCGGCCGCGAGCAGCCAGCTCACCGTGTCGATGAAGTGTCCGCCCTCACCGGCGAACCGCGAGCCCTCGCTGTCCTGTTGGAGGTACCAGCTACCGTGCTCCAGCCGGCCCGCGTTGACCAGGTAGCGGACGCTCGCCGGGCCGGTCCGGACGCCGAACTGCTTCCTGGCCTGCCGCAGCAGCGGCGCGAACCGGCGGTTGAAGCCCACCTGGATCCGGTCGTTGCCGGACTCCTCCACCGCCGCCAGCACGCCGGTCAGCTCGTCCTCGGTGAGCGCCAACGGCTTCTCCACGAACACCGTCTTGCCGGCCAGCAGCGCCCTCCGGGTCAGTTCGGCGTGCGAGCTGTGCCGGGTGACCACGAACACCGCGTCGATGGACGGATCGCCGAGCGCGGCGTCGAGATCGGTGGTGGCCTCCGCGAAGCCGAACTTCCGCTGCGCGTTGACCGCGGACAGCGCCGTCGTGGTGACGACGGTGGACAACTCGACGCCGTCGCGACCGGCCAGGTGCGGCAGCAGCATCGACGTCGCGTAGTTCCCCGCGCCGACGAACGCCAGCCGCACCGGCGCCGTGGCGGACCGGGCCGGGGTGGCGGCTCCGCCACCGCGTCGCACCGCGGGCACGGCCACCACCGGTGGGTCCGTCTTGGCCGGGTGTTCGGCGGCACCGGGGTAGCGGAACAGCACGGCCACGGCCTTCAGGTCGCCGTCCTTCAGGCGCTGGTACGTCTCGACGGCGTCATCGAAGTCGGCGATATGGGAGACCAGCGGCTCCACATCGACGCGACCGAGGGCGAGGAGATCGAGGAAGCACGCCAGGTTCCGGCGCTCGGTCCAACGCACATAGCCGATCGGGTAGTCCCGCCCCTCCAGCTCGTACGACGGGTCGTACCGCCCGGGGCCGTACGAACGGGAGAACCGGACGTCGAGCTCCTTCTCGTAGTACGCGTTCCACGGCAGGTCCAGGCGGCACTTGCCGATGTCGATGACCCGGCCGCGGTCCCGGCTCATCCGGGCGGCCAGCTCGACGGGTTGGTTACTGGCGCCACCGGCGGCCAGGTACACCTGGTCCACGCCGTGACCGTTGGTCAGCTCGGCGACGGAGCTCGCCACGGCCGCGGAATCGGGCGCGCCGCAGGCCGCGGCGCCCAGCCGCTCGGCCAGCTCACAGCGGACCGGGTCGGGGTCGACCCCGACGACCCGGACTCCCGAGGCGGCCAGCAACTGCACCACCAACTGCCCGATCAGCCCGAGGCCGATGACCAGTGCCACATCGCCGAGCTGTGACTCGCCGCGGCGGACGCCCTGCAAGGCGATCGACCCCACGGTGCCGAAGGCCGCGTGCTGCGGCGCGAGGCCGTCCGGCACCCGGGCGTAGAGGTTCTTCGGCACCCAGTTCAGCTCGGCGTGCAATGCGTGCTCATTGCCGGCGCAGGCGACCAGGTCACCGACCGACACATCGTCGATCCCGGTGCCGACCTGCTCGACCACCCCGCACAGCGAGTAGCCCAGCGGTGTGTAGGAGTCCAGCTTGCCCATCACCTTGCGGTAGGTGGCGGGCACTCCGTTGGTGGCCACGCTCTGCACCACCTTGGCCACCTGGTCCGGCCGGGAGCGGGCCTTGCCCAGCATCGACATGCCGGCCTCGGACACCTTCATGAGCTCGGTCCCGGTGGAGATCAGCGAGTATCCGCTGCGGACCAGTACACCGTCCGGCTTGCACCCCGGCACCGGTACGTCGAGCAGCGCCAGCTCGCCACTCTTGTAGTTCTGCACAACCTGTTTCACCCGAGCTCCTCTTGTTTCTGCATTCCACGCCGTCAAGCCGTCTGGTTCTGGCCGGAGCCAGAAGTCGCACTGCGGTACCAGTACTCAAGGGTCAGCACATGCCACAGATGCTTGGAGAAGTCCCGGTGCCCGGCGGCGTCCTCGGCGACGAGCCGCGCCAGCGCTTCGCGGCGCAGGAACCCGGAACGCACGAGTACGCCGTCGTTGACCACCTCGCGCACCAGCGGCGCCAGATCCCGGCTCATCCAGGCCCGCAGCGGGGCGCTGAACAGGCCCTTGGGCCGGTAGACGATCTCCCGGGGCAGGATCGAGGTGGCCGCCTCCTTGAGGACCGCCTTGCTCTGCCGTCCGACGATCTTGCGATCACCGGGCAGGGCGAACGCCGCCTTGACCACCTCGACGTCCACGTACGGCACGCGCACCTCGGTCGACGCGGCCATGCTCGACCGGTCCGTGTAGGCGAGGTTCAGGCCCGGCAGGAACATCCGGGCGTCGCCCAGGCACATGCGGTTGACGAAGTCGTCGAGGTCGTTGTCCTGGTAGACGTCGGCATGCTCGGTCAGCACGTCATCGACCGTCCCGGCCAGATCCGGGTTGACCAGGGCGAGCAGTTCCTGCTGGTCGTACATGGTGTAGCTGCGCCGGAACGCGGTCTCCTCCGACAGATCGGCGAAGGAGAGGAACCGCTTCGCGAACCGCACCGACCGGTACCCCCGGCGGGACGTGGCGACCGGCAGCCGGTCCACGGTCGCGGACAGGCCGCGCCGCAGGGGCCGCGGGATGCGCTGGTAGCGCAGCGCGAGCAGATTGGCCAGGTGCTTGCGGTACCCGGCGAACAGTTCGTCGGCGCCCATCCCCGAGAGCATCACCTTGACCCCGGCCTCCCGGGCGGCCGAGCAGATCAGGAAGGTGTTGATCGCGGCGGGGTCGCCGATCGGCTCATCCAGGTGGTACGTCATCTGCGGCAGCAGGTCGAGCACCTGCGGAGCGATCTCGATCTCATGCAGGTCGACGCCGAACCGCTCGGCCACCTGCCGGGCATAGCGCAGATCGTCGGGCATCGCCTCGAACTTGGCGTCCTCGGGGCGGAACGCGATCGTGTACGCGGAGATCCCGGGCTGCTGGCGGGCGGCCAGCGCGGTCAGGTAGCTGGAGTCCAGCCCGCCGGAGAGGAAGGTCGCCACCGGTACGTCGGAGAGCAGGTGCCGCCGGTTCGACTCCTCGACGACGGCGGCCAGGTCCGGCCGCTCGCCGCTGCGGGCCCGTTCCTGACCTTCGCTGGCGACGTCCCGGAGGTTCCAGAACCGCCCGCGGTCCACCCGGCCGTCGGGCCGGCATCGCAGCCAGCTCCCCGGCGGCAACTTCTCCGCCTCGCGGAACGCGCAGCGCGAGTCCGGCACCCAGTAGTAGAGCAGCGAGGCCACCAGTGCCGCATGGTCCACCTCCAGCGATCCGCCGGTCGCGGCGGCGAGCGCCTTGAGCTCGGAGGCGAACATCAGGCCCGACCCCCGCCGGAGCAGGAACAGCGGTTTGATGCCGAGCTGGTCGCGGGCGAGCACCAGTTCACCGGTTCGCTCGTCGAACACCGCGAACGCGAACATGCCGCGCAGCCGGGGCAGGCAGTCCGTGCCCCAGCGCCGCCATGCCTCCAGCAGCACCTCGGTGTCGGAGGTACCGCGGAAGCGCACCCCGGCGGCGGCCAACTCGGCGCGCAGTTCGGGCGCGTTGTAGAGCTCGCCGTTGTAGGTGAGGGCGAGGCCGCCGGAGACCATCGGCTGGGCGCCGGTCTCGGACAAGTCGATGATGGCCAGCCGACGGTGCCCGAGGTGCACTTCGGCGTCACCCGCGGAGTGGCTGTACCGGCCCGCTCCATCCGGGCCGCGGTGGGCGAGGACATCGGTGAGCCGGTCGGTCACGACCTTCCCGTCCGGCCATCGGTACGTGCCTGCGATGCCACACATGTTCTACCGCGCCTCCTGGTCGCTGTCCGGGACCCGTGCGGCCGGCATCGACGGCCGTTCCGTCCGCAACTGACCCGTCCCGTTCTGTCGGGCCAGCCGCTCCGTCCACACCTGGCCCGTTCCGTTCTGCCAGGCCGACCGCTCGTCCTGGCCGCTGCGCGTGATGTGCGGCCCGTCCCACAGCGTGCCGTCGGTCCGGTCCCGCGGATCGGGGTCGATCAGCACCACACCGATCACCGAAATGTGCTGGTCCGCGAGTTGCCGCGCCACGGTGTGCAGCCATGCGGCGCTGCCGTGCCCGGCACGGACGACGAGCACGGTCCGGCTGCCGAGGTACCGGAGGTCGGTCCACGCCGTGCCGGGCGCGACCGAGCCGACGCCGATCCGGCGCCCCTGGTGCGACTCGGCCGCGGGACGCTCGCCGCTGACCACGGTCGGGTCCCCCGGCTGTTGGCGGCTGTTGGTGAGCTCGGTTCCCGGCAGGCCGTCGATGACGACCACCGGTCCCTCCGCCGCCAGTGCCCTGGCGACATTCAGGGCTATCACGCTCGTGCCGCGGGCACAGCCCAGCTCCAGCAGTGATACCGGTTCCGCGGCGCCGCGCACGGTGCGGGTCAGGGTCGCGGTGAGCCGTTCGCGTGCCGCCCGGGTCCGTCGGGTCCCCCACCGTCCGGCCGACCGGCCGGGGGCGCGGCGCAGCTCCGCGATGACCGAGGCGCCGAGGTTCGCCGCGATCTCCCGGCGCAGCACGGGGCGGTCCGCCACCACCGTGCCGACCGCGGCCAGTGCGAGCCCGATGACGAGCCCGATGGCGAGCCCGATCGCCGCGTTGGTGGCGGCGGCCCTGGGCAGGGAGTGCCGCACGGCGCGCGGGGCGTCCACGATCTGCGTGCCGGCGATGACCTGGGGTGTTCCCGTGCGCGCCTCCGCGGCGCGTTGGTCGAAGTCGGCGATCCGTGCGATGAGCTCGGCCCGGCGGGCGAAGAGCGACTCGATGCTCGCCGACGCCTTCGGGTCACTGTCCTGCGGCCGGTCGCCGATCGCCTTGTTGACCTCGGCGAGCTCGTTCCGCATCCGGTCACGCTGGTCGAGCAAGACCTTGGCCTCGGCCTTCGCGGCCTCCCACATCCGGCTCACATGGTCCGCCACGAACGCGTCGGCCAGCGCCTTGGCCCGGGCCACCGCTTGCGCGTCGTTGTCGCCCGTCACCTCGATCTGTAGCAGGTTGTTGGTCAGGCCGGTACCCCGGTAGTCCTGCATGAAGTCTTCCGGCTTCTCCGGGGATTTGAGGGATTGCAGGGCCTTGCCGGCGATCCGCGTGGTCCCCAGCAGTGCGACGTCGGTGCGGATCAGCGTCCCGGTGTCGTTCGGCTGGTCCTCCTGATGCGCAACCAGCACCTTGGTCACCGCGGTCGGCGGCGGTGGCAGCAGGACTGCTACCGCGACGCCGGCCAGCAGCCCCAGGAGGGCCATGGCGGACCAGAGGCGGCGGCGTCTGCGCACCGCGACCACCAGCGACTGTAGGTCCAGCAGCGGAGCGGCTGCCGACGGCTCCGGAGTCGTGCTCGTCACCCTGACTCTCCCGTCGCGTGGCCGCGGACCGCGAGCGCCGGGGTGGCGTCATCCGGAGGATGGCCGGCGGGGCGCGCCGGACGGTCCCGGACCGCGCCGGCGACGACGATGCCGACGACGTCGTGCCCGCCGTCCGCACATGCCTCGGCGATGGAGGTGAGCTCGGGCGCGGTCCAACTGCCCGCGCTGAGCACGACCAGGGCTCCGGACTCGGTGTCGCTGTCCGGCACCATCGGCCGGGACATCGAGACCTCCACCACCCGCAGCACGGGGTTTCCCCCGCTCGAAGAGGTCGGGGAAGGATCGCTCCCGGCCTCGGCAACGAGCTGTGCGGCGGCCCCGGCGGCGATCGCGTCACCGGCCGGAACGACGACCAGCAGCGGCCCGGGGGCCGGCAGCCGGTCCCGGAGGCGAGCGCAGACCCGGCGGTAGCGGATCCGTCTGCTGGCCTCGTCCCCGGACGCCTGTGGGGTCGGTACGTCCCACCGGGTGTCGATCTCCAACAGCCGGCTGATCCGGGCCCGCGGGCCACGGCCTTCGGGCCGGTGCGCGCGCCGTTCAGCCGGCACGTCGACGGTGCCCAACAGCACCGAACCCAGCGCCCTGGCGATCTCCGGTTCGGTGCGCAGCCGCCGGTTCACCCGGGCGGCGGCGAGATGGCCGATGACCGCGAGCAGGACGGACAGCAGTGCCCCCGCGACGATGAGGTGCGTCCTCGTCGGCGGCGCCTCGCCGGTCGGTCGGGCCGCCGGCCCCATGACGACCATGCCTGCCTTACTGCTCGCCGATTCGGCCTGGTCCAGCTTCTTCATGGCCTCTTCCAGCGTGATGCGCAGCTTTTCGAGCGAAGTGCGGGCCTGCACGCTCTCCACGGTCCGCCCCGGATCGGCCGCATTGGCCAGGTCGGTGATGCGGCGGTTGGTCTGCACGACCTTCTGCCGCAGTGACTCGGGTCCCGTGGCCGCTTCGGGGTCGGCGCCGTCGCCCGCGATCCGCTGGGCGAAGGTGACGAGTTGCTGGGCCGCCCGGTCCGCGAGCTGTTGTGCGCGC
This sequence comes from Streptomyces sp. NPDC020965, assembly GCF_044333555.1. Classification (NCBI taxonomy): domain Bacteria; kingdom Bacillati; phylum Actinomycetota; class Actinomycetes; order Kitasatosporales; family Streptomycetaceae; genus Streptomyces; species Streptomyces sp. NPDC020965. The sequence goes on from NZ_JBIRRE010000008.1 coordinate 306,492, forward strand.
ACCGGGGTCTCGGCCGTACCGGAGATCTTGATGATGTTCCCGTCAGCGGCCTTGGCGCTCACTCGATCCCGCAGCTCGGCGCCGCTGACGCCGTTCCAGCGGAGTGTGGCGGCCACCCGGTCGACCACCGCCGAACTGGTGGCGATGTTCACCTGGGTCAGCAGCTCGCGCTCCTCCCACTGCCCCGGCAGCAGTACCGATGCCGACGCGGTGTAGCGCGGCGGGAACAGCACCGAGGTGCCGTAGCCGCCGAGCGCTCCCACCACGGCGATGACGGTGAGGAACCGCCAGCGCCGACGGAGGATCCGCCCGATGGTGGCCAGGCGTATCGTGTCCTCGCTCAACGGTGCGGCCTCTTCCGGATCCGGACCGGGTTGCCCGCCGCTACCGGAGCGTGGTCGCGGCAGGCGGCGGCATAGGCCGCGAGCAGCGATCGTTGGGAGTTCCGCCAGGAGAGCTGCCCGCTGATCCGCTCCTGGCCGATCTTGCCCATCCGGGCCCGCTTCTCCGGATCGTCCAACAGCAGCGCGATGAGCCGGGCGAATTCGGCCTCGTCGTTGGCGGGCGCGTAGACGGCGGCCTCGCCGGCGGAGACCCGTGCCTCCCGGAGGTCGAACGAGACGATCGGTCGGCCCATCGCCATGTACTCCAGGACCTTGTTCATGGTCGACACGTCGTTGAGCGGATTGTGCGGGTCGGGGGAGAGGCATACGTCCGCGGTGGACAGGTAGCGCACCAGGTCGGCGTCCGGAATGCGTCCGGTGAACTGCACCTGTTCGGAGAGCCCGAGCCGTTGGGACAGCTCCACCATCGCGTCGAAGGCATCGCCGGCGCCGACGAACACGGCGTGCCAGTCGGTCCGCCCGAGCTCGTCGCGCAGCTTCGCGAGGGCCCGCAGGGCGTAGTCGACGCCGTCTTGGGGACCCATGACACCGAGGTAGCAGAGCAGATGCGGCTTGCCGCGCTTCAGCTCCGGCTCCGGCGGTACGGGTTGGAACCGGTCGGTCTGGGGCGCGCTGCGCACCACGAAGACGTCCTCAGGCCGCCGGCCGCCACGGCGTACCGCGACGTCCCGGTAGCTCTCGTTGGTGGCGAGCACTATGTCCGCGGCCCGGTAGGTCCGCCGTTCCAGCGCGCACACAGCCCGGTAGAGCAGGTCTTCGCCGCGGTCGAACCGGGAGAGGTACAGCTCGGGTACCAGGTCGTGCTGGTCGAAGACGAACCGCGCGCCGCGCCGCTTCAGCCACAGCGCCGGCAGGTACAGCAGGTCCGGCGGGTTACAGGCGTGGACCACGTCGACCGGTCCGACCCTGCGGGCCAGCCGGGCCGTGTGCCACAGCGCGGCCCCGTACTCCCGCAGATAGCCGCTGGGCCCCCCGGTGGCCGCGCGCAACGGGTAGCGGTGGATCCGCACCCCGTCGATCTCCGCCTCCGCCTCGGTGTCCCGGGTACTTCCCCGGGGACAGATGACGTGCACCTCCCAGCCCGCGTCCCGCAGTGTCGTGCACTCCTGCCACACCCGCCGGTCGAACGGCACCGACAGGTTCTCCACCAGAATCAGCGCGCGCCGGCCCCGGCGCTCCTCGCTGGTCGTGTCATCGAACGATGTGTTACCAAGCAAGGCCCACGTACCCCGGTTCAGTTCGGCGCGTCTCGGCGTCGGGAAGGTGGATGAGGTCGATGAGCACCGGACCGTCACCATGGGGCAGCGCCGACAGGACGTCCGGATCCCTGGTCCCGACCAGGCAGACCTCGGCGTGTTCGAGTACCTCGTCGACGGAGTCCGCGAGCAGGTGCGCGAGGTGCGGCAGCCGGTTCTCGATGTATTCGCGGTTCGCGCCGAGCAGCCGGGAGAGGCTCACGTTGGCGTCGTAGATCCGCAGGTCGTACCCCTTGCCGTAGAGCCTCTCCGCCAGCTCGACGAGCGGGCTCTCGCGGAGGTCGTCGGTGCCGGGTTTGAAGGACAGTCCGAACAGGCCGGCCCGGCGTTTGCCGGTGCGCTCGACCAGCTCCACCGCACGCTGGAGATGTGCGGAGTTGGAGGGCAGCACATGGGACAGGATGGGCACCGAGACGTCGGCCCGCTGCGCCGCGTGGACCAGGCTGCGCAGGTCCTTGGGCAGGCAGGAGCCGCCGAAGGCGAAACCGGGCCGCAGGTAGGCGGAGCTGATGTTCAGCTTGCGGTCGGCCAGGAACACGTCGATCACCTGGTGCGAGTCCACCCCGAGCGCCTGGCACACCGCACCCAGTTCGTTCGCGAAACCGATCTTGAGGCCGTGGAACGCGTTGTCCGCGTATTTGATCGCCTCGGCCGTCGGGATCGGCACCCGGAACACCTCGCCGGGCAGGCCCTCGTACAGCGCCGCCACCGCGTCGCCGCTCGCCGGGTCGAGCTCGCCGATGACGGTCTTGGGCGGGTCGAAGAAGTCCTGCACGCTGGTGCCCTCGCGCAGGAACTCCGGGTTGACCGCGACCCCCAGCTCCACCCCGGCGATGCCGCCGACGTGCTTCTCCAAGATCGGTACCAGCAGGTTCAGACAGGTGCCCGGGAGCATGGTGCTACGGAACACGACGGTGTGCCGGCCGCCCCGCTCCGCCAGCACGGCACCGATCTGGTCGGTGACCCGCTCCAAGTACGTGGTGCACAGACTGCCGTTGGGCTCCGACGGCGTGCCCACGCAGACCAGCGACACCTCACTGCCCATGATCGCCTCGCGGACGTCGTCGGTGGCGCGTAACGCCCCGGTCCGCACGACCTCGGCGATGAGCTCGCCGATCCGCTCCTCGACCACCGGGGCCTTGCCGTCGTTGACCAGGTCGACCTTCACCTGGTTCACGTCCACACCGATGACCTCATGACCCATGCTGGCCAGGCACGCGGCCGACACACAGCCCACGTAGCCGAGCCCGAACACACTGATCCTCATGACCCGTCACTCCCCCCAGGCAGGCCCTCCCGGCCTGCAGTCGGCGCGCCGGCGGGAGCGTTGAACCGCAGCCCCCCGCGCATCAGTAGGCCCCCTGCCCGTAGACCACCGCACGCAGCGTCTTCCACAAGATCACTGTGTCCAGGGCGAGCGACCAGTCCTCCACGTACCGCAGGTCCAGCCGGACGGCCTCCTCCCACGGCAGGTCGCTGCGTCCACTGATCTGCCACAGCCCGGTGAGTCCGGGTTTGACCAGCAGCCGGCGCCGGATGTCCGGGCCGTACGCGGCGGACTCCTCCGGTAGCGGAGGCCGCGGACCGACGAGCGACATCGATCCGGTGAGTACGTTGAAAAGCTGCGGGAGCTCGTCGATCGAGTACCGGCGCAGCACTGCTCCCACCCGGGTCACCCGCGGATCCCGACGGAGCTTGAACAGCAGTCCGGCGCCCTCGTTGCGGGCGGCCAGCTCGGCACGCGCCCCGTCGGCCCCGGCGACCATGGTGCGGAATTTGAGAATGGTGAACTCGCGGCCGTCCTTGCCGACCCTGCGCTGGCGGTAGAAGGCCCCGCCCCGGCTCTCCGTCAGCACGAGCAGTGCGACGAGCACCATCAGGGGCGCGAAGAGAATCAGCAGCACCGCGGCGCCCAGCCGGTCGAAGACCGCTTTGACCGCGCGGTGGCCCCCGGTGAAGGTCGGCATGCTGACCCGCAGCAGCGGTATCCCGAGCACCGCGTCGACGTGTAGCCGCGGGCCGGCCACCTCCATCAGTACGGGGGCCACGACCATCTCGGCATCGCTGCCTTCGAGGTTCCAGGCCAGCCGTTGCAGCCGGTGCGGTGACCAGTGCGGGTCCGGTGTGACCGCGACGACACGGTAGCCGTCGCGACGGACGTGGTTGGCGACGTCGGTCAGTCGGCCGACGACCGGCACTCCGTCCAGGTGGTCACCGTCGAGCCCGAGACCGTCCGTCGTGCAGACCGCGTCCACCCGCCAGCCGAGGTGCGGGGACTTACGGGCCCGGGTGATCAGATCGCGTACGGTGGCCGGGCTCCCGGCGGCGAGCACCGGTCTCAGGCACCGCCCTTCCTTCCGCTCTCTGTGCAGCCAGAGGCGCAGCAGATACCGCGTGGTCATGGTGACGAGCGCGATCGCGGGGATCACGACGAAGATCCAGAGCTTGATGTTGCGCGAGGTGAAGGCGATCCCGCCGAGCGCCAGAACGACGGCCGCCGCGAAGAGGGAGCGTCCGAGCCGGCGGAATTCCTCGGCGCCCTGGCCGAGCACGGCCGGGGCCCACGAACGGCTCACCGCGAGCGCTCCCAGCACCAGCATCTCGGTGCCGAAGGCGAGAATTCCCCACTTCTCGTGCCAGTTGGCCGCGTCCCGGGCCCCGAAGAAGTTACCGATCGCCGCCACCACGAAGGCCGTGGCCACGGTATCGCTGACGATCACGGTACGGCGGTACCGCCGCTCCCAATCGGTCGCGGGCTGGTTGATTGCCCCGTCCGCCAGACGCCCGCGCGCCGACGGAAACGGGTTGATTAATCCCCCCTGATGCACAGAACCCCCCAGGTCTGCAGTGGTTCAACGTGTTCGCCTAACACTGGTACTCCCCCCGGGAGGCCCCCGCCTCCCGTGCCGCGCTGTTCCTCCCCGTGGGAGGCCCCCGCCCCCCGCGCATGACATCCCGGCTGTTTCAGTGCCGTTTAAACAAACCGCCCTGACGGCCGGGGACTCGTATGCCCTGCCGGGCTCTCAAGGCGTGCGGGAACCCGTCGAAACCTCGGGCGATCCCCACGCCCAAGGCCCCTCTCGGGTCCAAGAATTGATCACCCCACGGCCGGCGCCGGGGATGCGACTAGTGCCTGTCCGTAGCGCCGGACCTGAAGATCATTACCGGTCGCGTCACGTCCGAACAGTTGAAGCACGGTCAATCTAGAGCATCGGAGCCGGTATGAAGAGAGGATGTGTGGAATTTGTGCTCAGCTTTGCTAGCGGATCCTCCGCCCGGCGTCAGGACACGGGCACCTCGGTGACGAGGACATGCCTGGTGACCTGTGATGATAGGGGTTCTCTGGGCTGCCAACACCGGTCAACCGCGAGCTTCCCGGAATGGCCAACCGGGCCACTTCCAGCCCCGCGGACACCTCCAGCGGAACCTTCGGGGCGGAGTGTTTCGAACATCAGTCGGACCCGGGCGCCGCCGTGACGGTGGCGGTCGCGGGCCGGCGCCCGCTTCGGCAACTCGCGCGCCCCGGAGGCGACTTCACCCCGGTACCGGCCGGCGCGCCACGGCGGCCCATCGGGCCCGGGAGCCCGCGACCACTCCCGACCCCTCCACAGGGGATCGCCCCGCAAGGGCGACTCGCGAAATCAGCCACCGGCTGCACATGGCCCGCTCGCGCGGGGGTCCTCGGAATTGCTTCCGACCGGGCGCGCACATCGGCGGGAAATCCCGGCCGCCAACTCCATAAGGTCAGACCATGGCCGGAATACGAGAATCTGACCGAACAGGATGTACACGGCATCGACAGCCGCGATACTCGTATCGATGACGGCCGGCGACGCCGGACCATGGCCGAGTGGCGACCCTCAGAGGAGGAGTGGCCGGCACTCCCCACCGGCATCCGAGGTTGAATTCCGGGCGCAGGACGAGAGATGTTCCGACCAAGGCAGAATCCTCACGGGGAGCGAAGTCATACACGGCGGGCGCCGCTACGATTCCATGGCCGGAAATGGGTGTCGAAATCGCTCACATCACCGTCGTACCCTCGGCATACCCAGCCCGATCCACGAGATGATCTCGCGCTGGATCTCATTGTTTCCACCGCCGAAAGTGAAGATCACGGCGGAGCGGTAGCCGCGCTCCAGTTCGCCGTGGAGTACGGCGCCCGCCGAGCCCTCCTTGAGCGGTCCGGCCGCGCCGACGACCTCCATCAGCCAGGCGTAGGCGTCCCGACGGGCCTCGGAGCCGTAGACCTTGACGGCGGAGGCGTCCTGGGGGGTCAGCGTGCCTTCCTGGACAGCGTCGATCATCCTCCAGTTGAGCAGCTTCATCGCGTCGAGCCGGGTGTGGGTCCGGGCGAGTCGGCCGCGCACCCAGCCGAGATCGATCACACGGCGCCCGTCGGCGAGTTGGGTGTCGGCGGCCCAGTTCCGCACGTCGCGCAGGGCGCGGATGGCCATGGTCCCGTGGGCTGCGAGGGTGACGCGCTCGTGGTTGAGCTGATGGGTGATCAGCCGCCAGCCCTTGTTCTCGGCGCCGACCCGGCGGGAGGCGGGGACGCGGATGTTCTCGTAGTAGCTGGCAGTGGTGTCGTGCGAGGCGAGGGTGTTGATGAGGGTGCAGGAGTAGCCGGGGTCGGAGGTCGGCACCAGCAGCATGGTGATGCCCCGGTGGGGTGGCGCGTCGGGGTCGGTGCGCACCGCGAGCCAGACCCAGTCGGCGGTGTCGCCGTTGGTGGTCCAGATCTTCTGTCCGTTGACGGTGTAGTGGCCGGTCTCCTCGTCCCCCTCGCGTACGGCGCGGGTCCGGAGGGCGGCGAGGTCGGTCCCGGCGTCGGGCTCGCTGTAGCCGATGGCGAAGTCGATCTCGCCCGCGAGGATCTTCGGCAGGAAGTAGCCCTTCTGTTCCGCCGTGCCGAACCGCATGATCGTCGGACCGACGGTGTTGAGGGCCATCAGCGGCAGCGGTATCCCGGCCTGGGCGGCCTCGTCGAAGAAGATGAACTGTTCCATGGGGCTGAGCCCGCGACCGCCGTACTCGGTGGGCCAGCCGACGCCGAGCCGGCCGTCGGCACCGAGGCGGCGGATCGTCTCGCGGTAGAAGCGCTTCTGCTCGGCCGGGTCGGCGTGGCGGGCGTAACCGTTCTCGGGCACGAGTGCGGCGAAATAGGCGCGCAGTTCGGCGCGCGACCGCTGTTGCTCAGGCGTGTATGCGAGGTGCACGGCCCCTCCAGGGTCTCGCGGCCCGTCCCGGGCGCGGCGCACACGGTAGAACGTGTTGCATAAATCTGGAAGGGCCAGGAGCGGATCCGGGCACCCGGACGTACCGAGCGGCACGCACCCGGGCAGCCCCCGCCCGCCCGGCGGCGACGAGGCGACTCGGCAGCCGCTCCCCCGCGGCGGCAGTTCCCGCAGGCGGGGCACTTCCCCGCGCCGGCAACTCCCGGGTGCCGGCCGCCTTCCCACCCCGGCCGCCTCATCACGCCGGCGACCGGTGCGCGAGGATGGGCGCGGAAGATCCACCACCGGAAGGAACCGCCGATGGCCCCCGACGCGTCCGACTCCGTCCTGCTGCGTACCGAGGGCCGCGCGGGGTATCTCACCCTCAACCGCCCCAGGGCCCTCAACGCGCTCACCCACCCCATGGTCCGCGCCATCGACGCGGCGCTCACCGCCTGGGAACGGGACGAGTCGGTCGAGGTCGTCGTGGTCACCGGAGCCGGTGAGCGCGGACTGTGTGCGGGCGGCGACATCCGCGCCATCCACGCGGACGCCGTGGCGGGCGGCGTCGCATCGCCGGACTTCTGGCGGGACGAGTACCGGCTCAACGCCCGGATCGCCCGCCTCACCACCCCGTACCTCGCCGTGATGGACGGCATCGTGATGGGCGGCGGTGTCGGGATCTCGGCCCACGGAAGCGTACGGATCGTCACCGAGCGGTCAGCCGTGGCGATGCCCGAGACGGGCATCGGGTTCGTGCCGGACGTCGGCGGTACGTATCTGCTGTCTCGCGCGCCGGGCGAACTGGGCACCCATCTCGCGCTCACGGGACGGGCGGTGGGCGCGGCCGACGCCGTGCTCTGCGGCCTGGCCGACCATTTCGTCCCCGCGGGGCGACTGCCGGAACTGATCTCGGCGCTGGCCCGTACGGAACTCCCCGACGTGCTGCGGCTGTTCACCCAGGCACCCCCGGAGGGCGAACTCGCCGGTCACCGGAGCTGGATCGACGCATGTTACGCGGACGACTCGGTGGAACGGATCGTGGACCGGCTGTCCGCACACGGCGATCCGGCCGCGAAGGAGGCCGCCGAGACGATCCTCACCCGGTCGCCGACCTCGCTCAAGGTGACCCTCGCCGCGCTGCGCCGGGCCCGCGACATCGGCGCGCTGGAGCCGGTGCTCGATCAGGAGTACCGGGTGTCGTGCGCCGCGTTCTCCTCCCCTGACCTGATCGAGGGGGTACGGGCGCAGGTCATCGACAAGGACCGCAGGCCGCGCTGGTCCCCCGCCGAACTGTCCGGGGTGACCGACGCGGACGTGGCCCGGTTCTTCGCGCCCCTCGGCGACCGTGAGCTGGGCCTGAGCGGCCGACCGACCGCCTGATCCGCCTGACCGCCTGACCGCCTGACCGGATGGCGCTGGATGAGCCACTGACCGGCCGACCGGACACGCCCTAGCCGAGGGGTCGCAGCAGCAACAGCGCGGTGTCATCGCCGCGTTGCCCCGGCGAATCGGGTACGCCGGGTACACCGGGTACGCCACGTACGCCGGGTTCTCCCACCAGGGTGTCCGCCAGCGCTTCCAGCGGGCCGTCGCCCGCACGGGCGAGCCGGTCGGCCAGCGCGGCCTGTCCCTCGTCGATGTCGGCGCCGGGCCGCTCGATCAGCCCGTCGGTGTAGAGGACGAGTACGGACCCGGGGCGCAGCGGCACCGACGTGGTCGGATAGGCCGTCGCCCGGTCCACCCCGAGCAGGGCCCCGCCGGGCACCTCCAGCACATGGACCCGGCCGTCGGGGTCGCGCAGCAGCGGCTGGGGGTGTCCGGCGCGGGCGATGAACGCGCGGTGCGCGGCGAGATCGAGATGGAGATAGGCGCAACTGGCCAGCAGCTCGGCGTCGAGATCGATCAGCAGCCGGTTGGTCCGCTCCATGACCTGGCCGGGTGACTGGCCGACGGCCGTGAAGGCCCGTACGGCGGTGCGGACCTGGCCCATCAACCCGGCGGCCGCGGCATTGTGACCCTGTACGTCGCCGATGACGGCGGCGGCGGTGGGACCGGTGCGGATCAGGTCGTAGAAGTCGCCGCCGATGTCCATGCCCTGGGTGCCCGGCAGATAGCGGGCGGCCACCTCCAGGCCCTCCAGCGCGGGGAGGCTGTGCGGCAGCAGCGCGGACTGGAGCCCCTGGGCGAGCCGGAGTTTGGTGTCGTACAGCCTGGCCCGTTCCAGTGCCTGCGCGATGAGACCGCCGAGACTGGTGAGCACGGCGCGTTCGTCGGTGGAGAACCGGTGCTCGCTCTGGTAGCCGAGGACGCAGGTGCCGACCGGGCGTCCGGAGGCGATCAGCGGGAGATAGGCCCAGGCCGACATCCCGTCCGGGGTGGTGAACCGCGCCGGGTAGACGCGCTCCAGTTCCTGCCGCGAGGAGAAGAACGAGGGGACGCCGGTGCCCAGGGCCTGGGCGCCGGGGATCTGTGCGGTCAGGGGCGTGCCGTCGAACCGCGCCACGATCTGCGGGTCGGCGTAGCCGCGCTGGCCCAGGACCCGCAGCCGGCCGTTCTCGGGTGCCAGCACCACCAGGGCACTGCTCCCGAGTGCGGGCATGATCTCGTCCGCCACCCGTTCGACCACGTCGGAGACGGTGACGGCCTCGGTCAGCGCGCTCGCCAGCTTGAGGATGTGGGAGATGGTGACCAGCCGGGCGGGCCGGCGCGGCGGCAGTTCGTCCGACGATCCCTCGGGGCCGGCGTCGCGGGCGGGGGCGATATGGACGCTCAGGCCGCTCCGACCGGGGTGGAGTCGGAAGGTGAGCCACTCCCGGGGCGGCCGGAGCACGGTGAACGAGGTGGGGCGCTGGCTCATCATCGCCGCGCGGTAGCGCTCCTCGTGGACGGGGTCGCCCAGCCAGGGGAGCGCGGTCCAGAGGCGGCTGCCGGTGAGCCGGGAGACGGGGATGCCGAGGAGTTCCCCCGAGGCGGGGTTGGCGTAGCTGACGCGCCCGTTCAGATCGAGGGCGCAGAGCCCCTGCGGCAGCCGGGCGAGCATCCGTACGGCCTCGATCGCACCGACCGAGCGGGCCATCGCGTCGGGGCCCGCGAAGTACGTCTCGGGGACGATCGGATGTCCCTCGTCGGCGGCGTGCCGGAGCCGGCCGGCCAGTCGGTCGCAGGCCGCGGTGAGATGAGCGCGTTCGGCCTCGGACAGCTCGGGCGGATGGCTGCCGGGCCAGGTGACGTAGACGGCGCCGTACACGGTGTCCCCGGCGATGACGGGCACGGCGGCCAGACAGTAGGGATAGGGCAGGACGATCGCGATCCCGGGGTAGCGGTGGGCCATCTCCTCATCGCCGGAGACCCAGACCACCCCCCGTTCGCGGACCGCGTCGGCGACCGGGGCGCGCGAGGTGAGCGGGATGCGTTCCCAGGGCTCGGAGAAGGAGCGGGGCAGCCCGCCCTTGACGGCCATCTCCAGCGCGTCCCCGCCGGTGTGGTCACCGGGGGTGAGCAGGTACACGGCCCCGGACTGGGCCTGCACGCCCTCCATGATCTCGGCCAGGGCGACGGACAGCAGGGGCTCGGAGCCCTCGTCCCCGCCGCCCGGCGCTGCCGCTCGGGAGGCCCGCGGCCCGGTCAAGCTGTCCACCTCCTCAGCAGCGCTCCTGACCAAGGCTGCCCGGTGCCGGTGGTTCTCGCACGGCGAGGGCCGGGGTGCCCCGGTGGGTCCGAGGCCATGGGCACCGCCGCACCTCGTGGTGCGAAAGCGCTGGTCGGGGGCCCGGTGCCGGCCCAAGACCCGACTGCTACCTTCCGGGACATGAGTGACAGCGTGTATGTGGGCCGTGCGGGCCGGGACGCGGCATTGGACCGGGGGTGGCTGCTCGGCCATTTCAAGGACGCCGCCGACCCCCGCCACAGCGAGGCCGTCGAGATCAAGTGGGGCGTCCACCGGCCGGGCGAGGAGCGGGCCCAGTGGGTGACCGGCGAGGAGCGCACCGCGCTGCTGGTCCTGATCAGCGGTCGCTTCCAGGTGCGGCTCCCCGGGCGCACCGTTCTCCTGGCCGAGCAGGGCGACTACGTCGTCTGGGGCCGCGGTGTCGACCACTCCTGGTACGCGGAGGAGGAGTCCGTGGTGCTGACGGTCCGGTGGCCGTCCGTACCCGGCCACCAGGTGGACGACGGCGGCTCGGCACAGCCCGTCTGACGCCGGTTCCGACACGGGCCGGGGGCACCCGCAGCTCCCCGCCGTCACGGCCACCCTGGCGTCATCGCGCGTGGACCGGCGCCCGGCCCGTGGAGTACGGGACGGCGGAGTACGGCGGTCCCGGCGCGGCCGGTCGGCGCACCTCCGCGCCCGGCACCCGTACCTCCGCCCGCCGGACCACGCCGTGCACCGCCACCTCCAGGGTCACCGTCCCCGGCCGGAGCGCCGTCAGGAGACCGGTCCGCGGGTCGAAGGCCGCCGTGTGGCCGGGGCCGGCGGTGGACGGCGGACCGATGTGGAGGGGGGCGGAGCCCGTCCAGTCCACGCTCACCGGGTGGGCGGCGGGAACCTCCCGTACCCCCTGGGTGATGGTCGCCCGGACCTCCGCGCTCCCGCCGGGGCGCAATTCGCCGGGCGCGGCCAGCGTGAGGGCGTCGGTGTGCGGGCGGGTCTGGACGGAGAGCCAGTCGGGCCGGAGGTCCCAGGGCCGCTGGCGGGTGGCCCGGCGCTCCGCATCGGTCACCTGGTCGACGCCGACGAGCGACCAGCCGGTGAAGCCGCCGTCGGCCGCGGGGCCGGCCGGCGTCTTCCCCGCGTTGCCGTTGATCAGCTGGGGTACCCCGTCCACCCGGCCCGCGTGGAAGACACCCACATGGCTGCCGATGAGGGCCGCGCCCTTCCCCGTCGTACGCCGGAAGTCGGCCAGCCACCGTTCGATCAGCGCGGCCTCCTTGCGGTCCCCGAGCTGACTGCCCTTCTGTACGGTCGGATCGCGCGGCGGCACGTGCGCGACCAGGACGACCGAGCCGATCCCCGGGGCGTCCGCCGCCTCCGCCAGCCCGGCCCGCAGATTCCTGATCTGGTCGAAGCCACCGCCGCGCAGGGTGAGCCGGGAGGTGTCCAGGGTCAGGAAGCGGGTGCCGCGATGGTCGAAGGTCCGGTGCGCGGGACCGAACTCGGCGGTGAAGTTCTCGATCCGGCCGCCCATCACCTCATGGTTGCCGGGCACGTAGTACCAGGGCAGTTGGTCACCGAGTTCCTCGGTCAGCACCCGGCGCGCGAAGGCCAGGTCCGCGGGTGATCCCTCGTCCACGAGATCCCCGTTGACGATGAGGAAGTCGGGCCGGGCGGCCCTGATCTCGCGGAGGGTGCGGCGCGCCTGCCGGACGATCGCGCTGTCGGGGTCCCGGGCGACGAACTGCGCGTCCGACATGACGGCGAACCGCCACTCGCGGCCCGCCGTGCCGGCCGCGGTGTCGATCAACGGTTCGGCGGTGCGCGGCTGTTCGGGGAGTTCGACGTCGGGCGGCACCTGTGCGGCGAGGCCGTCGATCACGATCCGGCCGGTGTACTGTCTGGCCGCCGCCGTCTCGGCGAGATAGAAGCGGTGGACCGACAGCGGCAGCGCGCCCCCCGGTGGCACGGCGAAGGTCACCCGCCGCCAGCCGGTCCAGGTGAGGTAGGGCCCCCGCAGCAGTTGGTCCGTGCCTGCCGCGTCCTTGAGGTGGAGGGTCGGCCAGGCGCCGTTGCCGTCACCGTTGATCCAGAGGGTGAAGGACTGGGGCGAGCCGGGCACGGTGATCCGGCCCGGGGGGTTGGCGTAGGCGGCGCGGGTCGCCGTCGACCGTGTGAAGTCGTACGTCAGGTCGAGTCCGGTGCCGCTGCGCCCGGCGGGCGTCGCCCAGACCGATCCGTCCGCGCGCGCCTGGCTGAAGGTCCATGTGGCGGCGTCGTCGAAGTCGGTGACCCGTTGTTCGGTGAGGCCGACTCCGACGGCGAGTGCGGTGGTGACACCACCGGCGGTCGCGGTGATCCGCCCGGCGCCGGTGCCCGTGCGGGAGGTGACGGTGAAGGAGCCCGCGCCGTCGCCCTTGACGTCGAAGAGCGCACGGTCGTAGGAGAGGTGGACATCGGCGGGTTCGATCGGCGCGCTGTTGCCCCCCGCGTCGAGGCCGAGGACGCCGAAGGAGCCGGTGGCGTCCGCGTCGGCGAGTCCGATGCGGCGGGTGGTGGGTTCGATCCGGGTGAGGGCGCCCAGCACGGTCAGCGCGATCCCGCCCCCGGCCGGCCCGCGTTCGGCGCGGACCGTCGTCGTACCGCTCCGCGCGGCGCGGAACACCCCGCCGGGGGCGACCCGGCCCACCGACGGCCGCAGGGACCGCCAGCGCGGGCTCCCCACGGCGGGGCCGTATGTCTCGTCGTGGCCGGCCGCGGTGAGCCTGCGGGTGAGCCCGGGGAACACCCGCTCCGGGTGGCCGCCCCTGACCGGGTCGGCGGTGGGCGCGTTCGCGGGCGGGGTACGGGTCGCCACCCAGTAGCCGCGGAGCCGGCCGCTGCCGTCCGGCGCGGTGAGCGCGAGTCCGTTGGGGACGGTGCGCTCGCTGCCGTCGGACGGGCTGTTCTCCACCTGGAGGGTGTCGCTCCCGGGTTCACGTGCGACGAGGGTGGAGGAGCCGCCGCCGTCGAGGTTGAGGGCGTTGTACGCGCCCGCCGCGCTCATCATCAGACCGAGTTCGGTGAGGGTGACCCCGCCGCTGTCGGCCTGCCGTCCGTCGACGGTGAGGACCCGCATGGTACGGCCGTCCCGGGAGAATCCGACGGCGGTGCGGGGCGCGGCGGTGTTGTTGGCCTGGCCGTCGTGGTTCTGCGGTACGCCGTCGACGACGAGGAGTTCCCGACCGCCGACCGCGGTGCGCGGCACGGGACCGCCGTCGGTGCGCGGGCGGTACGCGAGGGAGACCGGGTCACCGGGGCTCAGGGCGGCGAGCCGGTCGGCCCCGGCCTCGCGTCCGACCAGCACGGTGGTGCCGGGGTCGATGGGGCCGGTGCCGGGGCGGGTGGTGACGGAGACGATCCGGCCGTCCCGTACGGCCGCTTCGGCGACGGGCGTCGCCGCGTCGACGGTCAGGGCGCGGTCGGCGTCGCCCCAGGCCGCGGTGTAGGCGCCGATCCCGCCCACGGGCACGTTGGCCGCGTTGTACGCGGTGAGGGGGTGCGGCCCCGACGGCAGGGTCAGCGTGCCGTCGAAGTAGAGCCGGAGTACGCGTCCGGCGCCCTCCGGCCCGATGCCGACGGCCCGGTGGGCGCCGTCGGCCGGGGAGTGGGTGGGGGCGCCGCGTGCGATGCCGGGGCCCTGGGGCGCCCCGGTCTGGTTGATGTCGAAGAAGTCCGCGTTGATCGCGGCGACGGTGCGCCGGCCGCGCCCCGGGTCATGGCGGGCGGCGAGCCGGGAGACGGTGTCCCGGCCGGTGACCTTTCCGGTGGAGAGGTAGTCGGCCCCCACCCCGCTGTCGTGGAGGTCGACGGACAGGGTGTCGACGCGCAGCCATTTATCGGATGCGAGCCGGTCGTACGAGGTGAGTCGGATCCCCGGGGCGATCGGCCGGCCGGCGCGCGCGGTCTCGATGCCGTCGCCGTCGGCCGTGGGCCGGGCGTCGCCGGCGGGGGCGCTCGCCGGTGGCGGGGCGACGGGGCGCAGCACTTCGGCGGCGTTGCCGGGGCGGGGGTCGGGGGTGGAGTCCGCGGCGACCGGGGAGAGCGCTCCCATCACCAGCGCGGACACGGTCGCGAAGAGTACGGCGATCCGCCGGGTCCGGCCCGGTCCACCGAACCCTCCGGAACCACCTAACGCGCTGAACGGGCTGAACCCACCGGTGCTGCCGAACCATCTGGTCTCGCCGGTCCGACCGGCTCCGCCTGGGCCCACGACTACTCCTGGATCACGGCTGGTCGAGCACATGGCACGCGCTGTCCGGGTCAGCATCGCGGGCCTCGCCCCGGCGCACCAGGGGGCGCGCGAACACTGATGGGAACAGGCCCTCCCGGGGGCGGTCCCCGTTCGCGCTCTGCGGGCGGCCTTGCGTCATTGGCAGGCGGCTGGGGGCCGCCGTGCGGGCGGCCCCGAGCCGGCCCGGGCGGACGCGGGTGCGGCGGGTCTCAGCGCCCGGTGCCACCGCCGCCCGAACCAGTTGGCCCAGCCGACCCACCCGACCCACCCGAACCATCCGGATCACCCGGCTTGTCGGCGGAGCCGTTGTCGAAACCGGCCGCGCTCTCGGCGTCGGCTTCGGCTTCGGCGTCGAAACCGGCCGCCGTGTCGTGGTCGTCGTGCGGAGCGGCGTCGTCGGCGTACCGGATACGGGCCCACAGCGGTAGGACGAACCAGCACAGCACGAACCAGAGGAACATGCCGGCGACGAGCCAGAGGGCGACCGACTTGTGGAGCGCCACCCGCAGGATGAGCAGCAGGGCGGAGGCCATCGTGCAGAGGAGGAGGACGAGGCCGACGACGGTGAGCCGGGAGGCCCAGCCGACCGTCTGCGGTTTGAGGCGCCGGCCGGTGAGCATCCGGTGGAACGACACCGGTCCGATGAGGGCGCCGGTCGTGGCGGCGCCGAGCATCACCGTCACCAGATAGATGTTCCGGTCGATGTCGGACAGGGTGGTGAAACGCGGCTGGAAGACCACGGCCAGCAGGAATCCGAAGAGGATCTGCACCCCGGTCTGGGCCACCCGCAATTCCTGGAGCAGATCGGTCCAGCGTCTGTCGGCCCGCTCCTCCTCGGTCTCCTGTCGACCTCGGCGGCGGCCGTTCTCATTCCGCGTCACCGGGACACCTCCCCTTCGTTCGTACACTGGTAACGAATCCCCCGCCACGCCGGCCAGGGCCTATGCGGCGTCCTGCATCACTTCGCGGCGCAGCCGGTCGCAGGAATTACTGATCAGTCGTGACACATGCATCTGGGAGATTCCCAGATCGGCCGCGATACGGCTCTGGGTCATATCGCGGAAGAACCTCATGTAGAGGATTTTCCGGTCGCGCTCGGGCAGCTTGCGCAGCCGCGGCTTGACGGCCTCCCGGTCGATGACGACATCGAGCGCCGGATCGGGTCCGCCCAGGGCGTCCGCCATGGTGTGCCCCGCGCCGGCGCCGGGGATCTCGGCGTCCAGGGACAGGGTGCTGAAGGATCCGATGGCCTCCAGGCCCGACCTGGTCTCCTCGGGGGACAGCCCGGCCTGTTCGGCGATCTCCGCCAGGGTGGGGGCGCGGCCGGAGACGGTCCGGCTCAGTTCGTGCTGCGCGGAGCGGACACGATTGCGCTGGTCCTGGACCCGGCGCGGTACGTGCAAGGTCCACATATGGTCCCTGAAGTGTCGTTTCACCTCGCCAGTGATGGTCGGCACGGCGAAGCTGACGAACGCGCTGCCACGCTCGGGGTCGTAGCGGTCCACGGCCTTGACCAGGCCGAGGGCGGCGACCTGCCGGAGGTCCTCCAGGGCCTCGCCGCGGTTGCGGAACCGGCCGGCGAGCCGCTCGGACAGGGGCAGCCAGGCGTTCACCAGATCCTGGCGCAGATCGGCACGCTCGGGACCGTCGGGCAGTTCGGCGAGTCGTACGAAGGCGGCCTGGGTGTCGGGGGTGTCGTCGTGCGGATGCTCTGTGCTCGTCTGTGTGCGCATGATGCGCGCCACTCCCTCGGCAGTGCGGACGGGACGATTGCGACCGCGGGCTGCCGGGCGTTCATTTACGGTGCGACATCATTCCGGCTCCGCGAGCGTGCCTCCGGTCCGAAGCACGAATGGCGCGTGCCCCCAACGCCCCGAGGCAAACGCGGCGCAGCGAAAGAACTTCCCTGAATGGAGGGAGTGAATACGGTGTGCGTGTATCGATTGATTGTGGGCAGACGGCGTGACGGAGGTGCAGAAACTATGGTTCCTATCCTGCTTGTTCTTCTGCTCGCTGTTCTTCTGTTCGGTGTGGGTTTCGCGGTGAAGGCACTGTGGTGGATCGCCCTGATCGTGCTCGCCGTCTGGCTCCTCGGCTTCGTGATGAGGAGTACGTCGGCCGGCGGCAAGCGCTCGCGCTGGTACCGCTGGTAGCGGTCGGCCGCGACTGACGCGGACAGCACCTGAGGACACATGAGTGACGGCGGCCCGCGGGCCGCCGTCACTCATGTGTTCCGTGTCCTCCGCCCGGGCGGGGTCAGCGCACCACGGCCTGTTCCACCAACAGCCGTACCCCCGCCGCGATCGACTCGGCGTCGATGCCGGAGAGGAGGAGTTGTTCCTCCGGCGTGGCCGACGCGGGCATGTTCCGTACGGCGAGCCGGATCAGCCTCGGCAGCGGACGGCCGTCCGCGAAGGCACAGGCGACGGCGTCCCCGAGGCCGCCCTCGGGGCGGTGGTCCTCGACGGTCATCAGACAGCCGGTCGCCTCGGCCGCCTCCTGAAGGGTCGCCACATCGACCGGCTTGACGGAGTAGAGGTCGATGACACGGACCCCGATCCCCTCCGTCGCCAGCAGGTCGGCGGCGCGCAGCGCCTCGTGGACGGTGACACCGGCCGCGACGACGGTGACCCGGTCGGCGTCGCCCGAACGCAGCACTTTGGAACCGCCGACCGGGAACTCGTCGTCGGGGCCGTACACCACCGGCGTCGCACCCCTGCTGGTGCGGAGGTAGCCGATGCCCGGCAGCTCGGCCATGGCCGTGACCAGCCGGGCGGTCTGGTTGGCGTCACAGGGGTAGAGCACCGTACTCCCGTACAGGGAACGGAACATCGCCAGATCCTCCAGCCCCATCTGGGAGGGGCCGTCCTGGCCGATGGCGACGCCCGCGTGCGAGCCGACGAGCTGGATCGCGGTACCGCTGACGGCGGCCATGCGGATGACATCGTGTGCCCGGGTGAGGAACGCGGCGAAGGTGGTGGCGTACGGGACATAGCCGCGGGCCCTCATGCCCACGGCGGTCGCCACCAGTTGCTGTTCGGCGATGTAGCACTCGAAGTAGCGCTCGGGATGGGCCTCGCCGAAGGCGGCGGCCCGGGTGGAGTCGCCGACCTCGCCGTCGATCGCGACCACGTCCGTGCGCCGGGAGCCGAGGGCGGCGAGCGCGGCCCCGAAGGCGTCCCGGGTGGCGACCTCGTCGCCGATGGCGTAGGTCGGTGCCGGGGGTTGGTCGCCGGGGGGTTCATGGCGCACCCGGCCGTCCGACGGCGCTGCCACGTCCACGCTGACGAACCGGGGGCCGCCCAGCTCCTCAATCGCGCGCCCGGCGTCGGGCAGCGGCTTGCCGTGCCAGCCCTCCTTGTCCTCCACCGCCGCCACCCCACGCCCCTTGTGGGTGCGGGCGACGATCGCCGTGGGCCGCCCCTCCGTGGCGGTGGCCTCGGTGAGGGCGGCGTCGATCGCGGCCACGTCGTGGCCGTCGATCTCGATGGTGTGCCAGCCGAAGGCGCGCAGCCGGCTCGCGTAGGCGTCGAGGTCCCATTCGTGCCGGGTGGGGCCGCGCTGTCCGAGCCGGTTCACATCGACGATCAGCGTCAGATTGTCGAGCCGCTCGTACCCGGCGTGTTCGGCGGCCTCCCAGATCGACCCCTCCGCCATCTCGCTGTCGCCCGCGAGGACCCAGACGCGGTACGGGAGACGGTCCAGCCGCTGGCCGGCCAGTGCCATGCCGACGCCGACCGGGAGCCCCTGGCCGAGCGAGCCGGTGGCCACGTCCACCCAGGGCAGTCGCGGGGTCGGATGCCCCTCCAGCCGGCTGCCGCTGCGCCGGAGGGTGAGGAGTTCCTCGTCGTCCACCGCGCCGACCGCGCGGTAGAGCGCGTACAGCAGCGGGGAGGCGTGCCCCTTGGAGAGGATCAGCCGGTCGTTGCCGGGATGGTGGGGTTCTCCGAAGTCATAGCGGAGGTGGTTGGCGGCGAGCACGGCCATCAGGTCAGCGGCCGACATCGAAGAGGTCGGATGTCCCGATCCCGCCGCGTCGGTGGCGCGGACCGTGTCCACCCGCAACTGCTGTCCCAGCTCTGCCAGTTGTTCATTTCGCATCTCACAGCTCCTTGGGAGAATCTGCTGGCTCCCGGAACCGCCGGGAGGGGACGCCGGTTGACCCGCGCGGGCTCGGACGGGGGGCCACCGAAGGGGACGGACCCGAGCCGGACGGCCCGGAGCGGCGGCGGGCTGAGGAGGTGGCCGACCGGATTCGGCGGTGCGATCTCCGCGCTGCCCCCGCGGGGTCAGGGGCCGGCGCGGGCGGCCCGACACGCGGCGGATCCGGCTGCTGCGACGACGGCGCGGGAACGACTCACGTGCGACTCCGGTACGGACGGAAGGCGGACAGGGCGGGCGGCGCACCCGGGCCGGCCGGCCCGAGCCGGTCGCCACCACCGCATGTGCGGCCGGGGGACCCGCCCCCGACGCCCGTGGTCCGCGCCCGTCTCGTACAGCCTCCGGCCCTCGACCGGTCCCGCGCAGCCTGTGATCGGCCTTCCGGGTGCCCCCTGCCCCCCTGCCCCGCTGCCGGGCGACCCGCGCCCCCGGTCCCGCCCCGGACCCGGCGCACCATCGCTCACTCGTACGGGTGAGGACTACTCGTACGGGTGGGGATTCCGCCGCTCGTCGATCACGGGAGTGGTGGGCGGCACCACGACACGGCGGCGCTTGGCGATGCTGCTGAATGTGACGACTCCGATGAGCCCCACGGCCATCAGGATCAGACCGATCACATCGAGATTGGCGCCCTTCATCTCCCAGTCGGTGGCGAATGTGAGGATCGCCCCGACGGCGATGAGGATGATGCACCCTCCCAGGCCCATTGGATCACCTTCCTGTGCGGGTGGTTGGTCCCTCCCGGGTACCCGGGGCAGGACCGGTCATGCGAACGGGTGTGCCCCACCGCGCCCGGGGCGTCCGGCCGCGTGGAACGGGCGGGCGGGGGTACTGCGAGGTACGTCGGCGCGGACGCGACAGCGCGAGCCCCGTCACCGAGGGTGGGAGGCACCCGAGAAACGCATATGGAGGAGTGAGCAACCGTGAAGATCGCATTTCTGGTGGCGCCCGAGGGCACCGAACAGATCGAACTGACCGAGCCGTGGCAGGCGGTCACGGAGACCGGGGACACGCCCTCGCTGCTCTCCACGGAGTCCGGCCGGATCCAGGCGTTCAACCATCTCGACAAGGCGGACACCTTCCCCGTCGACCAACGGGTGGGCGAGGCGTCGGTGGACGACTTCGGGGCCCTGGTCCTGCCCGGCGGTGTCGCCAACCCCGACCTGCTGCGGACGGACGAGCGGGCGGTGGCGTTCGTACGGTCCTTCTTCGAGGCGGGCAAGCCCGTGGCCGCCATCTGCCACGCACCCTGGACGCTGGTCGAGGCCGATGTGCTGAGCGGGCGGACCCTCACCTCCTGGCCCAGCCTGCGCACCGATATCCGCAACGCGGGCGGCATCTGGGTGGACGAGCGGGTACGGATCTGTGCGAACGGCCCGAACACCCTGATCACCAGCAGGAAGCCCGACGATCTCACGGCCTTCGCCGCCGCCTTCACCGAGGTGTTCGCGAAGGCGCCGGGGCGCTGAAGGGCCGGAGCGGTTTTCCCGGACGGCCGCTGTCCCGCCGGTCACCGAACGGCGGCCGCTGTTCCGACGGTCACCGGCGTTCGGAGCGGGGCGACCGGCGAGCGGCAGGGCGCGTGCCACGTCCGTACGGCTCCCCCGGGTACGGCTGCCGGACGGCTCCCGGGAGCGACGAGCGCGGGCGGTCACGGGACGGTTCCTGGCCGTGGCACGGCCACCGCACCTCCGCGAGACGGGTCAGGTCGCGGCCGGTCGCGCGCGGGCGCCGGCCCGCGTCCGGCCGGGAGCCACCGGCCGGTCCGGATGGCGGCGCACATACTCCTCCTCCAGCTCGGCCATGCGGGTGGTGTGCGCGGCGAGCGCGCCGCGCGAGCCGTGCAGCAGTGTGTCGTGCCTGCTCCGGTGGATGTTCTCCAGTTCCCGGATCAGCTCCTGCTCACCGAGCCGGCCGGCGTCGATGCCCCTGTGCTGGTTCTCGGCGTGCGTCATGGCGACGTTCTCCTTCCCGCCCCCCGCTCCCAGTGTCGCCCCGTACGGGGTCACACCGGGTGGGGAGACGGCCGCCCGCCCGGTGTGACCCCGTACACCCCCACCGGTCGCGCCGAAAGGGCGCGCGACTCGCGGGGACGCGGGGTGCCGGGGAGGATGAGGGAACCCCGGATCTCCGCAGCGCGCCCCACCCCCGGCACGCCCGCGCCACCTGGTCCACGGACCCCGCCACCGGGGCCTCCGCCGATACGCCTCGTCTACCTCAGGACACGAGTGTGATGGACAAGAAGACGAATCCGGCCGACGAGCCGGGCATGGCATCGACCGCCGACGCCATCGGCGCGCCCTGCTGGGTCAGTCTGATGGCCCGGGATCTCGATGTGTCCCAGCGTTTCTACGGCGCCGTGCTGGGGTGGGAGTTCCACCAGGGCAAGCTCGGGGCCGAATTTCGGGTGGCCTTCCTCGACGGCGCCCCGGTCGCCGGTGTCGGCGCGCTGGCGCCCACCATGCAGATGGCCGTCGCCTGGACGCCGTACTTCGCCATCGCGGACGCGGACGTGACCACGGCGCGCATCCGGGAGCGCAGCGGGACGGTCGCCGTGGGACCGCTGGCCTTCTCCCTGGGGCGGGGTGCGCTGGCGGCGGACCGGGACGGCGCGGTCTTCGGCATCTGGGAGGGGGCGAGGATCCCCGACTGGCAGTCCGGGCACAAGAACGCGCCGGCGTGGCTGCTGCTGCGGACCCGGAACGCGTTCGAGGCGGCGATCTTCTACGGAGAGGTGCTGGACTGGGCCAGCGGGGCGCCCGGCGGCTGCGAGGTGAGTTACGAGAACGACGAGGTCGTCCTGATCAGCAGCGGCCATGTGCTGGCGCGGCTCAGTACGGCGGGGGTACGGGGCGCGGCCCCCCATCCGCTGGACCGACCCCGGTGGGACGTCCACTTCCCCGTCACGGACCTGGAGGCGACGGCCCACGCGGCGCGGGACCACGGGGGCACGGTCCTGGACCGGCGGACGGCGGCGGACGGCACCCTGGAGGCGACGATCCGGGACCCGGACGGGGCCCTGTTCACCATCACCAGCGGCGCCTGACAGTTCCCCCGCCCCGGGCCGGGGCGGCGCCCGACGGCTGAGGGCCCAACCGTCGGGCGCCTGCGCTCCCCCGTACGAAAGGGGCGCATGCTCTCCCGGTACCGCGCTCCCGTGGCCCGAAACGTGCGCAGGCCCCCCGGCTGCGGGTGCGTGTCCGGCGCCGCTCCGGGGGCAGGAGCGGTGGATGAGGGGCACCGCCCGGCCGTTCGAAGGGAGCGGAAGGCCATGACCTGGACGGACGACGGAGGGATGGACCGCGCGGACGCCGCCGCCGGGGCCCGGGCGGGCTCCGGCAGGGAGCGGGACCGGGTCGGGGGCGACCACGCGGACACCGGTACGGGCGAGGTCAGGGACACGGCGGGCGACGTCGGCAGCACGGAAACCAGCGCGGTCACGGGGAGGCCCGCCGGCACGGACACCAGCCCGGGCACGGGCGGGCCCGCCAGCACGGAGACCAACCCCGGCGGACTCGCGAGCACCGGAACCGGAACCGGCGCGGGCGAGACGGCCGCGCTGCGCGCCGAGGTGGCGGGGTTGCGGCAGGCCCTCTCCTCCCACCCGGTCATCGACATGGCGCGGGGCATCGTCATGGCGACCGCCGGCTGCACTCCGGAGGAGGCGTGGCGGGTACTGGTGGATGTCTCCCAGCACACCAATGTGAAGCTGCGGGAGATCGCGCGGCAGATCGTCGAGAGCACCTACGGGCCGCCGCCCCCGGCACCCGTCCGCGCGGCCATGCGGGCCGCCTACGCGGAGCTGCCGGGGCGGAGCCACTGAGGTCACGCGGGGGCCTCGCGAGCCGCACCCGCCGTGGAGGAGACCGCACGGAAGCGCTCGCCGAGGGACCGATCGGGCGGATGGATCGCCGACCGTCACGGAGGGGCGATGCCCACGACACGCCGTTCGAATTCACGTTCGAGTCATGCACCCGCCCCTCCGCCCGCCACGCTCACCCATTCGACGGCCATCCGGCCACAACCAGGACAGGAGCACGCAAGCCCTCCGCAACGGCCTCGCACTCCTGTCCAAGCATGGTCATGACATGACTGGTATCCCGTGCCGCGCCGGGGCGGCGCCCGTACAATCCGGAACGGCGCGATCACGCGGTGTCGCGCCTCCTGCCGGGATGGGAGTGCTTGTGATCACGCCTGCGCGGGACCCGCGCGATCCTTCGGATCCGGGCCGCGAACAGGACGAGCTGTCCGCCACGGTGGCGGACCTGTCCGCCGAGAACGCCGGGCTACGGGCCGAGCTCATCAGGCGCAGGCTGCTGGATCTCGCGACCGGGGTCCTGGCCACCCG
The DNA here is from genome assembly GCF_044333555.1 of Streptomyces sp. NPDC020965. Taxonomy (NCBI): domain Bacteria; kingdom Bacillati; phylum Actinomycetota; class Actinomycetes; order Kitasatosporales; family Streptomycetaceae; genus Streptomyces; species Streptomyces sp. NPDC020965. The sequence continues at coordinate 329,799 of NZ_JBIRRE010000008.1, forward strand.
GCTCACCACATCGCCCGCCGATGCGGGTGAGCATCTCACCCGGCTGGCCCGGGAGACCGGGGTCGGCGTGGAGGACCTCGCCGCCGACATCGTCAACGGCGTCGCCGGAACCATCTCGGTCACCGCCGCCCCACCCGCCCCCGGCACCGACCGGACCCAGGCGCGTCGCGCCCGCCGCACCGCGACGGCGGCGGAGGCCCGCCACACCGTCAACGAGGCCGCGGCCACCCTGCTCCGCGGCGGCCTCACGCCCCTGGGCGCGCGAGCCCTCTGGCTCTGGCGGCACACCGAGTCCGGCTGCCTCCGGCTCACCGGCCACGCGGGGGTGAGCGCCACCGAGGCGGCCCAGTGGCAGTGGATTCCCCCCGCGCTCCCCCCGCACTTCCGGTCGCCCCTGCTGGACGGCACGCCCGTCTGGCTCGACGCGGGACCACCGACGGGCGATGTGCTGCCGGGCCCCGGCCCCCAGGCGGGGCGCGCCCTGCTGCCACTGCGCCTGCGGGGCGCGACCGTCGGCGTGGCGCTGGTCGTCTGGCCCGACCGCACGGAGTTCGGCGAGCCACTGCGCCACGCCCTGGAGGACCTGATGGAGGTCGCCGCGCGCGTACTGACCGCCGTCGAGCACGAAACCTCCCCGCTGCCCGCGCTCGACGACCTCCTCGACGCCCTGGCGCACCCGGCCGCGACCCTGTACCGCGAACCCGGTGATCCGGCGCCGACGGTGGAGCATCTGAACAAGGCCGCCAGAACGGCACTCGGCGTCGCCGACGGATCGGCCGGACAGCCGCTCAGCAGACTGTTCCCGCTGGTCCACGCCGATATCGCCCGGCTGGCGGACCGGGCGGCGCGGAGCACTTCACTCCAGCGCACGGCCCGGCTGCCCGCCGAGCGCGAGACTCGTTCCGGCAGCGCCCCGTTCCTCGACGTACGGGCGCTGCCACTGGATTCCCGGCGCACCCTCGTGCTCTGGCACACCAGCAGCGACCGGGGCATCTCCGCCGTCCGTGCCATCGCCCGGCTCCAGGGCATCGCCTCGTTCGAGGACAGTCTGCTGACGGGCACCTCGACCTGGAGCGAGCAGGCGTACGGGATCTTCGGTGTGCCCAGGGACCGGCCGCCGATCCCGGTCACGGAGCTGCGGCGCCGGGTGCACCCCGACGACCAGGACGATTTCGACGAGCTGCTGACCCAGCTGACCGAGCGCCGCGACGGCGCCGCCGCCGTGATCCGCTTCGTCCGGGACGAGGGCCGCCCCCGACACGTCCGGATCACGGCGGAGCCGCTGCTCGCGGAGGGGGTTCTGATCGGCATCACCGGCGTCTACCAGGACGTGTCCGCCGAGTACCACACCGAGGTCGCGCTCTCGGCGACCTTCGACCAGCTCACCGCCGTGCAGGCGCGGGCGGCCATGCGCCACCGGCTGGCCCTCCAGCTCCAGCAGGCGATCGTCCCGGAGGTCCCGGCGCTCCAGATGCTGCCGGGGCTCCAGGCCACCGCCCGCTACCGGCCCGCCGTGCAGGAGTATCGCGTCGGCGGCGACTGGTACGACGTACTCCCCCTGCCCGGAGGGAAGGTGCTGGTGGCGGTGGGGGACATCGCCGGACACGGCATCGACTCCGCCACCGGCATGGTCGCCCTGCGCAACGCGCTGCGCGGACTGGCCTTCACCGGACACACCCCCGGCCGGCTGATGGCGTGGCTGAACGAAGTCACCCTGCACACTCCGGGCCACCCCACGGCGACCGCCGTCTGCGCGCTCTACGACCCCGCCGACCGCACCCTGCGCTGGGCCAGCGCGGGACACCTCCCCCTGCTGTTGCTGCGCAACGGCCGGGGGCGGCTGCTCGAACCGCCCCGCGACATCCTGCTCGGGGCGATGCCGGACGCCACCTACCAGGAGACGACCACCCGGCTCGAACCGGGCGACACCCTGTTGCTGTACACCGACGGCCTTATCGAGCGCCGCCACGACGCGCTGGACGAGGGCCTGTCGGCACTGCTGCACCGCGCGGAGGAGTTGAGCGGGTACGGGGTGGATGAACAGGTCGACCGGCTGTTGGGGGCGGCGACGGGAGACACGGACGACGACACGAGCCTCATCGCGGTCCGGGTCCGGGACACCACCGAGGGCACGGACTGAGCCCTGCTGTGGGCATGACCGCCGAGGGCGCCTCGACCGCCGGGAAGCAGGCCCACCAGCGGTCGAGGCGCGGAGCGGGACACCAGAAGCACGGGACGCGCTGTCACACGTGGTGCGCACCGACAGCGGTGCGGCCCTACCACGCGTACGGCGCGCCACCGGAAACGCGGCGACCCACCGGGAGGCGCGGCCTACTCTCCGTGCCTGCGGCGGCGCGCCGCCGCCCGGAGTTCGGCCGCCTCGTCACGGCCGCGCACACGCTCCTCACGGCCCTCGCGCTTCATGCGTTCGTCGCCGAGCGCGGCGCCGTCCGCCTCCTTCTTGCTGCCCATCGCCTGCTTGAGCTTCGCCTTCATCCAGCCCATGAGTCCGGCCTTTCCTACGGGGATTACGGGCCCCGGGTGCCCAGGAACAATGCCCCTTACACCCGTACGGGACCGGTTCAGTGGCTGTCCGCCAGCAGTGCGCGGATCTTCCTCAGCAACACATCCGTCTCCACCGGTTTGGCCACGTAGTCGTTGGCTCCGGCCGCCAGCACATCGGCCCGGTCTCCCGGCATGGCCTTGGCCGTCACCACGATGATCGGCACCTGGGCGAACCGGGGCATCTCCCTGATCGCCGCCATGGTGGCGATACCGTCCATCCCTGCCATCATCACATCCATCACGATCAGGTCCACTCCGCCGTGGGCGTGCAGCAGCTCGATCCCCGCCCGGCCGCCACCCGCCTGGAGGACGACCATGCCCTCGCTCTCCAGGACCTCGGTGAGGGCGAAGACATTGCGGGTGTCGTCGTCGACCACCAGGACCGTCCGGTCCCCGGCGGGCTCCCGCTCCCGCTGGTCCGGGAGGAGTTCCGCCGTCGCGTCCGGGACGGCGGGCCGGGGGCCGGACAGCGCGTGCACGGGCAGGTAGAGCGTGAAGGAGCTGCCCTCGCCCAGGGTGCTCGCGACGGTGACGGTGCCACCGAGGAGATGCGCCACCTCGCGGCTGATGGAGAGCCCGAGGCCGGTTCCCCCGTAGCGCCGGGAGGTGGTGCCGTCACCCTGTTGAAAGGCGCCGAACACGCTCTGGAGCCGGTTGGCCGGAATGCCGATGCCCGTGTCGTTGACCCGGAAGGCGAGGGTGGGGCCGCTGCCGCGCAACACCGCGGGGAGTTCGGCGGCGGTGGCGTTCTCGACGCGGAGTTCGACCCGGCCGCGCTCGGTGAACTTCAGCGCGTTGGAGATCAGATTGCGCAGCACCTGCCGGAGCCGGGACTCGTCGGTGGTCAGTCCGGCCGGGATGCCGGGCGCGGCGATCACCCGGAACTCCAGCTCGCGTTCGCTCGCGACGGGCCGGAAGGTCGCCTCCACGTACTCCAGGAGTTGGCGCAGCTCGAACGCCTCGGGGTGGACATCCATCTTCCCCGCCTCGACCTTCGACAGATCGAGGATGTCGTTGATCAGTTGGAGCAGATCGGAGCCGGCCGAGTGGATCACCTCGGCGTAGTCGACCTGTTTGTCGGAGAGGTTGCCCTCCAGGTTCTGGGCGAGCAACTGGGCCAGGATCAGCAGGCTGTTCAGCGGAGTGCGCAGCTCATGGCTCATATTGGCCAGGAACTCGGACTTGTACATGGAGGTGCGGGAGAGCTGCTGGGCCCGCGCCTCCAGCTCCTGGCGGGCCTGTTCGATCTCCAGGTTCTTCCGCTCGATGTCCCGGTTGCGGTCGGCCAGCAGGGCCGCCTTCTCCCGGTACGCGGCGTTGGAGCGCTGGAGCTCCTCCTGCCGGGCCTGCAACTCCTTCGAGCGGGCGCTGAGTTCGGCGGTGAGCCGCTGGGACTGTTCGAGCAGTTCGTCGGTGCGCAGGTTGGCGATGAGCGAGCTGACGTTGACCCCGACGGTCTCGATGAACTGATCGAGGAAATCCCGGTGGATGGGGGTGAAGGGGCGCAGTGCCGCCAACTCGATGACGGCCAGTACCTGGTCCTCCACGACGATCGGCAGGACCACCAGGGTGCTGGGGTCCATGGCGCCCGCGCCGGAGGCGATGGTGGCGTACCCCGGGGGCAGGTCGTGGACGGCGATGGTGCGGCGGCTGCGCGCCGCCTGCCCGACGAGCGACTGGCCGAACAGGAAGCGGCGCGGTCCGTGGTCCGGATCGTCGGGGGATCCGTACGCGGCGGTCATGACCAGCTCGGGACCGCGCTCGCCGTCGCGGGTGAGGAAGAAGCCGCCGTACTGGGCGGAGACCAGCGGCGGCACCTCGTCCATGATCAGGTCGGCGATGGCGGAGAGACTTCTGGTGCCCTGCATCAGACTGGAGACCCGGGCCAGATTGGTCTTGAGCCAGTCCTGTTCCTCGTTGGCCCGGATCGTCACGCGGAGCGACTCGACCATCGCGTTGATGTTGTCCTTGAGGTCGCCGACCTCCCCGGGGGCCTCGACGGTGATGGAGCGGGTGAGGTCGCCCTCCGCGACCGCGCTGGTCACCTCGGCGATGGCGCGGACCTGGCGGGTGAGGTTGCCGGCGAGTTCGTTGACGTTCTCGGTGAGGCGTTTCCAGGTGCCGGAGACGCCCTCCACCTCGGCCTGGCCGCCGAGGCGCCCCTCGCTGCCGACCTCCCGGGCGACTCGGGTGACCTCGGCGGCGAACGACGAGAGCTGGTCGACCATGGTGTTGATGGTGGTCTTGAGCTCCAGGATCTCCCCGCGCGCGGAGACGTCGATCTTCCGGGTGAGGTCGCCGCGTGCGACGGCGGTGGTGACCTGGGCGATGTTCCGGACCTGGTTGGTCAGGTTGTCGGCCATGAAGTTGACGTTGTCGGTGAGGTCCTTCCAGGTGCCGGAGACGCCCCGGACCGTGGCCTGGCCGCCGAGTTTCCCCTCCGTACCGACCTCGCGGGCGACCCTGGTGACCTCTTCGGCGAAGGACGAGAGCCGGTCCACCATCGTGTTGATGGTCTCCTTCAGCTCCAGGATCTCGCCGCGTGCGTCGACCCTGATCTTCTGGGTGAGGTCGCCGCGTGCGACCGCCGTCGCGACCTGGGCGATGTTCCGGACCTGTGCGGTCAGATTGTCGGCCATGGTGTTGACGCCGGTGGTCAGCTCTTTCCAGACGCCGCTGACGCGCGGTTCGCGGGCGTGGCCGCCGAGGAGGCCCTGTCCGCCGACCTCCCGGGCGACCCGGGTGACCTCGGCGGTGACCAGCGACAACTGTTCCACCATGCCGTTGTAGACGGTCGCGATCTCCCCGAGTAACCCCTCGGCCTCGTCGGGCAGCCGGGCGGAGAGATCACCGTCGCGTACGGCGGTGAGTCCGGCCAGCAGTTTGCGCAGCCCCTCCTCGCTGAGCTGGGCGGAGGGCGGAGCCCGGTGCGGTCCGGGCGAGGCACCGCCCGCATCGGCCACGGGGTCGGGCAGATCCATCGCTGACCTCACCTCTCATGACTCCCGGCACCGGTCGACGGCACCGCGCTGCGAGAACTCGGAAAGGTGGTTTGGCCGTGGCGCACAGCAGTTTCAACGGCTGCCCACACGCATCCACTCTGTCATGTCGGCAACCCGGTGACACCCTGAACAACGGCAGAACGGGAGTTCACCCGGTGAACGCGGAGGACGACCGCCATGGCTCCGGGACGGTCACGGAGCAGGCGGTTCCCCCGTCGCCGAAGGGGCGGCCGACCCTTCAGCGGGGGGGTGACGCTCATTCGGGGTCGATCGTCGGGGTGACCTCCACCCAGACCACCTTGCCCTCCCCGGCCGGCACCGATCCCCAGCGCCGCGCCAGCCGCTCCAGCACTATCAGGCCGTGGCCGCCGGGCAGGGTGACGTCCCGGGGGCGCGGCCGGGGTGGTTCGGAGCTGGGGTCGGCGACCTCGATCCGCAGCCGGTCGGGGCGGTGGCGGAGCACCAGCTCGGTCGGTCCGCCCGCGTGCAGGCACGCGTTGGTGATCAGCTCGGAGACGAGGAGGAGTACATCGTCGACGCGCTCCTCGGCGCCCGGACCCCACCCCCAGTCGGCGAGCGCCCGCGCGGTGAAGTCCCGGCAGCGGCCGACCACTCCGGCCGTACCGAACAGCCCGAGCCGGCGTGTCTGTTCCTGCCCACGGAGGTCCGTGGCCATCACTCCTCCGCTGGGTCGTTTCGTCACAGTCCGGACCGCCCGCCGTACTCCGGCACGCCCGTCCGCTGTGTTGTCATCGGTCACCGCCGCCCGGCCGGGGGCTCCCGGTCCGGGCAGGTCGGCGGGGGATTCCCTAGGTCTCCGGCCGTCGCTCGTCCGCGAGCGCCGCTTCCAGGCTCTCGTGGATCTGGAACACCGTGTCAGCCCCCGTGATCTCGAACATGCGAGCGACGGGTGGCTGGAGTGCGGCCAGTTCCAGCCGGCAGCCGCTCTCCTTGGCGTCCAGTCTCGCCCGCAGCAGGACGTTCAGTCCGGTGGAATCACAGAACTGGAGCCCGGCGCAGTCGACCAGCACGCGCCCGGAGGCATGGTCCACGCCCGCCCGGAGCGCGTCACGGAGCGGTTCGGCCGTGTCGTGATCGAGTTCGCCCGCGAGGACGAGAACAAGGGGGCCGGCCACGCCGGCATCCGGTATCACCTCGACGCCGAAGCGACCACCGAGCGCGCCGTCTCCCGGTGGCTGTCCGGCAACTCCCGACACCATGGGCTCTCCTGTCTCCCTGACCCTCGTCCGGCCCGCCGTACCCCCGGCGAGAGGCGCGCTCCGCCGAGGTTGGCAGGGCGCGCTGTCCACCGCCAGTGCACCGGCTCTCATCACCCGCGCATGGCTGCGACCTGTCGCCCCCAACGTGCCCGTTGCGCCTCTTGTGAAACACCCCGGTCATACCGGTCCACCCGGGGGGCGCCCGGGTGACCTGCCGGGGGGATCAGAGGGCGGGACCGCCGGGGGTGCCGCCGTTCCGCCCTTCCTTCCCTCCCGCCGTCGGTCGGCCGGTGTCCGCCGGGGGCAGCACGGAGAGCGGGGTCGCGATGTCCTCCAGGGAACGGCCCTCGGCGGCGACCGCGAAGAACACCGCGACCAACCCGGCGAGCACCATCAGCGTGGCCCCGACGCAGAACGCCAGCACGGCGTCGGCGACGACTCCGCTCTCGGTCAGCTCGGCGAAGACAAGGGGGCCGGAGATCCCGCCCGCCGCCGTGCCGATGGCGTAGAAGAACGCGATGGACATCGCACGGGTCTCCATGGGGAAGATCTCGCTGACCGTGAGGTAGGCCGAACTCGCCCCGGCCGAAGCGAAGAAGAGCACCACCGCCCAGCACGCGGTCATGGTGGTCGCGGTGAGCCAGCCCGCGCCGAAGAACCAGGCGGTGACGTACAGCAGCAGCCCGGAGAGGATGTAGGTTCCCGCGATCATCGGTCGTCGGCCCCAGGTGTCGAAGAGCCGGCCGAGCAGCAGGGGCCCGAGGAAGTTGCCGAAGGCGATGACGGCGAAGAAGTACCCGGTCGTACTGGTGGAGACGTCGAAGAACTTGACCAGGATCGAGCCGAAGCCGAAGGTGATCGCGTTGTACAGGAACGCCTGCCCGACGAAGAGCGCGAAGCCGAGCGTCGCGCGCCGGGGATAGACCCGGAAGACCGTCCGCGCGATCTCGCCGAACCCGATGCTGTGCCGCTGGTGGATGGTCATCTCGGTGGCCGGTTCGGGCAGGGTCCGGCCCTTCTCCCGTTCGACCTGGCGTTCCACGTCGTCGACGAGGCGCTCCGCCCCGTCGGCCTGACCGTGGATGAGCATCCAGCGCGGGCTCTCCGGCACATGACGGCGGACCAGCAGGATGACCAGACCGAGGACGACACCGAGGGCGAAGGTGAGCCGCCAGCCGATGTTCGCGGGGAAGATGTCGGTGTTGAGCGCGAGCACCGAGAGCAGTGCCCCGCCCATGGCCCCGAGCCAGTAGCTGCCGTTGATGATCAGATCGACCCGGCCCCGGTACTTGCTGGGGATCAGCTCGTCGATGGCGGAGTTGATGGCCGCGTACTCGCCGCCGATACCGAAGCCGGTGAGGAAGCGGAAGAGGAAGAACCACCAGACGGAGAAGGAGACGGCGGTCAGCGCGGTCGCGGTCAGATAGACCGCCAGGGTGATCAGGAAGAGTCTCTTGCGGCCGTAGCGGTCGGTGAGCCAGCCGAAGAAGAGCGCACCCGAACAGGCTCCGGCCACATAGAGGGCCGCCGCCACCCCGGTGACCTGGGCGTCGCTGATGGGGAGTCCGCTGTCGTCCTCGGAGAGCCGGCCGGCGATGTTCCCGACGACGGTCACTTCCAGACCGTCGAGGATCCATACGGTGCCCAGGCCGATCACGATCATCCAGTGCCATCGCGACCAGGGCAGCCGGTCCAACCGCGCGGGTACCCGAGTGGTGATGGTGCCCGCCGTGGCCTCTCCGGTACCGCTCATGGGGCGCCTCCTGACTGACGGGGAGAGCTCCCGTGACCGGGGGCCCACCGCCGCGCCGTACACGGGTATCCCAGGATCAAACCGGATGAAACGGCCCGGATGCCGGAGCCGTGCCGTTCGACCCACGAGTTGTCGTACGTTCCCGGGAGGCGGCGCCCCCGTCAGACCGTGTCTGACTGCCGTGCGCTAGCGCGAGGCGGTCCGGCGCCGGCGCAGGCCCTTCATCCACTGGAGGGCCGCAGCCAGCCGCGGGTACTTCTCCCGCTGTTCGCGGGCGCTGCGGTCCAGTTCCTCCATCAGGCGCCGGGAACGGTGCTCCGGGTCCAGCTCGTCCAGGATCCGGTCGACCTCCGTGAGCATCGCACCGTGCAACTGCCAGTTCCCCGGATGCCGCTGGACACCCGCGAGCAGCAGCGCCGCCACCCGGTCCCGGCTGACGGCCGCGGCGGCGAGTTCCCAGGCGAGACGGCGTTCCGCGGCCTCGGCGCTCTCGCTCACCTGCGAGGTGACCAGCACCGCGAAACTGACCAGGGCGTCGGCGATATGCGCGAACAGTTCCTCGATGGCGCGCCCGGCCTCCGGCTGGAAGAGGTCCTCGTCGCCCCGCTCCTTGGCGAGGTCGGTCATGGTCCTGGCCAGCACCCGCAGCACCACCGCGCAGATCTCCAGCGTGTCCAGGCCGGTCCGCAGCACGACCCGGTGGAGCAGCCCCTCCCGGACGCGCGGGTTGAACCGGAGGCTGTCCTCGGCCTGGCGGAGCGCCCCGTCCACATCGGCGACGTCGTTGTCGAGTCGGCGCGCCTCGTGCAGCCGGGCGGCGGCGATCTCCACGGAGGCGGGCGCGTTCACCTCCTCACCGACCCGGAGCAGCAGCCGGCGCATCCGCCGGGACAGATCGGCGATGGACTCGCCGGCGGTGTCCACCCAGACGGGTGGCACGAACAGCACGTTGAAGAGCAGCCCCACCACCGCGCCGATGAGTGTCTCCAACACCCGGTCCCAGGCCGTGTCCGCCACCCGGGTGACGCCGAGCACCAGCATGGCGCTGATGGCGACCTCGGGGACGAACTCGCTGACCCGGACCATGTGCCCGACGATCAGCGAGGCGAAGATGATCAGCCCGAGGCTCCACCAGGAGAGCCCGACGAGCACGCTGAAGGCACTGGCGATCAGCACCCCGGCGACCACGGCGTTCACCCGCCGGATACCGGTGGTGAGGGTGGAGTAGAGCGTCACCTGCACGACGAGCAGGGCGGTCAGGGGCGCGGTGAGCGGGGCCGGTTCACTGCTGAGCCAGAGGGCGACGACATAGGCGATGGTGGCGGCAGTGGCGGACCGGACCGTCTGGACCACGGCGGGGTCCCGCCAGTGCAGCCCGACGAACCCGGCGACAGCGCCTCCGATCGATGTGCGCGTTTCGGGCACCGCCGCCACCAATTGCTTCCTGGGTCGGATCAGGTCCGGGGAGAAGATCCGGTATCGGGTCAGGACCTGGGGAGAAGCGGTCCGAGCGGCCCGAGGTCAAGATTGAGGTCCTGGGGCTTCAGCCCGAATTCCTCCCTCAGCACACCCATCCGGTCCTCCAGCAGCATCAGGGTAAGCCCGATCCGCTCCTCCTGCTCCTCGGTCAGATCTCCTGTGTCGACCCGCCGCAGGGCCTGGCGCTCCATGAGCTGACGCAGCAGTTCCACCACGGTCAGTACGAGTTTCGCGAGATCGCGTTCGACCGTGTCGGCATCGAGGTCGAGCTTGCGACGCTCAGTCATACAGCCTCCCCTCCAGGAGGTCCGGGGCCGGCTCCCAGGGGGAGGGCACCTGGTCGGTGACGGAGCTGACCAGGGCCTTGAGGTCGATCCGTACGAGGTCCACATCGGCGATCCGCAGGGTGAGGTCACCGCTGATCACCACACCGCCGGCGAGCAGCCGGTCGAGCAGATCGACCAGGGCGACCTGTCGTTCCGCCAGCGGGGACGATTCCGCGTAGGTCATCGGCCGTCCTCCGCGCGCGGCGGTCCGCCACCCTCCGTACCGCCGGTCCCGTCGCCGGTGACCGTGGGCGGGGCATCGCCCGCCGCGTCCCGGCCCGCGCCCGCTTCCCCGTCTGCGTCTGCGTCTGCGTCTGCGTCTGCGTCTGCGTCTGCGTCTGCGAAGGAGTACGGGGCCCAGGGCCCGGTCAGCTCCACCCGTACCCCCGGCGCGGCCGGCCACTCCCGTACCGTCTCGACGAAGGCGGCGCCGGACGCCCGCGGTACGAGATAGGCGGCGTTGAGGATGTTCTCGCCGGGCACCCCGGAGAGCCGGGCCTGCTGCGGCCGGTGCCAGCGGACGGCCTCCGCATGGCGGGACAGCTCCCCGTGGAGTCCACGCGCGACGGCGTCGGCGTGCTCCCAGGAGCGTTCGCCCGTACGGCGTTCCCGCAGCCGGCGGCGGAGGTAGTCGCGGCCGGTGGCCGGGGCGGGCTCGGCCGGCGCCTCCGGTTCAGCGGCGGGTGCCTTCGGTTCGGCGGCCGGTGCCTCCGTGTACACCTTCACCCCCCATTCGACCCGTCCGTCGAGCCGGTCCAGGGTCCGGACGAACCGGGCCCGGCCGGATTCGAGCAGCCGGCGTACGCCGTCGTCGTCACGGCAGACGGTGGCGAGCCGCAGCGGCAACGGCCCAGTGACGGAGACGAGGGCGGTCACCACGGCCTCGTGCCCGCGGGCGGTCGCGCCGAGCCAGTCGAGGTCTTCGAGGCGTTCCTTGAGTGGAACCTCGTCGAAGTCCTCGGCGGGCACGGCGGAGACCACGGCGACCAGCCCGTCATGGTCGAGCCGGTACGCCGGGGCCCCGGCCACACCCAGCAGATCCGCGGGCAGCGCGGCCTGGAAGGGGCGGGTCACGGCGTACACATAGCGCAGGTCGGTCATGCCCGTTCTCCCCTGATCTCTTCCACGGTCCCGGTCCCGGTCTTGACCTCGCCGGAGCCCTCCCGTCCGGCCGACTCCAGTTCGGCGATCCGCCGCTGGAGCCGTTCGTTCTCGGCTGCCAGCTCCCGGCGCCGGGCTCCGGTGGAGAGCTCCGGGTCGTCCTCCCACCAGTTGATGCCCATCTCCTTCGCCTTGTCGACGGAGGCGACGATCAACCGCAGCTTGATGGTGAGGAGTTCGATGTCCAGGAGGTTGATGCGGATGTCACCCGCGATGACGATCCCCTTGTCGAGCACCCGTTCGAGGATATCGGCGAGGTTGGCGCCACCACCGGAGCCGTACGGGTCCGAGAGCCTGGTCGGCGTGGTCATCGGCGCTCCCGGGTATCGGCATCGGCGTTCGTCTCGTCCTCGTAGCCGTCGTCCTCGTAGCCCTCTTCCTCGGCGGCCGGCTCATCCTCGACCTCGGCTTCGTCCTCGTAGCCGCCGTCCTCCGCGTCCTCGGCTTCGTCCTCCGGGTCGGCCGGCTCGTCCTCGTACTCGACGTCGGCCTCGTCGTCGTCTTCGTAGTCGGCCGCGTCGCCGGATGCGTCTTGGCTCTCGTCCTCGTCCTCGTACTCGACGGGGCCGTCGCCGGAGCCGTCGGCCCAGTCCTCGTCCCGGGCGTCCGCCGCCCGCTCCTCCTCATCCGCGACGGCGTCATCGTGGCTGAGCACCACCTCGCCGTCCCGGATCTCGCCGCGCCAGCCGTCCTCCGCCGTACCGCGGAGCGAGATGTGCCGGGCGAAATTCTTGAGGTCGAGCCGTACCCGGCGGCCCTGGGCGCGCCAGATGTTGCCCGTCCGCTCGAAGAGCCCCTGGGGGTAGTACTCCACGACCAGCAGCACCCGGGTGAGGGTGTCGCCGAGGGAGTGGAAGGTCACGACGCCCTTGGTGCTGCCCTTGGCGCCATCGGACGTCCACTGGATCCGGGTGTCCGGTATCTGCTCGGTCGTCCGGGCCTGCCAGCTCCGGCTGGACCAGAACACCTTGACCTGCCAGTCCGATGTGGTGTCGTCGGCCGCGCTCGCGCTCTTGACGCCGTGCGCGAAGGTGGAGAAGTCCTGGTAACGGGTCCATTGGTCGTACGCCTCACGGACCGGAACACCCACATCGACCGATTCGATGATGACGACGGGCTTTTTGCCGCCGCCACCCTTGGACTTCTTCTTTCCGAGCCCCTTGAGCGCCTGGGTGACGTTGTCCTTGACGTGCGACGCCCCGGCTTCGAGCGCGCCCCGCACCGGGTTCTTTCCCTCGGCCACCTTGCGGCCGGTGGCCAGTGCCGCCTTGGCCAGCCCCGGGCTGCGGCCCTCCGCGATGTCGTCGAGCCTGCCGGTGGCCCGGCCCAGCTTCTCGCCGGCGGACATCAGGGCCCGCTGCGCCCGGGCGGCCAGATAGCCCTGGGCCTCGTCCTTCAACCGCTGGACGGCGGGGTGGTCGACGAGCGACGGATTCGATGTGTCAGCCACGGCTCCGGCCCCCGTTCGACGCGTTCTTCCCGGCTGAGGAGCCGGGGGCCTTCTTCGCCGCCCGGCGCGCGGTGCCCGCGGTCCTGTCCGACTCGGTGGACGCCCGGCGCGCGGTGGACTTCCGGGCGGTGGACTTCCGAGCGGTGGACCTCTTCGCGGGCCGTTTCTCCTCCCGCTCCGCCTCGCCATCGCCATCGCCGTCGGGCCGAGCGTCGTCACCACCGGCACCATCGTCGCCGGATTCTCCGGACTTTCCGGGGGTGACGCCGTCGATCCGGTCCTGGACGTCCAGTGTCCGGTCGTGCAGCCGGTCGGCGAGCGAGTCCAGCCGCTTCATGACGAGCGCCCCGGCGGCGGCCTTGCCGACACCGCTCAGATCGCCGCGGAGCTGATCGCCCAACTCTTTGAAGCGCGGATTCTCCCGCAGTTGCCGGGTGATCAGTTCTCCGACGGCCCCGGGTCCGGCCGTCATCCGCCGGCCCGCCACCATCGTGCCGACGGCGAACGCCAGCTTCGCCTTCTTCGTACGCCCGAGCACATAGCCCGCGCCCACGGCGAGGCCGATCGTCAGCCTGGTGTTCATCGTCCCTGCTCTCTGTTCTGCGCGGTCTCCAGCCGGTCGAGGAGTTCGTCCTCTTGGCGGTCGAACGCGGCTTCGTCTATCTCGCCCGCTTCGAGTTGTTCTGCGAGACGGGCCAGTTCGGCCTGGACGGCCGCTGGGTCGTAGAACTGCCGCTCCGCCTCGTCCACCACCTTCCGCAGCACCCAGAGGGAGCCGCGGAACGGGGCGGCGGGCAGTGCCAGCAGTTCACCGATCAGCCCCACGCTCACTCCACAAAGCTGTAGGGGGGCAGTGGCCCGGTGAGCGTCAGTACGAGATGGGGGTGTGCCACCCGCAGCGCGTCGACCGCCTCCACCACGGCCGCGCTGCGGTCGCGCTCCACCAGGAAGGAGAGGTTCGCCAGCCAGCCGAGACTCTGCGGCCCGGCGTTCATCTCCTCACAGGCGCCCTCCAGCGCGGACCGCACCAGATCGGCGTCGTCCGTCTCCCGGCGCTGGACGGCCGCCGCGATGGCCTCGCCGAGCTGGAGCTTCTGGCTGTGCGAGCCGCCGCCCGCGCCCCGGTTGGTCTCGGCCATCGCCCGGAGGCCGGGGTCGTCGGCGAGCACGCGGTGGAGCACGGCCTCCTCGTCGTGGGTGACCTTCACGTTGTACTCGACCTTGCCCTGAAGGGTGCCGAGCCGTTCGACGTAGTACTCCTCACGGTCCGCGAGGACCGACGTCAGGGTCTCCTCGTCGGGCGACACACCGCCGAACCGCAGCGGCAGGACCGCACCGGTCTCGCCGGCCACCCGCAGTACGTTCTGATGGGCCAGCAGATCGCGGCGCTTCGGCCGTACCTCGTCCGGCGCGTCGCTGATCAGGGCCGCGATCCGGCCGTGCCGGACGACCCGGACCGGCCGGGGCGGATCTCCGATCCCGTCTGTCCGCTCCGGGAGACTCGGATGGGCACTGTCGGCGATGCCGTAGACGTAGACGCTCATTCCGTCTCCTCCTCCTGCTTCCGGGCGGCCGGGCGGCGGGTGCGCGCACGCGGCTTGGACTCGGACCGCTCCTCGCCCTTGCTGTCGTCACGCGCCTGCTGGAACGAGTCCGCCACCGTCTGGGCGGCGCCCGAGAGCGCGCCCTTGGTCTTGCCGCGGGCGCCGGACTCGGTCATCTCGCCGAGCAGATCGGGGAGCCCCGGGTCCTTGCGCGGGCCGGCCTCCAGATCGAGGCGGTTGCACGCCTCGGCGAACCGCAGATAGGTGTCGACGCTGGCCACCACGACCCGGATGTCGATCTTGAGAATCTCGATGCCCACGAGGGAGACGCGGATGAACGCGTCGATGACGAGACCTCGGTCGAGGATCAGCTCCAGCACGTCGTAGAGGCCGCTGGAGCCGCCGCCTCCGCCTGACTGCTGTTGTGCGGGCACAACTGTCATCGCTATCAGCCTTCCTTGTCGTCGGTGACATGCCGTCCGTGACATGCCGTCGGTGACGCTTCGCGGGCGCCCCTCGGCGGGTGCGCCGTGTCGATCGCGTCGCGTCGATGACGGGGTCCCCCGGCGGGGGGTCTGTCCGATCGGTGCGTCCGATCCGTGCGGCGCCCTCGGTGGCGCGCCGGTGCTCCGGCCGGCCCGATGACCGCGCGTACGGGCCCCTACCGGGGGCCGGTGCTAACGAGGGTCCGGCCTACCCCGCTCGTAGCGCCTGATGCGCCGGTAACCGGTGAGCTCACCCTGCTCGTCGAGGGTCACCTCGTAGCAGGCGAGCAGACTGGCCGTGCTGGGGACGCGTGCCAGTTCGAGCACCTCCACCTCCAGCGACCAGCCGTCCTCCGTCCGGACGAACGAGGAGACCGATTCGGTCTCCCGACCGGTGAGTTCGGCGAGCTGCGCGCCGGCTCTGCGCAGGACCTCCGTGACGCCCGGCGCGGACGGTGCGTCACCGTCCTTCTCCCGGTCCTTCTCCCGCGTGTTCTTCGATGTGTCGGCCATGAGCACCTCCTGACTCCGTGTTGCACGCCTGCGGCCTTCCAAACCCATGACCATCGCCTCCGGGCGGCGGAACCGGCCCGTGGGGTGCGCCCCGGCGTGCCGTCGTGGGAGCGGCGCGCGACAGTGGGGGGAGGCTCCGGGACCGTGGTCCCGGAGCACGGTCGCGACGGGTGTGAGGGAGCCGGACATGGACCCCGTGGAGGCGCTGGACCGGGTCGCGTTCCTGCTGGAGCGCGCTCGGGCGGAGACCTATCGGGTCCGCGCCTTCCGAACCGCGTCCGCCACCCTGGCGGAGCTGACGGGCGACGAGCTCGCCGAGCGCGCCGCGACGGGTTCACTGGAGCGGATCAAGGGCATCGGGCCGAAGACCGCGAAGGTCGTACGGGAGGCCCTGGCCGGGGAGGTGCCCGGCTATCTCCAGCGGCTGGAGGACGAGGCCGGCGCACCGCTCGCCGACGGCGGGGGCGCACTGCGCGCCCTGCTGCGGGGCGACTGCCATCTACATTCGGACTGGTCGGACGGGGGCAGTCCGATCGAGGAGATGGGCCGGACGGCCATCGCACTGGGACACGAGTGGGCCGTGCTCACCGACCACTCCCCCCGGCTGACGGTCGCCAACGGTCTCTCAGCCGGGCGGCTGCGGGAGCAGTTGGACGTGGTGGCGGGGCTGAACCGGCGGTGGGCCCCCTTCCGACTGCTGACCGGTATCGAGTGCGACATCCTGTCGGACGGCTCGCTGGACCAGGAACCGGAACTGCTGGCGCAACTGGACCTGGTGGTCGCATCGGTCCACTCGGAGCTGCGGATGGAGTCCGCGAAGATGACCCGCCGCATGATCGCGGCGGTGGAGAATCCGCTGGTGGATGTGGTCGGGCACTGCACGGGGCGGTTGCTCATCGGCCGGGAGCGGTCGCGCGGTGGTGGATCCGGTCGGGGCGGCACCCGGCCGGAGTCGCACTTTGACGCGGCGCGGGTGTTCGATGCCTGCGCGGCGCACGGCACGGCCGTGGAGATCAATTGCCGGCCCGAACGGCTGGACCCGCCGATGCGGCTCCTGAGTGCCGCGGTCGACGCGGGGGTGTTCTTCGCGATCGACACGGACGCGCATGCGCCGGGACAGCTCGACTGGCAGATCATCGGCTGTGCCCGCGCGGAACGGGGTGGGGTGCCGTCCGAGCGGGTGATCAATACCTGGGGCGCGGATGAGCTGCTCGCCTGGACGGCGGGGTGAAGGCGGGCGGGGAGCGCGCCCGGACCGGTGGGGAGCGCGCGGGCGGGGGCGCTATCGAAAGCCTGCACAGCCGGGGGGCGCGCGCGATCCCCGTACGGCCCTCCGTCGCCCGCCGCTACGCGCCGCCTGACCGCCCGTACGACCGTATGGCGGCGGGAACAGGGGGTAGACGCACGCCATGACAGTCGAAAAGACCAGTGTGCTCGTCCTGGACTGCGCCGAACCGCTGGAGTTGGCGGAGTTCTACGCCGCCCTCCTGAACGCCGAGGTCCGGATCGGGAACGACCCCGACTTCGTGGAGATCGTCGGAAACGCCGGGGTGCGGCTCGCCATTCGCCGGGACCTCGGGTACGCGCCCCCGAGCTGGCCCAGGCCGGAGGACTCGCAACAGGCCCACCTGCGCGTCCTGGTGGCCCATGCCGATATGGACGAGGCCGAGCGCGAGGCCGTGGGCCTGGGTGCCAGACCGGTGGACACCAAGGACAACGGCGGGCCGCGCGACGTCCGGATCTACTCCGATCCGGCCGGCCATTCGTTCTCGCTCGCGGTCGACCAGGGGCCACCGCAGTCCGCCGCCCAGCGACCGCTATGACGGCTTGCGGCCCCGGAAGCGGATACTGCGGCCACCCGGCAGGGGCGAGGGTTCCACCGTCACACCGGTGAATCCGGCGGCGGTCAGCCGCCCGGGCAGCTCGCGCGCGTCCAGGGTGTTCATGGTGTCCCCGATGTGCAGCAGCCGGAAGCGGAGACTCGGCTGGCTGTCGCTCCCGGCGAAGACCCCGCCGGGGGCCAGCACCCGGAACGCCTCGGCGAAGATCCGGTCCTGGAGTTCGTCCGTCGGTACGTGGTGCAGCATCGTGAAGGCCACCACCGCCGAGAAGGACCCGTCCGGCAGTGGCAGGGCCGACGCGTCACCGTGCACGATGCGCGCCCGGTCGCCCCAGGTCTCGTCGAGGAGCCGAGCGGAGTCGCCGTCGATCTCAACGGCGGTCACCCGGGGGGCGAGTCCGATCAGTACGCGCAGATTGGCGCCGTATCCGGGGCCGATCTCCAGCACGTCGGAGCCGAGTTCAACGCCGTCGAGGGCCCAGGGGAGGAAGGTCTCCTCCATCGTCTTCGCCCACTTCTCCGAGCTGCACAGTCGGCGGTGCGCCTTGTTCATCGGCATGATTCGACGGTAAGCCGGTTCGCTCCGGGGCCGCCACGGGCTAGGCTTCCGACTCATGTCGCAGAACGGACATCTGGCGCCGTACGGAGCCGCCCCGGGGACCGCGATCGTCGTCGGCACCTTCACGCTGCCGAAGGGCGCCTGGTTTCCCACCCACCGCCATCCGGTCCATCAACTCGCCTGGTCCCGCAGCGGTCTGCTCGCGGTCAGAACGGCGGCGGGGGCCTGGCTGCTGCCGCCGTCGATGGCGCTGTGGATCCCCGCCCGGCTGCCGCACGCGACCGGCGCCATGGGGACCGTGGACATGCGCAGCCCGTATCTCGATCCGCTGAGGTGCCCGGACGCCTGGACGGAGCCGACGGTGGTGTCGGTCGGTCCACTGCTGAGCGCCCTGATCGACCATCTGCACCGTGAGGATCTGACGGCGCGGGCGCGGGAACGGGCGGAGTCCGTGGTGTTCGACGTGCTGGATCCGCTGCCGGTGACCAGTGTGTCCGTCACCGAGCCGAGGGATCCCCGGGCGCGGGCGGTGGCGCGGGCGCTCGCCGGCGATCCCCGGGACGGCCGCGGTCTGGAGGCGTGGGGCAGCGAGGTCGGCGCGAGCGCCCGCACGCTGGCGCGGCTCTTCACGGCGGAGACGGGGCTGACGTTCGGCCAGTGGCGGGAGCGGCTGCGGATGCAGGCGTCGATGCCGCTGCTCGCGGGTGAGTTGCCGATCGAGGCGGTGGCCCGCCGGGTGGGGTACGGATCGGCCAGTTCGTTCGTGGCCGCGTTCCACCGGATCGTGGGGCTGACGCCGCGCCAGTACTTCCCGATGCCCTGAGGGGAGCTGAGAGCGCCGGGCGGCGCGTCGGGGGTGGGCGCCCGGCCTCGTGCCGTACGGGCGCCGAAACGGACACGAGGTCCCGCGGACTGCCCGCCGGGGGGCATCTGGAGAACGGCGGGCCGGGCGTGGGCGACCCGGCGATCGTCACCGGCCGACCGGGGACGGCGGTCCACCGGCGGCCGGCACCGGGCGGTGTGGGCCGGGCCCGGAGGCTCACACCGCGTCGACGCGGTGGGGGTTGGCGGCAGGGCCCTCGGTGCTCAGCAGCACCAGGGTGGTCGACGGACCGGCGCCGAGCGCGGCACGGCGGCCGGGGGCGCCGTCACCCGTGAGGGCGGCGCGGACACCCGCGAGCGAGGCGGCGCCACAGGGCCCCGCCTCGACACCGAGACCGGCGAGGGCGCGGGTCGCATCGGCGCACTCCGCCTCGGTGACCGCGACGGCCGCGTCGAGCCCGTCCCGCAGGAAGGGCCAGGCGAGCCGTGACGGGGTGCCGCAGTTGAGGCCCGCCATCGCGGTGGCGGAGGTCGGGACGGTGACCCGGCGTCCGGCGAGCAGACTGGCCAGGACACAGGGCGCGGCCTGTGGTTCCACCGCCAGCAGGGCGGGGGCGGCGGTTCCGACCGGGCGGCTGCGGGCATGGGTGACCGCGGCCTGGGCGAGTGAACCCACTCCGACGGGCACAGCGATCAGAGCCGGCCCCCCGGCGCCGACCGCGGCGATTTGGGCGTCGATCTCGGCGAAGAGGGTGGCGTAGCCCTCGACGATCCAACGCGGCACACGGTCGTCCCCGGTCACCACGGTGTCCTGGAGGAGCACGCTGCCGGCGTCCGCCGCCGCCCGCGCCGCCCGGCTCACGGCCTCGTCGTAGTCGCCGTCGACCCGAGTGACCCGCGCCCCCTCGGCCTCGATGGCGGCGACGGCCTCCGGGTGCACTCCCCGCGAGACGAAGACATGGGCGGGCAGGCCGCGCTGCCGGGCGATCCTGGCCACGGCCCGGCCGTGGTTGCCGTCGGTGGCGGTGACCAGTTGTACCCGGCTGCCCGGAGGCAGCTCGGCGAGGACCCGGTGCACCGCCCAGGAAGCGCCGAGTGCCTTGAAGGCGGGCAGGCCGAGCCGGGCCGACTCGTCCTTGACGAAGACCCGGCCGACACCGAGCGCGGCGGCCAGGGCGGGGAGTTCGGTGAGGGGGGTGCGGGCGTAGCCGGGCAGCGAGGCATGGAACTCGCCCACGGCGGCCGGGACCGGATCGCAGGTCAGGACGGGGGCGACGGTACGGGCGTACCAGGTGCGGCCGGGCCCCGGGTGGATGCCTCGGGTGCGGCCGGTTTCGGGGCGGTCGGCTCGGGGGCGATCGGTTGCGGGGCGGTCGTACCGGGGGGAGCGCTGGGGGCCGTCGGGCCGGCCCCGGAGGGGAGTCTTGGTCACCCGACCACCGTGCCCGCTGAGCCTATGCTCGGTCCAGCGAAGCATTTCGAATGATAATCATCGGAAATTCCGATGAATGGAAACGGGGTCCCGATGTTTGACCTGCACCGGCTGCGGCTACTGCGCGAGCTGAAGCACCGGGGCACGCTCGCCGCGGTGGCCGCCGCCCTCTCGTACAGCCCTTCATCCGTCTCCCAGCAGCTCTCCCAGTTGGAGTCGGAGGTCGGCGTCCCCCTGCTGGAGCCGGTGGGGCGGCGGGTGCGGCTGACCGAGCAGGGAGAGATCCTGGTCGCCCACACCGAGGCGGTGTTGGAGCGGCTGGAGCAGGCCGAGGCGGAGATCGCCGCCTCGCTCGTCGACCTCACCGGAACCCTGCGGGTCGCCTCGTTCCAGACCGCCGCCCTCAGCCTGGTCCCGGCAGCGCTCTCGCTGCTCCGAGACACCCATCCGATGCTGCGCGTCCACGTCACCCAGACCGAGCCGGAGAACGCACTCCCCGCGCTGCTCGCCCGGGACTTCGATCTGGTGGTCGCCGAGGAGTATCCGGGCAACCCCGATCCCCGGCCGCCCGGCGTCGAACGGGAGGACCTCTGTGAGGACCCGTTGCGACTGGCCCCTCCGTACACCGGTGCGGCGGCCGGGCCGACGACCCTGCGCGGGCTGGCCGACCGGCCGTGGGTACTGGAGCCGGAGGGCACGGCGGCGCGGCACTGGGCCATGACGCTCTGCCGCGACGCCGGCTTCGAGCCGGACATCCGGTTCGAGTCGACCGATCTGCTGCTCCATCTGCGTCTGGTGGAACACGGTCACGCGGCGGCGCTGCTGCCGGATCTGGTCTGGCACGGCCGCACTCCCACCGTGCCGTTGCACTCGCTGCCTCGGGGCCGTCGCTCCCGGCGGGTCTTCACGGCCGTACGCCGGGGGCGCAGCCAACATCCGGCGATCCGCGCGTTCCGGGCGGCGCTGCGGCGGTCGGCCGACGCGGTACGACCGTAGACCGGGTCCCCGCCAGCACGTCGGCCGCCGGGGGGATGACCGCCGGGGACGCCCATCGGCCGCAGGGCGGCGGCCTGTCGGTGCTCCGGGCCGGCCGCGGGAGAAAGCGGCGCCTACCGGCCATGGCGAATTTCTAGCGATTACTCAAAGCCATAGCAATGGCAAAGTTAACTCACCGAAAGGCCGAATCCGGACTACTGCATTCCTTGTTGACTTGCCTGATCTCTCCTTCAACACTGTGATCTGCCCGGATCACGGGAAACACCCAGGCCGTCGATATCCCGCCAGACCGAAAAGATTCAGCAACGCCATCCGCTGTTTCTCCTCGGGCGGGTCGGTCCGGATCCCGATTACCCACTGTCGGGACACCCCTGTGTCCGGCGCGGCAAGGACGTTTTCGTCGAAGCAATCGAAGGAAAGGACACTCCATCGTGAAGCCTCCTGTCTGGGTCAGGCCCGAGCTGCTCCCGATCGATTTCACCGCCGCCGCATCCTGTTCCTGTGAGTGCTCGGGCGGCTCCGGCGCCGGTTCCGGCCAAGCCACCTGAGACACCGCACGGCACCACGGGCGGGGGACCCTCATGGCTCCCCCGCCCGTTCATCGGCGAGCCCACGAAGAGGTGACGGATGAAGCTGCTGGAGCAATGGGACACGTTGGCCGTCCCGGACGACCTCGTCTACTTCCTGGACCCGGACTCCGGAAAACGACTGGTCGCCAACCCCGAACTGGCCGCGTGGTGCGCGCTGACCGAGGCGGAGACCGGGGTGCTCCAGGCCCTCGCCCGGCACGGCACCTCCCCCGCCGACACACGGACCACGGAACAGACGCTCGCCAAACTGGTCCTCAAGTGGATCGTCTACCTGCCCGGCCGCAAGCCCCGGGTGCGCCAGAGCGAACCCGCGCTGCGGCTCGTCTACTACGCGATCACGGACGGCTGCAACCTCCGCTGCCCCTACTGTTACGCGTCGTCGGAGAAGTGTCTGCCCGGTGAGCTGACCACCGAGGAATCACTCGGCCTGGTGGACCAGATCGCCGATATGGACACCAGCACGCTGATCCTCACCGGTGGCGAACCCATGCTGCGGAAGGACTTCTTCACCGTCGCCGAGCACGCCCGCGACCGGGGCCTGACCGTCAACATGATCACCAATGGCACGATGATCCGCACGGCCGCGACCGCGCAGCGGATCGCGGACATCTTCACCACCGTGACCGTGAGCGTCGACGGCGGCACGGCGGAACTCCACGAGAAGACCCGCGGCAAGGGCACCTTCCGGCGCACCGCCCACGGGCTGAACCTGCTCAACGAGGCCGGGGTGGTCCCGGTCATCAACCATGTGGTGACCCCGGACAACGTGGACGCGCTCGACGAGGTCTCCCGGTTCGTCGCCGGCCTCAAGGTCCGCCGGGTGCGGCTGATGAACCACTCCGACCTGGGGCGGGCCGCGAGCGACGGCTATGACTTCGGCTGGACCGAATTCCAGAAGGTCCAGCGATTCATGTGGACGAATCCCCGGGCCGCCGCACTGCTGCCCGACGGCCCCCGCGCCAGCAAACCCTGTTCGATCACTGGAAACTGCGGTATGGGCGGCACCGAGATCTATATCAATTCCCTCGGTGACGTGTACCCCTGCAAACTCGTCACCAAGCCCGTCCACCAGGCCGGCAATGTCAGACATCGGCCACTGGCCGAACTGTTCGCCTCCCCGGTCTTCGCCGACATGCGCCGCAACAGCGTCTTCGAGGGGGAGAACCTCAGCGACTGCCGGCGCTGCTACATCCGGGCGGCCTGCGGCGGCGGTTGCCGCGGCTACCACATGGCGGAGTCGGGCGACATCCACCAGAACGGCCGCCATCTCTGCCGGGTGCTGCGGCACTCGATGGTCACCAACTGGTGGCGCGCAATCGGAGCGACCGGCGCGCAACTCCTCGATCACCAGGACGAGATGCTGCGACCCCGACTGGTCGCGGACGACAGCGTCCACCCCGTCTACGAGGACTGGAAGAGAGCGGGCCGTCGGCAACTGCCCATTCTCCCGATGGTCAAGTGAAGGGAAGCACCATGACCTACCGGATCGACCCGGACGTCGTCTGGATGGCCGAGGACGGGGAAGTGCGTCTCTACGAACCGGAGTCGGGCGAATTCCAGACCCTCAACAGCACCGCGACCGAACTGTGGCTGCTGATCTCGGAGGGCCGGAGCGCCGAGGACATCACCGCCGAAGTGGGCCGGCGGTACGGGGCCGAGGACCCGGAGCAACTGGCGGAGATCGGCCGGGATGTCACGGACTTCCTCGCCCGGCTCACCGGGCAGGGCCTGGTCGTCAAGGACGGCGCGGGGGGAACAGACGGAACGGTCGGCGCGACGGGCCCGGAGGCGGAAGCGGGATCGAGTGCGGGTGCAGGGTCGGACGCGGGTGCGGGCTCGGAAGCAGGGTCGGACGCGGGTGCGACATCCGGGAACGGCGAGCGGCGCTCCGGCACGGAAGCCGTGGCGGATGCCTGAGCCCGGCCCCCGCCCCCCGGCCGCGATCCGGGCCCGTGACCTGGTCAAGCGCTACCAGGACATGGACCGGAACGCAGTCGACGGACTCTCCTTCGACATCGAGGCGGGAGCCGTCGTCGGACTGCTGGGCGCCAACGGCGCGGGCAAGACCACCCTCACCAAAATGATCTGCGGGGTCACCGTGCCGTGCCGGGGCACCATCGAGATCTTCGGGGCGGACCCGGCCGCGAAGGGCGGTCACGCCAAACGCGCCATCGGCGTCGTCCACCAGAGCGGCCCGTTCGACATGATGCTGACCGTGCTCGACAACCTGCGCATCGCGGCCGCCTTCAAGGGGCTGCGCTGGCGCCAGGTGCGCGCGGCGGCGACCGATTCGCTCGGCGCCTTCGGGCTCGACAGCAAGGCGTCCCAGCTCGTGTTCACCCTGTCCGGCGGTGAGCTGCGCCGCCTCCAGATGATCCGTGCCCTGCTCGGCACCCCGCCACTGCTCCTGCTCGACGAACCCTCCGCCGGACTCGATGTGACCGGCCGCCGCCAGGTCTGGGAACTGCTGTCCGAGCTGCGCCGCGAGCACGGCACCACCGTGCTGTGGACCAGCCACTACGTGGAGGAGCTGGAGCGCAACTGCCAGCGGGTGCTGATCATCGACCGGGGGCGGCTGGTCGAGTACGCGGCGCCCCGTGAACTCGCCGAGCGGTTCGGCGGCCAGATCGCCCTGCTGCGCCCGCTCAGCTCGCGGGACGCCACCCGGCTGGCCGGCGCGCTCGGCGCCCAGCTCGACTGCCCCGGGCTGCGGGTGGCGGTCACGGACGGACGGGTCGAGATCGCCGGCCCCGATGTGCGTACCCGGCTGCCCGCGCTGCTCACCGGCGCCCGGGAGCTGGGGATCGGGGTCGACGACGTCGAGTACCGCTCGCCGTCGCTGGAGGACGCCTTCCTGGAACTCGTGGGGGCCGGCCATGAGCGTTGACCTGACCACCGCGCCCGCCACCGCGCCGGCACTGCCCGGGGGCGGGCTGACCGCCACCATGTACCGCGAGTACTGCCTGCTGACCCGTAACCGCACCAATCTCCTGCTGTCCATCGTCCCGAGCGCCGTCTACCTGCTGCTCTTCGC
Source organism: Streptomyces sp. NPDC020965 (assembly GCF_044333555.1). Lineage (NCBI taxonomy): Bacteria > Bacillati > Actinomycetota > Actinomycetes > Kitasatosporales > Streptomycetaceae > Streptomyces > Streptomyces sp. NPDC020965. Next base: position 354,570 of record NZ_JBIRRE010000008.1, read on the forward strand.
GACCTCCCTGGCCAATCTGGTGGGCGAGGTCGAGTACGGCGGCCGGACGGTCCCGTACAGCGAGTTCGCCGTGCCCGCGGTGCTGCTCTCCTCGATGCTCGCGGCGGCCACCACCGCCGGGACCTCGCTGTTCCAGGAGCGCATGGGGCGGATGGACGTCGAGCTGTGGTCCTATCCGCTCGGGCGGGCGAGCTATGTGCTCGGCAAACTGCTCGCCAGCACCCTGCTGATCCTGGCGCAGAGCCTGGCTGCCCTCCTGGTGGCCATCACCGTCTTCGACTTCCGCTGGCCGGCATCGCACTGGGCGGCGGTGCTCTGTGTGACGGCGGTCGCCTCGATGGCGTTCAACGGGCTCTATCTGCTGCTCGCCACGCTGTTCTCGGACTTCCGGCGGTTCAGCGTCACCATCAACATCGTGGCGCCCGTCCTCCTCTTCTCCAGTCCGTCGTTCTACCCGGTCGACCGGATGGCGCCGGTCCTCCAGTGGCTGTCCTGGGCCAACCCTGTCACCTACGGGATCCGTGGCATCCGGGAAGGGGCGCTCTTCGGCTTCGGGGCGGTCTGGCCCTGGCTGCTGGTGCTCGTCGGGATAGCCGCCGTCACGGTGCCGCTGCTCGGACGTTCGCTGGTGGTACGGGCCCGGGAGTTGTGAGCACCCTGCCCTGACGCGCCCTGCCGCCCGGCCGGGGTTCAGGGGGAGGCACCCCGGCCGGGGTTCAGGGGGAGGGCGCCGGGCCGGGGTTCAGGGGGAGGGCGCCGGGCCGGGGTTCAGGGGGAGGGCGCCGGGCTCGGCGCGCCCCGCAGGACACCGATCTTGTCGATGCGGTGCTCCGGATTGCCCCGGTCGTCGCGCCAGAAGTTCCCCGCCGCGTCGTCCTCCGGGGTGGCGCAGGTGGAGATCGTGATCATCGCGCGGGTGGGCCGCTCGCCGGGCTGCCCGGGGACCGGCGCCCGCTGTTCGGCGAGGGAGCGTCCGGAGCGGAAGGAGGTGCTCCGGGTCTCGGTGATCTCGTAGGTGTGGACCCGGCCGCCCGCCGTCACGACCACGGTGTCGCCCTTCCGCAGCGACGGCAGATCGCGCAAGGGGCCGCCGGCGGACAGCCGGTGGGCCGTCACCAGGTAGTTGCCGATCTCGCCGGGGCCGACCCCGCCGTCCGCTCCGTAGGGGCTGGCCGCCACACCGCGGTTCTGGATCACGGTGCCCGGGGTGTCGTCCGTCGTGCCCTCGTACGGGACGACCGGCAGGTCCGCCAGGCCGAGCGCGGGGATGGCGAGGGTCGCGGGCACTGTCCGGTCCTTTGGCGGCACCGGTGTCGGCGCCGGTGCGGACGCCACCGGGAGTGGGCGCTCGGGGGTGCTGGGGGCGCTCAGGTCGCTCGGGGCACGTTCGCCGCTCATGGTGCCCCTGGCGGCGGTCGGATCACCGACGGCGTCGGCGCAGCCGACGAGCAGAGCGAGACAGCCGACGAACAAGGCGCCGAGCACGGTGGTGAGGGCGCTGGTGAGGGCGCGGGGAACGGCCATGGTCGGGGGCCTCCGATCCCTGGGGATGCGTCCGGACATATCCGAGTACATCCGGGCTCGATGCTTCCGGACCGTGTCCCGACCCGTCACTTCCGGCCGGACCGTGTCCCGACCCGCCGGTTCCGGACCGTGTCCCGACACGTCGTTCACGGGCCCGGGGACGACCTGTCGCCTCGGACCCTGGGCGGAGTCACCGTCTCCGGGTCCCCCGTCCGCCGCCCGTGGGCGGCTACGGCCACGGGCGGCGGACGGTCCCGTCCTCCCTCCACCATGCCGAACCCGGTCCGGTACGGCAACGGGGGCGCATCTGTCGATTCCCCGGACTCCCGGGCCGCCCGACCGAGACCACCCGGCCCATGGCGGTACCGGTCCACGGCGGGCACCGACACTGCCACCGCCGACGCATCCGGCAGCACCGACACCGACACCGACAGAATCAACGGCACCAGTACCGCGCGCCGTCCGGTTTCACTCCCCCGCCGTCGTCGGAACCCGCCACTCCAGCCGGGTGCCGCCGGCCCCCGCCACTGCGACCGTCATCTCCCCGCCCAGTCGGTCCGCCCGCTCCGCCAGATTGCGCAGCCCGCCGCGCCGACCCTCCGCCACCGCCGGTACGCCCACCCCGTCGTCCACAACCGCCACGGTGAGCGTTCCGGACCGCACCACCAGCGAGACCTCCGCCTTCGTCGCCCGCGCATGTCGGGCCACATTGGTCAGCGCCTCCCCCAGCACCGCCACGACCTCGTCCGCGACCGGGCGCGGCACATCCGTGTCGATCAGCCCCTCCATCCGCAGCGCGGGCGCGAAGCCCAGCGTCCCGGCCGCCTGTTCGAGCGCCCGTACCGCGCGGACCCGGAGACCGGGCGACGCGTTGGGCGTCTCACGCTCACGCAGCCCGAAGATGGTCGAGCGGATGATTTTGATGGTGTCGTCCAGGTCGTCGATCGCCCGCACCAGCCGCTCTGTGGCCTCCGGATGCTCCACGAACCGGCCCGCGCTCTGGAGGGTCATCCCCGTGGCGAACAACCGCTGGATCGCCAGATCGTGCAGATCGCGGGCGATCCGGTCCCGGTCCGCCAGCAGCGCCATCTGTTCGGCGTCACGGCGCCGGTCGGCAAGTTCCAGGGCGAGCGCGGCCTGCCCCGCGAAGCCCGACAGCGGAGCGGTCTCCGCGTCGGTGAACGGAGGCCGCCCCGACTTGCGGGCGAGCAGGAGAACACCCCTGACCCGGCCCTTCGTGCCGATCGGTACGGCGACGGCGGGCCCGAAACCCGCCCAGCGGCCCGCCTCGAAGGTCACCCGGTCGTCGTCGGCCACGTCAACGGCGGTGATCAGGGCGCCCTCGGCGAGCGCCACCCCCGCCAGGGTCCCCGTGCCGGCCGATGCCCCCTCACCCGGCAGCGCGATCCCCCGGTGCGCGTCGGCGCCGGGTCCGAACGCCAGCTCGGCGCGGAGGCCGCCGCCGCGCTCCACCAGGTAGACGACGCCCAGTTCGGTGGCGGTTATCCCGCGGGCCCGTTCGATCATCGTCTCCAGCACCTGGCGCTGGGACGATCCGGAGAGCAGGGCGCTGGTCAGCTCGGCGCTCGCGGAGAGCCAGCGCTCCCGGAGCCGTACCTCCTCGAAGAGACGGGCGTTCTCGACGGCGATACCGGCCGCGACGGCGAGGGTCGACAGCACCGCCTCGTCCTCGGCATCGAACTCGCCGCCGTCGCGCTTCTCCGTCAGATACAGATTTCCGAAGACTTCGTCGCGTACGCGAATGGGCACCCCGAGGAACGAGTGCATCGGCGGGTGGTGCGGTGGGAAGCCGGACGACGCGGGATGGTCCGACAGATCCGCCAACCGCAGCGCCTCCGGATGCCGGACCAGTTCCCCGAGCAGCCCGTGTCCGGACGGCAGATCGCCGATCCTGGCGCACTGCTCGTCGCTGATGCCCACCGGCAGGAACTGGACGAGCCGGTGGTCGGCGCCGACGACCCCGAGGGCCCCGTATCCGGCGTCGACCAGGACGACGGCGGCCTCCACGATCCCGCGCAGCACTTGGGGCAGATCCAGCTCCCGCCCCACCGACAGCACGGCTTCCAGCAGCCCGTTCAGCCGGTCCCTGGTGCCCCGTACATCGTCGATACGGGACTGTAGTTCGTCCAGCAGCTCGTCGAACCGCAGGCGCGGCAGCCGGCCCGCACCCTGTCCGTCCCCACTCATGAGCCCTCCGAGACTCTCCACCCGACCCGGCCCGCCAGGGCCACTCGCACGGTATCGCCCGCCGGAACCCGGCCGTGCGTCAGGGCCGTTCGGCCCCCACTCCGGCCCCGGCCGGCACCTGTGGTTCCGGCGCCCCGGCGGTGGACGCTGGAGCCGTACCGACAGGGGCCGCGACCGGGTACGGAAGCGGGAACGGGGAGAAGGCGAGGGGACCGTGACGAGTCCGACCACCACCATGAGCGCTCTTCCGACGGAGCACCGGAACCAACTGATGCGGATGGCCACCGAGGTGAGCTTCCCGCAGGGGACCAGACTCTTCGACGAGGGCGGCCACGCTGACCGGTTCTGGGTCGTACGGACCGGTCTGATCACCCTCGACATCCGGGTCCCCGGCCGCCGCCGACCGGTGATCGAATCCCTGGCCCACGGCGAACTCGTCGGATGGTCCTGGCTGTACCGGCCGGCCGTGTGGCATATGGGCGCGGAGGCGACGACCCCCGTACGGGCGCTCCAGTTCGACGCGGCGGACGTACGGGGCATGTGCGACGCCGACCCGTGGTTCGGGCACGAGGTCGCCCTGTGGGTCGGCTCGGTCCTCGCCCACCGGCTCCAGTCGGCCAGGACCCGGCTGCTGGACCTGTACGCGCCCCACGGCGGCGGGACGAGCGCGCGAGGATAGGCGCCCCTCCCCCGGTGGGGGGAGACCGGCTCCGGGGCGAGGGGGCCATTCGGCCCCTGGCGCTCCCCGGCCGGCCGGGGGCACCCTCGTAACGGACACCGAAGAACCAGGGAGCCCCTCACGTGACCGCCTCGACCGCCTTCTCCGCGCAGCGCCCGATACGGGTCTTCCTCCTCGACGACCACGAGGTCGTCCGCCGCGGCGTGCACGATCTGCTGGGCGCCGAACCGGACATCGTGGTGGTCGGCGAGGCCGGATCCGGTGCACAGGCGCTGGTGCGGGGTCCCGCCCTCCGCCCCGACGTCGCCGTGCTCGACATCCGGCTGCCGGACAGCGACGGCATCACCGTCTGCCGGGAGCTGCGGTCGCGGATGCCGGGGATCGCCTGTCTGATGCTGACCTCGTTCGACGACGACGATGCCCTGCTCGACGCGATCATGGCGGGCGCGGCGGGCTATGTGCTCAAACAGATCAAGGGCTCGGACCTGGTGACGGCGGTCCGGACGGTGGCCTCCGGACAGTCCATGCTCGACCCGGCCACCACGGCGCGGCTGATGAGCAGTCTGCGGGCGCCGGACGAGCCCGCCGAGGCGGCGACGCCGCTGAGCGGGCTGACCGAGCGGGAGGCGGAGATCCTCGCCCTGATCGGTGAGGGGCTGACCAACCGGCAGATCGGCCAGCGGCTCTATCTCTCGGAGAAGACCGTCAAGAACCACATCTCCCGGCTGCTCGCCAAGCTGGGCGTCGAGCGCCGCATCCAGGCGGCCGTCCTCGCCACCCGGTTCACCCCCCGGCCGCACTGACCGCCCGGCTGGATCCGTTCGGACAGCGGCCGAGGAGTGTGCGTGCCGGCGCGTGCCGACGGACGGGAGCCCAGGAAGATCCGTCAGACACGCCCTAGGGTCGGTGGAGAACATCACCGAGCTGGGGAGAGCGTATGGCGGGCAAGAAGGCACGATCCGCGGCGACACTGCCGCGCTCCGTGTACGAACAGGAACTCCTGAGGCTCCAGACGGAGCTGGTGAAGCTTCAGGAGTGGGTGCGCGTGGAGGGCGTGCGGCTGGTGGTGGTCTTCGAGGGCCGGGACGCAGCCGGCAAGGGCGGCACCATCAAACGGGTCGCTGAGCATCTCAATCCGCGAGTCGCCCGGACGGTAGCGCTGCCCAAGCCGACGGAGCGCGAGCGGACGCAGTGGTACTTCCAGCGGTACATCGAACACCTGCCGGCCGCCGGGGAGATCGCCCTCTTCGACCGGAGCTGGTACAACCGGGCCGGTGTGGAGCAGGTGATGGGCTTCTGCACCCCGGCCGAGCACCAGCGCTTCCTGCACCAGTGCCCCATCTTCGAGCGGATGCTGGTGGAGGACGGGATCCTGCTGCGCAAGTACTGGTTCTCGGTGAGCGACGCCGTCCAAGAGGAGCGGTTCCGGCGCCGGCTGACCGATCCGACCCGGCGCTGGAAGCTCTCGCCGATGGATCTGGAGTCGATCACCCGGTGGGAGGCGTACTCCCGGGCCAAGGACGAGATGCTGGTGCACACGGACATCCCCGAGGCGCCCTGGTACGTCGTCGAGAGCGACAACAAGCGTCGGGCGCGGCTCAATATGATCGCCCATCTGCTGTCGTCGGTGCCGTACCGCGAGGTGCCGCTCCCTGTGATCGAGATTCCGGACCGCCCGCCGTCCACCGGGTACACCCGCCCGCCACGCGATCTCCAGACCTATGTCCCCGATCACGCGGCGAGCCTCATCGCCTCGTAACGACCACGAACGGCGGCTCGGGCCCCCCGCCGGGGGCCACTCCCCCGGCGAGGGGCGGGGGAGTCACCGCCTCACGGGTGGGGGATGACTGCGACGGGCGCGGTGGCGTGGTGCAGTACGGCGTGGGCGACGGATCCGATGCGGCTGAAGGGCGAACGCCGCACCCGACGCCCGACGACCAGCAGGGCGGCGTCCCGCGATGCGTCCACGAGCTGGTCCACGGCCTTGCCCGGCCGGGACTCCTCGACCACCTCGACCGAGGGGTACTTGCGCCGCCAGGGGCTCAGCGTCTCCGCGAGGGTGGCGGCCTCCTCCTCGGCGAGCCGGTCGTTCAGCTCGGGGTCGGGCGGCAGCCCGTAGGCGAAGTAGGGCGGCAGGTTCCAGCCGTGGACGACGCGCAGGGGTGTGGACCGCCGTCCGGCCGCGTCGAAGGCGAACTCAATCAGCTCGTCGTAGGGGTCGTTGGTGTCGAGCCCCAGGACGACCGGGCCGTACGGGACCTCCTGCGCCTCCTCCGCCGCCGCTTCGCCGTCGCCCGTCGGCTCCGCGGGACGGACCAGCACGACCGGGCGCTCGGCGCGGGCGATGACGGCCTGCCCGACCGAGCCGACGAGATAGCCGCCGATGCCGCTCAGGCCCCGGGAGCCGAGGACCAGCAGATCGGCCTCCCCGGCCGCCTCGGTGAGGACCTCGGCGGGCCGGCCGGTGAGCTGTTCGGCGGTGACGTCGAGTTCGGGGTGGCGCAGCCGCAGCGCTTCGGAGGCTTCCCGGGGGATCTGCTCGGACCAGTGCTGCTGGGTCTCGCCGCCCAGGAAGGGCGCCTGGACCAGGGGCACCGTTTCCCAGACGTTGACCAGCCGCAGGGGCAGCCCGCGCAGCTTCGCTTCGCGGGCCGCCCACTCGGCGGCGGCCAGGCTCTCGCGGGAACCGTCGAGGCCGACTGTGACGGTGCGGGACATGATGCACACCTCCTGGAGCGGATGGGATCACTTCCGTTTCTTGATCCCGTATCCAGCATGGCCGCGGATACACGCGGGTGCGAGGGGTCGCAGGTCCCTCAACGGCGGACTCAGGTCCCGCGCCGCGGCCCGACCGGCCCTGGCCGAAGGGCCCGATCGGGTGACGGGCCGTCGGATGCGGGCGGGGCGGCGCGGGTTCGGCGGCAGGTTCGGCAGCGGGTTCCGGCGGGCGGGGGCCACAGTCACCCGACACCCGTGCGCGGCGACCCCGGCGACCCATCCCGCGCCCGGCGACCCCGCCGAACGATCCCGCGCCCGGCTGCCGGTTCGGTCTTCGAGTCGGCCGAATGTGGACCGGCACGGCCGTGGATCGGGCCGGGCCGGGGTGCGCTGAGCCGTTTCCCCCTCCGTACGTCCCGAGGCGGCGGACGGGCCGGCCGGTCAGCCGTCCGGCGACGGATCCCTGGTGGTGATGGGGCCGTTGATGTCGAGTTCCCCGACGGAGCCCAGGACCTCCACCGCCGGGGTGCCCGGACCGTGGGTGGTGATACCGCCGTCGACGCGGACGAGCCGGGCGCGGGCGCCCGGTTTGAGGCTGAGGGCGGTGGCGGCCAGGGTCATGAGTTCGCCTTTGACCAGGCTCTCGCCGCTCGCGCCGTGGGTCTCGATGCCCCGGCGTACGGTGATGGTGCCGACCGGCTTGCTGATCTGGATGCCGACCGCGGCGTCCGCGTGGGTGACGATCCGGTCGAACTCGGCGGTCTCCACGGTGCCGTCGTAGACGTTGAAAGCGCGTGCGCCGAGCCCGAAGGTCTCGATCGGCGCGTGCACGGCCAGCCGCCGCAGGGTGCCGAAGAGGACGAACCCGATACCGCTGGGGCCGTACGAGGTGATCGGCGCGTGGGCGGTCCAGCTCCCCACCTCGCCCCACAGGTCGAGCACCATGTCATTGACGCCGTAGGTGGTCACCGGGCCGTGGTTGACGACCTCCCGCACCGACGCGTACACGACGAAGACGCCACCGCTGATCTGTCCGGGGGTACCGGCCGGGATACCCCCGTCGGAGAAGACCGGGCCGGTGTGCAGCCGCTCGCCCGTCACCCGACCGCCGCCGTCGGTGCCGGACACGAAGACGCCACCGCCGCGCACCGGCGCACCGTCCCGTCCGGCCGTCAGCCCGGTCAGCTCGCAGGTGATCAGGGCGGCCGGGTCGGTCTGCTGGTTGTAGAGGGTGAAGGCGCCCTGAATGACCTCGACGTTGTATCCGCGGGGTCGCGGCAGGCACTCACGGGCGTCCGCCGCCTCGATGTCGAGGCCGTCGACGCGGACGTGTCCGGCGCGGACCCGCTCGCGGGCGAGCAGTTCGACCCGCCCCACGGTGGACACCTCGCGCAGTTCCAGGGTGCCCAGGGTGTCGACCGCGGTGTCGTTGTGGATCGCCCGGGCGGCGGGCGCGGTCTCCAGCCGGAGGCCACCGACCCGGTTGTCCCGGGTGAGGCGGAGCCCGTCCCCGCCCTGGTCGAAGACGAGCGCCGCACCAGGACCCGCGCCGTGCAGCGCCACTCCCCCGGGCAGGGTCAGGGGCGGCACCCCGCGCAGCCGTCCCTCGATCAGGATGTCGGCCGCGCCCCCGGCGCCGCTCAGCGCGTCGATGAGCCCCGGCACGGTACTGACCGTGAGTCTGTCGATTGCCATGGTGCGACCCTAAACTCCCGATATGTCGCGCTGGCCGCGCCATGACGGTGTCTCACTCCGTTGCACCGGCACGCCACCGCGACCGGGGTCATGGACCCCCGATGGTGAAGATCTCCGTGGTGGCGGTCAGTTCATCGGTGTCCGGATCGGCGGCGGCGAGCCCGGAGTGCACGGTGCCGCCGGTGACGAGGACCCTGCCGTCGGCGAGCGCCACGGCCGCGAAGGCCCACCGGCCGGTGAGCGAGCCGGCCGCCGGCGTCCAGGTCCTGGCCGCGCTGTCGAGGATCAGGGCGCTCTGGTAGCCGACGTTGTCGTGGACGTCGGCGGTGCCGCCGATCAGCAGGAAGGTGGTGGGTCCCAGCGGTACGACGCGGTGCGCGCCCCGACCGCCGGGCATCGGTGGCAGCGCCGTCCACAGGCCGGTCGCCAGCTCATAGCGCTCGGTCGTCAGCGTGCCGTACGGGTCGTGGGCGCCGTCCTCCGGGGCACCGGGGGTGGCGCCGCCGACGACGAGCGCCGCCGTGTGTGTCACCGGCACCGTCTGATGGTCGCTCCGGGGCTCCAGCAGACTGCCGGTGGGCGCCCAGGAGTCGGTGGCCGGGGTGTACAGCTCGCAGGGGCCGAGCGCGGTCTCCCCGGTCCGGGCGGGCGGCACGGCGCCGCCGCAGACGATCACCCGTCCGCCGGTGAACCGTACGGCGGAGTGGCCGGTACGGGCGCGGGCCATCGGCGCGGCCGGGCTCCAGGCGTCGGTGGCCGGGTCGTAGAGCTCCACCGAGCGCAGACCGTCGGCCGGATCGCGGGAGCCGGCCGCGACACCACCCGCCACCAGCACCTTCCCGTTCTCCAGGAGGACGGCGCTGTGTCCTCGGCGCGCTTCGCGCAGATCCCCGGCCCGGCTCCAGGTGTCGGTCACCGGGTCGTAGAGTTCCGCGGTCGCCGGACTGGGCGACAGCGGCGACGCCCCACCCGTACCCCCAGCGACGAGCACCCTTCCGTCGTCGAGCCGGGTCACGGTGTGCAGTCGCCGGGGTGACCGCAGGGGAGCGCCCGCCGTCCACCGGGCGGCGGCCGGGTCGTAGAGCGCGGTCGCGGCGACCGGGGCGCCCCGTCCGTCCGCGCCGCCCACCAGGAGCACCTTGCCGCTGCGCAGCAGGACGGCACCGTCGTACTGTCCGTACCAACTGGCCGCCGTGGGCAGATCACCGGTCCTCGTCCACCGTCCGGTGGCCGCCAGTGCGGGGGTGGTCATGGCGTCGAACCCTTCGTGGTGATGGCCGTGCTCATGGCGCCAGGCCCCCGACCGGGGGCGTCCGTACGGCGGGGCGAACCGTCCCCCTGGGGAGGAGACGGCCGGGCGGGCGGGTACGGCGGCGGTCCGGATCCCCCGGCGCACTCCCCACGAGCGCACCGCACAGGGGGCGGTGGGGGCATTGGTACGGGGATGGTGGGGTCTCGGCCGAGCGGTCCGCGCCGAACATCAGGTCCACCCTTCCGCCACCGGGCGCGCGCACCGGCGCGGCGAGCGCGCGGCCAGGCTTCATCGCACTCAGCCGCACACCGCGTCGACCGGTGTGTCGACGATCGACACGGCCGCCGTCCGGCCGATGAGCGGCCGGGTCATCGCGATACCCGGGAACTCGACGCTTACTGTGACCCTCGGAGCACCACAGCATCAACAGCCCGGTCGGAGAGCCACCCCAAGGAGTGAACGATCCTCCGGGGGGCTTCCACCACGACCGCCTCCGGTACGGCAGTGGGACAACAGCGGGGAGGGCTGTGGGAAGGGGCGCATGGCGCCGTCAGGTGTCGGCCCCGCGCCCGCTCCCGCAGCCTCCGGTGTCGCTCCCGTCCGGCGCTTCCGTCCGCCCGTCCCCCGCACCGCCCCGGCCCCGCGCGGTGGGTCAGCGCCGCCACACCGAACAGGCCCGCTTCACGCATGCCGCGTCCAGCGGCGGACCCCTGATGCGCAGGAGACGCCCCCAACCTCCTTCACCCCATGGTCCGTTGCCATGAAGCTCCGGTCGGAGGACCCCTGACCAGGTTCGGTCAGGGGTCGGCGAGCGGGTGGAGGTCGGGCCCCCCGGCGGTCAACCGATGTGGGCGCCGTAGATGTGGTCGACCGTCATCGTCATCAGCACTCTCCGCTCGGACACCATGACCGACCGGTACTCGTCCCAGTCCGGGTGCTCGCCGGCCGCCGCACGGTAGTAGTCCACCAGCGCCTGGACCTCGGGACCACGGGGGTCGGTGCCCGGGCCGACGATGGTGGCCGTGCCCTCGGCGGTGGCCCAGGCCCGGCCGTCCGGGCTGGTCACCTCCAGCGTGGCGCGTGGGTCCCGGCGCAGGTTGGCGATCTTCGCGGTGCCCTCGGTCGTCGACACCCGGATGACACCGGTGGCGCGGTCGTACGACGGCATCACGGGGGAGAGCTGGGGGCGGCCGTCGGACTTGATCGTCGCGAGGACGCCGAGCCGGCTGTGGGCGAGGAGCGCGTACGGGTCGAACGATGTGTCTGCCATACCGGCCCCAACCCGTCTCCGGATCCGGTGTATTCCGGCTCGGCGGCCGGATCCACCGATCGGCCCACCGCTGGTTCCGCCGCGGCCGACACCTTTCGGCCGGCCCTGCCCACCAGCGCCGCACCGGCCGACGCCTTCGGGCGGTGCGGCTGGTCGGTTCCTTCGGTCCGTTCCTTCGGCTCGTTCCTTCGGTCGATTCCCTACTCGGCGGCGGGCTTCGGCTGTCGCCGGCCGGTTCGATCCCGCCCGGCTCGATCGAGGCCGGCTGGGCAACGCCCGGACCGACGGCGAAGGCGACCCCGCCCCTCCCATCCGCTCCCGCGGGAGCGCGACACCGCTCCCGCGAGGAGGCGACTCACCCGCGCGGCGGAGTCCGCCCGCGTCCCCCGACCGTACGGACAGGACCTGAGCCGTGCCCACCCCGGGCGAAGGCGGGCGGAGGCCCGGAGCCCCCAGCCCGGACGGACCCCGCTCCCACCCGAAACCCTTGGGCGAGCAGCCGGCCCACGCCCCTGCGCACGCGGACGCGCCCCGTCTCGGTGACTCGCTCCCGACCCGCCGAGCACGACCGGTGACACTCCCGGGCTCGCCCCAACAGCCGCACCCGACTCCTCCCCCGCCCGTCTCCCGCGCATACTGGACGGACGCCGCCGGGCCGCACCACCCTGACCAGCCATCAGAAACGTCGGCGCGAGGTCGGTGTCAGCCCCCGCCAGGGGGTGACCTCACCGCCGGTCATCAGGTACCGCCAGGATCACCGCTTGCTCGAACCGCCCTGAACCGCGTGAACGCAGTTCAAAGGCTCATCCGCCAGCCTGCCGAGGAGATCGCGTTGAGAATGCTGATCAATGGTCCCGAGACCGTCGTTGACGACGCCCTACGGGGCATGGCGGCGGCACACCCCGACCTCCTGGTCGATGTGGAGAACCGGGTGATCATGCGGCGGGACGCGCCCGTCGCGGGACAGGTGGGGATCGTCTCCGGCGGTGGATCGGGACATGAACCGCTGCACGGCGGGTTCGTGGGCCCCGGAATGCTGTCGGCGGCCTGTCCCGGTGAGGTCTTCACCAGTCCCGTACCGGCCCAGATGCTGCGCGCGGCGGGTGCCGTCGACAGCGGACAGGGCGTGCTGTTCATCGTCAAGAACTACACCGGCGACGTCCTCAACTTCGACATGGCCGCCGAACTGGCCGAGGAGGAGGGCATCCGGCTCGGCAGAGTGCTGGTCCACGACGATGTGGCGGTGGTCGACAGCCTCTTCACGGCGGGCCGGCGCGGCACGGGCGCGACGCTCTTCGTGGAGAAGATCGCCGGGGCCGCCGCGGCGGCCGGGGCGCCGCTGGAGCAGGTCGAGGAGATCGGCCAGCGGGTGAACGACACCTCGCGGAGCTTCGGCGTCGCGCTCAGCGCCGTCACCACCCCGGCCAAGGGCACCCCGACCTTCGAACTACCCCCCGGTGAGCTGGAGTTGGGTATCGGGATCCACGGAGAGCCGGGACGCGAGCGCCGTTCCATGATGACCTCGCGGGAGATCGCGGAGTACGTCGTGGCGGCCGTGCTGGAGGACCGCACGCCCACCGGCCCCGTCCTGGTGCTCGTCAACGGCATGGGGGCCACTCCCCTGCTGGAGCTGTACGGATTCAACGCCGAGGTGCAGCGGATTCTCACCGAGCGAGGTGTGTCCGTGGCCCGTACCCTCGTCGGAAACTATGTGACCTCGCTCGACATGGCAGGCTGTTCGGTGACGATCTGCCAGGTCGACGATGAACTGCTGCGACTCTGGGACGCGCCGGTACGAACCGCCGCGCTCCGCTGGGGCATCTGAATCGGCCCGGGAACCGACTCATCACAGGAGGTTGATGTGCTCGACGCCGACTTCTTCCGACGCTGGCTGATCATGTCCACCGCGCTGGTGGACCAGGAGGCCGGGAGACTCACGGAGCTCGACTCTGCGATCGGTGACGCCGACCACGGCAGCAACCTCCAGCGCGGGTTCGCGGCAGTGACCGCGGCGCTGGAGCGGGAGACGCCCGCGACCCCGGGGGCCGTGCTGGTCCTGGCGGGCAAGGAGCTGATCGCTACGGTGGGCGGTGCCTCCGGACCGCTCTACGGGACGCTGCTGCGCCGGGCGGGCAAAGCGCTCGGGGACGCCCCCGAGGTGACCCCCGAGCAGTTCGCCGACGCCCTGCGGGCCGGTGTCGCAGCCGTGGCGCAGCTCGGTGGGGCGAAGCCCGGGGACAAGACGATGCTGGACGCCCTGGAACCGGCCGTCGCGGCGCTGGAGGACACCACCGCGTCGTTCGCGGCGGCCCGCGACGCCGCCGAGAAGGGTGCGCAGGGGACCACTCCGCTCCAGGCCCGCAAGGGCAGGGCGAGCTATCTGGGCGAGCGCAGCATCGGGCACCAGGATCCGGGGGCGACCTCGTCGGCGCTGCTCGTCGCCGCGCTCGCGGAGATGGTGGAATGAGCGGAGAGGCGGCCCGGGCCCGCGAGGGCGGGCGAGCCGGCCTTTCCCGGTCCGGCACGACGCGGAGGTGGCGGAATGAGTGAGGGCAAGCAGGTCGGCATAGTCCTGGTCTCCCACAGCGCCGAGGTGGCGCGGTCCGTCGCGGAGCTGGCCGTACGGCTCGCGGGCGGCGGCACCGCCCCGGTCGCCTCGGCGGGCGGCACCCCCGACGGCGGTCTGGGCACGAGTTCCGAGCTGATAGCGGCGGCGGCGGCCTCCGTCGACCGGGGTGCGGGCGTCGCCATCCTGGTCGATCTCGGCAGTGCGGTCCTGACGGTGAAGTCCATGATGGCCGAGGGTGACGAACTCCCGGAGGGGGCCCGGCTGGTGGACGCGCCGTTCGTGGAGGGTGCTGTCGGCGCCGTGGTGACGGCTTCGGTGGGCGGCGATCTGGACGCGGTGGAGGCCGCGGCGGCGGAGGCGTACGACTACCGGAAGGAATGACGGGACGCGGGCGAGGCGGGGACGGGGCGGGTGCCGTTCGGCCCCCCAGGAGTGGCGGCGCCCCGGCCCGCTGCCTAGCGTCGGTCCCGCTGGTGCGTTTCCTACCATCGGAGAGCTGACCATGCGGGCCCTACGTATCGCGTCCCTCACCCTCGCCGGAACCACCGCCGCGCTCGCCCTCGGTGCGCCGGCCGCACTCGCGGACCCCGGTGGGAGCGGTAGCGGGACCAGCGTCACCTCGTTCGGCTTCACGGTCTCGCCCGCGCGGGTCGCGCCCGGTGGCACCGTGACGCTGAACGCCGTCGAGTGTCCGTCGGCGGCCGTGACGGTCTCGTCGGACGCCTTCGATACGGTCACCCTCACCGAGGGGCTGCCCGGCAGCGCGAAGATCTCCGAGAAGGCCAAGCCGGGGACCGATTACGACGTCACCTTCGACTGTCAGGGTGAGCGCGGGACCGCCGCACTGACCGTCGGCGGTTCCGTGACCCAGGCGGATTACGGCACGTCGGCCGAGCCCGGGACGCGCACCGGCGCCGATCCGTTCACCGATCCCGGTACCGTCCCGGTACCTGACCCCGGCGCCCACACCGGCGCCGATCCGTTCACGGACCCCGGGGGCGGATCCCATCTCCCGGACCTCCCCGTGAAGCCCGGCGGTGGCGTGGCCGCGGGCTCGGGGGGCAGCCTGACCGGTCCGGATCCGGTGTGGCTCGGCGTCGGCTCCGCCCTCGTCGCGGGCGCGGTCGGCGGGAGCGCCGTGCTGCTGCGCCGGCGCGCGGTGGACGGCGTCTGACGCCCGGACGGCGACCCGGTATGGACACGGCCTCCCGGCGCGGTGCCTGGTTCACCCTGCTCTGTCTGCTGCTGCTCGGCGTCTTCCTGCTGCGCGCCGGTGCGAGCGGGTCGGACGCCGGGCCGCCCCGGCCGGGCTCCGTCCTCACGGCGCCCCGGCCGGCCGTCGCGACCGGGCTGTCCGCACCCGGCCCGCTCCCGCACTCCCCGCCCCGGCGGATCATCGTGCCGTCGTTGCGGGTGGACGCCCCGGTGAGCCGGGTCGGTCTCGCCGGAGACGGCCGGATCGAGGCCCCGCCACCGGAGCGGGCCCGGCTCGCCGGCTGGTACACGGGTGCCGTCGCCCCGGGTGAGCGCGGTACCTCCGTGATCGTCGGACATGTCGACAGTACGAAGGGGCCGGCCGTCTTCTATCTGCTCGGCTCACTCGAACGGGGGAGCCGGGTGGAGATCCTCCGCGAGGACGGTCGTACGGCGGTCTTCTCCGTCTACGGCGTCGAGGTCCACGCCCAGCGGGGCTTTCCCGCCGACCGTGTCTACCGGGACGGGCCCCGGCCGGAGCTGCGTCTGATCACCTGCGCCGGTCGGTTCTCCGAGCGGACCGGGTACGACGACAACGTGGTGGTCTCCGCCCGTCTGGTCGGGGTCCGCTGAACCTCCGCGCCCGGGTGCCCCGGCCGGGGCACCCGGCGGCCCCCGCCCGGTGCCCACCCTCCCAAGGGGTTTCCCGTGCTCCCTGAGGGCGCACGACATCCCTGGCGGGCGCACGACGACGGCTACGACGCGTCCCCTGGGCCCCTGCGGGCCTGGGGAGGCCCCACTCCTGGGCCCCTGCGGGCTCGGGGAGGCCCTACTCCTCGGCCCCCGCGGGCCCGGGGAGGCGCCACTCCTCGGCCCTGGGGCCCGGGAAGACCCCCCGCGGGCCCCGGGGGGCCCCACCATTCGGCCCTGCGGCCTGAGGAGGCGCCACGCCTCGACCCCCACGGGCCCCGGGAGGCGCAACGCCCCGGCCCCACAGCCCCAGGAAGCACCACACCTCGACACGGCCCAGCGAGACCCCACACTTGATCCCCGCAGGCCCGGGAGGGCCTCGTACATCTGACGCCGCGCGGGGATGCACCACGGACTAGGTCGTGTCTTCAAAGTCCCGTCTGTCTGCCGTGCCCTGGCACGCACCCTCGCCGCGTTGTCGTCAGTCGCCAACGCTCCGCGTTGACTCCCTCCTCCGCCTTGCGATCGCACGCACCAGACCCCGCCAGCCCCGCCCTCCGGGCGGACGACGCTACTTTGAAGACACTCCCTAGGGGACAGCCCTGGGCACGGCGGGCGGGGGCGTCAAATCAGCGCGGCGGCCTCGCGCACGGAGAGGCCCCGGCCCGCCTCGTACGCCCGGGTGTACTCCGCGTCGCCGAGCACCGCCCGCAGCGCGGCCTCGGTACGCCGCCGCACCGTCGGCCCGTCGTCGAACGGCTGGAAGCCGAGGCTGCCCTGACCCCGGTCACCGTCGTCGTACACGGCCAGGATCCGCGCCCCGTCACCGGCCGCGCCGAGACCGGCCATCGCCCAGGCCGCGCAGAGGAACTGGTCGGCGACGAGCTGGGGGGCGACGACGTAGGCGAGGCTGCCGAGATGCCCCACGGCCTCCCGCACCCGCTCCCGGGCCCGCTCGTACTCCTCGTCCAGGCAGTCCAGCCAGCCGTGCGTCCCCGCGAGCAGGCCGTGGAAGAGGCCGGGGGCGCCGGTGTGCGTCTCGCCGTCCATCCGGCGCAGTTGGCCCCGGGCGAGCGTGGTGCGGCCGGTGGCGCCGTAGTGCCGGGCGAGCAGCATCCGCCCGGTGCCGATCACCTCGCTCGCCCGGCCCCTCGCCTCCTCCACCACATCGAGAAGCGCGCGTTCGGCGCGGGCCAGTTCGTCGGCGTCGGCGGCGGTCCTCAACCGGACGGCCGCCAGCCGGGCGGTGAAGACGGTCGCCTGGGAGTGCGCGCCGACCCGTTCGGAGTCGCGCGCGGCCCGCTCGTAGTCCGCCGCCGCCGCGGCGTACCTACCCTGCCGCTCGTGTTCCTCGCCGCGCGCGGAGAGCGCCTCGGCGACGCCCCACGGGTCACCCGCCTCCGCAAAGAGCGCCAGCGCGCGGTCGGCGTCACCCCCTTGCCCGTCCCGTCCCTCCGAGCGCAGCCGGGACCGCATGATCAGGGCGAAGGCGAGGTCCCAGCCGGTGCCCGGGGGCGGGTCCTCGTTGGCCGCGACGATGGCGTCCACGGTGTCGAGCAGACCGCCGAAGCCGCCCTTCATCAGTCGGGCGAAGAACCACATGGAGCCCGGTTGGCGGCGGAGCTGGGGCAGTCCCGGCCGGTAGGCGGCGACGATCCGGCCCAGGTACTCCTGGAGCCGGGGCCCGGCGGTCGCCCCCGCCACCGAGTCCTCGATGCCGCTGCACGCCAGCACCATCAGATGGGTGCTGCGGCGCGCCTCCCACAGTGTCTCGCCGGTCCACGGCAGCGGGGTGTCCGTGCAGCGTTCGGCCAGCGGCCCGGCGGGCCGGACGGGGGCGGCGAACGGGTCGGGGGTGAGGGCGGCCGCCGCGGTGGACCAGGTGCGGGCGTCCGCCTGGTGGCCGCGCTGCTGCCAGAACCAGCTCATGGCGAGCGTCAGACAGAGCGCCTCCTGCTCGTCGGCGAGGCGGACGGCCGCCCGCAGGGCGGTCCGGAGGTTCTCGTGCTCGGTTTCGAAGCGGTCCAGCCACCCGGCCTGGCCCGGCCCACGCAGCTCGGGTTCGCCGGTACGGGCCAGCTCCCGGTAGACGCACAGATGGCGGCGGACGACGGCGTCGCGCTCGCCGGCCTCGTCGAGCCGCTCGGAGGCGTACTCGGCGACGGTTTCGAGCAGTCGGTAGCGCATACCGTCGCCGGCGTCGGGGACGGCGACGACCAGCGATTTGTCGACCAGCGCGGCGAGAGTGGCGAGCACGTCGGGCGCATCCCGCCCACTAAGGGAGTTCGCTCCGCAGACCTCCTCGGCCTGGGGCAGCGCGCAGCCGCCGGAGAAGACGGAGAGGCGGCGCAGGACGGCGCGTTCGGGGGCGTCGAGGAGGTCCCAGGACCAGTCGACCACGGCGCGCAGGGTCTGCTGGCGGGGCAGGACGGTGCGGCTGCCGCCGGTCAGCAGCCGGAACCGGTCGTCCAGCCGGTCGGCTATCTGGCGCGGGGTGAGCATCCGGAGCCGGGCGGCGGCCAGTTCGATGGCGAGCGGCAGCCCGTCAAGGCGGCGGCAGATCTCGGCACAGGCGTCCGGATCGTCGTCCGTCCGGAACCCGGGGCGGGCGGCGGCACCCCGGTCCGCCAGCAGCCGCAGCGCCGTCTCCGGGGGCAGCGGACGGACGCTCCGTACGGACTCCCCGGGGACGCCCAGGGGCTCACGGCTGGTCGCCAGGATGTGCACCCCCGGACAGTGGCCGAGCAGCGCGTCGGCGAGCCGGGCCGCGGCGTCGATCAGGTGTTCGCAGTTGTCCAGGACGAGGAGCAGCCGGCTCTCCGCGCAGTGCTCGACGAGCTGGTCCAGCGGCCCGCGGGGCTCGGCCGCGCCGGGGAGCCTCGGTGGCGATTCCCGGGCCCCGAGCGCGGTGAGTACGGCCTCGGGGAGGGTGCCCTCATCGCGCACGGGGGCCAGTTCGGCGACCCGGACACCATCCGGCCAGGCCCCGATCACCGCGTCGGCGGCCTCCAACGCGAGTCTGGTCTTCCCCGCGCCCCCGGGGCCGACCAGGGTCACCAGCCGGTGGGTCCGCACGGCGACGCCGAGGTCGGCGAGTTCGCTCTCGCGTCCGACGAACGAGGTGAGACGGGCGCGGAGGTTGCCGCGCCCGGCCGCGACGGTGGCGGCGGGAGTCAACAGCCGGGCGTGCAGGGCGCGGAGTTCGGCGCCGGGGTCGGTGCCGAGCCGGTCGGCGAGCCGGGCCCGTATCTGTTCGTACGCCTGGAGGGCCTCGGCCGGGCGGCCGGCAGCGGCGAGGGCGCGGAGCCGCAGCGCCTGGCGGGATTCGTCGAACGGGGATTCGGCGGCGTACGCCGTCAGCTCGGCGAGTACGTCCGGGGCGCGGCCGAGATCGAGGGCGGCCCTGAAACCGGCCGCGCGCGCCTGGTCGCGGCGCTGTTCCGCGCGTACGGCGACGGGGTCGGAGCCCGCTTCGGGCAGATCGGCGAGCGCGGGCCCGCGCCAGAGCGTGAGGGCCTCGTCCAGGAGGGCGGCGGCCTCGGCGGCGTGTCCGGCGTCGAGTGCCGTGATGCCTTCCGTGGTGAGCCGTTCGAACCGGAAGAGGTCGACGGCGTCGCGGTCGGCGGCGAGCCGGTATCCCCCGGGGGTCAGTTCGACGGATGCCGGTCCGATGGCCCGTCGCAGCCGCCCGACGAGGGCCTGGAGGGCGGCGGCCTCGTCGGCGGGCCGGTCATCGTCCGCTCCCCAGATCAGCGCGCCCAGCTCGGCCGGGCGCACGGCGCGGCCCGCGCCCGCGGCGAGTGCGGTGAGCAGCGCCCGGAGCCGCGCTCCGCCGAGTCCGACCCCGGTACCGTCCGGCCGGACGGCGCGGGTGGGGCCGAGAATGAGGTAGCGGTAGGTCACCGGCCCATTGTCCCCGTGTGGGGCGGGGGCGCGGCGGTCGGACGGGAGACCGGGCCCGGCAGCTCGGTTCAGCGGGCGGGCGGGCTGGCGCGCCGGGCTGCCGGGGTCCAGCGGGCGGGCGGGCTGGCGCGCCGGGCTGCCGGGGTCCAGCGACCGGGCCCGGCCGACGGGCCCGGCTGCCGGGGTCCAGCGACCGCGGCAGGCCGGCCGGGGCAGCGACCGCGGCAGGCCGGCCGGGGCAGCGACCGCGGCAGGCCGGCCGGGGCAGCGACCGCGGCAGGCCGGCCGGGGGGCAACGGTCGGGGCAGGCCGGCCGGGGGGCAACGGTCGGGGCAGGCCGGCCGGGGGGTCAGCGGTCGGGGCAGGGCCAGACGCGGATGTCGTACCGCTCCGGCTCCTCGGAAGCGCACCGCCAAGCCTTCACGCCGTACTCGCCGGCGTCGGGCAGCACGAGGGCCGGGCCGGGCTCCCGGCCCTCCACGTTGACGCAGGTCAACTCCCGGGCGGGGGCGTCGACACGGCAGGTGCCGAGATACACGCCCCGGCCGTCGGGGGGTGTCTCGCCCCAGACGGAGAGGGCGATGCCGATACGGGTCCGGGACGCACGGGTCGGCACGCCGACGGCGGTGCCGTGGGCCGACACGACACCCTCCTGGGGGATCGCGGACTCCAGATCGCCGTGGTCACCCCCTTCGGCGAGCACCCAGAACTCGCTGTGCGAGACCTTGAGGGTGTCGAACACGACGTCCCAGGGCTGCCGGTCGGGAAACAGGTTCTCCCCGAACACTGTCACTGACTCCATGCGCGCCACGGTAACCACCGTGGCCGCCCGTCGCCAGGGAATCCACTGTCCCGGGCCGGATGGGCGGTCATGGCCCCCGAGGCGCCTGGACCGGCCCCGCCCCGGGTGGACTGGCAGACTGGGGGCATGTCCTCTCCTCGCCGGCTGTGCCCGGTCTGCCGTCGCGAGATCGCCGTGGTCGCGGGCCGTTTCGCCCGCCACGACCCGGCTGGTTCCCGGACGACGACCGAGCTGGTCTCCTGCCCCGGCTCGCGGTTGCAGGCTCCGTACGAACGCGCCCTCCAGCCGTCGCTGGACGGCGTGGTGGTGCCCGGTTTCCCCGGCCAGCTACCGCTCTTCTGATCTCTGGGCCTCCGGGCGACCTCAAGGGGTCTCCCGGGGTCTCCGGGCCGTGGCCACGACCGCTCCCCCGGACCGTCGGGACCCGGCCCCCGGGGCTGACGGCGCCCGGTGGCCGGTGTCACCGGGACGGCTCCGTGACCGTCGGGGACGGTGCTGGTGTCCCCCGGCGATGAGACCGTCCGGCGGCGAGGAGGTGATCGCGTACGCGACAGAACCCCCACCCACCCGGTAGATTGGTCTACACCATTGCGCACACCGAGACGCACACACAGGGACAGGGATCTTCGTGGAAGTTGTCATCGTTCCGGACGCCGCCGCCGGCGGCGAACTCATCGCCGAGGCCATGGCCGACCTGCTGCGCCGTAAGCCCGACGCCCTTCTGGGAGTGGCCACCGGCTCGACTCCGCTCCCGATCTACGAATCTCTCGCCGCCAAGGTGCGCGCCGGCGATGTGAACGCGTCGCGCGCCCGGATATGCCAGCTGGACGAGTACGTGGGCCTGCCGCACGGCCACCGGGAGTCCTACCGCTCGGTGGTCCTGCGCGAGGTCGTGGAGCCGCTCGGGCTGACCGAGTCCTCCTTCATGGGCCCCGACGGCTCCGCCGAGGACGTGGCAGCGGCCTGTGAGGCGTACGACCGCGCGCTCACCGAGGCCGGTGGCGTCGACCTCCAGCTCCTGGGCATCGGCACCGACGGGCACATCGGCTTCAACGAACCCTGCTCCTCGCTCGCCTCCCGCACCCGGATCAAGACCCTCACCCAGCGGACCCGGCAGGACAACGCCCGGTTCTTCAACAACCTGGACGAGGTCCCCCACCATGTGATCACCCAGGGCATCGGCACCATCCTGGAGGCCCGCCACCTGGTACTGCTGGCCACCGGCGAGGCGAAGGCGGACGCGGTGGCGCTCGCCGTCGAGGGCCCGCTCGCGGCGCTGGTGCCCGCTTCGGCCCTCCAGCTCCACCCGCACGCCACCGTGGTGGTGGACGAGGCCGCCGCGTCCCGGCTGAAACTCGCCGACTACTTCCGCGCCACGTACGCCGCCAAGCCGGACTGGCAGGGCATCTGATCGTTCGGCCGCCCCCGGCCGAGCGACCTGCCGGGCCACCCCGCCGGGGGGACCGCTCCCCCCGGCGGTGAGAGCCCCGAACCGGCCGGTGGCATCGATTTTGCACCGGCCGGAACATATTCATCTTTCAACGGCTCATATCCGCCACTCAGTTGATACGGTGCGCTGGCTCGGCACTTGTCGCGCGTTCCCGTGACGCGCATTCGTGCAGCCCCGGGGGATCTTCATGGACGACAACGACGACGGCAGCGCCCACGACATTCATGTGGTCAGGGCGAGCCTGGAGCGTGTCCGACGGCGAGCCGGCCATGTGGTCCGGTTCTTCTACGCCCATTTGTTTAGACACCATCCACATCTTCGACCACTCTTCCCGGTCGATATGACCGACCAGTACCAGCGCATGTTCACCTCGCTGGTCCATGTCGTGGAGCAGCTCGGCCACCCCGGGCTCCCCACCCATCTGGCACGGCTCGGCCGGGACCACCGCAAATTCGGCATCGTGGACCGGGACTACACGGCGGTGGGCGAGAGCCTCGTCGCCGCGGTGGCCCAGCACTCCCCGACCACCTGGGACGGGGCGACGAGGGCGGCCTGGCTGCGGGTGTACGGGGGCGTCGCCGAGCTGATGGCGGCCGGGGCCCGGCGGTCCGTGGCCGAGCACGAGCCCCCCTTCTGGGAGGCCACCGTGGTCTCGCACCGACTGCACGGCGATCACACGGCGGTCGTCCGCGCCGCCGTCCGAACCCCTTACCCCTGGCTCCCGGGCCAGTACGCGGCACTGGAGCACCAGGACCTGCCAGGGGTCTGGCGGCCGTACTCCCTGGCCGGCGGGGCAGCGGCGGAGGCACGGGAGCGGGAGCGGATCCTCGAATTCCATGTCGGCAGGGTGGCGGACGGCCTGCTGAGCACCGTCCTGTGCGACCACACCGAACCCGGACAGCGGCTGCGGCTCGGCGCCGCGTCGGGAGCCGCGCTCGCGCCGCCCCCGGGCACCCCGGCCGTCACCCTCATCGCGGCGGGCACGGGCTGGGCCCCGGTCAAACCGGTCCTCGATGAGTTACTCGCGCGCAGACCCGCCCCCCGCGTCCGGATCGACGCCGTGGCCCGGGGTGAGGCGCACTTCTACGACGGAGCCTTCCTCGACGACCTGCTGCGCGACCACCCCTGGCTGAGCGCATACTGGTGGCACGAGGAACGCGACGAGGGCAGGACCCGGGCGGCCGAGCGGCTCCACACGCATCTCAGGGGACGGCGGGACTGGTCCGGTGAGAGCGTCTACCTCTGCGGTCCGGTGCAGTTCGTACAGGAGACGGCGGCACTGCTCCACGCCTGCGGGCTGCCGCGGGAGTCGCTGATCCGCGATCCACAGCCCTCGTCGGTGCGCCGGCGCGGCCACGTCTCTCATGCGGAGGCGTTCCTCGATCCCGTGGCGGTGACCTGGATCGATCCGGAGGCGCGGACGCGCCCGCCGAGCGCGCCGATGGCCGTGTGGCAGGGCACCGTCGGGTGCTGACGGCGCGTTGAGCCGCCTGGGCCGCATGACGGACGCCTGACCGGGTGCGGCGACAGACGTTGACGCCTCCAAGGAACAACAAGCCGGCCCTCACAGAGAAATCAGCCACTGTGCCCGGAAATACCCATCCCTGGACGGTGATCAGACGACAGAACAGACCTTGTCTGACTGGGGCCCCTGCGACACCTTCACCCCCTCATGCGAATGTTGTCGCGACCCATCGCACGAACCGCCACGCGGGCGGATCGAGCGGGAACAGATGTACCAGCGCGCAAGGAGCATCACGATGGCAACTCCTCTGTCGGCCGCGAGGCTGCTGAAGGTCCTCCGTGACGAAGGGCTCACGGTCGTCGAGCACCGAAGCTGGCGTACGCACAACCGCAATCACAAGGGCCCTTGGGGGCCGGTACACGGGGTGATGATCCATCACACCGTCACCTCGGGGGCGCAGAGTTCGGTGGAGCTCTGCTACAACGGCCACTCCACACTGCCCGGACCGCTCTGTCACGGCGTGATAACCAAGGACGGCACGGTCCATCTCGTCAGCGCGGGACGGGCCAACCACGCGGGCCTCGGCGACGACGAGGTGCTCCGCGCCGTGGTCGGCGAGTCCGCGTCGCTGCCCGCCGACAACGAGGCGAACACCGACGGCAACCGGCACTTCTACGGTTTCGAGTGCGTCAACCTCGGTGACGGCAAGGACCCCTGGCCCGCCGCGCAACTGGCGGCGATCGAGAAGGCGTCGGCGGCGATCTGCCGGGCGCACGGCTGGTCACGGCGCTCGGTGATCGGGCATCTGGAGTGGCAGCCGGGGAAGATCGACCCGCGCGGCTTCACCATGGAGTCGATGCGCGCCCGGGTCGGGGCGCGGCTCGACGGCGGCCCGGAGGGCCCGACCAAGCCGCCCGTCACGAAGCCCCCTGTCACCAAGCCGCCCGTCACGAAGCCCCCTGTCACCAAGCCGCCCGTCACCAAGCCCCCTGTCACCAAGCCGAAGCCCAAGCCCACGTCGTACGAACCGTTCCCGGGGGCCGCGTTCTTCGCGGCCGGCCGGCGCTCCGCCATCGTGACGGCGATGGGACGGCGGCTGGTCGCGGAGGGCTGCGGCCGGTACCAGTCCGGTCCGGGCCCGACCTGGACGGACGCCGACCGGGCGTCGTACGCGGCCTGGCAGCGCAAGCTGGGTTACACCGGCGCGGCGGCCGACGGCATCCCGGGCAAGGCCAGTTGGGACCGCCTGAAGGTGCCCAACGTTTAAACACCCCGGTGAACACCCCTGGTGGGAGCCCGCTCCTGGGGCGGGCGGGCTCCCCGCCCGGCACCGGTGGTCGGACCAGTCCGGGATGCAAGACCACACCGGGGATCACTTGACTGATCCGACCACCACTTGTTGCAATCGGGACATGCGGCCACGACTCGATCTCACACGGCGACGACACGTCGATCTCGCCCGTGTGTCGAGTGCCGCCTGTCGACGGCACCGGCTCGCCCAGCCTGTTGAGCTCGTCTAGCTCGTCTAGCTCGTCTAGCGGGCACCGTCCCGCTCTTCGCGTCCCCCGTGAGCGTCACCGCGCCCACCCCGTGCGCGACGGTTCCCGATACCGGCCCGGGGCGGGTGGGCCATCGGTACTCCCCCGTACGCCCCGACACCGTTCCGCGTCCGTAGCACGCCGCCGTGCCGCGCTCACCCGGTCGACGAGGCCGCGTTCCTCACTTCACCCCTGCCCGGCACCGGCGCGCCACGTGCTCCTCCCGACGCGGCGCCCGGTGCCCTCCCCCACGAAGGAATTCCCATGGCCGTTGTCGTGTCCGTCTCCGGCAGCCCCTCCGCTGGTTCCCGCACCGCGCGTCTGCTGCGCCACCTCGATGCCCGGTTGACCGCCGACGGCCACGAGATACTCCCCCTCGACGTCCGTACCCTCCCCGCCGAAGCGCTGCTCGGCGCCGACTTCAGCCATCCGGCGATCATCGCGGCCACGGCACTCTTCGAGCGTGCCGAGGGGGTCGTCATAGGCACCCCCGTCTACAAGGCGGCCTACTCCGGAGTGCTCAAGGCGCTGCTCGATCTGCTGCCGCAGCACGCCCTGGCGGGGAAGACCGTGCTGCCGCTGGCCACCGGAGGGACGACCGCCCATGTACTGGCCATCGACTACGCGCTGCGGCCGGTGCTCTCCTCGATGGGCGCGGCGCACATCGTCCAGGGCTGGTTCACCCTGGACCGGCACATCGCCGTACGGGACGACGGCGATGTCACCGTCGCCCCGGAGGCGGCGGGCGGTCTCGACCAGGCCGTCGCCACGTTCTCGTCGGCGCTCGGCGGACGCCGGCCCGTACTGGCGGCGGCGGGCTGAACCGGCTCCCCCGGCGGGGGGCCAGGGGTGGGGAGCGGGTCCCCCCGGCGGTCAGCTTCCAGGGCCGTACCAGAGCGTGGTGATGTTGCAGAACTCCCGGATGCCGTGGGCGGCCAGTTCCCGGCCGTAGCCGGACCGCTTGGCACCGCCGAACGGGAGGGCGGGATGAGAGGCAGTCATGCCGTTGATGTAGACGCCTCCCGCCTCGATGTCTCGGGCGAACCGCGCCATGTCGTCCACGTCCCGGGTCCAGACGCTGGAACTCAGCCCGAAGGGCGTGTCATTGGCGAGGGCGACGGCCGCGTCCAGGTCCGCCACCCGGTAGACGGTGGCCACCGGGCCGAACGCCTCCTCGCGGTGGATCCGCATCCGGTCATCGACCCCGGCGAGGACAGTGGGCTCGTAGAACCAGCCCCGGGCCCGGTCGCTGGGTCGCCGTCCACCGCACAGGGCCGTCGCCCCCCGCTCCAGGGCGTCGCCGACCAGCTCCTCCAGATCGGCCCGGCCCTGTTCCAGGGCGAGCGGTCCGACCTGGGTGGACTCCTCCATGGGGTCCCCGACGGTCAGCTCCCGCATTCCCTCGGTGAAGCGGGCGCAGAAGTCGTCATAGACGGCCGTGTGCGCGATGAACCGTTTGGCGGCGATGCACGACTGGCCGTTGTTCTGCACCCGGGCGGTGACGGCCGTGGCCGCCGCCGCCTCGACATCGGCCGACGGCATCACGATGAAGGGGTCGCTGCCGCCCAGTTCCAGGACGGTCTTCTTCACCTCGTCTCCCGCGACGGCGGCGACCGCGCGGCCGGCCGGCTCGCTTCCGGTCAGGGTCGCGGCGGCGACGCGGCGGTCGCGGAGGATGTCCTCGACCGCTCCCGAGCCGATGAGCAGCGTCTGGAAGCAGCCGTTCGGGTAGCCCGCGCGGTGGAAGAGTTCCTCCAGGTAGACCGCGGTCTGCGGGACGTTGGACGCGTGCTTGAGGAGGACCGTGTTGCCGGCCATGAGAGCGGGCGCGGCGAACCGCAGCACCTGCCAGAGGGGGAAGTTCCAGGGCATCACGGCGAGGACGACCCCGAGCGGCCGATAGCGCACGACGACCCGTTCCGCCCCCGAGTCGGCCACATCATCGGCGGCCGGATGCTCGTCGGCGAGGAGTTCCGCGGCGTGCTCGGCGTACCAGCGCATCGCCTTGGCGCACTTGGCCGCCTCCGCGCGGGCCGCCGCGACGGGTTTGCCCATCTCGATGGTCATGGTGCGGGCGATGGCGTCCTGATCCTCCAGGAGCAACTCGGCCGCGCGGGTGAGGAGGTGCGCCCGGTCGGGGAGGTCGGTGGTGCGGTAGGTGTCGAAGGCCGCGGCGGCGCGGGCGAGGCGTTCCTCGATGTCCGCGGCTTCCAGCGGGACGAAGGTCTGGAGCGTCTCGCCGGTGGTGGGGTTCACGGTCGCGATGGCCATGGCGGGCTCCCCTCAGCCGCCGGCCGGAGCGGGGCTGCGGCTCTCCAGCCGGAGCTGGACGTCCTTCTCCTGGTCACCCGCGGCCATGCCCTCGTCCCTGACGTCGAACGCGTCGGCCAGCGTCTCCCGCATCCGGTCGACGGCCCAGTAGCCGCCCTGGACTCCCGCCTCGACGGGCGCGGAGAGTGGGACGGGGCCGGTCGGGGTCGCCGCGGCCGTGACGTCGAAGGTCGCGGTCCACACGGTCGCGTGGTCCTCGGACACGTACTGCGGGCTGTCGTCGTCCGCGCGGTCCGACGCGTACGACCGCGCCAGGACGTGGAAGACCGTGTCGGCGTCCTCCTTGCGACACCCGCTGATCGTGACGACGACCGGCTCGGCACGCTGCTCACTGGTGTTCACCGTGGTTCCTCGCTCTCCGTGCGCTGTTCTCTCCCAGGCTCACCCGACGCCGTCCCGACGGCGAGTCGGGCCGTGCCGCCGGGAGGGCGGCGCATCAGCCGGAGGGCTCATCCGGTACGGGCTGCTCGGGGTGGACGGAACCACTCCGGGGTTCGCCGCTCCGGCCCGCGCCCGACTCGTCCGCGTCCGGAAGACGACGGTCGGGATCGGCGTCGGCATCGGCATCGGCATCGGTGCCGACATCGGCGTCAGTACCGGTATCGGCGGCGGTATCGGATCGCGGCACCGACACATCCAGGGCGTCATCCTCCTGGACCTGCTGGTCGGGCAGGTCCCTGGGGACCGGCTGCTCGGACTTCTGGTCGGTCATCTCGCTCCTCCTGGTCGGAAAGTGGTCTGCTCCTGGCGGACGGGGCCCCGCGCCGGCCGGCCGGGGGAAGTCACCGGAACCGGCCGGCGAGGGCGCGCCACAGCGAATCCGTCCGCCGGGGGGTATTCGTCCACCCGAGGAGCCTCTGGCAAGCCTCAGCGAACGCCCGCGCGGCGCGAGCGGCGCCCCACCGAGCCGCGCTGGGTGGCGCTCACGCCGCCCCACACCCCGGTGCGCTGTCCGGTCCGCTTGGCCCAGTCGAAACACGCATCCGCCACCGGGCAGCGGTTGCACACCTCCCGGGCGCGGGCCACCTGCTCGGACCCGGGGCCGAGGCTGCTGATGGGGAAGAAGAGTTCGGGATCCTCGTCCGTGCAGGCGGCGTCCCGCTGCCACTCCATGGTGTCCCGGCCGCCTGGGCCGGGTGAGCGGTGTCGTGGTGGCTGGCGCATCCGATCAGTCCTCGCCTCGGACGACATTGCTCTCGGGACCGGTCTCCGGGCTCTCGGGCACGGGCGCGTCCCGGCCCGCGTCCCGGTCGGGCGCGGCGACGGCACGCCGCTCTTCCCACGCCGGGACGCAGGTGCGTATCCGTCCGCGGGTACGGTCCCGCAAGGCGGTACTGCCGGTGGTCATGATGGCCTCCTGAGGTCGGCTACGGCGTCGGGTACCCGCGTCCGCGCGGAATATCGGGGTACGCCGAAATCCATCCGCCGAGGGCCCCAGGCGGACGGGTTCAGCCCGCGGTCTCTGTGGCTGACCGGCCGCGCACCCAGACGAGGAGGACGATCGAGGCGACGGCCGCCAGTGCGCACCAGGTGGAGACGAACGCGGTCCGCCACAGCAGCGCGCAGACCACCGCCCCGACTCCGACCAGGGCGCCGAGCACCCGCAGCGTCCGGTCGGCGGCGAGCAGCAGGGCACCCACGGTCGCCAGCAGATAGCCCGCCACAGCCAGGGGCGCGTGCGGCAGATCCAGGAGGTACCCCACGGTCCGGCCCCGGATCTCGGCGGTCACCGTGGTGGTGGCCAGGCGGTGGGCGAGGAAGCCCGCCAGGGCGACGCCGACCGCGACCGGGACGGCCAGCCGCGGGCGTACGGAGGCGGGTGCCGCGAGCAGGACGGCCAGCGGCACCCAGATCACCAGCACCGGCAGCGCGATGACGGCCCATGCGTCGGTCGCGGGCCCCGGCCCCCCTCCGCCGCGCCAGACGGCGGACTCGACGATCTGGTGGATCCCGAGTAGCAGGGGCAGCGCGGCCAGCGGCAGATCGCGGACGCGGCGGACGTGCGCCACGCAGACCACCCCGATCACGCCGACGGCGGTCCCGGCCACGAGGTCGGCGGTCGCGCTCCAGCACATGGGCTCACCGGGGGAGAGAGGCGGGGACTGTGGTCCCTGGAGCTATAGCCCGGCAGGGGGCCCGATACGCGGACGAAGCGGACCGGGCGGCCGATAGGGGTACCCCTACCAGGTGCCCTCGAATACGCATAGGGGTATTGCATGGTATTTTTTGTATACGCATTGTATACAACTGGGAGGGGTCGACGGTGGCGTCGGGCCGGGACATGGCGTACGCGTTTCTCAAGGAGCAGGTGCTCACCGACCCCGACACCCAGGGGATGTTCCTCTCCGAGCAGGAGATCGCCGACCGCATCGGGGTGTCACGCACACCCGTCCGTGAAGCCCTGCTGCTGCTCGCCGCCGAGGACCTGATCCGGCTGGTGCCCAAGCGCGGGGCGCAGATCGTCCCACTGACCGGCCGTGAGATCACCGAGCTGATGGAGCTACGGGGCGTCGTCGAGCGGTACGCGGCCGAGTCCGTCATCGCCGCCGGCCGGCCCCCGGTGGTGGAACTGACCGGTCTCCTCGACCGGCAGCGGGCGCTCACCGGGCCGGGGACGGCCAAGGAGTTCATCGCGGTGGACCAGCTGTTCCACGCCACGATCGTCGCGGCGGTGGGGAACACCCTGCTCGACCGGCACTACGACGGGCTGCGCGGGCGCCAGATCCGGGCCGGCTCGGTGGGGCTCTTCGACCGACCGGGGCGGCGGGAGGCGGCGCTGGCGGAGCATCGGGCGATCCTCACGGCCCTGGAGGCGGGCGACGCTGCGGCGGCGTGTGCCGCGGTCGACGCCCATCTGGGGACGACCCTGGGAGTGCTGCTGGCGGGGTAGCGTGCCGCCCCCGGCGGCCGGGGGCGGCACGCGCTCAGGCCCGGAGCCTGCGGTTGGCGAGCACCGGTACGACCTTCCGCACGGACTCGACCTCGGCGAGCTCCACCTCCGCCAGCAGTAGTCCGGGCGCCGCCCCCAACCGCTGCCGTACGGTGCCGTCCGGGCCGACGACGGCGCTGTGGCCGATCCCGCCGGGGGTCTTCGGCGGGACCGCCCGGCCGGACGCGACGGGATCGGCCTGGTCGACGGCGGCGACCCAGAGGGTGGCGTCGAGGGCACGCGCGCGGACGAGCAGCTCCCACTGGTCGCGTTTGCCGGGACCGTCGCCCCACGAAGCGGGCAGCAGGGTGAGCACGGCACCCGCATCGGCATGGGCCCGGAAAAGCTCGGGGAAGCGGACGTCGTAGCAGGTGGCGAGGCCGACCCGGGCACCATCCACCTCGATGGTGACCACCTCGGACCCGGCGGCGACGGTGGCGGACTCGGTGAAGCCGAAGGCGTCGTACAGATGGATCTTGTCGTACGCGGCCTCGACGCCCGGTCCGGTGGCCAGCAGGGTGTTGGTGACCCGGCCGTCGGCCGCCGGGGTGAACATCCCGGCGACGACGACCACTCCGGCCTCGCGGGCGATCCGGCGCACCTCCGTCGCCCAGGGGCCGTCCAGCGGCTCGGCGACGGGTCCGAGCCGAGTGCCGAAGCAGGCCATGGTGGCTTCGGGGAAGGCGACGAGGGCGGCGCCGGCCTCCGCCGCGCGGTGGGTCTGTTCGCGGACGAGAGCGAGATTCGCGGCCGGGTCGGGTCCGGTGGTGATCTGGCTGAGGGCGATACGCATGGAACCAGTCTCCCCGGGAGCGCACGGCGGTGGTGGCGGACCCCGGCCGAGGGGGTGTGCGTACGGACCCGGCCCCCCGCCGGACGGCCGGGGGCGGTGTGGAGAGGAACGGGACGGGATCTAGTCCATCGAACGGTGAGGATCAAGGCCATTACCTAGAGTGCAACGTCACAAGTGCTCGCTCTGCTGCGTGATTGGCGCGCTGCCCTAGCATCGGAGACATGACGGTCCTCCCCGAAGACGGGTTCTCCCTGGCCGCCGAATTCCCGGACGCCACCCACGACGAGTGGCAGCGACTGGTCGCCGGCGTGCTGGGCAAGACAGGCAAGGTCGTTCCGGCCGCGGAGGCCGAGGCCGTGCTGTCCACGGCGCTGGGGGACGGCGTCACCGCCCGCCCCCTCTACACGGCCGCCAACACCGCTGCCGACGGCGCTGCCCCGGGTTTCCCGGGGTTCGCCCCCTTCACCCGGGGCGGCCGGCCCCAGGGAGGTGCGGTCTCCGGCTGGGATGTACGTCAGCGCCATGAGCGCCCCGACCCCGCCCGGACGAACGAGGCGATCCTCGCGGACCTGGAGCACGGCGTCGCCTCGGTCTGGCTCTCCGTCGGCGCCACCGGCGTCCCACTCTCCGGCCTCGCCACCGCCCTGGCGGGCGTCCATCTCGACCTCGCGCCCCTCGTCCTCGACGCCGGAGCCGAAACCGACGCCGCCGCCCGCGCGTTCCTCCGCATCGTCGAGGAGCGCGGCACGGCGAACCCGCTCGGCAATCTGGGCGCCGACCCGCTGGGCCTGGCCGCGCGGACCGGCGCGTACGACGGCATCGAGGACCACACCGCCGCCGCGGCCGAACTCGCCCTGCTCTGCCACACCTCCCACCCGGGGGTGCGGGCGCTGACCGTGGACGCGCTGCCGTACCACGAGGCCGGTGGCTCCGCCGCCCAGGAATTGGGGTGTTCGCTGGCGACCGGTGTCGCCATGCTGCGCGCCCTCACCGACGCCGGGCTCTCCGTCGAAGCGGCCTGCGCGCAGTTGGAGTTCCGGTATGCGGCCACCGCCGACCAGTTCCTGACGATCGCCACCTTCCGGGCGGCCCGCCGGCTGTGGGCCCGGGTGGCAGAGGCGTCCGGCGCTGCGGGGGCCGGGGGCCAGCGGCAGCACGCGGTGACCTCTCCGGTGATGATGACCCGGCGCGACCCGTGGGTGAACATGCTGCGGACCACGGTCGCCTCGCTCGCGGCCGGTGTCGGCGGCGCGGACGCCGTGACCGTGCTCCCCTTCGACCACGCCATCGGACTGCCGGACGCCTTCGCCCGCCGGATCGCCCGCAACACCTCGACCATCCTGGTGGAGGAGTCGCACATCGGCCGGGTCATCGACCCCGCCGGCGGCTCCTGGTACGTGGAGCAGCTCACCGACGACCTCGCGCACGCCGCCTGGGACTGGTTCCAGGAGATCGAGCGGGCGGGCGGCCAGGCCGCGGCGCTCCGCGCCGGACTGGTGGCCGAGCGGATCGACACCACCTGGCGGGCGCGCGGCACCCGGATCGCCAAGCGGCGGGAACCGATCACGGGTGTCAGCGAGTTCCCGCTGCTCACCCAGGACCCGGTGGTGCGCGACCCCGCGCCGGTGCCGCTCGTTGGCGGGCTGCCGAGGGTGCGCCGGGACGAGACCTTCGAGGCCCTGCGGTCCCGTTCGGACGCGCATCTGGCCGCCACCGGCGCCCGGCCGCGCGTCTTCCTCGCCGCCCTCGGCCCGGCCGCCGTCCACACCGCGCGCGCCGGTTTCGCCGCCAACCTCTTCCAGGCGGGCGGGATCGAACCCGTCCACGATCCGGTGACGGTCGACGTGGACTCGGTCGCCGAAGCCTTCACCCGCAGCGGCGCGACCGTGGCGTGCATCTGTTCCAGCGACACCGTCTATGCCGAGCACGCGGCCCCGGTCGCCGAGGCACTGAAGGCCGCGGGGGCGCTGCGGGTGTATCTGGCCGGCCGGCCCGGCGAACTGCGCGAGACCTATGTACAGGCGGGGGTGGACGACTTCGTCGTCGCGGGCGGTGATGCGGTCGCCGTTCTCACCTCCGTACTCGATCGAATCGGAGTGGCGTGATGGGCATCCCCGACTTCACGAAGGTCCAGCTCGGCGGCGGCCCGTCGCAGGCCACCGAGGACCAGTGGCGCACGGCCGTCAAGGAGGCCACCGGCCGGGGCGACGGCGATCTGGTGTGGGAGACGCCCGAGGGCATCCCCGTGAAACCGCTGTACACCGAACAGGACCTGGCCGGGCTGGACTTCCTGGGCACCTACCCGGGGGTCGCGCCCTATCTGCGCGGTCCGTATCCGACGATGTACGTCAACCAGCCCTGGACGATCCGTCAGTACGCCGGGTTCTCCACGGCCGAGGAGTCCAACGCCTTCTACCGGCGCAATCTCGCCGCCGGTCAGAAGGGGCTCTCGGTCGCCTTCGACCTGCCGACCCACCGGGGCTACGACAGCGACCACCCCCGGGTGACCGGGGACGTCGGCATGGCCGGGGTCGCCATCGACTCGATCTACGATATGCGGCAGCTCTTCGACGGCATCCCGCTGGACCGGATGAGCGTCTCGATGACGATGAACGGCGCCGTGCTGCCCGTTCTGGCGCTCTACATCGTGGCCGCCGACGAACAGGGCGTACCGCCGGAGAAGCTGGCCGGGACCATTCAGAACGACATCCTCAAAGAGTTCATGGTCCGCAACACCTACATCTATCCGCCCAAGCCCTCGATGCGGATCATCTCCGACATCTTCGAGTACACCTCGCAGCGGATGCCGCGCTACAACTCCATCTCGATCTCCGGTTACCACATCCAGGAGGCCGGGGCGACGGCCGATCTGGAGCTGGCGTACACGCTCGCGGACGGTATGGAGTATCTGCGGGCCGGCCTCGGTGCCGGGCTCGACGTGGACGCGTTCGCGCCCCGGCTGTCGTTCTTCTGGGCGATCGGCATGAACTTCTTCATGGAGATCGCCAAACTGCGGGCCGCGCGGCTGCTCTGGGCGAAGCTGGTGAAGACGTTCGACCCGAAGAACCCCAAGTCCCTCTCGCTGCGCACCCATTCGCAGACCTCGGGCTGGTCGCTCACCGCGCAGGACGTCTTCAACAACGTGCCCCGGACCTGTGTCGAGGCGATGGCGGCGACCCAGGGCCACACCCAGTCGCTGCACACCAACGCACTGGACGAGGCGCTGGCGCTGCCCACCGACTTCTCCGCGCGGATCGCCCGCAACACCCAGCTCCTGCTCCAGCAGGAGTCCGGGACCTGCCGGGTCATCGACCCGTGGGGCGGCAGCGCCTATGTGGAGCGGCTCACCCACGACCTCGCGCGGCGCGCCTGGCGGCACATCGAAGAGGTCGAGGCGGCCGGGGGCATGGCCCAGGCGATCGACGCGGGCATCCCGAAACTGCGGGTCGAGGAGGCGGCGGCCCGTACCCAGGCCCGGATCGACTCCGGGCGCCAGCCGGTCATCGGGGTGAACAAGTACCGGGTCGAGACCGATGAGCAGATCGACGTGCTGAAGGTCGACAACTCCTCGGTGCGCACCCAGCAGATCGCCAAGCTGCGGCGGCTGCGTGCGGAGCGGGACGACGCCGTCTGCCAGGACGCGCTGCGGGCGCTGACCGCGGCCGCCGAACGCGGCGGTGGCCAGGGCCTGGAGGGCAATCTGCTGGCGCTCGCGGTGGACGCGGCGCGGGCGATGGCGACCGTCGGTGAGATCTCCGACGCCCTGGAGAAGGTGTACGGGCGGCACGCGGGCCAGATCCGTACGATCTCCGGTGTGTACAGGAACGAGGCGGGACAATCGCCGTCCGTGGCGGACACCCGGGCGCTGGTGGCGGCGTTCGAGGAGGCGGAGGGCCGCCGTCCGCGCATCCTGGTGGCCAAGATGGGCCAGGACGGCCACGACCGGGGCCAGAAGGTGATCGCCACCGCCTTCGCCGATCTCGGCTTCGACGTCGACGTCGGCCCGCTGTTCCAGACGCCGGGTGAGGTGGCCCGCCAGGCGGTGGAGGCGGACGTCCACATCGTCGGCGTCTCCTCGCTGGCGGCCGGTCACCTCACGCTGGTGCCCGCGCTGCGGGAGGAGCTGGCGGCGGAGGGCCGGGAGGACATCATGATCGTGGTGGGTGGGGTGATCCCGCCCCAGGACATCGAGACGCTGCACGAGGCGGGGGCGGCGGCGGTCTTCCCGCCGGGCACGGTGATTCCGGACGCGGCCAGAGATCTGGTGCGAACCCTGGCCGCCTCGCTCGGCCACGAGTTGTGAGATCGTGCCTTCGATGCCTCCGACGATCGACATCGACAGTTATGTCAAGGGCGTGCGCGACGGTTCGCGGGCGTACATCGCCCGCGCCGTCACCCTGGTGGAGTCCACCCGCCCCGACCACCGGGCGCTCGCGCAGCGGCTGCTGACGGAACTCCTGCCGTACGCGGGCACGGCCCGGCGGGTGGGCATCAGCGGGGTGCCCGGGGTAGGGAAGTCCACCTTCATCGACGCCCTGGGCACGCTGCTCACCGGGCTCGGCCACCGGGTCGCGGTGCTCGCCGTCGATCCGTCGTCCAGCCGTACCGGGGGTTCCATCCTGGGCGACAAGACCCGGATGGAGCGGCTCGCGACCGACCCCGCGGCCTTCGTGCGGCCCTCCCCCACATCGGGCACGCTGGGCGGGGTGGCCAAGGCGACCCGGGAGACCATCATCGTGATGGAGGCCGCCGGCTACGACGTGGTGCTCGTGGAGACGGTCGGGGTCGGCCAGTCCGAGACCGCCGTCGCACAGATGGTCGACACCTTCCTGCTGCTCACCCTGGCCCGGACCGGCGATCAGCTCCAGGGCATCAAGAAGGGCGTCCTGGAACTCGCCGATGTGATCGCGGTGAACAAGGCGGACGGCCCGCACGAACGGGATGCCCGTTCCGCCGCGCGGGAGCTGGCGGGGGCGCTGCGGCTGATGCATCCGGCGGACGCGGCCTGGACGCCCCCGGTGCTGTTCTGCAGCGCCCGCGAGTCCACCGGCCTCGACACGGTCTGGGAGCGGATCGAGCAGCACCGGGCGCTGCTGGACTCGACGGGCCGGCTCGCCGCCAAACGCCGGGACCAGCAGATCGACTGGATCTGGTCGATGGTCCACGACACGCTCCGGGACCGGCTGCGGGCCGACCCCGGGGTGCGGGCCCTCGCGCCCGGTCTGGAGCGGCTGGTCCGGGACGGCGAGCTGACGGCGACGCTGGCGGCGGAACGCATCCTGGACGCCTTCCAGGGCCCGTCCCGGCCGTGACCGCGGCGCCACGGGATGTGTCGCGGGAGCCCCGCCCCGCGGGCGGACCGCGCTGCTTCCGCGACACTCCCGAGTAACGTGCCCGTGGACCCCGGGCTGTGGATCCCGCCCGCCGGGGGGACCCGCGGTTCGGCCTTCGACCGGGCGGGAGTACAGGTGGTACGGGTATGAGGCTCACGATCCTCGGCGGTGGCGGCTTCCGGCTGCCGCTGGTCTACGGCGCGCTGCTCGGCGATCGCGCCGATGGCCGGATCAACCGGGTCGTGCTGCACGATCTGGACGCCCGGCGGCTGGGTGCCATCGCCCGGGTCCTCGCCGACCAGGCGGCCGGTGTCCCGGACGCCCCGGAGGTCGTGGTGACCACCGATCTGGACGAGGCGCTGCGCGGGGCCGACTTCATCTTCTCGGCCATCCGGGTCGGCGGCCTCGAAGGGCGTGCCGCCGACGAGCGGATCGCGCTCGCGGAGGGGGTGCTCGGCCAGGAGACCGTCGGCGCCGGCGGTATCGCCTACGGGCTCCGTACGGTCCCCGTCGCCGTCGACCTGGCGCGCCGGGTGGCCCGGCTGGCGCCCGATGCCTGGGTCATCAACTTCACCAATCCGGCCGGTCTGGTCACCGAGGCGATGTCCCGGGAGCTGGGCGACCGGGTGATCGGAATCTGTGACTCGCCGGTGGGTCTGGGACGGCGGGTCGCCCACGCGCTGGGCGCCGACCCCGACACCGCCTGGTTCGACTACGCGGGCCTCAACCATCTGGGCTGGCTGCGCGGGGTACGGGTGCGGGGCCGCGACGAGCTCCCCCGACTGCTGGCCGACCGGGAGTTGCTGACCTCGTTCGAGGAGGGCAGGCTCTTCGGCGCCGACTGGCTCCAGTCGCTCGGCGCGATCCCGAACGAGTATCTGCACTACTACTACTTCAACCGGGAGACGGTGCGCGCGTACCAGGAGGCCGAACAGACGCGCGGGACGTTCCTGTACGAACAACAGGCCCGGTTCTACGCGGCGATGGAGCGCCCCGACACCCCCGCCCTCCGGACCTGGGACCGTACCCGCGCCGAACGCGAGGCCACCTATATGGCCCACAACCGGGAGGCGGCGGGGGCCGGTGAACGCGCCGCCGCCGATCTGGAGTCCGGGGGGTACGAGCAGGTCGCGCTGGCCCTGATGCGGGCCATCGCGCACCATCGGCGTACGACGCTGATCCTCAATGTGCGGAATCGGGGCACGCTTTCGGCGCTCGACGCGGACGCAGTGGTCGAAGTGCCGTGTTTCGTGGACGCGAACGGCGCGCATCCTGTCACCGTGGCGCCGCTGCCCGATCACGCCACCGGGCTGGTGTGCGCGGTCAAGGCGGTCGAACGGGAGGTGCTGGCAGCGGCCGAGAGCGGCTCCCGGGCACGGGCCGTCGCGGCGTTCGCCCTGCACCCCCTGGTGGACTCGGTGGCCGTCGCGCGCAGGCTGGTGGAGGGGTACACGGCGGCTCATCGAACCCTCGGGTACCTCCGCTAGGAGCAGTGAATGCACGACGAACGCCGCCGTATCGAGGAGCGCGTCGCCCGCGTTCTGATCGAGCGCGTCCAGCCCGCGATCCACTCCCTCACCCTCCCCCTCACCGTCGATTCCTGGGAGGCGCCGGGCGAGCCGGTGCCGTTCGCGGAGGCCGCCTCCCAGTCGTACGAGCCCTTCGCCATGGGCACCCCTTGGGGGCCGCCGTGGGGCACCACCTGGTTCCGGGTCCGCGGTGTGGTGCCCGCCCCGTGGGCGGGCCGCCGGGTGGAGGCCCTCTTCGATCTGGGTTTCACCGGCGACCAGCCGGGCAATCAGGCCGAGGCCCTGGTCCACACGGTCGACGGCACCCCGCTGAAGGCGGTCAATCCGCAGAACCAGTACGTTCCCGTCGCCCGGACGGCGGCGGGCGGCGAGCGGATCGACTTCCTGCTGGAGGCGGCCTCCAATCCGGACATCCTGGCCCACGGCTTCCGGCCGACCCCGCTCGGTGACCGGGCGACGGCAGGCAGCAACCCGCTCTACACCTTCGCGCGGGCCGACCTCGCCGTCCTCGACGAAGAGGTCTGGCA
Source organism: Streptomyces sp. NPDC020965 (assembly GCF_044333555.1). Taxonomy (NCBI): domain Bacteria; kingdom Bacillati; phylum Actinomycetota; class Actinomycetes; order Kitasatosporales; family Streptomycetaceae; genus Streptomyces; species Streptomyces sp. NPDC020965. The sequence continues at coordinate 392,969 of NZ_JBIRRE010000008.1, forward strand.
TCTGTCGCTCGATCTCCAGGTGTTGCGGGAGTTGATGGTCGAGCTGGGCGAGCACGAGCCGCGCCGCCACGAGATCATGTACGCGCTCGATCGCGCGCTGGACCTGCTGGACCTGGACGACGTCTCCGGTTCGGCGGCAGCCGTCCGGGAGTCGCTGCGGCCCGTGCTCACCCGTCGGGCGCACGCCAGCGCGCACACGCTGTCCGCCGTGGGCCACGCCCATATCGACAGTGCCTGGCTCTGGCCGCTCCGGGAGACCCGGCGCAAGACGTCCCGCACCTTCTCGAATGTGACGGCGCTGGCCGACGAGTACGGAGAGCTGGTCTTCGCCTGTTCGCAGGCCCAGCAGTACGAATGGGTCCGCGCGCACTATCCGAAGGTGTGGGAGCGCATCAAGAAGGCCGTCGCGGACGGCCGGTGGGCGCCGGTCGGCGGCATGTGGGTGGAATCGGACGGCAACCTGCCCGGGGGCGAGGCGGTGGCCCGGCAGTTCGTGCACGGCAAGCGGTTCTTCCTGGAGCACTTCGGCGTCGAGACCAAGGGCGTCTGGCTGCCGGACTCGTTCGGCTACAACGCCGCCTACCCGCAGCTCGCTAAGCTGGCGGGGAACGAGTGGTTCCTCACCCAGAAGCTGTCCTGGAACCAGACCAACAAGCTGCCGCACCACACCTTCTGGTGGGAGGGCATCGACGGCACCCGGATCTTCACCCACTTCCCGCCGGTGGACACCTACAACGTCGAGTTCTCCGGCCGGGAGATGGCGCACGCCGTCCGCAACTACCAGGACAAGGGGCGGGGCACCCGCTCGCTGGCGCCCTTCGGCCACGGCGACGGCGGCGGCGGTCCCACCCGGGAGATGATGGAGCGGGCCCGCCGGCTGGCCGATCTCGAAGGCTCGGCGAAGGTGCGGATCGAGCACCCGGACACGTTCTTCGACGCGGCGCGCGCGGAGTACGCGGACGCGCCGGTCTGGTCCGGCGAGCTGTATCTGGAGCTGCACCGCGCCACCTACACCTCCCAGGCCCGGACCAAGCAGGGCAATCGGCGCAGTGAACACCTGTTGCGGGAGGCCGAGCTGTGGGCGACGGCGGCCGCGCTGCGCGCACCGGACCCCTCCCACCCGTACGACTACCCGTACGACGAACTGGACCGGCTGTGGAAGACGGTACTGCTGCACCAGTTCCACGACATCCTGCCGGGGACCTCGATCGCCTGGGTGCACCAGGAGGCGGAGGCGGAGTACGCGCGGGTCGCGGCGGAGCTGGCGGCGCTGATCGGGCGGGCGCTGGCGGCGCTCGGCGCGGGCGGGCCGCGGGTGTTCAACACCAGCCCGTACGCCCGCGCCGAGGTGGTGCGGCCCGCCGACGGGCCACCGGTCTGGAGCGAGGTACCGGCGAACGGCAGCGCGCCGCTGGGCACCGGCACTCCCCCGGCCCCGGTCACGGCGGACGGCGGAGTGCTGGACAACGGTCTGGTCCGGGTGGCCTTCGCCGACGACGGCACCCTCGCCTCCGTGCGCGATCTGGTGGCGGACCGCGAGGTGCTGGCCGCGCCCGGCAATCTGCTGCGGCTGCACACCGATCTGCCCAACCACTGGGACGCCTGGGACATCGACAAGCACTACCGCCACCGATTCACCGAGCTGCCCGCCGCCGGGACGGTCACCGTCGTCGCGTCCGGGCCGCTGCTCGGCGCGGTCCGGGTCGAGCGCACCTTCGGCACCGGGTCCCGGATCGTCCAGACCGTGACCGTACGGGCCGGCAGCCCTCGGATCGACTTCGAGACGGACATCGACTGGCACGAGTCCGAAAAGATCCTCAAGGCGGCCTTCCCGGTCGACATCCACGCCGACCGCTCCACCGCCGAGATCCAGTTCGGGCATGTGCACCGCCCCACACACACCAACACGAGCTGGGAGGCGGCCCGTTTCGAGGTCTACGGGCACCGCTGGGTACGGATCGCGGAGGCCGGGTACGGTGTCGCGATCGTCAACGACGCCACGTACGGACACGATGTCTCCCGCACCACCCGCGCGGACGGCGGGAGCACGACCACGGTCCGGCTCAGCCTGGTGCGCGCGCCGCGCGTCCCGGACCCGGGGGCGGACCAGGGCCGGCACCGCTTCACCTACTCCCTGTTGCCGGGCGCGAGCGTGGCGGACGCCGTTGCCGAGGGGTACGCGCTCAATCTGCCGCTGCGGGTGGCGGCGGCCGGGGGCTCCGAGCCGGTGGTGAGCAGCGATGAACCGGCCGTCACGGTGGAGGCGGTCAAGCTCGCCGACGACCGCTCGGGCGATGTGGTCGTCCGGCTGTACGAGTCCCGGGGCGGCCGGGCGAAGGCGACCCTGCGGACGGGCTTTCCGCTGGCCGGGGCGGTGGTCACGGATCTCCTGGAGCGCCCGCTGGCGGCCGAGGGGGTGACGGTGACGGACGGTGGCGTGGCGCTGGAGCTGCGGCCGTTCCAGATCCTGACGCTGCGGCTGACGCGCGGCTGATCGCCCGTACCACGCCCCCTGCGGTCCGGTGGGATGCATCCCCATCGGACCGCAGGGGGCGCATATCGCCATCAATCGATAGAATTCGAACATGGCAGAGCGACCCGCCGCTCCGACCGCACCCGAACTCGTCCTCGAAATCGACGGCGGTTCCACGGTGATGCGTCCCGGGCGGGACTATCACGTCGGGCGCGACCCGCTGAGTGACATCGTCCTCGACGACACCCGGGTGTCATGGCACCATGCCGTGCTGCACCCGCCTCAGGGGCGCGACGGCCAGTGGACGATCGAGGACGAGAACAGCACCAACGGCACCTTCACCGAGGGCCGCCGGGTCCATGAGTGGAGCATCGGACCGGGCAGCGAGATCCGGTTCGGCAGCGCCTCCGACGGCCCCCGCGCCCGGCTCGTGGACCGTCCCGCGGTGCGGGTACCCCAGCCGGCCCCCACCGGCTCCTTCCGGCAGCCGACCACCGTACGCCCGCTACCGGCCCGTACCGTCCGGATCGGCCGCAGCGCCGACAACGACCTGGTGATCGACGATCTGACCGTCTCGCGCCACCACGCCGAACTCCGTGCCCATCCGGACGGAAGCTATGAGATCGCCGACCTCGGCTCCCACAACGGCACCTTCCTCAACGGCCGCCCCGTCGACCACGCACCGGTCGCCGCCGGCGACATCGTCGGCATCGGCCACTCGGCCTTCTCGCTGGTCGGCGACGAACTCCAGGAGTACGTCGACACCGGTGAGGTCTCCCTCGACGTGCAGGACCTGACGGTGACCGTCGACGCAGGCCGCAAGACGCTGCTCGACCACGTCTCCTTCCCCGTCGGCGAGAAGTCCCTGCTGGCCGTCGTCGGACCGAGCGGCGCGGGCAAGTCGACCCTGCTCAACGCCCTCACCGGCCTCCGCCCCGCCGACCGCGGCACGGTCTTCTACGACGGCCGTGACCTCTACCGCGACTACGCCGAACTGCGCCGGCGCATCGGACTCGTACCGCAGGACGACATCCTGCACACCCAGCTCACGGTGCGCGCCGCGCTGGGCTACGCAGCCGAACTGCGCTTCCCCCAGGACACCGCGAAGGACGAACGGCTGGCCCGGGTGGCGGAGGTCACCCGCGAACTGGGCCTGGAGGAGCGGGCCGACCAACCGATCCACTCCCTCTCCGGCGGTCAGCGCAAACGGGTGAGCGTGGCCCTGGAGCTGCTGACCAAACCGTCGCTGCTCTTCCTCGACGAACCGACCTCCGGGCTCGACCCGGGCATGGACCGCTCGGTGATGCATATGCTGCGCGGCCTCGCTGACGACGGACGGACGGTCATCGTCGTCACCCACAGTGTGCTCAGCCTCGATGTCTGCGACCGGCTGCTGGTGCTCGCGCCCGGCGGCCGGATCGCGTACTACGGCCCACCGGAGGACGCCCTCCCCTTCTTCGGCTTCACTCAGTGGCCGGAGGCGTTCGAGGCGTTCGAGAACGACCGCGAGCGGGACTGGGCCGGCGCCTACCGCGATTCCCCGTTCCACGAGCGGTACGCCTCCTCGCCCCAGCCGGTGCCGGCCGGGGACGGGGCCGCCGCCGCCCCGGTGGCACCGCCGCCGAAGGCCCAGAGCTGGGGCGCCCAGCTCTGGACGCTGGTACGGCGGTACGCGTCCGCCCTCGCGGCCGACCGGACCTTCCTCGCCATCATGATCGCGCTGCCGTTCGTGATGGGGGCGATGGCCCGCGCCCTCGCCGGTGGCCGGCTCGACCGGGAGACGGCGATGAACGCGCTGCTCATCCTGTGCGTCGGCGGGGTGCTCACCGGAGCCGCCAACGCCGTACGGGAACTGGTCAAGGAACGCGTCATCTACCAGCGTGAACGGGCCGTCGGGCTCTCCCGGTCCGCCTATCTGATGTCCAAGGTCGTCGTGCTGGGCACCATCACCGTCCTCCAGGCCGTCGTGCTCACCCTGGTCGGCCTCGCGGGCGTCGACCTGGGCGCCCCCGGCGGCCGGGGCGTGCTGATGCCACCCCTGCTGGAGATCACACTGGCGGTGGCGCTGCTCTCGTTCACCGCGATGATGCTCGGGCTGCTGGTCTCCGCGCTGGTCCGCAAGGAGGAGGTCACCATGCCCCTGCTGGTGCTCCTCGCCATCGTCCAGGTGGTGTTCTGTGGCGCGCTGCTCCGGCTGGACGGCCTGCCGGTGGCCGAACAACTGGCCTGGCTGGTGCCCTCCCGGTGGGCGCTGGGGGCGATGGCGGGCACCATCGGGCTCTCCCGGATCGTGCCGGGCACTCTGACGGCCGACCCGCTCTTCGAGCACTCCACGGCCGTCTGGCTCACCAACATGGGCATGATGGTCGTGCTCTCGGTCCTCTTCGGCTTCCTCGTCGCGCGGCTGCTGCGTCGCCATGAGCCCGCCGTGATGCGGAAGTAGGGCGGGAGGCCGATGGCCGGCGAGGACTTCCGCCCCACCCATGTCGTCCCGTACGACGGGCTGCCCGCGTGGGAGGCCCCCGACGTCTCCCGGCCGACCGAACCACTGGACCCGCTGCTGCCGGTGCGGCTGCTCGACCGGCGCGGCGACTGGGGCCGGATCCTCTGTGCCAACGGCTGGTCGGCGTGGGTGGACGGCCGGCTGCTGGTCCCGGTGGGGCACAGCCCGCCGCCGTCGGGACAGCCGCTCGCCCGCACGGCCGACCCCCGGCCGCTGCTCGCCCGGGCCGAGGAGGCGCTCGGCCGGTACCGGCAGGCGGTGGACGAGCTGTCGAATGGGCGGATCGACGGCGAGACCTTCCGGAGCCGAACGCGGGGGCTGCGGGTGGGGGCGGTGGTGGACGGCGAGGGGGTGTGGCTGTACGAGTCGGAACACGAGCGCTGGGTGTACGGGGACGGCACCCGGCTGGCCACCTTCGCCGTACCGGCCGGTCCGGTGAGCGCGGCGGCGGACGCGACGGGACCGGTCAACGCGGCGGCGGACACGCCCGGGCCGGCCGACGCGTCGGCGGATGCGGCCGATCCGCCGACCGCGAGCACCCCGGCGGGGACGACCCCCGTCCCGGACTCGGCGCGGCCGGGGGTCCCCCCGGCCGCGCCACCGGGGGGACCCACCGGACCATCGCGGGACGGCGCCCCGGCCGGTCCCGTACCGCCGTCGCCACCGACCCGGGTGGCCGCCGAGCCGTACGAGGACGGTGCACCGGAGCCATCCGTACCGACCGCGTCACCGACCGCGCCGCCGCCGACCACGTCATCACCGAACGCGCCACCGCCGACCGCGCCGTCACCGACCGCGCCACCGGCCGCCGATGACGGGTCCGGCGCGTATCCGCCCACCCGGTTGGGTGACCGCTGATGGCCGCCGGACCGCGTGGGGGTCCCGACAATGGCACAGATGCCGCTGATGGCACCGACGCCACCGATGGCGCGGCCGACGGCAGGTCCCCCGCCACCGACCCGACGGAGGGTGGTCTGCCGGCCGGCCGGGCGTCCGACCTCGTCGGGAGGCAGATCGCGGACTACCGCGTCGAGCAGGAGATCGGGCGCGGCGGCATGGCCGTGGTCTACCGCGCCCGCGATCTGCGGCTGGACCGGACCGTGGCCCTCAAACTCCTCGCCCCCGAACTCGCCCGCAACGACACCTTCCGCAAGCGGTTCACCCATGAGTCCCGGGTGGCGGCGGCCATCGACCACCCCCATATCGTGCCGGTCTTCGAGGCCGGTGAGACCGAAGGGCTGCTCTACATCGCCATGCGGTACGTGGCGGGCCAGGATCTGCGGGCCCTCCTCAACCGCGAGGGCCCGCTGCCCACCGCCACGGCCGGCCGGATCGCGGCTCAGGTCGCGTCGGCCCTCGACGCCGCGCACGCCCACGATCTCGTACACCGGGACGTGAAACCGGGCAACATCCTGGTCGCCGAGGGCACCGACAGCGACCATCCCGAGCACGTCTATCTCACGGACTTCGGGCTGACGAAGAAGTCGCTGTCGCTGACCGGGTTCACCACGGTCGGACAGTTCGTCGGCACCCTCGACTATGTGGCGCCGGAGCAGATCTCCGGGCGGCCGGTGGACGGCCGCTGCGACGTCTACAGCTTCGCGTGCGTGGTCTACGAGACGCTGGCCGGGGCACCGCCCTTCCAACGCGACGACGATATGGCGCTGCTGTGGGCACATCAGTTCGACGCGCCCCCGCCCCTGACCGAACACCGGCCGGAGCTGCCCGCCGGGGTGGACGCCGTCCTGGGGAAGGCGTTGGCGAAGAGCCCCGACGACCGGTACGACAGTTGCGGCCAGTTCGTCGCTGCGCTGCGGGCGGCGGTGCGGCGGCCGGACAACGGCGAGCGGGGGCATCCGCCGACACGGGTGACGCACGCCGTCCCGGCAGGGGCGGCGCGTCCCGGCCCGCCCCCGCTGCCACCCGCATGGGCGCGCCCGGTCTTCCCCGGGCTGCCTTTCTGAACCGGGCCCGACCCCTCTAGGGAGTGTCTTCACAGTAGCGTCGTCCGCCCGGAGGGCGGGGCTGGCGGGCTCTGGTGCATGGGGCCTCCCCAGGCCCGCAAGGGCCGAGGCACGGGGCCTCCCCAGGCCCCACAGGGCCGAGGCGTGGGGTCTCCCCAGGCCCCACAGGGCCGAGGCGTGGGGTCTCCCCAGGCCCCACAGGGCCGAGGCGTGGGGTCTCCCCAGGCCCGCAGGGGCCGAGGGGACGGATCCCAAGGCGGAGGATGGGGGCACCTCCCGGCCGGAGGCTGGGGGAGAGTCAATGCGGTGTATTGGCGACTGACGACAACGCAGGGTGGGGGTCCCCCAGGCCCGCAGGGCCCAGGGGGCGTGCGGGCCAGGGCACGGCAGCCAGACGGGACTTTGAAGACACGACCTAGCCCCGACCCGGCTCCGGGCTAGAGGGGTCGGGGTGGTCCACCTGGCCGCGCCGGTGGACACCGGCGGCGAGCGGGCCGCCGAGGAAGCCGGCCGCCAGCCCCCAGAGCGCGGCGAGGCCCAGCGCCCGCCAGATCCGGGGTTCCAGGGTCACCTCGGCGGTGAGTCCACCGCCGAGGTCCCCGATCCCGAACAGCGAGAGCCCGTAGTGCGCGTGGATCGTGACGACGGCGCAGACGATCAGCACCGTGAGGACGAGCGCCACCGCCATCCGCACCGCGTGCCGCCAGGGCGGGGTTCCGGCCGGTGAGCGCACGGCCAGCAGGACGGCCGCGCCCAGCAACAGGGCCGCGCCGAGCACCGGCAGCAACCAGACGCGGGCATCGTGTCCGGCGAGGGTGCCCAGATCGACGGTGCCGCCGTCCGGGGTGCGCAGCACCTGGTCGAGCACGCGGGGCATCGGCAGCCCGAAGGGGCCGTCGACCCGGCCGTCCCAGGAGGCGCCGATGGCGAGGGTGAAGGCAAGCCAGACGAGGTTGGGCAACCCCAGCAGGATCACGGCGAAGGTCTCGGCGGGGTGGCCCTGGGTGGCGGCGACGACGAGACCGGCGACCGCTCCGACGGCGACCCAGGCGAGCAGCAGCGCGACCATGGCCGAGGCGGCGGGCCGTACCGACTGCTGGCCGCGGACCAGCCGGGCGGGGAGCGGGGCCGTACGGGAGACGGCGAGGGAGAGCAGGAGCAGGGCGGCGAGCCAGAGCAGTCCGACCACGAGGGTGCGCGGGACATCGGCCCGGAAGCCGACGGTCGGCGCGGCGTCCAGCAGGTCACCGAGTTCGCCGATGGTGCCGCCCGGGGAGACGGCGAAGGTGTGGCGGGCGAAGGCCGCGAGGGCGAGGAGGGCGACCGCCCACAGCAGCGCCAGCCTGGCGGCCCAGCCGGCGAGTTCCCGGGTGCCGACGACGGCCCGGTGGCGGAGCGGCCGGAGGAAGCCGGCGGCGAGGGCGAGGGCTCCGGCGAGGGTCACCGAGAGCGGTCGTACGGCGAGTGCGGAGGTGCCGCCGGCGATGGGGCCGGCGTCTCCGGAGAGTTCGACGGTGCCACCGACGGCCAGGACGACGGTGGCGGCGACGACACGGGGAAAGGCGCCGGCGGGCAGGGTCGCCGCCCCGGCCGCCCAGAGTCCGATGGCGGCGGTGGCGATGAGGGCCACCAGACCGGCGACCACCGCGACGAGGGCCTGGACCCAGCCGTGCGGGGGGCGTGCCGCGCGGGCGCGGTCCGGGGTCTCCTGCTGGCTCACGCTGCCACGCTAAGCAGCGGGCGGGGGCGGCGCCCGCCAGGGAGGGCCGGTCGGGGAGGGCCGGTCGGGATGCGGGCGGGCGGGGATGCGGGCGGGCGGACGCGGTCGGCTTGCGGACCGGAGGAGTACCCGGCACACAATGGGCCCATACGCGAGGAACGTACAGGTTTCTCGCTTCTGTTCGAACAGTGCGAATGCGAGCAGTGGGAAGAAGAGCCCATGAGCGCCGAACCGCCGTCCTCCGAACGACCCACCGGTCCCCCGTCCGGCCCCTTGTCGGGCCCGTCGGGAGAGGAGCCGGTCCCGCCACCGCCACCGCCACCGAGCGGTGGCGGCCCGACCGGTCCGGCGGGACCGGGTGGTCCCGGAGAGACCGGCCCCCCGAGCGGACCGGACCGCCCGGACGGCCCGAGCGGCCCGGACGAGCACGGTCACCGGCCCTGGTGGCGCTCCGTCCCCAAGGTGGCGACGATCGCCGCCGCCGTGGTCGCGGCCGTGGTGCTGATCGTGGTCCTCACCCGTCCGGGCAGCGGGGACGGTTCGGGCACCGGCACGGCCGGCAAGAGCGAGGTCTTCCTCCAGGCCGCGAACGCGCCGGGACCGGACCCGTACACCGCGTCGAGCGTCCGTGAGGAGGCCGTCGACGAGAGCCCGACCGGGCAGGCGACCGCTTCGCAGCCCGGCGGCGGGGCCACCCGCGGTGTGGACGGCGCAGCCCCCGGCCTCTACAGCGGCACGAAGAACCAGGCCAGTTGCGATGTGGAGAAGCAGATCCGCTATCTGACGGAGCAGTCGGCCAGGGCGGCGGCGTTCGCAACCGTTCTGGGCATCGAGCCCGGGGCCGTACCGGACACCCTGCGGGCCATGACCCCCCTCCAGTTGCGGCTGGACACCCGAATCACGTACCACGGCTACAAGGACGGCGCCGATACGAGCCGGCAGGCGGTGCTCCAGGCCGGGACGGCCGTCCTGGTGGACGACCGCGGGGTCCCGAGAGTGCGCTGTGCGTGCGGCAATCCGCTGACCCCGCCCGTCGCGCTGAAGGGCGATGTGCAGCACAAGGGCGACTCGTGGCCGGGCTACCAGTCGTCCACCGTGGTGATCGTGGAGCCCGCGGCGCAGCCGGTGAAGGACTTCGTCGTCGTCGATCCGGCCACGAAGGACTGGTTCGCCCGGCCCCCGGGCGACACGGGGGCGAACGACAGGAAGACCGCGCCGCCGGCGACACCCCTCCCCGTGGAGCCCCCGGGGGTGACACCGCCGACGGAGCCGGGGAAGCAGCCCACGACGACGACGCCGGCTGAGAAGCCGACGACGCCGGTGCCGACGACCCCGGCGCCGACCGAGCCGCCGCCGGTCGAACCACCACCGGAGCAACCGACGACGCCCCCGGCCCAGCCGCCGACGGACGGATACAGCACCGTGGGCAGTTCGGCCCCGCCGTCCGAGGTCGCGCCGGCCCCGTCGGGGTGACCGGGGCGGGCGCCCGGGACTCCCCGCGAGGGAGTCCCGGGCGTCAGCCGAGTTCGAGCGAGGTGACGCCGAAGACCCGTTCCGCGCGGATCTCGGGAGCCGGTCCGGTGTACATGCGTACGGTCGGGAACTGCGGCGTCAGCCCGCGGGCCAGCGCCAGCGCGGCGGCATCCGACCGGTTCTCGGGGATGTCGAGCGCCACCACGTCGTCGGGGCCGAGGTGCGCGGTGAGGCCGTCGAGCAGCGCCTCCGCGTCGCCCGGGGTGTCGGCGAAGAGCGGGCCGATGCGGTGCCCGTCCCGGCCGGGCCTGATCACTCCGTAGCCGGTGATCTCGCCCCCGCGCACCCGGGCGCGGGCGAGGTGCCCCGGGCCGGTCAGCCAGCGGGCGACGAACCCGCGCCGGTCGGCCGGGAAGCAGCCGCGGTCGTACGCGGCGACGGCGTCCACCAGGTCCGGGGTGACGGGCACGGTGCCGTCTGCGAACCGGCCGGATGGGCCGGGCCGTTCGGGCCGACCGCCGTAGCGGACGGTGCCGTGGGCGGGGGTGAAGCCGGAGCGCTGGTAGTTGGCCTGCTGGGCCGGGACGGCGTCCAGGCCCACGAGTCGGTTGCCCGCGTGCGGGAAGGCGGCCCGCCAGGTGGCGAGCCCGAGGCCCCGGCCGCGGAAGTCGGGGTGGACGACGTAGTAGCCGAGGAAGGCGTACTGGTCCGAGTAGGTGACGATCGAGATCGACGAGACGATCCGCCCGTCGATGCGGCCGACGAAGAACCCCGCGGGGTCGGTGGGGTGGAAGCAGTCGACGTCGTTGTCGCCGGGGTTCCATCCCTCGTCGGCGCACCAGGCGGCCACCTGCCGCCAGTCCTCCTGGGATGCGCCGGCGACGGTGAGTCCGGCCGCCTCCTGGGTGAGGGGATTGCTCATGGTGGGGTGTCCCTTCCGTTGGAGTGGTGCTGACCGGCCGTCAGATGAGGTCCATGGCGGCGACTTCGTCGGGGCTGCCGTAGCTGACCGGCCCCTGGAAGCGCCGGCGGGCGGTGGTGAACCACCACGCGGTGGCGATCAGGAGGACCGCCGCCAGGGCTATCGGCGCGTAGTTGAAGGTGGTGGGCGAGATCGGGGAGGCGTGGGGCAACATGAACAGCACGCTGCTGAAGGCGATCCAGACCACGGCCGTCCAGGCAATGGGTCGGCTCCAGCGGCCGAGGTGCCAGGGGCCCGGCTCGAACTCGTCGCCGAGGCGCAGCCGGAGGAAGATGGGGGCCGCGTAGGCGAGGTAGAGCCCGACGACGTTGACGCTCACGATCGCGGTGAAGGCGGTGTGCGACCACCACGCCGGGGTGATCAGTACGAAGGAGCAGGCGGCGGCCAGCCAGACCGCCTTGACGGGGGTGCGGGTGCGCGGGGACACCGAATGCCACAGCCGTGAGCCGGGCATCGCGCCGTCGCGCGAGAAGGCGAAGATCTGACGGGTATTGCTGGTCATGTTGGCGAGACCGCAGAACAGCATCGCGCCGATCACGATCAGCAGAAGCAGCTTGGCGGTACCGGTGCCGAGGGCATCGACGAGAATCCGGACCGGTGGCGCGGAGGCACTCGCTGTAGCCGAGTAATCGCGGATCGCATACACCAGCGAGAGCATGAGGATCAGTCCGGCGACCGCGGAGCAGCCGATCGCCCACATGATGCCCTTGGGCGTGTTGACGGTCGCTTTCACGGTCTCTTCCGACATGTGGAAACTGCCGTCGAAGCCGGTGAACGTCCAACTGGTCACGAGCAGTCCGAGCATTGCCGCGTAGAGGCCGTTGGTGAAGCCGGTCTCGTTGACGAATTGCGTGGCGAACGCCGGGGATTGGTGGTGTGTGGGGATGAGGACGAGGCTGAGGACGATGACCGTCATCCCGATGATCAGCCACCACACGGAGATCCGGTTGAGGGTGGCGACGAGCCGCACGGTGTAGGTGTTGGCGAGCGCCTGTAACAGCAGGATCAGGGTGGTGATCACCACCGTGCGGTGGCCGGTCACCTCGTATCCCGGCCACTGCATGACGATGAACGCCTGGATGAAGGTGGCGGCGGCGTAGCCCGTGGCGGCGGTGCCGCCGATCTGACCGACGAAGTTCAGCCAGCCCGTGTACCAGGACCAGGCGCCGCGGTGCCGCTTGGCGAGCTTACCGGCGGCGAAGTAGAGCGCGCCGCTCGTGGGGTAGGCGGAGGCGATCTCCCCCATCGCGGCGCCGACGAACAGCACCATGACGGAGACACCGATCCAGCCGAAGACGAGGACCAGCGGACCGCCTGCGCCCATGCCGAAGCCGAAGGCGGAGAACACCCCGGAGATAATGTTGATGATGGTGAAGGAGATTGCGAAGTTGTCGAATGCGCGAAAGCGCCGGGTGAGTTTGCGGGGGTACCCCATGGCGTGGAGTGTCGCGTCGTCGTCGAGGGTGACCGATGCGTCATCGCGCTGACGTTTTCTCGATCGAGGGACAGTGGTGCGATCGGACACAACCGCGTCCTTTCCGCTGATGTCTGGAGAGACGGGGCGGCGGAATTCAGCCAGAATCCGGCACGGGAAGTCCGCAGGCGCGTCTCGCCTTGGTTAATTGCACATCGGGGGCGCCGAAAAGGCTCCATGGCATACGTGAGGCGAAAGGGCCCATGGCCAACAGCACCTCACGCGCCTCGGGTTCGCAGCGCCCCAGATAGAGGGCGTGGGCCAGATAGGAGAGATCGAGGACCGGGGTGAATCGATAGGCGGACACCCCGGGGAACCAGTTCTGGTGGCCCCCGGTCGCCGTCGCCACCCACTGGGGCTGCCGCCAGGTCCGGTAGGCGAGCAGCGAGGAGGGGTCGTACTCCTCGGCGAGGGCAACCAGCGGCAGCATCCGCAGCGCGGACGCCGCCGGGGCCCGGGAGCTGAGGAAGGAGGCGACGTCCCAGCGCGCGCTGGCCGTGCCGCCGTGCCGAGTGAAGAAGAACGCCAGGAACCGATGGTGCGCCTCGCGGTTCCAGGGGTCCAGCCGGAGGATCCGGGCGAAGAGCTGCCAGGGCCCCGGTGGCGCGGTCAGCAGGCCCTGTGGGGCGCGGTCGAGGGGTCGTCGCACCCGGGCCATGGCCAGTTGGGCGACCCAGGGCGTGGGGTCGGTGGGGAGCAGCCGCGCCGCCCGCTCGCCGGCCGTGTGCGCGATGGTCAGCAGCATGGCGGTGTGCGGGTCGCCGGCGTCGGCCGAGCGCAGCGCGCGGAGCATCGCCACTCGGGCCCACAGGAGTGCGGACTCGGGTCCCGGCTCCTCGCCCAGCCAGCGTTCGGCGAGGTCGGAGTCGGCCGCCTCGGAGGCGAGCACGAGGGAGCGGTGCGCCCTGAGGTCGTAGTCGCCGCGGGCTTCCTGGAGTACGGCCCGTGCGCTGAAGTACCGACCGGCCTTCACATCGATGCATGCACGGGCGAGCTGATGGTCGTCGGCGGCCGGATGCCACACGTACTGCCCATCGAACGAGCCAGCAGGCACGATCCCCTCCACGTTCCCCCCGGACGACGTCATCCGCGATTCCGGCCAGGCCGAACAACGCCGGAACCTCGTGGATCACCGGCAGCGGGACCACACCCTACTCACGATCAAGTGAGAGCGAAAACACACGTCCGAGTAACTACGGCCGATGCTTTTCCACCCCGCCCGGTGGTTGCGCCGGTGGCATGGACGGAACCAATGCCAACCGATGCCGACCGACGCCAACCGATGCTGAGCGATGACGAGTGAATAACCTCGTTGAATCCTCGACCATCCAACACCCGGTCGACCGGCATTCGGAATAGGGTGCGACTCACTCGTACGCGTGAACGGCCGATACCCCGCTGCCCCTCACTCGTTGGGGCGATCATGATCACCGCTCGACGCGCTACCCTCATTTCCGCGGTGTGCTTCGCCGCCGCCCTCATGACTGGTCTGACGCCCGGCACCGCCGGCGCGCAATTCGCCCCCGACTCCATCACCATCGATCCGGCCGGCCGGATCGGCTCGGACGGTTCCCTCACCCTCACCGGCACCTACCGGTGCTGGTCGTCGGCTTCCGGGCCGGTCATCATCGGCTCCAAGGTGCTGCAGGGTGCCGCCCGTGCCGAACCGGAGGGCAGCGCGGCGCGCTGCGACGGCCGGGTCCGCACCTGGCGCGGTGTCGACCGGGACGGCGCCGGGTTCCGGCCCGGGGCCGCACAGGGCGAGGTGACGCTGCTCCGGCTTGACACGTCGGGCGGTTTCGTCCCGTTCCCCGTGCTGCTGGACAACCACCGCGCCGAACTGACCCTGCGTCGGTCCTGACCTCCGCCGTAGCGGGGCCCTCGCACCGCGGGGGCCTCGCGGTGCGGGGGCCTCGCGGTGCGGGGGCCTCGCACCTATGACCAGCGGGACGCCAGCAGCAGCGCGATGTCGTCCGGCCGGTCGGTGGCCCGGCGCGCCTCGCTGATCAGCCGGTCCGCCGTCTCGGCCAGCGGGGACGGCCCGCAGTCGGCGAGGGCGGCGCGCAGCCGCTCGACACCGAGGTCGATATCGATGCCCGCCTGTTCGACCAGCCCGTCCGTGTACAGCGCGAGCACCGCGCCCGCCGCCAGACGCAGTTCGGTGACCGGGTAGGTGGCCGCCTCGTCCACGCCGAGGACCACTCCGCCCGCCAGGTCCAGCACCTCCGTCCGGCCGTCCGGCTGGCGCAGCAGCGGCTGCGGGTGCCCGGCCCGTACCGCCTGGGTGTGGCCCGTGGCCGGGTCCATGACGATGTAGCAGCAGCTCGCGAACTGGCCGGGATCGAGATCGATGAGCAGTCGGTTCGTCCCGCTCATCACCTCCTGGGGGTCGTGCCCACTGAGCGCGAAGGCCCGCACCGCGCTGCGGAGTTGGCCCATGGTGGCCGCGGCGGAGACGCCGTGTCCCTGGACGTCGCCGATGACGAGGGCGAGTCGGTCGCCGGTCTCCACGACGTCGTACCAGTCGCCGCCGACGTCCATGCCCTGGGTGCCGGGGAGATAGCGGCCGACGGTGCTCGCGTTGGCCAGGAGGGGCAGTCGGTGCGGCAGCAGGGCGTCCTGGAGTCCCCGGGCGAGGGCCGCCTCGGTGTCGTAGCGCTGGGCCCGTTCCAGTGCCTGCGCGATCAGTCCGGCCAGTGCGGTGAGGACCGTGCGCTCCTCGGGGCCGAAGCCGCGCGGCTGGTCGAAGCCGAGGATGACGGAGCCCACCGGGCGACCGGAGGCGATCAGGGGCAAGAAGGCCCGCGCGCCCACATGGGCGTCGAGCGGGATGCCGGGGTAGGCGGCGGCCAGATGCTCCATCGACTCGTAGAACAGCGGCCGGCCGGAGGTGAGGGTCTCGACACCGGGCAGCCGGGCGTCGAGCGCGACCCCGTCGAAGCGGTCCAGGAAGCCCAGCGGGAAACCGGTCTCCCAGGCGAGGAAGAGATGCCGCTCGTGGAGCAGGTAGATGGCGAGCTGCCGGCCGCCGAAGGCGGGCAGCAGCTCCTGGGTGACCACGGCGGAGACCTGACGGGCCGTGACGGCCTCCGTCAGCGCGATGGCCAGGGCGACCGGGCGGTACATGGCCGACGCCCGGTCGCCCGGGGGTCCGAGCCCGGTGAGGGAGACCCGATCGGCCTCCGGTGGCGGCGGGCCCTCCGCCTCGACGAGGGTGACGGTCAGCCCGTCGTGGCCGGGGTAGAGGGAGACCGACAACCATTCGTGGGCCCGGTGGCGGACCACGAAGTGGACCGGGTTGTAGGAGAGCAGGGCGGCCCGGTAGTGGTCCTCGTAGGACAGGTGCCCGAGCCAGGGCAGTGCGTCCCACAGCACCTGGCCGACGAGTTCGGGCCGGCCCCGGCCGAGCACGGTCTCCGCGTTGTGGTTGAGATAGGTGATCCGGCCGAGCCGGTCGAGGGAGAGGACACCGCGCGGGAGCCGGTCGGTGGCGTCGGAGAGGACCGTACCGGTGCCGAGGTCGAGCAGCGAGCCGGTGAGGCGGGCGCCCCGGCCGTCCCCGGCCGGGGTGGCCCCGCCACCGGAGAGCTCCAGCAGGTACGGGAGACCGTCGGGGGCGCGCAGCCGCATCCGGCGGGAGGTCGGGCGCGTCGATTCGGCGACCCGCCGGGCGAGCGTCCAGAGCCCGATGGCGTCCTCCCGCGCGAGCCGCCCGGTCAGCGCCCCGATGGTGCCGGGGAAGCGCGCCGGATCGGCCCCGAGGAGGGCGCACACCTCACCGTCGGCGGTCACCTCACCGGTGTCCAGCTCCCACGCGAAGTGACCGACGCGTACCGCGGGGGCGGTGGCGGGCACCTGCACGGACACCGGTTCGCGGTCCCAGATGACGGCCGAACCACGCTCGCTCAGGGCACCGAGCGCGGCGCCGAGGTGCCGTGCCGCCTGGTGGATGCGGTCACGGTCGGCGCTCTCGACCGGGCGGCCGGGGGTGGCCCGGCGCAGCACCGCCAGCACACCGAACCGCTGCCGTCCGCTGACGACCGGTTCGTACAGCGAGCTGAACGGGAACGGCAGACCCGCCATGAGCTGCGGGAAGCGGCGCATGGCGTCCTCGGCGTCGGCGAGGTGCACGGCCCGGCCCGAGCGGTACGCCTCGGCCACCGGGAAGGAACGGTTCACATGCATCCGCCACCAGGCGCGGAAGAGCCGGGTGGGCAGCCCGGCGAGCACGGCGAGCCGCAGCAGGCCCGGTGCGTCGGAGCGGAGGAAGACCCCGCCCGCGTAGCCGCCGACCGCGTCCATCGCCCGCACGGCCGCCTGCGCGAGCACCAGCTCCAGTTCGTCCGGCGTCGCGTCATCGGCCGCCGCCTCGTGCTCTCCCGGCGGGGGGCGGCCGGTCGCGCCGTACCAGGTCACACAGTCAGGATGCGCCACCCTGGCCGTACCGCGCATCTCCGTGGCTGCGGCCCCGGTCTCAGAATCCGAGGTCGGAGAGGCCGGGGTGGTCGTCGGGGCGGCGACCGAGCGGCCAGCGGTAGCGGCGGTCCCGCTCCTTGATCGGGGTGTCGTTGATGCAGGCGTGCCGGGTGCGCATCAGGCCACTGGCGTCGAACTCCCAGTTCTCGTTCCCGTACGAGCGGTACCAGGTGCCCGAGTCGTCGCGCCACTCGTAGGCGAAGCGGACGGCGATGCGGTCGCCGTCGTGGGCCCAGAGCTCCTTGATGAGGCGGTAGTCCAGCTCCCTGGCCCATTTGCGGGCGAGGAAGGCGACGATCTGGTCGCGGCCGGTGACCCACTCGGCGCGGTTTCGCCAGCGGGAGTCCTCGGTGTACGCGAGGGCCACCTTCTCGGGGGTGCGGGTGTTCCAGCCGTCCTCGGCCAGCCGGACCTTCGCGATGGCCGACTCACGGGTGAAGGGAGGCACGGGGGGTCGCATGGACATGGGTCTCCTTGGCGTCGGTTCCGGCGCCGGCCGAGACCGGGCGTCGGATGCGTGCGGCAGCACGAAGAGCGTGCGGCAGTACGAAGAGATCTGAGAACGATCGTTCTCTACTTCTCGGGGCGAGCTTAGGGAGAACGTTGGTTCTCGCGCAAGTGCCGCCCGATCCGGGCTTGCGAACTCCCGGCCGGGGCGGGCGCTGCCGTACCACGCCGTGATCGTCCGGAATCCGAGACGGCCGACCGCATACGGGCCCACTTCCGTCTCAGGGGCCGGACTCCTGGGCTATGTTGAGCCCCGAGTGGGACGAGAAGGAGTGACACCGGTGCCATCAGATCAGCAGGCACGCGCACAGGCGTCTGCGATCACGCCGGGCAGGCTGACCCCCGAAGCGGAGCCGGCCCCCGTGGACAGGGTCCTCGCCCTCTTCGGCGGCCACCGACTCTCCCCCGGGCAGCGGCGCATCGCGCAGTACATCGCCGACCACCTCACCGAGGCGGCATTCCTGTCGATCACCGACCTCGCTGAGCGCGTCGGGGTCAGCCAGCCGTCGGTCACCCGGTTCGCCGCCTCGGTGGGCTTCAGCGGGTATCCGGCGCTCCGGGAGGCGCTACAGCCGATCGCGCTGAGCGCCGTCGCCGCGTCGCCCGACACCGGCGAGGCCGACCGGCGCAATGAACTCCAGGCGGCCGTCGACGCCGAGATCGAGAATCTGGAGAGCCTGCGGCGGGCCCTGGCCGACCCCGACCAGATGCTCGACATCGGCCGCGAGCTGGCGCGCTCGACTCCCCTGACCATCCTCGGACTGCGCATCTCCGGATCGCTGGCCGAGTACTTCGCCTACGCCGCCCGGCGCATCCATCCCGATGTGCGGACGGTGACCCGGGGCGGCAGCGTCGCCTACGACACCCTGCTCCAGGCGCGGGCGGCCGGCGGGACCTGGGTACTGGCGTTCGCGATGCCACGGCACGCCCATGAGACCCTCGCGGCCATCCGGGCGGCCCGCGGCGCGGGGCTGAAGGTGGCCCTGATCACCGATCTGGCGCTCGGCCCGCTGGTGGACGAGGCCGACGCCACCCTGACCGCCGCCACCGGGTCACGGCTCGTCTTCGACTCGTACGCGGCGCCCGGCGTCCTCTCGGCGGCCCTCCTCCAGGCGATGGCGGACGCCGATCCCCAGCGCACCCAGGCCCGTCTCGAAGGGTATGAACAGGCCGCGGAGCAGCACAACTTCTTCCTTGAGGAGTGAAGCGCCCCGCCGCCCCTCGGGGGCCCGAGGACCGACGTGCCCAACCGGTCCCCGACCTCCCCCCGCCACCCTCTCGCCGGACCGCTCCGAGCCCCCTCGCCGAGCCCTCCCACCGGACCGCTCGAACCTTCCGCCACACCCTCTCGCCGGACCGCGCGGAACCCTCCGCCGCGCCCTCTCGCCGGACCGCGCCGGCGCCGGGCGAACAGGGGATTTCAGCCCTCGCGGTGCATGAATTTTTTCATACCCTTGCGTACTCGACGGTATATATATTTACTGATCGAGTACCCCCGGGAATCACTGATCGGGTGCCCACGGGATCCCAGGCGGCCCGTGCCCTCCAGGAAAGTCGGCAGTCCGCGACCATGTACCTCACTCCTCGCCCCGCCTTATGCGGGGCTCGCAGCGGCCGGCCTCCGGGGCCCACCCCGCCGACCGGTTGATGAACGCGGGCGGAACCACGATCCGCCCGCGCCGACCGGCCAGATCCGGACACCGGGGACCCCTCGACGCCACTCCTCCTCGCGTCGCCCTCCGCGGTGTTCCGTCCGGGCACTCCGCCCCCTGCGGACTGCCCATCAGGCGGCCTCGGTCTACCCCTGGGCCGAGGCCGCCGGATTCTCTTCCCCCCGAGGCGCCACGCCCCGGACCGGAGCCATGCCGCCCGGTCGGACGTCCCGGGCGCGCAACGCCGTCGCCGCCACCGCCAGCAGGGCCGTCGAACAGGCGGCGACGAGCGCGAGGGACGGCCACAGTGCTCAGTTCGCCGCCGCGCCGACGCTGTCCGGGTGCGGCGCCCCGCTGCCGTTGACCTGCCGGAGGAGTGCGAGGGCCGTCTCGGACGACGAGCCGACGGCGACGCGCAGACTGCCCACCACCGCGCGCGCCTTGCGCCTCCAGTCCCCGTACAGCTCCTGAACGTGCGGATCCAGGAACAGCATCCGGCTCATGTTCGGGCGGCGCGCCGGGTCGTCCGGGCCGAGGGGTCCGGGTGACCGGCGAGCAGGGCGTGCCCGAGGGTGTTCCAGGCCAGCACGTCCGTACGGCGGCCGAGCACGAGCGCCGGGACGCCGTCGACGGCGCGGAGCAGGTCGCGTGTTTCGTCGGCGAGCCTCTCGGGCCGTGGGCGGCGCGGCCGGGGCGTGTGGCGGGCGGCCCCGGCGAGCCGGTCGAGGTGCTCGCGCTCATGGCCGTCGAGCAGCGGAGCGCGGGCGATCGCGTCGAGTGCCTCGGCCGATGCCCCGCGGGACTGGCCCTGTTCCAGCCGTGCGTAGTACGAGACGCTGACGCCCGCCAGTTGGTTCCCAACGCCACCTACCTGATGACCAGGCGGGACTTCGACTTCTGGGACCCGGCCAACGAGAACAGGACCGTGCTCGGCCGCGGAAACCAGAACGTCTTCGAGGACAGTGTCGCGCCGGTCCACCGGGCGGGGCTCACGCATCTGTGGGAGGGGACGTACCGGATCGACAAGAACCTGTGTCTCGATCTCGCTCCCGGGCACGCTCCGGGCTCGTCCGTGCTCACGCTGGAATCCGGTGGCGATCGGGCCCTGTTCGTCGGGGACCTGGTGCGCACCACGCTGCAGATCGCGGAGCCGGACATCAACTCCTGCTTCTGCGAAGACCCCGCGGAGTCCCGCGCCACCCGGCGCAAGCTGCTCGGCCGCGCCGCCGAGGACAACGCGCTGGTCTTCCCGGCGCACTTCGGCGGCCGGGGCGCCGCGGAGGTCGCGCGCAGCGGCTCGAAGTTCACGATCAAGGAGTGGGCGGGCTTCTCCCGCATCTCCTGATGTCCCCCTCCAGAGAGGAGGCATGTCCCGTGCCCCGACAGCAGGATCCGGTCGTCGAGACCCCCGGCGGGCACCGTGCGCGGCCTGCGTGCCGGGGCCGGCGAGCGTTACCGCTCCCTCCCCTACGCGACGGGCCCCACGTCGCGTTCGCCACCACCGGGAACCCTGGCTGGGCTCCGTACACGCCACGGCGTCCCACGGTGGAGATCCTCGACGCATGGAGGACTCGCCGCGGTGGACATCCCCGACGCATGAAGGAGGAGGCTGACCGGCCGGCCTCGGGTCGGTGGCCGGTCGACCACGGCGCGGCCTCCCGGCCGTGAGGTCCGGCCGGTGTGCGGTCCCGCGACCACCGCGGGTCGGTCACCGCAGGGCCCGGCCGGCGCCACGGGTGCTCCCCGGCGGGGGCCAGGCCGAAGCCGGTGCGGACGGCCCCCGGCCCAGGGTCAGCCCTCTTGGGCCGCGCTCACGGCGGCCAGTACGGCGGCGGTGTACGCCTCCACGCGCGCCTTGTCGACACCGAGGCCGGTGAGCGGTCCCGTACCGTCCTCCTGCTCCAGCAGCGCGAGCAACAGGTGCTCGGTGCCGATGTAGTTGTGTCCCAGCCGCAGGGCTTCCCGGTAGGTCAGCTCCAGCGCCTTGCGCGCCCCGGCGTCGTACGGAACCAGTTCCGGCACCTCGTCGACGGCCGGGGGCAGGGTCTCGGTCACGGCCTGCCGGACGGCGTCCAGCGCGACACCCTGCGCCACGACGGCCTTTGCCGCCACCCCGTCCCGCTCGATCAGCAGGCCGAGAACGAGGTGCGCGGGGGCGATCCGCTCATTACCAGCGGCCTGGGCCTCGTTCTGCGCCGCCATGATCGCGTTCTTGGCGCGCGGGGTGAACCGGCTGAATCCCTGGCTGGGATCGAGATCGGGCGCCTCACCGCCGTCCTTCGAGACGAAACGCTTCTGCGCGGCCTGCCGCGTCACCCCCATGCTCTTGCCGATCTCGGTCCAGGAGGCGCCGGAGCGCCGCGCCTGGTCCACGAAGTGGCCGATCAAGTGGTCGGCCACCTCGCCGAGATGGTCGGCGGCGACGACCGCGTCGGTGAGCTGGTCGAGGGCGTTGGAGTGGACCTTCTTGATGGCGTCGATCAGATCGTCGAGCCGGACGGGATTCTTCATCCCCACGGGATTCTCCATGCGTCAACCTTAAGTTGACACACCATGGGTGTCAACTCGCGGTTGACGCCCATGGTGTGACCACCTGACGTCCATGACGATTCGTCATATCTCCTGCCAGCCGCACTCGTTGCTTCTACTCTTTGCGCAGTCGACAGGGGGACGGCCATGACGTACGGAGGAGAGCGGACTTCGGTGGGCGCCGGGCGGTACACGCTGGAGGAGGTGGTCGGCCGGGGCGGTATGGCGACCGTCTACCGGGCCACGGACACGGCGCTGAAGCGCGGGGTCGCGGTGAAGATCATGGATCACGCGAACGCCGATGACAGCTTCCGGACCCGGTTCCGCCGCGAGGCGCGCGCCGTCGCCGCGCTGAATCACGGCAATGTGATCGCCGTGCACGACATCGGGGAGGAACCTGCCCTCCCTGGCGGTGCGCCCACGCCCTATCTGGTGATGGAGTACGTCGACGGCCGGTCGCTGAGCGACATGATCTCCAACGGTCCCCTCCCACTGGCCGAGGCCCTGCGCGTCACGGCCGACGTCCTGGCCGGACTGGCCGCGAGCCATGAGGCCGGACTGGTCCACCGGGACGTCAAACCGGCCAATGTGATGGTCACCGCGCGGGGCACCGTGAAGGTGCTGGACTTCGGCATCGCACGGGCCTTACGGGCCACGTCGACCGCGGTCACCCGGGACGGGACCGTGGTGGGCACCGCCCCGTACATGTCACCTGAACAGGCCCGGGGCCTGACTCTCGACCCGCGGTCGGATCTCTACTCGACCGGGGTGATGCTCTTCGAACTACTCGCCGGCAGACGCCCCTTCGAGGCCGAATCCGTGCCGACCGTGCTCTATCAGCATGTGTACGAATACCCGCCGCTCCTGTCGGAGGTGGGGGTCGCCGTCTCCCCGGAGGTCCAGCGGCTGGTGTCGAGCGCCCTGGCCAAGGACCCGGACCAGCGGCCGTGCTCCGCGGCGGAGATGCGGGCGATCGTCCTCGCCCTGCGGCAGTCGACCGGACCGGCCGAACCCCCCAGACCCGCCCACCGACCCCTGCCCACCATGCCCGTGTTCGCCCCGCTCCGGCCGCCACCGCCGCCGACCGTCAGCCCGGTGACCGCGGCCCGGTCGGCGGTCCGGTCGGCGGCCCGGCAGCGGAGACTCCTGGTCGCGGGGCTGGCCATCCCTCCCATCGGCTATGTCGGGGGCGGTTACGGCCTGTTGACCCTGTTCCGGAACATGGATCGGCTGCCCGACTGGGTGATCTTCTCCGTCAGCCGCCTCCTCGCCTACGGGGTGGTGTGGGGGACGGTCATCGCCGGACTGTGGATCGGTGTCCGGCTGATCCGCACGACCGTCGACGGGGCCCGCCACTCCCTGGCCGTCCTCTGCGCCCTCCTCAACTCTCTCTACGCCCTCTACCTGCTGGGAGCGGAATTCGGGTGGTACGGGTACTACACCTTCTGGCAACCCTGACCCGACCCCCGGCCGGTCGCTTCATGAGGAGTCCCGCCCGCCGGGGGCCGTACCACTCCCCGGCGGCCCCGCGCTGAGCTGCTCGTCGAGATCGTCGAAGAGCAGCCCCTCCCGGCCGACCTGACCGGTGCGGTACGCCACCCGGGCCACCAGATGGGAGGAGACCGGGCCGGTCAGCAACTGGAAAAAGCCGATGAGGCCGAGCGTGCCGAGGTCGATACCGCTGCGCAGCCGGAGGGCGACCCCCACGAGCACCAGCAGCATGCCGAGCGACTGGGGGTTGGTCGCCGCGTGGCTGCGGGAGAGCACATCGGGCAGCCGCAGCATCCCGATGGCACCCAGCAGGCTGAAGGCCGCGCCGAGGAGGAGGAGCACCGCACCGGTGGTGTCAGCCACCTGCGCCCAGGCGTTCACCGCCGTCCCTCCCCACTCCCGGGTCCGGTACCGGTCCCGGGCCTGGGCCGTTCCGGTGCCCGGTCGCGGACCGCGATGAAGCGGGCGATGCCGACCGATCCGGTGAAGCCGAGGAAGGCCAGCACCAGCATGATCGGGAAGTAGTACGCGTCCCGGCTGATCGCGGACCGCACCCCGATGCCGGCGATCATGAGCGCGGCGCACACGTCGAGCGCCATCGCCCGGTCGAGCATCGAGGGACCGCGCCAGAGGCGGAAGAGGACGAGCGCCCCGGCGACGAGGATCATCACCGCCGCCGCGGTGAGCAGGATCTCGTCCACCGTCTCGGCCGCGCTCACCGGCCGCCCCCCGAGCCCAGCGGTGCCACCCGCACGCGGGCGATCTCGTCCCGGTCGCCGAAGGCCCGTACGGTCAATTCCTCCATCCGCCACACCGACCGGCTGGCGCGGTCGGCCGCGCCCGGGTGGTCCGCCTCCAGGATGTGGACGAAGAGGGTGGCGCTGGAGCGACGGACCTCGACCACCGATCCGTCGGGGACGTTGGAGACGGCGACCGCGGTAGCGGTGAGCATCAGATCGCTGCGGCAGCGCAGCGGAACCGCCAGTACGGCCGCCCGGTAGGGCCTGCTGTCGAACATCGGGCGGGCCACCTTCAGGCCGGAGGTGTACATGTCCCAGAGCAGATGGACCGCCAGTCGAGCGATGCCCAGCGGATGCAGCCGCAGCCCGAGATTGACCACCGGGAGCGGGAAGACCAGACACACGATCACCGCCACCAGCAGACCACTGAGCACATTCGCCCAGCTCAGAGTCCCCCACAGCAGAGTCCAGATGACGGTCAGCCAGGCGATCAGCGGCAGGTCCAGCACTCGGAGCCGACGCCCCACCACCGCGCAACTGTACGGCGGCAGCTCCGGGTCGCGGAACTTCAGGGAGATCATGGGGCCGTCATGGGCCGAGCACCGCCTCGATATAGGGGGAACGTTCCAGGAGTTCGGCCGCCGCGCGGTCCGTGAGGGTGGTGAACGGGTCGCCCAGCACCGTGTAGGCGAGCGAGAGCAGCACCAGTGCCGCCGTCGCCCGGGTCATGGTGCGGGGCAGTCGGTCGGTGGTGGTCGTGATGGCCCGGCCGGAGAGGGTGGCGGTCACGGCCTGCCCGGCTGGCCGCCATGCGGGCGCCCCGCCGGAGGGGCCGGTCTCGCTGCCCTCGTCGGAATCGTCGAGATCCGGTTCGTCCAGGACCGTCCCCCGTGCGGGGCCGCCCGGGGGCGCCGCCCGCCAGAAGGCGAGGTTCCAGACCTTGGCCATGACGTACAGGGTGAGGAGGCTGGTCAACGAGGCGGCGGCGACCAGGGTGTAGGCCCAGGCGTCGGCCTCTGCGACACCGGCCCGGAGCAGTTGTAGCTTGCCGATGAACCCGGACATCGGGGGAATGCCGGCGAGGTTGAGCGCCGGCAGGAAGAAGAGCACGGCGAGTGCGGGGGCGGCCTTGGCCAGCCCCCCGATCCTGGTCAGTTCGGTGGTCCCGCCGCGCCGCTCGATCAGGCCGGCCACCAGGAACAGGGCGGTCTGCACGGTGATGTGGTGGACGACGTAGACGATCGCGCCACCGAGTCCGGCGCGGGAGCCGAGTCCGATCCCGAAGACCATGTAGCCGATATGGCTGATCAGGACGAAGGACAGCAGCCGCTTCAGGTCGGTCTGGGCCACGGCGCCGAACACCCCGATGATCAGCGACGCCAGCGCGGCGGCCATCAGGAGGTGCCCCAGCCGGTTTCCGGGGAAGAGCAGCGTCTCCGTACGGATCATGCAGTAGACGCCGACCTTGGTGAGCAGCCCGGCGAAGACCGCCGTCACCGGCGCGGGCGCGGTGGGGTACGAGTCGGGCAGCCAGGCCGCCAGCGGGAAGACGGCGGCCTTCACGGCGAACACCGTCAGCAGCGTCGCCTCCAGCAGGGTCCGTACGCCCAGCGGAAGATCGGCAAGCCGCACCGCGAGTTGGGCGAGATTGACCGTACCCGCCGCCGCGTAGGTCAGCGCGACGGCGGTGAAGAACACCATGGACGAGATCAGCGAGACGATGACATAGGTCGAACCGGCTCGGACGCGGGAGGCCGTGCCGCCGAGGGTCAGCAGGACGAAGCTCGCCACCAGCATGATCTCGAACCCGACGTACAGATTGACCAGGTCTCCGGCGAGGAAGGTGCAGGAGACGCCCGCCACCAGCACCAGATAGGCCGGGTGGAAGACGGCGAGCGGTGTCCGGTCGTCCCGGTCCGCCATGCCCTGTCCGAGGGAGTACACCAGCACGCACAGGGTCACGGCGGATGACACCGTCAGCATCAGGCCGGCGAGCCGGTCGGCGACCAGGGTGATGCCGATGGGTGGCGCGAAGTCGCCGAGGTGGACGACGAGCGGGCCCCGGGTGTCGGCGGCGATCAGCAGGGCGATGGAGAGGCCCAGGACGGCGGTGAGCACGACGACGCTGACGATCCGCTGGCCGCGCGGGAATCGGGTGCCGAGCGCCAGCTCGAAGCCGGTGGCGAAGAGCGGCAGCAGTACCGGCAGGGGCACGAGCGCGTTCATCGGCTGCCTTTCTCGCCGTCGTCGGGGAGGTCCGTGGGGTCCGTGGGGGTGTTCGGGTCCTGTGGGTGCTCCGGGTTCTCTGGTGCGTGCGGGCTCCCTGCGTCCTCGGGGCCGCGCAGGCTCTCCGGGTCCTCCGGGTCCTCGCCGAGGATGTCGTTCCACAGATCGCCCGACGCGTCCCGGGCCCTGGCCTGGAGCGCCCGGTCCTCCCGCAGCACCCCGCGCAGCCGGCGGCGTTCCGTGCGGTACTCGGCCCGGTCGCCCTCGGGCCCCCGCCCCCGGGGGCCGTGCCGCTCGCGCAGGGCGGCCCGCTGCTCCTGCACCTCCGCGCGGAGTGCGACCCGTCGGTCCTCGATATCGTCCTGCACCTCGTCCGTGCCGCTGACACGCTGGCTGCGGTAGGCCATCGACAGCAGGAACGCCGTGGTGGCGAGGGTGATGACGATGGCGGTGAGCGCGATGGCCTGGGGCAGCGGATCGGTGACCCGGGAGAGGACGACGCCCGGATAGAGCAGCGGCGCCTGGCCGGCCGCCCCGCTGGCGCTGATCATCAGCAGGTTGATGCCGTTGCCGAGGATCACCGCGCCGAGCAGGATGCGGCTGAGCGCGCGCATCAGCAACAGGACACCGCCCACGGCGCACAGCACCCCGGCGGTCACCAGCAGCGCGAGGCTGACCGTCATCGGCCCGCCCCCCGCCCGGCCGCTTCCCGCGCCGCCGCCTCCCGCTCGATCTGGCGGTCCACCTTGGCGCCGAGCGCCCGCACGATGTCCAGCACCACGCCGAGCACCAGCAGATACACCCCCGTGTCGAACAGGACCGGCGTACCCAGGTGGAACGCACCGATGACCGGCAGCCGCCCGTCGTAGGAGAAGGCGTGCAGGGCGGTGCCGTCGATGAGCCCGAGCAGGGCCACGCCCGTGGAGAGGAACAGGCCGAGTCCGGTGAAGAGCCCGGGATGGCCGGGGGCCGCCTCGCCCAACTCGAAGCGCCCGCCCGCCAGATAGCGCGCCATCATGGCCACCCCCGCCACCAGTCCGGCGACGAAGCCGCCGCCCGGCAGGTTCTCCGCGCAGAACAGCAGATAGACCGAGAGGACGAGGATGGGATGGAAGACCAGCCTGGCCACGACCTCGAAGACCACCGACCGGTGCTCGGGGGCGAGGGTCTGTCCGGCCGCGAGCCAGGTGCGTTCGGGCGCGGTGTCCTCCGGGGCGGGCAGCGGGGTGACGATCCCCGAGGTGAAGGACCAGGCGGTACGGCCGCCCAGCTCCCGGGGGACGGGCGAGGACTCGTACGCGGAATCGGTCCGGCGCTGGAGGTAGACCAGGCTGGTCACCCCCACCGCGGCCACGGCGAGCACCGCCGACTCGCCCAGGGTGTCCCAGGCCCGGTACTCGACCAGGATCGTCGCCACCACGTCCTTCACCCCGTGGTGCGCGGTCTCGTACACCAGCGCTTCCCCGGCCGGGGGCGCGCGGCGGGCCGCGGCGACGACCCAGAGCACGAACGAGACGGCGGTGGCCGCGGCGAGCGCCAGCGGTACTCGGATCATCAGCCGGCGGCGGCTGATGGTCTCCCGGAAGTGCACCGGCATCCGGCGCAGCACCAGGACGAACACCAGCAGGGAGACGGTCTCCACACAGAACTGGGTGAGCGCCAGATCGGGGGCGCCGTGCACGACGAACAGCAACGCCGTGCCGTAGCCGGTCAGCCCCGCCATCACCACGGCCTTCATCCGGCGGTGCACCTGGAGGCAGAGCAGGGCCGCCACGCAGGTCAGCAGGGCGATGGCGCCCTGGACGGGGGAGTCCCAGAGCCGGGGCGGCGCGGCGCCGCGCCAGGGCCGGTCCACGGCCAGTACGGCGAGTTGGCCGCCGAGCAGCACCAGCAGCACGGTGGCCAGGTAGACGGGGAGGGAGCCGCGCTGGAAGTAGCCGGTGACCTGGAGGGCGAGCCGCTCAAGTCCGAGGAGGACCAGCCCGAAGACCCGGTCGGCGGTCGGCCAGGCGACCCGTCGGGACAGCCGTACCACCTGCCCCCGCGCCAGGAACAGCAGCAGACCGCCCGTCCACGCGGCCGCGGAGAGCAGCAGCGCCACACCGAGCCCGTGCCAGAGCGAGAGCCGGTACGGGTACGCGGGGGCGGGGAAGGCGGCGGCGTACGCGCCGAGCAGTCCGTTCAGCCAGCCGACCCCGGGGCCGAGGACCACACAGGCCGCCGCGAGCAGGGCGGGTGGACCGAGGAAGGCGGGGCCGACGCGGTGGACGGGGGTGTCCGGGAGGCCCGGTTTACGGGCGAACGCCCCCCACAGGAAGCGGAGGGTGTACGCGGTGGTCAGCGCCGAACCGGCGACCAGGGCGACCAGCGTGCAGCGGTCCGCCGCGCTCCCGTGCGCCAGAGCGGTGAACGCCGCCTCCTTGGCGGCGAATCCGAGCAGCGGCGGCAGCCCGGCCATGGACGCCCCGGCGACGGCGGCGACCACGGCGACCCCGGGCAGCGCCCGGCCGACGCCCGACAGCTCCCGCAGGTCGCGGGTGCCGGCGGCGTGCTCGACGATCCCGGTGACCAGGAAGAGCGGGGCCTTGAAGAGCGCGTGGGCGAGGATCATCGCGGCGGCGGCGAGGGCGGCGTCCCGGTAGCCGGCCCCGGCCAGGACCGTCAGAAAGCCGAGCTGGCTGACGGTGCCGTAGGCGAGCACCAATTTGAGGTCGTTGAGGCGCAGGGCGCGCCAGCCGCCCAGCAGCATGGTCAGCGCACCGAGGACCAGCAGGAGGGGCCGCCACGGCGGCGCGTCGGCGAAGGCGGGAGCCAGCCGGGCGATGAGGTAGACACCGGCCTTGACCATCGCGGCGGCGTGCAGATAGGCGCTCACGGGTGTCGGCGCGGCCATCGCGTTCGGCAGCCAGACGCTGAACGGCCAGATCGCCGACTTCGACAGGGCCCCCAGCAGGATGAGTACGACGGCCACCGAGACGGTCGTGGAGGGCGCGGGGGGATCGGCGACGAGGGCGGAGATCCGGTAGGTGCCGGCGGCCCGGCCCAGCATCAGGAAGCCGACGAGCATCGCCAGTCCGCCGAAGGTGGTCACGGTCAACGCCTGGAGGGCGGAGCGGCGGCTCTGTTTGCGCTCGCTGCCGTGGCCGATCAGCAGATAGGAGAAGACGGTGGTCAGTTCCCAGAAGACGTAGAGGAGGACCAGGTCGTCGGCGAGCACCAGGCCGAGCATGGCGCCCGCGAACGCCAACAGATTGCCGGCGAACCGGCCGAGCAGTGGGGTGTCGTCGGCGAAGTACCGTACGCAGTAGAGCAGGACCAGCGCGCCGACACCGGCCGCGAGCAGCACCATGAGCAGGGAGAGTGCGTCCAGCCGCAGTGCGAGCCAGACGTCGTACGCGGGGAGCCACGCCAGGGTCCAGCTCTCCGCCCCTCCGGCCGCCGCCTCACCCCAGTGCGTGCAGGCCCATGCCAGGGCGGCGGCCGGGGGCAGCGCCAACACGACGAAGGCCCGGGTGCCCAGCCGTCGGACGAGGGGGCTCGCGCAGGCCGCGAGCAGGAAGTGACAGAGGATCAGCGCCGCCATGGGACCCCGGAGGTCGGCCCGCTGTCGTCGGCGGTCGCGATACGAAGGACAGAAGGCACGAAATATAGTTATAAGGACAGGAGCCGGTTGACGCTCCGGCACGCCGATGAGGCGCCGACCAGCATCGAGGTCACCCCCCGTCGGCCCATCACCCGCACCGACCGGTCACCCCGGGGCACGGGCCCCGGCTTCCCCGAACCCGCGTGCGAGCCGCTCATCACAGCCACGCATGTTGACCCGCGCACCGGGCAAGCGAGCGGTGACCGGAAACCTCGACCCAAGGAGCCCACCATGATGGTTGTCGGAATCGTCGTCGTCTGCGCTGTCCTGGCCGTACTGGCCTTCCTGGTCCCACGGCTGTCACGCCATCCCGAGCGGGGCACTCAACGCACCCTCGGCCTCGGAACCCGCGCCGGGGGCAAGGCCCCGGGCATCCTGGGCAGGCTCTTCAGCAAGCCTTTCCGCAGCAGCTCGCGCGCGGTCGGCAAGAGCGGTTCGGCGGGGCGACGTGCCCGTGGCCGGATGCCGTTCTGAGGAACCGCGTGCCCTGCTGATCTGACGCGTCCCGGCCCTCGGGCGCCCACCCGCGCGGCCGTCCACACCACCCCGTGAACCCCTGCAAGGTTTTCTCAAGGGTCCGGCAAGCCTTCCGTCCGGCGAGGCCGGGCAGGTCCCCCACGACAGCTCGTCCGGACGGACCCGAACGGGAGACACGGGGGACATCATGCAGGCGGAGAAGACGAACACAGAGGGACGCCAGTGGCTGACACTGGTGGGCGGCAAGCGCGTCCTGGCCGTGGTGCACACGGTCACCTACACCAAACGGCTCCTCGACATCCTGTCGCTGCTCGAAGCCGACTTCCGATTACAGGTGGTGTTCACCGCACCGCCGCACGCCTTCGGGGACGAGGTGCCGCTCTTTCTCGCGCGGCTGGGCAGTGCGGTGGTGCCGTGGGACGACGCCGTACGGATGACCTTCGACCTCGCTCTGGCCGCCGGGCCTCGCGGCGTCGAGCACCTGCGGGCACCACTGATCACCGTGCCCCACGGGGCCAACTATCTGAAGCGGATCGCCGGGGTACCCGGCGCCGGGGTCGCGGGACTGCGCCGGCAGGACATCGCCCCCGGCGGCAGGCTGCCGGCCGCCGTGGTCGTCCCGCACCACGCCGAAGTGGACGAACTGGCCCGCACCTGCCCGGAGGCGCTCCCCCTGGTGAGCGTCGCGGGCGACCCGGTCCACGACCGGATCACGGCGAGCCTGCCGCTGCGTGACGCCTATCGGCGGGCGCTCGGTCTCGCCGACGGCGAGAAGCTGGTGGTCGCCGCGTCGACCTGGGGACCGTGGTCGTCGTTCGGACGGTTCGAGACCCTGCTGCCCCGACTGATCGGCGAACTACCGGACGAGGGGTACCGCACGGCCGTCCTCGTCCATCCCAATGTCTGGTCCGGGCACGGCGCCTGGCAGGTCAGGTCGTGGCTGGCCCGGTGCAGCCGGCTCGGGACCGTCCTCCTGCCCCCGCGGGCGGACTGGCGCGCCGTCCTGATCGCCGCGGACTGGATCATCGGCGACCACGGCTCCGTCACGCTGTACGGGACGCTCACCGGCGCCCCGGTGCTGCTGGCCTCGTCCCCGGAGCAGGAGATCAACCCGGCGTCCCCCGCGGCGGCACTCGCCGTCACGGCCCCGGCGCTCTCCGCGGCCCACCCGCTGATCGAGCAACTCCACTACGCGACGGCCGAGTACCGCCCGGAGGATTACGCGGCGATCAGCTCCCGCATCACCTCGGAACCGGGCCGGTTCAACCGCAACATGCGCCGTCTGATGTACCGCGTCCTCGGCCTCGGCCAACCCGCCCACGAGCCGACGACCGTACCGCTCCCCCATCCGCCGCCCCTGGACACCTGGGGATCGGAGCCCTGGGAAGCCTCGGCATGAGGCGCTTCGTGACGGTGGGCCTGCGGGAACTGACCCCGGAGGCCGGCGCCCCACCCCGGTACGGCCTGTACGCACGGGACGGGCTCGGCCACCCACCGTACGTCCTCCTGGTGCCGCCCCTCCGACCGCGACACCCCCTGGACCCTGTCCACGTGGACGAACACCTCGCCGTGGACACCGATCTCTGCCCGGATCCACCCGCCTGGGAGTGCGCCGACGTGCTGTACGGCAGCAGTCCCCGGGCGTACGCCGATGCACTGCGATGGCTGGCCACGACCGGATCTGCGGGCCCCGGCTGTGGCCTCCTCGCCGTTCCGCTGACGGCGGGCGGCCACTGGCTGGTGACCGGTGGCGCGGCCCGCACCGCGGCCGCGGTCGTCGTGCCGTGTGCCGTCCGGCCCGAGGTGTCCCTGCTGCCGTCCTGTCTGCACGCGTGGCTGGTGGCGGGCGGTTCGCTCAGCGCTCTGTCCCGCGATCGGTGCCCGCCTCGCTGAGCCGTCGGGCATCGGCTGGGCTGGTGGATTCGTAGAGGGCGCGCGCCCGCGCGGTGTACTCGCGGGCGCTTCCCTCGTCCCCGCCGTCCCGGGCGCTCTCGCCGAGCATTTCCAGCGTACGGGCCTGCCAGTGCGCCGCTCCCGATGCGACGAACACCGCCAGCGCCTCCGTCAACTGGGCCACGCCCTCCGCCCGCTCCCCGGCACGGGCCCTGGCGCGGCCCAGAAAGGCGAGGGCGCGTGCCGCGTCATGAGGGTCCCGGACCGCCACCATGTCGTCGTGCGCCAGGGTGAAGTGCCCCACGGCCGTGCCGGGTTCGGCTCCGGCGAGGGCGATCTCGCCGAGCACGATCCGCGCGAGAGCGGCGCCGCGCGGATAGCCGCAGACCTCCCAGACGGAGATGGCGCTGTGGAGGCAGGGCACGGCCTGGTCCATCCGTCCCGCTTCGCGGTGGCAGGCACCGAGCCCGAGCAGTGCCTGTCCCTCGTCCCGCGCGTCCCCCGCCCGGCGTGCCGCGTCGAGTGAGGCGTGGTACCACTCGGCGGCGGTGTCGGTGCGCCCGGCGCCGCTCAGTCCGATCGCGCCCGAGTTGAGCATCTGGCGTTCGGCGGCACCGTCACCGTCCCGCCTGGCGGCGGCCAAGCCGATCTCATGTGCCTCGATCCATAGGTCGTAATGCCGCAGCCGCAGGTAGAGGGGCCATTGCGCGTCGACGAGCTGCCAGGCTGTGGCGTGCCAGCCCCGCTCGGCGGCGGCGCGGACGATCTCCATCAGGTGCAGCCGCCGCGCGTCCAGCCAGGCGAGCGCTCCGGCGTCGTCGGTGAACGGAACCGGCAGGCCGGGCGAGGGGAGGGTGTAGGCGCGCGGCAGGGTCAACTGGATCGGGGTCAGCAGCCGCTGCGCCTCGGTCGCCGTCTCCAGATACCACTCGCAGACCCGGCGCAGGCTCTCCTCCCGGACCGCCTCGGTGTCGTCCGTGAGAGCGCGGTCCTGGGCGTGGACCCGGACGAGATCGTGGAATCGGCAGCCTTCGGCGCCGAGGTCCTCCATCAGATTGGCCTCGATCAGTTCATCGAGGGCGCGCTCCGCCCGCTCCAGCGGTTCCGCGGCGGCGGCAGCCGCGATCAGCGCATCGAAGGTGGACAGCGGCAGCGGGCCGAGCCGGCGATAGAGCCGGGCCGCCCCCTCGGTCAGGACGGCGTACGACGCGTCGAGGGCCTTGTGCACGGTCTCTTCCCCTTCCACCTCCAGCGCGGTCAGCCGACCCGGGGTCCGGGCCAGGGCGTCGGCCAGCGCCGCCATGGGCTGCCGCGGGCGCGACGCGAGCCGGGCGGCGGCGAGACACACCGCGAGCGGCAGCCCGGCGCAGAGCGTCGCGATCCGGCGCGCGGCGGCGGGTTCACCGGCGACCCGGTCCGCGCCGACACCGCGGATGAGCAACTCGACGCTCTCCGCCGTATCGAGGGCTTCGAGGCTGTGGAACGCCGCCCCGTCCATCCGGAGCCCGGAGAGCATCCGGCGACCGGTGACGGCGACCAGGCAGCCAGGGCCGCCAGGCAGCAGCGGCCGGATCTGCGCGGCGGTGAACGCGTTGTCGAGCATGACCGCGATCCGCCGGTCGGCCGTGCTGGAACGCCACAGGGCCACTTGCTCGGCGGGGTCCGCCGGTACCGTCCGGGCCCCGAGCGCCCGCAGGAACCGTCCCAGCACTTCGCTCTGGCCCGCCGGGCGGCCGGTGATCGAATGGCCGCGCAGATCGGCGTACAACTGGCCGTCGGGGAAGGCGCCGTCGAGCCCGTGCAGCCACCGGGAGACCAGAGTCGTCTTGCCGATCCCCGCCTGACCGCTCACCACGATCAACGGCTGGGCCCGCGCCCGCAGCGCGCTCAGGGCGGTGAGGTCAGGTTCGCGGTTGGTGAAGTGGGTCGGTACGGGGGGAAGCTGACGGGGTACGGGGAGGGGTGGCCGCCCGTCCCCCGCCGGGGCGTGGATGTGGATATCGCCGCGCACCTCACGCGCCTGGATGGTGGGACCGTACAACCGGGCCGAGCCGCCAATGGCGTTCTCCGCAGCCGGAACGTTCCCCTCCCCCGTGTTCGCCTGGGATCTGTCGCCATGGGCACCCCGTGCGCTCATCCATCCGCCCCCTCGCTGTCGGCCGGCCCTCAACGGATCCCTCTGAGCCATACCCTGACCAGCACGGAAACGATCTCCCTTGAATGGGATCCAGCCAGTACGGGACCACATCTGGCGGCCCTTACCACCCCGTGCCAAGCTCGGTCACAGCTTGTCGGCCGACGGAGGACGAGCCAGCGGGGGCGCTGTGGAGATCCACTTACTTGGGCCCGTAGGGCTCTGGCAGGACCAGGCGGGGGCGGCTCCGGTGAGCGGTCGGGGTCGGCTGGAACTGGGATCGGACAAAGAGCGGATCGTCCTGGCCTCGCTCGCGCTGGAGGCCGGCCGACCGGTCGCGCTGGCCACCCTGATCGACCGGCTCTGGGACGACGACCCGCCACCGCACGCACGCCAGAACGTGCATACGTACGTCTCCCGGTTGCGGCGACGGTTACGGACCGCCGGTACGGGTCCGGACGCGCCCCGGGTCACCAGCCGGGCGCACACCTACGCGCTGGAGACGGATCCGGGGTGTGTCGACTGGTACCGATTCCAGCGGCTGGCGGACACCCCCCGCACCGACGGCGACGACGCACGGGCGGTGGAACTGCTCACCCGGGCGGAAGGGTTGTGGAAGGGCGAGGCCCTCGCGGGACTGCCGGGGGTGTGGGCCGAGACCGTGCGCGTCTCCCTCGCGGAGAAACGCCTCGGTGCCACGGTCGCCCGGCTCGCAGCGCTGCTGGCACTGGGGCGTTTCGCGGAGACGGTCGCTGAACTGTCCGCGCTCGCCGATCGGCGGCCCGGGGACGAGACCCTGCTGGGACATCTGATGCTGGCGTACTACGGCAGCGGGCGGTACACGGATGCGCTGCGGGTGCACCAGCGGGCCCGTCAGCTCCTGATGGCCGAGTACGGATCGCTGCCGGGGGCCGAGTTGAACCGTATCCACCGCGGCGTCCTGGACCGGATTCCCCCCGGCGCGCTGGTACGGGGTGCGGCGGCACCGGTGTCCGTCCCCCGCTCCGCGCAGGGGCCGCCCGTGCTGGCGCCCCGCAACCTCCCCCATCAGCCGTCACTGATCGGCCGCCGCTCCGAGTTGCGGACCCTCGACGCGGCGATCGACACGGCGGCCGGGGACGGCCCGGTGGTCACCCTGGAGGCCGTGAGCGGGATGGCCGGGGTCGGGAAGACGGCCATCGCCGTGCACACGGCCGGACGGCTCGCCGCGCGGTTCCCGGACGGCCAGATCTATCTCGACCTCCGGGCCCACTCCCCCACTCAGGAACCATTGAGCCCGGAGGCCGCCCTCGGGACCCTGCTCCGGCTGCTGGGCGCGCCCGCCGATCAGATCCCCGCCGAGTTGGAGGGGCGCAGCGCCCTGTGGCGCACCATGCTGGCCGAGCGCCGGGCGGTCATCGTGCTCGACGATGTGGCGGGCCCGGACCAGATCCGTCCGCTGCTGCCCGGCGGGTCCCCTTCCCTGACCATCATCACCAGCCGCCGCCATCTCGGCGGTCTGCCGCACGCGTTGTCCGTACCGCTGGACATCCTGCCCGCCCACGACGCCATAGCGCTCTTCCGTGGCTTCGCGGGCGAGGAGCGCACCCAGGACATCCAGGAGACCGCGCGCATCGTCCGACTCTGTGGCTACCTGCCGCTCGCCATCGAGCTGGTCGCCAACCGCTTCCGCGCCCGCACCTCCTGGACGCTGGCCACGCTGGCCGAACGGCTGGCCCGGGGACCGGGACGGCTGGCTGAGATCCGTGACGCCGAATCCGAGGTTGCACGCGCCTTCGATCTCTCCTACCAGACCCTCACCGAGCCTCAGCGGACGGCGTTTCGGAGGCTGGGCCTGCACCCGGGGCAGGACTTCACAGCGGCCGCGGCGGCGGCGCTGCTCGATCTCGAACAGGAAGCCACGGAAAGGCTGTTGGAGGATCTCCTCACCTGTCATCTGCTGCGTGAACCAGTGCCGAATCGGTATCGCTACCACGATCTGCTAGTCGAGTTCGCACGCGCCCTGGCGCTGTCCGAAGATCCCGCGCGGGAGCGCGAGCAGGCCATGCTCCGGCTCACTGATTTCTATCTTCGGACGGCCGAGTCGGCGGATCAGTTAGCCTATCCCCGGCGTATGCGGCTCGCCCCGGCCGACGGACCGATCGACG
Organism: Streptomyces sp. NPDC020965; assembly: GCF_044333555.1. Classification (NCBI taxonomy): domain Bacteria; kingdom Bacillati; phylum Actinomycetota; class Actinomycetes; order Kitasatosporales; family Streptomycetaceae; genus Streptomyces; species Streptomyces sp. NPDC020965. The sequence goes on from NZ_JBIRRE010000008.1 coordinate 429,473, forward strand.
GACCGATCGACGGGCCGGCCACGGAAGGTCGTCTTCCGTCGTTCGACGCCGACAGCGCGAAATCCTGGTTCACCACCGAGCACGGCAACCTCCTGGCCGCGGAGGAGTTCGCATATGCTCACGGGCATCCGGATCTCGGCGCCCGACTGGCCTACGCGATCGCCGGATTCCTTGATCTGGAATGCCACTGGCAGGAGGCCGGACACGTACTCCGGCACGCCGCCGAGCACTGGGAAGCGAGCGGCGACGAATCCGCGCTGAGCCGTTCCCTGACGCAACTGAGCGTCAGTCAGGCGAACACGGGCCACTACCCCGAGGCCGCCGCGAACGGGGAGCGCGCCCTGGAGATCGCCCGACGCACCGGGGACGCGGAGGGCGAGGCGGAGGCCCTGCTGGCGCTCGGGATGCTGAACTGGCACCTCTGCGAGAACCGCACCGCCCTCGTGCACTTCCAGAAGTACTTCGCGATCAAAACGATGTCGGGCGATGTCTGGGAATTGTCCCGGGCACACAACAACCTGGCCATCAGCCTGCTTTTCCTGGGCGAACACGATCGTGCGATCGAGCATTTCCGCAAGGCCCTGGCGGGATTCCGGGAGACCTCCGACAGGACTGCTCTCGCGAAAACCCTCAACAACGTGGGCGATCTCTATCTGCGTAAGGGAAACCTTCCGTCGGCCCGTCGATCCTTCGAAGAATCCCTTTCCATTCTGGAAGCCATGGGAAATCGATACGACCGGGCGACGGTACGCAGAAATCTCGCCGATGTATTAACCGAGACCAGTGGACCCGCGTCGGCCCTTCCACTATACCTGGAAACCCTTCAGGAATTCCGCGCGTTGGACGACAAGAAGAGTCAGGCCGATACGCTGATCGGTATGGGCGATGCCTATCACCGCGCCGGCGAGAACGAGAAGGCCATTACCTACCATCTCGACGCCCTCACCATCGCGGACACGATCGGGGCACCCCACCAGCGCGTGCAGGCGCTACGGGGCCTAGGGCAGGCCGACTTGGCCGAGGGTCGGGCGGCCACCGCGCGGAGCTATCTGGAGGCGGCGGTCGTCACGGCCTCGCGGACCCACAATCTCGACGAAGAGGTCAAGGCGCGGGGAGTGTTGGCCGAGATCCGCCGCGCGCTGGATTCCGGGGACTCGTCGACCGCGGACCACTGAGGCATTCCGGCGTCGAGAGGCTCCACTCGTCGGGGGCCGCACTCGCCCGACACCATTCTCCGGGGTCGCCTGCCGGGCCACTTGTCGGGGCCACTTGTCGGGGCCCGGACAATGGTCTATACAAATCACCCCCGCCGGCCGGTAAATGAAACCGCCGGTAACTCCGCACTGATTTTCGAGAATAGAACTCTTGCGGTAGGTTCTCGCCTGAAAGTGATCACGCAGGGCGAGAGGAAACGTTCCCCCGTGCACAAAGTCTTTTTGACAGCAATGTCAGCAACGATTCTCACCACGCTGGCACTCTGGATGGGCACAACGGCCCACTCGGCGCTGACCGACCGAGCCTCGAACACACGCGTGGACACGGCCGGATGCATCATGATCCGTAACGCCGTCTGAGTCGACCTCACCCCGCCGCCCCGCTCCACCCGCCCCGCCCGTCGACCGCGTGCAGCGTCAGCGTGTCGGCCCCCCAGCGGACCGTACGACGGCACACCAGCCCCTGCCGTGCGAGATGCGGGGCGAGCCGCTGGATCCGCGCCCGTACGGCGGGCAGGCTCATCGGCCGGGCCGCCTCCCCCAGCAGATAGCGCACATCGTGGCAGCACAACGGCCGCTGGGCGCTGACCAGTACGTCGAGCAGCAGACTCTGACTCTTGTAGGGACGCGACGGAACCTCATCCGGACCACCGTCGTCCTCGCCGCGGTAGCCACCCCCCTCCGCGGCGATCTCCCGGCAGAGCCAGCGCACATCGGCGGTGATCCGCGCCGCCTGCGCCGCCTCCGACGCCCCCCGGTGCAGCACATTGAGCGCGCCGGCAGCCAGCAGGGCCGCCGCATCGTCCCGGGTGTCCAGCGACACCGTCACGGGCGCCAGCAGACGCAACGACCGCACTCGTTGGGTGAGTTCCGCCACCGGCTCCGGAGTGGTGCAGTCGAGCACGGCCAGCACGCCGCGGGCGCGGCGCAGATACTCGTAACCCAGCCGGTCACCCCACGGCCGGACGACACAGCGCAGTGAGCACGCCCTGCGCAGCCGGTTGACCCATTCGAGACTGGCGGCCATGTCGAGCGAGACGACCACCACCCGGGGAGCCGCGTCACGGGGGCGTCCGCCACGCCGGACGGCGGCGGGGCTCACGGTGCTGGTCTGCATGGTCGGTTCCTCGAATCAGCGTCGATTCCGCGGTCCGCCAAGGGGTGCGCACCCTGGCACCTTCCCCCTGCCCCGCTTCTCTCCCTACATTCATGTTAGGTAGCGATGGGTCGACAGAGTCAAGCCATCGGCCGGAACTCACAGGACAGTAAGGGGTGTTCAGCCATCAGAAGAAGCACGTGACAACCAACCGGGCGGCGGATGGCACCCGGTGCGTCAACGGCAGGAGCCAGCCCTACTCAACATGTATGTAGCGAAGAACGCGTATGTAGCGAGGAAGGGACGGCCGGCTAACGGCCCGTCACCACGGACTCCAGCTCCCGCTGCAATCGAGCGAGCGCCGCCGCTGGGGCGACTCGCCCCGCGAGCGCGCCATGGGTGACGGCGGCGACCGCCAGGCTCACCTGCTCGTACCGCGCGCTCTTGGTCCGCACCCGCGCCGTACGGACACTCTGCGCCAGGGCCGGCAGATAGGGGAAGCGCCGCACCAGATCCGGGTCCGCGTACAGCGACGCCCGGACGGGCGGCAGTCCGCCCGCGGTGAGGACCCGGCGCTGGACGTCCTCGCTGAGCAGATACGCCAACAGATCGGCGGCCGAACGCGGATGTTCCGTACGGGAGTTGACGGCGAGGTTCGATCCGCCGAGCACACCGGTGCCCGGCCCCTCGGGCCCCGGCAGCGGCACGGCGGCGAATCTGCCCGCGATCGGCGATCCGGGCGCGGAGGCCAGGGCGTGCACATAGGGCCAGTTGCGCAGGAAGAGGAGCTTCCCGGACTGGAAGGCCAGCCGCGAGTCCTCCTCCTTGTACCGCAGGGCCTCCTCGGGGATCCATCCGTCCCGTATGCCCCGGCTGAGGAAGGAGAGTCCGGCCAGTGCCTGCGGCGAGTCGACGGTCACCCGCCGGCCGTCCGCGCCGACGAGCGCGCCGCCCGCCGACTGGATCGCCTCCGTGACATTGACCGTCAGCCCCTCGTACGGCAGGAACTGTCCCGCGTACCCGTCCATGCCGTAGCGGCGCGAGAGCCTCTCGGCGAGACCGGCCAGCTCGTCCCAGGTGCGCGGCGGCCGTTCGCCCGCCCGGTCCAGGAGGTCCTTGCGGTAGAAGAGCAGCCCGGTGTTGGTCACGTAGGGGACGGCGTGCAGCCGGCCCCGGTGGGTGGCCGTGTCGGCGACCGAGGGCAGCAGCCGGTCCAGCGGCAGCCCGCTCGGGTCGATCGGGGCGATCCAGCCCCGGCCGGCGAACTCCGCGGTCCAGGCGACATCGATGTTGAGCACGTCGAACCGGTCGCTGCCCGCCCGCAGGCTCTCCCGCATCTGCGCGTGCACCTCGTCGGCCGCCTCGGGCAGTTCGACGAGACGGGCCTCCTCGCCGGGGTGGGTGCGGTTCCATCCGGCCAGCACGTCGCGGAGGTAGCCGGTCAGGTCCCGGCCCGTCACCACGGTCAGCGGGCCCCTTCCGTCCGAGCCGGTCGTACCGCCGCCCCGCTGGCCGCCGGGGCCCGCGACGGCCGTCAGCAGCACGACGGCGGCGAGCAGGGTCCGGCCCGCCGTCCCTGTCCTGAACCTCACTCGCGCTCTCTCCTCACCACCGGGAGGCGCGCGTCCGGGTGGATCGTCCGTGCCCGTACCGCCACCACGCCTGTACTCCGTACCAGGCATCATGGAGGTCCGCGGGCCGATATGACTCCCGGATGCGTTCATTCGTCGCCCGCGGCGCAGCGTCGTGGGTGGGGTCGTCAAGGCCACCCGTCCCAGGAGGGAACCCGGCACCGTGCGTCTTCATCTGCTGGCGCTGCTCGCCGGTGGTCCCGCCCATGGGTACGAGCTGCGGCAGGCTCTGGAGAAACTCCTGGGTGCGGCGTACCCTCAGCCGAACATCGGTCAGATCTATGTGACGCTCGGCCGACTCGAACAGGCCGGGCTGATCAAGGGCAGGCTGGTCAGCCAGTCGGACCGGCCGGACAAGCGGATCTACGAGATCACGGACGCGGGGCGGGAAGCGGTGGACGCCTGGTACGAGACGCCGTCCGAAACCCCCCGGATCCGCGACGACTTCTTCATGAAGCTCGCGCTGGCGCACGGCACCGGACGGCCGGACCAGATCGATCTGATCAACAAGCAGCGCCGCCACTACCTCAACCTCATGCGCGCGCTCTCCCGGCTGGAGACCGGCGAGGCCACCGGGGACGCACGCATCGCGGAGCTGCTGATCGAGGGTGCCTCACTCCACCTCCAGGCCGATCTGGACTGGCTGGAGCGATGTCAGGAGGAACTGGAATGAGCACCGGCGCGGCCCGCCCGCCGCTCCTCGCCGTCAGCGGGCTGACCAAGAGCCATGCCCATGACGGCGCCCGGGTCCGCGCGGTGCGCGGTGTCGATCTCCGGGTGGCGCGCGGTGAGTTCGTGGCGATCACCGGGACCTCGGGCGCGGGCAAGTCCACCCTGCTGCATCTGCTCGCCGGGCTCGAACGCCCCGACGGCGGGACCATCACGCTCGACGGCCGCCGCGTGGACGGGCTGAGCGAGGCGCGGTGGGCGAGGCTGCGCCGGCGCCGGATCGGTATCGTCTTCCAGTTCTCCCAGCTCGTCTCGACGCTGACGGTCGCCGACAACATCGAGATGCCCGCGCTGCTCGCGGGCCGTGGCGCCCGGGAGAGCGCGGCGGCGGCGACCGATCTGCTGGCCCGGTTGGGCCTGACCGGACGGGAGAACAGCCTGCCCGCCGATCTCTCCGGCGGCGAGCAGCAGCGGGTGGCGCTCGCCCGCGCCCTGGTCAACGGACCCGATCTGCTGCTGGCCGACGAACCGACGGGCAGTCTGGACAGCCGGGGCACCAGGGAGGTCGTACGGCTGCTGTCCGCGCGGCACCGACAGGGGCAGACGATCGTGCTGGTCACCCACGACGCCCGGGTCGCCAGCGCGGCCGAGCGGGTGATCAGCTTCAGTGACGGCCGGATCATCGACGACACCCGGTTCACCGACGCCGACGGTGACGCCGACATGGCCGGTGATGGTGTTGCTGGCGGCGACGGTGACATGGCCGGTGACAGCGATGCCGAAGGTGACGCTGACATGGCCGGCGACGGTGATGGTGGCGATGGCGGGATGCTCCGGACCGGTGTCGCGCGCCCCGTCGAACTACCGGAGTGACCGTGCGCGCCATCTCACGCTGGGCCCTCGCCGATCTGCGCACCCATCGGGGGCAGGCCGTCACACTGACGCTGGCGACCGCCGGGATCACGGCGGCGCTGCTGCTGTCGGCGGCACTGTTCCAGTTCGCCGCGAGTCCGTGGCAGCGGCTGTTCACGGAGACCCGGGGCAACCACGTCTGGCTCCGGCTGACCGATGGCGCGGACACCCGTCGGCTGGCCGGACTCGACGGGGTCCAGGAGGTGTCCGGCCCCTCCCCCACCGTCTCCCTCACGGTCGTGGGCGCCACCACCGGCGCCGCGCTGGACCTCCGGGCCACCGAGCCGGGCACCCCGGACCCCGCGCCGGGCGGGACCCTGTCCGGCACCCGGCCCGGCACCGCCGAGGGTGAGGTGATGCTGGAGCGGTCGACCGCGCGCGCCCTGTGGGTGCGGCCGGGCGACCTGCTGACCGTACGGACGAAACACCCGGGGCCGCCGCGCACCCTGCGGGTCGTCGGGATCGTCGCCACGGCTGAGGCGGGGTACGAGGCGGGCGAACGGCCCGGTGTCGCCTGGGCGTCGGCCGCGACGGTGGCCCGGTACGCCGGGGCGGCGAGTGGCGGTCTGACCGCGGGGCTGCGCCTCGACACCCCGGACGACACCGACTTCGTCGTCCAGCAGGCCATCGCCGCCGTCGGCCCGGAGCATGTCGTCCGGGTCTCCACCTGGCGCGAGGCGAGGGCCGACTTCGCCGACGACAACCGGCTGCTCGGCCGGCTGCTCCGGGTCTTCGGCCTCGGTGCCCTCCTCGCGGCGGCCGTCGCCGTCACCGGGGGCGTGGGTGGCCGGGTCATCGGTCATCTCCGGGACATCTCGGTGCTCAAGGCCGTCGGGATGACCCCGGCGCAGATCGCCGTGATGTTCTTCGGACAGCACACGGCACTGGCCGGCGCCGGGGTGGCGCTCGGATCGATCGCAGTGGCGTCCTTCGGCGCGCGGGTGCCGGGCCCGATCGGTGAGGCATCGGCGTACGGCTGGGTCCTGCCGGGCGCCGCCGGGGCGTACGCGGCGGTCGGCGCGGGGACGGTCCTGGTCATCGCGGCCGCCACCGCGTACGCCGCTTGGCGGGCCGCCGATGTGCCGCCGATCCCGGCCGCCCACGGCGCCCGGTCGGTGCCGCGCCGGATGTCCCGTACGGCACGGCTCGCCCTGCGCCGGGGCGCACCGCCCCCGTTGGTCCTGGGGTGGCGCGGGGCGGTCCACCGGCGGCGGCGCTTCCTCGCGGGTGTCGGGCGCCTCGCCGTCCCCGTCGTGATGGTCACCGTGGCCCTGTCGGCGGTCGCGACCCTGGACGGTCTGGACGGCGGGGACGGCGGTGGGCGGGTGAATCCGGTGGCTCCCCTGACCGCCCGCCAGGAGGGCGGGCTCGACGCCTCCGCGCTGGCACGGCTGCAAGCCCAGGCCGGGGTCAGGTCGGTCCACCCGGTGGCCGAGGTGACCGCGCTCATACCCGGCCAGACCCGGTCGGTCACCCTGCGTGGTCTCGGCACCCGGGCGCTGCCGTACTCCTTCGTCACCGTGGAGGGCCGGGCGCCGTCCGCGTCCCACGAGGCGGTGGCCGGGCAGGGGCTGTTGGACGCGACCCGGCTGCGGGTCGGTCAGTGGGTACGCCTCACCGTGGGCGGCACCCCGCACATCCTGCATGTCGTGGGCCGTTCGCTCGAACCCGAACACAGCGGACTGGTCATCTCCACGACCCTGGACACCCTGCGCGAGAGCGGTACCGCCACCGCCCCGCAGCCGTACGCGCTGCTGACGCGGCCGGGGGCCGACCCGGACGCCGTCGCCCGTACGCTGACGGCCGCGCTGCCCGGTGTCGACATCCGCCGTACGCCGCCCCCGGTCGCATCGCCCGCACCGGCCGGCGGGGTCCTCGCAGGGCTCATCGGCGTACTGGCGCTGATCGCGGTGGCGGAACTCGCGGCCTCCGTCAGCTCCGCCGTACGGCACCACTCCGGCGAGCTGCCGGCGCTGCGCGCGATCGGGTTGACCCCGCGCCAGCTCGCGGGCGTCGTGGTGACCCACAGCGCGGTCACGGCGGGGGCCGCGGCCGTCGTCGGCGTCCTCACGGGCCTCCTGGTGGCCCGTCCGCTGATCGATCTGGAGGGGGCCAGGAGCGGTGTCGGCGCGGGTGTCGCCCTGCCGCCGTCGGCGGGGGCGCTGCTGCTGACGTGCGCGGGGCTGGTCGCCGCCGCGGTCGTCCTCGCCGTGGTGCCAGCGCGGCGGGCCGCGCGCCGCCGCACCCCGGACCCCTCGCGCTGATCCGCCAGGGGCCGAGGAGGGTAGGGAGGCGGACGGCCTACGACAGATCGTCGAAGACGTCGTCCGGGGCCTGCTGGAACCAGGTCGGCCCGTCCGACAGTGCCTGCTTGATCCGGAAGTGCAGATACTCCGGCAGCTCCGGCAGCGCGTCCACGGCGAACCAGCCCACCTCCAGCGACTCGTCGTCGTTCACCCGGGCCTCCCCGCCGATCGCGCGGCAGCGGAAGGTGATGTCCACGTACTGGCAACTGTCGCCATTGGGGTAGGTGACCGGCTTCGTCCACGCCTGGACGAGGGCGACCCGCTCGGCAACACACCGCACCGCGGTCTCCTCGTACACCTCCCGCACGGCGGTGACCGCGGGGTGCTCGCCCGGCTCCGAGATACCGCCGATGATCGACCATTTGCCGTCGTCGGCACGTCTGCCCAGCAGGATCCGTCCCTCGTCGTCGAAGACGATCGCGCTGACCCCCGGCAGGAGGAGCAGTTGTTGACCGGCCGTCGCCCGGAGTTCGCGGATGAAATCAGGTGTCCCCATGACCCCCGACCTTAGCCCTGTCCAGGACTCTCGTTCGAACGGGTCGCATCGGAGGGCGAGGTCCCGCGGCTGGCGACCCCGCCCGCCCCAAGAATGGGGAAAAGCCCATACGGCGGGGAGAGTTCGCCCCGCGGGCACACCAGTGACCAGGCGACGGCGGGCCCCTGGGGCACGGACGGCGGCGGGCTCCCCGGGGCACGGACGGCGGCGAGCTACACGCCCGCCGTGGTCCCCGTGTCGACCGTGGTCCCCGCGTCCGCCGCCGCCGACCGCGCGCGCCGCGCCCGTACGGCTCCGGCGCCGACCCGGCCGAACCCGGCCGCCGCGATCAGCAGCAGCACGATCTCCGGCCAGACGCCGAGCCGGGTGGCCGGGGTGAGCGAGGACCGCAGCGGCACCTCGGCCACCAGGGCGTCCGGGGTGAACATCCGGGTCTTCTGGACGACCTTCCCGTCCGGCATGATCACCGCGCTCACCCCGCTCGTGACGGGGACGACGACGGACCGGCCGTGCTCGACGGCCCGCACCTGGGACATGGCCAACTGCTGGTAAGTCATCTCGCTGCGACCGAAGGTGGCGTTGTTGCTCGGTACGGAGATGAGCTGGGCCCCACCTGTGACGGTGTCGCGCGCCATATCGTCGAAAGCGGCCTCGTAGCAGGTGACCAGGCCGACCTTGGTACCCGCGAGGTCGAAGACACCGACCTTGTCGCCGGGGCCGAAGTCGCGGCGCACCCGGTCGACGTCGGAGCTGAAGAGCCGCACGAAGGACCGCATCGGGATGTACTCGCCGAACGGCTGCACATGGCGTTTGTCGTAGGTGTCGACGGGGCCGCGCTCGGGGTCCCACTCGATCAGGGTGTTGCGGAGCTTGCCGGTGTCGGGGCTGAGGACCGCGCCGACGACGGTGGGCACGCCGATCGAGCGCACGGCCCGGTCGATGACGTCCCGGGCGTCGGGGTTGCGGTAGGGGTCGAGGTCGGAGGAGTTCTCCGGCCAGAGCACGAAGTCGGGCTTGGCGACCCGACCCGCCCGCACATCGGCGGCGAGTTCCTCGGTGCGGTTGGCGTGGTTGTCGAGGACCGCGCGCCGCTGGTCGTTGAAGTCGAGCCCGAGGCGGGGGACGTTGCCCTGGATCGCGGCGACGGTCGCGGTGCCGTCCTCGGCGGAGTCGTCGACGAGCGGGAGTGCGGCGACCGCGGCGGTGACCGGGGCGAGGACGGTGAGCAGCGCGAGGGCGACGGGGCCGCGCGGCAGCTCATGGGTGCGCCGGTAGGCGGTGAGCAGCCGGACGCCCTGGTACAGCCCGAAGCCGCACAGGGCGACGGCGAAGCCGAGCAGGGGGGTGCCGCCGACGGCGGCGAGGGGGAGGAGGAAACCGTCGGCCTGGCCGAAGGCGATCTTGCCCCAGGGGAAGCCACCGAAGGGCACCCGGGCGCGCACGGCCTCGCCGAGTATCCAGACGGCGGCGGCCCACACCGGCCACGCCGGGAGTCGGGTGACGGCGGCGATGCCGATACAGGTGACGGCGATGAACAGCGCTTCCACGGCGGCCAGCGCGATCCAGGGCACCGGTCCGACCTCTTCGCCGGTCCAACTGAGCAGGGGCAGCAGGAAGCCGAGTCCGGCGAGCTGGCCGAGCCCGAGGGCCGCCCGCGCCCGGCGCCCGTAGAGGGACCAGCCAAGGAGGGCGAAGGCGGGGAGCGCCAGCCACCACAGGGGGCGGGGCGGGAAGCTCAAGAAGAGCCCCACTCCGGCGAGAGCGGCGGCGCCGGGCCGCGCGAAACGGCGTGCCAGGGCCCGCCTCGCGCGGGGGGCGGGCCGGGGGGCGTCAGGGGCAGTGTTGGCGGCGCTCACCTGGCGGAGTCTACGGTGGGGAGGTATGCGGACCGCAGGCCGGGCGGGTGGACCCGGGGGCCGGGGACTTCCTCGGAGCGGGGTGACGTCAACCTGGCCCATTCCCCCTCCGGGACCGCAGCCCATTCCCCCTCCGAGACCGCGGCGGCGGCTTCCCGGGAGCGCGGCGGGCCTTCCCGCGGGTGGGACCCGCTACGGCATTCGGGTGGCGGCGCGGGGGCGGCACCGACATGGAGAAGGGGCGGCCCCGGGCACAGCGGGAAGGCGGAGGGAGAGGCGGCGGGGGGCTCAGATCTCGGCGGGGCCGGGGAGCGGAGCCGGACGGAGCCGGTCGCGAATGGCCCGTACCGCCGCTTCGGCGTCGTCGACGGTCACGGTGAAGGTCCTACCGTCACCCAGCGTGACGATGATGCCTTCGCCCCTGCGGACGACGACGGCCGTGCCCATCTCCGGGCGCCAGCGATAGCCCCAGCCGCCCCAGTGGCGCGGATTGACCTTGGGCGCGAACTCCGCGCCCACCACATGGGAGAGCGGGATCCGGCGGCGCGGCAGCCCCATATGGCCACAGCGCACTTCGACGGCGTCACTGTCGACCGTGACGGCGACATGGACGAAGGCGAGGGTTCCATAGAGCACCAGCAGCCCCGCGGCGACGCAGCCGACGACGGACATCAGCAGCGGGGCGAAGCCCGATGTCCAGGTGGAGTGGACGGCCAGCGTGACGCCGAGGCCGATACAGGCGGCTCCCGCTATGGCGAGCAGCCACTGAAGGCGGTTGGTCGCACGACCGGTCCACACCGCGGGCACGGGCTCCGCGGGGAACGCGGTGGTGTGCGTCGAGTCGTGGGGGTGCCTCATGTCAGCAGAGTACCCAGCTTCCGCCGGCTCGGCATCGAGTCCGTCAGAAGGATCACATTTCCGACATCAGTGACATTCAGTGCGCCGGTGTCACGGTGCGCAACAGCCGCGCCTCGGCGTAGCTCAGGGCCTGTTCGGAGAGGGCCGCCTCGCGCCCGCTGAACAGCACCATGAGCCGTCCGCCGGGGGCCGCACCGGGTGCGGCGGGCACTCCGACGCGCCGCAGCGCCTGCGCCGCGACCGCGCCCGCCGAGCCGTAGAGCGCCACCGGCCGTCCCAGGGCGGCGCGGATGCGTTCGGCGACCAGTTCGTAGTGGGTGCAGCCCAGGACGACGGCCCGGGCACCCCGCGGGGTCAGCGCGGCGGCGGCGGCGATGGTCCGGTCGACGGCGGACTCGTCGGCGTGCTGTACGGCGTCCGCGAGACCCGGGCAGGGCACCTCGGTCACCTCGACAGCGCCGGCGAAGTCCCGGATGAGGGCCCGCTGGTAGGGGCTGCCGGTGGTGGCCGGGGTCGCCCAGATCGCGACGGCGCCGCCGGCCGCCGCGGCCGGCTTGATCGCCGGGACCGTGCCGATGACCGGGACGGCGGGCTCCAGTTCGGCGCGGAGCGCGGGCAGGGCGTGGACGGATGCGGTGTTGCAGGCCACGATGAGGGCGTCGGGGTGGTGCGCGGCGGCGGCGCGGGCCACGACGAGCGCGCGGCGGGTGAGATCCTCCGGAGTGCGCGGCCCCCAGGGCATCCCGTCGGGGTCCGACGACAGCACGAGATCCGCGTCCGGCCGCAGCCGACGCACCGCGGCGGCTGCCGCGAGGAGGCCGATTCCGGAGTCCATGAGCGCGATCTTCACCCGGTCACCATAGTCGACACCCCCGCCGGGAGCCGTCCGGTGGGGCAGACTGCGGCGCATGAGCGCCGTCGCCTGGACCGCCGTCGGATCACTGGCCGCATGGGGGTGGCTGCTGCTCGGGCAGGGCTTCTTCTGGCGGACGGACCAGCGGCTGCCGCCCCGGGTCGATCCGGCCGACTGGCCGGATGTCGCCATCGTGGTCCCGGCCCGGGACGAGGCCGGGACGCTGCCGCACAGCCTCCCCTCGCTGCTCGCCCAGGACTACCCCGGCCGAGCCGAGATCGTGTTCGTCGACGACAACAGCGCGGACGGTACGGGGGAGCTGGCCCGGGCCCTCTCCGAACGCCACGGCGGACTGCCGCTCAGCGTGGTCGCACCCGGCGAGCCGGAACCCGGCTGGACCGGGAAACTGTGGGCGCTGCGGCACGGGATCGCCAGCGCCCGGGCCCGGGGGCCGGAGTATCTGCTGCTCACTGACGCGGACATCGCCCACGCCCCGGACAGTCTGCGGGAGCTGGTGGCGGCGGCCCGGACCAACGGCCTCGATCTCGTCTCGCAGATGGCGCGGCTGCGGGTCGTCAGCGGCTGGGAGCGGCTGGTGGTACCGGCGTTCGTCTACTTCTTCGCGCAGCTCTATCCCTTCCGGTGGGTCAACCGCCGGGGCGCGCGGACGACGGCGGCGGCGGCGGGCGGCTGTGTGCTGCTGCGCACCGAGGCCGCCGAGCGCGCGGCGGTACCGGAGTCGATCCGGGGGGCGGTCATCGACGATGTGTCCCTGGCGCGCGCGGTCCGGCGGAGCGGTGGCGGCATCTGGCTCGGGCTGGCCGAGCGGGTGGAGAGCGTGCGGCCCTATCCGCGACTGGCCCAGCTGTGGCGGATGGTCTCGCGCAGTGCGTACGCGCAGTTGCTGCACAGCCCGCTGCTGCTGGCGGGAACCGTCGTCGGGCTCGCCCTGATCTATCTCGTGCCGCCCGTCGCGCTCGTCGCGGGCCTGGTCGGCGGGGACGCCATGGCCGCGTGGGCGGGCGGCGTGGCGTGGGCGGTGATGACGGGCACCTATCTGCCGATGCTCCGCCACTACGGCCAGCCGGCGCTGCTCGCTCCGCTGCTGCCGTTCACCGCGCTGCTCTATCTGCTGATGACGGTCGACTCGGCCGTCCAGCACCACCGCGGTCGCGGCGCGGCCTGGAAGGGGCGTACGTACGCCCGTCCCGAGGCCGCGCCGGAGCGCTGACCACCCGTCACTCCCCGGCCGGCGACCGGGGAGTCATTTGCGGCCGGGGGTCCAGTTCATGCCCCAGCCGTAGGTCTGGTCCACCGTCCGCTGCGGGCTCACGCCCCGCTCCGGCACCAGGAAGCGGGCCTCGCGCTGGACGACGAGGTCGGATCCGGTGTTGGTGATCAGCGCCAGGGAGCAGACGGTCGAGGGGACGGTGCACTCGCCGAGCGAGAAGTCGATGGGGGCGCCGTGCTGCGGCTGGAGCGTGACCGTGGCGTCGAGGTCGGCGAAGCTCCGCGCACCTTCGTAGATGGTGACGAAGATGACGACCCGGCGGAGCTGGTCCTTGTGGTCCAGGTTGATGGTGAGGTTCTCGCCGGAGGTGCCTCCGGTGCGGTCGTCGCCGTCGAGGTGGATGTACGGGGGCTGGTGCAGCGCCCCGAAGGCGTTGCCGAGCGCCTGGACGACGCCCTTCCGCCCGTCGGTGAGTTCGAAGAGCGCGCACAGGTCGAGGTCGAGATCGCCGTGCATGGCCATCGCCCGGCCGAGTTTGGCGCCCCAGCCCTTGAACTGCTTGCGGACCTGCCAGCTCAGATTGACGCGCATGGCGCCGGATGTGCCGCCCTGTTTCGTGAGCGAGACGGAGGGGGCGTCCTTGGTCAGCGTCACCTTGGAGAGGCGTACGGGCGCGGCCGGCTGGGCGGCGGCGGGGGGTGGGACGGGTCGGGCGGCGACAGGGGGTGGGACCGGCGCGGCGGGGGTCGAGGGCCGGGCCATGGACACCGGGGCGGCGGGGCGGGTGGGAGTCGCGGGGGCGGGCGCGGGTCGGGGTGCGTCGACGGTGATGCCGTAGTCCGTCGCCAGCCCCGCGAGGCCGGCGCTGTATCCCTGGCCCACGGCCCGGAACTTCCAGGCGCCCTGCCGGCGGTACAGCTCTCCCAGGACGAACGCGCGCTCGACCGTCGCGTCCTGACTGTCGTACCGCGCGATCTCGGCGCCGGAGGCGGCGTCGATGACCCGTACATGGAGACCGGGCACCTGCCCGAAGCTGCCGCCGTCGGATGAGGCAGCGAGCACGATCTTCTCGATGCCGGGCTCCACCCGGGCCAGATCGACCTCCACCGCGTCGACCACTCCGGCTGCCGAGGTTCGCTTGCCCTCGTGGCGTACGGCTCCGGAGGCGTGCGCCGGCTGGTTGTAGAAGACGAAGTCCCCGTCCGAGCGGACCTTTCCGGAGCCGGCCGCGAGGAGGAGCGCCGAGGCGTCGACGTCCGGCACCGACGGTCCCGCGCCCCACCCCAGTTCGACGCGTACACGCGGCGCCGGTACCGGAGTATTGGCTCCCTTAAGCATGGACATGAAGACCCCCATCGCGAGTCGGATTGTCACCAGGAGTTCACCGGGTGACAACGTAGTCCCCATGCCCTGCCGAGCGCCCGTGCCAACTCACGAGTAACCCCGCTCCGAACATGCTCTTTACCCGATTCTTACGCCTTCGCGCGACCGATTTTCCCGGGTTCGCTCGCATTGCTTCCACAGGGGCGTCCGTATCCACCGAAACAACCCGGGGACCGGGCTCCCCAACCGGCACATCGTGGGCTTAACTTAGGTGGCATGACCTCCCCCCGCGCCAACTACGGCGGCGGCTATTACTCCGCACCGTCTTTCGCTGACACCCCGATCTACGACTCCCTCGTCGCAGAGCGGGGCACGCCTCAGATCGCTCCGATCCGAGTGCCTTCCGCGTACGACACCGGCAACAGCTACCCGCCGGCACTGCCCGCGGCGCTGCCCGCCCTCCCGGCGGGTCCCTCGGCGGCCCAGGCCGCTCCCCTGTACGGGTATCCGCAACAGGCGCAGCAGCCCATGCCGCTCCAGCACGCCCCGGCGCCGTACATCCCCCAGCAACAGCCGCAGGTGCCCCGGGGCTATCCGGGCCCGCAGGGGGGATATCCGCAACAGCGGCCGGTGAACACGGGGTACGAGGCCATGCGCCCGGCGACCGCCAGGCCGGCGCCCGCCCCCGCGCCCTACAACGACCCGTACAACCGCCCGTACCAGGGCCAGGGGTACTGACACGGGGAGGTCCGCGAACCACTGCCCCCTTCCTTCCGGATTTCTTCCGGCATTTCTTGCGGCAATTCTTCCGGACTCCCTTCCCCCGTTCACCGACGGCGGCGGGGTTCCCACCCGTTGAGGTCTGTGGGAACCCCGGGCCGTGCCCCGCGCGTTGACGAGTGCAAGGGCGTGACCGGACAGGGGTGACCTCAGCGTGACGTCTGGGGTGACGTTCCTCTCTCCGAGCGGCCGTGCCCGTGCCGTCCGGCGTCGGGCCGTCATGGAGGCGGAAGGGGGGTGCGGGAGGTGCGAGCCGCCACCGGAGTCTGGCGCTGGCGCCGTCAGCCGCTGTGCCGGCCGACCGATCTCGTCGAGGCGTGGGTGGCCCTCGTCGCCGCCCTGCTGATGGTCGGCTGCGCCCCGGCCGTGGGCTGGCTCGCCGGCAGTGCGACCGACGACTCCCTGCGCCAGTCGGCGCGTCAACAGCGCCAGCAGCGCCACGCCGTCATCGCGACCGTGCTCGGACCGGCCCCGCCGACCCGCTCGGCGGCGTACGACCCCGACGCACCGACCGCGCGGGAGAAGCGGCGGGCCGTGCTGGCCCGCTGGATATCCGTGGACGGCGGCCGGCACACCGGCAGGGTCTTCACCAGCCCGCGGACGGCCCACCCGGGCGACCGGCTCACCCTCTGGACCGATGACACCGGCCGGATCGTCCCGCCACCGCTGGACCTCTCCACCGTCCGGGTCCACGCCGCGCTGACCGGCGCGGGCGCCGCATTCGCCGCCATGGTCCTGATCGTCTGCGTCCACCGACTCCTCCTCTGGCGCCTCTTCCGCCGCAGATACGCCCGGCTCGACCGGGCCTGGGCGGCCGTCGGTCCCGACTGGGGGCGCGCGGGCGCGGGTAGCTGACCCGGTGAGCCGTCAACTACCGCCGCCCGCGCGCGCTACGGTGGTGCGACCCCGTCACGGGGCCAGGACCTCGGCTCCGGGGGCACGGACGGGCCCCGTCGGTCGGCCGGCCCGGGAATCCCCGGGCGGACCGGGCACCGTTCGGAAGACAGGTCCCAAGGGGGCGTCCCCCTCGTCGAGGCGCGCCGGTACAGACCACGAGGTGGGGGCAGAGCAGCACGATGGCACAGGGCACGGTTCAGGTGACCCACACCGGCACGTCGCGGTGGCGGCGCCGCACGGGTGAGTACGCGTCGCTCGCGGCGGCCCTGGAGGCGGCGGGTGACGGCGACATCCTCACCCTCGCCCCGGGGACGTACCGCGAGAATCTGATCGTCCAGCGGGCGGTCACCCTGCGCGGCCCCGACAGTGTGCTCGGCTCGGTGCGGATCGCACCGGTCGACGGGGTGCCGCTGATCGTGCGCGCCTCCGCCACCGTGCAGAATCTGCAGGTGGAGGGGCAGGATCCGACCGCGCCCGCCGTGCTGGTGGAGGACGGCACCCCCGAGCTGATCGATCTGCGGATCGCCACCCGGTCCGCGGCCGGTCTGGAGGTGCGGGGCGCGGCCCGTCCCACCGTGCGCCGCTGCACCGTCGACAATCCGGCCGGCGTCGGCATCGCCGTGCTGGACGGCGCGGGCGGGGTGTTCGAGGAGTGCGAGATCGTCTCGGCCGGACAGGCGGGCGTCTCGGTGCGCGGCGGCGGGCACCCCCGCTTGGAGCGCTGCCGGGTGCACCACACCTCCGGCGCGGGCCTGGCCGTCACCGGCGAGGGCAGCGGTCTGGAGGCCGTCGGCTGCGAGATCTACGAGATCAAGGGCGCGGGCGTGCAGATCGCGTCGCGGGCGTCGGCGCATCTCACCGACTCCCGGGTGCACCGCACATCCGCCGACGGGGTCACCCTCGACACGGACGCCGTGCTCACGCTCTCCGACTGCGATATCCACGACATCCCGGAGAACGCGATCGACCTGCGTTCCCGGTCGGTGCTGACGCTCACCCGCTCCACGGTGCGCCGCTTCGGGCGGAACGGCCTGTCGGTGTGGGACCCGGGCACCCGGGTGGACGCCAATCAGTGCGAGATACATGACAGTACGGGCGACTACCCCGCCGTCTGGGTCAGCGACGGCGCCACCGCCGTGCTGGACTCCTGCCGGGTCCACGACGTCCCGGACGCGCTCTTCGTGCTCGACCGGGGCTCGCGCGTGGATGTGGTGGACAGCGACCTCTCCCAGATCCGCAACACGGCGGTGTCCGTGAGCGACGGCGCGACCGCGCAGCTCGACGACTGCCGCATCCGGGAGGCGTCCACCGGCGCCTGGTTCCGTGACCACGGCAGCGGCGGCACGCTCAACGGCTGCACCGTGGACGCGGCGCAGACCGGAGTCATCGTCACCAAGGGCGCCGACCCGGTCATCGAGCGCTGCACGATCACCTCCCCCGCCGAGGCGGGTTTCTATGTGTCGGCCGAGGGCCGTGGCACCTTCCGCGGCTGCCGGGTCACCGGCAGCGGGGGCTACGGCTTCCATGTGATGGCCGGCTGCCGTACGACACTGAGCCGCTGCCGGACCGAGCGGTGCGCGCGCGGCGGTTACGAGTTCGCCGACCCCGCCCTCCTGGTCATCGAGGACTGCGTCAGCGACGAGAGCGGCGTGGGGCCCGCCGAGCGGGCGGTGGCCGAGCGCACGGCCTCCGTGCTCACCGCCGATCGGTCCCCCGGTCTGCTCACCACCGCCCCGACCCGGGTGGCACCGCCCCTCGCGCCCGCCCCGGCACCCGCCGTCGCGGAGCCGCGCCGCACCTCCGACGCCGTCCTCGGTGAACTGGACGCGCTGGTCGGACTGGAGAGCGTCAAGCTGGAGGTCCGCTCGCTGACGAACATGATCGAGGTCGGCAGGCGCCGCCAGGAGGCGGGCCTGAAGGCCGCGTCCGTCCGCCGTCACCTGGTCTTCACCGGCTCCCCCGGCACCGGCAAGACGACCGTCGCCCGGCTGTACGGGGAGATCCTGGCCGCGCTCGGAGTGCTGGGCAGCGGCCATCTGGTCGAAGTCTCCCGGGTCGATCTGGTCGGCGAGCACATCGGCTCCACCGCGATCCGCACCCAGGAGGCGTTCGACCGGGCGCGCGGCGGGGTGCTCTTCATCGACGAGGCGTACGCCCTCTCCCCCGAGGACTCCGGCCGGGACTTCGGCAAGGAGGCCATCGACACCCTCGTGAAGCTGATGGAGGACCACCGGGACGCGGTCGTGGTGATCGTCGCCGGTTACACCGCGGAGATGGAGCGCTTCCTGTCGGTGAACCCCGGTGTCGCCTCCCGGTTCTCGCGGACCATCACCTTCCAGGACTACGGCGCCGACGAACTCCTCAGGATCGTGGAGCAGCAGGCCGAGGAGCACGAGTACCGGCTGGCGGACGGCACGGGCGACGCCCTGCGGAAGTACTTCACCGCGCTGCCCAGGACCGCCGCCTTCGGCAACGGCCGGACCGCGCGCCAGACCTTCGAGTCGATGGTCGAGCGGCACGCGGGCCGGGTCGCCGAGCTGGTCGATGTGGACACCGACGCGCTGACCCTGCTCTATCCGGAGGATCTGCCCGAACTGCCCTGAGTGTCGGCCGGTTCCCGGGACTGCCGGGGGACGGTCGGTGACAGCCGGTCGAGGAGTCCGCGGCGCTCCAGGTCGAAGGCGGGATCGGCCTGGTAGTCGCCGTGTCCGAGGATCGGCTCGGGCAACGGGTGGCGGCGGGACCGCCCGTACACCAGTGGATCGTTGAGCGGCGCCCGGTCGACCGGGGGGTTCTCGCCGTCGGCGGCGACCAGGACGGGGCCGCCGATCGGGTCGGTGGGCCGCCACAGATTGCGCCAGCAGTCCATCTGGTCGCGCAGCTCGGTGAGTGCGGCGGGCCCGAAGTAGGCGGGGAACCAGCGGCCGTAGAGCCGTTCCAGCGGGGATCCGTAGGTGAGCAGCGCGACCCGTTCCCGGGTGGCGGTGGGCAACTGCCAGACGGCGGCGGCGGCCAGCACACTGCCTTGGGAGTGGCCGGAGATGACCAGCCGGCCCCCGGTCTGTTCGGTCCAGACGCACATGCGCCAGGTGAGGTCGGGCACGGCGCGCTCCGCGTAGCAGGGCGGCGCGAAGGGGTGGGCGGCGCGCGGCCAGAACGTGCCGACGTCCCACAGGATGCCGATGGTGCGCCGGGCGGAGGCGTCGCGGTAGGCGCGGCGGCCCAGCGTGACGAAGAGGACGAACCCGAGGCCGACCAGCCAGGAGCCGAGGGACTGCGCCGTCTCGGCGACGGATTCGGCGAAGTCGCCGCTGTCGCCGAACGCCTTGCCGGGGACCTTCCCGCTCACCCAGGCGCCGAGGACCGCGCCCACGCCCAGGACCAGGGCGGCGCCGGCGACGGTACCGATGAGCCAGGGGGCCTCGTCGGTGAGCCCGGCGCGGGACCGGACACCGGCGATACGGCGGGTACGGACGGAGTCGGGGCGCCAGCCGCCAGAGTCCGCTTCCTCGGCGTCCAGGGCGGCGTACTCCGTCTCGACGGTGGCGGCGAGCCGGCGGGAGGTCCGCCAGGTCCGTACGCCGAGCACCACGGCCGGGACGAGCAGGACGAGCAGCAGGGCGGGGATGACCGACGCCTGCCAGCTCAGCAGGATCGGGGGGCCGGGGATGGAGCCGTCGCCGTCCATGCCCGGGGTGCCGGGACCGTCCAGCCAGTCGGCGACCCGCTGGGCGACGCCTCCGGTCATCACTCCGCCCAGGCCGCAGGCGAGCATGGCGACGGCGGGGCCGGCGAGTCCGCGCAGCGCGGTGCGCGGGTGGGGCGCGTGCCGGTGCAGCAGGAAGGCGGCGACGCCGAGCGCGACGACCAGGGCGCCCTGCGCGAGGGTGATGACCCGGAAGGTCACATCGCCGGGGAGGGTACCTGCGGATTCCCAGCCGGGGCGGGACCAGGCGGCGTAGACCAGGGCGAGGGCGAGCACGGTGAGCGAGGCGGCGGGCAGGGCGCCGACGGCGATCCGGTCGAACCGTGCGTCGAGCCGCCGTTCGCTGCGTCCGCGCCGGATGACGACCGCCACCACGGCGAGCACGCCGACGACGATCGTCCCTTCCAGGAGCAGACCGAAGACCTCGCGGAAGGCGCTGTCGGCGCCCCGGTCGTGGCGGGCGGCGGCCCCGGCGACGGCCGCGGAGACGGTGAGGAATCCGGCCGCGGTGTGCGCGGCGCGCAGCCGGGCGACGAGCCGGCGGCCGTACCAGAAGCCGGGGCGGCCGAGGGCGGGCCGGACGGCGGGCGGCGGCGTCCCGCCCGCCGCGGACGCCGTGGTCGCGGCGGGGGGCTGTGGCCGGTCCGCTCCGTCCTCGTCCGGGCCGATCTCACCGTCGGTCACTTCGCCGCCCGTCGGCGGGCGCTGGGACTCGTACGCGCTCCAGGTGCGGTTGGAGAGGAACCAGAGCAGGCCCACCAGCGCGGTGGGCACGACTGCGGCGAGCGCGAGGCGCCGGCCGGGCTGTGACCACCAGCCGCCCTGGTCGGCGGAGAGGAAGCCGAGCCAGGAGCGGCCGTCGGCGCAGGCGCTCACCCCGGCGCACTGCCAGGCGACGAGATCGAGCGCGACCTCGCAGGCGGCGGCCGTCAGCAGCACGGTGAGGCTCAGCGCGATCAGCCGCACCAGCACCCCGTACAACCGGGTGGTACCGGCGCGTCCCTTGGCACGCGGGCGCATCCAGTGGGCGAGGTTCACCACCATGAAGGGGAGCAGCAGCAGCCAGAGCGCGCGAGCGCTGTTCCCCGAGGTGAGGTTGGACCAGCAGTACGCCTCGGGCACGGGCCGGTCCCGGTGCTCGCCGGGGCCGCTCTCCGCCCTCTCGTCGTCGGCGCGCCGGAAGACGGCGGCCTTCTGGTCCCCGGTGATCCGGACCGTCCGGGGATCCCCGAGCATCTCCTGTGGGGTGGTGCCGCCGACGCCGTGGACCAGCAGTTCGAGCGCGGGCCCTCCGGTCTGCGGGGCCGGAGTTGCAGAGGTCACTTCGGTGACTCGCCTTCTGAGAGGTTCGGTCGGTGGGGGCGGCGGCGACGCTGTCGCGTTCCCGCCCCAGAATCCCGGATTCTGACGGTTGATGACACCGCTGGCACCGAATTTCCGCGATCGGGCGAGGAACGGACCGTGGGAGGATGTGACCCCCCGTGCGCCCCGGTGAGGGTCGCACGGACGGCGATGGACATCGACGACACGGAAGGACCGGCCCCGGCGGTGACCGACAACCAGAACCTGCTCGCGGAGCAGCGGCGCGCACTGATCCTCGACGAGGTGCGCAGGCGCGGCGGAGTACGGGTCAACGAACTGACCCGCAGACTCCATGTCTCCGATATGACGGTACGCCGGGATCTGGACGCGCTGGCCCGGCAGGGGGTCGTGGAGAAGGTGCACGGCGGCGCGGTGCCGGTTGTCGAGGCGAGTACGCATGAGCCGGGGTTCGAGGCCAAGTCGGCGCTTGAACTGAGCGCCAAGGACGATATCGCGCGGGCCGCCGCGCGCATGGCGGCGCCGGGCAGCGCCATCGCGCTCTCCGGTGGGACCACGACCTACGCGCTGGCGCACCAACTGCTGGAGGTGCCGGACCTGACGGTGGTCACCAACTCGGTCCGGGTAGCGGACGTGTTCCACGCGGCACGGCCGCCGGGCGCGCCCCGGCCGGGTGCCGCGACCGTGGTCCTCACCGGAGGGGTGCGGACTCCGTCGGACTCGCTGGTGGGTCCGGTCGCCGACCAGGCAATCCGTACGCTCCACTTCGATGTGCTCTTCCTCGGGGTGCACGGGATCTCGTTGGAGGCGGGGCTCTCGACGCCGAATCTGGCCGAGGCGGAGACGAACCGGCGCCTGGTGCGGGCCGCCCGCAGGGTGGTGGTGGTCGCCGACCACACCAAGTGGGGGACGGTGGGGCTCAGCTCGTTCGCCCGGCTCGCCGAGGTCGACACCTGGGTGACCGACGAGGGGTTGTCGGCCGAGGCCCGGGCGGAGAGCGCGGAGCAGCTCCCGGGTCTGGTGGTGGCGGGCGGTCCCGACGCCGCCGGACAGGGCGGCTGACCCGGATGGCCGAGTTCCGGCTGACCCGGGAGGTCGCCTCGACCGCCGACGAGGTCTGGCGGCGGGTGACCGACTGGCGGTCCCACGCCGCCCAGGTGCCGTTGACGCGGCTCGCCTCGGTGACGAGCGGGGAGACGGCGGTCGGCACGGTGTTCGTCGTACGGTCCGGCGTGGGCCCGGTCGGCTTCGACGATCCGATGGAGGTCGTCCGGTGGGAGCCGCCGGCGCGGGACAGGCCCGGCCGCTGCCGGCTGGAGAAGCGCGGCCGGGTCATCACGGGCTGGGCGGAGATCGAGGTGTCCCCGCGGGGCACCGGCGCGGTGGTGGTGTGGGCGGAGGACCTACGGCTGCGACCGCTGCCGAGGGCGCTGGACCCGCTGGTCGCCCGGGTGGGCCGGGGTGTGTTCGGCCGCGCGCTGGACGGACTGCTGCGGGACGGCGCCGGTGCGGCAGGCACAGCGGGTACGGCTGAGGCACGCGGTACGGGCGATACGGGGGACACACCGAGTCGCTGACGACGCCGACGAGGGGGGCTTCCGGGCACCCGCGCGACAGCCGGGGCGGCCGGGACGGAAGGCCGTGGAACGGCCCTGAGGTGCGGACAATTGACGGTGCGTTCGTTAGGGTGACGGCCCAGCCCCGCCCCCTCTCGTACGGAGGTACGGTCCATGGCACGCCGACTCCGCCCCGTGGAACTCGACTTCATCGGCTGCGCGCCGGTCCGGCTGGTCTTCACGACCGGGATGGTGGCCTCGCCCGAGGCCGTGTACCGGGCCCTCGCCGAGGATGTGCCGGGCTGGCCCGACTGGTTCGACGCGGTCACGGCGGCCACCCCGACCCAGGGCGGCGCGGGCCGGGACGTCAGGCTCCGGGTCGGTGTGGTCTTCCACGAGACGATCCTGGCCACCGACCCCGGCGAACGCTACGCGTACCGGGTGGACGCCACCAACGCGCCCGGGATGCGCGCGCTGGCGGAGGAGTGGCGGATCACCCCGACGGCGGGCGGCAGCCGGGTGCGGTGGACGTTCGCGACGGACGGGCCCCCGCCCTACCGCGCGCTGATGCGACTCCTCAGGCCGGGGCTCGCGAGGTCGTTCCGGGTCTCGGTGCGCCAGTTGGACCGGCGACTGGCCGCGTCCACCGCCCGGTAGCGGCCACCCGCCCCAGAACCCCCCGCCCATCCCAGAGCCCCCGCCCGCCCGTGGCCCCCGGCCGTCACTCCGGCCAGAGGCCCGTCGCCAGGAAGCGCTCCAGCTCCGCCGCGTACGGCGCGATGTCCAGGCCCTGTTCGGCCAGCCAGTCGTCGGAGTAGTACTTGTCGAGGTACCGGTCACCCGGGTCGCAGATCAGGGTGACCACGCTCCCCCGTCGCCCGGCCGCCACCATCTCCGCGACGATCTTCAGCGCGCTCCACAGCCCGGTGCCGGTGGAGCCGCCCGCCTTCCGTCCGATGGCCGTGTCGAGCGCCCGGACGGCCGCGACGCTCGCCGCGTCGGGGACCTTCATCATCCGGTCGATGGCGCCCGGTACGAAGCTGGGCTCCATCCGCGGCCGTCCGATGCCCTCGATCCGGGAGCCGCGCTCACCGACGGCCGTGGGATCGCCCTGGGTCCAGCCGTCGAAGAAACAGGAGTTCTCCGGGTCGGGCACACAGATCCGGGTGTCGTACTGCATGTACCGCACATACCGTCCGACGGTCGCGGAGGTGCCTCCGGTGCCGGCCGTCGCGACGATCCAGGCGGGCTCGGGGTAGCGCTCCAGCCTGAGCTGCTGGTAGATCGATTCGGCGATGTTGTTGTTGCCCCGCCAGTCGGTGGCCCGCTCGGCGTAGGTGAACTGGTCCATGTAGTGACCGCCGGTGCGTTCCGCGAGCGCGGCCGACTCCTCGTACAGCTTCCGCGCGTCGTCGACGAAGTGGCTGCTGCCGCCGTGGAATTCGATCAGCCGGATCTTCTCGGGACTGGTGGTGCGGGGCATCACCGCGACGAACGGGACGCCGATCAGCTTGGCGAAGTACGCCTCGGAGACGGCGGTGGACCCACTGGACGCCTCGATGACGGGTTTGCCGGGGCGGATCCAGCCGTTGCAGAGCCCGTAGAGGAAGAGCGACCTGGCCAGCCGGTGCTTCAGGCTGCCGGTCGGATGGGTGGACTCGTCCTTCAGATAGAGGTCGATCCCCCACTGCTCCGGCAGTGGGAAGCGCAGCAAATGGGTGTCGGCCGAACGGTTGGCGTCCGCCTGGACCTTGCGGACGGCCTCTTTCAGCCAGGACCGATAGTCCTGATCGCTGTGGTCGACATCGACCGTCGCCATGGCCCCGCCCGTCACACGCTGCTCATCGGTACCCATGTCCGCCATCCCTCGCAGTGTTCGACTCACCACTTCCCATCCGCCACAGTAAGCACCCCACCTGCACAAACGTTCACTTTGGGGATCCATAGGAGTCACTTGGGCGGGTCGAAGTGTGGGGCATTGTCCACACGTACTGGTGCGCACGCCCGTAGTTGTGCAGACTGCCAGAAGCGACGTGACGAAAGGGGGCGGAGGGCCGATGACGATGGCTGAGCCCGAATTCCGGGCCACGGGCGTACGGATCGAGCGGTGGCCCCGCTCGCTCACCAAGGCCGGTCAAGTGCTGATCAAGGACGGCAAGCTGGAGTTGCTCACCAGCTACGGAAAAGTGATCGACAGCGCTCCGGTGCGCGCGGTCACGGCCGGCAAGGCGTGGTTCGCCGACCAGGCGAGCACGGCGCTCACGGTGAACGGCACGCGGTACCGGCTGACCCTCGGACAGCGCGACCAGCGTTCGGACGGCGAAATATTGGCGGGCCGCTTCCTGAAAGCCGTCCACGGAGCCGGCGTCACCGAAGACTGACGACCCCGTCCCTTCGCGGCGCCGTCCGATGCCTCGGGTACCGGGCGGCGTCAGAGCCCCGTCACGATCCACGACCCTCCGCGGCGCCGAGTTGCGGGACCGAGGGGAGTGGTCCACGCTGATCTCACCTCACTCAGGGTGCGTCGGCGGTGACGCTGCGATCCAGCTCCTTCCTCCGCCACGGGGAGCGCACGACTCAGCAGATGGCCAACTGCTGGATCCGACCTTCGTCTTCTTCCGGACCTACTTCGGGGAGTCGCAGCCGTGATCAGCCAGCCAAGCAGGCACTGCACCGTCGAGCTCCAGGCCCTGCCGTCGCGGATCGGTCAGGTCCGCAGAATCATCTCCGCGCATCTGCGCCACTGGAATCTCGATCCCCTGATCGACCCGGCGGCGCTCGGCGTCACGGAGTTGCTGACCAATGTTCATCGGCACGCCCAGCCGGACAAGATGTGCGTCGTGGACATCGAGCTGCTGCTCGACCGGCTCACGGTCTCGGTCCGCGACCACGATCCGCGGCTGCCCGCCCTGGACACCGGAGCCGGCGACGACGACCTCTACGCCACCTCCGGGCGCGGGCTCGGACTGATAGCGGC
Source organism: Streptomyces sp. NPDC020965 (assembly GCF_044333555.1). Lineage (NCBI taxonomy): Bacteria > Bacillati > Actinomycetota > Actinomycetes > Kitasatosporales > Streptomycetaceae > Streptomyces > Streptomyces sp. NPDC020965. Next base: position 455,154 of record NZ_JBIRRE010000008.1, read on the forward strand.
CGTGAGCGACACCTGGGGCGTACGGCCCCAGGGCGAGACGGGAAAGACCGTCTGGTTCACCCTCGCCACACCGCCCGCCCCGGCGCTGCCGCCGTGCCCCATGGCCCACGAATCCCCGGCCCCGGACACCGGTCCGGCGCTCACCGGAGCCCCCGACGGGGTGCGTGAGCCCAGCGCGGCCGGGTCGGCCCTCCCCGGCTGACCCCGGCCCCTCAGCGACCCGGCGCCCAGAGACCGGCCCCGTACCAGAGCGCCGGCCGGAGACCACCGCCCCGGTCCCGTACCGGCCCTTCGGTCAGCGGCCATCGCCCTGGCCGACGCGGCCGAAACGCTCCTCCAGGACGGAGAGCCGCCGCCAGTACTCCTCCTCATCGACCTCGCCCGCGGCGAACCGGCGGCCGAGCAGGGCGATGGGTGAGTTCTCGCCGGGCGCACCCGGGACGGCATGGTCCGGACGTATGCCGGCCCGTGGGACGTCGTGCCGCCCGCGGCGGCCCCGGGTGCGGCGCAACAGAGCGATGGCGCCGACGGTGACGGCCGCCCAGATCAGCGGGAAGAGCGGAATCCACGGACCGGGGCCGGATCCGTCCCCGTACGCCAGGGTGTTCATATCGGTTCGTCTCCTCGGTGGCGCCGGTGGCGCCTCAGCGCCTGTGCCTTCCGAGGATCCCGCCGCGCCGGGGCCGCGTCGTCGTACGTTCAGCGGCTTCGCGCCTACCCCGCGCGGAGTACCCGGGCGCTGCTACGACTGCTCCCCTTCGTCTTCGTCCAGCGGTTCGTCCGGCAGCAGTTCGCGCTCCAACCGTCGCCGTACCCGCTCCTCGTGGAACAGCCGGCCCACCAGCGCGCCGCCGTAGACGACCACGCCGACGCCGACGAGCCAGGACTGGAGGACCAGCACGGTCCCGAACGGTCCGTAGGTCACCGCGTTGGAGGCGATCAGCGGGGAGAAGACGAACTGCGAGAAGACCCGCAGACCGAGCAGGGCGAGCGCGGTCGCCACGGAGCCGGGCAGCAGGGCGCCCCAGCGGACCCGGCCACCGAGCAGCAGCCACTGGGAGAACCAGAAGAAGGCGCAGGTGCCGACCAGATCGGCCAGCGCGGCGCCGATGACACCGGGGACGGAGCCGGACGGCACCGGGGTGTTGACGAAGATCAGCAGCGCGAGCATGAGCAGGGCCAGCCAGATGACATGGCGCCACAGGGTGTGCCAGCGGGCCGTCGGCAGGTCCCAGACCTTCTCGTAGCCGGTCTGGACGGCGGATCCGAAGGTCAGTCCGAAGACGGCCAGCGCGGCGAGACCGAAGGCCGTGGTGCGCTGGAGCGCGGTTCCCGGCATCCCGAAGAGCTGCTCGACCTCCTCCTGGGAGGACTCGGAGACACCGAGCGCCTGGCCCAGCCAGCGGGCGAAGCCCTGGCCGCTGGCCGGATCGGCCGCCGCGACGACGACGAGCAGCGGGACGAGGGTGAGGAAGCCGAGCGCGGCGAACCCCATGGCGCGGTGCAGCAGCTCCATCTCCCGGCCGCGGTTCCAGCCGAGACCGATAGGTGAGGAGGCGATCCTGCGGTACAGGCGCGTCGGCCGGGGCGGGTGGGACTCCGCGCCCGGGGGCTCAGGGGTCATGGGTGATCGCCTACCCGTTCCCGGCCCGCGAGGCGTCCGGCATGCCCCCGGACGGGTGGCTCCCGGCCCCCGGACCGTCAGGCCAGCGCGGTGAGGGGATCGTCGAGCACCGGCTGCCAGGCCAGCTCAGCGGCCCCCACCAGGCTGTTGTGGTCCAGCGCGCAGGCCAGGATCGGCACCCCGCCGCTCCGCCCCCACAGGCTCCGATCGGCCACGACGGCGCGCAGCCGCTCGGGGTCGGCGGCGAGGAGTTCGCGGTGCAGCCCGCCGAGGATGATGCGGTCGGGGTTGAGGATGTTGACGAGGCCGGCGAGCCCGAGGCCGAGGCGGTCGATGAGTTCCTCGCCGGCCCGTCTGACCGCGGGGGCGGCGTACTCGGTGCGGAGTAGTTCCCGGGCCTGCTGGAGCAGGGAGACCTCGGGGCCGGGGTCGCGGTGGGCCGCGGTGAGGAAGGCGAGCGGATCGGTCTCGACGTCGAGGCAGCCACGGCTGCCGCAGTGGCAGGCGCGGCCTTCGGGGTTGACGGTGAGATGGCCGACTTCGAGCGCCAGTCCGGAACTGCCGCTGTGCAGCCGGCCGTCGATGACGAGCGCGCCGCCGACGCCTCGGTGACCGGTGGCGACGCAGAGGAGGTGCTGGGCGCCGCGGCCGGCGCCGTGCCGGTGTTCCGCGAGCGCGGTGAGATTGACGTCGTTCCCGGTGAAGGCGGGGCCGGTGATCCCGGCCGCCCGCACCCGCTCGGCGAAGATCTCCCGTACGGGGGACCCGGCCGGCCAGGCGAGGTGCAGCGGGTTGAGGGCGGTGCCCTCCGGTTCGGCGACCGCGGACGGTACGGCGAGACCCGCGCCCACGCACCGGCGTCCGCTCGCGCGGAGCAGCGCCGCCCCGACCTCGACCACGGCGCCGAGCACCTGGGCGGGGTCGGCGGAGACGGTGACACAGCCGGGCGCGGTGGCGACGGTCCGGCCGCCGAGCCCGACGAGCGCGGCCCGGAATCCGTCGGGGTGGATCTGGGCGGCGAGGACGACGGGGCCCCTGTCGTCCAGGGCGAGTCGGTGGGAGGGCCTGCCCTGGGAACCGGCTGCCGCGGTGGGCCGGGAGTCGACCCGGATGAGACCGAGCGCCTCCAGTTCGGCGGCGACGGCGCCCGCGGTGGCGCGGGTGACGCCGAGTTCGGAGGTGAGCACGGCGCGGGTGGGCGCACGGCCCGTATGCACCAGTTCCAGCGCGGGGCCGAGTGCGCTCCGGCCCCGTTCCAGCTTTGTTCTGGTGCTCGTCACCTTGCCGTTCATGGAGGCGAGTCTCCCATGATCCGGGAGTTCTTCCGCCGCCTTGTCCGGATCGTGCCCCTGCCCCTAGTCTGCCTTTGTGCCGAAACTGAACAAAATACGGACGGCCGTCCCGGGGGGCCCTCGCGGGAACACCGCCACCTCTCCCTTGTCGCGCCTCCGCACCGCCCTCACCGTGTTCTTCGCCCTCGACGGCTTCCTCTTCGCCGGCTGGGTGGTCCGTATCCCCGCGATCAAGGAACAGACCGGAGCGTCCGCGAGCGCCCTGGGGCTCGCGCTGCTCGGCATATCGGCGGGCGGTGTGGTGACGATGACGCTCACCGGCCGGCTCTGCCGCCGCTACGGCAGCGTCCCGGTCGCCATCGCCGCGGCCGTCCTGCTGTCGCTGAGCATCGCCCTGCCGCCGCTCACCGGATCGGCGCTCGCCCTCGGCCTGGTCCTGCTGGTCTTCGGGGCCGCCTACGGGGCGATGAGCGTCTCCCTGAACAGCGCGGCGGTCGATCTGATCGCCGCGCTGGGGCGGCCGGTGATGCCCACCCTGCACGGCGCCTTCAGCCTCGGCGGAATGGTCGGCGCGGGACTGGGCGCACTGCTCGCCGGCGGCCTCTCCCCCACCACCCACCTCCTGCTGCTCACCGGTGTCGGGCTGATCGTGACGGCCGCCGCGGGCCCCGCCCTGCTGCGCCACCGGCCCCCGACCGGCGCGGTGGCCGAAAAGAGCGGGACATCCCGCCGACTGACGGGCCGCACCCGCAATCTCGTGCTGCTCTGCGGGGTGATCGCGCTCTGCACCGCGTACGGGGAGGGCGCGATGGCCGACTGGGGCGCGCTCCACCTGGAGGAGGATCTCGGCGCCCGGCCCGGTGTCGCGGCCCTCGGCTACGCGCTCTTCGCCCTGGCGATGACCGCGGGCCGGCTCTCCGGCACCTTCCTCCTGGAGCGGCTCGGCCAGACGCGCACGCTCGCCATGGGCGGCATGACGGCGGCGTTCGGAATGCTGCTCGGCGCGCTCGCGCCGTCGATCGGACTGGTGCTGCTCGGCTTCGGTGTGGCGGGGCTGGGGCTCGCCAACATCTTCCCGGTGGCGGTGGCCAGGGCGGGTGCGCTCGCCGGGCCCACCGGGGTCGCGGCGACCTCGACCCTGGGGTACAGCGGGATGCTGCTGGGGCCTCCCGCGATCGGCTTCCTGGCCGACTGGTTCTCGCTGCCGGTGGCACTGACGACGGTGGCGGCGCTCGCCGCGGCGGCGGCGGTCATCGCGTACGCGGCACGGAACGCGACGGCTCCGGCCGAGGAGGCCCACCGGGCCTGACGGCCCGCCCCGGCCGGCGTGGGCCGATGGGTACAGGCCGATGGGCACGGCCGACCGCGGCTGCCGACCCGCGCCCCGGCCCCCGGCCGCCAGCCCCCAGCCCCCAGCCCCCGCCGACCGTTCGCCCCGCGCCCACTCCGTACGACCCGCGCCACCCCGTACACCCCCCGCCGACCGGCCCCCACCCCGTACGACCTGCGAAGGGCGTCCGGATCCGCGCTCGATTAACGTCCGGGCACCCGGCTTCGGCAAGATGGGGTCATGACCGAAATCCGCACCCCCCGACTCATCCTGCGCCGCTGGCACGACGACGATCTCCTCCCACTGGCGGAGATCACCGCGGACCCGGAGGTCATGCGCTGGATGGACGACGGTTCGGTCCTCGACCTGGAGCAGACGGCGGAGGCCGTCGAGCGCTGGGAGGAGGAGTGGGACGAGGAGGGCTTCGGCCTCTTCGCGATCGAACTGCTGGCCTCCGGCGAGCTGGCCGGTTTCGCGGGTCTGTCGGTGCCCGATTTCCTGCCCGCCGTGCTGCCCGCCGTGGAGATCCGCTGGCTGCTCGGCCGCCAGTTCTGGGGCCAGGGGTACGCGTCCGAGGCAGCCCACGCCACGCTGGAGTTCGCACTCCAGGACCGCGGTCTCGACCGGGTCGTGAGCATCAACCGGATGGCCAACGACGCCTCCGAGAACGTGGTGCGCAAGCTGGGCATGACATCGGAGTACGAGACGACCCACCCGGTGCACGGCTTCGCGCTCAGCGTGCACTCGATCGACCTCACCGAATACCACGGCTGAACCGGCTGGGGACCCCGGAGCCAACCCCCCGATCGAACCGGCCGGCGCCATTTGGACCGGAGCCGGAACCCGCGCCGTGCACATCGCCATGGACCGGAGCCGGAACCCGCGCCGTGCGCATCGGCGGCGAACAGCCATGGCCGCGTCCGGCCGCCGCGCGCCCGGTCAGCCCCCTCGGTCCGGTCGGACAGCTCAGCCAGGCAGTTCAATCGGGCAGTCCAGCCAGGCAGTTCAGTCGGACGGGGCGTCCGAGAGCATCCGGGAGAGCACCGCGCGCTGCAACGGCAGCACTTCCGCGTGGCGGGCACGGCCCTCGTCGGTGAGCCCGACCTTGACCCCGCGCCGGTCGTCGGGGCACATCACCCGGTCGACCAACCCGTCCTTCTCCAGTCGCGCGATCAGCCGGGACAGCGCGCTCTGACTGAGGTGGACCCGGCCCGCCAACTCCTGCACCCGCACGGACGACGTGTGCTCCGCGAGCAGGTCGAGCACCTCGAAGTCACTGGCGCCGAGGCCGTGCCGGTGCAGCTCACGGTCGAGTTCGCACATCGTGCGGGCGTGCAGCGAGAGAACGTCCCGCCACTCGTCCACGAGTACCCGCTCGGGCTTCTTCACCGCCATGACCGCACGGTAGCAGAGGCTTCGGCATTTGTTGCGCACGCATTACATGCACTTGCATTGAATGTACGTGCATGTAAGTGTGCTCCGCATGACCTCTCCGCCCAACGCCCCTGTGGCGCGCGAGCATTGGAGCCCCCGACTGTGGGGCACGCTGCTCGTGCTCTGCGCCGCGATGTTCCTCGACGCTCTCGACGTCTCGATGGTCGGCGTCGCGCTGCCCTCGATCGCCACCGATCTCGATCTGTCCACCTCGACCCTGCAATGGATCGTCAGCGGCTACATCCTCGGCTACGGCGGTCTGCTGCTGCTCGGTGGCCGGGCCGCCGATCTGCTCGGCCGGCGCCGGGTCTTCCTGATCGCGCTCGCCGTCTTCGCCGTCGCCTCCCTGCTGGGCGGGCTCGTCGACTCCGGTCCGCTGCTGATCGCCAGCCGCTTCATCAAGGGGTTGAGCGCCGCGTTCACCGCCCCCGCCGGGCTCTCGATCATCACCACGACCTTCAAGGAGGGCCCCCAGCGCAATCGCGCGCTCTCCATCTACACCGCCTGCGCCGCCACCGGCTTCTCCATGGGCCTGGTCCTCTCCGGTCTGCTCACCGAGGTCAGTTGGCGACTGACGATGCTGCTGCCCGCCCCCATCGCGGTGCTCGCGCTGATCGCCGGTATCAAGATGATCCCGCGCAGCGCCCGGGAGGACGCCGGAAAGGGCTACGACCTCCCCGGCGCCGTCACCGGCACCGCCTCGATGCTGCTGCTCGTCTTCACCGTCGTCCAGGCGGAACAGGTGGGCTGGGCCTCGGCCCGTACGCTCCTCTCCTTCCTCGCCGCCGCCGTCCTGCTCACCGTCTTCGTCACCGTTGAGCTCCGCAGTCCACACCCGTTGATCCGGCTGGGCATCCTGCGCTCCGGCAGCCAGGTCCGGGCCAATCTCGGCGCGGCCATGCTCTTCGGCTCGTACATCGGGTTCCAGTTCCTCGTCACCCAGTACATGCAGTCGCTGCTCGGCTGGTCGGCCCTGACGACCGCACTGGCCTTCCTGCCGGCCGGCGCGCTGGTGGCGCTCTCCTCGACGCGGATCGGTTCGGTCGTGGACCGCTTCGGCACGCCCCGGCTGATCGCCATCGGCTTCGCCCTCCAGGTGGCCGGATACGCACTCTTCCTGGGCATCGACCTCTCGCCGACCTACGCCGTCGCGATCCTGCCGTCGATGGTCCTGGTCGGTGGCGCGTTCGCGCTCGCCTTCCCCTCGCTCAACATCCAGGCCACCAACGGCGTCGACGACCATGAGCAGGGCATGGTCTCCGGCCTGCTCAACACCTCGGTCCAGGTCGGTGGCGCGGTCTTCCTCGCCATCGTGACCGCGGTCGTCGCCGCGGGTGGCGGGCACGGGGGCGGCACACCGCAGGAGGTGCTGGACAGTTACCGGCCGGGGCTGGTGGCGGTGACCGTGATCGGGGCGGCCGGCCTTCTCGTCGCTCTGACCGGGCTGCGTACCCGGCGCGACCGGGGCAGCGTCGTGGTGGCCGCCGCACTGCCAGGAGTCGCGCCCACGCCTACGCCCACACCCAGCACAGTGCCGGGATCAGGCCCGGGATCCGATACGGCGGAGCCCGCCACCGAGGTCGAGCGGATACCGGTCCGCGACTGATCAGCGGGGTGCCGGTCCACCCGCGACGAGTGGGGGTGCCGGTTGGCGGGGAGCGCTTGCCCTGCCGACCGGCACCCTGTGACACTTCGAACATGACCCGACGTAACCAGCGAGACCGGGACGCGATCACCGTCGAGATCGGCTACGCGCTGCTCAGCGCGGCCTTCGTCGCGGCGCTGGCGTTCGGGACGATCGCCGGGCCGAAGCTGATGTTCACCATGCCGTACGCCGTCGAGCGGGGGCTGCTCCTCGCCGGTGGCGCGGCGGCCGTCATCATCTTCGTGATCCGGGTCGTCACCGTGCTGTGGCGGTTCCCGTCCCCGGCCGATCAGCCCAGCCAGCCGGGCCGCACCAGCCCCGACTCATAGGCCAGCACCACGAGCTGCGCCCGGTCCCGCGCGCCGAGCTTCACCATCGTGCGGCTCACATGGGTCTTGGCGGTCAGCGGGCTGACCACCAGCCGGCGGGCGATCTCGCCGTTCGACAGCCCGATCCCGACCAGGGCCATCACCTCGCGCTCCCGCTCGGTCAGTTCCGCGAGCCGCCCGGCGTCCATGGGCGTCTTGGAACGCGCCGCGAACTCGCCGATCAGCCTGCGGGTCACCCCCGGCGACAGCAGGGCGTCCCCGGCGACCACCGCCCGTACCGCACGGAGCAGTTCGTCGGGCTCGGTGTCCTTCACCAGGAAGCCGGAGGCCCCGGAGCGGATCGCCTCGAAGACGTACTCATCGAGTTCGAAGGTGGTCAGCATGACCACCCGCACCTCGCGCAGCCGCTCATCTCCGGTGATGCCCCGGGTGGCGGCGAGACCGTCGAGCACCGGCATCCGGATGTCCATCAGCACGACGTCAGGACGCAGTTCGCGCACCAGCCGCACCGCCTCGGCGCCATCGGCGGCCTCCCCGGCCACCTCGATGTCCCGCTGGGCGTCGAGCAGGGCCCGGAATCCCGCCCTCACCAGCAGTTGGTCGTCGGCGAGCAGAACGCGGATCACACGGTCTCCTTGACTGGCGCGGGAAGGTCGGCCCGGACCCGGAAACCGCCGTCGTCCCGGTGGCTCGCATCGATGGTGCCACCCAGCGCGGCGGCCCGCTCCCGCATTCCGGCGAGACCGTTGCCGCTGCCGCCCGCGTCGGAGCCGGTGGCCGGGCCGTCGTCGTCGACGCGGAGGACGACGCGGCCCGCCTCGTACCCGATCCGTACCCGCGCCACCCGCGAGCCGGAGTGCCGTACGACGTTGGTGAGGCCCTCCTGCACGATGCGGAAGGCCGCGAGATCGGTGCCCGGCGGCAGCGGGCGGCGCACACCCACCGTCTCGACGGTGACGTTCAGACCGGCGCCGGCCGCCTGCTCGACCAGTTCCGGCAGCCGGTCGAGGCCGGGGGCGGGCGAGCGCGGCGCGTCTCCCGGCGTCCGCAGGCTGTCCAGCACCTGGCGCACCTCGCCCAACGCCTCCTTGCTCGCCGCCTTGATGGTGGTGAGCGCGGTACGGGCCTGCTCGGGGTCGCTGTCGAGCAGCGCGAGTCCGACACCCGCCTGGACGTTGATGACGGAGATCGAGTGCGCCAGTACGTCATGGAGTTCGCGGGCGATCCGCAACCGCTCCTGGTCCGCGCGGCGCTTCGCCGCCGCCGCCCGTTCCAGCCGTTCCCGGGCCCATGCCTCCCGCCGGACCCGTACCAGCTCCGACGCCGTGAGGACCGCCGCCACCCAGGCGGCGAAGACCACCTCCCGCCCCCAGGGGACGCCCGGGTCCCCCGTCGGCGGCAGATACTGGTAGAGCCAGTGCCCGATCAGCGCATGGCCGGCGAGGAATCCGCCGCCGATCCATAGGGCGGCGCGCAACCCCCCAGCGACGACGACGGTGAACGCGGCGACGGCGGTGGGGGTGCAGACCGGGCCGTACGGATAACCCGCGCCGAGGTAGACCAGGGCCGTCGCGACGGTTCCGACGAGAGAGGCGACCGGCCACCGGTTACGGGCCAACAGCAGCGCCGTGCCCAGCAACAGCAGTGCCAGCGCGTAGGCGTCGAGCCGTTCCCGGTCGGGCTGGCCCTTCGCCGCGAACCCCGACCCCGCCAGGACCAGCACGGCGACCAGCAGGGTGGAGAGCCAGGGCACCCGCCGTGGCCGGGGGGACGGTGCGCCGCCGCTCCCGGCCCAGGGGGGCGGGCCGCAGTCTCGGGAGTACGGGGCGTTCATACCGGCCACGCTAGACGGGAGCCGGGCTGCGGGCGTCAGCCGGACGATGGCTTCCGCCGTACTCCCCACGCAGTACGCCGCGGGCCACGCAGTACGCCACGGGCCAGGCAATACATCGCGGGCCAGGCAGTGCGCCACGGGCCACGCAGTACGCCGCGGGCCAGGCAGTACATCGCGGGCCGAGGGGCCGATCGCTCAGTGGCCGAGGCCGACCCCGTGCGCGAGCCGGGTGACGGACTGCCGGAAGAAGGCGTCCCGTTCCTCGACCACGCGGTGGAACTGGCCGAAGACCTCGAACGAGATCAGCCCGAAGAGCTGGGACCAGGCGGCCACCAGTGCCACGACGGAGGCGGGGGGCATCCCGGGGGCGAACTCCGCGGTGAGCCGCAGCGCCTCGGGGCGCAGCTCATCGGCGAGCGGCGGGGGTGTGAGTCGGCCGGCGTCCCGGGCGTCTCGGGCGATGGAGATCAGTGCGGTGCCGACGCGGGCCGCGGGGCCGACGGTGTCCCTCGGGGCGGTGTAGCCGGGGACCGGGGACCCGTAGATCAGGGCGTACTCATGAGGGTGGGCGAGCGCCCATTCCCGGATGGCCTCACAGAGCGCGACCCAGCGGGCGACGTGGTCGCGCGGGTCGGGGGCGGGGGCGAGCGCGCCCTCGGCGGCGGAGCCGACGGTGTCGTAGGCGTCGACGATCAACGCGGTCAGCAGGTCGTCGCGGCTGGGGAAGTAGCGGTAGAGGGCGGAGGAGACCATGCCCAGCTCGCGGGCGACGGCACGGAGGGAGAGCTTCGCGGCACCCTCGGCGGCGAGCTGTCGCCGGGCCTCGTCCTTGATGGCTGCGGTGACTTCGATACGGGCCCGCGCCCTGGCCCCACGGATGTTGCTCATGCCGGGGAGTCTTTCACGGGGTGGATCAGGGGTGCGGTGCGCTCGCTTCGCGGCCACGGCCGGTACCGGGGGCCCCGGAGCAGCGCGCCACGAGGGGTGCCGGGTCCGGAAGGACGAGGTCGGCGACGGTGCCGGGGGCCTGCGGCGGCGCGGTCAACGACGGAGTCAGGGGCTCGGGGCGGCGAGGCCGACACCGGTGCCAAGATCTCGGCTTGGACGGGCTGGCGTGAGCAGCAATCCGAAACAAGAGCACTGCTCTTGCTTTTGTGTTCCGCCCGACGCACACTGGAGGCGAACGAGAGCAGTGCTCTCGGAGCGAGCAGTATCCCGTCGGGGACACGATCGAGGGAGCCCAGCATGTCCACCACGTCCAGCACGTCCGCCGTGTCCACCACCCACTACATCCGGCCCAGCCGCTTCGACAGCATCCTGAACAGCGTCGTCGGTCGGCTCGCCCGGCACGGCGTGAGCCTCCTGGGCACCGCCGAACTCTCCGTGCGCGGCCGTACCAGCGGTGAGTGGCGCAGCATCCCCGTCAATCCGCTCCCCTACGAGGGCGGCCCCTATCTGGTCTCCGCCCGCGGCCACTCCCAGTGGGTGCGCAATCTGCGCGCGGCCGGTGGCGGACAGCTCAAGCTCGGCCGGAAGGTCCAGCGGTTCACCGCCGTCGAACTGACCGACGACGAGAAGCCGGCCCTGCTGCGCGAGTACCTGGAGCGCTGGGGCTGGGAGGTCGGGCGCTTCTTCGAGGGGGTGAACGCCCGGTCCACGGACGCCGAGCTGCTCGCCGCCGCACCCCGGCACCCGGTCTTCCGGATCACCGTCAGCGACTGAACCGACCGCCCCGGGCACCGGATCGCGCTCCGCTCGGGCCGGCTTCCGGGGGAACGGGGCCCGACCGGGATCTCCCCGCCGTACGAGGGCGTGACCCGTACGCAGGACGAGAGGTGCCGAGCCCCCGACGCCCCGCCCGTCCGAGGCCATGCCCGGTGCCCCCGCCACCACAGTGGAGACGACAGGGCCACCGGTCACGAGCCCGGGAGGACCGGCGCGGGGATGCCGGCAGCGCCCCCGCCCGGTCCGCGATGTGCCCCGGCGCTACTTCGCGGACGCCTCCTGCGGCCGGCTCCGCTCCTGGCTCCGCGCCCGGCGGTCCAGCGTCTCCAGCGTCCGGCGCGCCACCGCGCTCGTACGGACGAGGCCCGCCAGCGTCGTCGACCCCCGGGTGATGTCCGCGAACACCCGCCAGGCCGGCCGCAGACCGGTGATCGCCGCGTGGATCAGCCCCGGGCGGCGCTCGAAGATGCCGAGGAGACGCCGGCCGACCCCCATCTCCACGCCCAGCCCCGCCTTGATGGCGAAGGCGTAGTTCAGCGCCTGGCGGCGGGCGTCCACCGCGTCGTGCGCCTCGGAGATCCGGACGGCCCACTCCCCCGCGAGCCGGCCCGAGCGGAGCGCGAAGGAGATGCCCTCGCGGGTCCAGGGCTCCAGAAGTCCGGCCGCGTCGCCGCAGACCAGGACCCGGCCGCGGGACAGCGGGGAGTCGTCGCTGCGGCAGCGGGTCAGATGCCCGGAGGAGATGGCGGGTTCGAAGCCGGCCAGTCCGAGCCGGGCGATGAAGTCCTCCAGATAGCGCTTGGTGGCCGTGCCCTCGCCGCGCCGGGAGATGACCCCGACCGTCAAGGTCTTGCCCTTGGGGAACACCCAGCCGTAACTCCCCGGCAGCGGACCCCAGTCGATGAGCACCCGGCCCGCCCAGTCCTCCGCCACCGAATCCGGCACCGGGATCTCGGCCTCCAGACCGAGGTCCACCTGGTCGAGCTTCACCCCGACATGGGCTCCTATCCGGCTGGCACTGCCGTCGGCGCCGATGACCGCCCGCGCGAGCACGGTCTCGCCGTCCGACGTCACCACGGCGACGGTGCGCCGGTCCGGGACGGCGGCCCCGTGCTGCTCGACCCGGGAGACGGTGACTCCGGTGCGCAGGGTGGCGCCCGCCTTCTGCGCGTACTCGACGAGTCCGGCATCGAACTCGGGGCGGTTGATCAGCCCGAAGAGCGTCTTCTTGGAGCGGCGCGTACGGGTCAGCCTGCCGTTCAACGAGAACGTCACGGCGTGCACCCGATCACGCAGCGGCAGCTCGAAGCCGGGCGGCAGGCTGTCCCGCGACGGGCCGATGATCCCTCCGCCACAGGTCTTGTAGCGCGGCAGTTCGGCCTTCTCCAGCAGCAGCACCTGACGGCCCGCCACCGCCGCCGCATACGCCGCCGAGGCCCCTGCCGGCCCCGCTCCGACCACGACGACGTCCCATACGGGGTCGTCGTGCTCCCATGCTTCCGACTCTGCCCCGGTGCCGCCGTTCTCGCTGCTCACGATGTGCTTCTGCTCCCGATCCGACGCGTGCCCCATGCTCTCGACGGCATCCTACGGCGCGGTCGTCTCGCATCGCTGTGGGAGGATCGACCACGCATTCGCCGTACACACTTCGCACAACGTCGCACCCACGAGGAGCGTGCCCATGTCCGCCGATCCGATCGCCGAAACCATCGCCTCGCTGCTGCCGCGCGCCAAGGCGGAGCTGGCCGAGCTGGTGAGTTTCGCCTCGGTGGCGGATCCGGCCCAGTACCCGAAGAGCGAGTGCGAGGCCGCCGCGCGCTGGTGCGCCGACACCTTGCGGGCCGAAGGGTTCACGGATGTCGCCGTTCTCGACACGCCGGACGGTACACAGTCCGTGTACGGCCATTTGCCGGGACCGGCCGGTGCGCCGACCGTGCTGCTGTACGCGCACTACGACGTGCAGCCCCCGCTCGGCCTGGACGCCTGGGACTCGCCGCCCTTCGAGCTGACCGACCGCGACGGCCGTTGGTACGGCCGGGGGGCGGCCGACTGCAAGGGCGGCTTCATCATGCATCTGCTGGCCCTGCGCGCCCTCAAGGCGAACGGCGGGGTGCCGGTGGGCGTGAAGGTGATCGTGGAGGGCTCCGAGGAGCAGGGCACCGGCGGTCTGGAGCGGTACGCCGAGGCCAACCCCGCACTGCTCGCCGCGGACGCCATGGTCATCGGCGACTCCGGGAACTTCCGCGAGGGGCTGCCGACGGTGACGGCGACGCTGCGCGGGATGACGCTCGTACGGGTACGGATCGACACCCTCGAAGGCAATCTGCACTCGGGGCAGTTCGGCGGGGCCGCCCCGGACGCGCTGGCCGCGCTGATCCGGGTGCTGGACTCGCTGCGCTCGGACGACGGCGCCACGACGGTGGACGGTCTGGACGCGGACCAGAGCTGGCAGGGCCTGCAGTACCCGGAGGCCGACTTCCGGCAGGACGCCAAGGTGCTCGACGGGGTGGAGCTGATCGGCACGGGTTCGGTCTCCGACCGGATCTGGGCGCGGCCCGCGGTGACCGTGCTGGGCATCGACGCCCCGCCCGTGGTCGGCGCGACCCCGTCGGTGCAGGCGGGCGCGGGGGCGCTGATCAGCCTGCGGGTGCCGCCGGGCGAGGACGCGGCGGCGGCGACCCGGCTGCTGATCGCACATCTGGAGGCGCACACTCCGTGGGGCGCCCGGGTGTCGGTGGAGCAGGCGGGCCAGGGCCAGCCGTTCCGGGCGGATGTGACCAGCCCGGCGTACGCGGCCATGGCGGACGCGATGCGGGTGGCCTATCCGGGTGAGGAGATGCAGACGTCCGGTATGGGCGGCTCGATCCCGCTCTGCAACACGCTGGCGACGCTGTACCCGGAGGCGGAGATCCTCCTGATCGGTCTGAGCGAGCCGAAGGCGCAGATCCACGCGGTGAACGAGTCCGTCTCGCCGGAGGAGCTGGAGCGGCTCTCCGTCACCGAGGCGCTGTTCCTGCGCAACTACGCCGCGGGCTGAGCACACCGGTGTCGCCCCCGCTCCAGGGGCGACACCTCCGGCGCCCCGGCCGGTCGCGGGCCCCGGCCGATCGTCGCCCGGCCGGCCCGTGCGGCCCGGGACCCCGTCAGCTCACGGACGATCGCCGTGCGGGAGCGGGACTCCCGCCTCTAGGTAGATCGCGCTGCCCCGCTCCCGGGCACGCAGGGCCCAGCGCAGCCGTTCGTACCGCAGCGGTGGCAGCAGTCGCCGGGCCTCCTCCTCGTCGACAAACCGCCAGCAGCGCAGTTCAGCGCCGGGCAGCAGCACCCGGGCTGCGGCGTCACCGTCCAGCCGGCCGCCGTCGAAGAGCAGCCGCAGTCCGCCGTACCCCGGTGGCTTCGGCGGCTCCCAGTCGACGACGAGGAGCGGGGGCACGCGGTCGAGTTCGATGCCCAGTTCCTCGGCGACCTCCCGCATGCCGGCGCGCGCGGGCGCCTCGCCGCGCTCCACGACCCCTCCGGGGAATTCCCAACCCGGTTTATAGGTGGGGTCGACCAGCAGGACCCGGTCGTCCTCGTCGAAGAGGAGCACACCGGCCGCGACGGTCTCCGCGGTCGGCTCCGGGGTCTGCACGATCTCGGAGACCGCGGCCTCTCCCGTGCGTACCGCTTCGGCGATCCGCTGGGCCGTCTCCCCGGCGTCCAGTTGGCTGGTGTCGATGACCAGCGCGTCGTCGGTGATCCACTCCAGTGCGGCGAGATAGGGCTCTATATGGTGGTAACACCACTGGGCGCGCGGGGCATCGGCACCGCCACCGGGGTCACCGGCCTCGGCCTCCAGCTCGGCACGCCTCGTGATCCGGGCGCGCAGGATCGTTTCATCCGGTCGCAGCAGCACCTGCCGTACCGGGATCCTGCGGGCGGCGAGACCCCCGAAGATCTCGTCCCGGTACTCCTGGTTCAGCAGTGTCATCGGCACCACCAACACCCCGCCCAGCTCCGCCAGCATGGCCGCCGCCGTGTCCACCACCAGCCGCCGCCAGATCGGCAACTCCTGGAAGTCGCTCACCTCGGCGAGCCGTTTGGGCGGCAGCAGGAGAGGCAGCCCGTCTCCGATGAGTTCGGGGTCGTACAGTGTGCTGTTCGGGATCAGATCGATCAGTTCTTGCGCGGTGGTGGTCTTGCCCGCTCCGAACGCACCGTTGATCCAGACGATCACGGTTCCCCCTCTTCCCTCGGTCGTGTCTCCGAAGTCCCGTCTGCCTGCCGGGCGGACGACGCTCCTTCACAGACACTGCCTAGCCCACAGTGGATTGCCCGGAACACCCTGCCATGGAAACCCGCGGGGGGAATCGGAGGAGGTACCGGGGCGTGTCCGGACCACGGGCGCGATCGCGGCACCGTACCGGCCCGTCGAGCGTCTCACCGTACGGAAGCGTCCCCCGGCCGGTACGAGGTCGGTACGGGGTCGGTACGGAGAGGACGCGGCGCCCCCCGGCGGTAGGACGTCGTCGGGGCCGCACGAGACCGGAGGGGGTACGGGATGCGCCGTACGGTACTGGAGCGGTTCCCGGCCGGGGGGCCGCGCGGAAGCTGGCCCGCCGAGGAGTTCGCGCGGGCGCGCCGGGACGAGGGACTGGCGGCGGAGGTGGTGATGGATCTGGAGTCGGACGCGTTCCTCGTGGTCGTACGACAGCACAACAGCCCGGACACCGCCGTCTGAGCCGGAGGTGCACGGAGCCGGCTGTCGGCGCGCCGGCCGCCGGGGGGCACGCTCGGGACCGGCCGCCCCGCGCCGGCCGCCGGGGGCGGGCTCAGGACCCGCCGCCGACCACGGACGCCGTCTCGCCCCGCCGCCCGCGCGAGGCCGCCGCAGCCGCGCCGATCAGTCCGGCGTCCGGCCCCATCAGGGCGGGGGCCACGGCGAGGCGGCGCACGAAGGAGAGGGTCGCGTACTCCCGCAGGGCGCGCCTCAGCGGTACGAAGAGGACGTCTCCGGCGCCCGCCACTCCCCCACCGACGACGGCTATCTCGATCTCGACCAGGCTGGCGGTCGCGGCGATCCCGGCCGCCAGCGCCTGGGCGGCGCGTTCGAAGGAGGCGATGGCAACCGGATGCCCGGCACGGGCCGATTGGGCCACCGCGGCGGCGGATTCGTCACCGTCCGGGCCGGGTCGCCAGCCGTGCGCCAGCGCGCGGCGTGCAATGTTCGGGCCGCTGGCGATCCGCTCCACGCAGCCGCGCCCGCCGCAGGGACAGCGGTCGCCGTCCAGGTCGACGCTGATGTGCCCGATATGACCGGCGTTGCCGGTGGGTCCGGCGTGCAGTTCACCACCGAGGACGAGGCCGCCGCCGACCCCGGTCGAGACGACCATGCACAGGGCGTTGTCATAGCCCCGGGCCGCGCCCCGCCAGTGCTCGGCCGCCGTCATCGCCACACCGTCGCCGACCAGTTCGACGGGCAGACCGCCGGTCACCCGGCGCACCCTCGACACCAGGGGGAAATCACGCCACCCGGGCACATTGACCGGGCTCACCGTGCCCGTCGACGCGTCGACGGGCCCCGCGCTGCCGATGCCGACGGCCGCCACCCGGGCCCAGCCGGGTGCGGCGGCCAGCTCGGCGATGACGGTCTCGACCACGCCCATGAGCGTCTCGGCGCCCTCCCGCGCGGGGGTGGCGCGCCGGGTCCGCAGCAGGACGCGGCCGGTGTCGTCCACCAGCGCACCAGCGATCTTGGTACCGCCGACGTCCAGCGCGGCAACGAGGTCGTTCTGCATGGGCGTAAGACCCCCGGGAGCTGGTCGGACCTGCGGATTCGGGAACAGTCTCCACCCCCCTGACAACGTTGTCCAGGCCCTATGCTCGACGCTACGCCTTTGCTTACACCGTACGACGACAGGACTACCCACTGTGGCCGATAACGATCGATTCCCGCAGTCCGCCGAACGCCCCCGAGGCCCGGAGCCCCGCTACGGCAACCGGCCCACCATGAAGGACGTCGCGGCCCGCGCCGGAGTCGGTCTCAAGACGGTTTCGCGCGTGGTCAACAGCGAGTCGGGCGTCACCCCGGACACCGAGCGCCGGGTGCGGGAGGCCATCGAATCCCTCGGTTTCCGCCGCAATGACAGCGCGCGGGTGCTCCGCAAGGGGCGCACCGCCTCCGTCGGGCTGGTGCTCGAAGACCTCGCCGACCCGTTCTACGGCCCGCTGAGCCGCGCGGTGGAGGAGGTCGCCCGCGCGCACGGCGCGCTGCTCATCAACGGTTCGAGCGCCGAGGACCCGGACCGCGAGCAGGAGTTGGCGCTGGCGCTCTGCGCCCGGCGGGTGGACGGACTGATCGTGATTCCGGCCGGCCATGACCACCGCTATCTGGAACCGGAGATCAAGGCGGGCATAGCGACGGTGTTCGTGGACCGACCGGCCGGCCGGATCGACGCGGACGCCGTGCTCTCCGACAGCTTCGGCGGCGCCCGCGCGGGAGTGGCCCATCTGATCGCGCACGGCCACCGCCGGATCGGCTTCATCGGCGACCTGCCCCGGATCCACACCGCCGTCGAGCGGCTGCGCGGCTACCGCGCGGCCATGGCCGACGCCGGACTGGAGGTCGCCGACCCCTGGGTCTCCCTGGGCCCCACCGGGCCGGACCGGGTGCGCCCGGCCGTCGCCGGGATGCTGTCGGGCCCGGAGCCGGTCACGGCCCTCCTCACGGGCAACAACCGGGTGACGGTCACGGCGGTACGGGTGCTGGCCGAGCACCACCACCCGGTCGCCCTGGTCGGCTTCGACGACATCGAACTCGCCGACCTGCTGGGCATCACGGTGATCGCCCAGGACGCGGCGACGCTGGGCCGGACCGCGGCCGAGCGACTCTTCCGCCGCCTCGACGGCGCGGACGACGCGCCCGCGCGGGTGACCCTGGAGACGGTCCTGATCCCCCGCGGCTCGGGCGAGATCCGGCCACCGGCGTAGCGCCGCGGGCACAGCGGCAGTTGATCCCGTGGCCGGTCGGGGCGCGGGCGTGCCGGCTGACGTGAGCGTGCCCCCCGGGGCGGGGGATCGGGCCAGCTCCTGTCCGGGTGGTCTGCGCGGATCAGCCCGCGGCGTCGGATGCGCGGGGTCCGCCCGGGCCCGCACGGGCGGAGGCATGGGTCTCGCACGGCGAAAGCCAGGGGAGGTCGTCTCCGTACGGAACATCCCCCGATGGTTCCGATGACTCCGGCAACACAGCGTGGGAGTCTCCCCCGGTCCGCAAGGCCGAGCGTGGAACGCCCGCCCCACGGGCCTGGGGGACGTGCCGTAGCCATCGCCCGCGGGCCCGACGAGTCGTCCGGGCAGGGCCTAGCGGACCGGCGCCCGGAGCCGTCTCGGCGTGGCGAAACCGTCGAGGTCCGTCCGGGTGAGGCCGGTGTGCCGGGAGACCTCGGCCGTGTCCAGGGCCCCGCAGTCGATGCCCCGCAGCAGAAAGGCGCTGAGCGCCTTGGCCGTGGCGGGCTCGTCCATCACCTCGCCGCCCACCCGCGCGACGTACGCGGCGAGGCGGGCCGCCGCCGTCTCGAAGCCCTCCCGGTAGAAGGCGAACACGGCGGCGTACCGGGTCGGAAGATGTCCCGGGTGCATGTCCCAGCCCTGGTAGAAGGCGCGGGCGAGCCCCCGGCGGGTGAGAGCGTAGTGCAGCCGCCAGGCGTCGTGGACCTGAGCCGTGGGACCGACGGGCAGGACATTGGTGGAGCCGTCGGACACCCGTACGCCGGTGCCGGCCGCCGCGACCTGCATGACGGCCTTGGCGTGGTCGGCGGCGGGGTGGTCACTGGCCTGGTAGGCCGCGCTGACGCCGAGGCAGGCGCTGTAGTCGAAGGTGCCGTAGTGCAGTCCGGTGGCCCGCCCCTCGGCCGCGCCGATCATCCGGGCGACGGCGGCGGTGCCGTCGGCGGCGATGACGGCCTGGCTGGTCTCGATCTGGATCTCGAATCCGATGCGGCCGACAGTGGGGCCGTGGATCTCCTCGAAGGCTTCCAGCAGCCGGACGAAGGCGGTGACCTGCTCGGGGTAGGTCACCTTGGGGAGGGTGAGTACGAGCCCGTCGGGCAGTCCCCCGGCCGTCATGAGTCCGGTGAGGAAGATGTCGAGGGTGCGGATGGCCCGGTCCCGCACGGCGGCCTCCAGACACTTCGTCCGGATGCCCATGTACGGGGCCGCCGTGCCGTTCGCGTACGCCGCCGAGATCAGCCGGGCGGCACGGGCCGCGTCGGCGTCCTCGTCCGCGTCGGCACGTCCGCCGTAACCGTCCTCGAAGTCGACGCGGAGGTCGTCCACGGGCTCGCGCTCCAGCTTCGCCCGTACGCGGGTGTGGACCGGCTCGGCGAGGCCGTCGGGGAGCCCGAGTACGGCGGCGAACGAGGCGGCGTCCGGGGCGTGTTCGTCGAGCGCGGCGAGCGCCTGGTCTCCCCAGGAGCGGATGGTGTCGGCGGCGAAGACATCACCCGGCACGTAGACGGTGTGCACGGGCTGGCGGGTGCCGGGATCGCCGGGGTAGCGGCGGGCCAGATCGGCGTCGACCGGGGCGAGATCGGCGTCGATCCGCTCGCCGACCGCCCCGCCGAGGCTCGTGGCCACCCTCTCCCGCCGAACCGTCACCGCGCCCCCTCCCGCAGTCCGCGAACGCGCGAACGCACCGCGGAACCGCCGCGAACGCTTTCCGCACACCGGAATGAACAATCCGTGCGGTGAAGCTAACGAGGGCCGTCGTCCGCGTCAATGGGACGGTCGATGGGGACGGTCAGTGGGGACGGACGGGTCACTGGGGGCGGGGGCCGCGCGGCGCGTGACCGTGCGGCCCCTTGCCGGGGTGGTGGGTGTCAGTTCTTGCGGGTGGTGATCTCTTCGGTGAGTTGGGGGACGACGGTGAAGAGGTCGCCGACGACGCCGTAGTCGGCGAGGTCGAAGATGGGGGCCTCGGCGTCCTTGTTGATGGCGACGATGGTCTTGGAGGTCTGCATACCCGCGCGGTGCTGGATGGCGCCGGAGATCCCGGAGGCGATGTACAACTGCGGCGAGACCGACTTACCCGTCTGGCCGACCTGGTGGGAGTGCGGGTACCAGCCGGCGTCGACCGCGGCCCGGGAGGCACCCACGGCCGCGCCGAGGGAGTCGGCGAGGTCCTCGATGAGACGGAAGTTGTCCGCGCCGTTGACCCCCCGACCTCCGGAGACCACGATCGCGGCCTCGGTCAGCTCCGGACGCCCACTGGCCGCCCGCGGGGTCCGGGCCACCACCCGGGTCCCCCGCGCGGTGTCACCGAAGACGACGGGCAGGACCTCCACCACACCGGCGGCGGGCGCGGCCTCCACCGGCGCGGCGTTCGG
>NZ_JBIRRE010000009.1:0-17832 GCF_044333555.1 Streptomyces sp. NPDC020965
ATATTTGGCGTTGACTTTTGGCACGCTGTTGAGTTCTCAAGGAACGGACGCTTCCTTCAGACCCTTTCAGGTCCTTCCGGGCGCTTCCCTTCGGTGTGGTCAAACCGTATCAGGCTTTCTCCGGCTCCCTGACCACCTCTCTGCGGACATGCAGAGGTGTAGACCAGTTAGGATCTCGCCTTGATGAGGTCTGCTGCCGACCCCCGACTCAATGTCGCGTTGGGGCCAGGCAGGGGTATGACAGTACCTGCCGCCCAGAGGCGAGGCAAATCGCTTCCCGTGGCCTCTAGCTCCACAGTTCCGCAACTTTCATGCGGAACTAGGACTTCATATGACTTACGCTGCTCCACAGTGCGCCGTTCGGAACAAGCAGTGACGGCGTGGTAACAGATCTCCACCCTGGGAGGCCCCCATGACCACAGTGACGTCCCCTCTTGCCGGACGTGCCATCGGACTCGCGGCGGTGCCCGACCCCGTGTTCTCCGGCGCGATGGTCGGTCCCGGTACCGCCATCGACCCCGTACGGGAGCCCTCCGAGGCTCTCTCCCCCGTGGACGGCGTCGTCGTCTCCCTGCACCCGCACGCGTATGTCGTGGTCGACAGCGAGGGACACGGAGTGCTGACGCACCTCGGCATCGACACCGTCCAGCTCAATGGCGAGGGCTTCGAACTGCTCGTCAACAAGGGCGACACCGTGACCCGCGGCCAGGCCGTGGTGCGGTGGAACCCGGTGGCCGTCGAAGCGGCCGGCAAGTCGCCCATCTGCCCCGTGGTCGCGCTGGAGGCGACGAACGAGTCGCTCTCCGGTGTGGTCGAGGACGGCGACGTACAGATCGGGGACGCGCTCTTCAGCTGGCAGTGACGTCATGGCCGTAGGGACGGCGAGTGGGACATCCAGCGCGGCGGCACAGACCGTCGCTCGATCGGAGACGGGTGAGATGGTGACAACGCTGCGAGGCGTCGGGGTCAGCCACGGGGTGGCGATCGGCGAGGTTCGGCACATGGGAACGGCTGTGCTCGAACCGCCCGCGAAGCAGAACCCGGAACAGGACGCCGAGCGGGAACAGGGCCGGGCGCGCCAGGCCGTGGAGGCCGTGGCCGCCGATCTGATCGCGCGGGGCAATCTGGCCGGTGGGGAGGCGCAGGCCGTGCTGGAAGCACAGGCCATGATGGCGCAGGACCCCGAGCTGATGGCCGATGTCGACCGTCGCGTCGCCGTCGGCAGCACCGCCGAGCGGGGCGTGTACGACGCCTTCGCCGCCTACCGGGCGCTGCTGGCTGGTGCCGGCGAGTACCTGGCCGGGCGGGTGGCCGACCTGGACGACGTGCGGAACCGGATCGTGGCGCGGCTGCTCGGCGTGCCGATGCCGGGTGTGCCGGACAGTGACGAGCCGTATGTACTGATCGCCCGGGATCTCGCGCCCGCCGATACCGCACTGCTCGACCCCACGCTGGTCCTCGGTTTCGTCACCGAGGAGGGCGGGCCGACCAGTCACAGCGCCATCCTGGCGCGGGCGCTCGGGGTGCCCGCCGTGGTGGCACTGCCGGGGGCCGGGGAGCTGGCCGAGGGCACGCTGGTCGCGGTCGACGGCAGCACCGGTGAGATCTTCGTGGAGCCGAGCGACGAGAAGCGCGGTGAGCTGGAGCGGGCCGCGGCCGAGCGCAAGGCCGCCCTCTCCGGTTCCAGTGGGCCGGGTGTGACCTCCGACGGGCACAAGGTGCCGCTGCTGGCGAACATCGGCGGTCCCGCCGATGTACCGGCAGCGGTGGCGGCCGGTGCCGAGGGCGTCGGTCTGTTCCGTACGGAGTTCCTCTTCCTCGACGACAGCAAGCAGGCGCCGTCGGAGGAGAAGCAGGTCGAGGCGTACCGCCAGGTGCTTGAGGCGTTCCCGGAGGGCCGGGTCGTCGTGCGGGTGCTGGACGCGGGCGCCGATAAACCGCTCGACTTCCTGACCCCTGCCGACGAGCCGAACCCGGCGCTGGGTGTGCGGGGGCTGCGCAGTCTGCTGGACCACCCGGATGTGCTGCGGACGCAGCTGACGGCGCTCGCCAAGGCGTCCTCGGGTCTGCCGGTGTATCTGGAGGTCATGGCGCCGATGGTGGCGGACCGCACCGACGCCAAGGCGTTCGCGGACGCGTGTCGTGAGGCCGGGCTGCAGGCGAAGTTCGGTGCGATGGTGGAGATTCCGTCCGCCGCGCTGCGGGCGCGTTCGATCCTGCAGGAGGTGGAGTTCCTGTCGCTGGGCACCAACGATCTGGCGCAGTACACCTTCGCCGCCGACCGTCAGGTCGGCGCGGTGTCCCGGCTCCAGGACCCGTGGCAGCCGGCGCTGCTCGATCTGGTGGCGCTGTCGGCGGAGGCCGCGAAGGCCGAGGGCAAGAGCTGTGGTGTCTGTGGTGAGGCGGCTGCCGATCCGCTGCTTGCCTGTGTGCTCACTGGTCTCGGTGTGACGTCGCTGTCCATGGGGGCCGCGTCGATTCCGTATGTGCGGGCGACGCTGGCGAAGTACTCGCTGGCCCAGTGCGAGCGGGCCGCGGCCGCGGCGCGCGCCACGGACACCGCGGAGGAGGCTCGGGTCGCCGCCCAGGCGGTGCTCTCCGGGGAGTAGCCCCCGGGCAGGAGAGTTGAGAGGAGGGGTCCCGCCGTGGTGGCGGGGCCCCTCCTTCGCGTCAGCCGTGGGGCTCGGGGTCGTCCGTGGGGACGGGGAAGCCCGCGCGGTACTCCACTCCCGGCTCGGGGGAGAGCGGCTCGCCCGTCATCGCGTCGGTGCAGTAGGCGCTGAACACCTCGGCCTCGGTGAGCGGCAGCAAACGGGAGCGGTGCAGTCGCCAGCCGTGCAGACGGTCCGGGGCGTCGGGTGGGCTGGTGCGCAGCACCACTCCGCCGGGCCTGCCGAGCGCGATGGCGGTGGCGAGGACGGTGACGAACTCGGTGGTGTCGGCCGCGGTCGGCGCCGCGTCCGGCCGGGTGGGGTCGCGGTCGGCGTGGAGCACCGCGAGAAGCTGCTCCTCGGGTGCCTGGACGCTGCACACCAGGTGGTGCCTGCCCGGTCCCGCCTCTTCCAGCAGCCGGGTGAGCAGGTGGGAGGCGCGGTCGTGGGCGGCCCGGCCGATGTCCTGGCCGCAGTCGGCGCACGCCCCGAGTCCGGCCAGCAGTGTCGTGGCGTACTCCCAGGTGGCCCGGCGGACGGCCTGGTCGATCAAGCGGGGCAGCAGGGTGTCCAGCGGCTGTCCGGTGTAGGTGATCGCGCCGCCCCTGGCCGCGATCGTGGCGGTGTAGCGCCCTCGGCCGCGGGCGGTGTCGGGGTCGAGGCCGTGCTGGGAGCAGAACGCGGCGAAGTCCTCGGGGTCGAAGAGGGCGACGGTGGTGTGGAGCTGGTCGGACGCTCGTGCGGTCAGCAGGGCGTCGAGCTGCCGGAGGTACGACGGGTGGTCGTCGAAGACGAAGCTGCGATAGCTCCGCATCGCCGCGAAGTCGTGGGCGTCGGCGAGGACGCCGATGGTGCCCACGACCTCGCGACGCAGGGCGCGCCGGAGTGCCGCAGTGGTCCTGGGGCGGGCACCGCGTCGGTGTGGACCGCTGCCGGGGCGCCTGCCCGCGTGGTTTCCGGACGGTTTGGCCGCCGAGCCGGCCCGGCGGGATGTGTGGTCTGCCATGTCTCCCCCTGCCACGTGTTGGTCACTGATGACTCACCGTAACCGGGGGCACTGACAACGCTCAGTGGCCGCGGGTGCGGGCGAGGTCCGCGTAGAACGTCAGCAGGCCCGCGTCGTCAACGGAGCCGGGGTTGACGGCCTTGGTCAGGGGGGTGCCCTGGAGGATGCGCTTCACCGGGACTTCGAGGCGCTTGCCGGTGAGGGTGTGCGGTACGGCGGGGATTTCGATGATGTCGTCCGGGACGTGGCGGGGCGAGAGCTGTTCCCGGATGATCCGTTTGACGCGGTCGCGCAGTGCTTCGTCGAGCGTGGCGCCGTCGGCGAGGTGGACGAAGAGCGGCATCCAGTAGCCGCCGTCCGGTTCCTCCACTCCGATGACGAGGGATTCACGGATCTCGGGGAGGCGTTCGACGGCCTCGTAGATGTCGGCGGAGCCCATGCGTACGCCCTGGCGGTTCAGGGTGGAGTCGGAGCGGCCGTGGATGATGACGGAGCCGTGGTCGGTGAGGGTGATCCAGTCGCCGTGCCGCCAGACCCCGGGGAACATCTCGAAGTAACTGTCGTGGTAGCGGCTGCCGTCGGGGTCGTTCCAGAAGTGGATCGGCATCGACGGCATGGGTCGGGTGACGACGAGTTCGCCGACCTCACCGACGACGGGCCGGCCGTGGGGGTCCCATGCCTGGAGGTCGGTGCCGAGGCACGGGGCCTGGAGTTCGCCGATGTGGACGGGGAGGGTGGGCACGGCGCCGGCGAAGCAACTACAGACATCGGTGCCGCCGCTGACGGAGGCGATCCACAGGTCGTCCGCCACCTCGTCGTGGAGCCAGCGGAAGCCGTCGGGCGGAAGCGGGGATCCGGTGGTGGCGACGCAGCCGACGCGGGAGAGGTCGTGGTCGCGCGCGGGGTGGACGCCGGCCTTGCGACAGGCCATCACATAGGCGGCGGACGTGCCGAAGAAGGTGGCCCCGACGCGTTCGGCGACGCGCCATTGGACGCCGGTGTCGGGGTAGCCGGGGCTGCCGTCGTAAAGGACGACGGTGGTGCCGGTGAGCAGGCCGGAGACGAGGAAGTTCCACATCATCCAGCCGGTGGAGGTGTACCAGAAGAAGCGGTCGTCGGGGCCGAGGTCGCAGTGCAGGGCGAGCTGTTTGAGGTGCTCGATCAGGATGCCGCCCTGGGACTGGACGATCGCCTTGGGCAGTCCGGTGGTGCCGGAGGAGTACAGGACCCACAGGGGGTGGCCGAAGGGGACCTGTTCGTAGCGAGGTGCCGCGGTGCCGGAGGTGAGGGCGGACCAGTCGAGGGCGCCGTCGGGGGTGTCGGTGCCGAGGAGGGGGATGTGGACGACCGCGCGGAGGGTGGGGAGTTCACGGCGGAGTTCGGCGACGACAGCGGTGCGGTCGTGTTCCTTGCCGCCGTAGCGGTAGCCGTCGACGGTGAAGAGGACGACGGGTTCGACCTGCTGGAAGCGGTCGAGGACGCTGCGGGCGCCGAAGTCGGGGGCGCAAGAGGTCCAGACGCCGCCGACGGCGGCGGTGGCGAGCAGTGCGGTGACGGCCTGGGGGATGTTGGGGAGGTAGCCGCTGACGCGGTCGCCGGGGCGTACGCCGAGGGCGCGCAGTTCGGCGGCGAGCGCGCCGACCTGGCGGCGCAGCTCGGACCAACTGGTCGGGGTCGGCTCGTGCGTCTCGTCGACGTGGAGGAGGGCCGGTTCTTCGGGTCGTTCGTCCGCGGCCCGCAGGGCGTGTTCCGCGTAGTTGAGGGTGGCGCCGGGGAACCAGCGGGCGCCGGGCATGGCGGGGTCGGCGAGCACCCGTTCGTAGGGGGTGGTGAAGCGGATGTCGGACCATTCGGCGACGGCGCGCCAGAACGTCTCCAGTTCGTCGACGGACCAGCGGTGCAGTGCCGGGTAGCCGCCGTCGGCGGGGGCTCCGTGGTGTTCGGCCGCCCAGCTCTGGAAGCGGGTGATCCGCGCGCGGGCGATCCGGTCGGCGTCCGGCTGCCACAGGGGGGCGGAGTTCGCTGCTGAGGTCATGGGGGGCGGCTCCCGGATGGCTGCGCGGTGTCGGCGGGTGGTCCGCGTACGCGCGGGGGTGTGCGCGTGACGCGGCTGACACGGACGATGCCATGTGATCGTCTCGCGCACCAGATGTTCCGGCCACGGTTCGGACTCGGCCACATCTGGGCGGAGTGAGGGTGAACGGGAGCTGAACCCACCCCGTGAGCGTCGGCCCGGATGACAGGCTGAGCTGCATGAACGGTCGAGAGCTGGCGCGATCGGTACGGAAGATGACGACCTTGCGGGGACTGCGCGCGACGCGGTCCGCGTGGCTGCGGCGGCGGACGGATGTCCGAGGGCTGCCGCCGAGAGGCCCCGAGCGGGCGCGGGTGCCGGGCCGGGTGACCGGCGCCGAGCCGCTGCCGGGTGGCGGGGTCGTCCGGTTCGCCCGTTCCGAGCTGCGGATCTGTGTGGTGACGGGTGGCGCGGTGTTCTGGGGGTGGGACGGCGCGGGCCCCGAGCCGTCGTACGCGCTGGGCGGGCCGTCCCCCGAGCCGGACCCGCGGGCCGGTCTTGAGCCGGACAAGGACGGCGGCTGGCGGGTGGTCTCGGAGCGGGTGACGGTGGAGGTGTCGCGGCACGGCGCGGTGGAGGTCCGTACGCCCGGTGGTGTCGTGCTCCGCCGCGATCTGCCGCCGCGCTGGTGGGAGCCGGTGCGCGGGGGTACCGCGCGGTGGGCGCAGCGCACCGAGGTGGCGGCGGACGCGCGCTTCTTCGGCCTGGGCGGGCGGGCTTCGGGGCCCCGGCTCCGGGACGGCACCTACCGGCTGTGGAACACCGATCCGAAGGGGTCCTTCCGGCCGGGTGACGATCCGCTGTACATCACCATGCCCGTCCAGGTGATCGTCGCCGACGCGGGGACCCATCTGGCGTTCCACGACAACTCGTGGGACGGCCGGGTGACGCTCCACGAGGGCGAGGAGGGCGCCGGATCGGGCCATGACCGTCCGGGGACGAGTGAGATCCGGATGGACGGCGGTCCGCTGCGGTGCTGGGTGATCGTGGGGACTCCGGCGCGGGTGCTGGCGCGCTGGTCGCGGCTGACGGGCGGGGCGGCGGTGCCGCCGTCGTGGGCGCTGGGTGCGCAGCACGCCCGCTGGGGTTTCGGCAGTCAGGAGGCGGTGCGGCGGGTCGTCGCGGGCTACCGGGAGCGGGACCTCCCCCTGTCGGCGGTCCATCTGGACATCGACCACTACGACGGGCACCGGATCTTCACCGTGGACCGGGAGCGGTTCCCCGATCTGCCGGGGCTGGCGAAGGGGCTGCGGGAGGACGGGGTGCGGCTGGTCTCCATCGTCGATCCGGCGGTGAAGGCGGAGCGTGGGAATCCGGTGTACGACGGCGGGGTGGCGGCCGGCGCGTTCGTCCGGGACGGGCGGGGGCGGGCGGTGCGCGGGGTGGTCTGGCCGGGTGACTGCGTCTATCCGGACTTCACGGATCCGCGGGTGCGGCGGTGGTGGGGCGGGTTGTACGAGGAGCGGCTGGCGCAGGGGTTCTCGGGGGTTTGGCATGACATGAACGAGCCGGTGTCGTTCGCTCCCTTCGGGGAGATGACGCTGCCGCGTTCGGCCCGGCACGCGCTGGACGGGCGGGGCGGTGACCATCGGGAGGCCCATAACGTCTACGGCCTCACGATGGCGCGCGCCGGGTACGAGGGGCTGCTGAGGCTGCGGCCGGAGGAGCGCCCGTTCCTATTCTCGCGTGCGGGCTGGGCCGGGATGCAGCGGTACGGCGGGACCTGGTCGGGGGATGTGGCCACCGGCTGGCCCGGGTTGCGGGCCTCGCTGGCGCTGGTGCTGGGTCTCGGGCTGTGCGGGGTGCCCTATTCGGGGCCGGACGTCGGGGGGTTCGACGGCAGTCCGTCGCCGGAGTTGTATCTGCGCTGGTTCCAGCTCGGGGCGTATCTGCCGTTGTTCCGCACGCACTCGGCGATCGACGCGGGTCGCCGGGAGCCGTGGGAGTTCGGGCCGGCGGTGCTGGAGCACGCCCGCGCGGCGCTGACCGAGCGGGAGCGGCTGCGCCCGTACTTCGTGTCACTCGCCCATCTGGCGCGGCTGACGGGGGCACCGTACGTCCGGCCGCTGTGGTGGGGGTCGCCGCAGGATCGGGCGCTGCGGGAGTGCGAGGACGCGTTTCTGCTCGGTGACGCGCTGCTGGTGGCGCCGGTGCTGGAGCGGGGGGTCGACCGGCGGGCGGTACGGCTGCCGAAGGGGCGCTGGTACGACACGGTGACGGGGCGGGCGTACGACGGTCCGGGGCAGGTGTTGGTGGAGGCGCCGCTGTCGCGTGTCCCGGTGCTGGCGCGGGGTGGTTCGGTGATCCCCGTGCGTGGTGCGGACGGTCGGACGGAGCTGGAGGTCTGGGCGCCCGGCGGGAGTCGCAGGGGTGGCGGGCTGGTGGTCGCGGACGCGGGTGACGGCTGGGAGCCGGTGGAGGTGGAGCGGTACACGACCCGGTTGGTGGACGGCCGGGTGAAGGTGCGGTGGGTGCGGGCCGACGGGTCGGGGTCGCCGCGGTGGCCGGTTCGGGTGCGCGGGTTGGGGGCCGGGTCCTGAGTCGCCTACCGGGGACGGCGTCCGGGGCTATTCGTAGCGGCCCATGAACCATCTCCGTACCGCCGTGGTGTGCAGCGGGAACGCCAGCTCTCTCGGGGTGCGCAGCAGTTTCCGGCCGGTGGTCTCGTCCGTGGGGCGCGGGGGCGGCAGATCGTCGGCCGGGCGGGCGGGGAGCAGTCCGAAGACCAGCAGATGGCCGTCGGGGGCACTGAGCACGTCCGCGAGGCGGACCTCGGTGGCGGCCGCGTCGATTCCCGTCTCTTCCTTCAGTTCGCGGACGACCGCGCGCTGCCAGTCCTCACCTAAGTCGACAAAGCCACCTGGCAGCGCGATGCCGCCCCGTTTCGGTTGGATGGACCGGATGACGACGACGAGTCCGGTGCCGTCCGCGTCGGACACGGGTTGCAGCGCGACGGCGACCGGGAGTGGATTGCGGTATGCGGTGTCACCGCAGGTCGGGCAGGTTCGGGGCCAGCCGGTGAGGGCGCGGTACGGGGCTCCGCAATTGCCGCAGTACGAGTCCTTGGGCACGCGCGGAGCGTATCCGATCGCCGTCGGGGCGTCTGTCCCACGCCGGTGGGACCTGATGGAGGGTGGAGCATGAGCCGACTCGCAGTGGTTCTGCGCGCGTGCACCGTGTCCGCGGTCGTCCTGGCCGCCGCCACCACCCCGGCCGGGCCGGAGCCGACGGCTCCGCGGGAGTTCGTCGCCCTGCGTTCGGTCGATCCGACGATCCTCCAGGAGATGCGCTACACCACCGCGCACACCTTCCTGGGCGTGCGGGTGGACGGCTACCAGGAGCCGGTCTGCCTGCTCACCCGGTCCGCGGCGGACGCGCTGCACCGGGCCCAGCGGCGGCTGCTGCGCCAGGGGTACTCCCTGAAGGTGTACGACTGCTACCGCCCGCAGCGGGCCGTCGACCAGTTCGTGCGCTGGGGGAAGGACCTCGCCGACCAGTCGATGAAGGGGGAGTTCTATCCCCGGGTCGCCAAGTCGGCGCTGTTCGCGGCCGGTTATATCGCGGAGCGGTCCGGACACAGCAGGGGCAGCACGGTGGATCTGACGATCGTGTCGCTTCCGGCGCGTACGACCAGGGCGTACGTCCCGGGTGAGCCGTTGGTGCCGTGCCACGCCCCGGAGGCGGCGCGCTTCCCCGACAGTTCCATGGACATGGGGACGGGCTATGACTGTCTCGACCCCCTCTCCCACACGGACCACCCCGAGGTGCGGGGGAGGCAACGCGCGCACCGACAGTTACTGATGGGCGCTCTGGCGGCCGTCGGGTTCGTCAATCTGCCCGCGGAATGGTGGCATTTCACCTACCGGCCGGAGCCGTTCCCGGACACCTTCTTCGACTTTCCCGTCACCCGGCGCTCCCTGGCCGGTCCGCGCTGACGGCGCTACGGTGCCGCCATGACGGAGCGGACGTTCGACTCGTACGACGAGTTCTGGCCCTACTACGTCGCGATGCACTCCAGGGCCGCGACGCGATGGGTCCACTGCGCGGGGACGCTGACCGGTCTCGCGGTCACCGTCTACGGGCTTGCGCGGGGTCGGAAGCGGTATGCGGTGGCACTGCCGCTGATCGGTTACGGCACGGCCTGGCCCGCGCACTTCCTCATCGAGGGGAACAATCCGGCGACGTTCGGGCATCCGGCGTGGTCGCTGCGGGGGGATGTCCGGATGATCCGGATGATGCTGACCGGGCGGGACGCGGAGCTGGCGGAGACCGCCGCCGGATGGCTCGCCGAGAACGGGTGACCCGTGACAGACTTCTGACGTACCGTCAGATCACTGTGCCGGGGAGGCCCTCGTGACGCGCACACCCGTGGTTGCCGGATGGTTCACGCACGACGGTGAGGAGGCGGACTTCCGGCTGCTCGCCACCCGCTGCGCGGCCTGCGCGTCGGTCTTCTTCCCGCCGGAGGACTCGTTCTGCCGCAACCCGGACTGTTCGGGCGGTGAGCTGGCCCGGGTGCCCCTCTCCCGACGGGGGCGCGTCTGGTCCTACACCGACGGCCGGTACCGCCCGCCAGCGCCCTATGTCTCCGACCCGGACACCGCGTGGGAGCCGTACACCCTGGTCGCCGTCGAGCTGGCGGCCGAGCGCATGGTGGTCCTCGGTCAGGCCGCGCCGGGCGTATCGGTCGCCGAACTGGCGGTCGGCATGGAGGTCGAGGTGGTGCCCGGGGTGCTCAACGAGGACGCCGGGACGGTCTGGACCACCTGGCACTGGCGGCCGGTGGGGGTGACGTCGTGACCGGTGATATCGCGGTCCTCGGGGCCGGTATGCACCCCTGGGGCAAATGGGGACATGGCTTCGTCCGGTACGGCGTGATCGCCGCGCGGGCCGCCCTCGCCGACGCCGGGGTGGACTGGCGGCGGATCGACTCCGTCGTCGGTGCGAACACCGTGCGCGGGGGCTATCCCGGCCAGGTGGCCGGGGCGACCTTCGCACGGGCGCTCGGCTGGCAGGGCGCCCGCGTCACCAGTGTGTACGCCGCCTGTGCCTCGGGCGCCCAGGCCATCGGCACCGCCAGATCGCAGATCCTGGCCGGGCAGTCCGACGTGGTCCTCGTGGTGGGTGCCGACGCGGCGCCGAAGGGCTTCTTCGCCCCCGCGGGCGGCGACCGGCCCGACGATCCCGACTGGCTGCGCTTCCGGGTGCTCGGCGCGACCAACCCCGCCTACTTCGGGCTCTACGCCCGCCGCCGGATGGCCCTGCACGGCGACACCCCGGACGACTTCGCCCTGGTCAAGGTGAAGAACGCGGCGGCCGGCGCGCTCAACCCGTACGCCCGCTACCGGACGGCCGTCTCCGCCGCCGAGGTGGCCGCCTCCCCCGTCGTCGCCGACCCGCTGCGGCTGCTCGACATCTGTGCGACCTCGGACGGCGCGGCCGCCCTCGTGCTCTCCAGCATGGAGTTCGCCCGGCGGCACGGGTCCGCGTCCCCCGTCCGGATCAGCGCCGTGTCGACCCTCACCCCGGCCTATCCGCGGACCGTACTGGACCTGCCGGACATCGCCACCGACTCGGCGGCGGCCGTGGACCCCCCGCCGCGCTCCTTCCGGGCGTCGCTCCTGACAGCCGCCTACGACGAGGCCGGCGCCGGTCCGGAGGACGTGTCCCTGGCCGAGGTGTACGACCTCTCCACCGCCCTGGAACTGGAGTGGTACGAGGATCTCGGGCTCTGCGGGCCCGGCGAGGGCGCGAAGCTCGTACGGGACGGGGTGACCGCGCTCGGTGGGCGGGTCCCGGTGAACGCCAGCGGCGGACTCGCCTCCTTCGGCGAGGCCGTCCCCGCCCAGGCCATCGCCCAGGTGTGCGAGCTGACCCGGCAGCTACGGGGCGCGGCCGGGGAGCGTCAGGTGGCGGGCGCCCGGGTCGGGGTGAGTGCGAACCAGGGCCTGTTCGGGCACGGTTCGGCCGTGGTCGTCACGCGCTGAGCGCCGCATGCGCCCGTACCCCGGTGCAGGGGGTACGGGCGGGGGCTCAGGTGGTCGCGTGCTGGCGCCGGTCGTTGACCTGGGCCAGGGCGTGCTCGACCACCGCCACCAGCACGTCCTTGACCGACTCCCGGTCGCGCGCGTCACACATCATCAGCGGGACCCCCGGATCGAGGTCGAGCGCCGCCCGTACGCTGTCGACCGGGAACCGGCCGGCCCCGTCGAAGCAGTTAACGGCGACGGTGAAGGAGATGCCCCGGCGTTCGAAGTAGTCGACGGCGGCGAAGGAGTCCTCCAGCCGGCGGGTGTCCGCGAGGACGACCGCGCCGAGCGCGCCCTGTGCCAGCTCGTCCCAGAGGAACCAGAAGCGGTCCTGACCCGGGGTGCCGAAGAGATAGAGGACCAGGTCCTCGCGGAGCGTGATGCGGCCGAAGTCCATCGCGACCGTGGTGGTCGTCTTGTTCTCGACGCCCGCCGTGTCGTCCACCGGACGGCCGATCTCGCTCAGGGTCTCCTCGGTGCGCAGGGGCCGGATCTCGCTCACCGCGCCCACGAGGGTTGTCTTGCCGACGCCGAATCCGCCCGCGACCAGGATCTTCAGGGTCACGGGTTCGACGGGTCGTCGGTTGCTAGAGCGCCCGAAGACCATTGATCACCTCGCGGAGAATATTGACGTCCGGCAGCTCTGCCGGGGGGACGGGACGGGATACATGGACCAGGGCGTCCTCGACGAGATCGCCGACCAGGACCCGGACCACCCCGACGGGGAGGTCCAGGCCGGCCGCGAGTTCGGCGATCGACTGCGGCGCGTCACCACAGCGTTCGACGATTTCGACGTGCTCCGGTGACAGCGACTGGTCCTCGCCGGGATGGTCGGCCGCGGGTTCCGGCACGACCAGGGCGATCAGATCCAGCCGGTGCTGGTTCGTACTGCTGGTCCGGCCGCGCGTCATCGCGTACGGCCGGACCACGGGCCCGGCCTCGGCGTCGAAATAGTGGTGCGAGTGATGGGCGTGATGAGTCGATTCACTCATGCCGACCCCTCACCCGCCGGCGGCGTGACCGGTTCGCGGCGCGGTGGCGAGGTGGACTCCGACCCGCTTGACCATGAGCGTCATCTCGTACGCCACCTGGCCGACATCGGAGTCGGCGTCGGCGAGGACGGCCAGACAGCTTCCGTCGCCGGCCGCCGTGACGAAGAGGAACGCCTCGTCCAGCTCCACCACGGTCTGGCGGACCCTGCCGGCGTCGAAGTGCCGGCCCACCCCCTTGGCGAGGCTGTGGAAGCCGGAGGCGACGGCGGCGAGGTGCTCGCTGTCCTCCCGGGTCAGCTCCCGCGAGGTGCCGGTCGCCAGACCGTCGCTGGAGAG
This sequence comes from Streptomyces sp. NPDC020965, assembly GCF_044333555.1. Taxonomy (NCBI): domain Bacteria; kingdom Bacillati; phylum Actinomycetota; class Actinomycetes; order Kitasatosporales; family Streptomycetaceae; genus Streptomyces; species Streptomyces sp. NPDC020965. The sequence goes on from NZ_JBIRRE010000009.1 coordinate 13,089, forward strand.
CACCAGGGCCTTGTGGATGCTGCCGACGCGGTCGACGAGTTCGTCGAGCAGCCAGTTGAGCTCGCCGGACCCCCTGGCGACCGGGCGTCCACCGACGGCGTTTGCTGCGGCATGTGGTGCGGTCATCGACCGTCCCCCTCCGATGTCGTTCGTGGTGCTGTCTGGCCGGGGCCGGCGCCGGTGGTCCGAGCGGCGTCGTCGGCCTCGTGAGCATTGGTGAGGCGGCCCCGCTGCCAGCCTCGCTGCATGGACGCCATACGGTTGCGGACTTCTTCCGCATCCCGCTCGACATCCTGTTCCGAATCCTGGGCGGGGGCCTTGGCGGCCGGCGTGTTCTCCCTGAGCTGGGGGGCGAGATTGGCCTGACGGACCCGGCGGGGCAGGCCGTCGATCGGCGGGAGGGCCGCTTCGGCGCCGTACGCACCCGAGGGATCGGCGGAGTGCGCGGGTTCAGCGGCGGGGGCCGGGCGGTCAGGGCCCGGCCCGTCCACCCGGTGGCCGTGGTCGGTCACCAGCGCGGGCGGGGTGCGACGGGGCAGCGGCACGGCTCCTGCAATCCGTTCCGGCGCCGGGTCCAGCGCCTGTTGGTGCCGTTCTTCCTGGCTCGGGTGCTGATCGTCCGGGGTGGCGTGGCGGCGGGCCCGCGGCCTCGCGCGGAACACCCCGCCGTCCTGGCCCTCGGTCCCGTCCGGTGCCACGGCTCCGTCCCGGGCGGGGAACAGGTCCAGGTCGGCGAGTGAGTCGGGGTCGCTGAGCGGGCCGGCGCCGGCGGCGCCGAAGCCCAGCGGGTCGGCGTGGTCGTCGCGTTCGGACGGGCCGTCCCAGAGCGGCGAGCCGTTCGTCCGGCCGGGGGGACGGGAACCGGCGCCCTTGGAGCCCGGGAGCTGCGCGCCGGGCGTCCGGGGGCCGGGGATCCTGGAGCCGGGGGTCCGGGAGGTCTTGGGGCCACCGCGGGAGCCGGAGGGCCGGGGGCCGGGGCCCTTGGGGAGCGCCGACAGCCTGCCGTCGCTCTTGCGGTCGACACGGAAGCCCGAGCCGTCGGTGTCGGGGGAGTCCGCGGTGTCCGGCGCCTCGGTGAGCAGGGCGGCGGGGATGAAGACGATCGCGGTCGTCCCTCCGTACGGAGAGGGCTGGAGCGATACCCGGACGCTCTGGCGCTGGGCGAGCCGGCTGACGACGAACAGGCCGAGCCGGTCGGTGTCGGAGAGCTCGAACTCAGGGGTCTCCGCGAGGCGCAGATTGGCGTCGAGGAGGACCTCGGGGGCCATGCCGAGGCCGCGGTCGTGGATCTCCAGGGTGAAGCCGTTGGCGACCCGCTCGCCGTGCACCTGGACACCGGTGTGCGGCGGCGAGAACACCGTCGCGTTCTCCAGGAGTTCGGCGATGAGGTGGGTGAGGTCGGCGACGGCGGGGCCGCCGACACCGATCCGCGGCAGCCGGCGCACCTCGATGCGCTCGTAGTCCTCGACCTCGGCGACCGCGGCCCGGACGACGTCCATGAGCTGGATCGGTTTGCGCCACTGACGGGAGGGGGCGGCGCCGGAGAGGATCACCAGGCCCTCGGCGTGGCGGCGCATACGGGTGGTGAGGTGGTCGAGGCGGAAGAGGTCGGCGAGTTCGTCGGTGTCCTCGGTGCGGCGCTCCATGGCGTCGAGGAGGGTGAGCTGACGGTGGAGGAGTACCTGGTTGCGGCGGGCGAGGTTGACGAAGACCTCGGAGACTCCGCGCCGCATGTCGGCCTGGCGGACCGCGGCCTCGACGGCCGCGCGCTGCAGGGTGTTGAGGGCCTGGCCGGCCTGGCCTATCTCGTCCTTGTCGTACTCCAGGCGCGGCGCCTCGGTCTCGACGTCGACCTGTTCGCCCGAGGCGAGGCGGCGCATCACGCTGGGGAGGCGGACGCCGGAGACCTCGTGGGCCTCCTTGCGGAGTCGGGAGAGGTCGCGGATGAGATCGCGGCCGATCCGTACGGAGACGATGACGGAGACGAGGAGGGCGAGGAAGCCCAGCACACCGGCGATGCCCGCCTGGACGAAGACGCTGTACGCGGAGGGGGCGACCCGGTCCTGGTGGCGTTCGCCCGAGGCGGCGATCTCCTGGCGCAGCTCATGGAGCACCGGGGTGATCGCGGCCTGCCACTCCCGGATGTCGGACGCGCCCGCCTTCTCGACCGGTCCGTCGGCGATGAGGCGTTCCTCGGCCTCGCGCAGGGGGGCGGTCTCGGGGCTGCGCCAGAACTGGCGGTAGATGTCGCGTTCCTGGGCGGGCAGGGCTTCGAGGTTGATCTCGTAGTACAGCTCGCGGTTGGCCACGAGGTCGGAGAGCTGGCGGATCTCGCCGGTGTCGACCTCGCCGGTGGTCAGCGCCGAGGTGATCAGGGCGTCCTCGCGGGAGAGCGTCTCCGTCGCGCGGACGAGGCCGACGAAGGCGCGGCCCTCGCGCTCCACCTCGACGTCGTTGAGGGCGTGCAGGGCCGTCAGGAAGCTGAATCCGGGGTCGACCACGCGGTTGTAGTAGTCGAGGGCCTGGGCGCGGGAGACGCTGCCGGACTCCACGGAGCGGCGGAGCGCGGGCAGTCCGTCCATGCCGTCGGTGAGGGCGTCGAACCGCCGTCCGGAGTCGGAGCGGAGGTTGTCGCGGACGTCCTTGGTCGCCGCCTTCTTCTTGATCTTGGCGACGGCCTTGTCGGTGGCGGCGCGTTTCTGCCGCAGCGCGGGCAGGGCCTGGGAGGATCTGCGGTCGGCGAGGTAGATGAGGGTCTCGCGGCGCTCCTGCTGGATGACGTCGAGCGCGTCGAGGACCGGGTCGCCGATCGCCTCGGACACCGCGCTGGCGTCCAGCAGGTGGCTGGCCTCGCGTCCGGTCAGGACGGTGGCGAAGACCCAGAGGGCGGTCAGGGACACCAGCGGCACCAACAACAGCGCCACGATCTTCCGGCGGATGGACTTCCCGCGAAAGCGCATGGCCTCCCCCTGCCCGAACTCGCCCTGCGTGGGCGGTGTTTCCTCGTCAACAAACGGCGCGAGCCTACTACTGACCCACAGACAACTCGAAGACACGACCAGTCGGTTTTCAGCCTGCCGAGGAGTCGTTGATCACGGCTTGTCCCGTTATTCAAGGAGTTGGCATTCCCGGCGTGTCGTGCGAGACCCGGCGGGACGTCACTATCCGGACGGCGGGAGATGGCTGGAATTATTCTTCCCGTGTCCGTGATGCGGGAATCATCCGGGCTCGTCATTCGTCTCTCTGTACGGGAGTTGTCGGAACTTGCTGGAAGCTGTGGGGGGCGCGGGCCGGCTCGCGCGCGAGGGGATGGCGTGGGTCGGGGGCGCCGGGCGGACACGATTCCGGCCGGGAGCAGGTCGCTGTCGGGCCACCGCCGTGGGAGTCGTCCGCGCGCACCGGGCCCGCGGGCGTGGCCGATGCCGGCCGGTGCCGTCGTGGGCCGCCCTCTGGAGCCGAGTAAAGCAGCGGAATCCGGGCAGCCACCCTGAAGTCGGTCAGACATGGGGATGTGGGGAGTGAGAGGGACCATGGACACGGACGAGCGTCGTGGCGAACCTCGTGGCGTGGGGCACGCTTCGGACGACGGATCGGGTGACAGACACGGGAACGGATATGCGTACGTTCCGCGCGAGCTATGGGTGGAGGAGCCCACGGCGACGCGCCGGATGGCCGATCCGGTCCGTACGTCGGCAGTCCGCGCGGTGCTCATCGTCTCGCTGACGCTGATTCAGGCGATGATCGCCTTTCTCTGCACACTGGCCGGCTCCTGGCTGGCCTTTCCGATGGTGATCGGCAGTGTCGCCGGCACCGTCGTCGCGACCTGGGGGGTGCTGGACGTCTGGGTGACCCGCCAGGTGTGGAAGCAGCGCAATGGCGTGGTCTCGGAGCCGAGCAGCAGCGCGCGCGGGCTGCGGCGGGAGCGCCGCCGGGCGCGGCGCACGGCCAAATCGGCCGCGCGCCAGAGTGCCCGCATACGGCGAGGGGAGTCCGGGAGGCTCTCCGAGGCGTAGGCGCGCACGCGCGCGAGCAGGTGGGGTGGAGCGCTGCTGGCCCCGGGTCCGCCTGGTGGCGACTGGTCGGAGGGCTCGCGGGGCAGCGGGGCAGCGGGGCTCACGGTACGGATCAGGTGTACGGCACCGGGGTCGGTGTCGCGCCGGGTCTCCGGCAGCGCCGTGCCGACCGGGGGCCGGAGCGGGTAGGGATTGTGCGCCGGGTACGGGACCGTGCGGGTACGGGCGCCCGCGCGGCGGCAGGCGTTGCCTCGACCGGGCGGCCCGTATCGGGCGGGGGCACCCCGGGCACGGGCTCCACGGTGGTCGGCCCCGGCTGGCGGCGGGGCAGGTTTCGGACGCGGCGCTCCTCCCATCCGGCGCGGCCTGCGGGGGTATGCCCCCGTCGCCAGACGGCCGGGACTCTGAGGACACGACCTGAAGGCCGTCCCGTAATCCGTGGTGGATCAGCGGTCGACGTCAGATGCGCGGAGTCTCCGCGGGCCCGCAGGGGCCGGGGCTCCGGGCCGCAGGGGCCGGGGCTCCGGGCCGCAGGGGCCGGGGCTCCGGGCCGCAGGGGCCGGGGCTCCGGGCCGCACGGCCCGCAAGCGTCGGGGCAGGGGGCCACCCCCGCCCAAGGGCCAAAGCGTGGGGTCTCCCCGGGCCCCCAAGGGCCGAGGCATGGGGTCTCCCCAGGCCCCCAAGGGCCGAGGCATGGGGTCTCCCCAGGCCCCCAAGGGCCGAGGCACGGG
>NZ_JBIRRE010000009.1:17929-316164 GCF_044333555.1 Streptomyces sp. NPDC020965
GGGGCCTCCCCAGGCCCCCAAGGGCCGAGGCACGGGGCCTCCCCAGGCCCCCAAGGGCCGAGGCACGGGGCCTCCCCAGGCCCCCAAGGGCCGAGGCACGGGGCCTCCCCAGGCCCCCAAGGGCCGAGGGGACGTATCGCAAGGCCGGAGAATGGGGCACCTCCCGGCCGGAGGCTGGGGGAAAGCCAACGCGGTGGGGGTCCCTCCCGTGCCCGCAGGGCTACGGGGGCCCGTTGACGACTGACGACAAGCGGCGTGGGCGCACCTCCCGGGCCGCCAGGCCCAGGCACGGGGTCTGCCCCAGGCCGCACAACCGAGGCCCGGGGAGACCCACGCGTCTGACGCCGCGGGCTGATCCGCGAAGATCGCCCGGGCGGAGGGCGCGTGCCGTGGCTGTCGCCATGCGCTCGCCCCCGGCCCCGTCCGGGATTATGGGGCTGACCTCAGCCGCGTTTGAACATCCGGGTCGCCGTGATCTCGCCGTGCACGGTCTCGCCCGAGGTCTCCTGCTGTGGCAGGCCCGGCCGGAGGTGTTCCTCGACGCTGATGTACTTCAGCCCCGCGCGCAGATCGGCGTCGTTGCGCAACCGGATCACCAGGGGGAACTCCGCGAGTGCCGTGGTGTCGAACAGCCCCGTCGTATAGAGGAGTTGCACGCCCAGCGCGTCGGACACCGCACGCTGGAGCTCCAGCAGATAGGTGGCGTTGGCCCGGCCGATGGGGTTGTCGAGGAAGAGGGTGCCCGCGTGGCGGTGCCGGTCGCGACCGCGGTCGTTGCTGCGCAGCGCCGCCATCGTGCAGTAGAGGGCGATGGCGGCGGTGAGGAGCTGGCCTCCGGAGAAGACGTCGCCCATCTGGCCGACCGGGACCCGCTCGGCGCGCAGCACCGCGTCCGGCTTGAGGATCTCGACGGCGACACCCTTCGGTTCCAGAGCCGCCTGGACTCCGCGCAGCAGCAGGGACATCCCGTCCCTGCGCCCCTCGCCGTACACGCCGGAAGCGTTCTTCCGTACGGCCGCGCGGGTCGCCTCGTCCACCACCTCGCCGAGGCGCTCGGCCAGGGTCGCCTGGTCGGGCTCCTCGAAGCGGATGCGGAGGAACTCCTGGCCGGACCACTCCCCCAGGCCCTCGGGCAGTTGGGAGAGGCGCTGGGCGGAGCGGAGCGTGGTGAGTGCCGACTCCACCAGGCCGCGGAGCCGGTCGACGATGGTGTCGCGGTTGCGCTCCAACTGCTGGAGTTCATCGGTGAGGACGCGCAGCCGGGGGGCGAATGCCTCCGCCCACTTCGCCGCGTGCTCCGGCAGCGCCGCGGCGGGCAGCTCCCGGATCTGCTGGCGCGCGGGGGTCCGCACCTGCTCGTACCGGGTGGAGTTGGCGTGCCGTACGAGGATGTCGCTCGCCTCCCGCACGGCGGTGTCGGCCGCGGAGAGATCGGTGGCGCAGCCGCGGAGGGAGCGGCGGGCCTCGGCGGCGGAGTGCCGGGCCTCGGCGAGGTCTCCGGGGTACGGCTCCGGGGGCTCGTCCTCGTCGTCGTGCTGCTCCCGCAGCAGATCGCGGAGGAGGGCGGCGGTCTCGTCGAAGCCGCCCGCGGCGTCCTCGGCGGACCGGTGCGCCTGGAGCAGTCCGGTGTGGGCGTCCCGGGCGGTCTCCAGGGCGTCCGTGTGGAGGGCGAGTTCGGTGGTGGCGGTCCGCAGCAGGACCTGGGCGCGCTCGGCGTCGGCGGGGACCAGCTCGGCGGGCAGTGCGGTGTGGGCCTCGCCGTCGGTGGGGGCGAGCCGCTCGGCCTCGCCCCGCAGCCGGCCCAGCTTCTCGCTGGCCTCCGTCGCCCGGGACTCCAACATCTGCACGAGTGACTCGGCACGGGCGGCCGCCGCCTGCCGGGAGGGGCCGTCGGAGCCGTCGGTGCCTTCGAGGAGCTGGGCTGCCCGGGTGCGGACCTTGTTGGTGAGCCGGTCCAGCTCGGCGAGGGCGGCGCTCTCGTCGCTCTCGGCGCGGGCCTGCTCGGCCCGGAGGTCGGCGCCGACGCCGACCTTCTCGTAGAGCTGGGAGGCGGCTCGGTACGCCTCGCGCAGGGCGGGCAGCGAGGTGCGTGGGGCCTCGGGCGCCGGCTCGGGCGGGTTCTCGGGGGCGCCCGCGATCTCGGCGCGCTCGGCCCGGAGGGCGCGGGCGGTGCGGCGGGCATCGTCGCCGGCGCGCTGGGCGGCCCGGCGGTCCTCGTCAGCGGCCTTGGCCCGCTCCAGGCAGGTCGTCGCACGGGCCTCGGACTCGGCGGCGTCATCGGCCAGTTCGCGTAGTTTCACCTGCCAGCCGGCTCGTTCGCGGAGCCGGAAGGCGAGGCCGGCGAGGGCGTCGGCGGCGCGGCGGGCCCGCTGGGCGGTCTCCTGGCGCTCGTCGCGGACCTGGGCGGCCTCGGCGGCGGCCTCGTCCGCCTCCGCTCGTACGGTACGGGCCTCGGCCAGCTCCGTGCGCGCCTCGTCGGCGGCGGCACGGGCGGCGCCGGCGGCACGCTCCAACTCGGCGAGCATCCCCGGGGGGCAGTCGGCGCGCCACGATCCGAGCCGGGCGGCGAGCGAGCGGTCACCGGTGAGGCGGGCCGCGAGGGTCCGGATCTCCTCGTCGCGCGCGGTGGCACGGGCGCGGAGGGCCTGCCGCTCCTCGTCGGCGGCGTGCTCGTCGTGCATGGCCGGGTTCGGCGGTACGAGGAAGACGCCGCCGTCGTCATCGGGGCCCCCGGGGGCGGGCACCGGCGCGAGGAGGGCGGCGGTGGTGCCGACGGCGACCGCGGACCGGGGCAGCAGGGCGGCCCCGGCGAGCACCTCCCGGGCGCGGGTGTGCGAGTCGGGGTCGGTGATCACGACGCCGTCGACCAGCTCGGGGCGGGCGGCGAGCACGGCGGTGTGGTCGGCGGGGTCGACGGCCTGGGCGAGGTAGCGCCAGCCGGGGAGCGCGGGGATGCCCTGCTCGCCGAGGAACTCGACGGTCGCGAGGACGTCGGGCCCCGGCGGCAGTAGTCCGCCGTCGCCGAGGGCGCCGAGGATGCGGGAGTCATCGGCGGCTGCGGTCCGCAGGTCGAAGAGTCGGCGCTCGGCCGATGTGATGTGGTGTTCGAGCTGTTCGCGCAGGTCGTCGGCGCAGCGGTCCAGCTCTTCGGCGGAGAGGGGGCGTCCGGTGGGGGCGTCGTCGTCCGCGCCTGAGCCGTCCCCGCCCGGGCCGGCCGGGCGCGCGGCGGTGGAGTCCGCCGGGCCGTCGGTCGGGTCGGCGCCGCGCCTCGGCTGGGGCACCGGCGCGGCGGCGGACGGCAGGCTCAGCAGCCCGGCCAGTCGGTCGCTCTCGGCGATCGAGGCCGCCGCGCGGTGTTCCGCTCCGTACGCCGCCTCGGCGGCCAGGGCGGCGTCCGACGCGCGGGCCGCGGCCAGTTCGGCGCGGGACTCCGCCGCCGCGGCCTCCTTCGCCCGGTCGGCCGTCGCCCGGCCCGCCTCACGGGCCACGTCCCAGGCGGCGACCGCGGTCTTCTCCGCGTCGCTCGCGGCGAGGGCCGCCCTCGCCGGGTCGGCGTCCGGGGCCGTGTCGTCCAGCCAGCCGGCCCGCACCGCCTCGGCGGTCTCCTGCTCGACCTCGGTCAGCCGCTGGCGCAGATGGCCGATCTCGCTGCGGGCCCGCTGGACCTCGGTCGCCGCGGCGGTCGCGTCACGGTGTGCGGCCTCGCCGGTCTCCTGGAGGGTGGCAGAACGCTCCTCCTCCTCGTTGGCGACCCGCTCGCCGGCCGCCGCCGCCGAGTGGAGCGCGCGGACGAGGTCGGCGGCGGCCGTGGCGCGGGCCGCGAGGGCGGGGGCCGCGTCCCGCTCGGCCTCGCGGATCGCGACGGCGACCCTGGCGGAACGGTCGGCCGCCGCGCGGTGCCGCAGCACGGCCTCGGCCGCCTGCCAGGCGGAGTGCAGCGTACGGGCGTCGATGAGTTCGCGGCGCTGGGCGGCGGCGCCCTTCTCCGCGACGGTCAGCGCCAGCGAGGCGTGCCGGTAGGCCAGCTCCGCCGCGATCAGGGCGCCCCGGCCGCGGGACCGCTCGGCCTCGGTGACGCTGTGCGCGGCGGCGGTGACCCGTTGGGCGAGATCGGCGGTCCGGGAGCGCTCCACGGTGGCCCGCGCGGAGAGCCGGCGGGCGAGCGTACGGGTGCGGCGCTCAGCGCCCGTATGGATCTCCCGGGCGCGGGAACGTGCCTCGGCGGCCTCGACGATCCGGCCGAGGAGATCGACCGAGCCCGCGGTGAAGTCGCGCTCGGCGGTCAGTTCGGCGCGGCGGCCGAGCTTGTTGCCGAAGCTGCCGACGAGGTCCGCGAGACCGTCCGTGTCCCGGGTGTCGGTGACGGCGCGCAGCAGCAGGTCGGTGAAGTCGGAGTCCTTCTTGACCGCGAAGAGCCCGGCCGCCTCGCCCTCGTCCGCGTTCATCTCGCGCTGGTAGCGGAAGAGTTCGGGGTCGAGGCCCAGCTCGCCCAGGTGTTCGTTCCAGCGGTCGTGGATCTCCTCCCAGGAGACGTCGAGATGCGGGTAGAACCTGCCCGCCTCGGTGAGCGCGTCCCGGAAGCCCTTCATGGTGCGGCGGCGGCCCCGCGCGCCGGACGCGCCCTCGGCCGCGGGGCGGATCGCCGTGGACTCGGCGACCGGGAGGGAGTCCAGGCTCAGCCCGGGGCCCGGCCGGAAGGAGTACCACGCCTCCGCGAACTTCCGCGGGTCGTTGGAGACCTGGCGGCCCCGCCACTCGCTGGCCTTGCCGACGACCACCAGTTCGCCGGTGAGCGTGTGCTGCCACTCCAGGGCGACATGCCCGCAGTCGTCGGCGAGCAGGAATTTGCGCAGCACGCCGGAGCTGGCGCCACCGAGGGTGTTGCGGTGGCCCGGCAGCATCACGGAGAAGATCAGCTTCAGGAGGACGGACTTGCCGCCGCCGTTCTCCAGGAAGAGCACGCCGGCGGGGGCCGGTCGGCGCGGCGGGCCGACCGGCTCGGCCGCGAAGAATTCCGCCTGGGTGGGCGCGGGGTTGGGCACGGGCCTGCCGACGCCGCGCAGATCGAGCACGGTGTCGGCGTAGCGCGCGCCGGCGGGCCCGATGGAGTAGAGGCGGACGCGGGACAGCTCGTACATGGCGGCGGACTCTCGTGGTGGGGGCGGGCGGGCGGCGGATACGGGTCAGGAGTGGAACGGCAGCCCGGCGTCGGCCACCAGCTCCGCGTCGTCTCCGTCGGGCGGCGGTACGAGGGTGGCGGTGCCGTCGCTGACCGGTACGAGGCCGAGGTCGAGCAGTTCGGCCATGGCGGCGCTGCCCGCCATGTCACGGACCTGGAGTTGGTAGCGCGCGGTGGTGCGGTACGCGCCGCCCGCGTCGTCCCCGGTGCGCTGGAGGAAGCCCGAGTCGGTGAGGAAGGCGACGGCCTTGCCGACGATGCCCGTCGTCGAACCCGCCAGCCGCCGCGCGTCCTTGGTGGCTCCGGTGGCGCTGCGCCGGGTCCAGATCCGCCAGCCGGCCTCCAGGCCGGGGGCCTCAGTGGCGGGGTCGGTGTTCTCCCCCTCGGCGTCGGCCCGCTCCTCCAGACGGCGGCATGCCTGCCGGACGAAGGCGTCCACGCCGTTGACCGTGATCCGGCCGATGTAGCCGTCGTCGGCGAGGTCCTCGGGGCGGGGGAAGGCCAGGGCGGCCACCGCGAGATGGGCCAGGCCGTGCAGGAACCGGTCGGCGGATTCCGGGGACGCGCGCCGGGCGTAATCGCCCATCCGGACCGCGAAGACGGAGTCCTCACCGGCGGCGACGGCCATTCCGGCGCGCGGGGACACTTCGAGGACGATGAGCCCGAGGCCGGTGGCCACGGCGTCGGCGAGCCGGGCGAAGGGAGTGTCCTCGCGGTAGCGGCGGAGCAGTTCGGCGTATTCGGCGTCGCGGGCGGGGAGCAGCTTGGGCTGGAGGCCGAAGGAGACGAGACGGGCGGCGTCGGCGGCGTCGGCCGGGGTGACGCGGCCCGGTCCGGCGTCCGGGGCGGCGTCGCCGGTGGCCGGCTCACGCCAGGTGTCCTGCTCGGCGTGGTGGTCGGTCACTGGGGTGTCTCCTCGGTGCGGACGGGGTGGGGCGCGGGGGCGGCCCCTGCGGCGGGGCGGTGGGGTCGGGCGCGCGGCGGGGTCGTCGTCGGGGGCCGTGGTCCGTCGCACGCTCCGGGAGGTCGTACGGAGGGGGCTCCCGGTCGGGCGGCCGGTGCTCCTTCTGGTCGGGCGGCGTCCCGGGAGTGGTGCGGAGCCGGGGGGCGCGGGCGTGGCCGGACGTGGTGGCGGGGGGTCATGACGCCTCCGTACGCCCGGCTGCCATGCCGGCCGCGTCGAGCAGCGCCGTGCCGACGATCAGGTCGGCGCCGCCGAACTCGGGGTCGTCCAGCTCGGTGCCGTCGTCGACGGCGAAGAGCAGCCGCTCCTCACCCTGGCGGTACGCGGTGCCCACCGGCGGGCTGGCGGCGTGGATCGACAGCAGCGCCACCAGGTACGGCAGCTCCGGGTCACGCCGGCGCGCCTCCGCGAGGAGGCCGGACAGCCTGCGCGGGGCGTCGTGCTCCAGGTCGAGCAGGTCCATGGCGCTCGCGAGCTGTTCCTCGCTGAAGCGGCTGTCGTCGGGGGTGGCGATCAGATCCGGCTCGGGCATCTCGGCGCCCAGGTGTTCCCGCTCGGCCGGGGGTGTCAGCAGCAGGTCCACCAGGTCGCCGAGGCGGACGGACGACGGGGTGCGCAGCCCGGTGCCCCGGGCGAAGAACGCGTCCGTGACCCGGATCGCCGACGCCAGCGGGAGCGGCAGCACGGGGGCGACCAACTGTCCGTAGAGGTCGAGGCCGGTGCGGGTGGTGGGGCGGGCGAACGCCTGGCGGTCCTGTTCGGCGCGGAAGAGGGGGCCCGCCTCCAGCAGCCGGGACTGGAGCTGGGTGTGGCGGCGGATGCAGTCCTTGACGATGTCGACCAGCTCGGCCGCCCGCCGCTTGTGTTCGCTCGTCTTCGGGTCGGAGCCGGGCTCCGCCTCGTCACGCGCCTTGCGGATGTTCGTGAGGATGGCGTTCTCGTGGCGGTAGCGGTCGGCGATGTGGTCGAGGGCCTCGGCGATCATGTCGGGGACGGCGTTCAGCCAGTCGACGGCGCGGACGTCGCGGCGGGTCGCCTCCAGGGTGCGCCGGAGCGTCTCGGCGTACTGCACGGTGCGGTACCTGGCTTGTTCGGCGGCGAGCTGGGCGTCGGCGAGCCGGCCCCGGTTGATCAGGACCTCCAGCTTGACCTCGGCCGCGATCTGCGCGCTGGTGACGTCGGTGTCGAGGGCGCCGACGAGGACGTTGACCGCTTCGTCCGTGGTGCGGAGGTAGACGCTGCCGCCGTAACCGGGGACTTCCTCGATGAGCTTGAAGTCGTAATCGCGGCGGGTGTAGACGCCGTCGGCGCCGAAGGTGCCGTAGACGGCGCGGAAGCCGCGGTCCACGCTGCCGACATTGATCAGATTCTCCAGCACCCAGCGGGCGACCCGCTCGTGCTCGGCGGCCGGGCGCCGGGGGGCCTGGGCCGCGACCCTCGGGAGCAGCCGGGCGACGATCTGGTCGTGGTCGGCGCCGGTGTCGAAGTCCATATTGAGGGTGACGAGGTCGATGGCAGCGAGGGCGACCTCCGCCATCGCGTAGACCGTGTACTCCCCCGCGAGATTCGCCTTGCGGGCGTCGAGGTCGTGGAGCGGCGCGGTGCAGGCGAGCGCGCGCAGCCGTCGCGCCAGCCCTTCGTCGGCGGCCGGGCCCTGTGCGGGCCGCGGCCCCGCGCTGAGCTGGGGCGGAGCGAAGTCCGTCGAGGCAGGCGAAGTCACGCTGCACAGATTAGGTCCTCACACTGACAACGGTCGAAACGGCACAGACGCGACCGCGGGAGGGGGCACTCGCCCTGGGTGCTTCGCCCCTGCGGCCCGCTCGTGGAGCCCCCGCAGGGGAGTCCACCCGGGGTACCCCACCGGGGGGCCGAGTGGGGGCCTGGCCGGGGGCCGCGCAGGCTTCGCCCGGACTCGCCGCCGCGGGGAGTCCACCCCGGTCGCCCGCGCCGGCCGGGCCGGCCGCACCGGCCGCGCAGGTCGGGCAGGTCGGGCAGGTCGGCCGGGAAGGCGAGCCGGGAGGGCCTACGACTCCTCGGTCACGAGACGCGCGTACGTCTCCACCACCTGCGCCCTCGAATCGTCCAGATACTCCGCCAGCAGTCGCTCCGCGCCCGTCCGGTCGCCCGCCCGCAGGGCCTCCAGGATGGCCCGGTTGCGGACCAGATAGGGCTGGTAGAGCCGGCGGGGGTCGTCGACGATGTGGAAGGCGAGCCGCAGCTCCGCCAGCACACCGCGCATCAGCTCGTCGGTGCGGGCGGACCCGGCGAGGGCGACCAGCTCGCGGTGGAAGTGGATGTTGGCGGTGGAGACGCCGGTCCAGTCGTGCTCCCGCGCGGACCGCTCGCCGTCGCTCACCGCCAGATCGAGCGGGTCGAGGGGGTACGGGGGGTCGCCGAGGCCCTGCATCACGGCGCATTCGACGAGGCGCCGGGTGCGGTAGATGTCGACGACGTCCTGGACGGCCAGCATCCGGACGAACACCCCGCGATTGAGTTCGTGGACGAGCAGCCGTTCATGGGTCAGCAGCCGGAATGATTCGCGCAGGGTGTTGCGCGAGACGCCGAGCGCCTTGCCGATGCCTTCCTCGGAGAGCCGCTCGCCCGGCTGGAAGTACCCCTCGGCGATCCGGGTGCGCAGGATGTCCGCGACCCGTTCCGCCGTGCTGGTCCGGCTCAACAGCGCGCGGTCGTCGGCCAGTCCGCCCGGATCGCCCGGACGGACACCGCCATCGGCCGCGCCGGTCCCCTGGATGTCCGGCTCCGTCGTCGCCACAACGCCCCTCTCCGTCGTCCCCCTCGCCGGGGGGCTGCCCGACGCGTGATCCCATCGTAGAAGAAGGAACGAATCAACGAACCCCTTGTGGAATCGTTCAACAATCCTCTACCGTTGGTCCACCAGATACGTCGTCAGCTTCATCTCCCGCGCAGCGAGGTGCAGATGAGTACGGCCCGGACCCGACCGGACAGCGAAGCCCCCGCCGAAGAGCCCGGGGCCACCGGTGCGTTCGACTGGTTCCGCGCGCTCGGCCCGCGCGGGCGCCGCGCCTTCGGCGGCGCGTTCGGCGGCTACGGCCTCGACTCGTACGACTACTTCACCCTGCCGCTGAGCATGGTGGCGATCTCCGCCTACTTCAGCCTGGACAACGGCCAGACCGGGCTGCTCACCACCGTCACCCTGGTGGTCTCCGCGGTGGGCGGCGCGCTCGCCGGTGTTCTCGCGGACCGGATCGGCCGGGTGCGGGCCCTGATGATCACGGTCATCACCTATGCGGTCTTCACGGTCGCGTGCGGCTTCGCTCCCAACTACGAGACGCTGCTGGTCTTCCGGGCCCTTCAGGGTCTCGGCTTCGGCGGTGAGTGGGCGGTCGGCGCGATCCTGGTCGCCGAGTACGCCACCGCGAAGCACCGGGGCCGGACCCTCGGTGCCGTCCAGAGCGCCTGGGCCGTTGGCTGGGCCCTCGCCGTCGTCGTCTACACCCTGGTCTTCGCCTTCCTCGACGCCGACACCGCCTGGCGGGTGATGTTCTGGACGGGCGCGCTCCCCGCGCTGCTGGTCGTCTATGTGCGGCGGCATGTCAGCGACGCCCCCGAGGCCGCCGCCGCCCGGCGCACGGCCGGTGCCGGTCGCGGATCGTTCACCGCCATCTTCAAGAAGGACTTGCTGCGCGTCACCCTCTTCGCCACCCTGCTCTCCACCGGTGTGCAGGGCGGCTACTACACCCTCGCCACCTGGGTGCCGACCTATCTCAAGACCGAGCGCGGGCTGACCGTGGTCGGCACCGGTGGCTATCTGGCGTTTCTCATATCCGGCGCCTTCATCGGCTATCTCACCGGCGGATATCTCACCGACCGTCTCGGTCGGAAGAAGAACATCGCGCTGTTCGCCGTGCTCTCCGCGTTCGGCGTCATCGCGTACACCCACATCCCCCCGGGGGCCAATGGACTGCTGCTGGTGCTCGGCTTCCCGCTGGGGTTCTGTATGTCCGCGATCTTCAGCGGCTTCGGTTCCTTCCTCAGCGAGCTGTATCCGACGGCCGTACGCGGTACCGGCCAGGGGTTCACCTACAACAGCGGTCGCGCGGTGGGCGCGTTCCTGCCCACCCTCGTCGGGCAGCTCTCCGACAGTTGGGGAGTGGGCGGCGCGCTCGTCCTGGGCGCCGTCGGTTACGGTCTCGCCATGGTGGCGCTGCTCGGTCTCCCCGAGACGCGCGGCAAGGAGCTGGCGTGACGGCACTGCGGGGAGGGCACGGCGGGGGCACAGCGCGGAGGGGACAGCATTCGGCACGGAGGTGGAGTACATGACCTGGGCGACCATCGATCTCAACGCGGACCTCGGCGAGGGCTTCGGCCGCTGGCGTCTCACCGACGACGAGCAGTTGCTGTCCGTCGTCACCAGCGCCAATGTCGCCTGTGGCTTCCACGCCGGGGACGCTCCCACCATGCGCAGGGTCTGTGCGCTCGCCGCCGAGCACTCGGTGCGGATCGGCGCCCAGGTGTCCTACCGCGATCTCGCCGGCTTCGGACGGCGCGCGATGGACGTGCCCGCCGACGAGCTGGCCGCCGAGATCGCCTATCAGATAGGCGCGCTGGAGGTCTTCGCCCGCGCGGCCGGCTCCCGGGTCTCGTACGTCAAACCGCACGGCGCCCTCTACAACCGCGTCGTGCGCGACGAGGAACAGGCCGCCGCCGTGGTCGAGGGAGTGCTGCTCTCGGGCGAACGACTACCACTGCTGGGGCTGCCGGGATCGATGCTGCACACCATGGCGGAGAAGGCCGGACTCCCGGTGATCACCGAGGCGTTCGCGGATCGCGCTTACACCGCCGAGGGCACACTGGTGCCGCGCGGCGAGGACGGCGCGGTGCTCACCGACGGGGCCACCGTGGTCGAGCGGTCCGTGAGCATGGCCCGCTTCGGGGTGATCACCTCGCGCTGCGGACGCTCCGTCCCGGTGCGGGCGCGCTCGCTCTGTCTGCACGGCGACACCCCGGGGGCCGTGTCGCTCGCGCGCCAGGTCCGCCGTCAGTTGGAGACGGCGGGAGTGCGGGTGGAGTCATTCGTATGAGGATCCTGCCGGTCGGCGACCGGGCCCTGCTCATCGAGCTGACGGACGGCGGGGCGGCGGAGGCGCTCCATGCGGAGCTGCTGCGGCGCCGGGCGGCCGGCACCCTCCCCCCCGTACAGGAGATCGTGCCCGCTGCCCGGACGGTCCTGCTCGACGGGCTGGACGATCCCGATCGGTTGGCCCGCGACGTCCTGGAGTGGGAGATTCCGCCCCTGCCGCCGCGCGCGGCGGATGCGATCGAGGTGCCGGTCCGCTACGACGGGCCCGATCTGGCGGCGGTCGCGGCGCTGTGGGGCGTGCCGGCTGACGAGGCGGCGGCGATCCACTCGGCCGCCGAATTCCGCGTCGCGTTCTGTGGCTTCGCGCCCGGCTTCGGTTATCTCACCGGGCTGCCGGAGCGGTACGCGGTCCCTCGCCGGGCCACCCCGCGCACCGCGGTCCCCCGGGGTTCGCTCGCCCTGGCCGGCCCGTACACCGGGATCTATCCCCGCGCGTCCCCCGGGGGCTGGCAGTTGATCGGCACCACGGAGCTGGAGCTGTGGGACCCGGTGCGGGAGCCCGCGGCGCTGCTGACCCCCGGGACCCGGGTGCGGTTCGTCCCGGAGCGGCGATGACGGATCGTGCCATCGCGGTCGTCCGGGCGGGTGCGCTGACGACCGTGCAGGATCTCGGCCGGCCGGGGTTCGCCCATCTCGGCGTCCCCCGCTCGGGGGCGCTCGACCCGCACGCCGCCCGGCTCGCCAACCGGCTGGTGGGCAATCCGGCACACGCCGCGGTCCTGGAGACCACGGTCGACGGCTGTGCCGTCCGGCCGCGCGGCCCGGTGACCGCCGTCGTCGGCGGGGCGCCCTGCCCGGTCACCGTCGACGGCCGTCCGGTGGCCTGGGGGGCGCCGGTGCGGATGGCGCCCGGATCGCTGCTCGAAGCGGGCCGGGCCACCTCCGGGGTGCGGAGCTATCTCGCCTTCGCCGGCGGGATCGCGGTCGATCCGGTGCTCGGCAGCCGGTCCACCGATCTGCTCTCCGGGCTCGGTCCGCCGCCGCTCACGGACGGGACCGTGCTGCCCCTGGGGGCGTCCGGCGGACCGCCCGCCCGGGTGGACGGCGGAGTGCCCTGGCCCGCGCCGCCCGCCGAGTTGGTGCTCCGGATGCGGTTCGGGCCACGCGCGGACTGGTTCAGTGAGACGGCCGCCCGGACACTGGCCACGGGCCGGTACCGCGTGTCGGCGGCCGGCAACCGCATCGGGCTGCGGCTGGACGGGCCGGCCCTGGAGCGGACCCTGAGCGGTGAACTGCCCAGTGAGGGGATGGTGCTGGGGGCGGTGCAGGTGCCTCCGGACGGTCTTCCGGTGCTCTTTCTCGCCGATCATCCGACGACGGGGGGTTATCCGGTGGTGGCGGTCGTCGACCCGCGCGACCTCGGTGCGGCGGCCCAGGCGGTTCCGGGCACACCGGTGCGGTTCGTGCCGGGCCGCTGACGCCCCGGCGGTTCCGTCTCAGCGCGCGTCCCCCGCCTGAGGAGTCGGCGGAGTCGGCGGAGAGGCCGGGGGGCCGTAGCCCCCGCCCCCCGGCGTCTCGACCACCAGCACGTCCCCCGGACCGACCGTCACCGAGTCCACACCGCCGAGCGGTGTCACGCTCCCGTCCGCGCGTTCCACCCGGTTCGCGCCGAGCGCGCCGGTGCCGCCGCCCGCCATCCCGTACGGCGCGACGCGGCGGTGCCCGGTCAGCAGGGTCACCGTCATCGGCTCCAGGAAGCGGATCTCACGGACCACGCCGTCGCCGCCGCGCCACCGCCCCGTACCGCCGCTGCCCTCCCGTACCGAGAACGCGTCCACGCGCACCGGGTACCGCCACTCCAGTACTTCCGGGTCGGTGAGGCGCGAGTTGGTCATATGGGTCTGGACGGCGTCGGCGCCGGCGAAGCCGTCGCCCGCGCCCGAGCCGCTCGCGATGGTCTCGTAGTACTGCACCCGGTCGTTGCCAAAGGTCAGGTTGTTCATGGTGCCCGAGCCCTCGGCCTGGACACCCAGGGCCGCGTACAGCGCTCCGGTGACCGCCTGGGAGGTCTCCACATTGCCCGCGACGGTCGCCGCGGGGTGGACGGGCGCGAGCATGGACCCCTCCGGGACCCTGATCTCCAGGGGTTCCAGACAGCCGCTGTTGAGCGGGATGTCCTCGCCGACCAGGGTCCGAAAGACATAGAGCACGGCGGCCGTCACCACGGACGTCGGCGCGTTGTCGTTGCCGGGCCGCTGCGGCGAGGTGCCGGTGAAATCGATGACGGCGGCGCGGCCGCCCCGGTCCACCCGGAGCGCGACCTCGATGACGGCGCCGCCGTCGGTCTCGTAGCGGTAGGCGCCGTCGGTGAGCCCGGCGACGATGCGGCGAACCGATTCCTCGGCGTTGTCCCGCACGTGCCGCATATAGGCGTGGACCACGTCGAGTCCGAACTGGTCGACCATCCGTCGCAGTTCCGCGATCCCCTTCTCGTTGGCGGCGATCTGGGCCCGCAGATCGGCGATGTTGACGTCGGGGGCGCGGGACGGGTGTACGGCGCCGGCCAGCAGCTCCCGGGTCTCCCGCTCGCGGAACCGGCCGTCGCGTACGAGGAGCCAGTTGTCGAAGAGCACCCCCTCGTCGTCGATCGTCCGGCTGAAGGCCGGCATGGAGCCAGGGGTGATGCCGCCGATCTCGGCATGGTGGCCACGCGAGGCCACCAGGAAGCGGAGTTCGCCGCCGTCGAAGACCGGCGTCACGACCGTCACATCGGGCAGATGGGTGCCGCCGTGGTACGGATCGTTGATCGCGTAGACATCTCCCGGCCGCAGCCCGTCCCCGTTGCGCCGCAGCACCTCCTTGATGGAGTCGCCCATCGAGCCGAGGTGGACCGGGATATGGGGCGCGTTGGCGATCAGATGGCCCTCGGGGTCGAAGAGGGCGCAGGAGAAGTCGAGCCGTTCCTTGATGTTGACGGAGTGCGCGGTGTTCTCCAGCCGTACGCCCATCTGCTCGGCGATGGCCATGAAGAGGTTGTTGAAGACCTCCAGCAGGACCGGGTCGACATCGGTGCCAACGGCGACCCGGCCGGGCCGGGCGGTGACGCGGTTCAGCAGGAGGTGGCCGTGCTCTCCGACGGCGGCGCGCCAGCCGGGGTCGACGACGGTGGTGGCGTCGTCCTCGGTGATGACGGCCGGTCCGTCCACCGTGTCGCCGGGCGCGAGGTCCGCGCGCCGGTGGAGCGGCACCCGGCGCCGGGCACCGGCCACGAACATCGACACCCGGGGCGGGGGCCGAGACCCGCCGTGCTCCCCTCCGTGCTCGCTGCCGCGCTCGCTGCCGTGCTCCCCTCCCTGCTCGCTTCCGTGCTCGCTGCCGTGCTCCGCGGAAGCCTCCCGTACCACCGTGGTGTGCGCGCCCGCCGCCCCGACCGCCTCGACGGAGACGGCTTCCACGACGACCGGTTTGTCCATCGTGAAGGCGTAGCGGGCGCGGTGGGCTGATGCGAAGGCGTCCTTCATGGCGGTGGCGGTGTCCAGCGCGACGGGCAGGCTCGCGTCGGTCCCGGCGTAGCGGAGCAGCACACGCGCGCGGGTGGTGATCGCGGCGTCGGGGACGGCGTCGGCACGGAGTTCGGCGCGGGTGCGGTCGGCGAGGGCCGCGCAGAGTTCCCGTACGCGCTGGAGCGTCTCCCCGGTGTCGTAGCCGAGTTCGGCCTCCACGGACTGCTCGCGCATGGCGGTGGCGTCGGCGAGCCCGATGCCGTAAGCGGAGAGCACCCCGGCCAGCGGCGGGACGATCACCGTGTCGATGGTGAGGGCGTCGGCGACCGCGCAGGCGTGCTGTCCGCCAGCGCCGCCGAAGGAGTTGAGGGCGTACCGGGTGATGTCGTGCCCGCGCTGTACGGAGATCTTCTTGACCGCGTTCGCCATGTTGAGCACGGCGATCTCCAGGAAGCCCGCGGCGACGTCCTCGGGGCTCCGGTCGGTGCCGGTCTCCGCGCGGACGCGCCGGGCGAGTGCGGTGAAACGCTCCCGCACGACGGCGGAGTCGAGCGGCTGATCGCCGTCGGGGCCGAAGACGGCCGGGAAGTGGGCGGGCTGGATCCGGCCGAGCATCACATTGGCGTCGGTGACGGTGAGCGGGCCGCCGCGGCGATAGGCGGCGGGGCCGGGGTCGGCACCCGCCGATTCGGGGCCGACCCGGTAGCGGCGGCCGTCGAAGTGGAGCAGGGAGCCGCCCCCGGCTGCGACGGTGTGGATGCTCATCATCGGCGCGCGCATCCGCACTCCGGCGACCTGGGTGCCGAGCGCACGCTCGAACTCGCCCGCGTAGTGGGAGACATCGGTCGATGTGCCGCCCATGTCGAAGCCGATCACGCGGTCGAAGCCGGCCTGTGCGGCGGTGCGGGCCATCCCGACGACCCCGCCGGCGGGTCCCGACAGCACGGCGTCCTTGCCGCGGAAGTGGGCGGCCTCCCGCAGCCCGCCGTTGGACTGCATGAACATCAGGCGGATGCCGTCGAGTTCGGCGGCGACACCGTCGGCGTACCGGCGCAGAATCGGGGAGAGGTAGGCGTCCACGACGGTCGTGTCACCGCGCGGTACGAGTTTGATCAGCGGGCTGACCTCGTGCGAGCAACTGATCTGGGGGAATCCCAGCTCCCGGGCGACCTCGGCGATCCGGAGCTCGTGGGCGGGGTGGCGGTAGCCGTGCATCAGGACGACGGCGACGCTGCGGAATCCGTCGGCGTGGGCGGCCGCGAGCCGTTCGGTGACGGCGGGCAGGTCGAGGGGGTGGACGACGGCGCCGTGGGCGTCGACCCGCTCGGGGACCTCCACGACGCGCTCGTACACGGCCTCCGGGAGGACGATCCGGCGGTCGAAGATCCGGGGGCGGTTCTGGTAGGCGATCCGGAGGGCGTCGCGGAAGCCCTCGGTGATGACAAGGACGGTCGGTTCGCCGCGTCGCTCCAGCAGGGCGTTGGTGGCGACGGTGGTGCCCATCCGGACGGCGGCGACCCTGGCGGCGGGGACGGGTTCGCCGGGGTGGAGGCCGAGCAGCAGCCGGATGCCGGCCACTGCGGCGTCCGGGTAGCGCCCGGGGTCGTGCGAGAGCAGTTTGCGGGTGACGAGCCGCCCGTCGGGGCGTCGGCCCACGATGTCGGTGAAGGTGCCGCCCCGGTCGATCCAGAATTCCCAGCGCCCGCTCATGTTCCCATTCTGGCGCGGGGGGCGTGCCTTGACACGGTGGCGGGCGCGGGAACGGTTACGGGCGCGGGCCGGCACCGGAGCGGTGGCGCGCCGGCAGGGGGCGGGCGCGGGAGCAGTGAGGGGAGCGGGCGCGGGCCGGCAGGGGGGCGCGGGCCGCTCCCGGCGCTGGAGCAGTTGGATGCCTCACGGCGGGGTCGGGAGTGCTCCCGACCCCGCCGTAAGGCTGCGTGCACGGCTCAGACCGCGGGCATGTCCGGACCGATTCTGCTGCGGACCGCCGTCTGCACCTCGGCCTCCTCGGCCGGATCGGCCGCCAGTCTGCGCAGCCGTTCGGCGACCCGTACATCGCCCGTCTCCGCGTGTCGCGCGGCGACCTCCCGGGTCGTCTCCTCGCAGTCCCACAGGCATTCGACGGCGAATCCGGTGGCGAAGGAGGCGTCGGTGGCGGCCAGCGCGCGGGCCGCCCGGCCCCGCAGCCCGGACGAGGTGGTCTCCCGGTAGACGTGGCGCAGTACGGGTGCCGCGCAGCCGATGCCGAGGCGTCCGGTGCCGTCGACGAGGGTCCACAGCGTGGGCGCGTCGGGGCCGTCGGCCCGGACGGTCTCCCGCAGCGCGCCGAGGACGAGCGTGGCGTCCTCAGCGGCGCCGCGGCAGGCGAGCACGCCGGCGGCGGACGCGCCGAGGGCGTCCGGGCGGTGGACCCAGCCGCGGGCCCGCCCGACGGCGTCGTCACCGCACATGCGCTCGAACGCGGAGATCGCGGCCTCGGCGACGGTGCGGGAGCCGGTGTTGACGGCCGTCTCGATCAGATCGAGGACGACGGGGTCGCGCGACTCGGCGAGATAGTGCAGGGCCGCGCCGCGCGCGCCGTCGGTTCCCGCGCGGGCGGCGGCCACGATCGCGGGCCGGTCGTCGGTCCCGGCCACGGCGGACAGACAGCGCGCGGCGGGGACGTGCAGCAGCGCGCCGCGTCCCAGGCCCTCGTCGGCCCAGTCGAACACGGCCTGGACGCTCCAGCCGGGTCGTGGCCCGCTGGGCCGCATCTGGCGCTGCCAGCGGTCGAAGGAGCCCGCCTCGCGGGCGGCGCGCACCCGGAGTCCGATCGCCGGCCGCGGGTCGTCGGCCCACAGCCGCCAGGGCCGGGGCTCGAACGCGTCCCGTACGGCGACGGCGAGTTCGGCCTCGCCCTCCGGGCCGGCCGGGAATCTGGCGAGGATCGGGGCGGCGAGCGCGCGCAGTCCCGCGTCGTCGTCGCGGAGGGCCAGCTCGTCGAGGGCCCAGGCCCAGCTTGAGCCGGTGGCGGCGTACCCACGCAGCAGGGCCAGGGCGTCCTCCCTGCCGTACGACGCGAGATGACCGAGCACCGAGAGCGCGAGGCCGGTCCTGGCCTCGTCGGTGTCGAGGTGGTCGTCGACATCGCTCAGGTGGCGCTGGATCTCCTCAAGACCGCCGTGGAGATCCAGGTACAGGCGGGCGTAGTAGAGGGAACGGTTCTCGACCTGCCAGTCGTGACGGGGATCGTTCAGCACGCAGTGGTTGAGGGCCGCGAGCGCCTCGGCGCGCGGCGCCGCGAGGGCGTGCAGCGTGCCGTCGCCGCGGCCCCTCTGCAGCAGGCCGAGGAGCGTGCCGCTCGGCGCTATGACTGGATCGAACATGGGGAAAGCCTCACATCAAGCTCTCGACGCGACCGGGGAAGGGAAATGACTAGGCCGCGCAGCAGCATGTGGAGCCGCCCGTCGTCATCCGCATCCGCGTCTTCCGCTTGGTGTAGACCATCGTCCTGCCTCTCGTCGGTGGCCCCAGGGGGGAATTCCCGGTGATGTCCGGGACAGGGCCCGACGTCATGATGACCCACCCATATCGCCACCGCGACCACATTTACGACGCCCCTGCCAGGGACGTCCCGGGAACGTCTCGAAGACTTCCGGGGGAATTCTCCGTGTGCCGTCCGGCCGGCCTCACCGGTCGCCGAACAACTCCAGAAGCTCTGTCTTCCCAAACATTCGCGCGGTATCCGCCGCGGAGGGAGTTCCGGCGGCCGGGTCGGCCCCGCCGTCCAGCAGTGCGCGGATCACGGCGTCCTCGCCCTTGAAGACGGCGCCGGCGAGCGGGGTCTGGCCGCGGTCGTTGGGGCGGTCCGGCTCGGCGCCCCGGGCGAGGAGCGCCGAGACGGCCGCGGCGTGGCCGTGGTAGGCGGCGAGCATGACGAGGGTGTCGCCGCGGTCGTTGGTGAGGTTGGCGGGGACGCCCGCGTCGATGTACGCGGCGAGGGCGTCGGTCTCGCCCTGCCGGGCCAGGTCGAAGACCTTGGTCGCGAGTTCGATCACTTCGGGGTCCGGTGCCTCACTCATCTGAAGGACCGCCTTTCACTGCGTTGACCTGGGGCGCACGGCGGGGGCAGCCGTACGAGTGAACCGACAGGTTACTGCCCTGACGGGGGCGGCACGGTCGCTCGCGCGGGCGTGCCGGGGCGGGGCGCGGCGCACGGCGCGGGGCGAGCACGGCCGCGCGGCGCGGCGGGTGCGGGGCAC
The DNA here is from genome assembly GCF_044333555.1 of Streptomyces sp. NPDC020965. Taxonomy (NCBI): domain Bacteria; kingdom Bacillati; phylum Actinomycetota; class Actinomycetes; order Kitasatosporales; family Streptomycetaceae; genus Streptomyces; species Streptomyces sp. NPDC020965. The sequence continues at coordinate 36,879 of NZ_JBIRRE010000009.1, forward strand.
TGTCCAGGGCCGGGCGCGAGGTGCGGCCCAGAGCGGGCGCGCAGGCGCTGAACGGGCCGGCCGCGCAGGCGCCGTCCGGAGCGAGCACGGAGGCACTGTGCGGGGTGGGCGCGGAGGCACTGTGCGGGGTGGGCGCGGAGTGTGCCCCTCGGGCGAGGGCATGCCGTCCGCCAGTGCAGTGAAATACCGTCATTTTCACTCATTTGCACCTTTTATCGCATAGATACTTCAGGTGAGGCTGGAAGAACTCAAGGTGACTGTCCCCTCACCCAGGAGAACCTCATGATCCTGTCCATCTCAGGCGTGGTCCTGCTCGCGATCATCGTCTTCCTGTTCTTCAGGAAAGACGGCCTCAAGGCTTCGCACGCGATCGTCTCCGCACTCTTCGGCTTCTTCCTCGCGGGCACCGCCATCGCCCCCAGCATCAAGGCGGGCAGCCAGAGCCTCGCCAGCCTGCTGGGCGGGATCAAGTTCTGACCACCGCCGACCCACCCCGACCCACCCGGCCCCGCCCCGACACCAGCGACAACAGAACCTTCCAGAGGAGACCGACGTGGCCCGGCGCCCACTCCCCCGCATTCTGAGCAGCGGAACCGCGCAGATCGCCCGGAGCCGGGAGATCGCGCGCACGGCCGCCGACAGCGCCACGGACGTCCTCCATCCGCTGATCACGGTCACCCGTGGTCTGCGGCTGCTGGCCGGCGACGCCCGCCGGAAGTGGGCCGCCACCCCCAAGGAGAAGCGTGGTCCCGCGCTCCTCCTGCTGGCGGGCTGCGTCATGGCAGCCGCGCTCATCCCGTACGGGCCCGTGCTGGCCCTGATCTCGGCGATGGCCGCGGCTGCCTGGCGGGGACGGGTGCGCACGCCCGTACGGACCGGTCCCGACGAGGCGGAGGCCGCACGGCTCCAGGCGCTGTACGAAGCCCTCGTGCCGTACTTCTCGGTCCCGGACGACCCCGCTCCGCTCTTCTCCCACGGGGGCGGGTGGAACGACGCCTTCAGTGACTACGCGTTCGACACCGACGGGCGGCTGACCGATCTGCGAGTGAAGTACCCCGCGTACTTCACCGACGGCGAGGTCGAGTCCCGGGCCCGGATCGAGCAGTTGCTGCACGCCAAGTCGGGCCGCGGCCGTGAACTCCGCTTCACCTGGGACGAGGAGGGGAACCAGGTCGTGATGAGCGTGCTTCCCGCGCTGTCCACCACCATCGCCGCCCAACGCTTCGTCACCGTCCCCGGCGAGACCGTGCTGGGCTTCACCGACGCGGGCGCGGTGCAGCGCACCGTACCCGTGACCGACGGCGCGGAGACCTGGGACGCGCCCCCGGTGATCTGGCGCACCGGCCCCCGCTCCACCGAGCCGCATCTGCTCGCCGTCGGCGAGCCCGGCAGCGGCACCACCACCCTGCTGCGGTCGATCGCCCTCCAGGCGCTCCAGCACGGAGACGTGCTGATCGTGGAGGGCAGCGGGACCGGCGAGTACGCGAGCCTGACCGGGCGGTCGGGCGTGCTGGCCGTCGAATGCGCTCTGGCCGGGGCGCTGAGCAGCCTGGAGTGGGCGGCGCACGAGACCGAGCGGCGGCTGATCGCCGCGAACCGGGCCCGCCAGGCGGGGCGTCAGGCCCCCGATGACACCCGGCGACCGCTCTGGATCCTGGTGGACCGGCCGGGCGTCTTCGGTCATCTGGCCGCCGCGGACGGGCACACCGACCCACAGGAGTTGCTCCGGGTGCCGTTGCGCCACGGCCGGGCCGCACAGGTGACCGTGGTGGTGGCCGAGCAGTACGACAGCCTGGACACGCTCTCCGACGCCGTACGGGCGCACACCCGCGCCCGGGTGGTGCTCGGGCCCGCCACCTTCGACCGGGTCGAGGCCGTGCTCGGGACGGCCCCCCACACCACACCGACCCCGGACGTCCCGCCGGGGCGCGGTTACGCCCGACTCGGCGCCGGGCCGGTGCTCCGACTCCAGGTGCCGGCGACCCCCGACCCGTACGACGAAGCGACGAGCGAGGCCCAGCGGCGGGCGGTGCTGGAACTGCTGCCGGAGCCGCAGGGCGCCGGAGGGCCGGACGCCGCGGGCGCGGCCGGGGGGCAGCCGGGCGACGGCACGCCGGAGCGGCGGCCCGCCCCCGTACCGGCCGAGGGCTGACCGCGCCACCAGCCCCGGAAGGGACCGGACCGACCCCGGGCGGATGACCGGGCGGACCGGACCCGGGCAGGTGACCGGGCGGACCGGCCCCGCGGCGGACGATCAGGCGACGAAGGTCCTCGGCGCCTCGGCGCCCGTCGTCGCGCCCTTCTCCACCAGTCGCGCGGCGGCGGCCAGCCGTACCGCCGCCTCGTCGGCGACCGGACCGCCGACCGTGAACGGCAGCCGTACGAAGCCCTCGAAGGCCCCGTCGACCCCGAAGCGCGGGCCGGACGGCACCCGCACCCCCACCCGCTCGCCCACCTCGGCCAGCCGGGAACCGGAGAGGCCCCCGGTCCGCACCCAGAGCGTGAGCCCCCCGCCGGGGATCTCGAACTCCCACTCCGGCAGCTCCCGCCGCACCGCTGTCACCAGCGCGTCGCGGTTCTCCCGGGCCTGGGTGCGCCGGATCCGGACGGCCTCCTCCCAGCTCCCGGTGCGCATCAGCCAGTGGATCGCGAGCTGCTCCAGAACGGGAGTACCGAGGTCGGCGTAGGCGCGGGCGGCGACCAGCGAGCGGATCACATCGGGGGCCGCGCGCACCCAGCCGATCCGCATCCCGGCCCAGAACGCCTTGCTGGCCGACCCGACGGTGAGGACGGTGCTGCCCGCCGGATCGAAGGCGCAGACGGGCCGGGGCATCTCGATCCCGTCGTCCAACCGCAGCTCCGACATGGTCTCGTCGACGACGAGGACCGTACCGGCCGACCGGGCGGCGTCCACCAACCCACGGCGCTGCTCCTCGTCCGTGAGCGCGCCGGTGGGGTTGTGGAAGTCCGCGACGACATAGGCCAGCCGGGGCGCCGCGTCCCGGAGCACCTGCCGCCAACGCGGCAGGTCCCAGCCGCCCAGCCCCTCCGCCATGGCGACCGGCACCAGCCGGGCACCCGCCTCCCGCATCAGTTGAAGAATGTTGGCGTACGAAGGGGACTCGACGGCGATCCGCTCGCCGCGCCCGGCGAAGAGATGGCAGATGGCGTCCATGGCCCCCATCGCCCCGGTGGTGACCATGATCTGTTCCGGCATGGTGGGGATGCCGCGGTCGGTGTAGCGGTCGGCGAGCATCTGGCGCAGCGCGGGGATGCCGGCCGGGTAGTCGCCGTGGGTGTGGGCGTACGGCGGCAGTTCCTCCAGCGCCCCCTGGACGCCGCGGGTCAACCAGGGCTCGGGCGCGGGCAGCGAGGCGCAGCCGAGGTCGATCATGGATCCGACGGACTCCGGAGGCAGCGGCTCCAGCCCCCGCGCGGGGAGGGGGTTCCCGGCCGGCACGGCGGTCCAGCTCCCCGCCCCGCGACGGGATTCGAGGAACCCCTCGGAGCGCAGGGCCTCATAGGCCGCGGCGACGGTGGTCCGGCTGACGGAGAGCGCGAGGGCGAGTTCCCGCTCCGCGGGGAGCCGGGCGGCGACCGGCACCCGGCCTTCGAGGACGAGCAGCCGGACGCCGTCGGCGAGCGCGCGGTAGGCCGGGGGCCTGCGGGTGCCGGCGCCGGCCGGGCGGGACTGCTGGGAGGTGAGCTGGCGGGCGAGCTGTGACGCACCCACCGCCGAAGTCCACTGCGTCATGGAAATCAGTCCACCTTCCTTGGATTGGCCATGGTTGACATCCGTTCCATGGCCACAGAGTGTCATGGACCAGTCCACCACCACCATAGGGAGCACGCGCGTGTCCACTCACGTGTCACGAGGGTCCACCCGGCTCACCCGCAGACTGCTCCAGCTCTACGTGGGGCTCGCGCTGTACGGGGTGAGCGCGGCGCTGATCGTGCGCGCCGGCCTCGGCCTGGAACCCTGGGGGGTGTTGCACCAGGGACTGTCCGAGCTGACCGGGCTGACGATGGGGGTGGTGACGACCGTCGTCGGCGCGCTGGTGCTGCTGCTGTGGATTCCGATCCGCCAGCGACCGGGCCTCGGCACCGTCTCGAACGTCCTTGTCATCGGCGTGGCGATGGACGCCACGCTGGCGCTGGTTCCGGAGGTACGGGGGCTGCTGGTGCAGATACCCGTACTGATCGCGGGCATCGTGCTCAACGGGACCGCGACCGGGCTGTACATCGCGGCGCGCTTCGGCCCGGGGCCCCGTGACGGGCTGATGACCGGTCTGCACCGGGTCACGGGGCGCTCCATCCGGCTGGTGCGCACCGGACTGGAAGCGGCGGTGGTGGCCACCGGCTTCGCGCTGGGCGGTTCGGTGGGTGTCGGCACGGTCGCGTACGCCCTGGCGATCGGGCCACTCGCACAGATGTTCCTACGGGTCTTCGCCGTCGCGGAGCCCGGCCCCGCGGCCGCCGTCGCGGAATCCGGGCCAGGGTCCCCCGGTCGTGAATCCGGACCCACGACCGCGGAACCCGGGTTCACGGCCGTCACAAGGGAAGGTGAAGGGGAAGAAGAAGGAGCCGGCCGGGGCGGCGGTGGACCCGCCCGGGAATCCGGCGGGCGGGTCGAGGGCACGGCCATCTCCCGGTGATCTTCACCAGCCCGGTTCCCCGTCACCCAGGCGGGTACGCGTACGACGAACGGCGGCGGCCGAGGACAATCCGACCCCGGAACGGATTTAGACGTTGAAGTGAAAGGGCGGTAGTGTACGCGTTTGGCCTGCCAGGCGGACCGTTACTGCGCACCGGGGAAGTGGAATCACTGGGTGACACTTTCTGTCAGATGTGACAAACCGGGCACTGGTGGGTACCCCAACCTATGGGAAAGCAGCGGCACGACGGGCGACGCACGATCCGGACCGGGAATCATTACGACCGACCGGACGTTGACCGGATGACGACGACAGCGACACCTGTCCTGTGGGCGACAAGCCCGGGAGGCACGATTCATGAGTGAGCGAGCTCTCCGCGGCACGCGACTCGTGGTTACCAGCTACGAGACGGACCGCGGCATCGATCTGGCCCCGCGCCAGGCGGTGGAGTACGCATGCCAGAACGGACATCGTTTTGAGATGCCGTTCTCGGTAGAGGCGGAAATTCCGCCGGAGTGGGAGTGCAAGGCGTGCGGCGCCCAGGCACTCCTGGTGGACGGCGACGGCCCCGAGGAGAAGAAGGGCAAGCCTGCGAGGACGCACTGGGACATGCTCATGGAGCGGCGTACCCGCGAGGAGCTGGAGGAAGTGCTGGCCGAAAGGCTGGCGGTCCTGCGCTCCGGCGCCATGAACATCGCCGTGCATCCGCGCGACAGCCGGAAGTCCGCGTAAGCGACTTCGGGCACGACAACCGCAACACGAGCCGCGGGCCGTGTCACACCGAGTGTGTGACACGGCCCGCGGCTTTTTGTCGTCCGCCGCCAGGGGGTCCGCCAGGAAATGGGCGGCTCATTCGGCGGAGACGTCGCGTCCGCGCCGGGGTACTCACCCGCCTCCGGCACGGAGGCGGCGGACGGCGACAAGCGCCCCGGCCGGGGCAGAGTGACTCAGGCAGCAGCGGGCCCGCCAGGAAGTCAGCGGGCCCGGGAGGTAACCGCGCGGGCCCAGGGGGCAGCGCGGGCCAGGAGGCCAACGGGCCCGCCCAGGAGGTCAACGCGGCCCCAGGGGGCCAGCGGGCTCAGGGGGCCAGCGGGCTCAGGGGGCCAGCGGGCTTAGCGCGAGCAGCACGCGGCCAGCGCGGGGCCACCCAGGAGGCCAGCGCGACCCCGAGGGCCAGCGCGACCCCGGGAGGCCAGCAGGCTCAGGGGGACAGCGCGGGCTGAGGAAGTCGGCGCGTGCTGAGGAAGTCTCAGCGCGGGCCCCGGAGGTAACCGCGCGGCCCGGGAGATCTCAGCGCGGGCTCAGAGAGTCCGCGCGGGCTGAAGAAGTCTCAACGCGGGCCCCGGAGGTAACCGCGCGGCCCGGGAGGTCTCAGCGCGGGCTCAGGGGGTCAGCGGCGGTCGCGGGCCCTCGTCCTCACGGGTGCGGTCCGAAGGGCCGTCCTCTCGGATGACCTCGCCCTGGACGACCTTTCCGTCCGGACGGTGCATCCGGGCCTGCTGGAAGGCGTCGCCGAGCCCCCCGGCACCCGCCGCCCGCATCCGGCGTTCCAGCGAGCGCTCCGCGTACCGCCCGAGCGCTCGGCGGACGGGCGGCACCAGCAGGGCGAGGCCCACCGCGTCGGAGATCAGCCCGGGCAGCATGATCAACAATCCGCCGAGCATCAGGAAGCCGTTGCCGGTGCTGCCGGCCGGTGCCGCCGGCTCCCGGCCGCTCTGCTGTTGCTGGAGGGTCTCCGTCAGTGTGCGGAAGGCCCGGCGTCCCGCACGCTTGATGACGGCGCCACCGAGTACGGCACCGCCGATGAGGAGGGCGAGAACGGTCAGTGACCCGGCCGCACCGGCGACCAGGGTCAGCAGCCAGATCTCCAGGACCAACCAGGCCGCGAAGCCCAGAGGAACGAGCTTCCGAGCACGGGAGCGCTGGGGATTGACTGTGGGGGGCATGGCGCCGGTCGTCATGTTCCCAGTGTGCCTGGGCGACCGGCGAAGCGGCGTGAGGGGGTGGCCGGAAGGATCGTTACGCCCCGGGGCCGGACGGGCCGCAACGGCGGGAAGTGCACCCGGCCCCCCGGCGCGGGGCCCCCAGGGGCGTGGAGGCGCGCCAGGAGGGCCTCAGCGGGCCGTCAGGGAGTCGAGCGGCCCCGGATGCGGTTCGCCCGGTCCGAGATCCCCCAGCCCGCCACCCGCCACAGCGCCTCGACGGCGATGTCCCGGTTCATCTTGGAGTCGCCGAGTTCGCGCTCGACGAACGTGATGGGGACCTCCACGACCTGGTAACCCGCCGCGACGGCGCGCCGCGCCAGATCGACCTGGAAGCAGTAGCCCTGGGAGCTGACCTCGCCCAGACCGAGCCCCCGGAGGGTCTCCGCGCGGAAGGCGCGGAAGCCACCGGTGACGTCCCGGATCGCGAGGCCGAGGAACAGCCGGGAGTACGTACTGCCGCCGCGGGAGATGAACTCGCGGTACTTGGGCCAGTTGACCACCCGGCCACCGGGGACCCAGCGGGAGCCCAGGACGAGGTCGGCGCCCTTGAGCGCGGTCAGCAGCCGGGGCAGCTCCTCGGGCTGGTGGGAGCCGTCGGCGTCCATCTCGATGAGGACGCCGTAGTCGCGCTCCAGACCCCAGGCGAAGCCCGCGAGATAGGCGGCGCCCAGCCCCTCCTTGCCCTTGCGGTGCAGCACCCGCACCCGCTCGTCCTGGCCCGCCAGCTCGTCGGCGAGCTTGCCGGTGCCGTCAGGGCTGTTGTCGTCGGCGACGAGGACATCGGCATCGGGCACGGCGGCCCGGACCCGGGAGACGATCGACTTGATGTTCTCCGCCTCGTTATAGGTCGGAATGATCACCAAGGATCTGCCGAGTGGCCCGTACCGATTCTCCTGGGCCTCGCCGATCCTAGCGCCGTCGTTCACTGCTGCCCCTTAATCTCCGTGCACAGAACCCCACCATAGCGAGCGTGGCGCACCTGTCCGTCACGGCACGGACCTGGGGTGTCGGGGGGCACCGGGGCGCCGGGGCCTCGGAAGGGCCACTCGCGACGGACCAGAGGTGCGGATCGGAGCCCGGCGTCCTTCGGGCCGACCTGGGACCCGCTGGCTGCGGATCGACCGAGAGCCGTTGTCTACTGAACGCCGGACCCCATCCGGGTCGCACCTTCCGGCCGGCTGAAACCTTCCCTCGCCCCCGAGGCGCGGGCACTGGACCTGGCTCCCAGCGGCCGTGCCCCGGTGCGGTGCACTGCCCCATGGCCCAGCGGCGTTCGATGACTGCGTGAAGGTCTGCCGGTCGGACGTCCGTGGTGGACTCGGCCGAACCTACCCGCTGGCGGGCGCTCCGTGTCAACAGTCGTGCGATCTGCGCGGTTTGCCCAATTCGGCCGGTCCACCGAGAAAGATCCGCAGGTCGCGGCCGAGCACCCCGAGTGACGATCGGCGGTACGAAATGTCCGTACGTCACTCATTCAGCCGCTCACAGGTGGTTTGTCCAGGTGGTTTGTCCCTGGACGACCGTCTGCAGGCAGACGGGCAGTTCGCTTCCCGGCGAGAGATCGGGCAGCCCGGGGGTGCCGGAACGCGGATCGGTGGACCAGCGGGCGACCCGGTCGTCGGGGGCCTGGACGACGAGATGCCCGGTCTGCCAGAGCGCGTAGTCGGCGGGGGCGCCGGGCACCAGGACACCCGCGTCGTCCCGGCCGACCGCCCGCCAGCCGCCGCGCGTGTGCGCGGTGAAGGCGGCGCGCACGGACACCCGGTGTTCGGGGGTGCGGTGGAAGGCCGCGGCCCGGACCGTGCCCCAGGGATCGAGCGGGGTCACCGGGCTGTCGGAGCCGAACGCCAGCGGCACCCCGGCGCGCAGCAGCGCGGCGTACGGATTGAGGGTGCGGGCCCGCTCGACGCCCAGCCGACGCGCGTACATGCCCTCGTCGCCGCCCCAGGCCGCGTCGAAGGCGGGCTGGACGGAAGCGGTGAGGCCGAGTTCGGCGAAGGCGGCCACGGTCTCGGGGGTGAGCATCTCGGCGTGCTCGATCCGGTGGCGGGCGGCGCGCACCCGGGCGAGGCCGAGGGTTTCGGCGGCGGCCCTGATCCCGGCGACGACGGTACTGAGGGCGGCGTCCCCGATGGCGTGGAACCCTGCCTGGAGGCCGGCCTCGGTGCAGGCGGCGACATGGACGGCGACGGCCGCCGCGTCGAGGTGCGCGCTCCCGGTGTGCGCGGCGTCGGCGTACGGCTCGTGCAGGCAGGCGGTGTGGGAGCCGAGGGAGCCGTCCACGAAGAGATCGCCCGCGGCGCCCACCGCGCCGAGTTCACGGATCCGCCGCGCACCCTTCGCGTCCGCGATCCGCTCGGCCCAGTAGCCGACCACCCGCGGCCCCGGGCGGGAGGCGGCGAGCGCCAGCAGGGCGGTGAAATCGTCCTCGTCGGAGATGTCGGGACCCGCGCACTCGTGGACGGTGCCGATCCCGACGGACGCGGCCCGGTCGAGGGCCGCACGCTGGGCCGCATCGCGCTGGGCCGGGGTGACGGCGGCGTGGGCCGCGGCCCGTACGGCGTGGTGGGCGGCGGCGGTGAGCGGCGCTTCGGGGTGGTATCCGGCCAGTTCGGTGACGCCGGGAACGAGGTCGAGCAGCGCGGTGGTGACCACGGCCGAGTGGACATCGATCCGGGTCAGATAGAGCGGGCGGCCACCGCTCGCCTCGTCGAGTTCGACGCGCGTGGGGTGCCGGCCCTCGGGCCAGCGGATGGCGTCCCAGCCATGGCCGATGAGGATCTGGCCCCCGGGGTGCGCGGCGCTGTGTTCCCGTACGAGACGGAGGGCGTCGGCGAGGGTGGGCGCGGCGGACAGGTCGAGGCCGGTGAGGGCGAGGCCGGTCGCGGTGGTGTGCACATGTGCGTCGGTGAACGCGGGGGTGACGAGGGCACCGTCGAGATCGACGATCTCGTCGACTCCGTCGGCGAAGGCGTCGGCCGCTCCTTCGGAGCCCACCCAGGCGATATGCCCTCGTTCGACGACCATCGCCGTGGCGAAGGGGTCGGCCGGGCTGTGGACTTCGCCACGGCGGAGCAGCGTGGTGCGGTGTTCGCCGTGGGGGGCGGTGCTCTCGGTCATGGCACCAGCCTAGGGACCGCCCCGGACGGTCGGCGGGCGGCCCCGACCACAGAGGACCCGGGAGGGACCGGAACCACGAGGGCACGGGAGCACGGGAGCACGGAGAGGCGCGGCCCCGCTGGCCCGTGGCGGCGTTACGGAGCGCGCGGGGGCCGGGAGCGGGTCAAGTGGCCGGAGGGCGGCTCAGATGCGCGGCGGGCGGGCCTCGTAGGGGGTGGAGAGGACGACCGTGGTGCGGGTGGAGACACCGGCCAGCGAACGGATGCGGGTGAGCAGGTGTTCCAGCTCCAGCGGGGTGGCCACCCGCACCTTGAGGATGTAGTTCTCGTCACCGGCGACGCTGTGGCACGCCTCGATCTCGGGCACCTCGGCCAGCCGGTCCGAGATGTCGTCGGGGGCGCTGGGGTCGAAGGGCTTGACCGAGATGAACGCGGTGATCGGCAGCCCGACCGCCTCGGGGTCGACGACAGCGGCGTAGCCACGAATGACTCCGCGCTGTTCCAGTCGACGGACGCGCTGATGCACCGCCGAGGTGGACAGGCCGGTGGCCTTGCCCAGGTCGGTGTAGCTCATACGGCCGTCCTTGACGAGCGATTCAACAATCTGACGATCCAGCTCCTCCATGCGGATCAACTTAATTGCCCAGGTCGCCTCCGGCACAGCCATCCGCCCGTCATGGGGGCATCTGCGGCCGGCATGTGACGAACGCCACACCACGGAGTCGCGCTCCCCCGTGACCGGATGGTTACCCACCAATCGCGAGGGGAAGTGCTTGCTGTGGTCGGGGCCACATGTGCCTGGTTGGCCCACCAGAGGGGGAGATCCCATGCAGAGTGTCAGAAACATCGGTCGCGCCGAATCGGAGCCTCTCGATCCGGCCGACCCGGCCGAGTTGGACGAGCTCGACGAGTACGACACCTTCGAGATGTACCGAGTCATCTGCCCGGACTGTGCACAGCCCATCGCGCTACTGGCCGACGAGGACGCCCTGCCGGAGCACGCGCTGTGCCCCACCCCGTGGAATCCGTTCGGCCTCACCGTGTGCGCGGGGACCGGCCGGGCCGCCGCGCAGGCCCCGCCCGCCGACGAGACGCTGGAGGTCCAGGAGCAGGAAGTGGGACTACTGCTGACGCTGCCTCAGGGGCTCGACTGGCGGATGCAGCCGTTCTCCCACGTGGGCGGTCCGGGCTCGCGCCCACTGCGCGTCCCCCCGATGCGTGACCGCGCCGCCTGACACCACCCTCCGCGCTTCTGGTACGCGTCCGGACCCGTTCCCTTCGCCGACGGTCCGGCGTGTGCCCACCTGATCCCTCCAGAGCCCCTCCGCGCCCCGTCGGAGCCCGGGAAAGCTCCCTCCTCCCGCTCGGGCGGGTCCGGTTCGCCGGTGACCATCCCACTCGCCCTGGCGATGTCCTCGACCTCCTGTCGATCACCGTGGTACCGACGGTGCCGCGCGTCGAGCCTGTCGAGCATGGCGCGCAGTTCGGCCGGATCGCCGGCGACCTCGGGCGGGACCAGGGCCAGCGCACCCTTCGCGTACTCGCCATCACCGAGCGCCACGACATGCTCGGCCCGGTCCTCGTGGCCCGGGCTCATCGCGCCGAGCAGTCCCAGCGGGGTGAGCAGTTCCCTGCCGCACGTCCGTGGTGAACAGCGCCTGCCCCTTCGGGTCCATCCGCAACCTCACCCGGCCACCACCGGCCTTCAGATACAGATCGATCGCCTGCATCAGAACGTCGAACTTCGGGGCATCCATCGTCGTACGGAGCGTCGCCACGTACTGGGCGTGGCGCAGGCGTGCGAGCTCGGCCGGGGTCGACGGCGCCCTCACCGGTGTACGGGTAGGCCGTGGCGGTCCTCTCCGATCGCCGGGGGGGCACAGCCGGTGCGCCCACCCCACCTCACCCCGAGGATCCCCACCGCGGCACGGCCCGTCCAGACGCACCCCCCGGCGGGCGGGGGACTCCGGACCCGGATGCCTCCGCGGACCCCAGAACGGCCACGCTCACGCCGGACGGTCCGGCGACCGGTCCCCACGGGCAGCCCACAGGGACAGCGGCACGGGCAGCCCCCGGAGACAGCGGCGACCGGATCCGGCTGGATTCCCGGCAGGGGCGGGTCCGCGGCCGGTCCGCGGGCCGGTGGCGGAGGGCACCGAAGCACCCGCCTGCACCGGAGAGGCCCGCACCGCCGACGCCGATCGCAAGCGATCTGAGCGCTATCAATCGCTTTGGGGGTTTTGTCGAGCTTGTGTTCGGGGACCCTCAAAGAGGGGGCCGCTCCGTGATCGGAGGCACCATGATCATCCTCGGAGTCATCCTGCTGGTCATCGGCCTGGTGGCCGGCATCGGCATTCTGTGGACCATCGGGATCATTCTCGTCGCGATCGGCATCGTGCTCTGGGCCCTCGGCGCCCTGGGTCACGCGGTCGGCGGACGACGCCACTACTGGTGACCCACTACTCGTGCAAGGCGGCGACGCCGGACATACTCGTCCCGATGGCCTCGGCGCGGCCCGCGCGGCGTCAAAGGCCCGCGCAGTGTCGCTCCGGTGACCAGGCAGGCGCGACGGTGACCAGGCGGGCGCGACGGCGCCGGTCTCGGGCCGGACGCACCCGCCCGTACGAAGCCGGCCCCGGCCCGGGGGCGCCACGCCCCGGGCCGGCTGACACAACGCGTGCACGAACCGCCAGCGGGAACACCGCGCGCGAGAAGCATCCGGGCGTCCGGCCCGGAGCACCCCCAGCCGGCACCGGGCCGGGCGGTCCAGCGCGACGGCCGAGCCGGGGGCGGCACGGAGACCCCGCGCTCCGGAGCGGTGACCCGCCACCTCGGGCCCGGCCGGGGCCGTCGCCTCAGACGAGTCGACGTATCTCGCCGCGCACCCGGTAGAACCCGCCCGACGACGGGTGCAGGGTGTCGACCACGTACCGCGCGCCCACCTCCCGTATGCCGCGCGGGAACTGGACGTTCCACGAGGAGTCATAGCCCTCCGACACCACGTGCACCCGCACCCGGCCGCCGTCCTGGACGCACTCCACCACCACACCGCCAGCGGGCGCCGTCACCACCGACACCACCTGGTTCGGCGCGGCCGCCGGGGTGTACGTGGGCAGCGCGGCAGCCGACTTGATGTCACGGGCCACCGGTACCGAGCCGCGCTGGGCCGCAGCTATCGCCTCATCGCTCGCGTTCACACAGACCAGCGAGCCGTCGGTGGTCACCAGGTAGAGCCGCTCGTCCAGATACTGCATGGACAGGGCCGAACCACCGCCCGTGCTCAGCTTCCAGAGCCGATTGCCCGCCGCGTCGAAGCAGTACACCGAGGACGACGAGTCACCCGCGAAGACATAGGAGCCGCCCGGCGCGGTCGCGCACGAGTAGACCGCGGTGTCACAGCGGTAGGTGGCCTCGACCACACCCGTCGACTTCGACATCCGCTGCACCACATGGCGGGCGGTGCCCGCGTAGACGGAGTCGTCCTCCTGCCAGCCGAACAGCACCGCCCCCGTCGTCGGGGTGTGCCACAGCTCCCCGCCGCCGTCGGGAGCGTAGGCCGTCACCCCCTTCTGGTGGCCGTGGTACACCCCCCGCTCGTCAGCCCGCACCATCCACGCCTGGCGGCCGGCCGACTTCCGCGCCCACTGGTACTCGTCCTCGTGGTCGATGACCGTCAGCCCGCCCTGGGCATCGGCCACATGGAGCACGCCCTCCCGGATGTCCAGCCAGAAGATGTCCACGTCAGCGGCGATGTCGTACGCCCCGAAGGGGAGCTTCGACGACAGGTCGTACACCGTGCCGTCGTCACATCCCGCATAGATCCAGAAGTCATCCGCGACGAGGCATTTCACGCCGTCGGGGAGTGCGTAGCGGGCGAGCACCTCGCCGCCGTGGCTCAGGGTGTACACATCGCCCGCCTGGTTTCCCACCCAGCAGCGGTCGTCGTCCACATGGATGCCGAACGCCGCCGAGCCCGTCCGGAACCGCCACAGCACCGGGGCAACCGACCCGGCCGTCGACGGCGCCGACGTCACCTGACGGCGGGTCACCGCGCGGGCCGCCCGCTGCCCCCGCACGGCGGGCGCATATCCCTTGCGGACCTTCTCGCCTATCTTCTTCGCCGCCGCGCTCTGCGCCTTCTCCGCGGTCGGGAAGGACGAGACCTGCGACTGCCCGTCGGCGCCGATCCGCCCGTAACGCACCGAGACGACCGTGTCGTCGACGGTCACCTCGTAGAACTTGTGCGCTCCCTCGCCGTCCTGTGACAGCTCCAGATACGTCGTCGCATGTGCCATGGCAGATCCCTCCCGGACAGAACCGGCAGCTCGTCCCTCCGGTTCCCACTGCCGAGAACATTAGAAGCACCCACTGACAGTCCCCCCGTCCTGTGGACAACCGCCCCCCGGCCCACTGCCTGGGCCACGGCGGTCCGGTGGCCGCGCGCGGTCGGCACGGCGGCGCGGGGCGCTCCTCCCGGCCGCCGCGCCGCGTACCCGAATCACCGGAACAGTGTGGTCAACACCGTCCGGCAGCCATCTTCCTTGATGGACCGTCACAGGGCCCGCCGCGTCAGCGGGTGACGCCGCCCTCCGGGCCGGCGAGATGGCGGGCGATGACCATCCGCTGGATCTGGTTGGTCCCCTCGACGATCTGTAGCGCCTTGGCCTCGCGCATGTACCGCTCCACGGGGAAGTCCGCCGTGTAGCCGTACCCGCCGAGCACCTGGACGGCGTCCGTCGTGACGGCCATCGCCGCGTCCGTGCAGAACAGTTTGGCCATCGCGGCCTGTCGGGAGAAGGGCCGTCCGGCGTCACGCAGCCGGGCGGCGGCGAGATAGAGCGCCCGGCCCGCCTCGATCCTGGTGGCCATGTCGGCGAGCATGAAGCGCAGGCCCTGGAAGTCACTGACGGGCCGGCCGAACTGCCGCCGCCCGGTGGCGTACGAGAGCGCCTCGTCAAGGGCCGCCTGGGCGATACCAATGGCGCAGGCCGCTATGCCGAGGCGGCCGGAGTCCAGGGCGGAGAGCGCGATGGCGAAGCCCTGACCCTGCTCCCCGAGGCGGCGGCCGTCGGGGACGCGTACGCCGTCGAAGTGGAGCTGGGCGGTGGGCGAGCCCTTCATCCCCATCTTCTTCTCCGGTGCAGCGGCGTTCAGTCCCTCGGCGTCACCGGGCACGAGGAACGCCGTGATCCCCCGGGATCCCTCACTGCCGGTACGGGCGAGCACGGTGTAGAAGTCGGCGATCCCGCCATGCGTGATCCACGCCTTGGTACCGGTGATCACCCAGTCGTCGCCGTCGCGGACCGCCCTGGTCCGCAGGGAGGCAGCGTCCGAGCCGGAAGAGGGTTCGGAGAGGCAGTACGCGCCCAGAAGTCCGCCGCCGAGCATGGCGGGCAGCCACTCGGCGAGCTGCTCCTCGGTCCCGTATCCAGCCAGTGCATGGCAGGCGAGGGTGTGGACGCTGACGCCGAGACCCACGGTGAGCCGGGCGGCGGCGAGTTCCTCAAGGACCTGGAGATAGACCTCGTAGGGCTGGTCGGCGCCACCGTGGCTCGCGGCATAGGGCAGGCCGAGCAGTCCGGACTTGGACAGGAGGGTGAAGAGCTGACGGGGGAAGTGCCCCGACTCCTCCTCCTCGCCCGCATGGGGAGCGATCTCCCGCTGGGCGATATCGCGGACCAGAGCGATCAGTTGCCGGGACTCATCGGTGGGTAGGTCACGGTCCACCGTCTGCGGGGCGCTGTCGGGCATGGCGGCGCTCTCCTCCTTGTCGGGCGCTGCGGCGTCGCGCGCACAGGGTGTGGGCGCGCTTCGCCAGTGTCTCCGCCGGGACCGGCGCTGCCCTTCCGGGTCACGGAAGGACCTCGATACCGGCTGTGGCGCGTTGAGTATGCCCGATCAGTGGATCTACGTCACGGGTACGCCGCGCCGCGTCGAATTGGTCCGAACCATTGACCGGTGGTCCGCTCCGGCGCTGCCCTCACACGTCCAGCCGCCTCCAGTCGTCTCCAGCCTCGTTCACGCCGGATCGCAGGGCGAGAACCAGTCGGGCGAGAGTCGGCAGTACGCGAATCGGCGGCACGAGAAGCAGCGGGAGGGGAGCGGGAAGGTGATCGGCGGGGTGCGGGCGGGACCTGCTCCGGGCGACCCACCGGTGCGGGCCCGGACCGCGCCGCGCACTGTCCGCCGGGCAGGAACACCCGGGGACGGCGCGCGGCGCGGCGGACGGTCGGCGGCGCGGCGGGCGGTCGGCGGTGGCGCGTTTGGTGATGACGTGGTCGGCGGCGGCAGCTCTCGGCCGTGACGGGCGGCTGTCTGTCCCCCGGCTGCGCCACCTACTCGAAGGGCGGCTGCGGACAGTCCGGCTCGAACTCCTCGATGGTCCCGAGCGTCATCCGCAGCAGCCGCATCAACAGCGCGCGGACCAGGTCCCGTTCCAGTTCCTGGTGGCTGAGCCAGTCCAGGGTGATCTGTTCGACGCCACTGAGCCAGCCGAGCAGCGCGAGCCGGGCGAGGACGGGTATGTCCCGTCGGCCGTAGGCGCCTTCGGCGATGGTGGCGACCAGTTCCTCCCGTACCGCGTCCCGGATGGACTGGACCTGGGCGTCGAATCCGACGCCCCCCGTGACAATGGTGCGGAACGACTCCTCATGGCTCTGGGCGTAGCGGAGATAGCCGTCGATGGTGTGCCGGACGCGCTCGGCGCGGGGCAGTTCGGTATGGCCGGCCGCGCGGGTCACGAGGTCGGCCACGGAGTCCTCGATGATGGCCAGGTAGTAGCCGCGTTTACTCTTGAAGTAGTAGTAGATCAGGCCCTTGGCGACCCCCGCGTGCCGCGCAATGTCGTCCATCGACAGGGCGTCGTAGGAGGTGTCGGCGAATAACCTCCGGCCGACAGCGATGAGTTCCCCACGGCGCGCCTGGGATCGTTCGGTCGTGGCGCGCCGTTCACCATTATTCAATTCAAGCCCTTGTCTCAAACCGACACAGGATCCGGGAAGTATGGCAGACCTGCGCAGGTGGGCCCCGGTCCGATTCCGCTCTGGCTGAGAGTGCTCCGAGCCGTGTCCCCTACTACACCGGCATATGGCGATATCTCGCCCGTTGACATCACTCCACTGACGGATCCGGAACGTTCCGCTTCCAGCCATCGACGGGTCCGATCGACCCCGAGGCCGAGGCCGAGGACCGCCGGCGCCGTGGCGTGTCACAGGCGCCACCGACCACCGGGTGCACGGGCACCGGTGCGCTCCCTGAGGCCGCCGCGCGGCGGGGGAGCCTCAGAGCAGGCCGAGGCGGGTGACGAGCATCGCGACGACGACCACCAGGGTCCAGCCGAGGATGTGTTCGAGCAACTGCGGACCGTCGTCGGGTCCGCCGGTACGGAGACGGGCGCGGGCGGCGGTCGTGGCGCTGGAGGTCATGGCGTTCCCACTCGGTCGGACTGGCGGGCGCGCACCATCGGGGGCGGATACCCGTGACCCGACCACAGTGCCAGCGGAAGGCCCCCGGGGGTAGAGACGCACATCACCGCCCCCGCCCCCGTCAGCGCGGTCAGTCGATACCGAGGGCGGCCAGGACCCGGCGCTGTGCGGCCGTGGCCCGCTCGGGCCAGTAGAGGTAACAGACTCCGCCGGTGCCGGAAACCTCTTTGCCACTGGCGTTGTACCGCCTGGTGCGCAGCCAGATGTTCTCCCATTCACGCCGCCGGTAGACCCGCCGTACGGCCTCGTTGTCGGAGGACGCGGGATCGTTGGCGATCACATCGCCGTCCGGTGTGAAACCGATCACGGTCATCAGATGTCCGGAGGTGCCGTAGCCCGCTCCGGTCAGCTCGTGCGCCAGGAACGACTGCGAGGTGATGACCGGGATGCCGGCCCGGATCAGCCGTTCCAGATCGGTCAGCGAGCCGAGTCGGGTGACGACCGCGTTCAGATCGCGGTAGGTCGCCGCGTACGCCGCGTTGAAGGGCCAGTTCCCGCAGCCCTCGTACTGGTGGTCGAAGGTGAAGCGGGCCGCGTGACAGATCTGCGGATCGTCGAAGGCGGGATTCACCCAGGCCAGCTCCTCGGCGGTCGGCCCGCGACCCCAGTACTCGATGATCATCTGCGAGGAGGTGGGGCTGCACCACGCCTCACCGCCGCTGTCGTACTCCGGGTAACGGCCGATGTGCGTGTTCTGCGAGTAGCGCGGCACCGGCAGCTCGCCCGCGTACCGCGGCCCGGCCGGGGGGACGGTGAACCGGTCCGGCACGGCCGACGCCATCGCGCCGAGCCGCCAGACGATCGGCGTGAGCCGGGTGCCCGGAGTGCGGTGGAGGGTGAGCCGCAGCCGGTACGAGGCCAGCGACGGGCCGCCGCTCGTGTCGTCCATCGAGAGGGTGTCGGTCCAGACGCTCGCCCGCCCGTCGCCCTGGCCGTCCACGGAGGTCCGCTTGATGTCGCCGTCACCCGCCGCCCAGCGGCCCAGGACGAACCACGGGCTCGTGACGCCGTCCTCGTAGACGCCCTCGGCCGCCACCTGGATCCAGGTCCCCGGCGGGGTGTGCGCGTTCCAGGAGGCGATCAACTCGGTCGCGGGCACCCGGGGGCGGTGGCTGGGCGAGGTCCAGGTGGCGTACTCCCAGGCCGTGGTGGTGCCCGTGTGGGGATCGGGATAGTCGGTGCGGCCCTCGGGGCGGGCGAGGACCACACCGGGACGGCGGCCCGCCCGGGCCCTGGTGCCCTCGTGCGTGCCCCGGCGCCAGTCGCCGAACGAGCTCCAGAAGCGGTTGTCCACCGGCCGGGTCAGCGCGACCGTGGTCCGGCCGCCCTCGCTCGGCGGCACCGCGGTGGCCGCCGCCGAGGAGAGCGCCCCCGACCCGGAAGCCGCCCCGACGGCCGCGGCGAGCACGGTTCTGCGCGAAGTGGCCATGGGACCCCCAAGGTGGGACGGGCTCGACGGGGCCACTATCGCCGCTCGGGACCGGCTTCTGCCAGAGCCCGCGCCGCGCGGGGCGTACGGTCACGAGTCCGGAGCACCGGCGCCGCCGCCGTGCCGCCCTCCCCCGTACGCTGGCCGGATGGACGCTCTCGACCGGCTGGCCCTCCGGCTGCGCGCGCTGCCGCCCTCCTGCGGGCCGGTGCGGCTGATCGCGGTCGACGGCCACGCGGGCTCGGGGAAGAGCACCTTCACCACCGGGCTGGCCGCGGCGCTCGGCGGCCCCGACGGCGGCGGCGTTGCGGTGCTGCACCTCGACGACCTGGCCAGCCACGCGGAGCTGTTCGACTGGACGGACCGCATGTTCGCGCAGGTGATCACTCCCCTCTCGGCCGGCGAGACCGCGCGGTACGCGCCGTACGACTGGGTCGGACGGCGCTTCACCGCGCCCCGCGCCCTCCCCCCGGCGCCCGTCGTCCTGGTCGAGGGCGTGGGCGCGGGGCGGCGGGCGCTCCGCCCGCATCTGGCCGCGCTGTTCTGGATGGAGAGGTCAGCCGATGCGTCCTGGCAGCGCGGCCGACGGCGCGACGGCGATGGACTCGCCGACTTCTGGAACCGGTGGACAGTGGCGGAAGTACGCCATTTCGCCGCCGATCCGACCCGCCCCTTCGCCGATGCGCTGGTACGGGAGTGTCCTGAGGGGTACGAGGTGCTGCCGGGACTCTCTGCGACAGCAGGGCCGAACCAAATCGTGACGCTGGGTGACTGAAACGCCCCGGCATACTGAGCAGTCGGAAATCTCTCTGAAGAGGGCCTGAACTCCGCTTGACCAAGGGGGCGTACAGGTCTTACGTTCTCAATGTGCGGCTTTCGCAGCCGCCGCAGACGCGAAGCCCCCGGTTGTTCCCCCGTGATCGGGGGCTTCGTTCTGCCCTCATCCGCCGGCCCCGAGCCTGATCTCTTCACCCTCGGTCACCGCGAGCTGGATCATCACCGGCACCCTTCGGTAGAACCCCCTTGCGCAGGTACGATGCACCTCGGTGGGGTCAAATCCCGTCCACGGCGCGTCGGTTGCACTTTGTGGGGGACCTGATGGACATCGGCACGCAGGGCGCACCGGCCCCCGCCGACCTCGCCTGGGTGCGAGGGGTGGACGCCTACACGATGGGCGCCTACCCACAGGCGGAGGAAGAGTTCCGGACAGCCGTACGGCTCGATCCGGGAATGGCCGACGGCTGGCTCGGACTGCACGCGCTCCGCGTGGACACCACGACCGCCCTGCTGCGGATGTACCGCGCCCGCGACCGCTTCGGCGAACAGCGCTCCCGGCACCGCCGCACCCTCAACTCCTGGTACTGGCTCGGCTGGTGGGTCCAACCGGTGCTGGAGAGCCACCGCGATCTACTCCTCGCCCATGCCTCCCACTGGCTCGACGGCCGCCATGTGCCCGAACTGGACCGCGCCCTCGCCGGGCTGCCGCCCGTCGACGCCGACCCCCAGGTGCGTTTCCTGCACGCCTGCCGCGCCTATCTCGTCAAGGACTGGGAACAGCTCGTCCGCCACACCGAACCCCTCGTCAACGACCAACTGCTGGGCATCGAGGCCGGACTCTTCGGCGGTATGGCCCGGGTGCGGTTGGAGATGTACGGACAGGCCGAGCCGCTGCTCTCCGCCTCCCTGATGCGCTGCCGCAGCGAGCAGCCGCAGCGCAAGGAGCTGCGCTACTGGCTGGCGCGGGCGCACGAGGGCACCGGCCGGAGCGCCGCGGCCCTGCCGCTCTACCGGGCGGTGCACCGGATCGACCCGGCGTTCATGGACACCTCGGCCCGTCTCACGGCCATCGCGGACTACGACGGGATCGACGGCTACGACACATCGGCCGGCCTCGCCGTCTCGCTCGCGGGCTTCAGCCAGGAGACCGTCGAGGAGCGCACCGACGACGGCCCACCGACCACCGAACCACGGGCCGGATTCGACCCCCCGGCCCAGTCCCAGCCCCCGTCCCAGGTGCCCGGCTCGGGACCCCAACCACCCGCGTCGGGGCCGGTGGCACCGCCTCCCGAAACGATCCGCCAGCGCGCGGTGCTCCCCGTGGAGCCGACGCCCCCGGTGCTCCCCGAGCGCCCCACCGACACCGTCCTGCTCGCCGGAGCCCTCGCAGAACTGGACCGTATGGTGGGTCTGGAGCCGGTGAAGCGCCAGGTGAAGGCGTTGTCCGCACAGTTGGAGATGGCCCGGTTGCGAGCCGGACAGGGGCTGCCGGTCCAGCCGCCGAAGCGGCATTTCGTCTTCTCCGGTCCCTCCGGCACCGGCAAGACCGCCGTCGCCCGAATACTCGGCCGGGTCTTCCACGCGCTCGGCCTGCTCGGCGGCGACCATCTGGTGGAGGCGCAGCGTTCGGATCTGATGGGCGAATTCCTCGGCCAGACGGCCGTGAAGGCCACCGAGCTGATCGACTCGGCGCTCGGCGGCGTCCTCTTCGTGAACGAGGCGTACAGCCTCGCCAACTCCGGCTACGCCAAGGGCGACGTCTACGGCGACGAAGCCCTCCAGGTCCTGTTGAAACGCGCCGAGGACAACCGCGACCATCTCGTGGTGATTCTGGCCGGCCACCCGGAGGGGATGGACCGGCTGCTCGCCGCCAACCCCGGGCTCACCTCCCGTTTCACCACCCGGGTCGATTTCCCCTCCTACCGCCCCCTGGAGCTGACCGCGATCGGCCAGGTCGTGGCCGCCGAGCACGGGGACGTCTGGGACGAGGAGGCGTTGGACGAACTGCGCTCCATCAGCGGCCATGTCGTCGACCAGAGCTGGATCGACGAGCTGGGCAACGGCCGCTTCCTGCGCACGCTGTACGAGAAGAGCTGCGCCTACCGCGATCTGCGGCTGTCCGGATACCCGGGCACGCCGACCCGGGAGGATCTCGCCACTCTCCGGCTGCCCGATCTGATGCAGGCGTACGGGGAGGTCCTGTCGGGCCGTGGCCCGCTGGACCGCGGCCCCCAGGACCCACCGGGGCCCTGAGCCGGCTGGGGGGGCTCCCCCCGGCGGGGGGTTACGCCCCGGTCGCGCGCGGCCCGATGCCGCCGTGCTCCTCGGTGAGCGCCCGCAGCGCGCGGGCGTCGTCGATCGCGTGCTGACGGGCGATCCCGGGCTGAATGCCGAGGACGGGCAGGCTGGTGCCGTCGCTCAGATCGAGGAAGACCCAGGGGTCCCCCGGCCGGAGGTTGACGCGGAGGATCTCCGCCCACTCCAGCCGCCGGACCCGGGTGATGTTGACGATGGTGACACCGTCGTCATCCGCGACCACCTTGGGCCTGCTGAGCAGGGACAGCACACCGAGGAAGAGCAGCGCGGTGAAGACGAAGCTGATCCGCTCCCCCGGGTTCAGCCGCTCCAGGCTCAGGGCGATGGCGGTGATCACGGTGAACATCACCGCCCCCACGGTCAGCAGCACGATCCGGGTGCGGGTCGGCCGGAAGGTGACCGGGAGCGCGGGGCGGGATGTGGTCATGGTGTCGGTCATTCCTCGGACCTTCAGAGCCGGCAGGCGTGGATGGCGGTGGTGAGGATGGCGCGGGCGCCCAGCTCGTACAGATCGTCCATGATCCGCTGCGCCTCCTTGGCGGCGACCATGGAGCGGACCGCCACCCAGCCCTCGTGGTGCAGCGGGGAGATGGTGGGGGATTCGAGGCCGGGGGTGAGACCGACGGCCTGTTCGAGGTGCTCCACTCGGCAGTCGTAATCCATCATCACGTAGCTGCGGGCGACCAGTACCCCCTGGAGGCGGCGGAGGAACTGCTGCACCTTGGGGTCGTCGGCGTCGGCGCCGGTGCGTCGGATGACGACCGCCTCGGAGGTCATGATGGGCTCGCCGATGACCTCAAGGCCCGCGTTCCGCAGGGAGGTCCCGGTCTCCACGACGTCGGCGATGATCTGGGCGACACCCAGTTCGATCGCGGTCTCCACGGCGCCGTCGAGGTGGACGACGGAGGCGTCGATGCCGTTGTCGGCGAGGTGCTGGGCGACGATGCCCTCGTAGGAGGTGGCGACCGTCATACCGCCGAAGTCCCCGACGCCGGTGGCCGTGCCCGGCCGGGTGGCGTAGCGGAAGGTGGAGCGGGCGAAGCCGAGCTGGAGGATCTCCTCGGCGTCGGCCTCGGAATCGAGCAGCAGGTCCCGGCCGGTGATCCCGATGTCGAGACGGCCGGAGCTGACGTAGATCGCGATATCGCGCGGGCGGAGATAGAAGAACTCGACCTCGTTCTCGGGGTCGACGAGTACCAGCTCCTTGGACTCCTTGCGCTGCTGGTACCCGGCCTCATGGAGCATCGCCGACGCAGGTCCGGACAGTGAACCCTTGTTGGGAATGGCGATGCGCAGCATGAGGTCGGCTTCCTTACGTCGATCGGGCTGGGAACCAAGGAGGTACGGAGGCGTCCGGGCGGTCGGCGCCCGGGCGGGTGAGGTGTCTCAGAGGTGGGCGTAGACGTCGTCGAGCGAGATCCCGCGCGCGACCATCATCACCTGGACGTGGTAGAGCAACTGCGAGATCTCCTCAGCGGTCGCTTCCTTGCCCTCGTGCTCGGCGGCCATCCAGACCTCGGCGGCCTCCTCGACGACCTTCTTGCCGATGGCATGGACGCCCTTGTCGACCAGCTCGGCGGTGCGGGAGGTGGCCGGGTCGCCATTCGCCTTGAGCCGCAGCTCGGCGAAGAGCTCTTCAAAGGTTTTATTCGCCATGATGCTCTCAGGGTACGGGGTGCGGGGGGTCGGGCCGGCCCCAGGGTTGGCGTACGGGCGTGCCCCAGGACCGGGCGGCCCGCGCAGGTGGCGGCGCCCGGTCCCGGGGCACGTCTCAGCGCCAGGGCTCGCTGACCGAGCGCAGGGTGGCGGCGGTGGCGACGGCCGCGGTGACCGCCTCGTGACCCTTGTCCTCGCGCGATCCCCCGATGCCCGCCCGGTCCAGCGCCTGCTCCTCGGTGTCGCAGGTCAGCACGCCGAAGCCGATGGGAACGCCGGTGTCCACGGAGACCTGGACGAGGCCCTGGGTGACGCCCTGGCACACGTACTCGAAGTGCGGGGTGCCGCCGCGGATGACGACGCCGAGCGCGACGATGGCGTCGTAGCCGCGGCCCGCGAGCACCTTGGCGACCACGGGCAGTTCGAAGCTGCCGGGGACCCGCAGCAGGGTCGGTTCGTCGATGCCCAGCTCCCGCAGGGCGCGCAGGGCGCCCTCGACGAGTCCGTCCATGACCTTCTCGTGCCACTGGGCGGCGATGACCGCGACACGGAGGTCGCCACAGTTACGTACGGACAGTTCGGGTGCGCCCTTGCCGCTCACGCTTCTCCTCAGGCTTCTGTCGGGTTGTCCTACAGAGTCGGGTTGTCCTACTGGTTGCCGCAGGTGGACACGGTGGCCGTGTCCAGCCAGGGCAGATCGTGACCCATCCGGTCGCGCTTGGTGCGCAGATACCGGAGGTTGTGCTCGCCCGCCTGGACCGGCATCGGCTCCCGGCCGTGGACGGTGAGGCCGTGCGCGGCGAGCGCGGTGATCTTGTCGGGGTTGTTGGTCATCAGCCGCAGACCGCGGACCCCGAGGTCGGCCAGGATCTGGGCGCCCGCCGCGTAGTCGCGGGCGTCAGCGGGCAGTCCGAGTTCGATGTTGGCGTCGAGGGTGTCCCGGCCGCGCTCCTGGAGCTCGTACGCGCGAAGCTTGGACATCAGCCCGATGCCGCGGCCCTCGTGGCCGCGGAGGTAGACCACCACACCGCGGCCCGCCCGGGTGATGCGCTCCATGGACGCCTGGAGCTGGGGGCCGCAGTCGCAGCGGAGCGAGTGGAAGATATCGCCGGTCAGGCACTCGGAGTGGACCCGGACCAGCAGGTCGTCGCCGTCGCCGATGTCACCGTGGACGAGGGCGACATGCTCGACGCCGTCGATGGTGGAGCGGTAGCCGTAGGCGGTGAAGCGGCCGAAGGAGGTGGGGAGATCCACCTCGGCCTCCCGCTTGACGGTCGGCTCGCTGGAGCGCCGGTAGGCGATCAGATCCTCGATGGAGATGATCGTCAGACCGTGCTTACGGGCGAACGGGATCAGATCGGGCAGCCGCAGCATCACCCCGTCCTCCCCCGCGATCTCCACGATCGCTCCGGCCGGGCGGAGTCCGGCGAGCCGGGCCAGGTCGACGGCCGCCTCGGTGTGGCCGTTGCGGGCCAGCACCCCGCCCGGTTTGGCGCGGAGCGGGAAGATATGGCCGGGCCGTACGAAGTCGGCGGGGCCCACCGTGCCGTTCGCCAGCAGGCGCAGGGTGGTGGCGCGGTCGGCGGCAGAGATGCCGGTGGTGACGCCGTGGGCGGGGGCGGCGTCCACGGAGACGGTGAACGCCGTCCGCATGGATTCGGTGTTCCGCTCGACCATCTGGGGCAGTTCGAGCCGGTCCAGCTCGTCGCTCTCCATGGGTGCGCAGATCAGCCCGCGGCACTCGCTCATCATGAAGGCGATCAACTCGGGGGTCGCCTTCTCGGCGGCGATGACGAGGTCACCCTCGTTCTCCCGGTCCTCGTCGTCGACGACGACGACGGGACGGCCCGCGGCGATGTCCCGGACGGCCTGCTCGACGGGGTCGAGCGCGAAGTCCTCCCGGTTGTCGGTGGAGTACCAGGGCATCCGGGGATGATCGAGCGCGTGCGACGGCTGGGCTGTCATGCCGGGGCTCCTTCCAGAACCGGAGTACGGGAGCGCAGCCACCAGTCGCGCATCCCCCAGAGGACGAGCACGAGGTAGACCACGTAGACCAGACCGGAGAAGGCCAGGCCACTGCTGAACGCGAGGGGGACGCCGACGACGTCGACGAGCAGCCAGGCGAACCAGAACTCGACCAGGCCACGGGCCTGGGCGACCATCGCGACCAGCGTGCCGACGAAAATGTACGCGTCGGCCCACGGGCTCCAGGAGAGCGACGGGTAGAGGGTGAACAGCCCGCCGACGGCGAGGGTGCCGACGACCGCGGCCCCGGCGAGGAGTCCGCGCTCCTTCCAGGTGGCGAAGCGGACGGCGACGGAGCCGTCCTGTGCCCGCTGCCGGCCGAGCGTCCACTGCCGCCAGCCCCACAGCGCGACGCCGATGACGAGGAGTTGCTTGCCGACACCGCCGCCCAGTTCGGCGGAGGCGTAGGCGGCGACCAGGACGACACCGGAGGCGAACTGCGCGGGCCAGGTCCAGATCGAGCGCCGCCAGCCGAGCGCCAGCGCGAGGAGTCCGATGAGGTTGCCGATCAGGTCGGACCATGTGATGTGCTGGCCGACGACCGCGAAGGCTTCCGAGTCGAGCCAGTTCAGGGAGGTCATGGGGCCGTCTCCCCGGTACGCGCGCCGAGCAGCCGCTCGACGTACTTGGCGATGATGTCGACTTCGAGGTTGACCGGGTCGCCGGGCTGCTTCCGACCGAGGGTGGTCAGGGCGAGGGTGGTGGGGATGAGGCTCACGGTGAAGTGGTCCGAGCCCGCGTCGACCACGGTGAGGCTGACGCCGTCGACGGTGATCGAGCCCTTCTCGACCACATAGCGGGCGACCCCGGCCGGGAGGGAGATCCGGACGAGCTCCCAGTGCTCGGACGGGGTGCGTTCGGCGATGGTGCCGACGGCGTCGACGTGGCCCTGGACGATATGGCCGCCGAGCCGGTCGCCGACGGCCGTGGGTCGCTCCAGATTGACGCGGGAGCCGGCCGCCAGGACGCCGAGGCTGGAGCGGTTCAGGGTCTCGGCCATCACATCGGCCGTGAACTCTCCGTCACCGGTCTCCACCACGGTGAGGCAGACGCCGTTGACGGCGATGGAGTCACCGTGCTTCGCCCCGTCGGTGACGAGCGGGCCGCGCAGCCGGATGCGGGAGGAGTCGCCGAGGTTCTCGACGGCGGTGACCTCACCCAGTTCTTCGACGATTCCGGTGAACACTCAGCGCTCCTTGGGGGCGGTGGCGGGGATGGCGGTGATACGCAGATCGGGCCCGATGCGCACGGCCTCGGTCATGTCGAGCCGCAACGCTTCGGCGATCGTGGAGATTCCGGCGTCGGCGAGGGCGGCCGGTCCGGCGCCGAGGAGTACGGGGGCGAGATAGCCGACGACCTTGTCGACGGCGCCCGCCGCGATGAAGGCACCGGCGAGGGTCGGGCCGCCTTCGAGCAGGACGGAGCGGACACCGCGGGCGTGCAGTTCGGCCAGCAGGGCGGGTACGGACAGACCACGACCGGCCCTGGGCAGCCGTACGACATCGATCGGCCCGCCGGGCGGCACGGCTCCCGGCACGTCCTCGGCGACGGCGACCACGGTGGGCGCGGCGTCGTCCAGGACCCGGGCGCCGGGCCGGACGGCCGTGCCCTCGGTGTCGAGCACGACCCGCAGGGGCTGTACGGCGTGGTCGATGCCGCGCACCGCGAGATGCGGGTCGTCGGCGCGCACCGTCCCCGCGCCGACCACCACGGCGTCCGCCTCGGCGCGCAGTCGGTGGACGTCGGCGCGGGCCTCGGGCGAGGTGATCCACCGGCTGGTGCGGTCCTCGGCGGCGATCCGGCCGTCGAGGGTGGCGGCGTACTTCCACAGGACATGGGGACGGCCGGTGCGTACGGAGGTGAGCCAGGCGGTGTTGCCCGCCGCTGCCTCCTCGGCGAGCAGGCCGGACTCGACCCGGACGCCGGCCGCGCGCAGGGTGTCGGCGCCCCCGGTGGCCGACGGGTTCGGATCGCCCACCGCGTAGACGACCCGGCCGATACCGGCGTCGATGAGCGCCTGGGCGCAGGGACCGGTGCGGCCGGTGTGGTTGCAGGGTTCGAGGGTGACGTACGCGGTGGCGCCCCGGGCGTGGTCGCCCGCGGCGCGCAGGGCGTGGATCTCGGCGTGCGGTCCGCCCGCGCGCTGGTGGTGGCCCTCGCCGACGGTCTGCCCGGAGGCGTCCGTGATGACGCATCCGACGATCGGATTGGGGCTGGTGGAGCCGAGACCGAGATGGGCGAGCGCGACGGCGCGGCGCATTGCGGTGATGTCGGCCGTGGTGGCCACCGGGTCCTCCTGCCTCTTCGGGCACGGACTCCGGGGCCTGTCGATGACGACAGAGAGCGGGACGCCGGCATCCCCGGCGACGCCCGAGCCGTCGGACCCACCGATCGCCGAAAAGGGCGATCAGCTCGCCGTACGGTCGGCATGCCGGAAAAGGGCTGCCCGCCGCGCACTGCCTCCCATCCGGACTTTAACCGTCGGTCCAGGAATTTCACCTGGTCAACCGGCCGCTGGCGGCGGACGGGTCGCGGACTGTAACCGCCGGTTCGGAATTGCACCGACCCCGGAGTGCGCTGCTGCTGATACAGGGCCAGTGTGCCACGCGCCGCCGTGAGCCATGCGGGTGGCCGATGTGCACTGGCTCACAACAGGCCGGGAACAGTCCTTGACCACGGCGGGATCACCGCCTGTCGACACAGCTATTGACCCCTATGGTCTAGTCCTTTTACGCTCTGCGCACCTCCGCTCGCGCGCGGGGTTACGGACGCCCGGCGGCGGAGTCCCGGCCCTTGCCGCCGTCGGGCTTCCCCTCGCGCTCCCTGGGGTGAGCGGCCGGTTCTCCGAGCGGGCGCGGCGGGGTCATATCGCTCGGGCCGCGGGGTCATGCCGCTCGGATCGCGGCAGCACGGCGCTCGGATACGGGGCCGGGGCGCCCGGGTCGATCGCGCTCAGCCCGGTGGCTCTCAGCTCGGTGGCGCTCAGGTCAGTGGCCGGAGCGGGGTTCCGGCCAGATACGCCTCAATGTCCTCGACGGCCTGCCGGAAGTAGCCCTCGTAGTTGCGTCGGGTCACATACCCCAGGTGGGGCAGGGCGAGCAGCCTCGGGGCCGAGCGGAACGGATCGTCCTCCGGCAGCGGTTCGGTGTCGAAGACATCCACGCCCGCCCCGGCGATCCAGCCCTCGCGCAACGCCGTCAGCAGTGCGGACCGGTCCACGATCGCCGCGCGGGAGGTGTTCACCAGATACGCGGTGGGACGCATCCGCCGCAGCTCGGGCGCGCCGATCAGCCCCCGGGTCCGGTCGCTGAGCACCAGGTGGACGGAGACGATGTCGCTGCTCTCCAGCAGCTCCTCCTTGGACGAGGCGGCGGTCACCCCCTCGTCGGCCGCGCGCGCGGGGTCGAGGTGCTGGCTCCATGCCGTCACCTCCATCCCGAAGGCGGCGCCGACCCGGGCCACTTTTCGGCCGATCTTCCCCAGGCCCAGCAATCCGAGCCGGCGCCCGTGCAGATCGGCGCCGAGGCTCTGCTGCCAGGGGCCACCCGCGCGCAGGGCGTTGTTCTCGGGGACCACCTGGCGGGCGAGGCCCAGGATCAGCGCCCAGGTCAGCTCGGCGGGCGGTTCGGAGTTGCTGGCGGTGCCGCAGACGGTGACTCCCTGGCGGGCCGCCGCCGCCAGATCGATGGAGGCGTTGCGCATTCCGGAGGTGATCAGCAGCCGCAGCTTGGGCAGCCGGGCGAACAGCTCCGCCTGGAAGGGGGTGCGCTCCCGCATCACCACGACGATCTCGCAGTCGCCGATGGAGTCGACGAGGGCGTCCTGGGACGCGCTGTGGGTGGCGAGGAAACGGGTCTCGACCCGGGAGCCGATCCTCGACCAGTCGGCCAGGGATTCCGCGACCCCCTGGTAGTCGTCCAGCACGGCGCAGCGCAGCTTCGTCAACGCGTCCCCCACTTCACCACTCGCCCGGTACCACGCGTCCGGCCGTTCCTGTGCCGGGGAGCCTATCGGCAGGGGGTGGGCCGCCTCCCGGGGGACCGGGCGAAGAGCGCCGGGGGACGGCACCGACCGGGAGTACGGGGCGTCCGCGGCCGTCGTACGAGGGAGGGCCCCGGCCCCCGTACCGCTGGCTTCCGCCGCGACGGCCGGAATGAAGTCATCTGATCGGGTGATCCCACGACGCCGGACGACGGCCCCAGGCCCACTGATTGCGTGCTCAGGGCGTGGTCAACATGCGACTTCACCCGTTCGGGTGACCACGACAGCGGCGGTTCCGGCTGGTCAACTCACGCCTGGGCTGTTCCACGCCAGCGGGGCGGCCGGTCGAGGTCTCATCAACGGAGGTTGGTCTATGAGCGTCAACGGGAAACTGCTGTCCGTCGCCGTCACGGCGGTGACCGCCCTGGGGCTCGTCTGCGTCGGCCCCGCCGTCGCCGCGCCCACGACCGTCTCGGGTGACGGCGGCAACCGCGTCGGCGTCGTCCAGGGCGACGGCGTGGCGTCCGTCCGGCAGGGCGCGCTCGACGCCCCCTTGTTCCGGCAGCACGAGAACGTCAAGCAGATCGCGCTCACCGGCAACCGCGTCGGGATCCTCACGGACGCCGGGGTGGTCTGGGTCAAGGAGGGCGGCCTCAGCGCCGGCTGGGTGCGGGAGTCCACCAATGTCAAGCAGCTCGCTCTCGCCGGTGATCGCATCGGTGTGGTCAAGGCCGGCGGCGAGGCGTATGTGAAGGACGGCGGACTGGGGGCGGCCTGGGTCCTGGAGGCTCGTAACGTCAACGAACTGGAGCTGTCCGGCGATCGGATCGGCGTCGTCACCGGCGTCGGTGTGGCCTCCGTCAAGCAGGGCGGGCTCGGGGCGGCCTGGGTCAGGCAGAGCGTCAACGTCGTCGACATCGATCTGTCGGGCACCCGGATCGGGCTCTTCCAGGCGAACGGGGCCGCCTGGGTCAAGGAGGGTGCGCTCACCGCGGCCTGGGTGAAGGAGGCCGACCATGTGATCCAACTCGAACTCTCCGGCAACCGCATCGGCGTCCTCCAGGACACCGGGGTGGCACAGGTGAAGCAGGGCGCGCTCAACGCTCCCTGGGCACAGCAGAGCGACAACACGATCCAGATCGCGCTCTCGGGCCACCGGATCGGCATCCTCAAGGGCAGCGGAGCGGCCCATGTGAAGGAGGGCGCGCTCGACGCCCCCTGGGTCCTCCAGGCCGAGCGGGTCACCGAACTCGCCCTTTCGTGAGGTACCGGCCGGCCGTGCGCGACACGGCGGGCCCCCGCCCTCATCCGTAACGCCATGAACGGCCGCCCACCGCCGGGGGGAACACCGGGCCGCGGGCGGCCGTTCCCGTCTCTCCCCTCTCCCGGTGCGCGCCGGCCCTCCGGCCAGGGGCCGCCGAACGGTGCCGGTCCGGACCCGGCGCGCCCGGCAACACCGGGCGGCCCGGCCCGCCGCGGCCGGCCGCGCACGCCGCCGACCAGCGGTCATCGCCGTTGCGGCAGACCGCCACCCGCTGCCAACGGACCGCCAACGTTGCCGGTCTCACGGTTGCCGGGCGCAACGCCCGCGCCACGCTCCATGCTGTGACTCACCTCGCGGCGACCGTCGGGAGGTGTGGGCCCCCGCCGTCGCGTGCGGGGGGACGAAAGGGATGCGGGTGGAACGTCCACTGCTGTCATTGCGGTCAACGCTGGTGCTGTTACTCGCCGTCCAGGCGGGCCTGGGGGCGGGTGGGCTGACTCTTCTGGCCGGGGACGGACCCGCCAGAGGGGTGCTGTGCGGGCTGGCGGCGGCCGGCCTCGCGGTGCCGTTCTTCGACCGGCTGGTGGCGCCGGAGGCCCCCGCGGCCGGCCGGCACGGGGCGGAGGACGCACATGGGTGAGTTGCGACCGCTGGCCGGGGACCTGCATCAGGAGTCGCGTGCCCTGGCGCAGGCGCTGCGGGAGCTGTTCGACGGGCTGGGGGTGTCGGTACGGCGGTACGCGGCGCGGCGGATGCGGGACGCGGGGACGTTCTCGCGGTATCTGAGCGGGTCGCGGGTGCCGCCGTGGGAGGTGGTGACGGATCTGTTCACGGATCTGGCGGAGTTCCGGGGGACGGCGGCCACGCCGGAGGCGATCGAGCTGGTACGGGGGCTGCACCGGGCGGCGGTGGCCGCGAGCGGCTCGCCCCGGCACGCCGTGGAGGTGCTGGAGCTGCAACTGGCGGAGGCGGACCGGGTGTCGCGGCGGTCGAGCGTACGAGGGGACGTACTGGGTGACGCGCTGCTGGAGCGGCAGCACCGGATCGCGGACCTGGAGGTGCGGCTGAGTCAGCTGGAGGCGGAGTGGAGTGCCGAGCGGGAGCGGGCGGACCGGCTGGCGGCGGCCTCCCCGGACGTCTCCGAGTTGCTGCGGGAGCGGGACACCCTGCGCGGCGAGGTCGGACGGATCTCGGAGGAGCTGGTGGCGGCCCGGTGGCAGCGCGATCAGGCGGAGGAGCGGTGCGGGCTGCTGGAACGCCAGTTGGAGACCATAGAGCAGGCCCCCCGGTCCGCCGTGCTGCCGACGGCGGCCGAACCGTCCGCGCCGGCCGCGCCGTCGCCGCAGACCCTGCCGAAGGTGCTGATCGTGGACGATCAGCCGGACAATCTGCTGGCCATGACCGCCGTGCTGGCCACGCTGAACCAGGAGCTGGTGGCGGTGGCCTCCGGGCGCGAGGCGCTCAAGGCGCTGCTCGACCACGACGATTTCGCGGTGATCATCATGGATGTCCAGATGCCGGTCATGGACGGCTACGAGACCGCCGCGCACATCAAGCGGCGCCGCCGCGACCGCGATGTGCCCATCATCTTCCTCACCGCGATGGGCTCGGACCCCGAACACTCGGCCCGGGGCTACGCGGCCGGAGCCGTCGACTACATCGCGAAGCCCTTCGACGCCTGGGTGCTGCGCGCCAAGGTCGCCGTATTCACCGGCATCTATCTGGAACGCCGTCCCGATACCCGGTGAACCCGGGGTGGTCGCACGGCGGGAAGCGGGACGCGGCGACGAGGCGGGAGCCACCGGGAGCGGGGGCCGGAACGCGGGGCGGCGGACGGCAGGAACCACCCCGAGCGGGGCCCGGAACGCGGGGCGGCGGACGACAGGAACCACCCCGAGCGGGGCCCGGAACGCGGGGCGGCGGACGACAGGAACCACCCCGAGCGGGGCCCGGAACGCGGGCCCCGGACCGAGCAGGAGGGTCAGGCCCCCGGCGCGAAGAGTTCGTCCTGTGCCCGGTCCCGGGCCGTCAGCAGCGCACCCCGCAGCACCGCCGTGCCGCCCAGCTCCCCCGCCCGCACCAGGGTGGGCAGTGGGGTCAGGGCCGCCAGTCTCCTCCCGACCCGGCCGGCCAGTTCGGTACCTCCCGCCAGACCCACCTCGCCGCCGAGGACCACACAGCCGGGGTCGAGGACGGACACCACCGCCGCGGCGCCCAGGGAGACCCGGTGGGCGAGCACGTCGAGGAAGTCGTCCTCGTCGGCGGCGACCGCCCGGGCCACCAGCGCCGCCGCGGCCGGACCGCGGGACGCGGGCACCTCGATGCCGTACTTCTCGGCCAGTTCGCAGATCGCCACCGAACCGGCCAGGGAGTGGAATCCGCCGTTGCAGTCGGCCGCCGATGGCAGCCCCCCGGTGTCGGGCACCGGCAGGAACCCGATCTCACCGGCTCCGCCGGACGCACCCCGGCGGAGCCGGCCGTCGAGGAAGAGGGCCGCGCCGACACCGTGACCGAGCCAGAGCAGCACGAAGGTGTCCCGGTCCCGGGCGGCGCCCGCGCGCTGTTCCGCCACGGCCGCGAGATTGGTCTCGTTCTCCAGGACGACCGTGGCCGGCAGCCGTTCCTGGAGCGCGGTGACCAGCCGTCGGTGCCAGGCGGGGAGGCCGGTGGCGTCGCGCAGCTCCCCGGAGACGGGGTCGATCAGTCCCGGCACGCCGACTCCGACGCTGTGCAGCCGGGTCACCCCCGCGTCGCGCGCGGTCCGCTCCAACAGCGCCGCCGCCCGTTCCACCGCCGGTTCGGTATCGGTGTCGCGGCTGATCGGCAGCGACGCCTCGGCCAGGGTGACACCGAGCAGATCGGCGACGACCAGCGAGACCCCCTGGGTGCGTACGTCGAGGGCGGCGAGATGCGCGCGGTCGGCCACGATCCCGTACACCCGCGCGTTGGGGCCACGCCGCTGGGCACCCGATTCGCCGACCACCCCGATCAGGCCGGAGCCCTGGAGCCGTTCCACCAGATCGGCGACGGTGGGCCGGGACAGTCCGGTCATGGTCTTCAACTGTCCTGCCGTCAACGGCCCCTCGTGCTGCAGCAGCCGGAGTGCGAGCCGGTCGTTGATGGCCCTGGCGGTACTCGGGGATGCGGGCATACCCGGAATCCTTCCAGATCGGGTCCGGTCCGATGATCACTAACTATCAGGCAGGGTTCCTGATAGTTTACCGCCAACCAGCGGCGAGGGAGGGGCACCGGCATGGCCCATCAGACGGCTTTCGGTCAGGAACGCTTGAAACGGGCACGGTTCGCCGTGGCGGCGGTCTTCTGTGTGCACGGCACGGTGACCGGCAGCTTCGCCACCCGTATCCCCTGGATCCAGGACCACGCGGGGGTGAGCGCCGGACAACTCGGACTGGCCCTCGCCTTTCCCGCGATCGGCGCCTCGCTCGCCATGCCGCTGGCCGGAGCCGTCAGCCACCGTTTCGGCGCGCGCACCGCCCTGCGCGGCCTGCTCGCCCTGTGGACCCTGTCGCTGATCCTGCCCTCGCTCGCCCCCAACCTCCTGGCCCTCTGCGCCGCGCTGTTCGTCTACGGGGCGACGTCGGGCGTGTCGGACGTCGCGATGAACGCCCTCGGCGTGGAGACCGAGAACCGGCTGAACCGGTCGATCATGTCCAGCCTGCACGGCATGTGGAGCCTGGGCGCGCTGATCGGTTCGATGGGCGGCACCCTCGCCGCCCATCTCGACACCGACGCCCGGCTGCACCACCTCATAGCCGCGATCGCCCTCACCTCCCTCGGGCTGATCGCCTGCCGGCACGTACTCGACCTGCGCAGCGCACCCGACGACGAGCCGCCGCCGAGGTTCGCGCTGCCGCCGAAGTCCGCCGTCGTGATCGGAGCGATAGGTTTCTGCGCGGTCTTCGCGGAGGGCGCGAGCCTGGACTGGTCCGCGGTCTATCTACGGGACGCGCTGAACACGTCGCCGGGTCTCGCGGCGGCCTCCACCACCGCGTTCGCGCTGACGATGACGGTGGCGCGGCTCGCCGGCGACCGGATCGTCGACCGCTTCGGGCCGGTGCGCACGGTCCGCTGGGGCGGTGTACTGGCGACGGCGGGCGGTCTGATGGTGGTCCTCGCACCCCATCCGTCCCTGGCGATGACCGGCTTCGGATTCATCGGGCTCGGGGTCGCCGTCGTCGTACCGCTGGCGTTCGCCGCGGCCGGACGCAGCGGCCCGCGCCCGGCGCAGGCCATCGCGGGTGTCGCCACGATCACCTACACCTCGGGGCTGATCGCGCCGTCAGCGATCGGCGCCGTCGCGGACGTCACCAGCCTGATGGTCTCCTTCAGCCTGGTGACGGCGCTCGCCTTCGGCCTGGTGCTGGGAGCGGGTGTGCTGCGCTCGGCCAGGGGCGACCGGCCGGCGGCGGACCTCCAGGACCGGGCCGTGCGGGATTCGCAGCCCTGACCCCCCGGTCGGGGGCGGCGGGCACAACTCCCCAGCCGTGGCGGGACCTTCGCCCTGTCGGCCACTCCGGTCGGACATTGCCGATCAGATGCGTGAATGGAATTCATGAATCCGACCACGCCCCGGGAGGCCGCCAGGCAGGGATGGTGATGCCGCGCGCGGGATTCACGAATGGGACTCCTGCTCGAAAGTCGCATTACCATTGCGCCGATCGTTTGCACACCCCTGGAAGCAAGAGGAGCGGCCCGTGAACCTCGGCGTGCGCTGGACCCTGCACGGCGACGGGCGGACACCCGCTCCCGGTGCCGTTGTACGCCCCGACGAGCGGCTCTCCTGGCCACGTACGGCGGGGCTCGGCGCCCAGCACGTGGTGGCCATGTTCGGCGCGTCCTTCGTCGCGCCGGTCCTCATGGGGCTCGACCCCAACCTCGCGATCATGATGTCCGGCGTCGCGACGGTGATCTTCCTGCTGGCCACGCGCGGCCGGGTCCCCAGCTACCTCGGCTGCTCCCTCTCCTTCGTCGGCGTCGCCGCGACGATCCGGGCGGGCGGTGGCGACAGCGCCACCATCACGGGCGCCGTCTTCGT
Source organism: Streptomyces sp. NPDC020965 (assembly GCF_044333555.1). NCBI lineage: Bacteria > Bacillati > Actinomycetota > Actinomycetes > Kitasatosporales > Streptomycetaceae > Streptomyces > Streptomyces sp. NPDC020965. Next base: position 72,626 of record NZ_JBIRRE010000009.1, read on the forward strand.
CGTCGCTGTCGCGCTCTTCCTCTCGGGCCTGGCGGTGCGGCGGTTCGGGGCACGCATCATCCACACCGCGATGCCGCCGATCGTGACGGGCGCGGTCGTGATGCTGATCGGGTTCAACCTCGCACCGGTGACCGCGAGCACCTACTGGCCGCAGGACCAGTGGACGGCCCTGCTGGTGATGCTCTTCACCGGTCTCGCCGTGGTCTGTCTGCGCGGATTCCTCTCCCGTATCGCGATCTTCCTCGGACTGATCTTCGGCTATCTGCTCTCCTGGGCACTGGACCGGATCTTCGGCAGAATCAACTCCCCCATGGGCGGTGGCGAGGCCGTCGACCACTGGCGGCTCGACCTCTCCGGCGTGGGCAAGGCGGACTGGATCGGACTGCCGTCGTTCCACGCCCCCAGCTTCGAGATGTCGGCGATCCTGGTCGCCCTCCCCGTCGTCATCGCGCTGATCGCGGAGAACGCCGGCCATGTCAAGGCGGTCGGCGAGATGACTGGGGAACCGCTGGACGACAAGCTGGGTACCGCCATCGCCGCGGACGGCGCCGCTTCGATGCTCTCCACCGCCGTGGGCGGCCCGCCGAACACCACCTACTCGGAGAACATCGGCGTCATGGCCGCCACCCGGGTCTACTCCACCGCCGCCTACTGGGCCGCCGCCGGGTTCGCCCTGCTCTTCGGGCTCTGCCCGAAGTTCGGCGCGGTCGTGGCCGCGATCCCCGGTGGAGTGCTTGGCGGTATCACCGTGATCCTGTACGGAATGATCGGCCTGCTCGGCGCCCAGATCTGGATCAACGCCAAGGTCGATCTGCGCAATCCGCTGAATCTGGTGCCGGCCGCCGCGGGCATCATCATCGGGGTCGGCGGGGTCAGCCTGAAGATCACCGATACCTTCGAACTGGGCGGGATCGCGCTCGGCACGATCGTGGTCATCACCGGCTACCACGTGCTCCGGGCCTTCGCTCCGGCCCATATGAAGGACCAGGGGCCACTGCTGGACGCGGGCACCTCGGCGTACGACTCCGACTCCGACTCCGACTCCGCCAGCGGCACCGACGCCCGTACCCCCAAGGACACCGGCCCGGACGGCAGCCACCGGTAGGGGCAACGGAGCCGCCGCGTACCCCGTTCTGGGGAAGTCCCCGCCGCGCACGGCGCAACCGGCCCCGCGGCTGGGACCCTGCCCCCATGCCCCAGAAGGAACAGCTCACGGTCCGCCGCCCCGCCCCCGTCGACTCCGACGCGGCACAGGTGGTGGCGCGGATGCGCGCACTCGACTCCCACTGGCCCGCGACGGACGGTGTGGCGGTCTTCAACCGTGTCTACCTCACGGTCATGGAGGAGATCGGCCGGCGTATCGCCGCCGGCGAGTTCCCCGACCGGCGGGCCGCGCTCACCCTCGACGTGCTCTTCGCCCGGCGCTATCTGGCCGCCGTGGAGGCGTCGGAGACGGGAGCCCGACCGCCCGCCTGCTGGCGACCGCTGTTCCAGTACCGCCGCCATCCCGGCGTACGGACCACTCAGTTCGCGCTGGCCGGCATCAATGCGCACATCGGACACGATCTGGCGCTCGCCGTGGTGGACAGTTGCCGGGCGCTGGAGTGCGCGCCGGCCGATCTGGAGAACGAGTTCGACCGGGTGGGCGACATCCTGACGCTGATGGAGGAGCGCATTCGCGAGGATCTGATGCCGGGCCCGGATCTGCTGGAGATCGCCGACCCGCTGACCCATCTGGTGGGGGCCTGGAGCCTGGACCGGGCCCGGGACGGGGCGTGGTCGGCGGCCCGGCTGCTCTGGGGCGTACGGGAGCTGCCGGGGCTGGCCGAGGAGTTCACCGAACGGCTGGACGCCGGCGTGGGGCTCGTCGGGCGGTGTCTGCTGACCCCCTGGCGCTGACCCCGCTCCGCCCCGCCGTGCCGCCCGACCGGCCCGGTCCACCCCCGGTCCACCCCCGGGCGGCCGTCCGATCGCGACGCGCGCCCCGCGACACGGGCGACGCGACCGCCGGGGGGTGGGAACCTTTCAGTCCTCCGGCAGTTCCACCGGAGCGATCTCGTCATAGACGTCGCCCGGCCCCGGGTTCCCCGGATCGGTGGCGCCACCGAAGTGCGCCATCACCCCCCACACCGCGTTCAGCGCGGTCTGCACGGCGCCCTCCGCCCACCCCGCCGTCCAGGAGATGTCGTCGCCCGCCAGGAAGATGCCCCGCTTGTCCTCGGGCAGCGCGTCCTGCATGAAGTGCGTGAACAGCCGCCGCTGGTAGCGGTAGTGACCGGGCAGGTTCGCCTTGAACGCGCCCATAAAGTAGGGCTCGTTCTCCCAGGACACGGTGACCGGGTTGCCGATGACATGGCTGCGGATGTCGACCCGCGGATAGATCTCGCCGAGCGACTTCAACATGACCTCCATCCGCTCGTGCGCGGAGAGCGGCAGCCACTTCAGGCTGTCGTCGCACCAGGTGTACGAGAGGCAGATGACGGCCGGCTTGTCCGGGCCGTTGTCCAGCAGATACGTCCCCCGGGTCATTCGGTCGGTCAGCGTCATCGACATGGTGTCCCGGCCGGTCACCTCGTCCTTGTCCAGCCAGAACGGCCGGTCGACCGGGACGAACAGCTTGGACGACTCCATGTAGTGGGTGCGCTCGATCGCGGTCCAGTGGTCGATCGGGAAGAGCGAGTCATCGCAGGCGATCTTGGACAGCAGCATCCAGGACTGCGCGGTGAAGACGGCGGCGTCGTAGGTACGGATGTCCCCGGAGGCGTCCGTCACCGTGATCCGGTTGCCGGCCGTCCGGTTCAGCCGGGTCACCGCGGGCTTCGGCTCGCCACCGTGCAGCGAGGAGAGCGAGGTCCCCAGCGGCCAGTGGGTGATCTTCGCGGGTTCGCGGTCCCACAGTCTCAGCGGCAGCTGCTGGCTGCCCTCGACGATGCCGCGGTGGTGGTCGTCGGCCTCGGAGTAGACCACCCGCAGGATCTCCAGGATGGAGTTGGGGAAGTCGGTGTCCCAGCCGCCGGTACCGAAGCCGACCTGTCCGAAGATCTCCCGGTGCCGGAAGGACTTGAACGACTCGGCGTCGCAGAGGAACCCGTAGAACGTCTGGTTGTCGAGCTTCTCGACCAGCCGCGCCCAGATCTCCCGGATGCGGGGCACATCGCGTTCGCGCATGGCGCGGTTCATGTCGGAGAAGTCCGCGCCCTCCTCCAGGCAGGCGTTCCACGCGTCCATCACATCGCGGTAGACCTGGGGCAGATCGTCGATGGTCTCGGCGTAGTGCGACTCCCCCTTGAGGTCGACGACGGTCGACGGGGTGGTCGGGGCCAGCGGGTTGGGGAACGGCGTGGTGGTCAGCCCCACCAGGTCGATGTAGTGCTGTAGGGCGGTGGACGACGGCGGGAACCGCATCGCGCCCATCTCGGCGCTCAGCTCGGGATCGCAGCCCTCGAAGCCGACCGTGCGCAGCCGTCCACCGATCTGGTCGGCCTCGTAGACGACCGGCTTGAGGCCCATCTTCATCAGTTCGTACGCGGCGACCAGGCCGGAGAGCCCACCGCCGATGATCGCGACCTCGGTGCCGTGCTCGGTCGCCGGGATCTGCCCGAGTCCGGCCGGATGGGCCAGGAAATCGTCGTACGCGTACGGGAAGTCCGGACCGAACATGGTGATCGGCGGCTGCGCGTCGGTGTGCTGGACGGCGGTGGGCACCGTGGACGTCATGGGGTACGGACTCCTTGCGGGTGGTACGCGCGAGGTGAGGGGGTCAGCTCGGCGTCGGGTGGAGCGCGGGACGGTGGTCCCGGTGCCGGCCGTGCCGCCCCCCCGGCGGGCGGGACGGGGCACGGCGGCATGGCTGACCTGGGTCGGCGGCAATGTATGGGGGCAGGCAGGCTTCCGGGGGAAGTTCCCGGGAGATTTCCCGGGAACTTCCGAGGGGTGCGGAAGATGTTCAAAACGGTACGTTCCCGGGGCATGGCCGGACAAGGCGCGACCGTTGCGCGCCGATGAGCGATTCATTGCGCGATCCGGGCCGGATCCGGCGATTCATTGCGCGGAAGACCGCATCGGCGGCGGGCCGGCCCGGTGGGGACCGCGCGGGCGCCCCACCCGCGGGGGGCCGCGCCCGTACGCCGGGGGCAGCTCAGCCGGGCGAGCCGGAGGAGAAGCGGCGCAGCAGCGGTGACAGCACCAGGACCGACTTGGTGCGCTCCACGAAGGGCTCGCCCGCGATCCGCTCCAGCACCCGCTCGAAGTGGCGCATATCGGAGGCGAAGACCTGGACGATCGCGTCCGCCGCACCGGTGACGGTCGAGGCCGACGCGACCTCGGGATAGCGTTCGAGGCCGCGTTCGATGGCCTCGGGCGAGGTGTTGCTCCGGCAGTACAGCTCGATGAACCCCTCGGTCGCCCAGCCGAGCGCCGCGGGGTCCACCCGTACGGTGAATCCGGTGATGGCGCCGACGGCTCGCAGCCGGTCCACCCGCCTCTTCACCGCGGGGGCGGAGAGTCCCACCAGCGAGCCGATGTCGGCGTAGGAGCGGCGGGCGTCCTCCGCGAGGGCGTGGACGATGCGTTCGTCGAGGTCGTTGAGTCGCACTGCGGATGGATCACTTCTCTGCCGGGCCGGTCGGGGGACGGAATATGCCGTCACCGCAGTAGAACACGCCTACGGACCTGATCCGGGACAGCCGGGTCGCGGCCGTACGGGCGGTCCGGGACTGGCGGTTCGGGACGGGCGGTCCAGGGCGGTCCGGGACGGGCGGAACCGATCCATGGGCCCGGCCCGCCGGGGGGGCCCACGTGGGGCGGTGCGGCCCCCGTGCTGGCGGTTCGGACAGAGGGGCGGACAGCGCGACTACCCCCGGGTAGCCCCCGGCGTTCGGGCCGCACGACCCGGGTCATATCCGCCATGCTCCATGAGGTGTACGCGGCCGAGCCGACCCGAACCGCCCTTGACACCTGGCCGGTTCTGCCGCATCGTGCCGCCTCGGTCCATCGACCCGGAACCCCCGGTCCAGCATCTCTCCGCCAGGGCCCCCTCCCGTCCCTCCCGATCCCATGTTCGAGATCCGATGTCCCGCACCCCGGAGGCACCCATGACGACCTGGCTCGATCCCCGTCCCTTCCTCCGCGGGGTGGCCTGGCTGGACGAGGGACGCCCGGTGCGCGCGGACCCGGCCGATCGGGGCAGGCTGCCGTGGGACGTCTGTGAGCGCGCGGCACTGCCCATCGGCGTACGGCTGGAATTCATCGCCGAGGGGGCCGCTGCGGTCGAGATCCGCTACCGGGCCGCGGGCAGCGACGGCACGGCACACGGGGACTCCGGCGATCCGGCGCGGGGAAGGACCGCACTGCCCGACTGTTTCGCCCTCTGGCACAGCGGGGGCCGGGTCGGTGAGACCTATGTCGAACCAGCGGCGGAGGCCGTGGTGACCGTCCCGCTGCCCGCCACGGAGGACGCCCGGCTGCGCCGTCTCATCGTCCATCCGCCGGAGTCACGCTCCCCCGAGTTCCTGGGGCTGCGTGCCGTCGGCGGCCGTATCGCGCCGGCCCCGGCGCAGCCGCGCTGGCTCGTCCACGGCGACTCCATCACCGAAGGCTGGTGGTCCACCCGCCCCGCGCACTCCTGGCCCGCCCGGGTCGGCCGGTCCCTCGGTCTGGACACCGTCAATCTGGGTTACGCGGGCTCGGCGCACGGGGAGCCGGCCGTCGCGGAACAGTTGGCGACACTGCCCGCCGACCTCATCACGCTCGCCTTCGGCACCAACTGCTGGACCGATGTGCCCAGCTCCCCGCCGCTGCTGTACGAGACGGTCCGGGCGTTCCTCACCGTCGTGCGGCAGGGTCATCCGCGTACCCCGCTGCTGGTGGTCTCCCCGGTGGTGCGGCCGGAGGCGGAGCACGTACCGAACCGGCTGGGAGCCACCTTCGCCGAGCTGCGCACGGCGCTGGAACGGGCGGTCACCGACCGGATCGGCGACGCGGACACCCGGCTCGCGCTGTTGCCGGGGCGCGATGTGATCGGCCCCGGGCAGCTCGCCGACGGTGTCCACCCCCATGACGAGGGCCACGCCGCACTGGCTGTGGCAGTGGGCGAGGCCCTGAGGTCACTGGGGGTCTGTGCGGCCGGGGTCTCCGGAGTAGCCCGGGTTCCCTGGCGGAGGCGGCTACTCCACCACGAGCAGGCCCTCGCGCAGTCGGGTCGTGATCCGCGTCAGCAGCCGGGAGACGTGCATCTGTGACACACCGAGCCGGGCGCCGATCTCCGACTGGGTCAGCTCGTCACCGAAACGCATCCGCAGGATCTGCCGGTCCCGCTCGTCGAGCTCCTCGATGAGCGGCTTGAGCGCCTGGACGTTCTCCGCGATCTCCAGATCGGCGTCGGGCGCGCCCAGCCGGTCGGAGAGCGGCGATGCCGCGTGGTCGGATGAGTCGTCCATGGGCATGTCGATCGAGCCGGCCGTGTAGCCGTTGCTGGCGACGACGCCCTCGATGACCTCGTGCTCCTCGATCCCGAGATGGGCGGCGAGCTCGGCGGTCGTCGGCGAGCGGTCCAGGTCCTGGGAGAGCGCGTCCGTCGCCTTCGCCAGATCGATCCGCAGCTCCTGGAGCCGGCGGGGGACGTGGACGGCCCAGCTCGTGTCACGGAAGAATCGTTTGATCTCACCGACGATGTACGGGACGGCGAAGGTGGCGAACTCGACCTCCCGGCTCAGCTCGAAGCGGTCGATCGCCTTGATCAGCCCGATGGTGCCGACCTGGACGATGTCCTCCATCTGCTCGGCCCGGTTCCGGAAACGCCCGGCCGCGTACTTCACCAGCGCCAGATTCAGCTCGATGAGCGTGTTCCGTACGTACTGGTGGTCGCGGGTGCCCTCCTCCAGCGCCGCCAGCCGGACGAAGAAGATCCTGGAGATCTCGCGTGCGTCCTTGGGGGCGACAGCCCCAGGGTTCGGCACGTCCGGCAGATCCAGCTTCATGCCGGCGCATCGTGTACCAGGCTGTGTGAGTTCGGTCGCGACCGTGCTCGCCGTGGACACTTAGTCCCTCCCCTGCTCCGTGGTCAGTGCAAAGCGCGCCTACCCCGGCTCATACCTTCCATGCCTGCTAATTCCGAGAGTTGGCCGAACCGGCCCCGGAGCCCTTCCCAACGACCGCGCCAGGCCCGTCACAACGGTCCGGCGACGCCGCCGAAAACCGGCCGGCGCCAGGGGACGAACGGGACGATACGGGGTGAAATCCCGGCCGGACAAGGGGTGGTCGTCCGCCGGGGGGCGCCCTCCGCGGCAACGCGGAGGAGCCGGGCCCGAACAGGGCCCGGCTCCAACGGCGCATGTCCCGATGCCCCCACGGCCGGCAGGCGGTGCGGACGGCGGCGCTCAGCTCCAGCTTGCGTGCAGCGGCTTGCCCTCGGCATATCCGGCGGCGCTCTGCACGCCGACGATCGCCCGCTCGGCGAACTCCTCCAGGGAGTTCGCGCCCGCGTAGGTGCAGGACGAACGGACGCCCGCGACGATCGAGTCGATCAGGTCCTCGACACCCGGACGGGCCGGGTCCAGGAACATCCGCGAGGTGGAGATGCCCTCCTCGAAGAGGGCCTTGCGGGCACGGTCGTACGCCGACTCCTCGCTCGTACGGTTGCGGACGGCGCGCGCGGAGGCCATGCCGAAGGACTCCTTGTACAGCCGCCCGTCGGCGGACTGCTGGAGGTCGCCCGGGGACTCGTACGTACCGGCGAACCAGGAGCCGACCATCACATTGGAGGCGCCGGCCGCCAGCGCCATGGCGACATCGCGCGGATGCCGCACTCCGCCATCGGCCCATACGTGCTTGCCGTACTTCTTGGCCTCGGCCGCGCACTCCAGCACGGCGGAGAACTGCGGCCGGCCGACGCCGGTCATCATGCGGGTGGTGCACATGGCGCCGGGACCGACACCGACCTTGATGATGTCGGCGCCCGCCTCGATGAGGTCGCGCACCCCCTCGGCGGCGACGATGTTGCCGGCGACGATCGGGACCTGCGGGTCAAGCGCGCGGACCGCCTTGATCGCGGAGATCATCGACTCCTGGTGGCCGTGCGCGGTGTCGACGACGAGCGTGTCGACGCCCGCGTCGAGGAGCTGCTTGGCCTTGCCCGCCACATCGCCGTTGATACCGACGGCCGCGGCGATCCGCAGCTTGCCCTGGGCATCGACGGCGGGGGTGTAGAGGGTCGCGCGGAGCGCACCCCGGCGGGTGAGGATGCCGGCGAGCCGGCCGTCCTGGTCGACGGCGGGGGCGTAGCGCCGGTTGGCGTTGTCGAGCTGGTGGAACGCCTCGCGCGGGTCTATGTCGGCGTCGAGGAGCAGCAGGTCCTTCGACATGACCTCGGAGAGCTGGGTGAAGCGGTCGACGCCGGACAGGTCGGCGTCGGTGACGACACCGACCGGGCGGTGGTCCTCGTCCACGACGACGCCGGCGTCGTGCGCCCGCTTCGGCAGCAGGGACAGCGCGTCGGCGACGGTCTGGTGGGGGGCGAGCACGATCGGCGTGTCGAGGACGAGGTGGCGGGTCTTGACCCAGGAGACGACCTCGGTGACGACCTCGATCGGAATGTCCTGGGGGATGACGACCAGGCCGCCACGGCGGGCGAGCGTCTCGGCCATCCGACGGCCGGCGATGGCCGTCATATTGGCGACGACCAGCGGAATCGTGGTGCCGGTGCCATCGGGGGACGAGAGGTCCACAGCCTGTCGCGAACCGACGGCCGAGCGGCTCGGCACCATGAACACGTCGTCGTACGTGAGGTCGTACGGCGGCTTCAGATCATTGAGGAAACGCACGTGCTGAACATCCCAGTCGATCGGAGTTGGCCCCCGGGCATTGCAGCCGGGGAAACGCACGTACTTCAGTGTCCCACGGGTGGGCCGTCGCGCGTTCTGGGAGAAAGCTCCAGCTCATGGCGGTGCGCTCAAGCGGATCGTCCAAGGACCTCGGCTCGCGGGCCCGGGGTGCGGGCCGGATCGCGCAGGGTTCCGGCCCGCACCCCTGGGGTGTCAGGGACCCTCGCGCGGGCGCGGGCTTCCGGCGTGCCGGTCAGGCGTCGGGGTCGGCGCGCTCCAGCGCGGGCCGGACCCCGGCCGGGGCCGCCAGCAGCAGGTCGGCCGCCGCGGTGTCCGTCACCAGGCTGGTGACGAGGCCGGAGCGGAGCACCGCGCCGATCGCCTCCGCCTTGCGCTGCCCGCCCGCGATGGCCACCACCTCGGGGATGCGGCGCAGCCGGTCGGCCTCCACCGTGATGCAGCGCTCCCCCAGATCCCGGCCGACCCGGCGGCCGTCCCGGTCGAAGAGGTGCGCGGACATCTCGGCCGCGACGCCGTACGAGGCGTACCGCGCCCGCTCGTCCTCGGCGAGCATGTCGTGGACCGTCGAGACGCCCGGCTCCCACGAGCCGATCGAGACGGCTGCGACGGTCACCTTGTCGAAGTAGTCGAAGGCGCGGGCGATACCGGTCTGGTGCCGCAGGGCGGTGGCGGTCGCCGCGTCGGGCAGCAGCATCGGTGCGTAGATCGGGTGGGCGTCGCCGCCGGAGACCTGGGCGGCGCGTCGGACGGCCTCCACCGAACCCCGTTCGGCGGTGCCCGCGTCGTACACGCCGGTGAGCTGGACGACGGTGCACGGCGGCAGCCGGTCGAGCGCGGCGGCCATGTGGATCGTGGACCGGCCCCAGGCGAGACCCAGTACAGCGCCCTCGTCCACCAGCTCGCCGAGCAGGTCCGCGGCCACCTCGCCCAGGTTCTCCGGGTCCGGCGACTCCTCGGCCTCGGCGGGGGACTCCACGACGACCGCGTGCCGCAGTCCGAAGTGGGCGCGGAGGGCGTCGGAGCGCTCGGCGTCCAGTTCGGCGGGGACCCGGATCTCGATGCGTACGAGATCACGTTCCAGCGCCGTCTCCAGGACCCGCGCGACCTTGAACCGGCTGACGCCGAACTCCTCCGCGATCTGGATCTTGGACTTGCCCTCCAGATAGAAGCGGCGGGCCATGGCCGCCGCCTGCACCAGCTCCGCGGGTCCCATCCGCAGGGCAGCCCGTCCCGCCGACCTAGCAGACACCGCGTTCTCCTCACTGCTGTTCACACTTCGGATCCGCAATCCTGTCAGATCCGACGGATGTCGATCAGCCCCGATGGGCCGAGTTCACTTGCTCATGGTTCAGTCGTCGCACGCGCGTGGCTCAGTGTGCGCGGGCGCTTCGGTTCAGTGACCGCAGGCCCAGCCGGCCGCGGTGGTGCTCTGTTCGGCGCGGGCCCGCAGCGACCGCACGGCAGCCGCCGGGTCACTGGCTCCGTAGACGGCCGACCCGGCGACGAAGACATCGGCACCGGCCTCGGCGCAGCGCTCGATGGTGGCCTCGGAGACTCCGCCGTCCACCTGGAGCCAGAGTTCGAGTCCGTGCTTGGCGATCAGCTCACGGGTGCGGCGGATCTTCGGAAGCATGATGTCGAGAAATGCCTGCCCGCCGAAACCGGGCTCCACGGTCATGATCAGCAGCATGTCGAGCTCGGGGAGGAGGTCCTCGTACGGCTCGATCGGCGTGGCGGGCTTGAGCGCCATCGAGGCGCGGGCGCCCTGGGCGCGGATCTCCCGCGCCAGCCGTACGGGCGCGGCGGCGGCCTCGACGTGGAAGGTGACGGAGCCGGCCCCCGCCTCGACGTACTGGGGCGCCCAGCGGTCCGGGTCGGCGATCATCAGATGGCAGTCCAGCGGAGTCCGCGTCGCCCGGCTGAGGGATTCCACGATCGGCACGCCCAGGGTCAGATTGGGCACGAAGTGGTTGTCCATCACATCGACATGCAGCCAGTCGGCACCCTCGACGGCCTCGGCCTCTTCCGCGAGGCGGGAGAAGTCTGCGGAGAGGATGCTGGGGTTGATCTGTACGGCCATGGCCCAAGCCTGCCATGCTCCGGGGCCGTTCCCGTCCCCGGTGCCGGTTCCGGTACAGACCAATTCGGCGCGGCGGCACGAAAGTCCCGACAATCCCGGCTTTTCACCTGGCGCTCTGGACGGAGGCGCAGGCCATCACCTCGTACGGAAACCGCCCCCAGGTGCGGCGACGTGCCGGCCGGGGTGGTGGGCCCCGGCCCGCACGTCAGGAGCGGGCGCCCCTCGGTGGACGCGTCACGCGGTCCGCCGCAGCAGCGCCAGATACATCGCGTCCGTCCCGTGCTTGTGCGGCCAGAGCTGCACATCGGGCCCGTCACCCAGGTCCGGCACACCCGGCATCAGCGGGCGGGCGTCGACCCACTCGGCGGCCACCGGCGATCCGCCACGCCCGCGCAGCACGTCGTCCACGACCACCCGGGTCTCGGCGAGATGGGGCGAGCAGGTCGCGTACCCCACCACTCCCCCGACCCGGACCGCGCTCAGCGCCTCCCGCAGCAGGCCGCGCTGGAGCGGGGCGAACCCCTCCAGGTCCTCCGGGCGACGGCGCCAGCGCGCCTCCGGACGGCGGCGCAGCGCGCCAAGGCCGGTGCACGGGACATCGACCAGCACACGGTCGAAGACGCCCGGCAGCCACGGCGGACGGGTGCCGTCGGCGGCGATCACCTGGTACGGACCCGGATTCCCGGTCAGCGCGCGCTCCACCAGCCTGGCCCGGTGCGGCTGCTTCTCCGAGGCCAGCAGCGCGGCACCGCGGCCCGCCGCGAGCGCGGCCAGCAGTGCCGCCTTGCCCCCGGGGCCGGCGCAGGCGTCCAGCCAGCGGGCGTCGGAACCCTCCAGCGGCGCGTTGGCCAGGGCGAGGGCGACGAGCTGACTGCCCTCGTCCTGGACACCGGCCCGCCCCTCCCGCACCGCGTCGACCGCGCCCGGCTCGCCGCCCTCGACGAGCCGTACGGCATACGGCGACCAGCGGCCGGGCAGCCCGGCCTCCTCCCCCAGCGCGTCGAGCAGCTCATCGGCCGTGGCCCGGCCCGGCCGGGCCACCAGGGTCACCTCGGGCCGTTCGTTGTCGGCCTCCAGCAGGGCCTCGATCCCGGCGCGGCCACCGCCCGCAGCGTCCCAGAGCGCGGAGACGATCCAGCGCGGATGCGAGTGCACCACGGCGAGGTGTTCCTCCGCGTCCTCGTCGTAGGGCGGGGCGACCCGTTCGAGCCAGGCGTCGAGATCGTCCCGGGAGATCTTGCGCAGGACGGCGTTGACGAATTTGGCCCGACCGTCGCCGAGCACCACCCGGGCGAGCTCCACACTGGCCGACACCGCGGCGTGCGTGGGGATACGGGTCCCCAGGAGCTGATGGGCGCCGAGCGCCAGCACATCGAGCACCGGGGGGTCCACCTCGCGCAGCGGCCGGTCGATACAGGCCGCGATGATCGCGTCATAGGTGCCCTGGCGGCGCAGCGTGCCGTAGACCAGCTCGGTCGCGAGCGCCGCGTCCCGCGCGTCGAAGTCCTCCTGCTCCTCCCGGGCCTTCCGCAGCAGCGGCGGGAGGACGAGGTTGGCGTACGCGTCCCGCTCGTCGACGGCTCGCAGCGCCTCGAAGGCCAGGATCCGCACGGGGTCCTTCTGCGGGCGGCGGTAGGGCTTGTGGGGGCGGCGAGGCCGGTGGGGGCGTGCCTGGTCGTTCAAAGGTGCTCCGCGGTAGAAAAAGGGTCGAACCAAAGGGGTACGAACCCATTCAGCCTACGTCCGCCGCGCCCAGCCGCTCGTCCGGGGCGATCCGCACCCCACGCGCCCAGTCGGCGGCGCGCATCGGCTTCTTGCCCTGCGGCTGCACCCAGAGCAGCTCGACGGCGTGCGATCCGGTGCCGACGTGGACGTTGTTCTTGCCCGCGGCGAGCACACCGGGGGCCAGTTCGGTACGGTCCGGGACCGGCTGTACGGAGACCAGCTTGAGCCGCTCGCCGCGGAACTCCGTCCATGCGCCGGGGACGGGGGTGCAGCCGCGCACCACCCGGTCGACACGGAGGGCGGGGGCCCGCCAGTCGACGCGGGCGTCGTCGACGGAGAGCTTCGGGGCCAACGAGACGCCCTCGGCGGGCTGGGGCACGGCCCGCAGGGTGCCGTCCTCGATGCCGTCCATGGTGGCGGCGAGCAGCCCGGAGCCGGCGAACGCGAGCCGGGTGAGCAGGTCACCGCTGGTGTCGGTGGGCCGGACGCGCTCGGTGAGCACCCCGTAGACCGGGCCCGAGTCGAGCCCCTCCTCGATGAGGAAGGTCGCGGCGCCCGTCATCTCGTCCCCGGCGATCACGGCGTGCTGGACGGGGGCGGCGCCGCGCCAGGCGGGCAGCAGCGAGAAGTGCAGATTGACCCAGCCGTGGGCGGGGATGTCGAGCGCGACCCTCGGGAGCAGGGCGCCGTAGGCGACGACCGGGCAGCAGTCGGGCGCGATCTCGCGCAGCCGGGCCAGGAAGTCCTCGTCACGCGGCCGACGCGGCTTGAGGACCTCGATACCGGCCTCCTCGGCGCGCTGGGCGACGGGGCTGGCGACCAGCCGGCGCCCGCGACCGGCCGGCGCGTCGGGCCGGGTCACGACGGCGGCGACCTCGTGCCGGTCGGAGGCGATCAGGGCGTCCAGGGCCGGTACGGCGACCTCGGGGGTACCTGCGAAGACGAGCTTCATCGGTGCTGACTGCCTCTCGGGCTGATACATGCGGTGTGCTCAGGGCGGGGAGCGCACCAGTCTAAGTCGCTTCCGACGGGTCCCGCCGTGCCGCCCCGGATCGTGGGTCGCCAGGGGGCGTACGGCCGCTTGTGCGCCCTGCGCGGACGCGCATACGCCCCCGCACCGTGACCACATCGGCCGGTGGCGCGTTGGTCAAGAGAGATTGACCAAGCGGGCCGCCTGGATGCGGCCCGACTCCTTTTCAACGCCGGTTCGAGAGGCTTCCCCATGGCCGACCACGCAACCCACGACGCCCAAGCCCGGGCGAGTCTGCACCTCTTGGTGCGGGACATCGAGCGGGTCCGCCGGCAGGTGGACGCATTGCGCACGCTCACCGCCCAGCTAGGCAATGTCTACCGCCCGCGGCGCTCCGGTCCCTCCACGGGCTTCGTCGTCTACGGCAGGGCCCCCGCCCCGACCGTCCGCCTCGCGCAGGAGCTGCGGGACAGCGTCGAGACGCTGGTGACGGCGGCGGTGGACTTCGACCGCTCCCTGGGATTCTCGTGGGACGCGGTGGGCTCGGCGCTCGGGGTGACCAAACAGGCCGTGCACCGCCGGTACGGAGCGCGCCGCGCCGCGCCGCCGACCGGGGGCACGGAGGTGGAACACGGCCCGGACGCGCCGACCAGGACACTGCCGGCCCTGCCCCCGCTGCCACCGCTGCCGGCCGCGGTGCCCGCCGCCCGCGCGATGCCGCCCCAGCCGACGGTGCAGTCGTTCCGCGAGGAGACCCGGCCGAGCGCCTTTCCGGGTCCGCGCAACGGCTGACGCGCGCCCCCGACGACACCCGCCGCCGGGCCGCACCGGTTTGCTCTCCGGTCCGTACCGCCCCCGGCCCGGCAGGGCGGAGGCGGCACGGACCCACCCCCACAATCGCTCGTACGTTCGATCAAGAGCTCCCGGCCGACGCCCCGGGTTCCCCCGGCCCCTGTCGCGCCGACCGACGGCATCAGACCGGTCCGGCGCCATCGCGCTAACCGATGTCCAGGGGATCGACCCTGATCCGGACCTGGCCCGTGCCCCCGCGGGCCAGCCGGGCCGCCTGCGCCGACTTCAGCGCCGCCGCGAGCGCGGCGCCGCTGCCCGGGGGAACCCGCAGCAGCGCACGCTCCCAGACCTCCCCCACCGGCGGGTCACCCGGCCGCCGTGGTCTGCCCGCCGGCGGGACAGCCAGCGGCACCGGTCCCAGGATCTCCACATCGCCGGGCAGCTCCGCCGTCGCCAGGAAGGCGCCGACGACATCCGCGCGCCCGGTCACGGCCGCCATCCGGGAGACGGGTGGAAAGCCCAGCTCGGCCCGCTCGGCCAGCTCGCGCCGGGCGTGACCGGCCGGATCCCAGCGCACCAGGGCCTGGACCGGGCGCAGGGTCGGCTCGGCGACGATCACCACGGTGCCGCCGTCGCCCTGGGGCCGGACCAGCGAGGCCGCGTCCAGCCAGCGCCGCAGCGCATCCTCGGCGGCCCGCAGATCGGGGCGGCCCAGCATCGCCCAGCCGTCCAGCAGAAGGGCCGCCGCGTACCCCTCGTCGGCGACGGGCTCGGCGCCCGGGGTGCTCACCACCAGCGCGGGCCGCGCGGGCACGGTGTCCAGCACATGGTCCCGGCCGGAGGTCCGCACCGGGACGGCGGGGAAGGCCCGACCCAGCTCTTCCGCCGTCCGCCGCGCGCCCACCACCTGGGCCCTCAGCCGTCGGCCCCCGCAGGCGGCGCAGTGCCAGTCCACCGCGCCGTGTCCACACCAGCGGCAGGTCAGACCGCGTTGGTCAGGGGCCTCCAGCGGTCCGGAGCACTCCCGGCAGCGTGCGGGGGCCCGGCAGTGCTCGCACGCGAGCGCGGGCACATAGCCGCGCCGCGGCACCTGCACCAGCACAGGACCGGTCTTCAGGCCCTCCCGCACGGCCTGCCAGGCGAGACTGGGCAGCCGTGCGGCGCGGGCCGCCTCGTCCCGGGCGAGGTCGTGATCGCCGACGGTACGGACGCGGGGGGCCGCCCGGCGCACCTCGTCGCGGTCGGCGGCCAGCGGCAGGGCCCAGCCGCTCTCCACGAGCTGGGCCGCCTCCACCGTGCAACTGGTGCTCCCGACGAGGAAGGCACACGATTCGTGGGTGGCCCGTAGTTCGAGGACCTCCCGGACATGCGGGAAGGGGGCGTTCTCGTCGCTGTGACTGGAGTCGCCGTCGTCCCAGACGGCGACCAGGCCCAGGTCCCGTACGGGGGCGAACATCGCGGCCCGCGTCCCGACCACGGCACGCACCGAACCGCGGCGCACCGCGAGCCACTGTCGGTACCGCTTCTCGGGCCCGGACTCGGCGGTGAGCACGGCGTGATGACCCGCGCCCAGCAGCGCGGTGAGCGCGGCGTCCACCCGGGCGGCACGGCGCCCGTCGGGCACGACGACCAGGGCGCCGCGCCCGGAGGCGAGGGTGGCGGCCACGGCCCGCGCCAGCTCGTCCGGCCAGGTGGGGCCGGGCAGCGCGGTCCACACGGCCCGGGGTGCCCCACCGCCGGCGAGCGCCTCCAGGAATGCCGCGCCCCGGCCGTACCGCAGCCAGCCACCCGGCTCGGGGGCGGCGGGCGGCGGCAGCGGCTCGGGCGACGGCTTGGACTCGGCCCGGCCGTTTCTGGGCGGGACGGCGAGCTGGAGCACATCGGCCAGGGAGCCCGCATACCGATCCGCGACGGCACGGGTGAGGGCGAGCATCTCGGGGCCGAGGACGGGCTCGGGCGAGACGACATAGGCGAGGGCGGCCAGCGCTCCCCCGTAATCCGTGTCGGCACGCCGCTCGATCAGGAAGCCGTCGATCAGCCCGCCGCCCTCGCGCCGCCCGTCCCGCACCCGGTGCGCACCGGCGCCGAACCGCACCCGCACCCGCACCCCGGGCTGCGCCTGAGCGTCCAGCTCCGCGGGCACGGCGTAGTCGAAGAACTGATCGAGATGAAGCACGCCCTTATTGACCAGCACCCGGGCGACGGGC
The DNA here is from genome assembly GCF_044333555.1 of Streptomyces sp. NPDC020965. NCBI lineage: Bacteria > Bacillati > Actinomycetota > Actinomycetes > Kitasatosporales > Streptomycetaceae > Streptomyces > Streptomyces sp. NPDC020965. The sequence goes on from NZ_JBIRRE010000009.1 coordinate 89,240, forward strand.
AACTCCGTCGCCAGCGCGGCCCCCCGCCAGGTCCGTGGCTTGGCCTTCGGCACCTTGGCCCGCCGCACCGTCTCCCGGATGAGCGCAAGCTGCTCGGGCCCGCTCTCCGCGGGCTCGCCGGGCCGCTCGTCGTCGCTGCTCACAGCCGAATTCCTATCAGACACCACTGACACCGGCACCGGACGGACGTTCGTACGCCGGAGGCCCCGGCGCCCATTCCTGGGCGCCGGGGCCTCCGGCGTACGACGCTACTTCGACGACACGACCTACAGGCCCGCCGCCGTGCGGAGGGCGTCCACACGGTCCGTGCGCTCCCAGGTGAAGTCCGCCAGCGCGCGGCCGAAGTGGCCGTACGCCGCCGTCTGGGCGTAGATCGGGCGGAGCAGGTCAAGGTCCCGGATGATCGCGGCCGGGCGGAGGTCGAAGACGTCCCCGATGGCCTGCTCGATCTTCTCGACGTCGACCGTCGCCGTGCCGAAGGTCTCGACGAAGAGTCCGACCGGCTCGGCCTTGCCGATGGCGTAGGCGACCTGGACCTCGCAGCGCGCCGCCAGGCCCGCCGCGACGACGTTCTTCGCGACCCAGCGCATGGCGTACGCGGCCGAGCGGTCCACCTTCGACGGGTCCTTGCCCGAGAAGGCGCCACCGCCGTGGCGGGCCATGCCGCCGTAGGTGTCGATGATGATCTTGCGGCCGGTGAGGCCCGCGTCACCCATCGGGCCGCCGATCTCGAAGCGGCCGGTCGGGTTCACCAGGAGGCGGTAGCCCTCGGTGTCCAGCTTGATGCCGTCCTCGATGAGCTGGGCGAGCACATGCTCGACCACGAACTCGCGGATGTCCGGCGCGAGCAGCGACTCCAGGTCGATGTCCGAGGCGTGCTGCGAGGAGACGACGACGGTGTCCAGCCGGACCGCCTTGTCGCCGTCGTACTCGATGGTGACCTGGGTCTTGCCGTCCGGGCGCAGGTACGGGATGGTGCCGTTCTTGCGGACCTCGGAGAGCCGGCGCGAGAGCCGGTGCGCCAGGTGGATCGGCAGCGGCATCAGCTCGGGCGTCTCGTCGCAGGCGTAGCCGAACATCAGGCCCTGGTCGCCCGCGCCCTGCTTGTCGAGGTCGTCGCCCTCTTCGCCGGCGGCACCCTGGACCCGCTTCTCGTACGCGGTGTCCACACCCTGCGCGATGTCCGGCGACTGCGCGCCGATCGAGACCGAGACTCCACAGGACGCGCCGTCGAAGCCCTTCTTCGAGGAGTCGTAGCCGATCTCCAGGATCTTGTTGCGCACCAGCGTCGGGATGTCGGCGTACGCCTTGGTGGTGACCTCACCGGCGACGTGCACCAGGCCGGTGGTGATCAGGGTCTCCACGGCGACCCGGGAGGTCGGGTCCTCACGGAGAAGGGCGTCGAGAATGGTGTCGCTGATCTGGTCGGCGATCTTGTCGGGGTGACCTTCGGTCACAGACTCCGAGGTGAAGAGACGGCGGGACACATCGCTCCCTGGGGTTGCAGCGGCTGCTGGCTGATCATTGGCGGACCGGCAGGGGGCTGCGCCCCGCGACGTTCCACGGACCAGTTTATCGGTCGACCTCCCTCGGTGGTCCACCCGTCTCGCTCCGTGGGAGTCGGACAGGGGTCGAATAGGGGTCGGTCAAGCCCGCTCCCACCTGCGTCGAAGGGGCGGGGCAGGGGGTTTGGGACCGGAAAACACGAGTCGTGTGCCGTGTTTCACGCACCCCTGCACACATAACAGAGGTCACAGAAGACGCGGGAGCACCAGGTCCCACACCATGTCCGCGAGTGCCTCCTTGGGCCCGTACGGCACCGAAGTCTCCCCGCCGTCCGCGGCGAGCACCACCGCCTCGTTCTCCTCCGAGCCGAAGGTCTTGCGCTCGCCGACCTCATTGACCACGAGCAGATCGCACCCCTTGCGGCGCAGCTTCTCGCGGCCGTTGGCGAGGACGTCGTCCGTCTCCGCGGCGAAGCCGACGATCACCTGGTCGGCCCGGGGCCGTTCGGCGGAGATCTCGGCGAGGACGTCGGGGTTGCGGACCAGCGCCACGGGCGCCGGTTCCCGGCCGTCCTTCTTCTTGATCTTGCCGGAGGCATATTCGGCGGGCCTGAAGTCGGCGACGGCCGCCGCCATCACCACCGCGTCGGCGTCGCCCGCGGCCTTGATCACGGCTTCACGGAGCTGGACGGCCGTGCCCACCCGGACCACATCGACACCGGCCGGATCGGCCATCGAGGTGTTCGCGGCGATCAGGGTCACCCGGGCGCCGCGGGCGGCGGCCGTCCGGGCCAGGGCGTACCCCTGCTTCCCGGAGGAACGGTTCCCCAGGAAGCGGACCGGGTCCAGCGGCTCCCGGGTGCCGCCCGCGCTGACGACCACATGGCGGCCGGCCAGATCGGGCGCCACGGCGCCGCGCGCCAGCACCCGGCGGCAGACCTCGAAGATCTCACCCGGGTCCGGCAGCCGCCCCTTGCCCGTGTCGACGCCGGTGAGCCGGCCCACGGCGGGCTCGATGACGATCGCACCACGGCGGCGCAGTGTGGCCACGTTCTCCCGGGTGGCGGGGTGCTCCCACATCTCGGTGTGCATCGCCGGCGCGAAGACGACCGGACAGCGGGCGGTGAGCAGGGTGTTGGTGAGCAGATCACCGGCGAGGCCGTGCGCCGCCTTGGCGAGCAGGTCCGCGGTGGCCGGCGCGACGATCACCAGATCGGCCTGCTGGCCGATCCGCACATGCGGGACCTCGTGCACATCGGACCAGACCTCGGTCGAGACCGGGTGTCCGGAGAGGGCCGACCAGGTCGCCTCGCCCACGAAGTGGAGGGCCGATTCGGTCGGCACGACCCGTACGTCATGGCCGGACTCCGTCAGTCTGCGCAGCAGCTCGCACGCCTTGTACGCGGCGACGCCGCCACCGACTCCCAGAACGACCTTCGGCTTCTCCACTGTGGCTCCCCAGACTCGATCGGTTCACCCCTATGACACACCACAGGCCCGGCGGACGCGGCCGCCGGGCCTGTGGAAGGAGAATGCTGAACGCTGCTGACTACTGCGCGGGGCCCTCGATGGCCTCGGAGGTCAGCAGACCCGCGTTGATCTCACGCAGGGCGATCGAGAGCGGCTTCTCGTGGACGTGGGTGTCCACGAGCGGACCGACGTACTCCAGCAGGCCCTCGCCCAGCTGCGAGTAGTACGCGTTGATCTGACGCGCCCGCTTCGCCGCGTAGATCACGAGGCTGTACTTCGAGTCCGTGGCCTCAAGCAGCTCGTCGATCGGCGGGTTGATGATGCCCTCGGGCGCGGTGATGGAAGAGGACACGCTCTACCTTCCAAAGATGGGAAAAGATCGAAAGGTGTACGGATCCGGGGATCGTTCCCCGAAGAGTCCGGGATCCCGTCAAGCGGATCCCCGTCAGGCACCGGAAGGTCACTCTCCGGTGGACACCGCCACCAAGGCTAGCAGCTCACGCGCGACATCCTCGACGGAGGTGTTGACCAGGGTGGTGTCGAACTCCGACTCGGCCGCCAGCTCCACCTTCGCGGCGGCCAGCCTGCGCTCGATCACCTCGGCCGACTCGGTGCCCCGGCCGGTGAGCCGGCGGACCAGCTCGTCCCAGCTCGGCGGGGCGAGGAAGACCAGCCGGGAGTCGGCCATGGACTCCTTGACCTGCCGGGCTCCCTGGAGGTCGATCTCCAGCAGCACGGGCTCACCCGACTCCAGCCGCTCCAGGACCGCGCCGCGCGGTGTGCCGTACCGGTTTCCCGCGAATTCGGCCCACTCCAACAGCTCGCCATTGGCGATCAGCTTGTCGAATTCATCGTCGGAGACGAAGAAATACTGAACGCCGTGACGCTCGCCGGGTCGCGGCCTTCTCGTGGTGGCCGACACCGAGAGCCAGACCTCGGGGTGAACCTTGCGCATATGCGCGACGACCGTGCTCTTACCCACCCCGGAGGGGCCGGAGAGCACGGTCAGCCGCGGACGTACTTCTGCTGCCATGCAGCAGATTATCCAGGTTCCCGGGAGTGCCCGAGAACGTCAGGCGGCGCCACCGCCGAACTCGCGCTCCAAAGACGCGATCTGATTCGAGCCGAGACCACGGACCCGTCGGCTCTCGGAGATCCCGAGCCGCTCCATGATCTGCTTGGCACGGACCTTGCCCACACCGGGCAGGGACTCAAGCAGGGCGGAGACCTTCATCTTGCCGATGACGTCGTTCTCCTGGCCCTGCTTGATGACCTCGTGGAGCGAAGCGCCGGAGTGCTTGAGTCGATTTTTGACCTCGGCCCGCTCCCGGCGAGCCGCGGCGGCCTTTTCGAGCGCGGCTGCGCGCTGTTCAGGGGTAAGGGGCGGAAGAGCCACGCCTACGTCACCTCGGATGTCGAACTGTCGGATACGGACCGGTGAGGAACCTAGTCGCCCCACACCAGGCGAGCAACGAGCAACGCGTTGCACGTTCACTCTTCGACGGAGACTAGCGGCCATCACCGCTCCAGTCAGCGAGAACAGACGAAAAGTCCTGGTCAGCATCGACCGACCAGGACTTTCCCGACATAACGACTGAGATTTTCCCCAAGTTTCCGTCAAGACGGCGTCGGACAGGTTTCGCCGGGAACCCCCACGGGGTGTGCGCCGGGCGCCCGGACGGCGCGCGGTGCTGCCCCGATCCGGACATCGGACCGTACTAAATGGCCGAGACCGCCGCCCTGACCTCGTCCGCGAACCTCGCCGCCGCCGAGCGCAGCGCCGCCGCGTCCGGTCCGTGGCGGAGCACTCCCCGGCTCACGCTCGGCACCACATCGCCGACCGCCGAGCCGAAGACCCGCGGCAGATCGGCGGGGGTGGCGCCCTGGGCGCCGATACCCGGGGCCAGCAGCGGGCCGTTGATCGCCAGCTCCACCCCGGCGTCGTGCAGCGTCGCGCCGACCACGGCGCCGACCGAGCCGAGCGGGACCGCGCCCGCGTTCTCCGCCGCCATGTGGTCGAGCATCACCTGCGCCAGCGAACGCCCGTCCGCCGCGGTGGCGCGCTGGACCTCCGCGCCCTCCGGGTTGGAGGTGAGCGCGAGGACGAAGACACCGGCGCCCGCCGCGGCCGCCGCGTCCAGGGCGGGGCGCAGCGAGCCGAAGCCGAGGTACGGGGAGACCGTCACCGCGTCGGAGAACAGGGGCGATTCGGGGGCGAGGTAGGTCGCGGCGTACGCGGCCATCGTGGAGCCGATGTCGCCGCGCTTGGCGTCCATCAGCACCAGCGCGCCCGCCGACCGGGCCTCCGCCACCGCCTTCTCCAGGACGGCGACTCCGCGCGAGCCGAACCGCTCGAAGAACGCGGACTGCGGCTTGAGCACGGCGACCCGGTCGGCCAGCGCCTCCACCGTCGTACGGGTGAACCGCTCCAGGCCGGCGACGGTGTCGTCCAGGCCCCAGTCCGCCAGCAGGGACGCGTGCGGGTCGATGCCGACGCAGAGCGGGCCCCGGGTGTCCATCGCGGTACGGAGCCGGGCGCCGAAGGGGACGGGGGCGGTGGTGGTGGTGGTCGCGGTCATGCGGCGGCCTGCTTCCGGAGGTCGTGGATGTCGTGCTCCCCGTGCGTACGGGTGCGGGGCCGGCGCGCCTCGTGACGCGTACGGGTGTCGGGCCGGGCCCGCTCCCCGTGTGCGGGGGCGTCGGGCCCGGGCGCGTCACCTGAGGGGTGGCGGATCTCACCCGTACGCGTGACCGGTCCCGTGCGGGTGACCGGTGTGGCGCCGACGGTGGTGCCCGGGGCCCGCCGATCAGTCGCGGGGAGCGTCACGCGGCGGCCTTCCCGGTGGGGCGGGCATCCGCGCCGACCGCCTCCGCGAGGGTGGCGTACGGGCTGGCCGCCAGGCGCGCGGCGAGCCCCCGGTGGACGGCGCGGCTCCAGAACGGGCCCTCGTAGACGAAGGCGCTGTAGCCCTGCACCAGGGTCGCCCCGGCGAGAATGCGCTGCCAGGCGTCCTCGGCGTCCGTCACGCCCCCGACGCCGACCAGGGTGATCCGGTCGCCGACCCGCGCGTACAGCCGGCGCAGCACGTCCAGCGAGCGTTCCTTCAGCGGCGCCCCCGAGAGTCCGCCGGCATGCTCGGTGAGGGCCGGCTCGGAGAGCAGTCCCTCCCGCGCGATGGTGGTGTTGGTGGCGATGATCCCGTCGAGCCCCAGCTCCACGGCGAGATCGGCGACCGCGTCGATATCGGCGTCGGCGAGGTCGGGCGCGATCTTGACGAGGAGGGGGACGCGGCGGCCGGTGACCGAGCGGTCGGCGGCCTCGCGCACCGCCGAGAGCAGCGGGCGGAGGGACTCCGTCGCCTGGAGGTTCCGCAGTCCCGGGGTGTTCGGGGAGGAGACGTTCACCACGAGGTAGTCGGCGTGCCGGGCCAGCCGCTCGGTGGAGGTGACGTAGTCGGCGACCGCCTCGGACTCCGGGACGATCTTGGTCTTGCCGATGTTGACGCCGACGACGGTCCGGAAGGCCGCCCGGCGCTCGCCGAGCCGCTGGGCGACGGCGGCCGAGCCCTCGTTGTTGAAGCCCATCCGGTTGATCAGCGCCCGGTCGGGGACCAGCCGGAAGAGGCGCTGCTGGGGGTTGCCGGGCTGGGCCATGGCCGTGACCGTGCCGATCTCGACATGGTCGAAACCTAGCATCGACAGACCGTCGATCCCGGTCGCGTTCTTGTCGAAGCCGGCCGCGAGTCCGAAGGGTCCGTGCATCCGCAGGCCGAGGGCCTCCGTCCGCAGCGCCTTGTGGCGGGGCGCGAGCACGGCGGCGACGAAGGTGCGCAGCACGGGGACGCGGGCGATCAGCCGGATCCAGCCGAAGGCGAGGTGGTGGGCCCGCTCCGGGTCCATCCGCTTGAAGACGAGGTCGAAGAGCAGTTTGTACATGGTGGGGTCCTCAGGGGTCCTCATCAGAAGGGGGACACCGGTTCCGGTGTCCCCCTTCCCGTTCGCCAGGTTCGCTAGGGAGTGTTTTCGATGCGGCGGGACCGAGAAAGCACTCGCTAGTCGCGCGCCGCGGTCAGTCGCTGGGCGTGCTCCTGGAGGGAGCGGACGCCGACGTCACCACGGTTGAGGGCGTCGATGCCCTGGACCGCGGCGGCGAGCGCCTGGACCGTGGTCAGGCAGGGGACGGAGCGGGCCACCGCGGCCGTACGGATGTCGTAGCCGTCGAGCCGGCCGCCGGTGCCGTACGGGGTGTTGACGATGAGGTCGACCTCGCCGTCGTGGATCAGCTGGACGATGGTCTTCTCGCCCTGGGGGCCCACGCCCTCGCTCTGCTTGCGCACGACGGTGGCGCTGATGCCGTTGCGCCTGAGGACCTCGGCCGTGCCGGAGGTGGCCATCAGCTCGAAGCCGTGGGCGACCAGCTCGCGCGCCGGGAAGATCATCGAGCGCTTGTCGCGGTTGGCGACGGAGATGAAGGCGCGGCCCTTGGTGGGCAGCGGGCCGTACGCGCCGGCCTGGGACTTGGCGTACGCGGTGCCGAAGACGGAGTCGATGCCCATGACCTCGCCGGTGGAGCGCATCTCCGGGCCGAGGATGGTGTCCACCCCGCGGCCGTGGATGTCCCGGAAGCGGGACCACGGCATCACGGCCTCCTTGACGGAGATCGGGGCGTCCAGCGGGAGGGTGCCGCCGTCCCCGGAGGCGGGCAGCAGTCCCTCGGCGCGCAGTTCGGCGACGGTCGCGCCGAGCGAGATCCGGGCGGCGGCCTTCGCCAGCGGTACGGCGGTCGCCTTCGAGGTGAAGGGGACGGTCCGGGACGCGCGCGGGTTGGCCTCCAGGACGTAGAGGATGTCCCCGGCCAGCGCGAACTGGATGTTGATCAGTCCACGGACGCCGACACCGCGCGCGATGGCCTCGGTGGAGGCGCGCAGCCGCTTGATGTCGAAGCCGCCGAGGGTGATCGGGGGCAGGGCACAGGCGGAGTCGCCGGAGTGGATACCGGCCTCCTCGATGTGCTCCATGACGCCGCCGAGGTAGAGCTCGTGACCGTCGTAGAGCGCGTCGACGTCGATCTCGATGGCGTCGTCGAGGAAGCGGTCGACCAGGACCGGCCGGGTGGGGCTGATCTCGGTGGACTCGGCGATGTACGACTGGAGGCGGGCCTCCTCGTACACGATCTCCATCCCGCGACCGCCGAGCACGTAGGACGGGCGGACGAGGACGGGGTAGCCGATCTCGTCGGCGATGGCCTTGGCCTCGGCGAAGGTGGTGGCGGTGCCGTGCTTGGGCGCGGGCAGGCCGGCCTCGTGCAGGACCCGGCCGAAGGCGCCGCGGTCCTCGGCGGCGTGGATCGCCTCCGGGGAGGTGCCGACGACGGGGACGCCGTTGTCCTTGAGTGCCTGGGCGAGGCCGAGCGGGGTCTGGCCGCCGAGCTGGACGATGACGCCCGCGATCGGGCCGGCGAGCGACTCGGCGTGCACGATCTCCAGCACGTCCTCCAGGGTGAGCGGCTCGAAGTAGAGCCGGTCGGAGGTGTCGTAGTCGGTGGAGACGGTCTCGGGGTTGCAGTTGACCATCACGGTCTCGTACCCCGCGTCGCTCAGCGCGAAGGAGGCGTGGACGCAGGAGTAGTCGAACTCGATGCCCTGGCCGATCCGGTTCGGACCCGAGCCGAGGATGATCACGGCGGGCTTCTCGCGCGGCGCGACCTCGGTCTCCTCGTCGTAGGAGGAGTAGAAGTACGGGGTCCGGGCGGCGAACTCGGCGGCGCAGGTGTCGACGGTCTTGTAGACCGGGCGGATGCCGAGCGCGTGCCGGACCTCGCGGACGACGTCCTCGCGCAGACCGCGGATACCGGCGATCTGTGCGTCGGAGAAGCCGTGCCGCTTGGCCTCGGCGAGCAGCTCGGGGACGAGCTTCTCGGCGCCGGCCAGCTCGTCCGCGTATTCCTTGATCAGGAAGAGCTGGTCCACGAACCAGGGGTCGATCCGGGTCGCGTCGAAGACCTCGTCGGGGGTGGCGCCCGCGCGGATGGCCGCCATCACCGTGTTGATCCGGCCGTCGGTGGGCCGGACGGCCTCGCGCAGCAGCTCGGCCTTGTCGCCGACGGGGCCGGTGAAGTCGAACTGGCTGCCCTTCTTCTCCAGCGAGCGCAGGGCCTTCTGGAGCGCCTCGGTGAAGTTCCGGCCGATCGCCATGGCCTCGCCCACCGACTTCATGGTGGTGGTGAGGGAGGAGTCGGCGGAGGGGAACTTCTCGAAGGCGAAGCGGGGGGCCTTGACCACGACGTAGTCGAGGGTGGGCTCGAAGGACGCGGGGGTCTTCTCGGTGATGTCGTTGGGGATCTCGTCCAGCGTGTAGCCGACGGCGAGCTTCGCGGCGATCTTGGCGATGGGGAAGCCGGTGGCCTTGGAGGCCAGCGCCGAGGACCGGGAGACGCGGGGGTTCATCTCGATGACGATGATCCGGCCGTCGTCGGGGTTGACGGCGAACTGGATGTTGCAGCCGCCGGTGTCGACGCCGACCTCGCGGATGATCGCGATACCGATGTCGCGGAGCCGCTGGTACTCGCGGTCGGTCAGCGTCATCGCGGGGGCGACGGTGATCGAGTCGCCGGTGTGGACGCCCATGGGGTCGAAGTTCTCGATGGAGCAGACGACTACGACGTTGTCGTTCTTGTCGCGCATCAGCTCCAGCTCGTACTCCTTCCAGCCGAGGATGGACTCCTCCAGGAGGACCTCGGTGGTCGGGGAGAGCGTGAGGCCCTGGCCGGCGATCCGGCGCAGCTCGTCCTCGTCGTGGGCGAAGCCGGAGCCGGCGCCGCCCATGGTGAAGGAGGGGCGGACGACGACGGGGTAGCCGCCGAGCGTGTCGACGCCGGCGATGACGTCGTCCATGGTGTGGCAGATGACCGAGCGGGCGGACTCGCCGTGGCCGATCTTCGCCCGTACCGCTTCGACGACCCCCTTGAAGAGGTCGCGGTCCTCGCCCTTGTTGATGGCCTCGACATTGGCGCCGATCAGTTCCACACCGTACTTCTCCAGCACTCCCTGCTCGTGCATGGAGATGGCGGTGTTGAGCGCGGTCTGGCCGCCGAGGGTGGGCAGCAGGGTGTCGGGGCGCTCCTTGGCGATGATCTTCTCGACGAACTCCGGGGTGATCGGCTCGACGTAGGTGGCGTCGGCGATCTCCGGGTCGGTCATGATCGTGGCCGGGTTGGAGTTGACCAGGATGACGCGCAGGCCCTCGGCCTTGAGGACCCGGCACGCCTGGGTGCCGGAGTAGTCGAACTCGGCGGCCTGGCCGATGACGATCGGGCCGGAGCCGATGACGAGGACGGACTGGATGTCGGTGCGCTTAGGCACGCTGGCCCTCCATCAGGGATACGAAGCGGTCGAACAGGTACGCGGCGTCGTGCGGGCCCGCGGCCGCCTCGGGGTGGTACTGGACGCTGAAGGCCGGCCGGTCGAGGAGCCTGAGCCCCTCCACCACGTCGTCGTTGAGACAGACGTGGGAGACCTCGGCGCGGCCGTAGGGGGTGTCGGAGACGGTGTCGAGCGGTGCGTCGACGGCGAATCCGTGGTTGTGGGCGGTGACCTCGACCTTGCCCGTGGAGCGGTCCTGGACGGGCTGGTTGATACCGCGGTGGCCGTACTTCAGCTTGTAGGTGCCGAAGCCGAGGGCGCGGCCGAGGAGCTGGTTGCCGAAGCAGATGCCGAAGAGCGGGGTGCCCCGCTCCAGGACCGCCTTGACGACGGTCAGGTCGGCGGTGGCCGGGTCGCCGGGCCCGTTGGAGAGGAAGACGCCGTCGGGGGCGACCGCGTACACCTCGTCGACGGTGGCGGTGGCGGGCAGGACGTGCACCTCTATGCCGCGTTCGGCCATCCGGCGCGGGGTCATGCCCTTGATGCCGAGGTCGATGGCGGCGACGGTGAAGCGCTTGGTCCCGATCGCGGGGACGACGTACGACTCCGCGGTGGCGACCTGCGCGGAGAGGTCGGCGCCGGTCATCGGCGGGGCGGCGAGGACGCGCGCGAGCAGTTCCTTCTCGTCGGCGACGCCGGCGCCGGAGGTGTTCCTCAGCGCGTCGCCGGAGAAGATGCCGACGCGCATGGCGCCGCGCTCGCGGAGGTGGCGGGTGAGGGCGCGGGTGTCGATGCCGCTGATGCCGACGACGCCCTGGGTAATCAGCTCGTCGTCCAGGGTGCGCCGGGAGCGCCAGTTGGAGCTGACGCGGGCGGGGTCCCGTACGACATAGCCGGCGACCCAGATCCGCCGCGACTCGTCGTCCTCGTCGTTGACGCCGGTGTTGCCGACGTGCGGGGCGGTCATCACCACGACCTGGCGGTGGTACGAGGGGTCGGTGAGCGTCTCCTGGTAGCCGGTCATTCCGGTGTTGAACACCGCCTCGCCGAAGGTCTCCCCCACGGCCCCGTAGGCACGGCCGCGGAAGGTGCGGCCGTCCTCCAGGACGAGTACGGCGGGAGCCTGGGCTCCCCGGGTGGAGGTGGTCATCGTGCGCCTTCCGTCGTGCTGGTCAGGTGGTTCAGGGTGGTGACCCATTCGGCGTGCTCGGCCACCCGCTCGGAGCGGAAGCCGGAGTCGAGCAGGGTGCCGCCGTGCTCCCAGGTGATGATCAGGAGTCCGCCCTCGGCGAGGACCTTGCCCGCGATGCCCTTGTCGAGGCGGGCCTCGCGGACGGCGTCCAGCGGGATGAAGAAGTCGGTCGCCCCGGGCCGTACGACATCGAGTCCCGCGTCGGTCAGGGTCAGCTCGACCCTGCTGCGGACGCCGAGGCCGTGGGCCACGATCCGGTCGAGCCAGTGACCGGCGGTGGTCGAGCCGTGGTAGCGGCCGGTCAGGGTGGCGCGCGCCGCGCCGGGGATCTCCGGGGCGGTCGGGAGTTCCGGCAGCCCGGACTGGAGGCTGCCGCGCCACTTCCACCCCTGGCGCATCAGCCAGTAGACGAAGGCGACGAAGAGCAGCAGGCCGATGACCCAGCCGATACGGGCCGACCAGTCGGTCACCTCCGCCGACTTCTGCTCGGCCGCGAGCAGCGCGGCGCCGGAGTGCGAGGTGATGAGGTTGAGAGATGTCACGCGAGTTTCCCGTCGACGACCGTTGCCCGGCCCCGCAGGAAGGTGTGGGTGACGCGTCCCGGCAGCTCACGGCCCTCGTAGGGGGTGTTGCGGCTGCGGGAGGCGAAGCCCGCGGGGTCCACCGCTCCACGGTATGCCGGATCCACCAGCGTCAGGTTGGCGGGCTCGCCCACCGCAATCGGGCGGCCGTGGCCGGACAGCCTGCCGATCCGCGCCGGGCGGAAGGACATCCGGTCGGCGACGCCGGCCCAGTCCAGCAGACCGGTCTCGACCATCGTCTCCTGGACGACGGAGAGCGCGGTCTCCAGACCGACCATGCCCATGGCCGCCGCGCCCCACTCGCAGTCCTTGTCCTCGTGCGGGTGCGGGGCGTGGTCGGTGGCGACGCAGTCGATGGTGCCGTCGGCGAGCGCCTCGCGCAGGGCCAGTACGTCGGCCTGGGTGCGCAGCGGCGGGTTCACCTTGTAGACGGGGTTGTAGCTGCGGACCAGCTCGTCGGTGAGGAGGAGGTGGTGCGGGGTGACCTCGGCGGTGACGTTCCACCCCTTGGACTTGGCCCAGCGGACGATCTCGACGGAGCCGGCCGTGGAGAGGTGACAGATGTGCACCCGGGAGTCGACGTGGGCGGCGAGGAGGACATCGCGGGCGATGATCGACTCCTCGGCGACGGCGGGCCAGCCGCCGAGGCCCAGCTCGGCGGAGACGACGCCCTCGTTCATCTGGGCGCCCTCGGTGAGCCGGGGCTCCTGGGCGTGCTGGGCGACGACACCGTCGAACGCCTTCACGTACTCCAGCGCGCGGCGCATGATCACGGCGTCGTCCACGCACTTGCCGTCGTCGGAGAAGACCTTCACCCGGGCGGCGGAGTCGTGCATCGCGCCCAGCTCGGCGAGCTGCTTGCCCTCCAGGCCGACGGTGACGGCGCCGACGGGCTGGACGTCGCAGTAGCCGGACTCCTTGCCGAGCCGGTAGACCTGCTCGACCACGCCGGCGGTGTCGGCGACGGGGAAGGTGTTGGCCATCGCGTGCACGGCGGTGAATCCGCCGACGGCGGCGGCCTTGGTGCCGGTGAGGACGGTTTCGGAGTCCTCCCGGCCGGGCTCGCGCAGATGGGTGTGGAGGTCCACCAGACCGGGGAGCAGAACGCTGCCCCCGGCCTCGATCACCGTCGCGTCGCCCGCCGGGATCGCCTCGCCGATCTCGGCGACGGTCTCGCCGTCGATCAGCACGTCCCGCGTCTCGCCGCCGAGCACCTTCGCGCCACGGATAAGAATCTTGCTCATGGTTACTTGGTCTCCTCGGTACGGGCGGGGGTAACGGCGGGCTCGGCGCCGCCCAGCAGCAGGTACAGGACGGCCATCCGGATGGAGACACCGTTGGCGACCTGCTCGACCACGGTGCAGCGGTCGGAGTCGGCGACCTCGGCCGTGATCTCCATGCCGCGGTTCATCGGGCCGGGGTGCATCACGATGGCGTGCTCCGGCATCCGTGCCATCCGCTCGCCGTTCAGTCCGTAGCGGCGGGCGTACTCGCGCTCGGTGGGGAAGAAGGCGTCGCTCATCCGCTCGCGCTGGACGCGCAGCATCATCACGGCGTCGGACTTGGGGAGCACCTCGTCCAGGTTGTACGAGACCTCACAGGGCCAGCTCTCGACGCCGACGGGCACCAGGGTCGGCGGGGCCACGAGGGTGACCTCGGCGCCGAGGGTGTGCAGCAGCAGGACGTTGGAGCGGGCGACCCGGCTGTGCAGGATGTCGCCGACGACGGTGATCCGGCGGCCGTCGAGGTCGCGGCCGATGCCCGCGTCGTGGCCGACGAGGCGGCGGCGCATGGTGAACGCGTCGAGCAGGGCCTGGGTGGGGTGCTCATGGGTGCCGTCACCGGCGTTGACGACGGCGCCGTCGATCCAGCCGGAGTTCGCCAGCCGGTAGGGGGCGCCGGAGGCGTGGTGGCGGATGACGACGGCGTCCGCGCCCATCGCCTCCAGGGTCAGCGCGGTGTCCTTGAGCGATTCGCCCTTGGAGACCGACGAGCCCTTGGCGGAGAAGTTGATGACGTCGGCGGAGAGCCGCTTGGCGGCGGCCTCGAACGAGATCCGGGTCCTGGTCGAGTCCTCGAAGAAGAGGTTGACGACGGTACGGCCCCGGAGGGTGGGCAGCTTCTTGATCGGCCGGTCGGCGACGCGGGCCATTTCCTCGGCGGTGTCGAGGATGAGGACGGCGTCGTCACGGGTGAGGTCGGCGGCCGAGATGAGGTGATGCTTCATCTGGGGGGCTCCGGTGTGTCGGCAGGGTCAGCGGTCGGAGTGCGGGGGCTCGCGCCGTCGCCGCCCGGTCGGCCGGGCTCCCCGCTGGGGGCTCGGTGGGCATACGGGCGCGCGGGACCCGCGGGCTGGTGGCGGGGGGCCGTACGGGAAGGGGGTCGCTAGCGCTCGGTGGCGAGCGCGGCACCCGGGGCGGCCTCGCGCAGACCGAGCAGCACGGTGTCGCGACCGTCCTCCTCGGCGAGCTGGACCTTGACCGTCTCCCGCAGCGAGGTGGGGAGGTTCTTGCCCACGTAGTCGGCGCGGATGGGCAGTTCGCGGTGGCCCCGGTCGACGAGGACCGCGAGCTGTACGGCGCGCGGGCGGCCGATGTCGCCGAGCGCGTCGAGGGCGGCGCGGATGGTCCGGCCGGAGAAGAGCACATCGTCGACGAGCACGACCAGGCGGCCGTCGACGCCCTCACCGGGGATGTCGGTGCGGGCCAGCGCGCGGGCGGGCCGCAGGCGCAGGTCGTCGCGGTACATGGTGATGTCGAGCGAGCCGACCGGCATCACACGGCCGGTGATCTCTTCGAGCTTCTCGGCGAGCCTGCGGGCGAGGAAGACGCCGCGGGTCGGGATGCCGAGGAGAACCACGTCGTCGGCGCCCTTGGCGCGTTCGACGATCTCGTGGGCGATGCGGGTCAGTACCCGCGCGATGTCGGGTGCCTCAAGAACGGCACGGGCAACATCGGGATTGTCGGTGTCCATAAGAAACGGACCTCCTTCTCCGCCTCACGGGACGGACCTTAAAGGACGTCGGATTTGCGTCATCCACCGTATCAGGCCCCGCTCCGCACGCCGACCCGGCCCGCGCGCCGGACGACCACGGTCCGGATCATGACAACCGACCGGTCCGGACCATTCGGCTTGACGCATCCAAGTAACGCTGCGTAACCTCACAGTGAGTTACCAGACTTCGTCCGGGGAGCTATATGTCCAGCGAATACGCAAAGCAGCTCGGGGCCAAGCTCCGCGCCATCCGCACGCAGCAGGGGCTGTCCCTCCACGGTGTGGAAGAGAAGTCCCAGGGCCGCTGGAAGGCCGTTGTGGTCGGGTCGTACGAGCGCGGCGACCGCGCCGTGACCGTGCAGCGGCTGGCCGAGCTGGCCGATTTCTACGGGGTCCCGGTGCAGGAACTGCTGCCCGGCACCACGCCTGGCGGGGCCGCCGAGCCGCCGCCGAAGCTCGTGCTGGACCTGGAGCGGCTGGCGCATGTGCCGGCCGAGAAGGCGGGTCCGCTCCAGCGGTACGCCGCCACGATCCAGTCCCAGCGCGGCGACTACAACGGCAAGGTGCTGTCGATCCGCCAGGACGACCTGCGCACCCTCGCGGTCATCTACGACCAGTCGCCGTCGGTCCTGACCGAGCAGCTCATCAGCTGGGGCGTGCTGGACGCGGACGCGCGCCGCGCGGTCACACACGAGGACGTCTGAAGCCTCACAACGCCGTCTCCGCTTGAGGAGAAACGTCACATCGAGGGTCTTTCGTTTGGATCAGGCTGGATCAGTGAGCCCAGCAAGATCCAAACGAGAGGCCCTAGGGGCGGACCCGGACGACCGGGTCCGCCCCTTCTGTGTTTCCCCAGGACCCCGGGGTCCTGATGCCTCGGGGATGCCGTCGAACGAGCGTGCGCACCAGGGCGCGGCGGTCGGACAGGACGTCGTGGCACAGCCCCCGGAGAGCGGCCGTCACCCGCGCGGAGCAGTGCGGTCATACCGGTTGCCGAGCGACCCTCCCGTACCGCCGTCACAGGCCGTACGGTCGGGCAGGAGGGCGCCGCGCCGGCCTGGGGGCCCCGGGTGTCCCCCGGAACCGCCACCAGCTCCTACGGCCGGTGTACGCCGCCCCGGAGTCTCCCCCGCGACCTCTCCCGGCCGGGGAGCCACGGGCGGGAGAGCCGTACGGCGGTCACCCGATTCGCCCCGTACTCCCGTCCGCCGGGAAATCTCCGCCACCGGCCTGCGCCGTTCGGGTCCCCCGACCGCCCTGACCGGCCACGGGGAGTGGCGTCCCGCTCCGGTCACGCCGCTCCAGGCGCCCTCGGCGGCTCCGGGAACGCCATCGGCCCGGCCCGGAGGACGAGGTGTCCTCCGGGCCGGGCCGGTGCCGTGCGGGCGGCGGCGGGGTTCCTCCCACCGGCGCGACTAGTCGCGGCGCAGACTCGGCTTGAGCTCCTTGAAGCGGCCGAGCAGACCGTTGACGAACGAGGGGGACTCGGCCGTGGAGAACTCCTTGGCGAGCTGCACCGCCTCGTCGATGACCACCGCGTCGGGAGTCCCGTCCACCCAGACCAGTTCGTACGCGCCGAGCCGGATGATGTTCCGGTCGACGACCGGCATCCGGTCGAGGTCCCAGTCGACCGCGTACGTGACGATCAGCTCGTCGATGCGGTCCGCGTACTCCGCGTACCCCTCGACCAGCTCCATCGTGTACTCGGTGACCGGAGGCTGCCGGGTGTCGGTCCGTGAGTGCCGGATCCAGTCGGCGAGGACCGTCTGCACGGTCGTCCCGCGCTGGTCGGCCTCGAAGAGGATCTGGAAGGCGCGCTTACGGGCCTTGTTGCGGGCGGCCACGGTTAGCTGTTCACCCGGCTGAGGTAGTCGCCGGAGCGGGTGTCGACCTTGATCTTCTCGCCAGTGGTGATGAAGAGCGGGACCTGGACGGTGAAGCCGGTCTCCAGCGTCGCCGGCTTGGTGCCACCGGTGGAGCGGTCGCCCTGGACGCCGGGCTCGGTCTCCTGGATGACCAGCTCGACGGCGGCGGGCAGCTCCACGTAGAGCACCTCACCCACGTGGGTGGCGACGGTGGCCGTGAAGCCCTCGATCAGGAAGTTCGCGGCGTCACCGACGGCGGGGCGCGCGACATGCAGCTGGTCGTACGTCTGCATGTCCATGAAGACGAAGTAGTCGCCGTCCATGTACGAGAACTGCATGTCGCGGCGGTCGACGGTGGCCGTCTCGACCTTCACGCCGGCGTTGAACGTCTTGTCGACGATCTTGCCGGAGAGCACGTTCTTGAGCTTGGTGCGCACGAATGCCGGGCCCTTGCCGGGCTTGACGTGCTGGAACTCGACGACGGACCAGAGCTGGTCGTTGTCGAGCTTGAGCACCATGCCGTTCTTGAGGTCGTTCGTGGAAGCCACGGTTGCGGAATCTCCTGGACTGACGCTGGTGGACGACCGGGGGGCTACGGCGTACGCGCTCAGAGCGCGAGCAGCTCCTTGGTCGTGATGGTGAGTAGCTCGGGTCCGCCGTCCGCCTCCTGGCGTACGACGAGCGTGTCATCGATCCGGACGCCGCCCCGGCCCGGGAGGTGGACCCCCGGTTCGACGGTGACCGGCACGCAAGCGTCCAGTTTACCCATGGCTGCCGGGGCCAACTGCGGGTCCTCGTTGATTTCGAGGCCGACCCCGTGTCCGGTGAGCGGCGCGAGGCCCTCGCCGTGGCCCGCGGCGTCCAGGATCTGGCGGGCCGCACGGTCCACGTCGCGGCAGGCGGCGCCCGGCAGCAGAGCCTCGCGCGCGGCCCGTTGAGCGGCGAAGACCAGGTCGTACAGCTCGATCTGCCACTCCGCCGGACTCGTACCGATGACGAACGTCCGGCCGATCTCACAACGGTAGCCACGGTACTCCGCACCGACACGGACAGTGAGGAAATCTCCCTCCTCGACCCGCCGGTCGGTGGGCCGGTGGCCGCGGCGCCCCGAGTTCGGGCCGGTGGCGACGGAGGTGGCGAAGGCGGGTCCGTCGGCGCCGTGGTCGATGAGCCGGCGTTCCAGCTCCAGGGCGAGATGCCGCTCGGTGCGGCCCACCAGGATGGACTCCAGCAACTCGCCGAGGGCCTGATCGGTGATCTCGGCGGCGATGCGGAGGCAGGCGATCTCCTCCTCGTCCTTCACGATCCGCTGCTGTTCGACGGCGAGACCGAGATCGGCGATGCGCAGCCGGGACGCGACCGACCGGATGGCGCGGTGCCGGGCGACCGTGAGGTGGTGTTCCTCGACGGCGAGCGAGTCGGCGCCGGCCGTCCGGGCCAGTTCGGCGGCGGCCACCGCGGGATCGCCGGCCGAGGTCGGCAGGGCCGTCAGCCGTAGCTGTTCGTCGGGGCGGCCGTCGGCGGTGTCGCCGGGGGAACGGGGGCAGAGCAGCACATCGTCGACCGGACCGAGGAGCAGTACGGCCCCGAGGGGCGCACCGCCCGCGAGATAGCGCACATTAGCGGGCCGGGAGACCAGGGCCGCTGCGCTGCCGGTGGCCGCGCAGCGGTCGCGCAGACGGGCGCGGCGGAGACCGAACACCTCTGACATGGTCCGAGCGTACGAGCGGGTGGGCGGGACGGCCCGGCCAGCGCGTCCGACCGGGGCGGGGGCCGCGGCGGGGCCTGTCCGGGGCGGCCGGTACGCGCGGGTGGCCGCGAACCGCGATCCGGCAGCGGGCGGGCGGGGAGTGGCGGGCAGCAGGCGGCGGACAGGGAGCAGCAGGTGGCGGGCGGGGAGTGGCGGGCAGCAGGTGGGGCTACCAGCTCAGGGGGCTGGAGATGGAGCGGGCCAGCACATCGTCCAGCACCCGGGCCGTCGTCTCCACGTCGTACCCGGAATTGTCGATGATCGGCAGACCCGAGCCGTACCACCCGGCCATCCGGCCGTGGATGGTCGCGACCTCCTCGTCCGAGAGCCGTCGGTTCCCACTGCGCCCGGCGTTGCGCTCCAGCACGATCTCCAGGCCGGGGAGGAGGACGACCGGCAGCAGACCGGGGCCGACATGGCGCTTCCAGCCGCCGAGGCCGACGACGGGCCGGTCCGGGAAGACGGCGTCGTCGAGGATGCAGGAGATGTTGTTCGCGAGGAAATTGCGGGCGGCGAAACCGCAGGTGCGGCGGGCGAGGCGGTACTGCGCCTCGGAGTGGTCGTTCCAGCCCGTCTGGGGATCGGCGAAGCCGGAGCGGACCCACTCGCGGACATCGTCCAGGCTGATGTGGGCGGTGGGCACCCGGCGACGGGTGGCCCAGTGCCGGGCGACGGTCGTCTTGCCCGCGCCGGCCGGGCCGATCAGCAGAACGGCGAGGATGGCGGCGCCGGTGCCGCTGTCGGCCGGCGGTGGCGCGGGGAGGCCCACCGGGGCTCCCGGGGGGAGCTGCACATAACCCGTCGTTTCGCGGGCGTCGCGGGCGTCACGCGGCGCGACGGGGTGGTGGTGAGGCGGCTGGGGAGGGTGTGGCACGGCGCCCGGGGTGGTCCAGCCGGACGCGGGCCCGGTGCCGGACATCTGCCGCGGCGGTGCGGGGGGCGCGGGCGGGCCGGGGGGAACAGGCGGCCCGGGAGGAACCGGCGGGCCGGGAGGCGCTGGCGGAACCGGCGGCCCGGGAGGCACGGGCGGGACCGGTGGCTCCGGAGGCACGGGCGGGCCGGCCGGACCGCCGCTGGGACCTCCCGGTGGCGGCGGATACCGGTCCCCCGATGAACCCGGGCGGTGATCTGCCGTGGGGGCCGGCTGACCGCCGCCCTCCGACCCTCCGGCCGGTCCCCGCCCCGGGCCAGGGGGCGGCGGCAGCGGAGCCCCCACTGCGTGCTCCATCCGGTGCCCACTCCGTCTCGTACGACTGACGCCGATCGGGCGACAGCTCGACCGCCCGTGTCCTCGAACGGTACCCCGAAGCCGCGCGGCCACGCGGCCGCGCGGCCATGTCGCCCAACGTCCCGGCCGTCACGGGGTGAACGGCCGGCAGGCGCCCGAAGTGCCCCCCGCCGGCGCGGTGATGCGGGCGGGGGGCGGCGTCAGGCGGAGAGTTCCTCGGCCAGCGCGCGCAGGGCGAGCCGGTAGGAGCCGATGCCGAAGCCCGCGATCGTGCCGCTGGCAACAGCGGCGACCACCGAGGTGTGCCGGAACGCCTCACGCGCGTACGGATTGGAGATGTGCACCTCGATCAGCGGGGCGGTGCGCTGGGCCGCCGCGTCCCGCACCCCGTACGAGTAGTGCGTGAACGCGGCGGGGTTGAGCACCACCGGGATCGCGCCGTCCGCCGCCTCGTGGAGCCAGCGGATCAGTTCGCCCTCGTCATTGGTCTCCCGGACCTCCACGTCCAGGTCCAACTCCTTGCCGAGCGCCTGACAGCTCTCCACCAGACCGGCGTACGAGGTCGCCCCGTAGACATCGGGCTCGCGGGAGCCGAGCCGCCCCAGATTGGGGCCGTTGAGCACCAGCACCCGGCGGGTCACTCGGACACCTCCCCGTACGCGGCGAGCAGCACGGCCGGGTCGGGGCCCTCCAGCACGGTCGGCCTGCCGAGACCGTCGAGGACGATGAAGCGGAGCAGATTGCCCCGGGACTTCTTGTCGACCTTCATGGTCTCCAGCAGCTTGGGCCACTGGTCGCCCCGGTAGGTCAGCGGCAGTCCGACCGACTTCAGCACGGCCCGGTGCCGGTCGGCCGTGGTGTCGTCCAGCCGGCCGGCCAGCCGGCCGAGTTCGGCGGCGAAGACCATGCCGATGGAGACGGCGGCGCCGTGCCGCCACTTGTACCGCTCGTTCTTCTCGATGGCGTGGGCGAGGGTGTGCCCGTAGTTGAGGATCTCGCGCCGGCCGGACTCCTTGAGATCGCCGGAGACGACCTCCGCCTTGACCCGGATGGCGCGTTCGATCAGCTCGGCGGTGTGCGGACCGGACGGCGTCCGCGCGCCCTCCGGATCGGCCTCGATCAGATCGAGGATCACCGGGTCGGCGATGAAACCGGCCTTGATGATCTCGGCCAGGCCACTGACGTAGTCATGGACGCCGAGCGAGTCCAGCGCGGCCAGGTCACAGAGCACACCGGCCGGCGGGTGGAAGGCGCCGACCAGGTTCTTGCCCTCGGCCGTGTTGATGCCGGTCTTGCCGCCGACCGCCGCGTCCACCATGCCGAGCACGGTCGTCGGCACGGCGATCCAGCGCACTCCGCGCAGCCAGGTCGCCGCCACGAAGCCGGCGACGTCGGTGGTGGCGCCGCCGCCGACACCGACGATCACGTCGCTGCGGGTGAAGCCGGTCTGGCCGAGCGCCTTCCAGCAGTACGCGGCGACCTCGACGGTCTTGGACTCCTCGGCGTTCGGGAGCTGGATCGCGATGGCCTCGTACCCCTGGGCGGCGAGGTCCTCACGGATCGCCTCCCCGGTCCCGGCGAGCGCCTCGGGGTGCAGCACCGCGACCCGTCGTCCGGCCCCGCCGATCAGCCCGGGAAGCTCGTCGAGGAGCTGCCTGCCCACCAGGACCTCGTACGGGTCGGTGCCTTCCGACCCGCCGACCTGGATACGGGTCACAGTCCGATCGGTCATACCTTGTTCAGCTCCAAAGCGTCGAGCACCGCCTGGGCGACCTCTTCTGGGGTGCGTTCGTCGGTGGCCACGGTCACCCGGGCCACCTCGGTGTACAGCGGACGGCGCGCGTCCATCAGCTCCCGCCACTGGCGGCGCGGGTTGATGGCGAGCAGCGGCCGGGCCTGGTTGAGACCGACGCGCCGGACCGCCTCCTCCACCTCCAGGGAGAGGTAGACCACGGGCAGTCCGGTCAGCAGCGCGCGGGTCTCCGCGTCCAGGACCGCGCCGCCGCCGAGGGCGAGCACACCGGTGTGCCCGGCGACCGCCTCCCGGACGGCCGCGCGCTCCAGCTCGCGGAAGTGCGGCTCGCCCTCTTCGACGAAGAGGTCCGCGATCTCACGGCCCTGGGCGGCGACGATATCGGCGTCGGTGTCCCGGTAGGCCACCTGGAGCCGCTGGGCGAGCAGTTCGCCGACCGTGGACTTGCCCGATCCCATGGGCCCGACCAGGACGATCAGTGGGCCGCTCACCGAATGTGCAGATTGTCGAGGTAGGAACGGACGTTGCGGCGGGTCTCCACCACATTGTCGCCACCGAACTTCTCGGCGACCGCGTCCGCGAGGATCAGCGCGACCATCGCCTCGGCCACGATGCCCGCGGCGGGCACCGCAGCGACGTCGGAGCGCTGGTGGTGGGCGGCGGCGGCCTCGCCGGTGGTGATGTCGACGGTGGCCAGCGCCTTCGGCACGGTCGCGATGGGCTTCATCGCCGCCCGCACCCGCAGCAGTTCACCGGTGGACATGCCGCCTTCGGTGCCGCCGGCGCGGCCGGTGGTGCGGCGCAGGCCCTCATCGGTGGCCACGATCTCGTCATGGGCCTGCGAGCCCGGCACCCGCGCCAGACCGAAGCCGTCGCCGATCTCGACGCCCTTGATGGCCTGGATGCCCATCAGGGCGCCCGCGAGCCGGGAGTCGAGCCGTCGGTCCCAGTGGCCGTACGAGCCGAGGCCGACCGGCACGCCGTAGGCCAGCACCTCGACCACACCGCCGAGGGTGTCAGCGTCCTTGTGGGCCTGGTCGATCTCCGCGACCATCGCCTTGCTGGCGTCCGCGTCGAGGCAGCGCACCGGGTCGGCGTCCAGCTTCGCCACATCGGCGGGCGTGGGGTAGACGCCGTACGGGGCCTTGGCGCCGGCCAGCTCCACCACATGGGAGACGATCTCGATGCCGGCCGTCTCCTTGAGGTAGGAGCGGGCCACGGCACCCAGCGCGACACGCGCGGCGGTCTCCCGGGCGCTGGCGCGCTCCAGGACCGGCCGGGCCTCGTCCAGTCCGTACTTCTGCATCCCGGCCAGGTCGGCGTGGCCGGGGCGGGGACGGGTCAGCGGGGCGTTACGGGCGAGCGCGGCCAGCTCGTCGAGGTCGACGGGGTCGGCCGCCATGACCTTCTCCCACTTCGGCCACTCGCTGTTGCCCACCATGATCGCGACCGGCGACCCCATGGTCAGCCCGTGCCGTACGCCACCGAGGAAGGTCACCTCGTCGCGCTCGAACTTCATCCGGGCGCCGCGGCCGTAGCCCAGCCGGCGCCGGGCCAGGTGGTCCGCCACCATCTCCGTGGTGATCGGCACACCGGCGGGAAGACCCTCCAGCGTCGCCACCAGTGCGGGGCCGTGCGACTCCCCCGCTGTCAGCCAACGCAACCTGCTCAACGGTGCTCCTCCTGATCGCGCCCGGAACTACGGCGGCGCGACCGGGTGCGCGGCCCTGGTCCGCCTGGTCCGATCCTCCCATGTCCGAGAACGGAAGCGGCCTCCGGTCCAGCAGACGGACGGCGGCGGGAGCGGCGGGAGGAGCTTCCGGAAGGCCCCGCTCCGAGGTGTCCCCGGGCAGCCCGCGACCGCCGTGTCCCCGCCTCGCCACACGGGAACGGGCGTCCGGCACCCGCACGGGAGCACGGCCGGAAGCGCGGCGGCGAGGCCGCTGTCCGGCCGCCCGGGCGGGAGGATCAGGTGTCATGGAATCGTAATCACGGCGTCACAGACGGCCCGGCCGGGGCCCACTGCACGGCCCCGAAGGGCCCCGCACCCGCGCCACCGTCCGGTACCGGGGACGCGGCGTGGCCGGGCCGGGAGTGCTACCGGCCGCGGAGCGCCCGCTCCCCCGCCGCCCGCATCACGGCCAGCGGAGCCGGGGCACAGCCGGTCATCGACTCGACCTGGAGGACCGCCTGGTGCACCAGCAGGTCGAGACCGCCCACGACGGCCCCGCCCCGCGCCGACCAGGAGGCCGCGAGCGCCGTGGGCCACGGCTCGTACAGCACGTCGAAGAGCGTGCCGGGCCGCTCCGGCACCCCGGCCGCCAGGCCGTCGGTGCTCCCGGCCGGCGTCGTGGCGATCACCAGCGGCGCGCTCAGCGCCTCGGCGGCCCTGCCCCACTCCTCGGTCCGCACCTCGATCCCCAGCCGCCCACCCCAGCCGCGCATCTCCACGGCCCGGGCCTCCGTGCGCACATACGCGGTGACCGGGCCGGTGCAGATGCGGGCGAGCGCCGCGAGCGCCGATGACGCCGTCGCGCCCGCGCCGAGCACGGCCGCCGACTCCACCTTGTCGACACCGCGCTCCCGGAGGGCGGCGACCATGCCGGGGATGTCGGTGTTGTCGCCGACGAGACGGCCGTCCCCGGTGCGGAGCACGGTGTTGACCGCCTCCACCGACGCCGCCGTGTCACTGATCCCGTCGAGCGACGGGATGATCGCCCGTTTCAGCGGCATGGTCAGCGACAGCCCGGCCCAGGATCCGTCCAGCCGCTCCAGGAACTCCACCAGCGTGGTCTCGTCCACCTCGAACCGGTCGTACGACCAGTGGTCGAGGCCCAGCTCGGCGTAGGCCGCGCGGTGCAGGACCGGGGAGAGGGAGTGGGCGATGGGCGATCCGAGGACCGCCGCGCGCCGTGTGGTCGTCTTGGTCACTGGTCCGACTTCTTCTGCTGTTCCAGATACTTCTGACGCGCCCGCTCGTGCTCCTCGTTGGTCGCCGAGAAGACCGTGTCGTCCTCGGTGATCGACACGAAGTAGTACCAGGGGCCGGGCTTCGGGTTGAGCGACGAGGAGAAGGCGTCCAGACCGGGGTTTCCGATCGGCCCCGGCGGTAGACCCGTGTTCCGGTACGTGTTGTACGGGTGCTTGATCGTGCGCAGCTTGTCGACCGAACCGATGGCCAGCTTGCTCTCGCCCCTGAAGTAATTGACGGTGGAGTCGAACTCCAGCCGGCCGACCGTCTCGATGTTGTCGGGCTTGAGACGGTTGTAGACGACCCGGGCGACCTTGTCGAAGTCATCCTGGGACTTGCCCTCGGCCTGGACGAGGCTGGCGACGGTCAGCAACTGGAGCGGGGAGTCGAGCCCCTGCTTCCGGGCCTCGGCCGCGAGATTCGCCTTGTCGAACTCCCGGGTCGCCTCGGCGACCATCTTCTTCAGGATGGCCTCGGGCTTCATCCCCTTGGCGACGGGGTAGGTGGCCGGGAACAGGAAGCCTTCCAGCGGGTCCATGAGCCCCTTGGCATTGGCCCACGCCGGCAGTCCGAGGGTGTTCGCCTTCGCCTTGGCGACGGCCGCGGTGGTGCCCTTCTTGAGGTCGAGGCGCTTGTCGATCTCCTTGTAGACCGTGATGTTGCGCGAGCCGGGGATGACCAGCAGGTTGTTGCGGCTCTTCGGGTCGAGCATCAGCTTGACCGCGTTGCCGCCCGACATGCCCTCGGCGAGGGTGTAGACACCCGCCGAGATGGCCTTGCCGTCGGCGGCCGAGACGAAGGCGCCGGCGCTCTTGACGACGCCCGCCTTCTTCAGGATGTCGCCGATTTCCTGGAGCACCGCGCCCCTGGGGACCTCGACCTGGACGGAGCCGCTGCCGACACCGGAGTAGTCCTCGGGGGCGCCGAACTTGCCCTCCCAGAACTGGTAGCCGAAGTAGCTGACACCGCCGACACCGCCGACGAGGACCAGGGAGACGAAGAGACAGGCGAAGCCATTGCGGCTCTTCTTCTTGCCCTTGCCCCGGCGGTCACCACCACCGCCGTCGCCACCGCGGCGGCGGGGCTCGCGCGCGTCGTCACCGTCGGCGGCGTCGGGGCCGTCCTCGCCGGTGAAGAAGGGGTGCTGCTCGTCGCCGGCGGCCTCTGCCTCGGCCTCCCAGGGCGTGGGCTCCGGCTCGGCGCGGCGCCGGCTCGGCGGCTCCGGCGGCGGATACGCCTCGGGGGTGGCGTAGTAGTCGGCCTCCTGCTGGCTGTTGTAGCCGGGGGGCGCTCCGCCGTAGCCGTCGGCCGGGGTCCCGCCGTACGGCATCGCGGTCTGCTGGCCCGTGTCCCAGCCACCGTTGTACTGCTGCGGGTCCTGGCCGGGCTGCTGTCCCTGCTGGCCGGGCTGCTGCTGGGGATGCTGCTGGCCTTGTTGTCCGGGGTGGCCGGGCTGCTGTCCCTGCTGGGGATGGTGTCCCTGCTGAGCCGCACCCTGGCCGTCGAAACCCTGCCCAGGGTGCCCCGTGTACGGCTGACCGTCCTGCCCGTGGGGACCGCCCTGACCGTGCTGGTCCGGCTGACCGTGCTGGGCGGCCTGCGCGTACTGCCCGGACTGATCGTGCTGCCCGTACGGCTGGCCCTGCTGCCCGCCCTGCCCGTACGACTGCGCACCCTGCTGACCTGTCTGGTCCTGCTGACCCCCGTACGGCTGCTGGCCGTCGTACTGCTGGCCGTACTGCTGCTGGTACGGGTCCTGCGCCGGGTACTGCTGCTGCGGGTACTGGCCGCCGTAGGGGGCGTGGCCGTTCGCGGCCTGCTGTCCGTCCCATCCCTGGTCACCGTAGAGAGGGTCATCGGGATGCCACGGTTCGGAGCCGGGGCCCCGGCCATAATCAGTCATCGATCCCCTAGGGCCGCGAATGGGGCGGTGTGACCGCCCTCGCCATGTGCTGTGCGGCGGCTGTTCGAACACCGCCGCTTGGCGCGGAACGTTACCGTATCGCGATCAGACAACCACTTCGACGGACTCGCCGGGGGCCACCCCTGACGCCCGTTCGGACTCCAGAGCGTTCTGAAGGATCACCACAGCGGCAGCCTGGTCGATGACAGAGCGGCCCTTTCTGGACTTCACACCCGAGGCCCGGAGGCCCTGGGCGGCCGTCACTGTGGTCATCCTCTCGTCCAGCAGCCGGACCGAGACCGGGGCGATGCCGCGCGCCAGCTCCTGGGCGAACGCCCGGACCTTGGTCGCGGCCGGGCCCTCCCCACCACTGAGCGAACGCGGCAGGCCGACGACGACCTCCAGCGGCTCGTACTCCTCGACCAGTTGGCGCAGTCGCCGGTGGGCGGCCGGGACATCGCGTCCCGGCACGGTCTCCACCGGGGTGGCGAGGACCCCGTCGGGGTCGCACGAGGCGACCCCGATCCGGGCGTCCCCGACATCGATCGCGAGACGTCGGCCGCGCCTCACGAGGTCTCGGCCACCAGACGCTCGACGGCGGCCACCGCGTCGTCCAGGGCGGCCGGGTTCTGGCCGCCGCCCTGGGCGACGTCCGGCTTGCCGCCACCGCCGCCGCCGAGGGTCTTGGCGGCGGCCCGGACCAGGTCACCGGCCTTGAGCCCGCGCTCGCGGGCGGCCTCGTTGGTGGCGATGACGGTCAGCGGACGGCCGTTGGCGACGGTGAAGAGCGCCACCACGGCCGGACGGCCGCCCTGGACGCGGCCACGGACGTCGAGGACGAGCTTGCGCAGGTCGTCGGCCGAGGTGCCGTCGGGCACCTGCCCGGTCACCAGCGCCACACCGTGGACGTCCTTGGCCCCCTGGGCGAGCCCGGCGGCGGCCTGGAGGACCTTCTCCGCGCGGAACCGCTCGATCTCCTTCTCGGCGTCCTTCAGCTTGGCGAGCATCCCGGAGATCTTCTCCGGCAGCTCCTCCGAGCGGCCCTTGACCAGCTCCTGGAGCTGGGCGACGACCGTGTGCTCCTTGGCGAGGAAGTTGTACGCGTCCACCCCGACGAGGGCTTCGATACGGCGCACGCCGGAGCCGATCGACGACTCGCCGAGCAGCTTCACCAGCCCGAGCTGGGCGGTGTTGTGGACGTGCGTGCCGCCACACAGCTCCTTGGAGAAGTCGCCGATGGTGACCACGCGCACCCGCTCGCCGTACTTCTCGCCGAACTCGGCGATGGCGCCCTGCTTCTTGGCGTCGTCGATGCTCATGACCTCGGCCTGGACGTCCAGCTCCCGGGAGAGGACCTCATTGATCCGCTGCTCGACATCGGTGAGGACCGTGCCGGGTACGGCGGCGGGCGAACCGAAGTCGAAGCGGAACCGGCCCGGCGAGTTCTCCGAACCGGCCTGGGCGGCCGTCGGGCCGAGCGCGTCGCGCAGGGCCTGGTGGGTGAGGTGGGTGGCGCTGTGGGCACGGGCGATGGCACGCCGGCGCCCGGTGTCGATGGCGGCGTAGGCGGGGGCGCCCACGGTGACCTCGCCGACCTGGACCGATCCCTTGTGCACCGAGACACCGGGGACCGGCTGCTGGACGTCGCGGATCTGGATGACGGCGCCGGAGTCGAGCTTGATACGTCCCTGGTCGGCGAGCTGGCCGCCGCCCTCGGCGTAGAACGGGGTGCGGTCGAGGACGACCTCGACCTCATCGCCCTCGGTGGCGGCGGGCGAGGGCACACCGTCCACGAGCAGGCCGACGATGGTCGACTCGCCCTCGGTGGCGGTGTAGCCGGTGAACTCGGTGGAGCCGGAGGTGTCGGCGACCGCGCGGTAGGCGGAGAGGTCGGCGTGACCGGTCTTCTTGGCCCTGGCGTCGGCCTTGGCCTTCTCCCGCTGCTCCTTCATGAGCCGGCGGAAGCCGTCCTCGTCCACCGAGAGGCCCTGTTCGGCCGCCATCTCCAGGGTGAGGTCGATCGGGAAGCCCCAGGTGTCGTGGAGCAGGAACGCCTTGTCGCCGGCGAGGACCTGGGCACCGCTGCCCTTGGCCTCGGTGATGGCGGTGTCGAGGATGTTGGTGCCGGCCTTCAGGGTCTTGAGGAAGGCGGCCTCCTCGGCGAGGGCGACGGTCTCGATCCGCTGACGGTCGGTGAGCAGCTCGGGGTACTGCTCGCCCATGGTGGTGATGACGGTGTCGGCCAGCTCGGCGACGACCGGTCCGGTGGCGCCCATGAGGCGCATATTGCGGATGGCGCGGCGCATGATGCGGCGCAGCACATAGCCGCGGCCCTCGTTGCCGGGGGTGACGCCGTCGCCGATGAGCATGACGGACGTGCGGATGTGGTCGGCCACCACGCGCAGCGAGACGTCCGAACCGTGCTCGGCGCCGTACCGCACGCCGGTCAGCTCGGTGGCCTTCTCCATGACGACGCGCAGGGTGTCGGTCTCGTACATGTTCTGTACGTCCTGCAGGATCATCGCGAGGCGTTCGAGGCCGAGGCCGGTGTCGATGTTCTTCGACGGCAGCTCGCCGAGGATCGGGAAGTCCTCCTTGCCCTCGCCCGGACCGCGCTCGTACTGCATGAAGACCAGGTTCCAGATCTCCACGTAGCGCTCGTCGTTGACGGCGGGGCCGCCCTCCTCGCCGAAGGCGGGGCCACGGTCGTAGTTGATCTCGGAGCAGGGGCCGCAGGGGCCGGGGACGCCCATGGACCAGAAGTTGGGGCCCATGCCGAGGCGCTGAATGCGCTCGGCGGGCACGCCGATGACCTCGCGCCAGATCCGCTCGGCCTCGTCGTCCTCCTGGTAGACCGTGATCCACAGGCGCTCCGGGTCGAGGCCGTAGCCACCGCTCGCGACGGAGCTGGTGAGCAGCTCCCAGGCGAGCTTGATGGCGCCTTCCTTGAAGTAGTCACCGAAGGAGAAGTTGCCGCACATCTGGAAGAACGTGCCGTGCCGGGTGGTCTTGCCGACCTCTTCGATGTCCGGGGTGCGGACGCACTTCTGCACGCTCGTGACGCGCGGGGCCGGCGGCTTGACCTCGCCGAGGAAGTACGGCTTGAAGGGGACCATGCCCGCGGGGACCAGCAGCAGAGTCGGGTCGTCCGCGATGAGCGACGCCGAAGGGACGACGGTGTGACCGCGCTCCTCGAAGAAGCTCAGCCAGCGGCGGCGGATTTCAGCCGACTCCATTAGTGGTCCTCATTCCGGTTGTACGAGTTGTAGGAGTACGTGTCGTGTGTGTGGTCGGGGTGCCCGATCGCGCGGGGCGGGCGCTGTGCGGGCAGCTCGGGACCGGCCGGGGCGCGCGTGCCCAGCACTTCACCCAACTGTTCCTCGCGCTGGATCATTCCGGCCCGGACGTCGAGCGCGAAGTCCTTGAGCCGGTGGCCCGCGTCGACGGCCTTGTTCGCGGCCTGCGCCGCGAGGCTCTCGGGTGTGAGCTGCTTGAGCTTGCTGTTGACCTTGGTGGTGGCCCAGACGCCGGCTGCGGCGCCCGCGGTGAACCAGAACGTGCGGCGGAACATATGCGTCAGCCCTTCCTGCCCCAGCGGGTGCGCCGACCGGCGGGCGGCACGGAGCGGCCGGCGACGACCGTCGCGCGGGACCGCTTCCGGGGGGCTTCGTCGGTGGTGCGGCTCATCGCCTGGCGTACGCCGTACCCGAAGGCGGCGACCTTCACCAGGGGGCCGCCGAAAGTGGAGGCGACGGTCGTGGAGAGTGCGGAGGCGTTGGAGGTGACCTCCTGGACGTCCGTGGCGATGGCGTCGACCCGGTCGAGCTGGGTCTGTGCGGAGCGGACCGTCGCGGAGGCGTCCGCCAGCAGGGGCACCGCCTGCTCGGTCACGTCCGCCACCAGCCGGGTGGTCGCCTTGAGCGTCTGGGCCAGCCTCACCAACACCACGGCGAGGAACGAGACCAGGATCGCCCAGAAGACGGCCACCAGGATCCCGGCAACCTCTCCACCGGTCACACCGCACCGCTCTCTGTTCGTCCGTACGTCCATCCGGTCTTCGATCGTGTCGCCGAAGACCGGTGAAAACCTCTGGAAACCCTATCGCGCCCGGGGTCTCGCCCCGTACCCGATTACGCCCCCCGTACGGCCCTCCCGACGGCCCCGGAAACGCGGGAGCCCGCCGTCTCCACCGCCGCGAACGGTGGGGAGACGACGGGCTGAAGCGCGGGGTACCGCGCCCGGATCAGCGGGCGTAGTACTCGACGACGAGCTGCTCGTCGCAGATCACGGGGACTTCCTTGCGCTGCGGGTCACGGTCCAGGCGGAACGCCAGGGCCTTCAGGTTGACCTGCAGGTAGCGCGGGGTCTCACCGTCGGGGGCGAAGCCACCCTCACGCGAGACCTGGAACAGGGTCTTCTCGCGGGAGCGCTCGCGGACCATCACGACGTCGTCGGGACGGACACGGAAGGACGGCTTGTCGACCTTGCCGCCGTTGACCTCGATGTGGCCGTGGACGACCATCTGGCGGGCCTGGTAGATCGTGCGGGCGATGCCCGAACGCAGAACCAGGGCGTCGAGACGACGCTCCAGCTCGATGACCAGCGCCTCGCCGGTCTTGCCCTCGGCCTTGCGGGCGCGGTCGTAGGCACGCGCCATCTGGCGCTCGCTGATGTCGTACTGGGCGCGCAGGCGCTGCTTCTCCAGCAGACGGACCTTGTAGTCCGAGTTCTGCTTGCGCCCACGGCCGTGCTCGCCCGGCGGGTAGGGGCGGGCCTCGAAGTACTTGACGGCCTTCGGCGTCAGCGCAATGCCGAGCGCACGAGACTTCTTGACCTTGGGACGCGACTGGTTAGGCACGTTCTCCAGACCTCCGTTGTAGGTTAGGTTAGGCTCACCTTACTCAAGGAGATCGCATGTCTCGCCCTGGGAACACCAAGCGCATCACGGACAGCACAAAAGACGCCGACGCCTCAACGGGCGACGAGGTGACGGAGGTCCGATCAGCTCATGGTCAGCCGCGTCCCAGCGGGCTTGAAATCACTCGGATGCCGTCAGCAGCCGAGCGCACACGAACTCTCGTACAGAGTACATGCTCCGCCGTGCTGCTCATCCCCGGTATGGACGGCCCCCGCCCGGAGACGCCCGCGCCGCAGCCGCGGGTCGTGGGCGTCGACGGCGAGGTGTTCCTGATCCACCCGGTGGATTCACCGGCCGTGCGCGCCGCCACCCACGCCCAGGACGACGAGCTCTCCGCCGTGCTGGAGATCACGGATGTCGCGCCGGTCTCCGTGCCGCACCGCATCCGTGGCCGGGCCTGGGTCTCCGGCTGGCTCACCTGCGTCCCCGGGCTCGCCGAGGCCGGTTCCATGATGCTCCGCCTGGAGGTCGGCGAACTGTACGTGGACGATCTGTGGGGAGCGACCGCGGTCGAACCCGACGACTTCGCCCGCGCGGCGGCCGACCCGCTGGTGGCCCATGAGGCGGAGCTGCTCCAGCATCTGCACTCCGCGCACGGTGAGCAGCTCCAGGAGCTGTGCGGACTCCTCGGTGACCGGGTGGAGGGGACGGGCGCCGGGCGGCAGCGGGCCGTGCCCCTGGCGCTGGACCGGTTCGGGCTGCGGGTGCGGTTCGTCGGTCGGAACTGCTTCGACGCCCGCTTCGACTTCCCTGAACCGGTGCGGGACGTCACCGAACTGCGGCGGGCCATGCACACGCTCTTCGAGGCCGCCGCGCACTGACGCCCCGTACCGCCCCCGTACGCGAGAACCGGGGCGCCCGCGCCCGGGGTCTCTCCTTGTGGCCCTCGCCCGGGTGACGCATGCGCGCTCGCGCGTCCACGCCCGCGCGTTCGGAGCCGCTCGGCGCGCACCCGTACGTACCAACGGCTCGCGCGCGCCCGTATACGCCGGCCGGCTCACTCGGAGCGCAGCCGCTCCCGCACCTTCTCCACCACGTCCGCGTACCGCGCCTCCGCTCCATAGCGCGTCGGCTCGTAGTACCGCTTGCCGTGGATCGCGTCCGGCGCGTACTGCTGGGCCGCGATGGCGCCGGGGACGTCGTGGGGATACACATACCCCTGGGCATGGCCGAGCTTCGCCGCGCCCTTGTAGTGGCCGTCCCGCAGATGCGTGGGGACCGGGCCCGCCAGCCCCGCCCGCACATCGGCGAGCGCCGCGCCGATCGCCGTGGTGGCGGTGTTGGACTTCGGGGCGAGCGCCAGCGCGATGGTGGCGTGGCTGAGGGTGAGCGCGGCCTCCGGGAATCCGATCAGGGCCACCGCCTGTGCCGCGGCGACGGCGATGGGGAGCGCGGTCGGGTCGGCGAGGCCGATGTCCTCACTCGCCGAGATCATCAGCCGGCGCGCGATGAACCGTGGGTCCTCCCCCGCCTCGACCATCCGGGCCAGATAGTGCAGCGCCGCGTCCACGTCGGAGCCACGGATGGACTTGATCAGGGCGCTCGCCACGTCATAGTGCTGGTCGCCGTCCCGGTCGTAGGTCACCGCGGCGCGGTCGACCGTCTCCTCCAGGGTCCGGAGGGAGATCTCCGCCTCGCCCTGCTCCAGGGCGGCGCCGGCCGCGGCCTCCAGCGCGGTCAGCGCCCGGCGCGCGTCACCGCCCGCGATCCGCAGCAGATGCGCCTCGGCGTCCCCGGCGAGGGTGAGGGCACCGCCCAGACCGCGCTCGTCGGTCAGCGCCCGGCTCAGCAGGCCGGTCAGATCGTCGGCGGTCAGCGGCTCCAGCGTCAGCAGCAGGGAGCGGGAGAGCAGCGGGGAGATCACCGAGAAGTACGGATTCTCGGTGGTGGCGGCGATCAGGGTCACCCAGCGGTTCTCCACGGCGGGGAGCAGGGAGTCCTGCTGGGCCTTGGAGAAGCGGTGGATCTCGTCCAGGAAGAGGACGGTCTCCTTGCCATAACCCCCGACCGCGCGACGGGCGCCGTCGATGACCGCGCGGACCTCCTTGACGCCGGCGGTGATCGCGGACAGCTCCACGAAGCGCTTGTTGGTCGCCTGGGAGACCACATGGGCGAGGGTGGTCTTGCCGGTCCCCGGCGGGCCCCAGAGTATGACGGAGGACGCGCCCGCGGGGCCACCGCCACCGCCCACGAGCCGCCGCAGGGGTGAGCCGGGTTTGAGCAGATGCCGCTGCCCGACGACTTCCTCAAGGGTGCGGGGGCGCATCCGGGCAGCCAGGGGGCTGCTGGACGGATCCTTCTCCTGGCGGTCTTCGGCTGCGGCGGTAAAGAGGTCGGGCTCCACGCTGGAAGCCTATGTCAGCCCACTGACAACGCCCCCGGACAGGGGCCGGAGCGGCCGGGGGGGGGACCCTCGGTCAGCTAGTCCAGAAGTCCCACCAGCGGGTCAGGATGAGCATCCCGATGATGCCGATCCAGAGCACCGGCGGCATCCAGTGGAACTCCAGCAGCGCGCTGCGCAGCCCCTCGGGCACCTTGATCGTCCGGTGCCGGACGTTGTGCGTGGTGACGTAGCAGAACATCACGATCGTGGCGGCCCAGGCGAGGGAGCACCACAGACAGAGGGAGTTGATGTTGTACAGCGACTGGTACATCAGCCAGGTGCAGAAGACGACGCCGAAGGCACAGCCCGCGTTCAGGCCGAGCCAGTACCAGCGCTTGAAGCGGGCGCCCGAGAGCAGGGCGACGCCGATCGCGATCACCATGGAGTAGGTCACCAGGCCCAGCATCGGGTTCGGGAAGCCGAACACCGCCGCCTGGTCGCTCTTCATGATGTTGCCGCAGGAGACGACCGGGTTGAGGCTGCACCCGGGGGTGAAGGACGGGTCCTCCAGCAGTTTGAACTTGTCGATCGTGATGACCCAGGAGGCCAGCAGGCCGGCCGCGCCCGTGATCACCAGAAGCCAGGAGAAGGCACGGCCGGCGCCGATCCCGCCGG
Organism: Streptomyces sp. NPDC020965; assembly: GCF_044333555.1. Taxonomy (NCBI): domain Bacteria; kingdom Bacillati; phylum Actinomycetota; class Actinomycetes; order Kitasatosporales; family Streptomycetaceae; genus Streptomyces; species Streptomyces sp. NPDC020965. The sequence goes on from NZ_JBIRRE010000009.1 coordinate 123,729, forward strand.
TCGGGCCGGCCGTCCGCTCACCGGATGACACGTCGTCCACCGCTGCTGTCGTCATGTCGCCGCTTCCTCGCTCGGGGTGTGCTCGGGCACGTCATTCTGCCGCACCGGGAACGACGTCCACCGTTCGATGGACATAAGGATGTACGCATGGTCGTTCCCCGGACACGCTCCGCGACCACGCTGACCGTGAGGGCAGAAGTGACAGAACTCGCGGTGAAGGTATCCGGACTTCGGAGGCGCCACGGCGATGTCCAGGCCGTCGACGACCTGGACCTGGGCATCAGCGGGGGCTGGTCTCGGGGGTCTTCGGGATCCTCGGCCCGGACGGAGCGGGCCGGAGCACCGCGGTGGAGATCTTCCAGTGCCATCGCGAACGGGACGCGGGCGGGGTGTTCGTCCTCGGCGCCGATCCCGCCACCGGGAGCCGGCTCCCCGACGGTCCCGAATCGACTCCGTCCGGCAGGATGAATCGGCGCCTGCCGAGTTGACGGCGCGGGAGACGGGCACCCGTTTCGCCGAGTACCGCCCCCACCCCGGGCCCCCGAAGAGGTCATCTCGCCGGCCGGTCTCATGGAGAAGGCGGACAGCCGGGTCGAGCAACCCTCCGGAGGGCGGCGACGGCACCTCGATGGGGCGCTCGGCGGGTCAGGAGGTCGCCGAGGGCGACCCGTCCGATCCGCGGGAGAGGTACGGCACCGGGTCCCCGGGCCCCTACAGGCAGAGTGGCCCGGGGTGCGCGCACCCCGGGCCACTCTCCTGTCACACCGGCACCTCAGCCCAGCCGGGCGCGCAGCTCCGCTTCGACCTCGGCCAGCTTCACCGCCGTCTGCTCACCCGACGCCATGTCCTTGAGCTGGACGACGCCCTCGGCGAGATCCCGCTCACCCGCCACGATCGTGAAGCGGGCGCCGGAGCGGTTGGCCGCCTTCATCGCGCCCTTCAGCCCCCGGCCGCCGTACGAGAAGTCCGCCGCGACGCCCGCCCTGCGGAGCCGGGTGACGACGCCGAACAGCACCTTGCGGGCCTCCTCGCCCAGCGGGACCGCGAACACGCTGGTGGTGGCCGGGAGGTCCAGCACGATCCCCTCCGCCTCCAGCGCCAGCACCGTACGGTCGACACCCAGCGCCCAGCCCACCGAAGGCAGCGCGGGGCCACCGATCATCTCGGAGAGACCGTCGTAGCGACCGCCGCCGCCCACGGCGGACTGCGAGCCCAGACCGTCGTGGACGAACTCGAAGGTCGTCCTGGTGTAGTAGTCGAGACCGCGCACCAGCCGCTCGTCGTCCTCGAAGGGGACGCCCTCCTCGATCAGCAGCTCGCGCACCTCGCGGTGGTACGCGCGGCAGGCGTCGCAGAGGTAGTCACGCAGCAGCGGCGCCCCCACCAACTGCTTCTGGACGTCGGCGCGCTTGTCGTCGAGGACCCGCAGGGGGTTGATCTCGATCCGGCGCCGGGTCTCGTCGTCCAGGTCGAGTCCGCGCAGGAAGCCCTGGAGCGCCTCGCGGTAGACCGGTCGGCACTCCTTGTCACCGAGCGAGTTGAGCAGGACGCGGAAGTTCCGCAGACCGAGGGCCCGGTACGCCTGGTCGGCCAGGATGATCAGCTCGGCGTCCAGCGCCGGGTCCTCCGCGCCGATCGCCTCGGCACCGACCTGGGAGAAGTGGCGGTAGCGGCCCTTCTGCGGGCGCTCGTAGCGGTAGTACGAGCCCGAGTACCAGAGCTTGACGGGCAGCGCGCCCTGCTTGTGGAGGTTGGCCTCCAGGGCGGCGCGCAGCACGGACGCGGTGCCCTCGGGGCGCAGCGCGAGCCGGTCGCCGCCCTTGGTCTCGAAGGCGTACATCTCCTTGCTCACGATGTCGGTGGACTCACCGACACCGCGCGCGAAGAGTTCGACGTTCTCGAAACCGGGCGTCTCGACGTAGCCGTAACCGGAGTTCCGCAGCGGCGCGGCGATGGCCTCGCGCACCGCGAGGAAGGTCGCGGAGTTCGGCGGGATCAGGTCGTACGTGCCCTTGGGGGCCTGAAAAGTGCTCACAGAACTCTCTTGTCACATTCCTCGTCGGGGAGCTTCGGCGCTCCCGAGGCCGGCGGCCACATCCCGCAGATAGGGATTGGTGGCGCGCTCACGGCCGATGGTCGTCTGGGGACCGTGCCCCGACAGCACTACGGTCGAGTCGTCGAGCGGCAGGCACACACGGGCCAGCGATTCGAGCATCTCGGCGTGGTCGCCGCCGGGCAGGTCGGTGCGTCCGATGGAGCCGGCGAAGAGCAGGTCACCCGAGAAGAAGACCGACGGAACGTCGTCCGCCGCGGGCATCCTGAACGCCACCGACCCCTTGGTATGGCCGGGCGCGTGCGACACGGTCAGCTCCAGACCGGCCAGGCTCAACTGGGCCCCATCCGTCAGTTGCCGCAGGTCGGACGGCTCTCCTACGGTCAGCTCACCCATCAACTGGGCGCCGATGGAGCGCCCGAGTGCCGCCTCCGGATCGCTCATCATGTACCGGTCGGCGGGATGGATCCACGCGGGCACGTCATGGGCGCCGCAGACCGGGACGACCGAGGCGACATGATCGATGTGGCCGTGGGTGAGCACGACGGCGACGGGCTTCAACCGGTGCTTGGCGACCGCATCGGCGACGCCGTCGGCGGCCTGGTGGCCCGGGTCGATGATCACGCACTCTTCGCCCGCGGCGGGGGCGACCAGGTAACAGTTGGTCCCCCAGGCCCCGGCGGGGAACCCGGCAATAAGCACGATCGTCCTCAATGTGGTCGCGGAGAGGAATTCTTGCTGTGTCGAATTGCAGCAGTTCAGAGCCTACCGGCGCTGCTCCTCACACAGCCAACCCGTATACGGTACGGGCACACGCGGCATGACGTAGAAGAGAAGAGGGAGAAGACCCGGTGGTCACCAGCGATCAGCGGCGGCGGCAGCTCGCCAGGGAAAAGTTCGAGCGCCAGCAGCAGCGCAGGACGCAGTCCCGCAAGAAGAAGCAGCGGAACACGATCATCGCGGCCACGCTCGCCGTGGTACTCGCCGCGGGCGCGGCGGCGTACGCCTCCATCGGGCTGTCCGACGGGGACGGCGACAAGGAGAGCCCGGCCGCGAGCGGCAAGGGGACCGAGGCGGCGAGCCCGAAGCCGTCCGAGGCCAAGAGTCCCGAGCCTGCCTTGTCGATCGACAAGAAGGCCAAGTACGCGATGACGCTCACCACGAACCAGGGCGCCATCAAGATCGGGATGGACGCGGCGAAGACGCCCCGTACCGTGAACTCGTTCAAGGCCCTCGCGGACAAGGGCTACTTCGACGGTACGAAGTGTCACCGGATGACCACACAGGGCATCTATGTGCTCCAGTGCGGCGATCCGAAGGGCGACGGGACCGGCGGCCCCGGCTACACGATCCCGGACGAGAACCTCACCGGACTGGGCAAGGCCGCCGCCGACGGCACCGTCACCTATCCGCCGGGGACGGTGGCGATGGCCAATACCGGCCAGCCGGGCACGGGTGGCAGCCAGTTCTTCCTGGTCTACAAGGACACCAAACTCCCGCCCACCTACACGCCGTTCGGCACGATGGACGCCGCGGGCCTGAAGGTGGTGGAGAAGGTGGCCAAGGCCGGAGTCACTGGAGGCGGCGGCGACGGCGCCCCGAAGTCCCCGGTCACCGTGACCAAGGCGGCCGTCACCAAGGGATGACCGCCGACGCGCGGCCGGGGGAATTTCGGCCGCGCGGAGTGCGGACAGGCGGGCGGCCGGTCGCCTAGATTGGCGTTGTGCAGGGCGGGCGCGGCCCGCCCCCAGGAACTGTGGACGATGCCCGGGGGGCGAACCCTTCGCGGGTATCAGGTGGAGGAGGCGCTGTGAGCAGCGACCCGTGGGGCCGTGTCGACGAGACGGGCACCGTGTACGTGCGTACAGCCGATGGCGAGCAGGTCGTCGGATCGTGGCAGGCCGGGACTCCCGAGGAGGCACTGGCCTATTTCGAGCGCAAGTACGAGGGCTTGGTGGTCGAGATCGGCCTCCTCGAACGGCGAGTGAAGACCACCGATCTGTCGGCCAAGGACGCCCAGGCCGCCATCGACCATCTGCGTCAGCAGGTGGTCGAGCATCACGCCGTGGGCGATCTGGACGCGCTGGGCAAGCGGCTGGACGCCCTCGTGGAGGCCGTCGACAAGCGCCGCGAGGAGCGCAAGGTCCAGCGGGCGAAGCAGCACGACGAGTCCCGGGTGGCCAAGGAGAAGCTGGTCACCGAGGCCGAGGAGCTGGCCCGCAGTGAGCAGTGGCGGTCGGCCGGTGAGCGGCTGCGGGCCCTGGTGGACACCTGGAAGGGGCTCCCCCGGCTCGACCGGAAGTCCGACGACGAGCTGTGGCACCGCTTCTCGCACGCCCGCTCGGCGTTCTCCAAGCGCCGCAAGGCGCACTTCGCCTCGCTGGACGCGCAGCGCGAGGAGGCCCGCAAGGCCAAGGAGAAGTTGGTCACCGAGGCCGAGTCGCTGGCCGGCTCCACCGACTGGGGCACCACGGCCGCCCGCTACCGCGATCTGATGGCGGAGTGGAAGGCCGCGGGCCGCGCCCAGCGCGAGGCCGAGGACGATCTGTGGAACCGGTTCCGGGGTGCGCAGGACGTCTTCTTCGCGGCGCGCAGCGGGGTCTTCGCCGAGCGGGACGCCGAGCAGGCGGAGAACCTCAAGCTCAAGGAGGAGCTCGCGGCCGAGGCCGAGAAGCTGGTGCCGGTGACGGATCTGAAGGCCGCGCGGGCCGCCTTCCGGGCCCTCAACGAACGCTGGGAAGCGATCGGCCATGTGCCCCGGGACGCCCGTCCCCGGGTGGAGGGCCGGATGCACACCGTGGAGCGCGCCCTCCAGGAGTCCGAGGACAACGAATGGCGCCGGACCAACCCTGAGGCGCGGGCGCGTGCCGCGGGTCTGACGGGGCAGCTCCAGGCGGCCGTGGACAAGCTGCGCGGTCAGATCGACACCGCGCGGGCGACCGGCAACAACGCCCGGGCGGACAAGCTCGCCAAGGAGTTGGAGGGGCGGCAGGCGCTGCTCGACCAGGCACTGAAGGGCCTGGAGGAGTTCGGCGGCTGACACCCGGACCGGCGCCCGGCGCATCCGGGGGTCGTACGTACGCAGAAGGGCCTCCCGCACATCGTGTGCGGGAGGCCCTTCTGCGTGGCCGGGGTCGTGCGGTCGTCGGCGCGGGAGCCGGGGCTGTGTGGCGCGCTCCGGGCCCCGGACTACGGTCGGCGGGCCGAGGTGACCCGGTACACGTCGTAGACGCCCTCCACGCCGCGTACCGCCTTCAGGACGTGTCCGAGGTGCTTGGGGTCGCCCATCTCGAAGGTGAACCGGGAGGTGGCCACCCGGTCGCGGGAGGTCTGGACGGCCGCGGAGAGGATGTTGACGTGCTGGTCGGAGAGGACCCGGGTGACGTCCGACAGCAGCCGGGACCGGTCCAGCGCCTCGACCTGGATGGCGACCAGGAAGACCGACGACTGGGTGGGTGCCCATTCGACGTCGAGGATGCGCTCGGGCTGCTGTGACAGCGAGTCGACGTTGACGCAGTCGGCGCGGTGCACCGACACTCCGCTGCCCCGGGTGACGAAGCCGATGATCGGGTCGCCCGGCACCGGGGTGCAGCAGCGGGCGAGCTTGACCCAGACGTCCTCGACGCCCTTGACGACGACGCCGGGATCGGCGTTGGCGCGGCGCTTGGAGCGGCTGCGCGAGGGTGGGGTCGACTCCGCGATGTCCTCGTTGGCGGCCTCCTCACCGCCGAGCGCCTGCACCAGCTTCTGGACGACGCCCTGCGCGGCGACATGGCCCTCGCCGATCGCCGCGTACAGCGATGAGATGTCGGGGTAGCGCATCTCGTGCGCGAGGGTGACCAGCGAGTCACCGGTGAGGATGCGCTGGATCGGCAGATTCTGCTTGCGCATGGCCCGGACGATGGCGTCCTTGCCCTGCTCGATCGCCTCGTCGCGGCGCTCCTTGGAGAACCAGGCGCGGATCTTGTTGCGGGCCCGGGGCGATTTGACGAATCCGAGCCAGTCCCGGGAGGGTCCGGCGCCTTCGGCCTTGGAGGTGAAGACCTCGACGAGATCGCCGTTGTCGAGCGTGGACTCCAGAGGGACGAGCCGTCCGTTGACCCGGGCGCCTATGGTGCGGTGGCCGACCTCCGTATGGACGGCGTACGCGAAGTCGACGGGGGTCGCCCCCGCCGGGAGCGCTATGACGTCGCCCTTGGGCGTGAAGACGAAGACCTCGTTGCGGGAGAGGTCGAAGCGCAGCGACTCCAGGAACTCCGAGGGGTCCTCGGTCTCCTTCTGCCAGTCCAGCAGTTGGCGCAACCACGCCATGTCGTTGATGTGGTCGTCCTTGCCGGCCTTCTTCGGTACGTCGGTGCGCACCTTGGAGGCGCCGGCGACGGCCTCCTGCTTGTACTTCCAGTGCGCGGCGATGCCGTACTCGGCGCGGCGGTGCATGTCGAAGGTGCGGATCTGGAGTTCGACGGGCTTGCCGTTGGGGCCGATGACCGTCGTGTGCAGCGACTGGTACATGTTGAACTTCGGCATCGCGATGTAGTCCTTGAACCGGCCGGGGACCGGGTTCCATCGCGCGTGGACGGTGCCGAGCGCCGCGTAACAGTCGCGGACCGTGTCCACGAGGACGCGGATGCCGACCAGGTCGTAGATCTCCGCGAAGTCACGACCGCGGACGATCATCTTCTGGTAGACGCTGTAGTAGTGCTTGGGGCGCCCGGTGACGGTGGCCTTGATCCGGGCGGAGCGCAGATCGGACTGGACCTCGTCGGTCACTATGGCGAGGTACTCGTCCCGCTTGGGCGCCCGCTCGGCGACGAGCCGCACGATCTCGTCGTACATCTTGGGGTAGAGGATCGCGAAGGCGAGGTCCTCCAGCTCCCACTTGATGGTGTTCATGCCCAGCCGGTGGGCGAGCGGGGCGTAGATCTCCAGCGTCTCGCGGGCCTTCTTCTCCTGCTTCTCCCGCTTGAGATAGCGCATGGTGCGCATGTTGTGCAGTCGGTCGGCGAGCTTGATCACCAGGACCCGGGGGTCCTTGGCCATCGCGACGACCATCTTGCGCACGGTCTCGGCCTGCGCGGCCTCGCCGAACTTGACCTTGTCCAGCTTGGTGACGCCGTCCACGAGCAGGGCGACCTGGTCGCCGAAGTCGCGGCGGAGGGTGTCCAGGCCGTACTCGGTGTCCTCCACGGTGTCGTGGAGCAGCCCGGCCATCAGGGTGGCCGGGTCCATGCCCAACTCGGCGAGGATGGTGGTGACGGCCAGCGGGTGGGTGATGTACGGGTCGCCGCTCTTGCGCTTCTGGCCCCGGTGCCAGCGCTCGGCGACCTGGTAGGAGCGCTCGATCTGGCGGAGTGTGGCGGTCTCGATCTTGGGATCGTTGCCGCGCACTATGCGCAGCAGGGGTTCCAGGACCGGGTTGTACGGGGACGAGCGCTGCACGCCCAAGCGGGCGAGACGGGCCCGCACCCGGTTCGACGAGGCGGCGCCGCGGGCGGCGGCCGAGGGGGCGGACGTCGTCCGCGGCTTGTACGCCGATGCCGGGGTGGCGGGCTTCAGGGCCGATGCCGGGAGCGCGCCCTTCGCCCGCTCGGGCTGGGCCGGCGCGGGCCGCTCGGCCGGCGTCTTCTCGGGCGTCACAGCGCCCGCCGCGGCCTTGTCGGCCTGCTGGGCGGGGTGCGCGGCGGTGGCGGGACGGGCCTCGTCTGGCAAGAGCGCTCCTCGTGCGGTTCCGGGTCCCCCGGGACAGGTCCGGAGAGGCCATCGTATCGACCTCGGCGTACTGGTGCTCCAGGGGATGAAACGGGCCCCTGGGGTCCTGGAATTCCCAGGACGCCCCCAGGGGCCCGTTCCGACAGCCTCGGAAGGCGTGGCTCACAGGGTGAGCAGCGCCTCCAGCGGAGCTCCGCGCAGGGCGGGCTCCAGGCGGTCACGGCCGCCGAGGAAGCCCAGCTCCATCAGGACCGAGACGCCCGCCACCTCGGCGCCGCCGCGGCGGATCAGCTCCAGCGCGGCTCCGGCGGTGCCACCGGTGGCGAGCACATCGTCGATGACCATGACCCGGTCGCCCGGCCGCAGGTCCTCGGCGTGCACCTCGATCTCGGCGGAGCCGTACTCCAGGTCGTACCCCTGCGAGAGGGTGACTCCGGGGAGCTTGCCCGCCTTGCGCACGGGGACGAATCCCAGCCCGGCGCGGACCGCCACGGGGGCGCCCAGGATGAAGCCGCGCGCCTCCAGACCGACGATCTTCGTGGCCCCGTGCCGCACGCACAGACCGACGAGCGCGTCGGTCAGGGCGGTGAACGCCTCGGGGTCAGCGAGCAGCGGGGTGATGTCCTTGAAGACCACTCCCGGCTGCGGATAGTCGGGTACGTCACGGATGCGGCTGAGGAGCAACTCCTGGGGGACGGTGGTCATCGGCGTCGGTCCGACGAACGGCCGCGACCCCGGCCACGCGGGCCGACCACGGCACCGGCGGCACCCGCGGCGGCGGTGTCACCGGGCAGCGCATCACCCTCGGACCCCTCCGAACCGTCGGTGTCGTCCGGGGACTCGCCCCTGGCCTCGGCGGCTGCACGCTTGGCGAGCACCCGCTTCTTCAGGGCCTTCATCTGCGGGTCGCGTTCCTTGAAGTCGGCGACGAGCGGGGTGGCGATGAAGATGGAGGAGTACGCACCGGCCGCGAGGCCGACGAAGAGCGACAGGGAGATGTCGTTCAACATGCCGGCGCCGAGGAAGCCACCGCCGATGAAGAGCAGACCGGCGACCGGGAGCAGGGCGACCACGGTGGTGTTGATGGAACGCACCAGGGTGGCGTTGAGGCTGCGGTTGGCGACCTCGCTGTAGGTCGATTGCGTCTGTTTAGTGATCCCGACGGCGCCCTCCTTGAGACCGTCGAACACGACGACGGTGTCGTAGAGGGAGTAACCAAGGATCGTGAGCAGACCGATCACCGTGCCCGGGGTGACCTCGAAGCCGACCAGTGCGTAGACACCGACGGTGATGGTGAGGTCGTGGATGAGCGCGATGAGCGCGGCGAGCGCCATTCTCCACTCGAAGGCGATGGCCAGATAGATCACCACCAGCACCATGAAGATGGCGAGGCCGGTCCATGCCTTGTTGGCGATCTGCTTGCCCCAGCTCGGACCGACCAGCTCCGCGTCGATCTTGTCCGCGGGGATCTTCATGTCCTGCGCGAGCTGGTTTTGGATCTTGGTGGCCTGGGCCGTGTCCAGGCCACTGACCTGGATGCGCATCGTGCCGTTGCCCAGCTTCTGGACGATGGCGTCGTGGCCGGATGCCTCTTCCGCGTACTCCTTGGCGTGAGTCACGGAGACGCTGGTCTTCGGGGTGGTGAAGACCGCGCCGCCCTTGAACTCGATGCCCATGTTGAGGCCCCGGATCGCCAGGCCCGCGATGGCCGCGATGGTGATCAGGATCGAGACGGCATACCAGAACTTGCGCTTGGCGACGAAGTCGTAACCGATCTCGCCGCGATAGAGCTTGGCACCAATGGTGCTGAGACGCGACATCTCACGCCTCCTTCGGGTCGGTGGGGGCGGAAGCGACGCGGCGCGAGCGACGCAGCGGGGGCTTGGCTCCCAGACGCGTCGGATCGAGACCGGACCAGGGGTGACCGCCGGCGAAGAACTCGGTACGGGCGAGGATGGTCATGATCGGCTTGGTGAAGAAGAACACCACGACGACGTCGAGCAGGGTGGTCAGACCGAGCGTGAACGCGAAGCCCTGGACCTTGCCGACCGTGACGAGGAAGAGCACCGCGGCGGCGAGGAACGACACGAAGTCGGAGACCAGGATGGTGCGCCGCGCGCGCGGCCAGGCACGCTGCACGGCCGGCCCGAGCGTGCGGCCCTCGCGGATCTCATCTCGGATGCGTTCGAAGTACACGATGAACGAGTCCGCGGTGATACCGATGGCGACGATAGCGCCACAGACGGCGGGCAGGTTCAGCGCGAAGCCGATGGCCGGGCCGAGCAGTGCCATCAGCGAGTAGGTGAGACCGGCCGAGACCAGGAGGCTCAGGATGGCGACCATGGCCAGACCGCGGTAGTAGGCGATCAGGTAGATGATGACCAGCGCGAGACCGATGGCACCGGCGATCAGACCGGCCTTCAACTGCTCACCGCCGAGCGCCGCGCTCACGGTGGTGACGCTCTGCTCCTCGAAGGTCAGGGGCAGCGCGCCGTACGACAGGATGTTGCCGAGGTCCTGCGCCGACTGCTGGTTGAAGTTGCCGGAGATCTCGGCGTTGGCGCTGAGCGTCTGGTTGACCTGCGGGGCCGAGACGACCTCGCCGTCCAGGACGATCGCGAACTGGTTCTGCGGCGACTGCGACTGCGACAGCTTGCTGGTGATCTTCTGGAACTTCTTCGAGCCGGAGCTGGTGAAGTCCATCGTGACGATCCACATGCCGCGCTGCTGGTCGAGCTGGCCCTTGGCGTCGTCGACGTCCTTGCCGTCGACCTCGGCCGGGCCGAGGATGTACTTCTCCCACTGGTCGGCGCCGTTCTTGCCACAGGCGACCGTGGGCTCCTCGGGCCGGACATTGTCACCGACCGCGCCGCGCGCCTTGGGGTCGAGGCAGTTCAGCGCGGTGAACTTCTTCTCCAGCTCGGCCGCGCCCGGAGGGGCGGAGGGGGTCGGGGCCGGGGGCTCCGACGCCTTCGGCGTGCCGGACGGGGTACCGGAGGCGGCCGGCGTGGGAGCCTTCAGCCCTTCGGTGACGGCGCGGCCCTGGGGACTGCCGCTGGGGTTCGACTCACCGGACGGGGGGGTCGCCTTCTCGGCGTCCTTGTCTGTCTTGCCGTCGGTGGGCTTGCCCTTGGCGGACTCCGAGGGGCTCGGGACGGGCGCCGGGGTCGTGCCCCCCGCGGCGACGTTCAGAACGGGCCGGAAGTAGAGCTGGGCGGTGGTACCGACCTGCTTACGGGCCTGCTCGGAATTGGTCCCCTTGGGGATGTTGACGATGATGTTCTCGCGGCCCTGGGTCTGGACCTCGGCCTCCGAGACACCCAGACCATTGACACGGCGCTCGATGATGCCGACCGCGGTGTTCATATTGGTCTCGTTGATCGCGCTTTCCTTGCCGGGCTCAGCCTCGGCCTTCAGCGTGATCGTCGTACCGCCCGCGAGATCGATGCCCAGCCGCGGCGTGGTGTGTCCGGAGACAAACATCCCGGCGGTCAGTGCGACCATGGCGATCAGGATCAGAACCAGGGTGCGCCCCGGCTTTCCCTGAGCCCCCGCGGGCCTTCGGCCCCTCTTCGGTGCTGCCACCTTCTCGATTCTCCCTGTCCAACCGCCCCGCGCCGGGTACGCGCCGGGGCGGCCACGAAGTGTTGTGGGGACCTGCCCCCGCAGAAGTCAACACGACCAAGGGACCGCGCGGCACCGGTCAGAGCCGCCGCGGTCCCAGAACCTGGCTACTTGTCGCTGTCGCCCTTGCCGTCCTTGGGCTCGTCGGCGGCGTCCGTGCTCCCGGTCTCCTCCGACTCGGGCTTCTTGCCGAGGTCGATCTTGGGCGCATCCGACGCGGCGGAGTCGTCGGAGCCGGTCAGCGAGGAGGCGTCGTCCGGGACGACCGGCGTCTCTTCGTCGGCCACCTGAGCGTCGCCGTGCACGATGCGGTTGTACTCGTCGTCGTCGAGAACCGCGCCGATGGCGTTCTTCGCATAGATGGCGTGGACGCCGGGGGCGACCTCAAGGAGCACGGTGTCGTCGTGAAGCTCCTTGACGGTGGCGTACATGCCCCCGATCGTCCGCACGCCGGTGCCTGGCTGCATCGAGTCACGCATCTGCGCGGCCTGCTGCTGCTTCTTCTTGGCGGACCGGGTCATCAGGAACATGGCCCCGATGAGCACAATGAAGGGGAGGAGGGTCACGAGACTCACGGGAAGAAACTTCCTTCACACGACCGCGTCGGAGAGGCGGCCTATCTACGGGGGTGGGTACGCCGACGTGGAAGGTCGGCATCGGCGGAGTCTAAGCGAGTCCGCATCATTGGAACAACGCCCAGCATCCCACTGTGGTTCCTGCCCGGCCCGGTGCCCGCGCCGTCACGCCCCGAACAACCCGGGTTGTCCGCTTGCGCCCGGTGTCTGCGGTGGGGGTACGAGACCGAGATGAGCCCAGGCCGCAGGGGTGGCGACCCGGCCGCGCGGGGTGCGGGCCAGCAGTCCCTCCCGTACGAGGAAGGGCTCCGCGACCTCCTCGACGGTCTCCCGCTCCTCCCCCACGGCCACCGCGAGCGTCGACAGGCCCACCGGGCCGCCGCCGAACAGCTTGAGCAGGGCCTGGAGCACGGCGCGGTCGAGCCGGTCGAGGCCGCGGTGATCCACCTCGTACACCCGCAGGGCGGCGGCGGCCACCTCACGGGTGATCCGGCCGTCCACCTTGACCTGGGAGTAGTCGCGGACCCGGCGGAGCAGGCGGTTGGCGATACGGGGGGTGCCCCGGGAGCGGCCGGCGATCTCCGCGGCGCCCTCGACGTCGATCTCCAGGTCGAGCAATTGGGCCGAACGGTGGATGACCCGCTCCAGCTCGGCCGGGTCGTAGAACTCCATGTGACCGGTGAAGCCGAACCGGTCACGCAGCGGGGGCGGCAGCAGTCCGGCCCGGGTGGTGGCGCCGACCAGGGTGAACGGCGGCAGCTCCAGCGGGATGGCGGTGGCGCCGGGGCCCTTGCCCACGATCACGTCGACCCGGAAGTCCTCCATGGCCATGTAGAGCATTTCCTCGGCGGGCCGGGACATCCGGTGGATCTCGTCGAGGAAGAGGACCTCGCCCTCCTGGAGGGAGGAGAGGATCGCGGCGAGATCACCGGCGTGCTGGATGGCGGGGCCCGAGGTGATCCGGATCGGCGCCTTCATCTCCGCCGCGATGATCATCGACAGGGTGGTCTTGCCGAGCCCCGGTGCACCGGAGAGCAGGACGTGGTCGGCGGTGGCGCCACGGGCGAGAGCCGCCTTCAGGACGAGGTCGAGCTGCTCACGGACGCGCTCCTGGCCCACGAACTCGCCCAGCGACTTCGGCCGCAGGGCCGCCTCGACGGCCTGGTCCTCGCCGTCGGCGGAGGCGCCGACGAGCCGTCCGTCGGCCGGGGCCGGGGCGTCATCGGCCGGGGCGGGAGTGCTGTCGTCCCAGTTCACTGCGGATGTGCCTCATGTGGTCGGGGCGGCGGGAGCCACCTGCGGTCAGGTCTTGATCCATGAGAAGCGCGAATCGACTAGCGCTCCTCCCGTACGGAAGTGGCTGCTGCCGGGCCCGGTACCGTCCGGCGCGGAACAGTCGCGCCGGTCGACCAGCGCATCGACTCGGAGCGGGGCCGGGGTCCGCGAGTGACTCACGGCCCTCCCGCCGGGGGGGACCCGCGTCATCTCGTGCGGTTCAGGGTTTGGAGGGCGGCCTTGAGCAACCGGCCGACCTGGGGCTCCCCGGCCATCGCCTCGGCCTCCGGGGTGACCGCCGCCACCGCCTCGTCGGCCTCGCGGGTGGCGTACCCGAGGCCGATCAGGGCGGCGTGGAGCTGGTCCCGCCAGGACGGGGTGACCGCGCTGCCGACCCCCCGCAGGGCGCCCGGGGTCCCGACGGGCTCCCCGAGGCGGTCCCGCAGCTCCAGGAGCAGCTTCTGCGCGCCCTTCTTTCCGATGCCGGGGACGGCGGTCAGCGCCTTCTCGTCACCGGAGGCGACGGCGATACGCAGCGCGTCGGGGCTGTGCACGGCGAGCATCGCCTGTGCCAACCGGGGGCCGACACCACTCGCCGTCTGGAGCAGCTCGAAGATCTGGCGCTCGTCGTCGTCCGCGAAGCCGTACAGGGTGAGGGAGTCCTCGCGGACCACCAGGGAGGTCGCGAGCCTGGCCGGCTGTCCCAGCCGGAGCCCAGCGAGGGTGTTCGGCGCGCACTGGACGGCCATCCCGACACCGCCGACCTCGATCACGGCGGTGGTGGGGGCGAGGGCGGCGACCGGGCCGCTCACAAAGGCGATCATGCGGTACGGCCTTTCGCTGCGTGCTGGGCTACTGCCCGCTGGAGACGGTTCTGCGCGGGGGTGCGCCAGATGTGACAGATGGCGAGCGCGAGGGCGTCCGCCGCGTCCGCGGGCTTCGGCGGGGCGTCGAGCCTCAGCAGCCGGGTCACCATCGCGCCGACCTGGGCCTTGTCGGCACGACCGCTGCCGGTGACGGCGGCCTTCACCTCGCTGGGGGTGTGCAGGACGACCGGGAGGCCGCGGCGGGAGGCGCAGAGCATGGCCACCGCGCTGGCCTGGGCGGTGCCCATCACCGTACGCACGTTGTGCTGGCTGAACACCCGCTCCACGGCGACGCATTCGGGCTGGTACTCGTCGAGCCACTGCTCGATACCGCGCTCGATGGCGACCAGCCGGGTGCCCAGCTCCGCGTCGGCCGCGGTGCGGACGACGCCAACGCCGAGCATCGTCAGCGGGCGGCCGGCGACACCCTCGACGACGCCGACACCGCACCGCGTCAGCCCTGGGTCCACCCCGAGAACGCGCACGCACCCCTCCTTGGTTCAGCTGTTCGTGCAGGCTATCCGCTCGCACTGACAACGCACACGGAACGGGCCGACGGGGATGTCTCTCCCGTCGGCCCGTTCTCGGCGGCAACCATGAGCAGGTCCGTGTGAAGGCGTGGCGGACCGGCTCCGTGCGCGGCTGTCAGACGTCGACCTTCTCCATGACCTCATCGGACACGTCGAAGTTGGCGAAGACGTTCTGCACGTCGTCGCTGTCCTCCAGCGCGTCGATCAGCTTGAAGATCTTCCGCGCACCGTCCTCGTCCAGCTCGACCTGCATGGTCGGGACGAAGTTGGCCTCGGCGGAGTCGTAGTCGATGCCCTCGGCCTGGAGCGCGGTACGGACCGCGACCAGGTCGGTGGCCTCGCTGAGCACCTCGAAGGACTCACCGAGGTCGTTGACTTCCTCGGCGCCCGCGTCGAGCACCGCACCGAGCACGTCGTCCTCGCTCAGCCCGGCCTTGGGGACGATCACCACGCCCTTGCGGTGGAAGAGGTAGGAGACCGAGCCGGGGTCCGCCATCGAGCCGCCGTTGCGGGTCATCGCGACGCGGACGTCGGAGGCCGCGCGGTTGCGGTTGTCGGTGAGGCACTCGATGAGCACGGCGACGCCGTTCGGGCCATACCCCTCGTACATGATCGTCTCGTAGTCGGCGCCGCCGGCCTCCAGGCCGGCGCCGCGCTTGAGGGCCGAGTCGATGTTCTTATTGGGAACCGACTGCTTCTTCGCCTTCTGAATGGCGTCGAAGAGGGTCGGGTTGCCTTCGACATCGGCGCCGCCGGTCCGGGCCGCGACCTCGATGTTCTTGATCAGCTTCGCGAAGAGCTTGCCGCGCTTGGCGTCGATCACGGCCTTCTTGTGCTTCGTCGTAGCCCATTTAGAGTGGCCGGACATCTGCCTGTCTCCTTCGCGTTACCCATTGCTGCTGCGTTCGGCAGCGATCCTACCGGGAGCGCGTCATCGGGCCGCGCGCACCATATCCACGAAGAATCCGTGCACCCGGTGGTCTCCGGTGAGTTCGGGGTGGAAGGAGGTCGCGAGCGCCCGGCCCTGTCGTACGGCGACGACATGACCGTCGTACTCGGCGAGCACCTCGACCTCCGCGCCGATCGACTCCACCCAGGGCGCCCGGATGAAGACGCCCTCGACCGGGCCGCCCTCGATCCCCGTCAGTTCGACGGCCGCCTCGAAGGATTCGTTCTGGCGGCCGAAGGCGTTACGGCGGACGATCATGTCGATGCCGCCGATGGTCTCCTGGCCGGACCGGGGGTCGAGGATCTTGTCGGCGAGCATGATCAGACCGGCGCAGGTGCCGTACACGGGAAGGCCGGCGCGGACCCGCTCACGCAGCGGCTCCATCATGCCGAAGAGGTTCGCCAGCCGGGACATGGTGGTCGACTCGCCACCGGGCACGACCAGGCCGTCGATCTCGGCCAGCTCTTCCGGGCGCCTGACCGGCCTGGCCACGGCGTCCACCGCGGCCAGGGCGATCAGATGCTCCCGTACATCGCCCTGGAGAGCCAGGACACCGATCACGGGAGTGGTCATCACCAGCCCCGGTTGGCGTAACGCTCGGCCTCGGGCAGGGTGTCGCAGTTGATGCCGACCATGGCCTCGCCCAGGTTGCGGGAGGCGTCCGCGATGACCTTGGGGTCGTCGTAGAAGGTGGTGGCCTTCACGATCGCGGCGGCGCGCTTGGCCGGGTCACCGGACTTGAAGATGCCGGAGCCGACGAAGACGCCCTCGGCACCGAGCTGGCGCATCAGCGCGGCGTCGGCGGGGGTGGCCACACCACCGGCCGAGAAGAGGACCACGGGCAGCTTGCCCAGCTCCGCGACCTCCTTGACCAGCTCGTAGGGGGCGCGCAGTTCCTTGGCCGCGGCGTACAGCTCGTTGTTGTCGTAGCCGCGGAGCCGGGCGATCTCGTTCTTGATCTGCCGCAGGTGGCGGACGGCCTCGACCACATTGCCGGTGCCGGCCTCGCCCTTGGAGCGGATCATCGCGGCGCCCTCGGCGATCCGGCGCAGGGCCTCGCCCAGATTGGTGGCACCACAGACGAAGGGCGTGGTGAAGGCCCACTTGTCGGAGTGGTTGACCTCGTCGGCGGGGGTCAGCACCTCGGACTCGTCGATGTAGTCCACTCCGAGCGACTGGAGCACCTGGGCCTCGACGAAGTGGCCGATCCGGGACTTCGCCATGACCGGGATGGAGACCGCCTCGATGATCTCCTCGATCATGTTCGGGTCGGACATCCGGGCCACTCCGCCGTCCTTGCGGATATCGGCGGGGACCCGCTCCAGGGCCATGACGGCGACCGCGCCGGCGTCCTCGGCGATCTTGGCCTGCGCGGCGTCGACCACGTCCATGATGACGCCGCCCTTGAGCTGCTCGGCCATGCCGCGCTTGACGCGGGCGGTGCCGGTCGCCGGGCTGCCGGCCGACTGCGGGGTGCTGGAGAGCGTGCTGGACACGGAGAGACCTCACTGGATGACGACAACGGGGGATGTGTCATCGATGGAACAACTCGCGACCAGTCCACAGCAAGGGCCAATGAATAGCCGGTGGATCGTTTTCGACCGGCGTTCCGCCCGCCACGCGCGGGGGTGTGGTCGGGGACGGCCGGGCGGGTGGCTCAGGTGACGGGTGGCTCAGGTGACGGAGCGATCCGCCAGCGCGGTCGGCGGCTCGTCGTCCATCTCGAAGGCCAGCGGGAACGGCGCGTGGCCGGCCAGCCGGAACCAGCGCACCGTGCGGTGGCGGCGGAGCGCCCTGGCCGCGCGCACGGTGTCGTTGTGGAACCGCCGTGCCATCGGGACCCGGCGTACGGACTGCGCCAGCTCGACGGTGGCGTCCTCGCCGCCCGGCACCTCGCGGACCGCCTCGACCTGCGCCGTCTCCTCGAACACGGCCCGCAGGGCGGCGCTCAGCTCGCTCTCGGAGACCTCGCGGTTCTCCTCCTCCGCCTGGCGGGCGGCGTGGGCCGCCTCGTACAGCACGATCGAGGCGGCCGGGTCGAGCACCCCGGAGGTGGCCAATTCCTGGGTGACCGAGGCGCGTCGCAGGAGTTGGGCGTCGAGGGCGGCGCGGGCGGCGTCGATACGGGCGTGGAGGCGGTCGAGACGGCCGGCGGTCCAGCTCAGGTACATGCCGATGAGGAGGAGGGCGACGAGGATCCAGATGAGCGTTGCGGTCACGGCGCCCAAGGCTACCGCTGTGGGGGGCTGCGGCTGGTCGTGCGGCCGGTTACCCCCGGCAGCGGTCCGTTTCTCTGTGGCTCCCTGGGCACGAGGGTCCGTCCTCAATCGCCGGACGGGCTGGGAATGCGGCCCCCCGGCACGAAGGTCCGTCCTCAAACGCCGGACCGGCTGGGAATCGGCCCCCCGGCACGAAGGTCCGCCCTCAAACGCCGGACCGGCTGGGAATCGGCCCCCCGGCACGAAGGTCCGCCCTCAAACGCCGGACCGGCTGGGAATCGGCCCCCCGGCACGAAGGTCCGCCCTCAAACGCCGGACCGGCTGGGAATGCGGGCCCCATCCTCCGGCGGCCCGCTGGGAATGCGGGCCGGGGGAGGAAATTCAGCCCGTCCGGCGATTGAGGACAAGCCCCGGGGCCAGGAGGCCGAGGTAGAAATCCAGCCCGTCCGGCGATTGAGGACAAGCCCCGGAGCCAGGAGGCCCAGGATGACCCCGCCCCCCCGGAGGGGTCAGCCGCGGGCGAGGCCGAAGCGGGCGCGCAGCCCGGGGCGTTCATCCGCGGCCACCGATGCCGCGCCGTCGGTCACCGTCTCGTACACCGACAGGATGTCCGCCCCCACCGTCGACCAGTCGAAGCGCCGTACGTGCGCGCTCCCCCTGTCCCGTAGCTCCGCCCGCCGCCGGGGGTCCCCCAGCAGCCGGATCGCCGCGCCCGCCAGCGCGTCCGCGTCCTCATTGGCGAAGAGCTCCCCCGCCTCGCCCCGGTCGAGGACCTGGGTGAACGCGTCCAGGTCGCTCGCGAGCACGGGCGCGCCCGCCGACAGCGCCTCGACCAGAATGATCCCGAAGCTCTCGCCGCCCGTGTTGGGCGCGACGTACACATCGACACTGCGC
The DNA here is from genome assembly GCF_044333555.1 of Streptomyces sp. NPDC020965. Taxonomy (NCBI): domain Bacteria; kingdom Bacillati; phylum Actinomycetota; class Actinomycetes; order Kitasatosporales; family Streptomycetaceae; genus Streptomyces; species Streptomyces sp. NPDC020965. Next base: position 142,423 of record NZ_JBIRRE010000009.1, read on the forward strand.
AGCAGCCGCGCCTTGTCCTCGTCGCTGACCATGCCGAGGAATTCGACGCTCCCGCGCATCTCCTTCGGCAGTGCGGCGACCGCCTCCCGCTCGTCCCCGCGCCCCGCCACCAGCAGCCGGGTCTCCGGGTACGCGGCCAGGATCGCGGGCAGCGCCTTCATCAGCACCGGCAGTCCCTTGCGGGGCTCGTCGATGCGGCCGATGAAGCCGATGGTGCCGCCCTGCCAGTCGGGGTTCGGTTCCGCTCGTTCGAAGAAGCCGACGTCGACGCCGTTGGGGATGACGACCGCATCCCCGCCCAGATGTTCCACGAGGGTCCGCCGCGCGTACTCGCTGACCGCGATCCGCGCACTGATCTTCTCCAGCGCGGGCTGCAGGATCGGGTACGCGGCGATCATCGCGCGGGAGCGCGGGTTGGAGGTGTGGAAGGTCGCCACGATCGGCCCCTGCGCCGCCCAGCAACTGAGCAGCCCCAGCGAGGGCGTGGCCGGTTCATGGATGTGGATGACGTCGAAGGTGCCGTCGTGCAGCCAGCGCCGGACCCGCGCGGCGGAGAGGAACCCGAAGTTGAGCCGCGCGACCGAGCCGTTGTACGGGACGGGCACGGCCCGGCCGGCCGAGACGACGAAGGGCGGCAGCGGGGTCTCGTCGTCGGCCGGGGCCAGCACGGAGACCTCGTGGCCGAGCCGGATGAGGTGGTCCGCCAGATCCCGGATGTGGAACTGGACGCCGCCCGGCACGTCCCAGGAGTACGGGCAGACGATGCCGATCCTCACGACCGGCCCTCCGGGGATGTGCGGGGTTCGAGATCCGCGAGCCAGAGCCGCTGAAGCATGTGCCAGTCCTCCGGGTGCTCGGCGATTCCGGTGGCGTAGACGTCCGCCAGCGCCTGGGTCATGACCGCCCCCTTCTCGGCCCGGGTGCCCGTCTCCGGCACCTCGATGGGCGCGTGGATCCGCCCGTACATCCGGGGCGCGTCCCCGTACCAGAGGGTGACCGGCAGCAGCGCGGCGCCGGTCTGCTGGGCCAGCATCGCGGGTCCGGCCGGCATCCGGGCCGTCTCGCCGAAGTAGGACACCTCGACGCCGGACGCCGACAGGTCGCGGTCGGCGACGAGGCAGACCAGACCGCCCGCGCGCAGCCGCCGCGCCAGGGTGCCGAAGGCCGAGCCGCCCGCGTGCGGCAGCACCTCCATGCCCAGGCTCTCGCGGTAGGCCACGAACCGGTCGTACAGCGATTCGGGCTTCAGTCGCTCGGCGACGGTGGTGAAGGGGATGCCGAGCGTCCGGGTCGCCCACACGCCCGCGAGGTCCCAGTTGGCCAGGTGTGGCAGGGCGACGATCGCCCCCCGGCCGGAGTCGATGGCCTCCAGCAGATGGTGCGTGTCCTTGATCTGCACATTCTCGCGGACCTGGTCGGCGCTCCAGGTGGGCAGCCGGAAGGATTCCATCCAGTACCGCATGTACGAGCGCATCCCGGCCTTCGACAGCTCGGCGAGGCGCTCGGAACCGGCGTCGGGGACGACGCGGGCGAGGTTGGACTCCAGTCGGAGCACGCCCTGGCCACGGCGTTTCCACGCCACGTCGGCGACGGTGCGGCCGAGCGCGGCGGCCACCGGCTCCGGCAGCTTCTTGACGGTGCTCCAGCCCGCGCCGTACAGCTTGTCGGTCAGACGGTCGCGCATCAGCTCGCCTCCGCCTCGCTGCGGGCGGCGGCGTCGGCCTCCGCGGACTCCCGGCGTACCGTCACGACACGCTGTCCCAGGGTCACCGCGCTGCCGACGGCCACGATCCAGAGCGCGATCGGCAGCAGGACGTCAATACCGGGCACGCCGAAGCCGTGCAGTCCGGCCAGACCCGCCGCGACCAGAGTGATGACCAACCGTTCGGCGCGCTCGATCAGGCCGTTGACGGCGACCGGCAGTCCGATGGCCTCGCCGCGCGCCTTGGTGTACGAGACGACCTGGCCACTGGCGAGGCAGAAGATCGACACGGCGCAGAGCGCGTTGTTGTCGCCGTCGCCCGCGTACCAGAGCGCGAGCCCGCCGAAGATCGCGCCGTCGGCGACCCGGTCGAGGGTCGAGTCGAGGAACGCGCCCCATCGGCTGGAGACGCCCGCCTGGCGGGCCATATTGCCGTCAATGAGGTCCGAGAAGACGAACAGCGTGATGACGATCGTGCCCCAGAAGAACTCTCCCCGGGGGAAGAAGACCAGCGCACCCGCCATGACTCCGGCCGTACCGATGAGAGTGACCGCGTCGGGGCTCACTCCACGGCGGAGCAGAAATGCGGCGAGCGGTGTGAGGACACGCGTAAAGAATGCACGCGCGTACTTGTTCAGCATGGCCTTCCCGAGGTTTGGCTGGGCCGTGTGGCCCCATCGGCCACCGGCTGGCCCATCGTAGCCACGACGGACGCCCTCCACCGCTGGGACCCGTCGTCGCCGGCCCGTGCGCGGCGGTGCCTGGTGGTCCCCCCGGCGGTGTACGGGGGCCGGGCGTGGCGGCGGGCGGACGGAATCCGGCCGGTGCCGCCGCCACCGTCCACCTCGGCGGCGTACGACGTATGGACGCGCCCTGACCGGAGTGGAAAGCTCGAAAGACGACTGCGGGCTCCCAGGAGCCGCCACCGGACGCCGTCCGGTGGCCATCGCCCTTGTTTCCCCGCGCCCGCGGCCCCATCTCCTCACCGTGCCATCGACGCGATCGATCGGGAGGCAAGAAACATGGGCGACAAGGCGAAGAACGCACATCCCGGAGCCGCCGGCAGGGCTACAACGGCCGACCAGCCCGCATCCGTACGGAATGTGGTGCTGGTCGGCCACAGCGGATCCGGCAAGACCACCTTGATCGAGGCGCTCGCCCTCACCGCGGGAGCGGTGAACCGGGCCGGCCGGGTCGAGGACGGGGCGACGATCTCCGACTACGACGAGATCGAGCACCGGCAGCAGCGTTCCGTGCAGCTCTCGCTCGTCCCCGTCGAATGGGGCGGGTACAAGGTCAATCTGCTGGACACCCCCGGGTACGCCGATTTCGTGGGGGAGCTGAGGGCCGGTCTGCGCGCGGCGGACGCGGCCCTCTTCGTCGTATCGGCTGCGCAGGAGCCCGAGGCCGTGGCGGGCGCGACCCGCGCGGTGTGGGAGGAGTGCGCCGCGGTCGGGATGCCGCGGGCGATCGTGGTGACCCATCTGGAGACCGCCCGGACGGGGTACGACGAGCTGACCCGGGTCTGCGGGGACATCTTCGGCGGCGACGACCCGGACGCGGTGCTGCCGCTGTATCTGCCGCAGTACGGGGCACCGGGGCCGGACGGCCACCCGCCCGTCACCGGCCTGGTCGGACTGCTCACCCGGAAGATCTTCGACTACTCCTCCGGCGAGCGTAAGGAGACCCCGCCGGCCCCCGAACAGACGCCGCTGATCGAGACGGCCCGGAACCGGCTGATCGAGGGGATCATCGCCGAGAGCGAGGACGAGACCCTGATGGACCGCTACCTCAGCGGCGCGGACATCGATCTCGGCACCCTGATCGCCGATCTGGAGAAGGCCGTCGCGCGCGGCATCTTCCATCCGGTGCTGGCCGCCGCCCCCGCGGCCGATGGCGCCCGGCAGGGGCTGGGCACCGTCGAACTCCTGGATCTGATCACCGGTGGCTTCCCCACCCCGCTGGAGCCCGAGAGCCCGCTCGTCACCACTCCGCAGGGCGCGCCGCGCCCGCCGATCACCTGCGATCCCGGGGGGCCGCTGGTGGCCGAGGTGGTCAAGACCACCTCCGACCCGTACGTCGGCCGGATCTCCCTCGTCCGCGTCTTCTCCGGCACCCTGCGCAGCGACGAGACGGTGCATGTCTCCGGGCACGGTCTCACCGACCACCGGCGGGACGGCCATGACCTGCACGAGGCCAATGAGCGCGTCGGCGCGCTCTCCGTACCCTTCGGCAAGCAGCAGCGTCCGCTCGGACAGGTCGTCGCGGGCGATCTCGCCTGTGTCGCCAAACTGTCCCGCGCGGAGACCGGCGACACGCTGTCGTCGAAGGACGATCCGCTGCTGATGGACCCGTGGACGATGCCGGATCCACTGCTGCCGCTGGCGATCCAGGCGCACAGCAAGGCCGACGAGGACAAGCTCTCGCAGGGGCTGTCGAGGCTGGTCGCGGAGGATCCGACCATGCGTCTTGAACAGAACCGCGCCACCCGCCAGGTAGTGCTCTGGTGTCTGGGCGAGGCCCATGCCGATGTCGCCCTGGAGCGGCTGCGCAGCCGTTACGGCGTCCAGGTGGACGTGGTCCCGCACAAGGTGTCGTTGCGGGAGACCTTCGGGGAGCCGGCGGCGGGGCGGGGCCGGCACGTCAAGCAGTCGGGGGGCCACGGGCAGTACGCCATCTGCGAGATACGGGTGGAGCCGCTGCCCGCCGGTTCCGGTATCGAGTTCGTGGACAAGGTGGTGGGTGGCGCGGTGCCCCGCCAGTTCATCCCGTCGGTGGAGAAGGGGGTGCGCGCACAGGCGGCGCGCGGCGTGGTGGCCGGCTATCCATTGGTGGACATCCGGATCACCCTCCTGGACGGGAAGGCGCATTCGGTGGACTCGTCCGACGCCGCCTTCCAGACCGCTGGCGGGCTGGCGCTCCGCGAGGCCGCGGCGGACACCCGTATCCATCTGCTGGAGCCGGTGGCCGAAGTCCGGGTACTGGTTTCGGACGAATACGTCGGCCCGGTGATGAGCGATCTGTCCGGGCGGCGCGGCCGGGTCGTCGGTACGGAGCAGTCCTCGGGCTCCCGGACGCTCGTGCGCGCGGAGGTGCCGGAGATCGAGATCGGCCGGTACGCGATCGATCTGCGCTCCATCTCACACGGGACGGGCCAGTTCAGCCGCGCTTACGCCCGGCACGAGCCGATGCCGGCGCAGGTCGCCGACAAGGTCAGGGAGGGCACCGGGGCCGCCGTCTGACCCCCGTACGGAATGCCGCCGGCCACCCGCCCCCGGGTGGTTGGACGGCGGCGTTCCGCCACCCGCTCGCCGCCCCGGACGGGCCCCCTGTCGAAGTCACCTGACGCGGACGACGCACCCCGGATACGCTGAGGTGCCCAGTTCAGCAGGTGTGCCGGGCGCGGTAGTTGGGAACAGGCCGCAGAGCGGACGGCGACGCGGCGTTGGGGGCAGGTAGTGACGAGTGACGGTTTCGATTTCAGTCCCGGTGCCCAGATCCCGATCATGGGGTCGGCGGGACAGACCGCGGCGACGCACGCGCTGGCCTCGGCCGCGTACCGCGACAGCCCGGTCGCGGAGATCCTCACGGCGAACAGCGAGTGGCACAAGTCCGCTGTGACGGCGGGCAAGTTCTCGCTCTTCGAGCCCAATCTGGGCGAGGCGTTCTCCCGCGCGGTCCAGATGCGGACGCTCGGCGGCGGGCGCGGCGCCCTGATCCAGTCCTTCGGCACCGAGCCGCGGACGGTGGTCGAGCACTGCCTGTCCGCCAACCGCATCCGTAAGGAGCGCGACGCCAAACTCACGGCCATCACCGGGGTCTTCGGACTGCTCTTCCTGCCCGGGATGCTGCTGTGGATGGGCATCTTCCAGCTCCGCCGCACGATGGCGGGCTCCCAGGACAAGAAGGCGGGTGCCCTCGGCGTCCTGCTGATGCTCGGCATCGGCGTACTCGCCGTGATCTTCCTCATCAAACTGCCGTTCACCGGCATCCTCTCCTACTATCTGCGCGCCATGATCGTCGCCCCGGTGCTGGGCTGGTTCCTGGCGAAACAGATCTGTGAGGCCACCGCCAAGGATCTGCGGGACCGCTGGGACGGGCTGCTCTCCGGCGGCGGGGTCGCCGCCAAGGTGCCCGAGGCGGTGCCCGGGAACCCCGGCGAGACCTCGCGGGAGGAGCTGCGGCAGAACCTGGAGAAGCTCACCGCCGAGCAGCACTCCAACGCCGTCTTCTACGCCGGTCCCAAGGGGATACTCGGCATGGGCACCCGCTGGGGCAGTTGGCAGTTGGCCGAGGAGCTGGTCTCCAAGGAGCCGGGCAAGGACATCAACCAGTTCCGTAGCTGGGACGTGATACGCGCCATCCACGACCGGCTGAAGCTGCTGGAGCGCGGCCCGCTGAATTCGGGCGGGTTCCCCACTCCGTCGGTCAAGCACTGGATCGTCTCCCCGGTCGGCGAGAACGCCGGATCGGTGTCCCGGCCGGAGGGCCAGGATGTGGAGGCGTTCCAGGTCAAGGGCCATGAGCTACAGCGCATCTGCAATCACCAGCAGTTCGGCGGCGGCAATCGCCACTATCTGGGCGTGCAGTTCACGCTCTGGGACGGCCAGTTGGTGATCACCATGATGATCACGGTGACGGTGCTGCACGAGACGCTCCGCATCGAGGTCACCGGCCATGCGCTCGGCCCGGTGCACGGGCTCTTCACCAGCAAGTCGTCGCCGAAGACGGTCACGGTGAGCAAGACGGTCCGGTTCTGGGAGACCCGTACCCGGACGCTACCGCTGATCGACGCGCCGGAGGTCGTCCGCCTCGCGGTGCGCGCGCCCTTCACCTGGTACCCGCCGATCCTCGACTTCCTCGGCGGCAAGCTGGTGCTGCCGGAGCCGTTCGGGCTGCGGCACGCCTGGGCGCAGCAGCCTTGGCGGCACCGGTTCATGGCGGACGACGCGATGCGCGCGGCCACGCCGGTGCTGCGGGTGGCGCACGCGGCGGCGATGAAGGTCCTGGAGGAGAACGGCGTGGACACCGAGCGCTTCAGCAGCCGCGCCGGTTCGCTCAGTGGAGGCATCCAGGAGGCGGCGCCGAAGAAGGCCGATCTGTACGACGCCTAGCCGTTCGAGGCGGCCGAGGTTCGAGGCGGCCGAAGTCGGAGGTGTCCAGGGCGGTCGGAGGTGTCCGGGGCCGGTGGATCATCGGCCCCGGACCCGGACACCCGGACCCTCGCGTGCGGACCGGTCAGACCGGCCAGGCCGCCGCCAGCATCGCCCGCGTGTCCGCGAGGAGCTGCGGCAGCACCTTCGTATGGCCGACGACCGGCATGAAATTGGTGTCCCCGCCCCATCTCGGCACGATGTGCTGGTGCAGATGGGCCGCGATGCCGGCCCCGGCCGACACCCCCTGGTTCATCCCGATGTTGAAGCCGTGCGCGCCGGACGCCGCGCGCAGCGCGGTCATCGCCCGCTTGGTGAACAGGGCCAGCTCGGCGGTCTCCGCCTCGTCCAGCTCCGTGTAGTCGGCGACGTGCCGGAAGGGCACGACCATCAGATGTCCGCCGTTGTACGGGTAGAGGTTGAGCACCGCGTACACGGTCTCGCCCCGCGCGATCACCAGCCCGTCCTCGTCGGACTTGGCGGGGATGGAGCAGAAGGGGCAGCCGTCACCGGCCTCGGGCCCGCTCGGCTTGTTCTCACCCTGGATGTAGGCCATCCGGTGGGGCGTCCACAGGCGCTGGAACGCGTCGGGCGTCCCCACTCCGATCTGCTGCTCCGGCTCACTCGTCATGCTGTGCAGCATATTGCTTCGCCCATACGGATCGTGTCGTCGGGGGCGGCCTCCCGCCGGGGGCCGCGATGCTGGGCGGATGAGCGACGAGAGCGGGCTGTCGGAGTGGCGCCGGCGCACGGAGGTCCCCCTGTTCGCGGCGTCGGGGCTCTTCCTCGCGTCCTACGCGGTCCGGGTGCTCGCCACGGATCTGCCCCAGGGCTGGCGGGACACCTGTCTGGCGGTGACCTACGCGGCGTGGGCGCTGTTCGTCGTGGACTACGTGGTGTGCTGGCGGCTCAGCGGCGAGGGCGCCTCCTACGTCCGGCGGCATCCACTGGACGCGATCGTGGTGGTGCTGCCGCTGCTGCGCCCGCTGCGGGTGGTCCGGATCTACGAGTCGGTCCAGCACCGGCGCGCCCGTCCCCGGCTGGCGCTGCACGCCCGCGTGATCGTCTACTCGGGCATGTCCGCGGTGCTGCTGGGGTTCGCGGGCGCGCTGGCGGTGTACGCGTACGAGCGCGGGGCGCCGGGGGCGACGATCAGGACGTTCGGCGACTCGGTGTGGTGGGCCTGCTCCACGCTGACGACGGTGGGGTACGGGGACGTGGCGCCGGTGACCTTCATGGGCCGGACGGTGGCGGTGGTGATGATGGCGGGCGGGCTGGCGCTGCTGGGGGCGGTGACGGGGTCGTTCTCGTCGTGGCTGATCCAGACCTTCTCGATGGACGAGGACAGCGGGCCCCCGGGGAACACCCCGGGGGCCCGCCAGTAGGTCCCTGTCCGGGCGATCTTCGAGCCCGACAAGCTCGCCCGGACAGGGACCTGAGCGGCCCGGTGGGCCGCGATCACGCTCAGACCTGGCTGCGGTCCTCGACGACCTGCACCAGCTTCGCGAGGGCGGCCTCGCGCGGGATGCCGTTCTCCTGGGAGCCGTCGCGGTAGCGGAAGGAGACCGTGCCCGCGTTCATGTCCTCGTCACCGACGATGATCATGAAGGGAACCTTGAGCTTCTGGTGGTTCCTGATCTTCTTCTGCATCCGGTCGGAGGACGCGTCGACCTCGACCCGCAGACCCTTCTTCTTCGCGTCGGCGGCGAACTCCCGCAGGTAGTCGACGTGTCCGTCACCGATCGGGATGCCGACCGCCTGGACCGGGGCCAGCCACGGCGGCATGGCGCCCGCGTAGTGCTCCAGGAGCACGGCGAAGAACCGCTCGATCGAGCCGAAGAGCGCCCGGTGGATCATGACCGGCTGCTGTCGCGAGCCGTCCGGGGAGGTGTACTCCAGGTTGAACCGCTCGGGCAGGTTGAAGTCGAGCTGGATCGTCGACATCTGCCAGGTCCGGCCGATGGCGTCGCGCGCCTGCACCGAGATCTTCGGGCCGTAGAAGGCCGCGCCGCCGGGGTCGGGGGTCAGCGGGAGGCCCTGCTTCTCGGCCACCTGGCGCAGCACCTCGGTGGCCTCCTCCCAGGCGTCGTCCGAACCGACGTACTTCTCCGGGTCCTTGGTCGACAGCTCCAGGTAGAAGTCGGTCAGACCGTAGTCCCGCAGGAGGTTCAGGACGAAGGTGAGGGTGCGGTCGAGCTCCTCCGCCATCTGCTCGCGGGTGCAGTAGATGTGCGCGTCGTCCTGGGTGAAGCCGCGGGCCCGGGTCAGTCCGTGGACCACGCCCGACTTCTCGTACCGGTACACCGTGCCGAACTCGAACAGCCGGAGCGGCAGCTCGCGGTACGAGCGCCCCCGGGCATCGAAGATCAGATTGTGCATCGGGCAGTTCATGGGCTTGAGGTAGTAGTCGGTACCACCGTCGAGCTGCATGGGGGGGTACATGCCCTCCGCGTACCAGTCGAGGTGACCGCTCTTCTCGAAGAGGGCGCCCTTGGTGGCGTGCGGGGTGTAGACGAACTCGTACCCCTCCTCCTCGTGCCGGCGGCGCGAGTAGTCCTCCATCACCCGGCGCACGATGCCGCCGCGCGGATGGAAGACGGCGAGGCCGGAACCGATCTCGTCCGGTACGGAGAAGAGGTCCAGCTCGCTGCCGAGCTTGCGGTGGTCGCGCTTCTCGGCCTCGGCGAGGAATTCGAGGTGCGCCTTCAGCTCGTCCTTGGACGGCCAGGCGGTGCCGTAGATCCGCTGGAGCATCGGGTTCTTCTCGCTGCCCCGCCAGTACGCCGCGGCGTTCCGCATCAGCTTGAACGCCGGGATGTTCCGGGTGGTGGGCAGGTGCGGACCCCGGCAGAGGTCCTTCCAGCACAGCTCGCCGGTCTTGGCGTCCAGGTTGTCGTAGATGGTCAGCTCGCCGGCGCCCACCTCGACGTTCGCGCCGTCGTCGCTGGAGGCCGAGCCCTTGAGCCCGATCAGCTCCAGCTTGTACGGCTCGGCCGCCAGCTCCTCGCGGGCGGCCTCGTCGGTCACCACCCGGCGGGAGAAGCGCTGGCCGCGCTTCTGGATCTCCTGCATCTTCTTCTCGACGGCCTTGAGGTCCTCGGGCGTGAAGGGCTTCTCGACGTCGAAGTCGTAGTAGAAGCCGTCCTTGACCGGGGGGCCGATGCCGAGCTTGGCGTCGGGGAACAGCTCCTGCACGGCCTGCGCCATGACGTGCGCGGCCGAGTGGCGCAGGATGTCGAGGCCGTCGGGGGAGGAGATCTCGACGGGTTCGATCTCCTCGCCGTCCGACACGACGTACGCGAGGTCCTTCAGCTCGCCCGCGACCCGGGCGGCGACGATGGTGCGCTCACCGGCGAAGAGGTCCGCGGCCGTCGTCCCCGTCGTCACCACGCGCTCGTCCCGCTCGGAATCGCGTTGGATGATCACACGGACGTCTGACACCGGTCTCTCCTGACTGAGGGAAATGCGCCAGTGGACACTGCGCGCGCCTGAATCGTACCGAGCCGACCGGGCCGTCCGCTAAACGAATAGCCCTCAGCGCTCCTGGTCGGCCGCGGCGCCGCGGCTCCCCCGGTCCTGGCGGGCTTCGCCGACCGGGGCGGAGACCACGTTCGACGCGTCGGTGAGACGCCGGAAGCCACCCCGGCTCTCCAGCCGCCCCACCACCCGGATCGGCACCCCGGCGAGATGGGCGTGGCCCGCCGTGCGGTACGCGTCCTCCTCCAGCGCGACCCGGATGTGCGGCACCTCCGCACCCGCCAGCACTCTCAGCCGTACCGTGCCCGGTCCGGCCGGGGCCGCGCGGCTCATCCGTACCACCGTGCCCGTGATCCGGACCGGGACAGAGGGCTCGGACCGCAGGTAGCGCTCGCTCGCCAGGCGCAGCGCGGGCAGGTCGCCGGGCGAGAACTCCACCGGCTCGTGCCGGGCCGGGCAGCCGTCGGGCACCCCGGCCACCGGTGACCACGCCAGCGAGATCCGGGCCCCCTCCGAGCCGCGCACCAGCGCGACGACCGCCTCGGTGAGCTCCCGGCTCACGCCCAGCGCGACCGCGGTGTCGAAGGCCCCCATGCCCCCGGTGGCCAACTGTCGGTCGGTGGCCGCCCGCGCCGCCCTGAGTGCGTGGTGGAGCCGGACCGTGACCGCGCGTCCGCTGTCGACCGGGACGAAGGCGGTGAGCGCGCGCCCGCCGGGCGCCACGCCCACGAGGACGCCGTCGAGCGACGCCAGCGCCCGGCGCCGGTGGCGCGCGCCGTGGTAGCCCGCCCGGCCCCGCACGGCGAGGGCGCCCGCCATCAGTATCTGCCGGGCGGCGGCGCGCAGTTGTTCCTGTGCGGTCCAGGAGACGGCGAGGCCCTGGGGGACATCGCGCCACCAGCGGATCTCATCACTGGGCACGGTGAGGCCGACGAGCACCTCACGGGCGGAGGGGGCGGCGCTGTGGGCGAGCGCGGTGAGGGCCTCGCAGAGCAGGTCCTCGCAGTCGGGGAAGGAGCGGCTCTCCGGTACGAGCACACTGGTGGCGCCCCCGGTGTGGCCCGGTGGCGTCCAGCGCGCGTACCGTCCGGCCGCTCCGGCGCGACGGCGCCAGCCGTGCCGGTGGAGCAGGGCGCCGAGGACGACCGGGTCGACCTGGGCCGGATCCGGCTCCGCCGCGTACCGGGGTTGGGCCGCCCGCGCCGTGGCGTGGGGGCGGACGGAGTCGTCGTGGGGCCGGTGCATCAGGGTCTCCCTCCCGCCCCGACCCTCCTGGTGAGTTTCGCGGACGCCCGGTCGCCGGCGATCCGTGGGGTCGGGATCCGCACAATGGTCCTGCGCGCGCCCGTCACCGGGGCGGTCCGCCAGGATGGTGCCTCAGAGCCTGTCTTCCGGATCGAGCCGGCGCGCCCCCCGGCGCCTCGCACGAGGCACCGGTGGCCCGCGGGGTCCTGCCGGTCCCCCGACCCGCATGTCCGGACAGGGCGTCAGATGTCGTCCCCGTCATCTGTGTTGTCACCGCCCCGCGTACGGCGCAAACGGTCCGGGTATCACCGATTCGGCGCGTGACGCGCCATTCGCCGAGCAGGGACGAGGAGTTCGGCCATGACGCTCTGGTACGACGGCCCCCTGGCCGCTTTCGACACGAAGACCACAGGAGTCGACGTCGAGCGGGACCGCGTCGTCTCGGCCTCGGTGGTGGTCCAGGACGCGGCGGGCGGTCCGCCGCGGATCACCCGCTGGCTGGTCGGCCCCGGGGTGCCGGTGCCGGCCGCCGCGGTGGAGGCGCACGGGCTCACCGACGACCGCCTCCGGCGCGACGGGCGCTGGCCGGCGCCCGTGCTGGAGGAGGTGGCGCGGTCGCTGGCCGAACAGTGCGCGGCGGCCCGCCCGCTGGTGGTCGTGGACGCGCCGTTCGGCCTGACCCTCCTCGACCGTGAGCTGCGGCGGCACCGAGCGGCGCCGCTCTCCCGCTATCTGGAGCACGTATCGCTGTGTGTGCTCGACCCACGTGTACTGGACAGACAGCTGGACCGCTACCGCAAGGGGCCTCGCACGCTCACCGATCTCCGCGAGCGGTACGGGGTGTCGTCCGACGGCACACCCGACACGGTGGCCGACGCGCTGGCGGCGCTGGAGGTGACCCGGGCGGTGGGCCGTCGGTTCGCCGCCCGGCTGGAGCGGCTGTCCGCGCCCGAGCTGCACACCCTTCAGGCGGTGTGGCACGCGGCGCACACGCGCGGGCCGCAGGCGTGGTTCGCCCGCGGGGGCGCACCCGATGTGGTGGATCCGGCGTGGCCGCTCCGGACCGAACTGCGCGCCTCCGTCTGACGCGTGCGCGCCCGCGGCGGGGCCTGGAAGCGGTGATCCGGAGAGCGAGGACGGGCGACCGGAAACAGACGAGGCCGGTCCGTCGATGACGGACCGGCCTCTTCCCGGTGGGCGATACTGGGTTCGAACCAGTGACCTCTTCGGTGTGAACGAAGCGCTCTCCCACTGAGCTAATCGCCCGGGAACGGACTGAACCATACAGGCCCCGGCCGCCCACCTTCAAATTCCGCTCACCGGGAGCGCAGCCGGGCGGCGAGACCGCGCCGCCCGGACCGCATCATGATCGCGTGGTTGGCCCGGAACAGCGGGCGGCAGGCGGGTGCGAGCCGTCGCATCAGGGGTTTGCGCACCTCCACCTCCTGGTCGTAGCGGACCCGGGTGCCGGTGCCGCGCGCCGTCAGCGTCCAGCGCGCCCAGCCCGTCAGATCGCCCGTCATACCGACCTCCAGCAGCAGCGCCCCGGGATCGCGCCGCCGCGCGCGGACGGTGACCCGGAGGTCGTACGGGAGGACGGAGCGGAAGCGCACGATCCCGCTCTCCTCGTCGACCGGGGTCACCTCGCGGACCTGCGGCCACCACAGGGGGTACTCCGCCGCCCGCTCCAGCACGGCGTAGACGGCGGGTGGTTCGGCGCTGAGGTCCCAGATGCTGTGGAAGCGGTAGTGGCACCAGTTCATGGGGCGAGTCTGCGCTCCCGGCCGACGGTACGGGGGCGGTACGCGCCCGGCACCCGGCCGGCGACCAACGACCAGCCGAAGGCTGCGGGCTGCGGGCTGCGGGCTGCGGGCTGCGGGCTGCGGGCTGCGGGCTGCGGGCTGCGGGGCATCGTGTGCCGGCCGGGCTGACCCTCGGTCACGCCGAAGGCCCCGGAGACTCACTGAGTCTCCGGGGCCTTCGATCCGGGTGGGCGATACTGGGTTCGAACCAGTGACCTCTTCGGTGTGAACGAAGCGCTCTCCCACTGAGCTAATCGCCCGGGCGCACCGCAAACATTACCCCATGTCAGCGGGTCCCCCCGACCGGTTTCCGGTCAGGATTCGATCTTCCACGGCAGGGTGATACCGAACTTCCAGAGGTAGATCCCGGCGAGCACCGCACAGATCGTCACACCGGCCGTGGTGAGGATGATGTTGCGCCGCCGCACCCTCGGATCGAGCGCGCGCTGTGCCGCCTCGCTCACCTTGCGCTTGGTCCAGCGCAGGACGAGCTGGGCCCAGACGAACTCGGTCGCCCAGATCGCCATACCGCCGAAGATCACGACCCAGCCGGGACCGGGCAGCACCAGCATGGCCACACCGGCGGAGACCACCGCGAGCCCGACCACGAAGACGCCGACCTGCCAGCTCAGATGCAGGGTTCGGCGCGCCTGGACATAAGCAGGCGCTCGCGACCCGAGGGGTTTCTCGGCGTCTTTTCCGTCACCGTCCGTCGTCGTGCCCCCAGCCGGTTCCGCACCGTCGGCGGGCTTCTCCCCGTCCGTCGGCTTCACTTCCTCAGCGGCCGCCATCGCGACCTCCGTGCCGTTACTCCCCGTGTTCATGCAAGCCAATCTACCCGACCGGGTGGAGTCACCGGAATGGTCCCAGGGAACGAAGAATCACTCCGCCGTTAGGGGTACCTAAACGCACCCAAAACCCTCAGAGGGGTTTACAACGGCACCGTAGGTGGCATGTCGATTTCGCCGACGTGCGAATCCCCGAGCGCACACTGAGCGAAAGGCCCTGGCGCTTATGAACACCACGGTCAGCTGCGAGCTGCACCTGCGCCTCGTTGTATCGAGCGAGTCTTCACTGCCTGTACCCGCGGGCCTGCGGTATGACACGGCCGATCCCTATGCCGTGCACGCCACCTTCCACACCGGAGCCGAAGAGACGGTCGAATGGGTCTTCGCCCGCGATCTTCTCGCCGAGGGTCTGCACCGGCCCACCGGCACGGGTGACGTCAGAGTCTGGCCGTCCCGCAGTCATGGCCAGGGCGTCGTCTGCATCGCGCTCAGCTCCCCGGAGGGCGAAGCCCTGCTCGAGGCCCCGGCGCGGGCCCTGGAGTCGTTTCTGAAGCGGACGGACGCGGCGGTGCCACCGGGTACCGAGCACCGTCACTTCGATCTCGACACGGAACTCTCGCACATCCTGGCGGAGAGCTGAGCCAGGCCGAGAGCCGCACGGCGCCGTCCTACTCGGGGAGACGGCGCCGCGCGGACAATCACATACGGCGGACGTATCGGCGTCGGCATCGCGCATTCCAACGCGGTGACGACGCCGATACGCTTTGACACGAGCCGCTAGAGTCAGCGCAATTCTTCGGGCACCGGCCCGCAGCTGGCCAGGGAGCGAATCGTGCTGATCCCCCACGACACCAGAATTGCACTCGACATGGTCGTCGATCTGGTGAACACCGCACCGGAAGGCGACCAGGGCGACCGGCTCGCGAATGTCACCGCCCTGGAGGATTTCGTCCGGGGCCACCAGATAAGCGATGTGGGTGAGCTGACCCCCCGGGATCTGCGGGGTGTGCAGGGCGTACGCCGCCGGTTCGCGGATGTCTTCGCCTCCACCGAGAGCCGAATCGCGGCGGAGTTGATCAATGACCTCGTCGCCGCGGCGGGCACCACTCCGCAACTCACCGACCACGACGGCTACGACTGGCATGTGCACTACTTCGCACCGGGCGCCTCGGTGGCCGACCATCTCGCGGCCGACGGCGGGATGGCGCTGGCCTTCATGGTCGTCGCGGGCGAGCAGGAACGGTTGCGGCGCTGCGAGGCGCCGGACTGCGGCCGGGCGTTCGTGGATCTCTCCCGGAACCGCTCGCGCCGCTACTGCGACAGCCGCACCTGCGGCAACCGCCTCCATGTCGCCGCTTACCGCGCGCGCCGCAAGGAAGCGGCCGGCTGAGCCGCGCGGCCGGAGCACCGGTCACAGCAGGAAGAGATCGTGTACGGCGGCCATGAGCAACAGCACGCCGATCACCGCGAGGAAGATCATTAGGGGCGGCTGGGAGAGCGCGAAGAGACAGCCTCGCGGCTCCTGCGGCTCTTTCGGGGGTGCGGGGGACTCGCCCCGGGAGGTATCGAGCATCTCGGGGTGATGATGACGCAGGCCGGGGCGTGGTGATCAACCAACACGCGCCGGGATGGCGGGAGTTCACCTCGGGACGGACCACCCCCGCCTGGCATTCGCCCTGGTGACAGACGCGGAAGCTTAGATTCCGTGCTTCTTGAGGATCGCCTCGATGTCGCTGAAGTCCTCACCGGAACGCGCCGCCTTGGGCTTCGCCGACGGCGGTGCCACGGGCTGCGCAGCCGGCTTGACGGTGGGCTGCGCCGCGGGGCGGGTTCCGCCGAGGGAGGGCGCGGAGGCCGCGGGCGCGACCGCCTCGCGCTGCGCGGCCTTGGCCGCCTTGCGCTCCTTCCGGCCGCCGCCGGTGCGTCGCTCGACGGCACGGGTCGTCATGAAGAGCAGCCAGGCGCCGCCCAGCAGTCCGAAGCCGGCCCATGCCGTGGGGCTGAAGGCGGTGTCGACCGCCCACTCGACGGCGCCCGTCAGCACCAGACCGATCGGCACCAGGGAGTAGGCCGCGATCCGGGTAGCGGCGAGAAAACGCTTGCGGTACGCCGTGATCGCGGCGATGCCCAGGCCCGCCGCGGACACCGCGGAACAGATGGTCTCGGCAATCATTCCGGGTCCTCCAGGCATCGGGGGCATCGACGGGATCCCTCCGGCATTCCGGGGGGACTCCCCCTCCATCCTGCACCGACCGGGGCCGTTGCGGCCACGGTCCGGTACGACCTCAGGGAGATCTCGGGGGCGACCTCATCCCCAGGTCCCGGTCCCGTCGCAGGTGGGAGCGGTCCGGAACACCCGTCCGGACGGATTCACGGCCGCCGAACACCCCCGGCTGAGCGGGGGGATGCGCAGGCGGTCGGCCGGGCTCGCCGGCCGGCTGGGGTGACCGGTGCCCGGTTGGGCCCCGGGCCGGGGGCTGGGAGACTGCCCCCATGAACGACTCCCCCACCACCGGCCGTGCCGTCCTCGATCTCTGGTGCGATCTCCAGTGCCCCGACTGTCTGACCGCCCTCGACGATGTCCGGGCCCTGCGTGAACGCTACGGCGACCGGCTGGAGATCCGGCTGCGGCACTTCCCACTGGAGGGCCACAAGCACGCCTACGCGGCGGCCCAGGCTGCGGAGGAGGCAGCCGACCAGGGGAAGGGCCGGGAGTTCTACGAGGCCGTGCTCGACGGGGTCGATGAGCTGCGGCGCAGAGGTGAGCCGTTCCTGCTGGACACCGCTCGCGAACTGGGCCTGGACGCCGATGAATTCGACACCGCCCTCATCGACGGCCGCCATCTCCTGATCGTCGACGCCGACCAGGCCGAGGGCAAGGCGATCGGGGTGACCGGCACCCCGACCTATGTGATCGGGGACGAGCGTCTCGACGGGGGCAAGAGCCAGGACGGGCTGCGGGCCCGGATCGAGGAGATCGCCGACCGCCTCCTGGCCGACGCCGGCTGATGACCGACGGCTGATGACTGACGGCGACGGCTGACGGCTCCTCGCGTACCGCCGACCGGTCGGGGGCGGTCCGGGAACCGGCCGTCAGATCGGTGGCTTGACGAGGCCGGCTGCCGTCAGATCGGTGGCTTGACGAGATCGGCGGTCGTCAGAGCAGCGGTTTGGCGAGGTTGACGGCCGTCGTCCGGTAGCCGAGCGACTCGTAGAGGGCGAGCGCCGGGGCGTTGCCCGCGAAGACGTGCAGCCCCAGCAGACGGGTCCCGGCCTCCCGGGCGTCCCGTTCCGCGAGCAGCATCAACGACCGCCCATTGCCCCGGCCCCGGTGCGCCACGGCGACCTCGACGTCATACACGTAGGCGCCGCGCTCCCCGGGCCGGACCTCCCGCCACCCCAGATAGAGGTGGCCGACGACGGCGCCGCCCCGGACCAGGACCTGGAGCCGGACCCCCGGGGTGGCGAGGCCGTCGGGCAACCCGGAGTTCCGGTCCGCCTCCGCCTTGGCCAGCGCCAGGTCGGCCGGGAGTCCCCGCTCGGCCCAGCTCCGCGCGTACCCTTCGAGTTCGGCCTCCCACCACACCCGGAACTCGGCCTCGGTCATCGACCGTGCCTCGACGTCCGCCGGCAGCGCGGGCGGTTCCGGGTCCAGCTCCTTGAGCATGAGGCGACCGCGTTCGGTGTAGCCGAGGGCGGTGGCGAGCCGGGTCGCCCCGGTGGCCGCCGGCGGTACGGACACCTGCGCCTGGGTGCAGCCCCACCCCCGTAGCACCTCTTCGGCGGCGAGCGCGGCGACGGTCCCCCGCCCCCGGCGGCGGTCCGGCTCGTCGATGCGCAGCGAGCGGATGGTGCCGATGCCCGGCCCGAGCGAGGGCAGCGTGGCGATCTCGACCGCTCCGACGGGACGGCTGTTGACGCGGACCTCGTACTCGCGTGACCGCGCGCCGTTCGCCTCGTCCTGAAGCGGCCCGGTCGGCCGCAGAGTGGTGGTCATCTGACGTGTTCTACCTGCCACACGGTCACCCGTCACGCGGTTTTACGCAGCCTTCTCCTGAAGTACGCGCGCTCTTGGGAAACCGACGCCACCCACGGTCGGGGGCACGGGGCTCAGGACAGCCGGGGGTCCGGGTCGGCCGCCGCGCGCTCCTCGAAGACCCGCATGGCCTTGGCGGTCACCGGTCCCGGCGCATCGGCGAGCGGCCGGCCGTCGATCCCGTGGACGGCCTGCACGTCCCGGGTGCTGGAGGTCAGGAAGACCTCCTCGGCCCGCTCCAGCACGTCGAAGGGCAGCTCGGTCTCCCGGGCGCCCGCCCACTCCACGGTCAGGGCGCGGGTGATGCCCGCGAGGCAGCCGGAGGAGACGGGCGGGGTGTGGAGTTCGCCGTCGATCACGACGAAGACATTGGAGCCGGTGCCCTCGCAGAGCTGTCCGACGGTGTTGGCGAAGAGCGCCTCGGACGCGCCCCGCTCGGCCGCCCTGGCGAGGGCCACGACGTTCTCCGCGTACGAGGTGGTCTTCAGCCCGGTCAGCGCGCCGCGTTCGTTGCGGGTCCAGGGGACGGTGATGACGGCGGTGGTGTCGGGGCGGCGCGAGATCTCGCCGACACCGACGACCAGGGTCGGGCCCGCGGTGCCGCGGTCGGAGCCGAGCGGGGAGAGCCCTCCGGTGTACGTGATCCGCAGCCGGCCGCGTTCCACCGGGTTGGCGTCGAGCACGGCGGCGCAGGCGCGGCGCACCTCGTCGTGGTCGGGGGCGGCGAGTCCGAGTCCGCGTGCGGAGCGGGTCAGCCGGTCGAGGTGGAGGGTGAGGGCGAAGGGCTGTCCGTGGACGGTCTTGACCGTCTCGAAGACGCCGTCGCCGACGGTGAGGCCGTGATCGAGCACGGACACCCGGGCGTCGTCGGCGTCCCGCAGGCCGCCGTTGACCCAAAGCTTCATCTGACTGGTCCTTCCACTTGCGTGTGCGCTCGTCCCCCGGCGTCCGGGTCCGACGCTATCGCGAGCAGCCGGGACGCCTTGAGTTCGGTCTCGTCCCACTCCCGCTCGGGGTCGGAGCCCCAGGTGATGCCCGCTCCGGTGCCGAACCGCAGTTGGGCGCCGCCGTCGCCGGAGCGGTCGAGCCAGAAGGTGCGGATGCCGACGGCCAGCTCCCCGGTGCCCCGGTCGGCGTCCACCCAGCCGATGCCGCCGCAGTACGGCCCGCGGGGCGCCGTCTCCAGCGCCTCGATGATCCGCAGGGCGCTGGACTTGGGCGCCCCGGTCACCGAGCCGGGCGGGAAGGTCGCGGCGAGGAGCCGCTGCCAGCCCTCCTTGGGTCCCAGCTCGCCGCGGACGGTCGAGACGAGGTGGACCAGTCCGGGGTGGGCCTCGACCGCGCAGAGCTCGGGGACGGTGACGGTGCCGGTGGCGCAGACCCGTCCGAGGTCGTTGCGGACGAGGTCCACGATCATCACGTTCTCGGCGTGGTCCTTCTCCAGCAGGTCCGCCGCGGTCCGGCCGGTGCCCTTGATCGGCCCGGACTCGATGACCGGGCCCGTGCGGCGCAGGTACAGCTCGGGGGATGCGGTGGCTATCTCCACCCCGTGGTCGGGCAGCCGAATCGTTCCGGCATAGGGGGCGGGGTTGCCGTGGGCGAGCAGGGCGGTGAGCGCGTCCACGTCGGCGCCCACGGGGTCCGGCAGCGGTGCGGAGAGCACCCGGCAGAGGTTGGCCTGATAGACCTCGCCGGCCGCGATGTGCTCCCGTATGCGGTGGACGCCCGCGATGTACCCGGCCCGGTCCAGGGACGAGGTCCAGTCGCCGGCGGCGGGTCCCCGCCAGCGTCCCGGTACCGCCGCGGGCACCGGTTCCGTCCTCACCTCGCCGAAGCGGGCGCAGGTCAGACCGCCCTCGAAGTCGGCGGCGACGGCCCAGAAGCCGGCGGAGTCGAGGGCTTCGGGGTCGCTGGTGACGTCCCGGAGGTCGGTGGCGATCAGTCGCCCGAAGCGGGCCAGGGGAGGGAGGTCGTGCACGTCTGCGAGTCTATGACCGGCGCCGATCGGACCACGACGACCGTCGGCCGCCCCCGCCGGTCGGCCACTGCGGCACGAACACACGTCAGCACGCTGCGGAAACGCGTTTTTGTGCTGGCTCAGGAATCCGCTAGAGTTCAACACGTCGCCGGGACGCGCAGCGGATCGGAAAAAGACAAGCGGACGTGGCTCAGTTGGTAGAGCATCACCTTGCCAAGGTGAGGGTCGCGAGTTCGAATCTCGTCGTCCGCTCGAAGTGGGGGATCTTCCCGGACCCCTGCACTCCTGGTGGAGTGGCCGAGAGGCGAGGCAACGGCCTGCAAAGCCGTCTACACGGGTTCAAATCCCGTCTCCACCTCCAAGGACGATTAGCTCAGCGGGAGAGCGCTTCCCTGACACGGAAGAGGTCACTGGTTCAATCCCAGTATCGTCCACTGGATCCGCGAGGATCCCCCGCGCGATTAGCTCAGCGGGAGAGCGCTTCCCTGACACGGAAGAGGTCACTGGTTCAATCCCAGTATCGCGCACGCAGGTACAGCGACAACGCAGGTCAACAGCATATGCAGGACTTCCCGCGCGATTAGCTCAGCGGGAGAGCGCTTCCCTGACACGGAAGAGGTCACTGGTTCAATCCCAGTATCGCGCACCACCCGGAACCCCCCGGCCGTCTCGACGGCCGGGGGGTTCCGTCGTACCCGCCTCGCCCGGTACGGTCCGCCGACCCGGCCGAATCGGTCGGGTCGGCGGCGCGCGGCGGTTCAGGACGAGAAGAGCATCCGCCCGAAGCCCTTGTTGCGGTGGTGGCCCCCCTGGTGACCGCCGTGATGACCGTGGTGACCGTGGTGACCACCGTGCTGCGGCGCGCCCCAGGCGGGCGCGGGGGCGGCCGGGTACGCCTGCGGCGCGGGCGGCGCCGGCGGATACCCCTGGGGCGCGGGGGCCGCCGGCTGGTACCCCTGGGGTCCGGGCGGGGCGGGCGGCGCCTGCTGGGTCCACTGCGACTCCAGACGGGTCAGGGCCTCAAGCTCGCCGTAGTCGAGGAAGATCCCCCGGCATCCGCCGCACTGCTCGATCTGGACGCCGTTCCGGTTGTACGTATGCATCGGTGCGTGGCACTTGGGACACTGCATGGTCTTGGCTCAGCTCCTCGCCGTTCGGTCGCCACCGCCGGAGGTGATCTCTCCCCCGGCGGGCGGACAGCAGCAGCCTACGACGGAGCCCGGGTCTCCAACTCGGGCGGGAGGCGGGCGATTCGGGCACAGGCGTCGATCATCGCCCGGTCGACCTCGTCGGGTTCACGCCGCTCCGCCGCCGCCCTGACGACGGAGAGCGCGGCCGTCTGGACGGTCAGGGCGCGGGCGGGTACGTCGAGCCGGCGCCAGGGATCACCGCCGGGGTCCACCGCGGGGCCGCCGGCCGCCGTGTACGCCCCGAGGAAGCGCTGCCAGATCTCCGGGGCGAGCAGACCGGCGAGGTACCAGGCGGCGGGGCGGGCCAGATCCCAGCCGGGGTCGCCGATTCCGAGGTCGTCGACGTCGATCAGCAGCCAGGGCCCGGCCGGGGCGGGATGCCGCACGAGCTGGCCCAGATGCAGGTCCCCGTGGCAGAGGGTGCCGCCGCGGAGCGGGGCCGCCTCGCCACGGGCCCAGGTGGGCAGACTCCCCCAGGCCCGCTCGACGGTGGCGGATGCGGCCGGGTGCTCCCCCGCCGCCCGCATCCGGGCGAGCGCGCGGGCGGCCTTCAGCGGGCCGCGCATGGGCGGTAGCGGACCCGGCAGGGCGCCGGTCCCGACGGAGTGGAGGCGCGCCAGCAGGGTCGCCGCCGCCTCCCACGGGGCGGCGTCCGGGTCGGCGGGGTCGACCGGCACCCCGTAGGGCCAGGCGGTGACGGGCCGGCCCGCCGCCTCCCGTACCCCGAGGGGCAGCGGTGGGAGCAGTATCCCGGCGAGGCGCGGGTGCGCGGCGACCGCGAGCCGGGCGCGGTGGCCGGCCGGATCAGTGCCGGGGGCGTGGGCCTTGGCGACGGCCGCCCCGTGCCGTACGACCGTCCCGTCGTCCCGGTCCGCGAGGACGGCCTCAGCGGGGGCGCAGGCCCGACAGTCCCGGGTGCCCGGCGTGGGATGGGCCGCGGCCCGGGCGGCGCCGTGGAGCGCGGTGATGACGGCTGTGGTCACGATCTCCCCCGGTACGGACGAACACCCTGGCGGGCCTGGCGGGGAGCCTACGCGCGCGGGCCGGCCGGGCGGCGAGCGGGAACGCATCGGGCGGAGCCTGACGAAGCTGACGGGGACTGACCGCGGAGTACCCGGCCGGTACGGGGACCACAGGGCCGGAGCCCGGAGTACGGGTGACGGGCCGGGGCCGGGGCGGCCGATCGGTGGGCACCCGGTGCACGGGCCTCGGCGGTCCGGGCTCCGCGTACACGAGCGACGGGGCGGAGGGGTGCGAGCCGACGGGCCGGAGCGGGACCGGCCGCAGGGTACGGACCGGAAGGCAGCGGTCGGAGGCGACGGGCCAGAGGAAGTGCCAGCCCGGGGGTGGGACCGGAGCGGGACCGGCCGCAAGGCGCGGACCGAAGAGCAGCAGCCGGAGGGGGACCGGCCGCAGGGTACGAGCCGGGGACAGCGGCCCAGGTGGGGCCGGAGGGCGACCGACCGCAAAGTACGAGCCGGGGGTGGGACCGGAGCGGGACCGGCCGCAGGGCAGGGGCTCAGGGGGACGGGTCCGCGGGGAAAACGCGTTGGCCGGTCAGCTCCCCAGCTGACCGGCCATCGCTGCCGTCCGCCGCACCCCCGTCCCCACGGGGTTTTGGCCGGATGTCCCCGACCCGGACCGCTCTTCCGGGTCCGGGGCGCCGCTCAGCGCCCCAGCATCACGCCCACGGACGACGCTTGTGTCACCACTGCTTCCCAGCCGCCGAAGACGACCACCAGCAGTGCTGCCAGGGGAAGGACCATGGCCGTGGCCACCAGCGGATGCCGCTGGCCGGACCGTCGGCCGCCGAACGCGGCTGATGCCCTGCGTCCCTGCGTGCGGATCATGGTCCGCGATGCCGTGTCCGCCATGGTTCCTCTCCTGTCGTATAGAACAGCGGCGGGTGTCTGACCTCGGGGGACGAGTGCTGCACCCGCCGCTTGACCTCAACACTAGGGAACCGTGGAGCCCCGGGCGTCATGCCCGCGTACCGATTGCCGGGCCTCCCGGAGGATGAGCCCCCACCCCTCGGCGTACTCCCCTGGGTGGAGACGCGGGTCCAGGACTTGGGGTCTTCCCTGAGAGGGCCCGCTGAGGGGCGGCCGATCCACCGGAGCGGGCGCTCCGGCGCCCCGGGCGACAGGGGCGCGGACCACCGACGACCCCGGGTGACTTCGCTCACTTCCACCACCACCCGCCCCACCGTGCTCCCTACCCGACGGGCCGCCCGGCTTGCCATGACTTCGTACGTACGGGGGGTGTCACGGGTACCCACCACCGGGACCGGCGGCCACCCCGACCTGATCCAATCCCCGTGTACGGAAAGTCTGTTGACAACCCCCGCGGGGCGGGTCGGGCGGATACCGTCTTCCCCGACGGCCGGTCAAGTCTCCCACCGGCCACCGACAATCCGTCGGCCCCGGAGGGCGCGGCCTCTGAGCGCACCGGGGCGGGTGTACGTAAGCTGTGGCACGTCAAAATCGGACGCTCGGGCAGCGGAGTGGAGCTCGCCTCCATCCACTGGACAGGGGTGGGACTTCCCCCACCGCTTGGCACGGGTGGGGCATTCCCCCACCGCTAGGTAGGGGTGGGGGGAACAACCTCACCGCAGGCAGGGGACGGACATGGCGATGATGCGGCTCCGGCGCGAGGACCCGCGTGTCGTCGGCTCGTTCCGGCTGCACCGACGACTCGGCGCGGGCGGGATGGGCGTTGTCTATCTGGGGTCCGACCGACGCGGCCAGCGGGTGGCGCTGAAGGTGATCCGGCCGGATCTGGCCGAGGACCAGGAGTTCAGATCGCGGTTCGCCCGCGAGGTCTCGGCCGCCCGGCGGATCCGGGGCGGGTGCACGGCCCGGCTGGTGGCGGCCGACCTGGAGGCGGAACGCCCCTGGTTCGCCACGCAGTACGTCCCCGGTCCCTCCCTGCACGACAAGGTCGCCGAACACGGTGTGCTCCAGGCCGCCGAGGTCGCCGCGATCGGGGCCGCGCTCTCCGAGGGGCTGGTGGCGGTGCACGAGGCCGGTGTCGTCCACCGGGATCTGAAGCCGTCGAACATCCTGCTCTCCCCCAAGGGCCCGCGCATCATCGACTTCGGCATCGCCTGGGCGACCGGCGCGAGCACGCTGACGCACGTCGGTACGGCGGTGGGCTCGCCCGGATTCCTCGCCCCCGAGCAGGTGCGGGGCGTGGCGGTCACGGCGGCGACGGATGTCTTCTCGCTGGGTGCGACCCTCGCGTACGCGGCGACCGCCGACTCCCCCTTCGGGCACGGCGGTTCCGAGGTCATGCTCTACCGGGTCGTCCACGAGGAGCCGCACCTCCAGGGCGTGCCGGACGCGCTGGCCCCGCTGTTGCGGGCCTGTCTGGCGAAGGACCCCGAGGAGCGCCCCAGCACGCTCCAGCTCTCCATGCGGCTCAAGGAGATCGCAGCCCGGGAGGCGCAGGGCCTGCCGGAGGGCAGGCCGCCGGTCCAGCGAGACCGGGCCGAGGCCGATCGGCCGACCTCGCGCTACCCCGGTCGGCTGGACCGGACCGAGCGCCTGGAGCGGCCGGTCCGCGGCACGGCGGGCGGGCCCGGGCAGCGTTCCCAGCCCTCTCGTACGGACGGCTCCGCGCGACCGTCCCGTACGGATGGCACCGGGCGCCCGGCTGGTGCCGCGCGCCCCCAGCGTCCGCGTGGCGCCGCGCGGACGAACGGCCGGCCGGGTCCCCGCTCCGGAGTGCGGACGACCTCGACGGGGCGCCGGCCCGCCAATCCGAGGCTGCTGCGTCAGCGCCTCGTCGTGTTCTTCGTGGTGACGCTGATCGTGGCGCTGGGGATCGCGGCGGCGCAGCAGTTGTAGCCCGGTCTCACGGCCGCGGCCCGGTCGGGGATCGGCCCGGCCCGGTCGGGGATCAGGCCAGACCGGCACTGATGGGACCGGTCGGGGTTCCGTCGGGAGCCTCCCGGCCGGCCGGTCCCGTGCACGCGCGGTCCCCCCGGCCGGGGTGCCGGTCAGCCCCGCGGGCGACCGGTGGCGACCGCGTAGAAGGCGACCGCCGCGGCCGCGCCCACATTGAGCGAGTCCACGCCGTGCGCCATGGGGATGCGCACCCATTCGTCCGCCGCCACCAGCGCCCGCGTGGAGAGTCCGTCGCCCTCCGCACCGAGCATCAGCGCGACCCGGTCGAGCCGGTGGGGGGCGGCCTCGTCGATCGAGGTGGCCTTCTCCGAAGGGGTGAGCGCGAGCAGTTTGAAGCCCGCTTCCCGGACGGTCTCCAGTCCCCGGGGCCAGACGTCGAGACGGGCGTACGGGACGGAGAAGACCGCCCCCATCGACACCTTCACGGAGCGGCGGTAGAGCGGGTCCGCGCAGTCCGGCGAGAGCAGCACCGCGTCCATGCCGAGGGCGGCGGCGCTGCGGAAGATGGCGCCGATGTTGGTGTGGTCGTTGACCGACTCCATGACGACGACCCGGCGCGCGGTCGTCAGCAGTTCGTCCGCGGTCGGCAGGGGCTTGCGCTGCATGGAGGCGAGCGCGCCCCGGTGGACGTGGTAGCCGGTGACGCGCTCGGCGAGTTCCGGGGTCACCGCGTACACGGGCGCCGGGAGTTCGTCGATGACGTCCCGCATCACATCGACCCACTTGGCGGAGAGCAGCATCGACCGCATCTCGTAACCGGCGTCCCTGGCCCGTCGGATGACCTTCTCGCCCTCGGCGATGAACAGCCCCTCGGCGGGCTCGCGTCGGCGGCGCAGCTCCACATCGGTCAGGCCGGTGTAGTCGTGCAGACGGGGGTCTTCGGGGTCATCGATGGTGATGAGATCAGCCACGGGGTGATACTGCCTTCTCCTGTGTGGTGGTGCCAACGCCCGGGTGGCGGTCGGTACCGATGGTTATGCGTGAGCGCGCCGGCCGACGGTGACCACATCGCCGATGACGATCACCGCCGGGGGGCGGACGCCCTCGGCGACGACGGTGTCCGCGACCGTGGCGAGGGTGGCGTCGACCCGGCGCTGGGCGGCCGTGGTGCCCTCCTGGACCAGGGCGACCGGGGTGTGCGGGGCCCGGCCGCCCGCGATCAGGGCCCCGGCGATGGCACCGATCTTGTCGACGCCCATCAGGACGACGATCGTGCCCCGGAGGCGGGCCAGCGCGGGCCAGTCGACCAGCGAACGGTCGTCGTCCGGCGCGACATGGCCACTGACGACGGTGAACTCATGGGCGACGCCCCGGTGGGTGACCGGGATGCCGGCCGCGCCCGGCACACTGATCGAGCTGGAGATGCCGGGCACGACGACGCAGGGGATACCGGCGTCGGCGAGCGCCTCGGCCTCCTCCATGCCCCGGCCGAAGACGAAGGGGTCGCCGCCCTTGAGCCGTACCACCGCCCGGCCCGCCCTGGCGTGTTCTATCAGCGCGTTGTTGATGGCCTCCTGGGCCATGAAACGGCCGTACGGGATCTTGGCGGCGTCGATGACCTCGACGTGCGGCGGCAGTTCGTCCAGCAGGTCGCGGGGGCCGAGCCGGTCGGCGATGACGACGTCCGCCTCGGCGAGCAGCCGACGGCCCCGGACGGTGATCAGATCGGGGTCGCCGGGGCCGCCGCCGACGAGGGCGACGCCGGGAGTCCTCGACCGGTGCCGGGGGGCGGCGATCGTGCCGTCGCGCAGGCCCTCGACGATGGCGTCGCGCACGCTGGCGGAACGGCGCGGGTCGCGGCCGGTGAGCACGGCGACGGTGACGCCTTCGGAGCGTCCGGTGGCGGGCGTCCAGGCGGTGGCGGCACCGGCGTCGTCGGACCGTACGCACCAGGTGCGGTTCCGTTCGGCCTCGGCGGACGCGTGCTCGTTGGCCTCGGTGTCGGAGGTGGCGACGAGGACGTACCAGGCGTCGGCGAGGTCCCCGGCGGCGTACCGGCGCCGTTCCCAGCGGATCTCCCCGGCGTCGGCCATGGCCTCGACGGAGGGTGTCGCGGACGGGGAAACCAGGACGATGTCCGCGCCGGTCGCGATGAGGGCGGGCAGCCGGCGCTGGGCGACCTGTCCGCCGCCGACGACGACGACGCGCCGCCCGGAGAGACGGAGACCGACGGGATAGGCGGGGTGCTCGGGCGCGTGCTCGACCATGGTGGTGGGGACTCCTCGGGCGGTCCGACGATGCGTAAGGGGCCGCTGCGTCGGCGAAGCGGCTGGTGAGGGGCGGGGCCCCTGGTCTCAGCCTACGGCGCGGGGCGCGGCGGGCGGGCCGCGGGCCGGGCGGGAGTCCTCCCTGGCCGGGGGCTGTCCGCCGGGCTGCTCGGGGGCGGGTGCCGGCGGCTCTCCCGAGGGGACCGGGGTGCCCCTGGGGCCGGGGGGATCCTGGGGCCGGGGTGCTCCTGGGGCCGGGGTGCTCCTGGGGCTTCGGGGACGTGCCGGCGCGGCGCATCGGGCCGACGGGGATACGGGGCCGGGCCCGGCCCCGTACGGCGCCCGAGCACGGCGGAGCCGTGGCACAGGGGGCGTTCGACGCCGCCCGGTGCCACGGCTCGGGACTACTTCTCCGTGACGCCCGCCGAGTCGAAGGTCGCCACCTCGTGCATCGCACGGGCCGCGCTCTGCACCACCGGCAGGGCCAGCAGCGCGCCCGTCCCCTCGCCCAGCCGGAGGTCCAGGTCCACCAGCGGGCGCAGGCCCAGCTTGTTCAGGGCCGCCACATGGCCCGGTTCGGCGCTGCGGTGACCCGCTATGCAGGCCGCCAGCGCCTCGGGCGCGATGGCACGGGCGACCAGGGCCGCCGCGCCCGCCGAGACACCGTCCAGCAGCACCGGCGTACGCAGGGACGCGCCGCCCAGGATGAAGCCGACCAGCGCCGCGTGCTCCAGTCCGCCGACCGCCGCGAGCACCCCGATAGGGTCGGCGGGGTCCGGCGCGTGGAGGTCCAGCGCGCGGCGCACGACATCGACCTTGCGCGCGTGCATCTCGTCGTTGATGCCGGTGCCACGGCCGGTCACCTCGACCGGGTCGCTGCCCGTGTAGACGCAGATCAGCGCCGCCGAGACGGTCGTGTTGGCGATGCCCATCTCACCGGTGAGCAGCGCCTTGTTGCCCGCCGCGACCAGGTCACGCGCCGTCTCGATGCCGACCTCGATCGCCTGGAGCGCCTCCTCGCGGGTCAGCGCCGGGCCGGTGGTGAAGTCGGATGTGCCGGGACGGACCTTGCGCGGCAGCAAGCCGGGGGTCGCGGGCAGATCGGACGCCACCCCGACGTCGACCACGCAGACCTCGGCGCCGACCTGGTTGGCGAAGGCGTTGCAGACCGCTCCCCCGCCGAGGAAGTTCGCGACCATCTGGCCGGTCACCTCCTGGGGCCACGCCGTGACGCCCTGCGCGTGCACCCCGTGGTCACCCGCGAAGACGGCGACCGCCGCGGGCTCCGGGATCGGCGGCGGACACATCCGGGAGAGCCCGCTCAGCTGTGCGGAGATGATCTCCAGCATCCCGAGCGCACCGGCCGGCTTGGTCATCCGCTTCTGCCGGTCCCACGCCTCGCCGAGCGCCTTCGCGTCCAGCGGGCGGATGTTGGTCACGGTCTCCTGGAGCAGGTTCTGCGGCTCCTCGCCGGGCAGCGCCCGGCGGCCGTAGGTCTCCTCGTGGACGACCCAGGACAGCGGGCGGCGCTTGGACCAGCCCGCCTGCATCAACTCGGGCTCCTCCGGGAACTCGTCCACGTATCCGACGCACAGATACGCGACGACCTCCAGGTGCTCCGGCAGCCCCAGCGCGCGGACCATCTCGCGCTCGTCGAAGAAGCTGACCCAGCCGACGCCGAGGCCCTCGGCGCGGGCGGCGAGCCAGAGGTTCTCGACGGCGAGCGCTGATGAATAGGGCGCCATCTGCGGCTGGGTGTGACGGCCCAGGGTGTGTCGGCCGCCGCGGGTCGGGTCGGCGGTGACGACGATGTTGACCGGGGTGTCGAGGATCGCCTCGATCTTCAGTTCCTTGAACTGCTTCGCCCGGCCCTTGGGGAGCGATTTGGCGTACGCGTCGCGCTGGCGCTGTGCGAGTTCGTGCATCGTGCGCCGGGTCTCGGCGGACCGGATGACGACGAAGTCCCAGGGCTGCGTGTGACCGACGCTGGGGGCGGTGTGCGCGGCCTCCAGGACGCGCAGCAGTACCTCGTGCGGGATCGGGTCGCCGCGGAAGCCGTTCCGGATGTCCCGGCGTTCGCGCATCACCCGGAGGACGGCCTCGCGCTCGGCGTCGTCGTAGCCGGGCGCGGGCGGCTTCTGGGCGGCGGCGGGGGGCTGTTCGGCCGCGGCCTCCGGCTCGGGTCCTGCTGCCGGCTCGGGTCCTGCTGCCGGCTCGGGCGCGGCTTCGGGCTCGACCACGGGTACGGGAACGGGCTCTGCTTCGACCACGGCTGCCGGCTCGGGTACGGCGTTCGGCTCCGGCACGGCTTCCGCT
Source organism: Streptomyces sp. NPDC020965 (assembly GCF_044333555.1). NCBI lineage: Bacteria > Bacillati > Actinomycetota > Actinomycetes > Kitasatosporales > Streptomycetaceae > Streptomyces > Streptomyces sp. NPDC020965. The sequence goes on from NZ_JBIRRE010000009.1 coordinate 172,225, forward strand.
TCGGCGGCGGGGCCGACTTCCGGCTCCGGCTCGGGCTCGGGCTCCGGCTCGACCACTGCCAGGGGCGCCGGAGCGGGTTCGGGGGCCGGCTCGGGAGCCACGGCGACCGGCACGGCGGACGCTTCCACGACCGGCTCCGGAACTGGCTCGGGCGCCGCCTGGGCCACCGGCTCGGGCACGGCTTCGACCACCGGTGCGACGGCCGGCACGGGCGCCGGTTCCACGACCGGTCCGGCTGTCGGCCCGGGTGTCGGCTCGGGCATCGCTTCGATCACCGGCGCGGGTACGGGCACGGCCTCGGCGGACGGCTCCGGCGTGGGCGTCGGTGTCGCGGTCACCTCGGCGGACTGCTCCGGCTCCAGTCCCGCCTCGGGCGTCGGCTCCGGGGCGGCGGCCTGCTCGGGAGCCGGAAGCGGAGCCTCCGGTACGGGCTCCGGCTCGGGGGCCTCCTCGGCGACGACGACGGCCACGGGCTCGGGGACCGGCACGGGCACAGCGTCGGCCTCAGCAGCCGGCTCCGGCTCGGCGGCGTCCTCGGGGACAGCCACGGCTTCGGGGGCGGGTTCGGCTTCGGGGGCGGGTTCGGCTTCGGCTTCGGCTTCGGCTTCGACGGTGGCCTCGGCCTCCTCGGCGACGGGCTCGGGCTCGGCGTTCGGCACGGGCACAGCGTCGGCCTCGGCAGCCGGCTCGGCGTTCGGCACGGGCTCTGGCTCGACGGCCTGCTGAGGCTGAGCCTGAGGCTCGGGCACGGCCTCGGCAACCGGCTCGACGGCCTGCTGAGGCTGCGGCTCCGCCGCCTCGGTGGGCGCGGGCGCGGGGGCCACCGCCGTCGGGACGACCGTTTCTGCTGGCGCCGCCCCCTCGGGCTGCGAAGGTCGCGGATCCCACGGGGCACCGGCCTGCGGCGGGATCTCGCCGAGCTGCGGTCCCGGCAGCACCGGGGCCGCCTCCTCGCGGGGAGCGTCGAGGTACTCCAACCCGGTCGCGGGCGCGCCCGGGTTGTTCTGCACGGTCAACGGGTGCGGGGGCGTGTGGGCGGGCCCCCGGTCGGCGAGCGAGCGGACGACACCGCCCGAGGTGTCCGGCAGCGGCGGACCCATGTGCAGCGGACGCCGGGCCTGCGGCGGCACCGGTGCGGACGCCGTGGTCTCGGGCTCCCGCTGGGGTACGGCCCCGGGCAGGGGCTCCGGCGCCATCGGCGGCGACCCGGCTGCGGACTGCTCCGCACCGGTCACGGACGCGGGAGCGACAGCGGACGGGGCGCCCTGCGCGGGCTGCTCGGCGACGGCCGCCACCGGGGCGGGCTCGACGACGGCAGGTGCCGGGACGGCGGGATCGGGAGCCGCGGACTCCGGCGCGCCGAGATCGGTCGGGGCGCCGACGCTCGGGGCGGCGCTCAGGGACGCGGCGGACTCCGACCCCACCAGCTGATCGGGGGCGCCGAGGTCCGTCGGCCCCTGCACGGGCGCGCCGTTCACCAGCCGCTGTTCGATTACCGGCGGCTGCGGCGGGCGCTGCGCCGCCTGAGCGGCGAGCGGCGCGGCCGGAGGCACCGGCACGAACTGCTCCGGAACCGGCACCCCGGCCGGCGGCGTGTGCATCGACTGCGGATCGCTCCACGCCCCCTGGGCGCTCGGCATCAGCAGGAGGTCGTCCTCTTCGGGGAGCTGCCCGTTGGGGTCCAGGAAGGTGTAGGCATCGGAGCCGGGCACACCCGGTCGCTGCTCCACCACGCCTGCGTTCCCCGGCAGCCCCTCGTCCGGGATCTGGCCGGTGTCGGTCATGCGTACCCCTCGCCCATCGCTTGTGATCCTTCGCCCATCGCCCGAGCGCCCGTCGCGGCACGCCCGGCGCCCGTCAACAAGAACGAGCGCGTGCGCCGCGCGGCACGATGGCCCACGGACACTCAGCATTCTCGCGCCCGTTCGCGGACCCGGCGGGGGAGATCCGCCACCGTCCACTGTGGGCTGCGCCACGTTGCGCGCCCCCGGTCACGACGTACCACATACCGGGGCCGAAGCGGCACTGGTTTTCCGGTCTTCCGGGTCCCGTCGAAGGAAGCGACGAGCGCCCGGAGGTGCGGTACAACGGTCGGTCAGCCTACCTCGGGCTGTTCGAGTGGCGGGTCATGGGGCGCGGTCCGGCTGCCTGCCGGAGAGCAGGAAGGCGACCGACCTCTCCCGCTCCTCCCAGTCCCCGGGATCCAGCTCGACGGACTGGAGCAGCGCGCACTCGACGGTGTAGCCGCCGCCCTTCAGGGCCGCTCCGATCGCCTCGGCCTCGTCGCGCGTGGAGGCATGGGTCACGATGCGTTCGGGACGCCGGTCGGCGCAGGCGGTGACCACCCGGGCGCCCCCGCCCCCGATCCGTACGACGTCGGGTTCCGGCAGCCGTTCCAGCACCTGCGGGGCGAGGCCGTTCACCACCCGCACCTGGACGCCGGCGCGCCGGGCGGTGGCGTCGGTGTGGGCACAGGCGGCCGGATCGGCGTCGACGGCGATCACTGCGGCGCCGAACCGGGCGGCCTCCGCCGCGAGCGCGCCGCTGCCGGAGCCGATGTCCCAGACCAGATCGCCGATCCGCGGCCCGAGGCGGGCCAACTGGGCGGCGCGCAGCCGCTCCGACTCGCCCGCGCCGAGCCGCCGGGCGACGCCGCCGTACGCCTCCGGGGGCAGTGCCCACCCTCGTATCACCGGGGGGTATCCGGGGTCGTGGCCCGCGAGCCAGCCGCCGCCCGTCGCCGGGTGGGTCCCCGTGCCGCCGATGACGATCACGACATTGGGGTCGCGCCAGACGTGGTCGGCGGCCTTGTCGGAGGTGAGGACGGAGACCTGTTCCCGGTCGGTGCCCAGTTCCTCGCAGATGACGAAGGTGCGGTGGACGCCTTCGAGCAGGAGGGCCAGTTCGGCGGGGCCCGCGCCCGGGGAGGTGAGGACGGCGACCTTCGGATGCGCGCGGCAGACGTTGACGGCGCGGCGCAGGGTGCGGGGGTGGGCGACGACCACGCGGGCGTCGTCCCACGGCATTCCGGCACGGGCGAAGGCGGTGGCGACCGAGGAGACCGCGGGCACGACCTCGACCTCCAGGCCGTGTTCCGGCGCGCGGAGGGTGCGGACGACACCGAAGAAGCCGGGGTCTCCGTCGGCGAGTACGACGGCGCTGCCGCGGTGGCCGGCGATCCTGCGGGCGGCGAGGTCGATGCTGCCGAGGCGGACGCGCTCGGCCGACGGGGGGACCTCGGGGAGTGCGAGATGGTGTGCCGCCCCGGCCACCAGGGTGGCGGCGGAAAGGGCGGATCTCGCCGCGGCGGTGAGGGGCGAACCGTCCCAGCCGATCACCGTGACGCGGTCGGCCATCGTCGTCAGTCTCCCTGAGGTCGTCGCGCGGGGGGCACCGCTCCGGTGGAGGGCGGGCACGGTGAGGTTACCTGGCGCGGGCGCCGGGCGACCCGGTCCGGGTCGTATGGTTCGCCACCCCCGCCGGCACCGCCCCGGCCAGGGGGAGGGGACGTCGGGCGGGTCGCTCCGGAGCCCGTGGTCCGGAGCCCGTACGCCGTCGCCTGCCGGCCGGCGCGGCTCAGCCGAGTTCGGTGAAGGAGGCGTAGCCGAAGCGCGCCATGTCGTCCGTGCCGCCCTCCAGGTCTTCGGGCAGCAGGCTCCAGACGATCAGATCGGTGCGGATGTCGGTCCAGCGGCCGTCGTTCGTCGGGGTGCGCGCTATCCAGGCGTTCCGCAGGACGCCCTCGCTGATGCAGCCCATCTTCTGGGCGACCTGCTGGGCGGCGGTGTTGTCGGCGGGGGTCCGCAGCTCCAGTCGTTCGAAGAACTGGTCGCGGAACAGCCATTTGGCGACGGCCAGCACGGATTCGGTGGCGTAGCCCTCGCCGCGCGCCCAGGGCGCGGTGACATAGGAGACCTCGGTGGCACGGGTGCGCCAGTCGGTGCCGTGGAGCCGCACGGTGCCGACGAGCCGCTGGGTGAGGAACTCGGTGACGGCGAAGGCGATGCCCCGGCCGCCGGTCCGCTCGGCGGGCGCGAGCGTGCGGACCCAGGTCCGGGCGTCGGCGACGGTGTACGGGTGGGGCGCGGAGGTCCAGGCCGTCACCATCTCGTCGTTCATCATGTCGGTGTACGCGGGGACGTCGGCCTCTTCGAAGGCGCGCAGTACCAACCGCTCCGTGCTGATGGACACGTCCGGGAAGGTGGTCGTCATGCGCCGCTCCATAACCAGGGGCCCGTTGAAGCCAGGAACCAGGGGACTGCCGAAGGGCCCAGCATGCAGCATGGGCCGGTCGGACCGCATCACAGGGTCCTGCTCCCGTTCATCCGGGCGCGCACGGCGGCGGCGGCCCCGCACGCCCCCGGACGAACGGGAGCGGTGCGGGGCCGCCGAAGGGTCCGTCCCGGCCGGAGCCGGGCCGGCCGTCGGTCAGAACGCCGCGATGACCGAGCCGTCGTACTCGTCCTCGATGAACTTCTTCACCTCGGGCGAGTTCAGCAGCTTGGCGAGCTTCGCCACGCGCTCGTCCTTCTCGTTGCCCTTCTTGACCGCGAGGAAGTTGCCGTAGGGGTTGCCCTGAGCGGCTTCGAGCACGAGGGAGTCGTTCTTGGGGCTGAGCTTGGCCTGGACGGCGTAGTTGCCGTTGATCACCGCGGCGTCGACGTCGTCGAGCGCGCGCGGCACCTGGGCCGCCTCCAACTCCTTGAACTTGAGCTTCTTCGGGTTCTCGGTGACGTCCTTGGGCGTGGCCTCGCTGCCCGCGCCGGCCTTCAGCTTGATGAGGCCGTTCGCCGCGAGGAGCTGGAGGGCGCGCGCCTCGTTGGTGGTGTCGTTGGGGAGCGCGACGGTGGCGCCCTGCTTGAGGTCGGTGATCTTCTCGGCCTTCTTGGAGTAGAGGCCGAGCGGCTCCAGGTGCACCGTGGCGACGGGCACGATCGTGGTGCCGTTCTTCTTGTTGAAGTCGTCCAGGTACGGCTTGTGCTGGAAGTAGTTGGCACCCACCTCGCCGCTCTGCGTGGCCGTGTTCGGCAGCACGTAGTCGGCGAACTCCTTGACCTCCAGCTTGAGGTCTTCCTTGGCGGCCAGCTTGTCCTTGACGAAGCCGAGGATCTCGGCGTGCGGGACTGAGCTGGCGGCGACGACGAGCGGGGAGTCCGCGTCGCTCTTGGCGTCGGAGTCGGAGCCGCACGCGGAGAGCCCGAGGGTGAGGGCTCCGACGGCCAGGACAGCGGTGGTGATCTTGGTGGTGTTACGCACGAAAAGTGCCTTTCTCCATGGGTGGTGCGGGTGGTGCGACCCGGGTGGGGTCAGGACGGACGGCTCAGGGGGTCCGGGTGGGACTCCCCACGGCCTCCGAGTTCTGGGCGGCCGGACGGGTGTCGGCGGTTTCGGCCAGCGTGGTCTGGGCGCTGCCGACGCCCATGACGGTGCTGGGCGGGCCGGCCTTGAGGAATCGCAGCCTGGGCGCGGGCCCGCCGCGCCCCCGGCGGTGCAGGCCCCGGGCCGCGAAGTCACCGGCGAACTGGATGATCGAGATGACGACGGCGAGGATCGCCACCGTGACCCACATCAGTTCGGTCTCGAAGCGCTGGTGGCCGTAGCGGATGGCGATATCGCCGAGTCCGCCGGCGCCGACGGTGCCGGCCATGGCCGAGTAGCCGATCAGCACGACCACGGTGGTGGTGGCGCTGGAGATCAGCGACGGGAGCGACTCGGGCACGAGGACCTTCCGTACGACGGTCCAGGTGCTGCCGCCCATCGACTGCACGGCCTCGACGAGACCGCCGTCCACCTCGCGCACGGCGGTCTCCACCAGCCGGGCGAAGAACGGGATGGCGCCGATCGCGAGCGGCACGATCGCGCCCTCACGGCCGATGGTGGTGCCGGTGATCGCCTTGGTGAAGGGCATCAGCGCGACCATGAGGACGATGAACGGCATCGAGCGGGTGATGTTGACGATCTGGCCGAGCACCTTGTTCACGGCGGCGTTGCCGAGCAGTCCGCCCCGGTCGGTGAGGACGAGGACGATGCCCAGCGGCAGTCCGGCGATGACGGCGATGGCGGTGGACCAGCCGACCATGTAGAGCGTGTCCCAACACGCCTGCGCCAGCAGGGGTGACATCTCGGACCAGGTCACTTGGCACCTTCCTTGACCGCGTCGGTGAGGGTGCCCGCGGCGGCGACGTCCACCTGGAGGCCCTGTTCGCGCAGAAAGCCGATCGGGACGACGTTCTCCTCGAAACGGCCGGGCAGCTCGATCCGCATCCGGCCGACCTGCTTGCCGCCGACGGTGTCCATCGCGGCGCCGAGGATCGAGATGTCGATGTTGTACGTACGGGAGAGCTGGGAGATCACCGGCTGGGTGGCGGCGTCACCGTGGAAGGTCACGTCGACGACGGTGCGATCGGCGCCGGACGCCTCACCGCTGACCGGGAAGAGCGCGGCGGCCAGTTCGGAACCGGGCGTGGCCAGGAGTTCGGCGACCGTCCCGGACTCCACGATCCGCCCGTTCTCCATCAGCGCGGCGGAGTCGCAGACGGTCTTGACGACATCCATCTCATGCGTGATGAGCAGGACGGTGAGGCCGAGGCGGCGGTTGAGGTCGCGCAGCAGTTGGAGGATGGAGCGGGTGGTCTCGGGGTCGAGCGCGCTGGTCGCCTCGTCGGAGAGGAGCACCTTCGGATCGCCGGCGAGCGCACGGGCGATGCCGACGCGCTGCTTCTGCCCGCCCGAGAGCTGGCTCGGGTAGGACTTGGCCTTCTCGGCGAGGCCCACCAGGTCGAGGAGTTCGAGCGCCTTGCGGGTGCGCTCCCGGCCGGAGAGACCGAGGATCTCCAGCGGCAGTTCGACGTTGTCCAGGACGGTGCGGGAGGACAGCAGGTTGAAGTGCTGGAAGACCATGCCGATACGGCTGCGCGCCTCGCGGAGGTCCTTCCCGGCGCGCGGTCCGCGTCCGGCGAGGGCGGTGAGGTCCTGGCCGTTCACGGTCACGGTGCCCGATGTGGGGCGCTCCAGGAGGTTGACGCAGCGGATGAGCGAGGACTTTCCGGCGCCGCTCTGGCCGATGACGCCGTAGACCTCGCCCTCCTCGACATGGAGATCGACGCCGTCCAGGGCGGTTATCTCGCGGTGTCGCGAGCGGTAGACCTTGGTGAGGCCCGTTGTGGTGATCACTGGGATGTCCATCACTGTCGAGTGCGCGGCACACGTCCTCAGCCGGGCACGGGGCGTTCGTCTTCGGGGGCTTCTGTCATGGGGACGCGGCGCGGTCTCGCTCCCGGGGCGCCGTCGGGGGCACCGGGGCGGGAGGACTGCACACACGTGGGGCAGCGGCGGTCCGGATCAGCGGACACGGCGTCTGCGCGGTCTCACTTCGGGGCGTGAGGCACAGGCAGGGACCCTCAGAAGGCGCGCATTCGACACATACAACGAGCACCGGGCGTCGTGATCGCCTCGGTCGCAAGGATGCGGCTGCTCGTCGTGGTCATGTCGGCCAGTAAAGCAGACCGTTCGGTCGCGCGATCAACCCTGTCCGAATAGCGGACGGCCGTTATTCGGCATTCGGACATCGTCGCCGGCCCGGGCACCTCCGCCCGTTCCCCGGCTGACCTGCGCGGATACCGTACGGACCGGGGGTGGGACCGGGTCGGCGCACCCGCCTGCTGTGGCCAAGGCCACGATCGCCCACGCCGGCGGGGGGCACCTTCGCCAGCCGGGGCCGCGCGCACCGGGCGCCCCGGCCCGTAATAGTCTCGGGGCCATGCTTGACGCCCTGACGGTCGCGGTCGGTGTGGCCGCGCTCGCCCTCGCCGCCTGGTGCGGTTTCGCCGCCTACCGGGACCAACCGACCAAGGACTGGCACTTCATCGGCATGGCCGTGGTGTCGTTGCTGGCACTGGCGCAACTGGTGGTGGGCATCACGCAGCTCGCGCGCGGCGAGGAGCCGCACGCCGGCGCGACCACGTTCGTCGTCTATCTGATCGGCGCGTTCGCCTCGGTCCCGGCCGCCGGTTTCCTCTCACTCGCGGAGCGGACCCGCTGGGGCTCGGCGACCGTGGCGGCCGGTGCGGTGGTCCTCGCCGTACTCGAAGTACGGCTCTACGAGATCTGGGGAGGCTGACGGTGTCCGAGTCCGTCACCGAGGAGAAGCGGCAGCGCGGCACCCGGCTGGTCCAGGGCCCCGGGGTGCTGCTGGTCTGGCTGTACGGGGTGATGTCGGTCGGCGCGGTCTCCCGCTCCGTCTACCAGATCCTCACCGACTTCGGCAGCGCCCCGCTCGCCCACACCCTCTCCGCCGTCGCCGCCGTGGTGTACGCGTTCATCACGTACACCCTGGTACGGGGCGGGGAGACGGCCCGCAGGGCGGCGCTGGTGTGCTGCGCCGCCGAGCTGGCCGGGGTACTGATCGTCGGCACCTGGACGGTGCTGGAGCCGTCCGCCTTCCCCGACTCCACGGTCTGGTCGGAGTACGGGATGGGCTACCTCTTCATCCCGGTGCTACTGCCGGTCACCGGGATGCTGTGGCTGCGCCGCGCCCGCGAGGAGCGGCCGGACCAGCCCCGGCCCCGCGCGACGAAGGCTCCGAAGACTCCGCAGCGGCCGGTCTAGGCGCTCGCCGCGAAGGCGCCGAGGGTCACGGTCTCCTTCTCCAGGGTGACGATCGTCAGTCTCGGGCCGACCTGCTCACTGGCGACCGGTACATAGCCCCGGCTGCGGTAGAGCCGGAGATTGCCCTCGCTGCGGTGACCGGTGAAGAGCTGGAACCGCTGCGCGGCCGGCTCCGTGACGAAATGGTCCTCGATCGCGTCGAGCAGCCGTCCGCCGAGACCGTGCCGGCGCATCCGGGGATGCACGATCAGCTTGGCGATCCTGGCCGTGCCGTCCTCGTCCACCCTGCCCCGGACGGACGCGACGACCTCGTCACCGAGCCGGGCCACCAGGGCGGGACCACGGGTGATCTCGGCGCACAGATCGTCAAGTGACTGGGTGAGGGGCTCGATCGCGTAGTCGCCGTAGAGCTCAGCCTCGGTCTGGTAGCACAGATACTGAAGCTTGAGGATGTGTTCCGCATCCTGTGCTCTCGCCGCTGAGATCGTCACGCTCATGCCCATGCGCGCATTCCTCCCGCTCACCTGTTTCGCTCCGGTTGTCTATCGCTCCATTCCCCCATGTTCAGGAGCCGCAACCTCCGTCGGGAGCATTCTGCGCAGGCATCCCAGGCAACGGGAACGCATGGGGCCCAGACTTCCTTGTGAGATTCCCAACGCTCCTGCGATTTCACGGTAAGTGGGGTCATTCGGCGACAACATCGCAGTCAACAACCGGGGGCAGCCACCGGGAGTCCGGGCCACGGCGGCCCAGAGGGCGTGACTCCGTTCGGCCCTGAGCGCGGCGCGTTCCGGATCCCGTTCGGGGTCGGCGGGCGGGCCGGCGCCCAAGGGGCGCTCGCGGGCCGTGACACGGCGGGCGCGGCGGGCCTCGGCGCGGACGGCGGACCGCACCCAGCGGGCCGCGTCGGACGGCGGGCCCGATCGGTCCAGATGTTCGAACAGTCGAACCCACACGGCTTGTTCGAGGTCCGCCGCCTCCGCTCCGGCACCGGGCGCCTCGGCGGTCGCCTCCGCGGCCACGAGCGGACGCAGCTCCCTGACCAGCCGGTCGGAGAGGTCCGCGGGAAGCGTCATGCCTGGCGGGACGAACCGCCGTGCGGGGGCGGTTGCCGTACGAAGCTCCATTCACCCGTACGGGTGAACGTGCGGCGGCGCCGGAGTGGCGGAGTGGTGGGGCGGCGCGCGGTGCCGGAGCAGCGCGCGCCCCGGAGGCACCCGTACACCGTGCGCCCCGCCCGCGGCCCCGATACCCCCCGGCGAGCCGGCCGTTCAGTCCCGGAAGTCGGCGGCGGCGAGGAGGCCCGTGTCCGGATGGTCCGTGAAGATGCCGTCGATGCCCGTCTCGAAGTAGCGCCGGAAGGCACCGAAGACATCGCCGTACCCGTTCGGATCGATGCCCGGGACGGTGGCGTCGTCATCCCGCCGGAAGTCGGCGGGCAGGAAGGCATTCTCGTTGCGGAGGGTGTACGGGTGGACTATCAGCCCCTTGCGGTGGGCGTCCCGGACCAGGGTCGTCGGCTCGCCGAGCCGGCCGGCCGCGTCCTTCGGGATGATCAGGTTCAGCGTCGGGCCGATGCCCCGGGCGAAGGAGGCGATCCACGCCAGCCCGCGCGGCGCGACCAGATCGTCGACCGTGCGCGGGTCACCCGTGGCGACGAAGTCCCAGGGCCGGGTGCCGGCCGCGTCGAGCAGCACGACGCCCGGCGCGGAGACCAGCCGGGACAGCCGCCGCACACTGCTCGGCTCGAAGGACTGGAGGAAGACCGGCGCATCGCGACGGTCCCGGCCGTACCGGCGCAGCAGCCGGGCCAGCGGCTCCTCAAGTCCGAGACCGATGCCACGGAAGTAGGTGGGGTGCTTGGTCTCGACATGCAGCCAGACCGGGCGCCCCCGGCGGCGTCCTTCCCGTTCGGCCCAGCGCAGCACCTCGTCGAAGGAGGGGATCGTCCAGCGGCCGTCGTACAGCGTGTTGTCGCGCCGGACACCGGGGATGCGCTCCTTGGCGCGCAGCGTCTTCAGCTCGGCGAGGGTGAAGTCCTCGGTGAACCAGCCGGTGATCGAAGTGCCGTCGATCTTCTTCGTCGTTCTCCGGGAGGCGAACTCCGGGTGGTCGGCGACGTCCGTGGTCCCGGTGATGTCGTTCTCGTGACGGCAGACGAGATGGCCGTCCCTGGTGGGGACCAGATCCTGTTCGACGACGTGCGCGCCCATGTCGAGGGCGAGCTGGTACGCGCCGATGGTGTGCTCGGGCCGGTAGCCGCTGGCGCCCCGGTGGGCGATCACCGTGGGGTGCGGCAGCTCCCGGTACCCCCCGCCGGGTGCTCCCCGCCCGTCGCCCGGCCGCTCCCCGGCGGCGGCCGGTGCGGCTCCACCGCCGACGCCGATCGCGGCCGTGGAGAGCGCCGCCGCCCCCAGTACCGTCCGCCGTCCCGGACCGCTGTCCGTGCCCTGTGTCATCGAAGCTCCTCCCGATGCTGCCCCGTGCTCTTCCGCACCTGTCAGGCGATGCCCGACGCTAGGGACCGATCCCTGCCGCCGGGAAGACCCGGGGCGGCTCCCGCGCGAACGTGACGCGAACTCATGTCAACACCGCGCATCCGGAACGTGAACCCGATGTGCGATCGGACGCGTGCCGCGAGTATCGTCCTCACCTGCACAGACTTCGCCGTATCTGGTAACGGGTGGCGCGGAGCCGCGCGCAGGTCGCCGACCACCGCCGTCCGTCCACGACACCGGAGGACCCGTTGTCCCGCTTGTCCCTCATCAGGGCCGTTCTAGGACCGTTTCTGCGCCTGATGTTCCGTGCGCGCGTGGAAGGGGTCGAGAACATTCCGGGCTCCGGTCCCGTCATCCTCGCCGGGAACCACCTCACCTTCATCGACTCCATGATCATGCCGCTGGCGTGCCCGCGCCCGGTGTACTTCATCGGCAAGGACGAGTACGTCACGGGCAAGGGGATCAAGGGCAAGGTGATGGCCTGGTTCTTCACCGGCGTCGGCATGATCCCGGTGGACCGGGACGGCGCGAACGGCGCGGTGGCCGCGCTGAACACGGGCCGCCGGATGCTGGAGGACGGCAGGGTCTTCGGCATCTACCCCGAGGGCACCCGCTCCCCCGACGGCCGGCTCTACCGGGGACGTACGGGCATCGCCCGGCTCACCCTGATGACGGGCGCGCCCGTGGTCCCGTTCGCGGTGATCGGCACCGACAAGCTCCAGCCGGGCGGCTCGGGGCTGCCCCGGCCGGGCCGGGTGACGGTCCGCTTCGGCGCGCCGATGGAGTTCTCCCGGTACGAGGGCATGGGCCGTGACCGCTATGTGCTGCGGGCGATCACGGACTCGGTGATGACCGAGGTCATGCGGCTGTCCGGGCAGGAGTACGTGGACATGTACGCCACGAAGGCGAAGGCGGCCTGAGAGACGGTACGACGAAGGGCCGGGACCCCCGCTCGGGGTTCCCGGCCCTTCGTCATGGCTCCCGCGGGACCGGCACGGCCAAGGGCGACCCGGTCAGGGGCGACCGGTCAGGGGTGACGGTCAGGGGTGCTCGATGCCGTCCTCCAGCCGCTGTCCCTTGAGCAGGAACCAGGCCGCGACCGCCGTCACCAGCAGCACCACCGAGCCGACCGCGGCGGCGACGTGGAACCCTTCGGCGAAGGCGTTCTGCGCCGAGGAGAGCAGGGCGGCGCCCTGGTCCGCCGGAAGCGCCTTGATCGCCTCGGTCGCGCCGCCGAGGGAGTCCTGGGCGGCCGCCGCCGCATCGGCCGGCACCCCGGCCGGCACGGTGAAGTCCCGGTAGACGCCGGTCACGAGCGAGCCCAGCAGGGCGATACCGAGCGCCGCGCCCAGCTCGTACGCCGTCTCGGAGACGGCCGACGCCGCGCCCGCCTGCTCCTTGGGCACGCTGGAGAGAATGACGTCCGCGGTCACCGTGAAGGCGAGTCCGGAGCCGAGTCCGCCGAGGAAGAGCGCGAGGCCCATGGCGACCGGCCCGGTCTCGGCGGTCAGCAGCACACAGGCGCCGAGGGCGAGACCGACCGCCGTCAGTCCGGCCGAGACCGCACTGCGCACGGAGGCCCGGCGGGCCAGCCGGCCGGCCATCAGACCGGCACCGACGGCGCCGATCGCGGCGGGCAGCTCGATCAGACCCGCCTCCAGGGGGGAACGCCCCTGCACCAACTGGAGGAACTGCGAGAGGAAGAAGACCAGGCCGGAGAGGCCGAGGATGGTCAGCAGATCCGCCAGCACCGCGCCGGAGAAGCCCCGGTTGTGGAAGAGCCGCACATCCAGCAGGGGTGACGGCAGCGTGAGCTGGCGCCGTACGAACCAGAACAGCGCGCCGACACCGATGACGGCAGCCGCGATCGTGACCGGGCCGGGACCGTGGACGGCCGTCTCCTTCACCGCGTACACGACGGCGACCATGCCGATCAGGGAGAGGGCGACGCTGATGAGGTCCCACGGGCCCGGGTTCGGGTTGCGCGACTCGGGGAGCAGCTTGATGCCGACGACGACCAGGACGGCCATGACCGGCAGATTGATGAGGAAGACCGAGCCCCACCAGAAGTGCTCCAGCAGGGCACCACCGACGACGGGACCCACGGCGGCGCCGGCGGAGGCCGCGGCACCCCAGATGCCGACGGCGACGCTGCGCTCCCGGGGGTCGTGGAAGAGGTTGCGGATCAGGGCGAGCGTGGACGGCATCAGGGTGGCGCCGGCGACACCGAGCAGGGCGCGGGCCACGATCATCATCTCGGGGCTCGTGGCGTAGGCGTTGATCACGGAGACCGCGCCGAAGGCGACGGCGCCGACCAGCAGCAGCTTCTTGCGGCCGATCCGGTCGCCGAGGCTGCCCATGGAGATCAGCAGACCGGCGATGACGAAGGAGTAGACGTCGCCGATCCACAGGAGCTGGGTGCCGGAGGGCTTGAGGTCCTCGCTGAGGAAGGGGGTGGCGAGGCCGAGCACGGTGGCGTCGACCGCGACGAGCAGCACGGCCAGCACCAGGACGGAGAGCGCGAGCCAGCGACTCGCCGAGGGGACCGTCTCCTGGTCCTTGGTCGTGAGATGGGTGCCGGTCACGGGTTTGTCCTCCGTCGGGTGCAGCCGCCGAGTAGCAGCTCCACGATCATGAATGAGTAGTCATTGGCGGCGACCCGACCGCTCTGGATGGCCCAGGCGCCCGAGCTGAGCAGGCCGTACAGGGCGTCGGTGAGCCAGTTCGCGGTGAGGTCGATCCGGAAGTCGCCCTCGCTCTGCCCGCGCTGGAAGAGCGCGGCGATCCGGGCGTCCATCCTGTCCCAGCCGTCGTGCATCTCGGCGCCCTCGAAGAGCTGGTTCTCGGTGATGAGGAAGGCGAGCAGGCCCGCGACCGGTTCGGACCCGGCGACGAACCTGCGCAGCGCGTCGGTCGCGCTGCCCTCGTCGAGCCGGGCGGCGTCGAGCGCCCGCTCGAACTCACTGATCCCGAACTCCTCCAGCGCACGCACCAGGGCCTCCCGGCCGGCGAAGTGCCGGTGGAGGGTGGCCCGGCCGATGCCGGCCGATTTGGCCACCTCGTCCATGGTCGCGGTGGCTTTGCGGGAGAGCAGGGTCGCGGCACTGCGCAGGACCTGCTCACGATCGACTGTCATGAGACAACCATAGACCCAGTGAGACATTTTTGTCTCATCAGCTAGCTGTCCGGCTCATTCGAGGCGTGGGTGGGCGCGGTACGGGAGAGGCCAGAACACGACAGACGCGGCACGGGAGACCCGGTACGGGAGACGCCCGGACACGACAGCACCCCCCACGCCTCGCGGGCGTGGGGGGTGGGAGCCGGGGGTGTCAGCGCTTGGCGCCCGCCCAGTCGTGCTGGACGGCCAGATCGGCCTTGACCTCCGCGAGCTGTACCGCGACCGCCGACGGAGCCGTGCCGCCCCGGCCGTCGCGGGAGGCCAGCGCCCCGGGGACGTCGAGGACCGTACGGACCTCCGGGGTCAGATGCTCCGAGATCTTGGCGAACTGGGCGTCCGACAGCTCGTCCAGCTCGATGCCGAGGGCCTCGCACTCCTTGACGCACTCGCCCGCGACCTCGTGCGCGACCCGGAACGGCACACCCTGGCGCACCAGCCACTCCGCGATGTCCGTGGCGAGCGAGAAGCCGGCCGGGGCCAGCTCCTCCATCCGCGCGCGGTTGACCGTGAGCGTGGCCATCATCCCGGTGAAGGCGGGGAGCAGGACCTCCAACTGGTCAATGGAGTCGAAGACCGGCTCCTTGTCCTCCTGGAGATCCCGGTTGTACGCCAGCGGCAGCGCCTTCAGCGTCGCCAGTAGTCCGGTGAGGTTGCCGATGAGCCGGCCGGACTTGCCGCGGGCCAGTTCGGCGATGTCCGGGTTCTTCTTCTGCGGCATGATCGAGGAGCCGGTGGAGAAGGCGTCGTGGAGGGTGACGAAGGAGAACTCCTTCGTGTTCCAGATGATGATCTCCTCCGCGATCCGCGACAGATTGATGCCGATCATCGCGGTGATGAAGGCGAACTCCGCGACGAAGTCCCGGGAGGCCGTGCCGTCGATCGAGTTGCCCACCGAGCCCCGCTCGAAGCCCAGGTCGGCGGCGACCGCCTCGGGGTCGAGCCCGAGCGAGGAGCCCGCCAGCGCCCCGGAACCGTACGGGGAGACCGCGGTCCGCTCGTCCCACTGCCGCAGCCGCTCCGCGTCCCGCGAGAACGCCTGTACGTGGGCGAGGACGTGGTGGGCGAAGAGCACCGGCTGGGCGTGCTGGAGATGCGTACGGCCCGGCATCGCCACCGCCGGATGCGCCTCGGCCAGGCCCACCAGCGCGTCCTGGAGTTCGGCGACCAGCCCGCCGACGATCCGGGCGTGGTCGCGCAGATACATCCGGAAGAGGGTGGCCACCTGGTCGTTGCGGGAACGACCGGCCCGCAGCTTGCCGCCGAGGTCGGGGCCGAGTCGCTCCAGCAGGCCCCGCTCCAGCGCGGTGTGCACATCCTCGTCGGCGATGGTCCCGGTGAAGGAACCGTCGGCGACATCCGCTTCCAGCAGGTCGAGCCCGGCGAGCATCCGGGTCAGCTCGTCCGCGGTGAGCAGGCCCGCCGTGTGGAGCACCCGGGCGTGGGCACGGGATCCGGCGATGTCGTACGGCGCGAGCCGCCAGTCGAAGTGGACCGAGGCGGAAAGCTTGGCCAGCGCGTCGGCGGGGCCGTCCGCGAACCGTCCGCCCCAGAGCCGGACATCACCGTTGTTGCTGCTCACTGCTCGGGCTCCTCGGATGAGTGGATGTGCCGCGCCTCCCCGTCGTACGGAGGATCGAGGAGGCGGCCTTGGTGCGGGTGGGAGGGATCAGACGAGGTCGCGCCGGGCGGCGATCTTCGAGGAGAGGCCGAAGATCTCGATGAAGCCCTGCGCCTTCGACTGGTCGAAGGTGTCGCCGGTGTCGTAGGTCGCCAGGTTGAAGTCGTACAGCGACTGCTCCGACCGCCGGCCGGTGACGACGGCGCGACCGCCGTGCAGCGTCAGCCGGACGTCACCGGTCACATGCTGGTTGGCCTCGTCCACGAAACCGTCCAGGGCCCGCTTGAGCGGGGAGTACCACAGGCCGTCGTAGACCAGCTCGCTCCAGCGCTGCTCGACCTGCCGCTTGTAACGGGCCAGCTCGCGCTCGACCGTGACGTTCTCCAGCTCCTGGTGGGCGGTGATCAGCGCGATGGCGCCGGGCGCCTCGTACACCTCACGGGACTTGATGCCCACGAGCCGGTCCTCGACGATGTCGATCCGGCCGATGCCCTGCGCGCCGGCCCGCTCGTTGAGCTGCTGGATCGCCTGGAGGACGGAGACGGGCCTGCCGTCGATCGCGACCGGGACGCCCGCCTTGAAGGAGATGACGACCTCGTCGGCCTCGCGGGGCTCGGCGGGGTTGGAGGTGTACTCGTAGATGTCCTCGATCGGGGCGTTCCAGATGTCCTCCAGGAAGCCGGTCTCGATGGCCCGGCCGAAGACGTTCTGGTCGATGGAGTACGGGGACTTCTTGGTGGTCGCGATCGGGAGCTGCTTCGCCTCGCAGAAGGCGATCGCCTTGTCCCGGGTCATCGCGTAGTCACGGACCGGGGCGATGCAGGTCAGGTCGGGGCCGAGGGCGGAGATCCCGGCCTCGAAGCGGACCTGGTCATTGCCCTTGCCGGTGCAGCCGTGGGCAACGATGCTCGCGCCGTGCTTGCGGGCGGCGGCGACCAGGTGCTTGACGATGGTGGGCCGGGAGAGCGCCGAGACCAACGGGTACCGGTCCATGTAGAGGGCGTTCGCCTTGATCGCCGGGAGGCAGTACTCGTTGGCGAACTCGTCCTTCGCGTCGGCGACCTCGGCCTCGACGGCACCGCAGGCGAGCGCGCGCTTGCGGATGACGTCCAGGTCCTCGCCGCCCTGGCCGACGTCCACCGCGACGGCGATGACCTCGGCGCCCGTCTCCTCGGCGATCCAGCCGATGGCGACAGAGGTGTCCAGGCCACCGGAGTAGGCGAGTACGACGCGCTCGGTCACGGGATTCTCCTAACGATGCATTCGGTGATGGAATAAGTATGCACTCCTCCGTATGTTTCGTCAACGCGTCGGGGGTGGCCCCCGCCGCGCCCTCACCCACCCGGACCCCCGGGGCCCGAGCCCGGCGCGGCCGATAATCCCCGTATGGGAAAGCGCTATGAACGCATAGAAGGCCGGATCCGCGACTTCATCGAGCAGCAGCCTGTTTTCTTCACCGCCACCGCCCCGCTCGACGGCGACGGGCATGTGAACCTCTCCCCCAAGGGCCGCGCGGGCACCCTCGTCGTCATCGACGAGCAGACCCTGGCCTATCTCGACTTCGGCGGCAGCGGCGCCGAGACCGTCGCCCATCTACGGGAGCCCGGGAACGGCCGGATCACCCTGATGTGGTGCGCCTTCGAGGGGCCGCCCAAGGTGCTGCGGGTGCACGGGAGCGGCGAGGCGGTCTTCCGGGACGATCCGCGCTGGCCCGCGCTGATCACGCACTTCGCCGGGGTGGACGGGCCCAGCGCCCGCGCGATCGTCGTCGTCCACGCGCGGCGGATCAGTGACGCGTGCGGCTTCGCCGTGCCGTTCATGACATACCAGGAGGAGCGCACCCAGCACGCCGAGCACTTCGGACGGAAGACGGACGACGAATTCGCGGCCTACTGCGCCAAGAAGGAGCATGTGGGGGTGAGCCTGGACGGACTCCCGGCCCTGCCGCTGCCCCTGCCGCCGCGGACGGAGTGACGGGTGTACGGGTCGGCCCCCGCACCCCCCTCACCAAGGGGGGTACGGGGGCCTTGACCGGGCGCCCCTGAGGCGGCCTAGCGGTCGTTCTGCGCCAGGCGCAGCAGATGGTCCGCGAGCGCCTGGCCGCCCAGCGGATCCCGGCTGATCAGCATCAGGGTGTCGTCACCCGCGATGGTGCCGAGGATGTCGTGCAGCTCGGCCTGGTCGATGGCCGACGCGAGGAACTGCGCCGCGCCCGGCGGCGTCCGCAGGACCACCAGATTGGCGGATGCCTCCGCGGAGATCAGCAGCTCCCCGGCGAGCCTGCGCATCCGCTCCTCCTTCGCGGACTCACCGAGCGGGGCCTGCGGGGTGCGGAAACCGCCCTCGCTGGGGACCGCGTAGATCAGCTCGCCACCGGTGTTGCGGATCTTCACCGCGCCCAGTTCGTCGAGGTCCCGGGAGAGCGTCGCCTGGGTGACGCTCAGTCCGTTGTCCGCGAGGAGTCTGGCGAGCTGGCTCTGCGAGCGCACCGGCTGTCGGTTGAGGATGTCCACGATCCGACGGTGGCGGGCCATCCGGGTCTGCGGTACCGCGGGCCCCCCGTGCTCGGTGTCCTGCGCCTCGGTCATCGTCGTCTCATTCTCCGGATCGTCCTTCCCCGTTCTTCACGTACACCGCGTCGAGAACACCGGGCAGGGCCTGGAGGAACGCGTCCACTTCGGCCTCGTCGATGATCAGCGGCGGCATCAGCCGTACGACATCGGGAGCCGGGGCGTTCACCAGGAAGCCGGCGCTCTGAGCCGCGAGCTGCGCCTGCGGCGCGAGGGGCTCGTTGAGCACGATACCCAGCAACAGTCCCGCGCCACGGACCTGGGAGACCAGGGGGTGTCCGAGAGATTCGATTCCGTCCCGGATCTTCTCCCCCAACCGCTTGACCTCGTCCAGGGTGCCCTGGGCGGCGAGGGTGTCCAGTACGGCGAGTCCGGCGGCGCACGCGACGGGGTTGCCGCCGAAGGTGGTGCCGTGGTGACCGGGCCGCAGCAGATGGGCGGCGGCGCCGAAGACGACGGTCGCGCCGAGCGGCAGTCCGCCGCCGAGCCCCTTGGCGAGCGTGACCACATCGGCCTCGACGCCCTCGGCCTGAGCGGCGAACCAGTGGCCGGTCCGCCCGATGCCCGTCTGCACCTCGTCCAGGACGAGCAGGGTGCCGGTGGCGCGGGTGATCTCGCGGGCCGCCTTCAGATAGCCGGCGGGCGGGACGACCACGCCGTTCTCGCCCTGGACCGGCTCGATGATGACGAGCGCGGTCTCCCCGGTGACGGCGGCGCGCAACGCATCGACGTCCCCGTACGGAACGTGCGTGACATCGCCCGGCAGCGGCTCGAACGGCTCCCGCTTGCCCGGCTGGCCAGTGAGGGCCAGGGCGCCCATGGTGCGGCCGTGGAAGCCGCCGACGGTGGCGACCATATGGCGGCGGCCCGTCAGCCGGCCGACCTTGAAGGCGGCTTCGTTGGCCTCGGCGCCGGAATTGCAGAAGAAGACCCGGCCGGGGCGGTCGAAGAGCTGGATCAGCCGTTCGGCGAGGGCGACGGGCGCCTCGGCGGTGTAGAGGTTGGAGACATGGCCGAGGGTCGCGATCTGGCGGGAGACGGCGGCCACGACGGCGGGGTGGGCGTGCCCGAGGGCGTTCACCGCGATCCCGCCGACGAAGTCGGTGTACGCGGTGCCGTCCGCGTCCCAGACGGTGGCGCCCTCGCCCCGGACCAGGGCGAGCCCGGGGGTGCCGTAGTTGTCGGCCATGACGCTCTGCCAGCGCTGGGCGAACTCCTGGTTGGTCATGCTTCCCCCCGTACGACTCTGTTGATCGGTTGTTGTCCGTCGGGCACGACCATCGTGCCGATGCCTTCGTCGGTGAAGATCTCCAGCAGGATGGAGTGCGGTACCCGGCCGTCGATGACCCGGGCGGTGTTGACGCCGTTCCGCACGGCGAAGAGACAGCCCTGCATCTTGGGCACCATGCCGCTGGAGAGATCGGGCAGCAGCTTCTCCAGCTCGGTGGCGGTGAGCCTGCTGATCACCTCGTCGCTGTGGGGCCAGTCCTCGTACAGCCCCTCGACATCGGTGAGCACCATCAGCGTTTCCGCGCCCAGCGCCGCAGCGAGTGCCGCAGCCGCCGTATCAGCATTGACGTTGTAGACATGTCCGTCGTCCTCCGCGCGGGCGATGGAGGAGATGACCGGGATCCGGCCGTCCTCCAGCAGCGCCTCCACGGCGCCGGTGTCGATCCTGGTGATCTCGCCGACCCTGCCGATGTCGACCAGCTCGCCGTCGATGGTCGGCAGATGCTTGGTGGCGGTGATGGTGTGCGCGTCCTCGCCGGTGAGACCGACGGCGAACGGCCCGTGCTGGTTGAGCAGCCCGACCAGCTCCCGCTGGACCTGACCGGCCAGCACCATCCGGACGACGTCCATCGCCTCGGGCGTGGTGACCCGCAGACCCGCCTTGAACTCGCTGACCAGGCCGTGCCGGTCGAGCTGGGCACTGATCTGGGGGCCGCCGCCGTGCACGACGACCGGCCGGAGTCCGGCGTGCCGCAGGAAGACGACGTCCTGTGCGAAGGCCGCCTTCAGGTCCTCGTCCACCATGGCGTTGCCGCCGAACTTCACCACGACGACCTTGCCGTGGTGGCGGGTCAGCCAGGGCAGCGCCTCGATGAGGATGCGGGCCTTGGGCAGCGCGGTGTGCTTCCGCGTCGGCGTGCTCATGAGCTGTACGCGCTGTTCTCGTGGACGTAATCGGCGGTGAGGTCATTGGCCCAGATCACGGCGGACTCGGAGCCGGCCGAGAGGTCGGCGGTGATCCGTACCTCGCGGTAGCGCATATCGACGAGATCGCGGTCCTCGCCCACGCTGCCGTTCTTACAGACCCAGACGCCGTTGATGGCGACATTGAGCCGGTCGGGCTCGAAGGCGGCACGCGTCGTGCCGATCGCCGAGAGCACCCGGCCCCAGTTGGGGTCCTCGCCGTGTATGGCGCACTTCAGCAGGTTGTTACGGGCGATGGAACGACCGACCTCGACGGCGTCGTCCTCGGATGCGGCGCCGACGACCTCGATGCGGATGTCCTTGGACGCGCCTTCGGCGTCGCCGATGAGCTGCCGGGCGAGGTCGTCGCAGACACCACGGACGGCTTCGGCGAACGCGTCGTACTCCGGGGTGACACCGGACGCGCCGGAGGCCAGCAGCAGGACGGTGTCGTTGGTGGACATGCAGCCGTCGGAGTCGATCCGGTCGAAGGTGAGCCAGGTGGCGTCGCGCAGCGCCTTGTCGAGGGTGGCGCTGCCGAGGTCCGCGTCGGTGGTGAGGACGACGAGCATGGTGGCCAGGCCGGGCGCGAGCATCCCGGCGCCCTTCGCCATCCCGCCGACCGTCCAGCCATCGCCCTGTCGGACGGCGGTCTTGTGGACGGTGTCGGTGGTCTTGATCGCGATGGCGGCCTTCTCGCCGCCGTGCTCGGAGAG
Organism: Streptomyces sp. NPDC020965; assembly: GCF_044333555.1. Lineage (NCBI taxonomy): Bacteria > Bacillati > Actinomycetota > Actinomycetes > Kitasatosporales > Streptomycetaceae > Streptomyces > Streptomyces sp. NPDC020965. The sequence continues at coordinate 193,605 of NZ_JBIRRE010000009.1, forward strand.
GGCCGCGGCGGCCCGCTCGATCCCGGGCAGCAGCTTGTCCATGGGCAGCAGCAGACCGATGAGGCCGGTGGAGGCGACGGCGATCTCGCCCGCGCTGTGGCCCGTGAGGACCTCGGCGGCCTTCTCGGCGGTGGCGTGGGTGTCCTGGAAGCCCTGCGGGCCGGTGCAGGCGTTGGCGCCGCCGGAGTTGAGGACGACGGCGGTGACCTCGCCGCCCTTGAGGACCTGCTCCGACCAGAGGACGGGGGCGGCCTTGACGCGGTTGGAGGTGAAGACGCCCGCGGCGGCGCGGCGCGGTCCGTTGTTGACGACGAGGGCCAGGTCCGGGTTGCCGTTCTCCTTGAGCCCGGCGGCGATGCCCGCCGCCGTGAATCCCTTGGCTGCCGTGACGCTCACTGCTTCTTCTCCTCGCTCGGTGCGGTCGCCGTCTGTGCGGTGGTCGTCTCCGCGGTGGTCTGTGCGGTCGCCGTGTCCGCGGCCGTCTGTGCGGGGCTCGGTACGGGATGTCGTACGGGGTGCTGTACGGGGTTTCGTACGGGGCTCACGGGGCGAGGCCCACGGTGGAGAGCCCGGTCTCCTCGGGGAGCCCGAGGGCGATGTTCATGCTCTGCACGGCACCACCCGCGGTGCCCTTGGTGAGGTTGTCGATGGCGCTGATCGCGATGACCCGCCGGGCGCTCTCGTCGTACGCGACCTGGAGGTGGACGGCGTTCGAGCCCTGCACCGATGCGGTGGCGGGCCACTGTCCATCGGGCAGGAGACGGACGAACGGCTCGTCGGCGAGGGCCTTCTCGTACGCGGCCCGCACCACGGTCGCCGTGACGCCCGGCCGGGCCTTCGCGGAGCAGGTGGCGAGGATGCCGCGGGCCATGGGCGCGAGGGTCGGGGTGAAGGAGACGGTGACCGGCTCCCCCGCCACCGCGCTGAGGTTCTGGATCATCTCGGGGGTGTGCCGGTGCGTGCCCCCGACGCCGTACGGGCTCATGGACCCCATCACCTCGGAGCCGAGCAACTGCGGCTTGGGCGCCTTGCCCGCGCCGGAGGTGCCGGAAGCGGCGGTGATCACGGCCTCGGGCTCGACGAGTCCGGCCTCGTACGCCGGGAAGAGGGCGAGGGAGACGGCCGTGGGGTAGCAGCCGGGCACCGCGATCCGCCGGGCACCGGCCAGCGACGCCCGCGCGCCCGGCAGCTCGGGCAGGCCGTAGGGCCAGGTCCCGGCGTGCGGCGAAGCGTAGAACCGCTCCCATGCGGCGGGGTCGAGCAGCCGGAAGTCGGCACCCATGTCGACCACGAGGACCTCGTCACCGAGCTGCTCGGCGACGGCGGCGGACTGTCCGTGGGGCAGGGCGAGGAAGACGACGTCGTGTCCGGCGAGCACGTCGGCGGTGGTCGGCTCCAACACCCGCTCGGCGAGCGGCGTCAGATGGGGCTGGAGCGCCCCCAGGACCTGTCCCGCGTTGGAGTTCCCGGTCAGCGCGCCGATCTCGACCCCGGGGTGCCCGAGAAGCAGTCGGAGAACCTCTCCGCCCGCATACCCGCTCGCCCCGGCAACTGCCACTCGTACCGCCATCGAACCCTCCTCGTCGATGGCATGACTATACGCAGCACCGCAGTTTTATGCAATACCGTGCGTCTCGCACCAGCCGCGGGCCGGTGCGATGGGGATTTCATTTTGCGGACGAGGCGGTTAGCTTCCGGAACAGCGCGCGACATCCGCAGCGGCGCTCGCACCTTCGGATTCCCCGACCTCGCGCCTCCACGTCCGATAGGGCTCCACAGAGTGGTGGCTCACACCTGACCTGGCCCCTGTGACCGATCAAGACCAGACTCTGCCGGTGGGCCTGGCGAGGCGATGATGTACAAGCAGTTCGGCGTCGAACCCGAGGACTCGTGGACGCCAGGTCTGCGGATGCGTGGTCTGGCCGGCGCGCAGCCGGGTGACGACCGGCTCGGCTATGACTACCTCATCCACGACGGCGACGCGACCCACTTCACCCAACCCGGCCTCACAGAAGATCAACTGCTGCACACTCAGATGAAGCTCCGTTTCAACCTTCCCTGAACATCGAGTTCCCGATAGATCGCGATTCGGTCAATATGCCGAGGCGTCTTCTGAGTGGTGATGGGCAAATATGAGGGCTCGTGTTGAGGAAATCCGCAGTAAATGGGCCGATAGGGTGAGAAGTTACTTCCCAGTCACGAGCTAGGGGCACCTCCGCGATTCTCGCCATACTGTGTGGATCAGGTGGCATCCGCAGCTTCGGACATGTCTAGTGACGCCATGACTGATCACGGGGGCGATCGGAAAGTACGGGCCGACGAAGGGCTCACGCGCAGGCTCAAGGCCCTGGCCTGCACGGCGCCCTTGCATGACCTCGACATTCGCAAGGCGAAACTGCCGTGGCTGGACGGTGCTCAGTACCAGATGGCCGAGGTGGCTCTGCAGATCATCGACCATGTGGCCATCGCGATGGACTATGACACAGGAGCGAATCACGAACAGGTTCTGCTCAGGGCTGGGGCGTTCGTCGGCTGGCAGGCGCCTGAGCGTCCGGCCGACGAGCGCATGCGTGTCGCCGGATGGGTGCTCGACTCCCTGATCAACGTTCGGGACACGGACAGAGGCTTTCGCCGCTTCTACGGAGAAGTGGACGGTGCGGGCGCATACGCTTTGAGGAAGTGGGACTTCAAGCTGATCGAAGAGCGTTCGGACAGCAACGGAGACCTGTATCTTCGTGCTTCCAACGAGGCGTTGAACGTTCTGGTCGGTGCGTTGGACACAGATGTGGAATCGGCTCAGATCGCCGCCGAAGTGAGGTTGCGTAACCTCATCGGCAGGGGACGGTTGGCCGACGCCAAGGCTGTGGCCGAGCAGGCCCGTATCCGCACCATTCAGTACGCGGAGATCATCCGGGCCCAACTCGAAGCCACGAGCCGGAATGTGACGACGGTCGACTGGACGGACGAGATACCAGACCTCCTTAACGAGGCTCTTGACCACGTCGACCACCGCCTTAAGGAAGAGTCCGCGATCTCCCGGTCCGTCTCCACCGAGCGTGACCAGTCCGAGGACCAGGTCCGGAGGAGACAGGCCGCCGACCTCGTCGACATCGTGGAGGACTGCATCCGTCGGCACACTCGGCTGCAGACCCGTTTGCGCGGCGCTCGCACGCTCTTCCTCGACGAACAGGACCGCCAACAGTTCTCCGACACCGCCCTCAGAGCTCCGGTGGACGTGTACGGCGACCTCCTTCAACCGATTCTCGGACTCACCCTGGTCGATGCCTCCCGCCCGGTGCGGTCCTTCTACGAGCAGTCCGTGGGGCCGACGGGGGATGACCAGTTCTGTCTGGCCACGCTGGTTCCCGCGTTACTCGCTCCGTCACCCGAACGAGCCCGGTTCACGGGTGAGGAGGAAGAGCCGGAACTCGTCCCGGTCGTGGAAGTGCGCGGGTACACCGACGAGCAGCAGCGTGTGGCAGAGTCCATGCTCGATCTGGTCGACGAGGCACGCCCGTTGTCCGAGCTACTGGAGGAGGCCGCCGATTTCGATCCAGAACTTCCGGGCCTACTAGTCCTGTTGGCGTTGCGTGCCTTCAGTCCGCAACTGGGGGCGGCGTTGAGTGAGGGAGCCGACCGCGTCCTGCTCGCCGTATCGGCCGGGTCCCCCTTGGACAGTCAAGGGTTCGAGGGTGACGACCTATTGCTGACGTCTGCAGCGTTCGACCGAGAGGCTCTGGACAGCGACCGTCTGGAGAGGAACATCGGACAATCATGACCATCGAGACCATCGCCGACGATGCGGAGGCCGCGGGCAGGCTCATCGGCTACGGCTTTAGACCCAAGGTCCGACCTGTGCGCGACAGCTCCTACGCAGCACTCGTGAAGCGCTACGCCGAGGATCCGGACTTCGAGACCCTCGTCACCCGGTATGCGGCGGGAATGGGGCTGAGGGTCATCGCGGTCACCACGCGCGCCGGGATGGTACACACCGCGTTGCCTGGATCGGCCTTCGAGACTCGGATGGACCAATACGCCCGGCAGGTGCGGATGCGGGAGAGCCGGGAGGCCGAGCGCATCCTCTACGGCATCACGCACCTGGCGATCGCGGCCCTGGCCTTCCCCCGGCCCGAGGACTTGGCCGATGACGGCTACCAGGGCAAGGCTCGGGTGTCGTCCATCGACCGACTCGTGCGATCGGTGTGCCAGCTGCTGGCGGGACGCGTCGCCGCGAGCGAGGAGTCGCAGGATCCACCGGCCGATGCTCTGGAACTGGAGAGGGCCTGGCGAGCGTACGAGCGTCGGCCCGAAGTCGCCCCCACCAAAGCTGGACGATCAGGGGCAGCGGCCACCCGCACCCTCATCGGCCGAGCTCTTGCGCACCTTGTCGACCGTGGAATGTTCCACCAGGGCAGAGCCGACTCCGAAGACGGGGAGAAGATCTTCCTCGCCACCCACCGCTACCAGGTCCATGTGCGTGAACTTGCCAGCACACGCGCCTACGAGGAACTGACCGAACTCGGGGTGCTGCCACCCATCACTGGGAACGTGACGCTCCGCACCACCCGCGCCGAGACGCTGCACGACTAGGAGAACCGCATACATGTACGAGCTGTCCCGTGTCCGGTTGAGAACAGTCGGACCGGCCGGTGCCCGTTTCCACGACGTCACTCTGGACCTAAGTGGTGCTGGTCACCCGGTGGGCGCCGAGCAGGGAGCCCTCTTCGACACCGCCGCCACGACTCACCGGCCCTCGCCCGCCAGCCTGATCCTGCTGGAGAACGGGGGCGGCAAGTCCGTTCTGCTCAAGCTCGTCTTCTCCGTCGTTCTTCCCGGACGTCGCCACACCGTGGGCACTACCAACACGCGTGTCCTGGAGAAGTTCGTCATGCCCAAGGACGTAGCCCACATCGTTCTGGAGTGGATGAACCCGCTCACCGGGCAACTGCTGCTCACCGGAAAGGTGCTGGCCTGGCGTAATCAGGTCGCCTCCGAAGTCTCCGACAACCTGCGCGAACGCTGGTACTGCCTGCAACCCAGTGACGAGATCAGCCTTCACACCCTCCCGATGGCGGTCGGCACAAAGTCGTGCAGCCTGGACACATACCGGGACGAGCTCCAGGAGGCGTACGCAGCCGACCAGAGCCTGGCCCTGTACTGGACACGACATCAGGGCGACTGGACGAATCGGCTGCAGCTGCTCGAACTTGACCCCGAACTCTTCCGATATCAACGGGAGATGAACGTTGACGAAGGTGAAGCGGCGAACTGGCTCAAGCTTGATTCGGACGTGAAGTTCGTCGATTTCCTGCTGCGGGCGATCGTCAAGTCCGATGAGATGGATGATCTGGCGGCGCTGGTCACTGAACATGTGGAGCGGCTCGCCAGTCGTGGTTTGCTTCTCACCGAGCGGGAGTTCGTCGCAGGCGCGCTCGATCTCCTGGGTCCGATCGCTCAGCGAGCCGAAGCTGTTCGGAAGTCGCGGCGCCGAGCGGAGCAGGCCGCTCATGATGTCGCGGAACTGGGTGGACGACTTCGGGTACGTACGCGAAACGAGCATGACGTAGTGCTCGGGCGGCGAGCAATGCTCGTCGAGTCACACGAAGCGCTTGATGAGCTGGCCCGCGATGCCGAACAAGCCAAATCGATCAACTCCGAACTGCGGCGCCATTTCGCCGACTTGAAGAACAAGGGGGCTCAGCAAGAGCTGACTGCGAGGGAGAAGGCACTGTCCCGGGCACGAGACCTCGTCGAAGCGTGGCGAGAGACATCGACCGTGCATGAGTACGACGACAGCATCGCCCAGGTCAAGGCATTGACCGATCTCATCGGCGTCGAGGAGGAAAAGGCGCGTCCCGCACTGGAAGAGCGCGACGTCGCGGCCCGCCACCTGGCGCGCAGCCTGTGGGCGACGGCTGACGAGGCTGCGCAGACCGCCTTCACCGAGCTGAAGCAGGTCTCGACGCGGGAGGAAGAGAAGAGCGCGGCACAAGAGCGTGCTCGCGCGGCGCACCGGGACGCCACAAAGGCCGAAGGCGAGGCCGCCAGATTCGACCAGCTGATTACACGTCTGCGCGAGGACATCAAGGCGGCTGTCGGCGACGGTCTGCTGCATGACGCCGCCGCGTTGCCCCGGACCGTGGAGACCGTTCAGGAGGAACGCGACAACACAGCCCAGCGCGTCACAGACCTGGAACACGAATGGGAGGAACTCGCAGACCGAGAGGCCCTCGCACAGGGCGAGTTACGGAAGGCCGAGTCGGAGAAGGGCGATCTGCGGGGGCGTCGTAGGCAGCTCTCCGCCCGTCTGGACGAGGTCCGGACACAAGCTGCGCGCTTGGAGAAGGACGCCCGGCTTGTGGCACTCCTCGCTGTGCCGGATATCGACCTCGAGCGCGACATCGCCTCGCTCCTGGAGGCATTGAACACCGCACGCCGTGAGGCTGAACGCGAGCGGACCAAGTTGAGGGTCGCCGAGTCCATCGACGAAGAGGCGCGTCTCGCTCTGGCTGCGGGCGACCTCCTGCCGCCCGCCCAGGTGGTCACCGACGCCTGTAAGGCTCTTGAGGACGCCAAGGTGGTTGCGGTCCCGGGATGGCGCTACCTCGCTGCCGTCCCTGATGCCAGCCGGCGACGAGACATCGTGGAGCGACTGCCGCACCTGGCCGCAGGCATCCTCCTCCATGATCCCGAAGACGTCGACCGGGCCCGGGAAGTACTCACGGCGCTGCGCCCCCAACCGACTGTCTTCGTGTCGGTTGCGACAACCAGGACCTTCAGCGACCCCGAGGCTGAATTGACAGACGGCGTCAAGGTGGTAATCCCGCCCCACCCCGCTCTCTACGACGTGGACGCGGCGGCCGCCGAGCACGAGGCCATCGACGCTCGGCACGCCGTACACACCGCCCGTACCGAAGAGCTGACGGCCCGCATCGAGCAAGACGGCACCCTGACCTACGCTCTCACGGACTGGCGGACACGCTACCCGGAAGGCAGCATCATCGTACTGACGGAAGAGCACGCGGGTGTGGTGCGGGAGCTCACAGCGGCCGATGCGAAGGTAGCCGAACGCCAGGAAGTCCTTGAGGCACTCCAGGAACGGCGGCAGAAGATCAAAGAGGAGCTGCCACCTCTGCGTGAGTCTCGGGACTCATTCGCCAAACGGCTCTTACGTCTCACGGAACTCGCCGACCGCTACGGCCACCTGTCGGAATGGACGGAGCGGGCCTCGTCCGAGAAAGAGAGGATGCGGGAGCGCCGGGAAGCCGCCGGAAAGGCAGAGGATGAGGTCATCGAGCTACAGAAGCTCGTTACAGAGCATCAACGCAGAGCCTACGAGCACCAGCGCACCGTGCGTATCGTCAACGACGATCGGGCCAAACTACCCGGGAGCGAAAACGTTCGCCGTTCCGATCCTATTCCTGAACTCTCCACAGCCTTGCTGCGGAGCACATACGACCAGGCCGCAGCACGATATCTCCGTGTTCAGGTCGGGAGCGACCTGTTGGAAGAGCGCGAGCGAGCGAACGAACGCGCCGCCAAAGCGAAGCAAGGCTACTTCAAGCTCTCCGAGAGACTCCGCAGCAGTGCGGCCGGGCTGCTGCGGAGCCCCGAGGGCTCCGACGAAGCGGCACGAGCGACGGCTCTGTCGAGCGCAGTCCACGCGGCGCAGGATGCCGAGACCATGGCGCGGAACGCGGCAGTGGCCGCGTCCCGCTGTGCGGACGAACTCACCGATGCCGAAGCCCGTGTCACGACCCGAGTAGAGCTTCCCAAATACCCGGCCGATATCGAGTCCTGCGCCGAAGCCGTCAATGAGGCCGACCGGCGGCAGACCTCTAGCGCTCGTAAGTTGGCGGGCCAACAGGAAGTTCACAGGCGGCTCGAACGTCAACTGGAGGGTTTCAAGTCGTCGGCCAATGCCTTCCAATTCATCGTCGACGGGTTCACCCAAGACATGCCCGATGTCGACGGAAACGCCGCCGACATCGCGCCCTACGAAGGGGACGCGGACGCGGCCCAGGACCTCGTCACCCGGCTGACCAAGGAACGTAGGACACACGAAACGAATGCCCGCACCGACGAACAGACCCTACGCACGGCAACGGAGCGGCTCACACACCACGCCGGCGCCGAGGAGTTCAAAGACCTGCACGTCCGTGTACAGACACAGATTCGTATCGCGGGTTGGGAAACAGTGGCGGTCCGTGCCACGGAGTGGTCCGACGCTCTCAGACCGCGCCTGCGCGCCTTGTCCGAAGAGATCGACCAGACGGAGCGACACCGCACTTTGATCGTGCGGAACCTCAAAGCCAAGGTCGACAAGGCATTGGCCCTGTTGCGCCAGGCACAGCGGATGTCACGGCTGCCGGCGAGCCTGGACGACTGGGCCGCTCAGGAATTCCTCCGCTTCCGCTTCACCCCGGCACAGGACGGCACCGCACAGCTGCACATCGGGGAGGTCATCGACCAGGCGGCGAAGGGCCATACCGCGGATGGGCGGACTGTGCGCAGGGACGGAATGTCGTTGCTGCTCGCCGGTGTGAGGGCAGCGGTGCCCAGGGGGTTCCGGATCGACATGCTCAAACCCGACGCCGTGCTGCGCAACGAGCGCATCAGAGTCTCCGAGATCAAGGATGTCTTCTCTGGCGGGCAGCACCTTACGGCGGCCATCCTCCTGTACTGCACCATGGCCGCCCTTCGGGCGAGCAACCGGGGGAGGGAGAGGGACACGCACTCTGGTGTCCTCTTCCTCGACAACCCGATCGGCCGGGCCAACGCAGACTATCTGCTCGCCCTCCAACGCAAGGTCGCCGAGGCACTGGGTGTGCAACTCATCTACACCACAGGGCTGTCCGACGACGGCACGCTGAAACGCTTCCCCCTCATCCTGAGGTTGCGCAACGACGCCGATCTCCGGGCGGGTCGCAAGTACCTGACCGTGACCGAGCGGGTCCAGGAGAAGCTCGACGAGTTCGCAGAGCCGGACGGCACGGGCAACGTCACCACCACCAGGATCTTCAAGCGGGAGACGGAGGACAGACACACCCGTGAAGCACAGGCAGAGTGAATTCATCCGGCACCTGAGAGCCGGTGCAACCGAAGCCGGCTGGAACGGCGCACGCAGGACGCGCGTCATGCTGGACGATATCTGGATCGCGTTCCGAAAGGTGAACAACCGTAATCCGGACGGCGAATTCGAACCCCTGCTCATGTCGCGGATTTTGGGCGAACTCGAAGAGCAAGGCCTGATCGAGCAGATGAAACAACGCACCCGGGACGCAGTGCCCCTGCCTCTCAAGATCTGGCTCTGCGCCACCGCATCCCCGCGACTCCCCACACCGCCCATGCCGCACTGGCACCCCGATCTCTATCAGCTCGCCCGGGAATGGCCGACGGCTACCTCGAAGCAGCGCTCCGCCTACGTGGCCGTCAACCATTGGCTGATGAGTAATCCGGACCTTTTCCCTGTGCCGCTCCGGGAACGGGCTCTGGAGATCTTCGGGACATACGGAAGCGAAGCGGAATTTCCCATGCCGGAGAAGACCTTCGACACTCTGCGCTCGGGGCTTCTTTTCGGCGACTTCGACAGGCTACACACGACGCTGCGCACGTTCACGACGCACCCACCACTGCTCGCAGAGACGTTCCTAACCGAAATCGGGGACGGCTATTACCAACGTGTCGGCGGCGGAGACATCCTGCTCGTGGTCGAGAACTCGGCCACCTGGTGGTCTCTCGTGCACAGCCTCCCCGACAGCCACCGTCTGGGGTACGTCGCCTGGGGGCTCGGCGGCACATTCCGCGCCTCGGTCAACACGCTCGCGGCCAAGCACCGCATCGCGGAGATCCGCTACTTCGGCGACCTCGATCTCAGCGGGATCCGCATCCCGTGCGCGGCATCCAAGACGGCCAGCGAGCGGGGCCTTCCAACAGTTCAGCCCACTGAGCGCCTGTACGGCGCGCTACTGGCACTCGGACGCGCACGAGGTGCCAAGGAGAAGGCCATCAATGAGGGGGAGGCCCGCGCTCTGGTCGAGTGGATGCCTGCGGCACACCGAGCGAAGGCAGTCGGCCTCCTGGTCGCCGGTCAGCGCCTGGCACAGGAGTGGGTCGGCTACCGGTACCTGACCCGCAACACGGCTTGGCACGCCGACCTCATTTGATCAGGTTCGGGCTCACCTCTGAGCTGAGGCAAGGGGATAACAGGCTCAGGTGGTCGGCGAAGGCGAGGACCGTGTCCGCCGTCCGGCACGAGGACAAGGGCGACTGGGCGGCCGCCCCTGAGGAGGGTAGCTCCGCGACCGTGACCTCATGTGCCTGGCCCGGCGCCTGTGGCAAAACCGGGCGCGCAGATAGCCAGGGTGTGGCTGTGCCGGGCTGCGGCCCCCAGGGGGCGAAGCGGATTACACAGCTCAGCCCGGACAACGTGTGTCGACCATGCACAACTACGAGGCCGAACACCACTGCTCCTTCTAGAGTTCCCCCGCAAGCATCGCCTGCACGAAGTAAACGTGCAGGTCGTGATCGGCCCCAGCCCGGCGGCTGCGGTGGATCCCACCCGCACGGCCCCGGCTGTGCCCACGACCTGACCGCGGCCCGCACCCACCGGATCATCCGGGCTGTGAACCCAAACTAAACCCTCGGTCACAGCCGCGACCGGCCGCACCAACCGTGCCTACCTGAGCGGACGCGGGATCACCGCGGTGATCCCGAAGAAAGATGACCTGGCCGCCAACCGGAAGAAGAGGGCCCCGGCCGGACCAGCATTCTCACCCCGCGCCGGTGGCCGACCCTCATCAGATCAGCCACCTGGTCCGGCCCTCACGCTGCTGGAGACACCCCTCAGGCATTCCCCAGTTGTTCCGCCGCACGCCGCGCCAGTGAGGCCGCGAGCGTCACCCCGGGGTGCGCGGCCAGTGCGATGACCCCCGGTGCGCCCGCCAGTGGTGCGCAGATCACTCCGTCGCCCGTCGGTATCGGGCGGAATCCGGTGGTCACGTCCCGCGCCACCGGTTCCCGCGGCAGTCCGAACGCCTCCCGCACGGCGCTCAGGGACTCGCGCACCCGCGCCCGCGTCGCCGTCTCCGTCTCGCCCGGGACGACGTCCTCGGCGCCGACGAAGCCGTGCCGGGCGGACGGCCGGATCTCGAAGTCCGGTGTGGAGACCACCCGGTCCAGGCGTAGCTCCGGCGCGGAGAAGGTGAAGCGCGCGGCCGGGACACCGGGCACTTCGATGGGCTCGCCGAGCTGCTCCGTGAGGGTGGGCAGGCCCGTCCCACAGGCGAGTACGACCCGATCGACGACGAGTGTCGTTCCGGTGCCCGACAGCTCGTAACCGCCCGCCCGCCGCGCCCGGACGCGATCCACCCGAGCGGCGACGACGGTGGCCCCACCGGCCCGCGCGCGGGTCAGGAACGCGCGGCGCAGATCGTCCGGCTCAACCATGCCCTCGTCGATCGCGTGCGCGACGAGCGGCGGCGACACCCGCAGGCCGGGCAGGATCTGCCGCAGGGCCGCAGCCTCGACGGGCTCGACGCCGGGGCCCGATCGCTCGGCGAATCGAGCCGTCGCGGCTGCGGTCGATGCCCAGCTCACGGCGCCGTTCCACCGGATGACGCCGCGCAGCGGCGGTGTCGCCGTGATGTCACGCAGCGCGCCGAGCGACCGGGCGAGCTCGCCCCGATCGCGCGCGCCCGACAGCGGCTCCGCCGCCGACCCGTGCGCATTGAGCCAGCCGAACGCCACATCCGTCACCGGCGGCAGCGACTCCTCCGCCGTGCAGACCACGACGGACAGTCCGCGGCGCACGAGTTCGTCCGCCGCCGCCGCTCCCAGCACGCCCGAACCGACCACGGCGACGCGCATCATGCTCTCCCGAACCATTCGCCCACCTCTGTGTTCGCCCACTTCTGTTTCCTCGCTCCTCGGCGACCATGCGCACCGCACGGCGACCGGGCTCAAGCGGGTGACGGGCAGGTCGTGCCACGGCTCGATCGTTTCATGGAGTCAAACGGAGTGAATGGAGTCAATGGGGGACGACGGTGCGGACGTCGCCGCGAGCGGGTGCACGGGATCGGCCGGCATGAGACCGCAGGGCTGCCCTGACAGGAAGCCCTTGGTGAATCGGCAGTCGGGCGGAGGCGGCCGGCCGGTGTCGGAGGCGGTCGGCCAGCGTCCGCGCACCCGGGCCGGGGCGATGTGCGCCGTGGACGTGCCCGGCCGGCGCGGAGGCCCGCACCCACCGCTGCGCCAACCGGCGGAGAGTTCCGAGCCTGTTCGGCATGGCGCCGTGCCGGGCCGCGACGGGCTCGGATGCTGAGGGCCCCCGACCACGCAGGAGCGGCCATGGACGACCCCGGCCCAGACGACTCCAGCCCGCATGACCCCGGCTCGTACAACGCCAGTCCGCATGACCCCGGCCCGTACAACGCCAGTCCGCATGACCCCGTCCCGCATGACGCCAGGCGATCGGCGCCTCAGGACGCGAACCGTGCCACGCCCGGCCAGCCGGGGGTCATCGGCATCGCGCTCGCCGCCGTGCTGACGTTCGCGCTCACTCAGGGTTCCTGGCAGTGGTTCTCCACGTATATCGGGGTGACGCTCCTCGCCCTGGTCCTCACCTTCTACCGGCTGCCGGCCTGGACGCCCGGCCTCCGGTCCGCGTACACGCGGAGTCTGGGCGCGTACGCCCTGGTCATCGGCCTGTGCGCGGCAATCACGCTGGCCCCCGCGCTGCAACGCTGGGCGTGGCTGTTCCCGATGCCGGGCACCCGTGACGGCTGTCCCGAGCTGGGCGCGTACGAGGCCATCAGCGCGGAGGCCGCGCTGGGGAACCTGGCCGGTCGCGACAGTGCCGCCCTGGCCCGTGCGCAGGAGGCCCGGAGCCATGAGGCCGTCGCCGACTGCCTGTCGGCCACGACGACGTTGTGGTTGCCGGTGTACGGGGTCGGGGCGGCCGTCCTGGTGGGGCTGGGCGCCTGGTGCGTCGACCGGGCCCGGGCGGGTAGGGCGACGGCCAGACGGGTCCCGGCTCCGGGGGGGCTGAGCGGGCGGGGTCGCCCGCCGGGAGTCGGTGCCGTCCCCCTGCCCCGAGGGTTCGAACGGGACCGCCGCGACCGGAACAGCACCCTCGGGGCTTCGCGGGGACCTGTCGAGACGGTCGCTCGCCCGGAGTCGGTTCCCGGAGTTACCTCAGCTCCCGCTCGGCGAAGGCAGCGAAGTCACGCGGTGGCCGGCCGGTGAGGCGCAGCACCGTATCGGTGGTGCGGTCCTCGGCGCCTTCGGCGATGGCCCGATCCATATCGGCGAGCATCGCGGCGAACGTGGCGGGCATATCGACGGCCAGGCGTCGGCGCATCTGTTCATGGGTCAGCCGCTGATGGGTGACGGGTCGGCCGGAGATGCGGGTGAGGGCGGCCGCGATGTCCCCGTAACTCAGCGACTGTGGTCCGGTGATGATCAGATCGGTGTCCGGGGCCCGCGGCGCGGTCAGCGCGCGCACGGCCACGGCAGCAATGTCGTCGGCGTCGACGAACCCCACGCGACCCTCGCCGGTCGCCGTTCGGATGGTGCCGTCCGCCCTGATGGTCCGGGCGTGCGCATGGTCGCCGGTGAAGTTCTGCATGAACCACGAGGGCCGCAGGACCGCCCATTGGGGAAAGAGGCCGGGCAGGGCCTGGTGGACCCGCCCCACCGCGGGGCCTCCGACGGGGATCGCGGACGAGCTGAGCAACACCGCCCGGTGGACTCCCGCGGCGCGGGCCAGCCGGAGGAAGGGCAGCATGACGGCGGCCGGGTCCGGGGAGCCGGGCGGCGGGACGAGATAGAGCCGATCCGTGCCTTCGAGTGCGCCCGCGAAGGACAAGGGGTCGTCCCAGTCAAACCGCACGGGGTGGGCTCCGGGCATGGGGGTGCCACGCCTACTGGCGGCCCCGACCCGGTGGCCGGCGGCGGCCAGCGCGGCAACGACCCGGCGGCCGGTGGTGCCGGTGGCCCCGATCACCAGGGTGGACCTCTCGGGCGCACTCATCGGCCGCTCCCGGCGAGGTCGGTGCCGGAGGGGTCGGTGCCGGAGGAGTCGCTCCCGGCGAAGTCGGTGCCGGAGGAGTCGGTCGGCAGCGGCCACGGGCCGTGCTGGAAGAGGTCGACCGGTGCGGTGTACGCGCTCATGAGTATCCGTCTCATCCCGTCTCATAAGATACGGACCCTCGGTCCGTATCACCCGACCGACGATACGGACCCGGGGTCCGCTTTGTAAACGGAGATCGCATGACCGAACGCAGACCACGCGCGGACGCCACCCGCAATCGAGCGGCCGTCCTCGCCGCCGCGGACGCGCTCTTCGCCCGCCGCGACCGCCCCGCGACGGTCACCATGGCCGATATCGCGGCAGCGGCCGGCGTCGGCAAGGCGACGCTCTTCCGCGGCTTCGGTGACCGCACCGGCCTGATCCACGCGCTCTACGAGACCCGGCTCGCGCCGATCAGACGCGCCGTCGAGGAAGGACCACCACCGCTGGGGCCCACCACCCCACCGCTCCGGCGCGTCCCCGCCCTCCTCGACGCACTCCTGCGCTTCAAGCTCGACAACCGTCACCTCACCCTGGCGCTGGAAGGAACCGGCGGCGGCAGCCCCTACGAGGCGGAGCACTACGGACGGTGGCACAGCACACTCCGGAGCACGCTGGAGCGGATCCCCGGACACTCCGACAGCGGATTCACCGCACACGCCCTGCTCGCCGCCGTCCGCGCCGATCTCGTCGAACACCTCGTCGGCCAGGAGGGGGCGACTCCCGAACAACTGCGGGCCCATCTGGCGGCCTTCACCGAGAGGGTCCTGGAGTCGCGTGCGCCAGGGGAGTGAACGGCCCCGATCGGACGGGACCTGGATGCCGGCCCGGATCCAGGTTCGCCGGCCCGGATACGGGGCCGGGCGCCCGACCACACTGGAGTCGCACACGCCGCGGCCGAGCGCTCGATCGGGTGAATCTCCCGCGAACAGCCCCAAACGGGACGCCTCATGGAGGAGGCTGCTGTTATAGGCCCGCTCCGACAGAGCGATTTCCAGGGGTGTGCCGACCCCCGCAGAGGAGACGAGACCCATGCGCCTCTCCCCATGTTTCGCCGCACTGGCCGCCGCCGTCGCACTCGTGGTCACCCCACCATCCGGGCCCACCCCGTCCACCGCAGCCCCGGCGCCGAAGGCCCAGGTCACCGAGGACGGCTCGCCGCGACTGGCGGGCGCCTATCTGAATCTGCACCAGTGCGCTTACGCGCCCTTCGCCCCCTCCGGTGGCAACTGGCTGACGACGGTGGTCACGCCCAGTGGCGACGGGCGGTTCGCGACCGGGACCAACACCTCCGACATCCCCGACCCCAACGACCCGACCAGCACGGCTTCGTGCGGTGCCGGGGACGGCAACTACCGGCCCGTCCAACCCCGGTCGGGCGTCGGGGCGCTCCATCTGACCACCGGACGCTTCCTCAGCCTGCACCAGTGCGTCTACTACCACCAGGAGCTGAACGACCACTACACATCGGTGGTGAGACCCCGCGACCTCGGGCCGTTCTCGACCGGGACGAAGGTCTCCAACACCCCCGACACACTGGCGTCCTGCGGCGGCGGATTCCCGGCGGAGCGGCCCGTACCCCTGCTGTCGGGGGTCAAGGCGCTGGACCTGACCGCGGGGCGCTATGTGAACCTGCACCAGTGCGTCTACTACGCGCGCTCGGCCGACGACCACTTCACGACGGTGACGCCGAGCCGGGACGGGAGGTTCACGACCGGCACCAACATCTCCAACACCCCCGACCCCAGGCCGTCCTGTGGCGCCGGGGACGGCAACTTCGTACTGATTCCGCTGCTGTCGGCGGCCAGAGCCATCTCCCTGATCTGAGGTCCCGGTGCGGACCGGGCCGGGAGTGCGGTCAGGGTCCCACTGAGACGGCGGGCGCCGCGCCACGGAACCGGTTTGCCGGAACGGCAAGACGACTCGCGGTGGTCCCGGCTTCCGTCAGATGATCGGGTCTGAGCCGCCGGAGAGTGCGCCACGGCGGACGGCCGGTCGAGAGCCTCGGAGGTTCCATGTCGCAGCCCGCCCGCACCACGGACACCACACACCGACTGGTCCCCGCCCCCGCCGGCCGGATCCACCTGGTGGAGCGCGGGGACGGGCCGCTGGTCCTGCTGGTGCACGGATTCCCGGAGTCCTGGTACTCCTGGCGCCGTCAGCTCCCGGCGCTGGCGGCGGCCGGATACCGCGCGGTCGCCATCGACGTACGGGGGTACGGACGGTCCTCCGCGCCCGATGACCCGGCCGCGTACCGGATGCTCGACCTGATCGAGGACAACGTCGCCGTGGTGCGGGCGCTCGGCGCGGAGACCGCGGTGATCGTCGGGCACGACTGGGGCGCCACCATCGCCGCGCACTCCGCCCTCGTCCGGCCGGAGGTCTTCCGCGCCGTCGGTCTGCTGAGCGTCCCCTACACACCGCCCGGTGGGCCGCGCCCCAGTGAGGTGTTCGCCGGGATGGGCGGCGACGACGAGTTCTATATCTCCCGCTTCCAGCAGCCCGGCCGGGCCGAGGCCGAGATCGAACCGGACGTACGCGGCTGGCTCGCCGGTTTCTACGCGGCCCTGTCCGCCGACACCATGCCCGCGGCCGACGCACCCGACCCGCATTTCGCGAGCCGTGGCGGGACGCTGCGCGACCGGTTCCCCACCGGGCGGCTGCCCGGCTGGCTCAGCGAGGAGGACCTCGACTTCTACGCCGGGGAGTTCGAGCGGACCGGTCTGCGCGGAGCCCTCAACCGCTACCGGAACATGGACCGGGACTGGGCGGACCTCGCGCCCTTCGCGGGTGCCGCCGTCACCCAGCCCGCCCTGTTCGCCGGTGGCACCCGGGACGCCTCCACCACCTGGCTGGCCGAGGCGATCGAGGCGTACCCCGTCACTCTGCCCGCCCTGGTCTCCGCACACCTCCTGGACGGCTGCGGCCACTGGATCCAGCAGGAGCGCCCGGAGGAGATCAACCGGATCCTGATCGACTGGCTCGCCGCGCTGCCGGGCTGAGCACCGGTCGCGGGATCCGCCCGAGCAGTCGTGGGATCCGCCCGAGCACCGGCCGCGGAGCCTGGGTGCCGTGTCCGGGTGCCGTGTCCGGGTGCCGTGTCCGGGTCCCAGATCGAGAGGCCGCGTCGAGCCGGCCGGATCGAGGGGCTGGCCCCGGCCGGCAAACCGGAGCCCCGGTGCCAGGAGTACGGCACCGGGGCGGGCGGGTTCGGTGAGGCCCAAGGGGGTCCAAACGTAAGACCCTGGATCCGAACGGAGAAGATCTAGTCGCGGGAGTCGGCCTCGCGCGCCGCGGCCTTCTCCTTCTTCTTCTCCTTGATGCGCACCGATTCCTTCCGGACCTCGGCCTGGGTGGCGCGCTCCTTGCCCAGCCACTCGGGGTCGTCCTTCTTCAACGCTTCGATCTGGTCGGTGGTGAGGGCGTCCGTGACACCGCCGCGCGCGAGGCCGGCGATGGAGACACCGAGCTTCGCCGCGACCACCGGCCGGGGGTGCGGGCCGTCGCGTCGCAGTTCCAGCAGCCACTGGGGCGGATCGGCCTGCAGCGCGGCCAGCTCGCTGCGCGAGACGACCCCTTCCTGGAACTCGGTGGGGGTGGCCTGGAGGTACACACCCAGCTTCTTCGCCGCGGTCGCGGGCTTCATGGTCTGGGTGGTCTGGTGCGACGTCATGGTGTCAAGGGTATCGAGCATGTGCGACACCTCCGACCACGACGGGTAGCCTGGCGGGGTGACAGGCTCGGAAGCATCCCCTTCGTTCCGGCTCGCCTACGTCCCGGGTGTGACGCCGACCAAGTGGGTGCGGATCTGGAACGAGCGGCGGCCCGACGTCCCCCTGACCCTCGTCGCGGTCTCCGCCGCCGAAGCCCCCGGCCTCCTGCGGGACGGCGGCGCTGACGCGGGTTTCGTGCGGCTGCCGATCGACCGGACGGATCTCAGTGCGATCCCCCTCTACACCGAGACGACGGTCGTCGTGGTCCCGAAGGACCACCTGATGGCCGCGGTCGACGAGGTGTCCGCCGAGGATCTGGCCGAGGACATCGTGCTCCACCCTCTCGATGACACCTTCGACACCCTGGAGTGGGCGGACCGGCCGGGACGCGCCGCGCTGGAGCGCCCCGCGACCACGGCGGACGCCGTCGAGCTGGTCGCGGCCGGAGTGGGGCTGCTCGTCGTCCCGCAGTCGTTGGCCCGTCTGCACCACCGCAAGGACCTCACCTACCGGCCGGTCCCGGGCGCCCCGGAGTCCCGTATCGCGCTGTCGTGGCCGGAGGACCGGACGACCGACCTGGTGGAGGACTTCATCGGGATCGTCCGGGGCCGGACGGTCAACAGTTCACGGGGCCGTCCGACCCCGCCGCAGCCGAGGGCCAAGCGCGCGGACAAGAGCGGCGCCAAGGGGGGCGACAAGGGCGGCGCGCGACGGAAGCCGGCCGCGGGCAAGTCGACCGGCAAGAGCCCGCGGGGCGCTTCCGGGGGCGCCCGGGGCAGCGCCAAGCGCGGTAAGCCCGGCCGCCGCGGCTGACCGCCCGCCCGGGCCTCCCCGCGACCCACGGCCAGCGCGAAGACGGCGGCAGCTCACCGCGCCGGGCCGGAGACCTCCCGCAGAGCGCGCCGGATGATGGCGTCAAGGGCCCGGTCCGGCAGCAGCCGGCGGAGCAGGACCAGCGGTTTGGCGCCCAGCCCGGCCGCGTACCGGGTCCGGGGCCGGCTGACGGTGGCGGCCCGGCCGATCACCTCGGCGATGACCGACGGTTCGGACATGCGCCGGGTGTACGTCTCCGAGCTCAGCCGCGAGGCGACGGCCTCGGCCTGCCGGGCGTAGACGCCCCGCCGGGAGACCTTCCGCAGGTTGTCGACGGCGATCCCGGCCCATTCGGTACGGATGCCCCCGGGCTCGATGACCACCACATCGACGCCGAACGGTTCCACCTCCAGCCGCAGCGCGTCGCTGAAACCCTCCAGGGCGAACTTGGTGGCGTGGTACCAGGCACCGAGCGGGGTGTAGATCTTCCCGCCCACGGAGGAGACATTGATGACCCGGCCCGCGCCCCGGCTCCGCATGACGGGCAGGACGAGCTGGATGAGCCGGGCGGCGCCGAAGACATTGACCTCGAACTGGCGCCTGGCCTCGTCCATCGGGACGTCCTCCACCGCACCGTAGGAGCCGTACCCGGCGTTGTTGACGAGGACGTCGATCCGTCCGGTGTCGGCCACGATCCGGTCGACGGCGTCCCGTACGGACCGCTCGTCCGTCACGTCCAGCGCGATCGTCCGCACACCCCGCTCGGCGAGGTGCCCCATGCGTTCCACCCGGCGGGCAGCGCCGTAGACGGTGAATCCCAGCTCGACCAGTCCGAGCGCGGTGGCCGCGCCGATGCCCGAGGAGGCACCGGTGACCAGGGCGACCCTGTCCGACATCCACCACACCTCATTCCACCGACCGGGGCCCCCACCCCTCTCAGCGTGGGACAGGCGCGCCGGCCGTGCAAACCCGTCCCTCGCCGGAGAGCGAGGGTCACAGATCGCGGCGGTGGACCACCACCATGGTGATCAGCACGGCCGCCAGCGGCCAGATCGCGTACACCAGCCACGCCCCGCCGACCGTCGACGGATAGAGCACCATGGCGTCCGGCTCCCGCAGATCCACCAGCCGGTCCCACCCGCCGAACGGCAGGGCGTGCTTCAGGACGGCTCCCCAGTGCTCCCGGTCACTGGCCAGCGACGGCAGCAGCAGCAGGACGGAGCTGACCGTGGCTATGGTGGTCGCCGTGTGCCGGAGGAGCGCGCCGAGCCCCATGCCGACCAGCGCGCAGACCGGTGCCAGCAAGGCGGAGGCCAGAATGACCCGGTCGACACCGGGGTGGTCGATCGGCACTCCGATGTCCCGCCCGGAGAGGATGGCCTGGGTCACGCCGAACGAACTCAGCGCCACGACGGCCCCGTACCCGAGCATCACCACCGTCACCACGGCCATGCGCGCCGCCATCACCGAACGGCGCGCGGGTACGGCCGCGAACGTCGTACGGATCTGCCCGGTGCCGTACTCACTGACGACCGTGAGCGCGCCGATGGTGCCGGCCGCGAGCATCAGCGCGTTCGCGGCACCGACGGAGAACGCGTCCCGGATCGACCAGTGCGGGACGAAGCCGTTCTGGATGGGCGGCGGATAGCTGTGCCAGTCGTCGTAGTCGGCGTAGGCCCCGGCCGCGTTGATGGCGATCACGATCAGCGCGCTGAGGCCGACCGCCCAAGGGGTGGAGCGCAGCGACCAGAGCTTGATCCACTCGGCGGCGAGAAGGTCCGCGAAACGGGCGCGGGGTTCGGCGCCGACCGCCGTCGCGCCGAGCACGGTGGGGGTGGTCGGGGTCGGCGGAGCCGGTGGGGTCGGCTGGGTGTTCATCGGATTCCTCCCGCCCGGTACTCGGCGCTGTCGGTGGTGAGTTCCATGAACGCGTCCTCCAGTGAGGAGGTACGGGTGGTCAGTTCGGCCAGCCGGACGCCGTCGCGGGCGGCGAGCGCGCCGATCCGGGACGCGTCCAGTCCGGTCACGGTGAGCAGATCGCCGCCGCCGGGATGGACCGAGGCGCCCTCCGCGGTCAGCGTGGTGGCGAACGCCGTCGCGTCGGGGGTCCGCACGGTCACACCGGCCCGGGTCCCCCGGGCCGCGAACTCCGTCACGCTCTCGGCGGCGATCAGTTCGCCCCGCCCGATCACGATCAACTGATCGGCCGTGTTCGCCATCTCGGTCATCAGATGACTGGAGACGAAGACCGTACGACCCTCGCCGGCCAGCCTCCGGAAGAGCGACCGCACCCACAACACCCCCTCGGGATCGAGACCGTTCAGCGGTTCGTCGAAGAGCAGCACCGGCGGATCGCCGAGCAGCGCCGCGGCGATCCCCAGCCGCTGCCGCATCCCGAGCGAGAATCCGCCGATCCGGCGCCGGGCCGACCCGGCGAGGCCCACCTCCGCCAGCACCTCGTCCACCCGGGCGCGCGGTACGCGATTGCTCCGGGCCAGGGCGGAGAGATGTGCCGCCGCGCTCCGCCCGCCGTGGACGTCGGCCGCGTCCAGCAACCCGCCGGCGTGGCGCAGTCCGCGCGGCCGGTCCCGGAACGGGCGGCCGGCGACGGTGACCGTGCCGCTCGTGGGTGTGTTGAGCCCCAGGATCATACGGAGGGTGGTGCTCTTCCCGGCGCCGTTGGGCCCGAGGAATCCGGTGACCCGCCCCGGCCGCACCGAGAAGGTCAGGCCGTTGACGGCCGGGGTCCCGCCGTACCGCTTGGTGAGTTCATTGACTTCGATCACCCGGCCAACGGTGCCGCCCGGCGGGCCGGTGGCGCATCGGAACCCGGGCCACTCTTCTGAGCGGGACGGTGGCCCACGGGTGTACGCCCGTGGACTACTGTTCCGCCGCAGGTCAGCGAAGTACGATCGCGCTCATGCCCGTCCCAGCGCCGTCTCCACGACTCCGGCAGGCCGCAGGGACCGCCCTGGCCTGGTGCGGGGCCATCGTCTATCCGGCCGCACTGGTCACCGCCGTACGGTCCGGTCCTGGCGGGAGCGGGGAGCTGCTGGAGTTCACCCTCGCGGCCACCGCCACGATCCTGCCCGCCGGCCTGCTGCGGCGCAGTCCGCTGTCGGCGCTGACGCTGATGCTCCTCGGCACCTTCGCCGCGGCGACGACCCGGCCGAACGATGAGATCGCCTATCTGCTGGTGCTGATCAATGACATCGTCGTCGGCGGAATCGTCGCGCACCGGCGGCGGGCGGAGGCCGTCACCGCCGCTGTACTGACGCTGGCCACTCAGATCTCCGCCGTCGGCTACCTGCGCACCGGGTCGTCCGTCTTCACCAACAGCGTCACGGGAATCGTGCTGGCGCTCGTGGCCGCCTGGGTCATCGGATCGTCGGTACGCGAGCGCCGGGAACACGCCGAGGCGCTGCGCACCCAGAGCGCGGCCCGCGCGGTGGCCGCCGAACGGCTGCGGATAGCGCGCGAGTTGCACGACATGATCGCGCACAGCATCGGGGTCATCGCCATCCAGGCGGGGGTGGGGCGGCGCGTCATCGACACCCAGCCGGACGAGGCCAGGAACGCCCTCGCCACCATCGAGGTCACCAGCAGGGAGACCCTGGCCGGGCTGCGGCGCACCCTGGGCGCGTTACGCCGCTCCGCGCCGGAGGCCGGCGCGGCGGCACCGCTGGACCCCACCCCCGGGCTGGCCGATCTCGGCCGGCTGACCGACGCGACGCACGACGCCGGCGTCCGGGTCGAGGTGCGGTGGCGGGGCGAGCGGCGACCGCTGCCCCCCGATATCGATCTGGCCGCCTTCCGGATCGTCCAGGAGTCGCTGACCAATGTCGTGCGGCACGCGCGGACCCGGGACGCCCGGGTGGGCGTCGACTACGGCGACGGCGTGCTGACCGTGGAGATCGACGACGACGGCCGGGGGGCGGCCGGGCCGGGCACCGGTTACGGGATCGTCGGTATGCGGGAGCGGGCGGCCCTGCTGGGCGGCGAATTGACGGCGGGGCCGCGCGCCGGTGGCGGATTCCGGGTGACGGCACGGCTGCCGCTGCCCGGGGAACCGAGGGAGACAGGGGTACGGACGAGTGGGGAGCGTGGAGCCGGATGACGAACCGTGTCGTACTCGTCGACGATCAGCCGCTGGTCCGGGCCGGGCTGCGGGTGCTGATGGCCGACACCCCCGATATCGAGGTGGTGGGTGAGGCCGCGAACGGCGCCGAAGCGGTGCGGATCACGGGTGAACTCCGCCCCGATGTCGTGGTGATGGACATCCGGATGCCCGGGATGGACGGGATCGAGGCCACCCGTCTGATCACGGCGGGCCCCGCGCCGACGCGGGTGCTCGTCCTCACCACCTTCGACGACGACGAGTACGTCTACGGTGCGCTCCGCGCGGGCGCGAGTGGATTCCTGGTCAAGGACATGGCGCTGGAGGACATCCTGGCGGCGATCCGGGTGGTGGCGGCGGGGGACGCCCTGATCGCGCCGAGTGTGACCCGGCGGCTGATCGGGGAGTTCGCGGCCCGGCCGGAACCGGCGCGGCCGGCCCGGCCGGTGGAGGGGATCACCGGGCGGGAGCGGGAGGTGCTGGTCCTGGTGGGTCGGGGGATGTCCAACGCCGAGATCGCCGGCGAACTGTGCATCAGTGTGGCGACGGCCAAAGCGCATATGGCGCGGCTCTTCGCGAAGCTGGCGGCGCGGGACCGGGTGCAGTTGGTGATCATCGCCTATGAGCACGGGCTGGTGGCGGCACCGCCCCGCTGACCGCCCGGCCGCGCAGTCACGCAGTGGCCCCGGCCGCCCGGCCGCCCGTTGGGCCTGACCGGGCCCGGTGTCACATTCGTGCGCCGGGATCCGTCCTGGAGGGGACAGCGGATACGGAACGTCATGAAGGAGCGGGAACCATGCGGGCATGGACGGAGCACGGCGGGACCGATGAGCGACCGCACGCCACGGCACCCTGGCGGAACGCCCCGTACCGCACCGGGACGGAGCGCACGACGCCTGCCCTGACCCGGGAGGCGACCGGGGACGCGACCGGGGACGCGACCGGGCTGAACGACCGTCCGGACTCGGTGCCGGACCCCATCTGGGACAAGGCCGCGGACCTCCTTGACGAGGGGCCGTTCACGGCGGTCATGATGACGATCCCTCTCGATCTGACGACCCGGCAGCCCGCGGGCGCGACCCGGTAGTCCGACCCCAACGGCGGCTGCCCGAGCCATCGTTCGGTGGTTCGGGGACCTTCCGGCTCCGGCTGGGGATGCGCTGCGCCGCCGTACGGTCCGGTCCTCCCGGGCGCCCCGGCCAGCGGGCGAAGCAGAGCGCCGCGAGGAGCTGCACACCAGCGGCGGTGAGCAGCGCGCCCGGGAGCGACCAGGTGGCGAGGGGGCCCGCGACACCGGCGCCGACGGCGAAGGACGTGAGTTTGAGGCTCGCGCCCGTGGTGAAGACCTGGCCGCGCAGCCGCTCGGGCGCCTCCCGGTGGCGGATCGCGAACAAGGCGGTGAGCTGCGGCCCCTCACCGATACCGGCCAGGAGTACGGCGGCGCACAGCGGTACGGTCCCGCCCGTCGCGGCCAGCGCGAACGCGACGGCGAGGACGACCGGGCTCCAGCGGATGACGGTCTCCGGCCGTGGGGGCACGGCGCGGCGGGCGAGCAGCGCGTTGACCGCGAGCGCGACGAGGGCGACACCGGAGAGGAGGAGCGCCCCCCGGCCCGCGCCGCCGAGTACCCACTGCCACAGGAGCGGGGCGCAGGCGACGAACATCCCTTCCGCGGCGCAGGAGATCGAGGTGGTGGCCGTCGCGCGGGCGAGGTGCGGGTTCCCGGTGGTCGCCCGGAATCCGGCGCGGAGTTCGGTGGCGATCGATGCGGTGGGTTCCCGGCGGCGCGCTCCAGGCAGCGCCGCCGGCAGTGACCAGGCTGCGGGCAGCGCCAGACAGATCAGGACGGTGGAAACCACCACGCCCGCGCTCGCACCGGCGAGTTGGGCGACCACCCCGGCCAGCGCTGGGCCGAGCAGCCCCGCCGCGTGGTAGGTCATCGCGTCGACGGCGTTGGCCCGGGCCAGCCCGCCGCCGGGGGCGATCCTGGGGAGCTGGGCGGTCCAGCCGCCCGCGAGCGCCGGGCCCAGCAGTCCGGCGCACACCGCGATCAGGACGGTGACCGGGAGCGGCAGCCGGCCGAGGCAGGTGAGGACGGCGAGGAGCGCCAGGGCGTAGCCAGTGAGCGCAGCGGCGAGCAGCCGGCCGGGCCGGGCCGCCCGGTCGAGCAGTACACCGATGAGCGGGCCGCCGAGCGCCGAAGCGATCATGACTCCCGCCAGCAGGGCCGATGCCGAGACCGCCGATCCCGTGACGGCGAGGCCCAGGAGCAGCAGGGCGGGCCCCGACATCTCGTCGCCGGTGCGGGCCGCCGCCGCGCCCGCCGCATAACGCCCCAGTCCGTAACGCTTCGCCATGCGGTGCACGTTACGCAGGTAACGCAATCATGCGCCAGAGGCGTTACATTGGCCGGATGGATCCTCTCTCCGGCGCATCGCACGACGACTGGTCGGCCCGGCATTCGGTACGGGCCGTCGCCCGGCGCACGGCGGCCCTGGTGAACGCGCTGGTCGTCGAGGAGCCGTCGGTGGCGCGGATCTCCGACGTGCTGCGCGCCCACGGCGAGACCGAATCCGCCAGCCCCGCCAGCCCCTCTGCCCTCTCTGCCCTCTCTGGCCCCTCCGTCCTCGCCAGCCTCTCCGAGCTGGATGTCGCGGAGATGCGGACGATCGCACTCCAGTTGCGCGAAGTCTTCGCCGCCGATGGCGTCGACGAGGCGGCCCGTCTGCTCAATGCGCTGCTCGCCCGGAGCACCGGCACCCTCCGGCTCACCTCGCACCACGGCGATTCCCCCTGGCACCCCCATCTCGACAGTCATGACGACGCACCCTGGGGGGAGTGGCTGCTCGCCTCCTCCTGTCTCGCGCTCACGGTCCTCGTCTGGGACCGGCAGCGACCGCCCGGAGGTGTGTGCGCCTCGCCGTCCTGCCGGAACGTCTTCCTCACCGAGGGCGGCGGGCCGGTGCGCCGCTACTGCTCCCGCCGCTGTGCGACCCGGGAGCGGGTGGCCGCCCACCGCCGTACGAAGAACCCCCCGGAGCCCACGGGCTGAGCGCGCGCCACCACCCGGGGAGCCGGGGGCCCTGGGTCAGGCTGCCGTCGGGAGCCGCAGGCTCCAGTACCCCGCCCGGCCGGTGAGCACCACGGTCGACAGCGGCGGAACGTCCACGTTCCAGTACGAGGACGGGGGCGCGTTCAGCGCGTACACCAGGGCCGCCCGTACGACGGACGGTTCGGCGACCGCCACCACGGAACCGCCGTCGCCGGCCGGTCTGGTGTCCAGCCAGCCCCCTATCCGGGAGATGAACGCGAGCAGGGACTCCCCGCCGTGCGGCGCGGAGCGCGGGTCGGCGAGCCAGAGCTCGACCGCGTCCGGGGTGACCGCGGTCACCTCCCCGAGGGTGTGACCGCGCCAGCGGCCCATATCGCAGTCGCGCAGCGCGGGTTGGGCCATCGACGCGAGGCCGAGCGCCTGGGCGGTGGTGCGGCAGCGGACGGTCGGCGAGCAGTACCGCAGTTCGGCGGCGTTGAGCGGTACGAGCCCCCCGGCGGCGAGCCGCGCCGCGTACCAGCCGGCCTGGTCGAGCGACCGGTCGTCACCGAAGCGCTCGGAGAGCAGCGCGGAGCCACCGGCGGCGGCCACCAACGTGATCCGGACACCCATGGCGCGATGGTGCGGGGCGGAACGGGCCGGGTCAAGGGTCCGGACCGAGCGGGAACCCGGGCCGGGGCGGCTCGGACCGGACCAGGCCCCCAGCGGGGGGACATCGCGTCGGGCGGCGAGCGGGCTACCGCCCCGGCCGGACCGGTGCCGGACCCGGCCCGCCCCACACCTCGTCACACGCGCCCCGCAGCCGTCCGACCCCCTCCGTGATCTCCGCCCCGCCCGCCACCCCGGCGAAGCTGAGCCGTACGTACCCGGCCGGGGGTTCCGCGCAGAAGTAGGGCCGGCCGGGCGCGAGCGCGACCCCGGCGCGCAGCGCGGCGGAGAGCAGCGCCGCCTCGTCGGCGCCGTCCGGGAGCCGGAGCCAGAGGTGGTAGCCCCCCGACGGGATGTGCGACAGGGCCAGCTCCGGCAGCCGGAGCCGGAGCGCGGCGGCCAGGGTGTCCCGACGGGACCGGAGTTCGGTCGCGACGGTGCGCAGATGCCGGTTCCAGGCGGGCGCGCCGACCAGTTCGAGGGTGGCCTCCTGGAGCGGCCTGGGCACGAAGAAGGTGTCCACGACCTGGATGGCGCGCAACCGTTCCAGCACCGGTCCGCGTGCCGCCAGCATCCCCACCCGCAGGCTCGGCGAGGTCACCTTGGTCAGCGAACCGACATGGACGACGACCCCGTCCGGATCGTCGGCGGCGAGCGGGGGTGGTGGCGGTGGTGCGTCCTCGTGGACCAGCCGGCGCGCGAAATCGTCCTCGACGACGAAGGCCCCGGCCTCCCGGGCGATGCGCAGCACCTCGGGGCGGCGGGCGGCGGAGAGCACCGCGCCGGTGGGGTTCTGGAAGAGCGGCTGGCAGACGAACACCCGGGCGCCGGTGGCCCGGAAGGCGGCGGCGAGGAGTTCCGGGCGGACCCCGTCCTGGTCGACCGGTACGGGCACGGGCCGCAGCCCGGCCGCGCGGGCGATGGCGAGCATTCCGGGGTAGGTGGGCGACTCGACCAGGACGGGTGCGCCCGGGGGTGCGAGCGCGCGCAGGGCGGTGGTCAGCGCGGACTGACCACCCGCGGCGATCAGGACGTCGGCGGCGCCGATCGTGCCGCCGATGCCCCGGGCGAACCATTCGCGCAGCTCGGGCAGGCCCTCCGTGGGCGGGCGGCCCCAGGCGCCGGGCCGGCGTCCCGCGCGGGCGAGGGCCGCCGCCAGCGCCCGCTCGGGCTGGAGCCGCTGGTGCAGATAGCCGCCGTTGAACTCGATGACGCCCGGAGGTGGCGCGGCGAGGGTGACGAGCACTCCGGAGGCGTCGACCGACCGCGGTACGGGGTCGGCGGTGGCGTCGGCGCTGAGGGTGACCTCCTGCCAGGAGGTGTCCCCCGGCGCTCTGCCCCCGGCCGGCGGCTGGGCGCGGTAGGCCCCGGCGCCGGGGCGGGTGACGACCAGGCCCTCCGCGGTGAGCCGGGCGAGGGCGCGCGCGACGGTCACCGGGGAGACCCGATAACGCTCGACGAGCGCCCGACTCGACGGCAGCTTTCCACCTGGAGAGTAGCGGTCCAGCTCTTGCCGCAGGGAATCCGTCAATTCGCTGACGCTGCTACGCTCGTGCATGAGAGCACAGAATAGCGCTACCCTTGGCGCCCCGATAGCGGTCAACGCCATCCCGGCACCCGCGCCGGCTGACCGCCCGTCCCACGGCACCCTCCTCGCCGCGCTGGGCGTGGTCGCCTTCTCGCTCACCTTCCCGGCCACGGCCTGGGGCCTGGAGTCCTTCGGCCCCTGGTCGCTGGTGGCCGTGCGGAGCGTACTGGCCGCACTGATCGCGGGCGGATTCCTGCTGGCGCTGCGGGTGCCACCGCCCGAGCGGCGCCACTGGGGCTCGCTGCTGGTCGTCGCCGGTGGCGTGGTGGTGGGATTCCCGCTGCTGACGACGCTGGCGCTGCAAACCTCCACCACCTCGCACGCCGCCGTGGTCATCGGACTGCTACCGCTGACGACGGCGGCCTTCGCGGCCGTGCGCACCGGTCGTCGGCCGTCGCGCGCCTTCTGGCTGGCGGCGGTCGCCGGGGCGGCCGTGGTGATCGTCTTCACCGTGTCGGAGAGCGGTGGCGCGCTGCGGACCGGCGACCTCTACCTCTTCGGCGCGCTGCTGGTGTGCGCGGCCGGATACACCGAGGGCGGCCGGCTGGCCCGGCACCTGCCGGGTTGGCAGGTGATTGGCTGGGCCCTGATCCTCTGTCTGCCGCTGGGGCTGCTGGCATCGGCGGTGGCACTGCCCCTGGAGCCGGTACGGCTGACCGCCCGGGGGGTGGTCGGTCTTGTCTGGGTGGCGGGTGTCTCGACGTTCTTCGGGCTGTACGTCTGGTACCGGGGCATGGCCGCGATCGGTATCGCCAGGGCCAGCCAGCTCCAGTTGGCCCAGCCGTTGCTGACTCTCGTCTGGTCGGTCGCCCTGCTGGGCGAGCGGCTCTCGCCGGCCGCACCGGTGGCGGCGGCCGGGGTGCTGGTCTGCATCGCGGTCACCCAGCGGGCCCGGAGCTGAACCTCCCGGCCGACGGCGCGGCGGGGGCCGGATCCCGGCCCTGACCTGGAGCCCGATGCGGCGCCCTGTCCCGAGCTGGGCCGCACCCCTGTCCGGCGCGGACCGTGACCCTGACCCGAAGCGCCAGCCCGACCCGTACCCCTGCCCCGGCGCGGACCGTGACCCGACCCGAAGCTCCGCTGCGACCTGGCCGGAGCCCCTTCCGGGCCCCCCGGCGAGGGGCCGCGCCCTCCCGGTTCCGGGTGCGGCCCCGTACCCCCGCCGTAGACTCGACACCACCGAGCACCCCTGCGAGGAGGTCAACCCGATGCGTGCGAACGTGGGCGACAGACTGCTGGTGCACGGTAGGACCGTGGGCCACCACGACCGGATCGCCGAAGTCGTCGAAGTGCTGGGACCGGAGGGCACTCCCCCGTACCGCGTCCGCTTCGAGGACGGCCACGAGACCGTGATGTCCCCGGGCCCCGACACCGTCGTCAGGCCGCCCGAACCCGCCTGACCCGTCCCTTCCGTGCCGGCCGCCGGGAGACCCGGCGGCCGCCCCCCTCCGGACGGATCAGCCCCGTGGTAGCGCCCGGGTCCGGTAGTGGTCGGCCACCACCCGCGCCATGGCCCCGTTCCGGTCCGCCCGTACCTCCTTGGCCGAGAAGAAACAGTGCCCGCCCACGCCGCCGTACTGCCCGGCCAGGGTCAGATGGCGGGACAGCTCGGCCGGGTCCTGCCAGGGCGCGCCCTGCGCCGGGTCACCCGCCTTGTAAAGGGCCTCGCCGATGTAGAGGTCGACGCCTGTGCCCCGTACCACCTCGTTCCACCAGGGCAGCAGTCTGGCGTAGTCGGCGGCGGCGAAGCCGATGTTCCAGTAGACCTGCGGCACCACATGGTCGATCCAGCCCTTCCGCACCCACAGCCGGGTGTCGGCGTGCAGATCGTCGTAGGTCTGCACCCCCGCCCTGGTGTCCGAGCCGAGCGGGTCGGTGGCCTTGTTGCGCCAGACGGCGAACGGGCTGATGCCGAACCGGACGCCCGGTCTGATCGCCCTGATCCGCTGTGACATCTCCCGCACCAGCCGGTCGATGTTGTCGCGCCGCCATGCGGCCCGGGTCGCGAAGCCCGCGCCGTAGCGCTGGTAGGTCGCCTCGTCGCCGAAGACCTGACCGGCGACCGGATAGGGGTAGAAGTAGTCGTCGAAGTGGACGGCGTCGATGTCGTAGCGGCGTACGGCGTCGATCATCGCGTCCTGGACGAAGGCCCGCACCTCCGGGATGCCGGGGTTGTAGTAGAGCTTCCCGCCGTACGGCAGGATCCACTCGGGGTGGAGCCGCGCCGGATGGTCCGCCACCAGCCGCGAGGGGTCGGTGTGGGTCGCGACCCGGTACGGGTTGAACCAGGCGTGCAGTTCGATTCCCCGGGCGTGCGCCTCGTGCACGGCGGTGCCCAGCGGGTCCCAGCCGGGGTCCCGGCCCTGCGTGCCGGTGAGGTACTGCGACCAGGGCTCGTACGGAGACGGCCAGAGCGCGTCCGCCGCCGGGCGGACCTGGAAGACGACCGCGTTCAGTCGCCGGGTGACGGCGGTGTCGAGATGGGTGAGGAGTTCCGCGCGCTGCTGGGCCGCGGTGAGGCCGGACCGGGACGGCCAGTCCCGGTTGGTGATGGTGGCGAGCCACATCCCGCGGAACTCCCCGCTGGGCGCGTGCCGCCCAGCCCGCTCCTGCGCGGGTACGGCCGCCGCGTCTCCCGCGACCGTCAGCCCGGCCAACGCTCCCGCTGCCGTCCCCACAAAGCCTCTTCTTCCGATACGTGTCATATGTCACCCCGGCTGTCTCGTTCTGCCTGGCTCTGTCCGCACAGGATGCCCGCCCCTCCCGACGGCGCACACCCACGTCCGGGTAACGTCGTGGGGTCGGGATGGGCAACGGTCCCACGAAGGACCGCGCCCCGTCGGACCAGCACTGGATCAGCGAAAGGCACGAGGTGACGGACTCAATGGCCGACATTGCACGCGTCGGAGTGGTGGGGTGTGGCCAGATGGGCGCGGGGATCGCGGAGGTCTGCGCCCGCAGCGGCCTGGAGGTGAAGGTCGCCGAGACCACGGGCGAGGCACTGGAGATCGGCCGTACCAGGCTCTACAACTCCCTCGCGAAGGCCGCCGAGCGGGGCAAGATCACCGAAGCGGAGCGGGACGCGACCCTGGACCGCCTCAGCTTCACCACCGACCTCGGGGAGTTCGCCGACCGCGATCTCGTCATCGAGGCCGTCGTGGAGAACGAGCAGGTCAAGACCGAGATCTTCCAGGTGCTCGATCAGGTGCTGACCCGGCAGGACGCGATCCTCGCCTCCAACACCTCCTCGATCCCGCTGGTGAAGCTGGCCGTCGCCACCTCCCGGCCCGATCACGTCATCGGCATCCACTTCTTCAACCCGGCGCCGGTCCAGAAGCTGGTCGAGCTGATCCCCGCGCTCACCACGTCCGAGGAGACCATCAAGCGCGCCGAGGCCGTGGTGGAGCAGATCCTCGGCAAGCACGCCATCCGCGCCCAGGACCGCTCGGGCTTCGTGGTGAACGCGCTGCTCATCCCCTATCTGCTCGCCGCGATCCGGATGTTCGAGTCGGGCATCGCCAGCCGCGAGGACATCGACAACGGCATGGAGCTGGGCTGCGCCCATCCGATGGGCCCGCTGAAGCTGGCCGATCTGATCGGTCTGGACACCGTCGCGTCGGTGGCCGATTCCATGTACACGGAGTTCAAGGAGCAGTTGTACGCCGCTCCGCCGCTGCTCCAGCGGATGGTGGACGCGGGGCGCCTCGGCCGTAAGACGGGCTCGGGCTTCTACCCGTACGCCTGACGCCGGTCCGGCTCGTACGACTGACCGTGGCCGGGCTCTGCCGACCGGCCCGGTCCCGCTCGTACGACTGACGCGGGTCCGGCTCATCCCGCCGACGTACCGGGACGCCCCCGTCCCATCGGCTATCCCAGCCGCAGGTGGTGCAGCATCAGCAGCCCGGCCGCCATATTGGCGGCCGGGATCTCACCCCGGGCGATCATGTCCGGCACCAGCTTCAGCGGGACCCACTCCCGCCGCGAGGACTCGAAGTCGTCCTCGGGGTGGCCGATGTAACTGGCCCGCTCGGACCAGTAGAGGTGGTGCCGGGCGTCGGTGAGGCCGTTCGACGGCTCGACGGTCAGCAGATGCCGGAGGGGCCCCGGGCGCCAGCCGGTCTCCTCCTCCATCTCCCGGGCCGCCGCCGCCGCGATGTCCTCGCCGTCCTCCACGACACCGGCCGCCAGTTCCCAGCCCCAACTGTCGGTGATGAAACGGTGCCGCCAGAGGAGCAGTACCTCGTTGGCGTCGTTGACCGCCGTCGCGACGGCGACCGGCCGCAGCCGGATCACAAAGTGGTCCAGATGCCGGCCGTCGGGGAGGACCACATCGGCGAGGTTGACCTTGAACCACCTGTTTTCATAGACAGGTTGTTCGCTTGAGTTCGTCCATTGCATACTTCTGCCACCTTTCGGCGAGTAGGTGGCAACATCGCAGCAGGCGTCCGCTCCCCCGCGAAACCAGGTCCAGGGCCGTCCGGGGGACCCCGCACCCGGCCCCGACGCCCGGTCAGAGCGGGACGCGCAGCGCCCCGTCGATCAGCTCGGCTGCCTCCGCCGCCGAGGCGGACCCGCTGGCCATCAGATGCTCCCGGACCAGCCGCAGCCGGTCCCGCAGCCGCTGGGACTCCATTCCCCTGACCCGCTCGGTCATCTCCACGGCCGTGCTCGCCGCCCCGTCCGCCTCCCCCTGCCGCAGCTCGATCTGGCAGAGCATGGCGAGCCGGTGCACCCGACCCCGGTCGTGCGCGGGTGAGCCGACGGCCGCCGTCGCGTGCTCCCGGGCCGCGACGAGATCCCCCAGCGAGAGCAACGCCTCCGCCACCTGGACGTTGACGAGACCCGGCTGCACATATCCCGTCTCGTCGGGTTCGCTCCCCCGGCTGATGCGCTCCGCCTCCCCCTCCGCGCGCCGGACGCACCGCAGCGCGGCGGCGCCGTCGCCGAGGTGGGCGTACGCCTTGGCCTGCATGGCGTGCAGATCGGATGCGAGGGCCGGGGTGATCCGCCCCCCGGCCGCCCGCAGCGCCGCCTCGGCGAACGCCACCGCCTGCCGGTGCTCGGACAGGAACAGCGACTGGTTGACCAGCAGCGCGATCACATACGCGCCAAGACCCCGGTCCCCGCTGGCCTTCGCGAGCCGCAGCGCCTGGTGGAAGTAGCGCTGGGCCAGACCGTGGGCATCGGAGTCGTACGCGCAGATCCCGGCGACCGCGACCAGCCCACCGGTGGCACGGTGCAGTTGACGGCCCAGGTCGTCGTCGTAGGAACCGCGCAGCAGCGGCGCGGCCTCCGTGTTGAGGAAACCGACGATCCGGGCGCGGGTCGCGATCCCCCCGGCCCTGCGGTACATCAGCTCGTAGTGCGCGCGGGCGGCGCGCAGGGTGGCGATATCGGCCGGGCGGACACCGGTCTGACCCGAACGGGAGACGTCCGCGTCCTCCGGCGGATTCTCCCACTCCCATACGGGCATCACCGCGGGCGTCCCGATGACGGCGGGCGCGTCGATGATGTGGCTCCGCTGCTGCTCGTCGGAGCGCCAGAGCGCGGTGGCCCGCTCCACGAAACCGGCGAGCGTCGAACCGGGCGGGCCGTTCGCGCCCCCGTCGGGTCCCAGTCCGATGTCAGCGGGGGTCAGCGCCCGGTTCAGCCGGGCCGCGAACACCTCACAGAGCAGATACGGCACCTGGCCCCGGGGTCGCTGGCCCTTCAGCCACCGGGCCACGGCCGTGTGCTCGTACCGCAGGGTCAGCCCCCTGGCACGGCCCGCGAGATTGACCCGGGTGGCGAGGCCCGCGTGGGAGAATCCGGCTTCGTCGAGCAGCGCGTCCAGCAGGGCGTTGGGCTGCATGGCCCCTCCGATGGCTCGGTGCGCCCAGGGTAGTGGAGCGGCGATTCGCACGGGGTGTGAATGGAGTACGCCGACCCGGGCCGCACGCGCTCTGCCGCCGCGTGGGGTACGGCTGTTGACTGAACTGCCTCTTACCGAGGCGGTCGGACCACCGGGCTCCCCCTCGTACAGTGCGGTGGTCGTGCGCGCCCGCCGTCCCGCCGATCTGCCCGACACTCCGCGGCGGGGCGGGGGCGTCGGCCGCCGCCGCTGCGGCTGTGCGGCTGTGCGGCTGTGCGGCTGTGCGGCTGTGCGGCTGTGCGGCTGTGCGGCTGTGCGGCTGTGAGAGATTTCCGAGGCGTCCGGCGCGGCACTTCCCCACGCCCGCCCCGGACCCCTCGGGGAGCGGGACCGGTCCCCGTACCCGGAACCGGCCCTCGGGGCGGGACCGGTCCCATGGCAGAAGGGGCGCGCCCGGAACTCCCGGACGCGCCCCTTCTGCGTGGGTGCCGTGGCGGTCAGATGCCGCGCAGGACGGCCCCGGTGGCCTCGGCGGCGCGTGCGACAGCGGCATCGCGCGCGGCCGTCGCCTCTTCCGCAGTCAGCGTCCGGTCGGGGGCGCGGAACCGCAGCGCGTACGCCAGCGACTTCTTGCCCGGACCGACCTGGTCACCGGTGAAGACGTCGAACAGCCGGATGGACTCCAGCAGCTCGCCGGCGCCGAGGGTCAGCAGTCGCTGCACATCGGCGGCCGGGACGCTGTCGTCGACGACGAGCGCCACGTCCTGGGTGGCCATCGGGAAGGAGGAGATCCGGGGCGCCGTGAGCGCCTCGTCCCCGGCCTCCGCCACCAGGTCCAGATTCAGCTCCATGGCGCAGGTGCGGGCGGGCAGCCCGAGCGCCTTGACGACCCGGGGGTGCAGCTCGCCCGCGTACCCGACGGACGTCTCGGTCCCGCCGATGACGACGGACAGCTCGGCGCAGCGGCCGGGGTGCCACGGTCCGTACCTGGCCTGCGCGACGGTGAGCTCAGCACCGGACTCGCCGGCGATCAGCCGGGCGGCCTCGACGGCGTCCGCCCAGGCGGCCGGGCGGCCCTCGCCCCACCAGCCGGCCGGCTCACGGGCCCCGGTGAGGACGACGGCGGCATGGCGCGGCTGCACGGGCAGTCCGGCGTTCAGTCCGGCGATCTCCTCGTCGGTGGGCCTGCGGTCGCCCGGCGGGGAGACCGCGACCCGGGCCTCGTCGGCCGGGTGGAAGACCAGCCCGGTCTCGAAGAGCGCGAGGTCGTGGCTGCCGCGGCCGTCATTGCGGCGCAGCGCTCCGAGCAGTCCGGGCAGCAGCGTGGTGCGCAGCGCGGGCTCCTCGTCGGAGAGCGGGTTGACCAGGGTGACGAGCCGCCGCTTGGGGTCGTCCGCCGGGATGTCGAGCTGGTCGAGGACCCGCTCCCCGATGAACGGGTAGTTCGGCGTCTCCACATAGCCGGCCCCGGCGAGCACCCGACCGACCCGGCGGTGCAGCCGCTGGCGTCCGGTGAGTCCCCGGCCGGCCGGCGGCCTCGGGAGCGTGGACGGCAGGTTCTCGTACCCCTCCAGCCGGATGACCTCTTCGGCGAGGTCGTTCGGCGCGGTGAGGTCGGGGCGCCACGACGGGACGGTGACGACCAGTTCGTCCTGTCCGTAGACGTCGCAGCCGACCTCCTGGAGGCGGCGTACGACGGTCTCGCGGCCGTACTCCACACCGGCCACCCGGTCGGGGTGGTCGGCCCGCATCGCGACGGTGCGCGGCGCGGACGGGGAGATGACCTCGGTGACGCCGGCCTCGGCGGTGCCTCCGGCGAGGAGGACCAGCAGGTCGACGGTCCGCTGCGCGGCGGCGGGCCCGGCCAGCGGGTCCACACCGCGCTCGAAGCGCCGGGACGCCTCCGACGAGAGCTTGTGGCGGCGCGCGGTGCGGGCGATGGTGACCGGATCGAAGTGCGCGGCCTCGATGACGACCTCGGTGGTGCTCCGCGACTGGGCGGGGTCGGTGTCGGCGATCTCGGTGTCGGCGCCGCCCATCACGCCCGCGAGGCCGATCGGCCCGCGGTCGTCGGTGATGACGAGGTCCTCGGCGGTCAGGACGCGGTGGGCGCCGTCGAGGGTGGTGAGCTTCTCACCGGGCTCGGCCCGGCGGACCCCGATGGGGCCCTGGACGAGCGCGCGGTCGTAGGCGTGCAGCGGCTGGCCCAGTTCGAGCATCACGTAGTTGGTGATGTCGACGGCGAGCGAGATGGGCCGCATCCCCGCCTTCTGGAGGCGCCGGCGCAGCCAGATCGGAGAGCGCGCCTCGGGGTCGAGACCGACGACGGTCCGGGCGGTGAAGCGGTCGCAGCCGACCGGGTCGGCGACCTTGACCTCGTAGCCGTGTGCGTTGGGTCCGGGCACGTCCAGCAGTGCCGGGTCGCGCAGCGGCAGCCCGTAGGCGGTGGCGGTCTCGCGGGCGACGCCGCGCAGCGAGAGGCAGTAGCCGCGGTCGGGGGTGACGGCGATGTCCAGGACCTCGTCGTACAGCTCCAGCAGCGCGGTGGCGTCGATGCCGACCTCGTGCTCGGGCGGCAGCACGATGATGCCGTGGCTGCCGTCGTCGCCCAGGCCCAGCTCGTCGCCGGAGCAGATCATGCCGCGGGACATCCGGCCGTACGTCTTGCGCTCGGCAATCCGGAAGTCCCCGGGCAGCACGGCGCCGGGGAGGGCCACGACGACCTTGTCGCCGACCGCGAAGTTCCGGGCGCCGCAGATGATCTCCTGCGGCTCGCCCGTGCCGTTGGCGGTGCCCACGTCGACCGTGCAGTGGCGGATGGGCTTCTTGAACTCGGTCAGTTCCTCGATGGTGCGGACCTGGCCGACCACCAGCGGGCCGGTGAGCCCGGCGCCGAGCTGTTCGACGGTCTCGACCTCAAGACCTGCCGCGATGAGCTTCGTCTGTACGTCACGACCGGTAGCCGTCGCCGGCAGGTCGACGTACTCCCGCAGCCATGAAAGCGGGACCCGCATCAGATCTCCATCCCGAACGGCCGGGTGAACCGGACGTCGCCCTCGACCATGTCTCGCATGTCCTCGACACTGTGGCGGAACATCAGCATCCGCTCGATGCCGAACCCGAAGGCGAATCCGCTGTACTTCTCGGGGTCGACGCCGCAGGCGCGCAGCACCTTCGGGTTGACCATCCCGCAGCCGCCCAGCTCGATCCAGCCCTCGCTGGAGCAGGTGCGGCAGGGCCGGTCCGGGTTGCCGACGGACTCGCCGCGGCAGACGTAGCAGACCATGTCCATCTCGGCGGACGGTTCGGTGAACGGGAAGAAGTTCGGCCGCAGCCGGGTCTTCATGCCCTCGCCGCCGAAGAGCGCCCGGACCATGTGGTCGAGGGTGCCCTTGAGGTCGGCCATGGTCAGGCCCTCGTCCACGGCGAGCAGCTCGACCTGGTGGAAGACGGGGGTGTGGGTCGCGTCCAGCTCGTCGGTGCGGTACACCCGGCCGGGGCAGATCACATAGACCGGGGGCTCCCGGTCGAGCAGCGAGCGGATCTGTACGGGTGAGGTGTGCGTCCGCAGCACCACTCCCTGAGCATCGGCGTCGCCGGTCTCGCCGCCGCCCTCCGGGGCCGCCACGAAGAAGGTGTCGGCCTCGCCGCGGGCGGGATGGTCGGGCCCGATGTTCAGTGCGTCGAAGTTGAACCACTCGGCCTCGGCCTCGGGGCCCTCGGCGACCTCGTAGCCCATGGCCACGAAGACGTCCTCGATCCGCTCCGAGAACGTGGTGAGCGGGTGGCGGGCGCCCGCCGGGGACCGGTCGTACGGCAGCGTGACATCCACCGCCTCCTCGACCAGCACCCGGGTGTCGCGCTCAGCCTCCAGCTCGGCCTGGCGGGCGGCCAGCGCCTTGTTCACGGCGCCGCGGGCCTGGCCCACGCGCTTGCCGGCCTCGGCCTTCGCCTGGGGCGGCAGTGCGCCGATCTCCCGGTTGGCCAGCGCGAGCGGCGAGGTGCCGCCGGTGTGCGCGACCTTCTCGTGGGCGAGCGCTTCGAGATCGCCGGCGGCGGCGAAGGCGGCGAGCGCCTCGTCCCGCATCCGCTCGATCTCTTGCGGTTTCAGGGCCTCGACCTCGACAGGGTCGTACGACTTGTTGGGTGCGGACATCTCTTCCCGTGTTTCCGATTGGCTGGTGGCCGCGGCCCCCGCTCGACGACCGAGGACACGTAAGTGCCAGACGCCGAGTCTAAAGGCCGCGGGTGGGCTGGTTCTCCGGGGGAAGCCCGCCGAGGGCTCAGGCCAGATAGGCCGGGGCGCCGACGGGCAGGATAAATCGGAACTCGGCCCCGCCGCCGGGGCCCCGGCCGACGGTGATCGTCCCGCCGTGCGCCTCGACGATGCCCTTGACGATGTAGAGGCCGAGACCGGTCCCGCCGCGCTTGCTCCCCCGCCAGAAGCGGGTGAAGACACGGCCCATCGACTCCTCGGGGATGCCGGGGCCTTCGTCGCTCACGGTGACGGCCGTGCCCTTCTCGTCGTCCTTCGCCGCTGCCGGCGCCACCTCGATGGTGACGGTTCCGGCGCCGTGGCGCACCGCGTTTTCGAGCAGATTGCCGAGCACCTGATCGATTTTGTCGGGGTCGGCCCAGAGATCGGGCAGCTCACGGCGGATCCGGACGAGGAAACGGTCGGGGCGCTGGCCGTTCGCTATCAGGGCCTGGACATGGCGTCCGACCGCCGATGGGACGTCCACGGGCTGGCGGCGCAGCTCCAGCCGGCCGGAGTCGATACGGGAGATGTCGAGCAGTTCGGCGATCAACCGGGTGACGCGGTTGGCGTCGGCGTCGACGGTCTCCAGCATCAGCCGCTTCTGGTCGTCGGTGAACCGCTCCCACTTGGCGAGCAGGGTGGCCGTGAAGCCCTTGACCGAGGTGAGCGGGGAGCGCAGCTCATGGGCGACCGTGGCGATCAGCTCGGCGTGACTGCGTTCGTTACGACGGCGGGCCTCGGTGCCGCGCAGGCTGATGACCAGGCGCCGGACGGGGCCGGTGGGCCGCTCGCGGACATAGCGGGCGGAGACCAGCACCTCACGCCCGCCTGGCAGCAGCAGATTGCGCTCGGGCTGTCCGACCCGGATGGCGAGTCCGCCGTACGGGTCGGTCAGGGCCCACCAGCGGCGCCCCTTGAGGTCCTCCAGGGGCAGTGCGTGCTCCAGGGGGAGCCCGATGGCGTCCCTCTTGGCGACGGCGGTGATCCGGGCGGCGGCGGCGTTGAATCCGACGATCCGGCCCGTCTCGTCGGCGACGACCAGCCCGTCGGGGAGATCGTCGGGGTCCACGCCGAAGAGCTCGGCGGCGGACTCGCCGCCGCGCGGGCGCGGCACGGTGCCCCGTGTCTCCGCGGACCTGCTCGTCCCGACAGCCATATCCCCGTATCCCACCTCTCCGCCAGCACAGCGGGCCCCCGAGTCCGTCACCCTACTAGCTGGATGTGACAGGGCCGAGCCCTCGGGCGAGTGCGCCCTCAGCGAGCCCCCCTCGGGTCACGGTGAGCGCCGTCGGTCGGCGCGCTGGGCGCGCGCGGAGGCGTAGAGGCACACGGCCGCGGCGGTCGCGAGGTTCAGGCTCTCGGCCTTTCCGTGGATCGGCACGCGTACGACGGCGTCGGCGAGGGCCCGGGTCTCCTCGGGGAGTCCCCACGCCTCATTGCCGAAGATCCAGGCGGTGGGCCCGCCCATGGTGCCCGCGTCGAGTTCGTCGTCCAGGTCGTCCCGGCCGGCGCCGTCGGCGGCCAGGATCCGTACGCCCGCGTCCTTGAGGCCGCGTACGGCCTGTTCGACGGGGACGCCGACGGCGACCGGCAGATGGAAGTGCGAGCCGACGGAGGCCCGTACCGCCTTGGGGTTGTAGAGGTCCACCGAGGCGTCGGTGAGGACGACGGCGTCGGCACCGGCGGCGTCGGCGCACCGCAGCACGGTGCCGGCGTTGCCCGGGTCGCGCACATGGGCGAGGACGGCGACCAGCGTGGGCCGGGCCCGGACGATGTCGTCGAACGGCGAGTCCAGGAAACGGCAGACCCCGACGAGTCCCTGCGGGGTGACCGTGGTGGAGATGTCGGCGATCACGCTCTCGTCGGCGAACTGCACCTGGGCGCCGGCGTCCCGCGCGGCACCGACGATATCGGCGTACCGCTCGGCGGCCTCCGGGGTGGTGAACAGCTCGACGAGCGTGGGGCCCGCCGCGACCCGGTGTCCGGCCGCCTCGCGCACGGCCTGCGGTCCCTCGGCGAGGAACAGCCGCTCCTTGCCGCGGAAGTTCCGCTTCCCGAGCCGTCGGGCGGCGGCGACACGGGGCGAACGCGGGGAGATCAACTCGGGGGCGGCCATGGACTCGCTTTCGGGGATCGGGAATCGTCGGGGCGGTGACCACGCGCGGACACGCGGTACGGCGCCACCGGGCCGGGTCCCCCGGCCGCGATACCGGGGCCTGGCGCCCCCATCAGGGGAGGCCGCAGCCGGGCCGGCGCCCGGCTCCGGCCCGGACGGGGGCAGCCACGGTGCCGAACCGCGACCGGCCGGGGACAGCCGCGGACCCGCAGGCCACCAGGGGCCTGCGGGTCCGGAGGTCGTACACCTACCTCAGCGCGAGGCTCAGGCAGCGGCCTTCGGCGCGTTGACGTCGGCCGGCAGGGCCTTCTGCGCAACCTCGACCAGCGCGGCGAACGCGTTGGCGTCGTTGACGGCCAGCTCGGCGAGGATCTTGCGGTCCACCTCGATGTTGGCGGCCTTCAGACCCTGGATGAGACGGTTGTAGGTCATACCGTTCTCACGGGCCGCGGCGTTGATCCGCTGGATCCAGAGCTGACGGAAGTCACCCTTGCGCTTCTTGCGGTCGTTGTAGTTGTAGACCAGCGAGTGGGTGACCTGCTCCTTGGCCTTGCGGTACAGGCGCGAACGCTGACCGCGGTACCCCTTGGCGGCTTCGAGGATCGCCCGGCGCTTCTTGTGGGCGTTGACTGCCCGCTTGACGCGTGCCACTTGTTAACTCCTTGTAGCGGGGCCGTGGTTGAGCTTCCACGACCCGAATTCGAATAGGTCCCGGTCTTGACGTCGTGTCCGTGCCGCCGTCTCCGTCATCCGGAGTCGGGCACAGCGCGACGTCACTTGCCGAGAAGCTTCTTGATCTTCTTGGCGTCGCCCGGAGCCATCTCCGCGTTACCCGAGAGGCGGCGCGTCAGCGTGGACGGCTTGTGCTCAAGCAGGTGGCGCTTGCCGGCGCGCTCACGGAGCACCTTGCCGGTTCCGGTGATCTTGAAGCGCTTCTTGGAACCGCTGTGCGTCTTGTTCTTCGGCATAGCGCCGTATCTCCTCGTCAGTGGCGCTCCCCCGGCGCACGGGGCACCGGCGGGCGGGAGCGTCAGATCTTTGGTTTATGGGTCCGGGCAGGACCGGGGGCGGTGGGCCGCCCCTCGGGTCACGCCT
Source organism: Streptomyces sp. NPDC020965 (assembly GCF_044333555.1). Lineage (NCBI taxonomy): Bacteria > Bacillati > Actinomycetota > Actinomycetes > Kitasatosporales > Streptomycetaceae > Streptomyces > Streptomyces sp. NPDC020965. Next base: position 234,927 of record NZ_JBIRRE010000009.1, read on the forward strand.
CGGAAGGCGTCTCGGCCGGGGCCTCGGCGGGCGTCTCGTCGGGGGCGTCGGCGTGTGCCTTCACTCCCGTACGGTCCGCCTTGCGCGCGGCCTGGGCCTCGCGCGCCTCGGCCATGGCCTCGGTCTTCTTCTTGTGCGGGCCAAGAACCATGATCATGTTCCGGCCGTCCTGCTTCGGGTTCGACTCGATGAATCCGAGGTCTTCGACATCGGATGCGAGCCGCTGGAGCAGGCGGAAACCAAGCTCGGGGCGGGACTGCTCACGACCACGGAACATGATCGTGATCTTGACCTTGTCGCCCTGCTTGAGGAAGCGGACGACATGGCCCTTCTTGGTGTCATAGTCGTGCGGGTCGATCTTCGGCCGGAGCTTCATCTCCTTGATGACCGTGTGCGCCTGGTTCTTGCGCGCCTCACGGGCCTTCATGGCCGACTCGTACTTGAACTTCCCGTAGTCCATGAGCTTGCACACGGGCGGCCGGGCGGTCGCCGCGACCTCGACCAGGTCAAGGTCGTACTCCTGAGCGAGCTCAAGGGCCTTGGCGAGCGGGACGATGCCCACCTGCTCGCCACTCGGACCGACAAGCCGCACTTCGGGAACGCGAATCCGGTCGTTGATGCGGGGCTCGGCGCTGATGGATCCTCCTCGGTAGCACCACGCGGCCGACTGGCAGACAGCCGCGTAACGTCTATTGGTAGACCAACCGCGTCGGAACATAAGAAATGCCCCGGACGGGACACAGGCGGGAGCTCCTCGAATACCGGAACACCGCCGCGTCTGCCGCGGGGCGCACATCGGGCGACTTCCATCGTCCGTACGGAACGATGGGCATCGCCTGACCGGTGACCCGCCGCCCCGGAGGGCGGTCAGGTGGGAGATCGGAGCCTCCACTTGTGGGCCGGACACATAGGCGTCCGGCCGGTCGTCACACAAGGTTAACAGCTCCCCCGGGGAACGTGCCAACCGGCGGCGGTGGAATCGGCCGGCGCGCCGGGGCATATCGTGTCCGTCATGAGTGACGCGACCCCCGACCCCACCGCCGCCGATACCGCGGCTTCTCCCGAGACTCCCGGCTTCGACGCCATGACCCGCGATATCGCGGAGGTCCCCGCCGTCGAGGTGATCGTCACGGTCGCGGTGAACCTGATGAGCGCCGCCGCCGTGAAGCTCGGTCTGACCGAGGACGGGGCGGAGCACAAGGACCTGGACGAGGCGCGGAAGCTGGTGCACGCACTGGCCGGGCTGCTGGACGCGAGCACCACCGAGGTCAGCTCCTTCCACGCGGCGCCGCTGCGGGACGGTCTGAAGTCGCTCCAGCTCGCGTTCCGCGAGGCGTCCCTGGTGCCGGACGAGCCGGGTCAGGGTCCGGGCGAGAAGTACACCGGCCCGGTCTACGGCTGACCGACGGCCCGATCCCGCCCGGTCTACGGCTGACCGACGGCCCGATCCCGCCCGGTCTACGGCTGACCGACGGCCCGATCCGGCCCGGTCTACGGCTGACCGACAGCTCGATCCCGTACGAACAAGGGCTCGCCCGGAGGGGTGGCCTCGGTCGGCAGCAGTGCCAGATCGAGGCCCCGCACCAGGCGGGCCCTCAGTACGTCGTGGCCCGCGAGCGCCGCGGCGACCCGGCGGACCGCGTCGGCGGGGACCGCTTCGGCCGCCAGGACGAGGGCGAGGATGCCGTCCGCGCCGCCCGACCCCAGATGGGCCCGGACCACGGCGGACTCGGCCGCCACCACGTCCCGTACCGCACCGGTGACGGCCGGATCGTCCAGCGGATCGGTGCTCGTCCGCCCCTCGGCGAGCGCACGCAGCGCGGCCCCGGACAACTGGAACGGCACCGGCCCGGCCAGATCCAGCACCAGGGTGTCGGCCTTCTCGTGGGCGGCGGCCCGGAGCGCCTGACCCAGCGGTACGGCGACGGGGCGGGCCTCCGGGTCCCAGCGGGCGAGCGACGCGATGGAGGTGAAGGCGGGCAGCGCGCGCCGGTCGCCCGCGGTGAGGGTCGGCACGGCCATATCGCTGGTCTTCTCCCGGCGCAGTCCGTTCCCGTCCACCTCGACCTCGCCGAGCACGGCGACGACGGGGACGAGCAGCCGGGCCGCCAACAGGGCCTCCAGCACCGGCCGCTCGGCGGTCCGGTCCTGGGCCCAGGCCGCGAGGGCCGCGGTCAGCCGGGGATCGGCGGTGCCGTCGTCGTCGGAGAAACCGGGGTCGGGAATGTTCTTGAGCGCCACACGCCGAGCCTATGCCGCGCGGACCGCTCCACCGCCACCGGGTGCCCCCGCCACCGACCCGGGAAAGCGCCGGTAAGGGGCGGTACGGGGGTGGGCGTAGGCGCTGGGGCGGTACGGGGACGGGCTCGGGGTCGGTATCGGGCGGCGGGGTGGCTCAGGGGGCGCCGGTACGGGTGCCGCGCCACAGGAACACGGCCGCCGTCAGCACCAGCGCGCCGACACCGCCCGCCGCGGGGGCGAGCCAGCCCGCCGGCTCGGCCTTGGTCTCCGGCTCCTTGGGGCCGGACCCGAAGTACTTGCCCCCGTACCCCACCGCTGCCGGTGGCGGGGCGGCCGGTGGCTGCCGGTCCGCCGCCCTGATCGCGGCCGCGGGATCGACCATCCCGTAACCCCTGGCGTCGTCGCGGCCGCCCTCCGGGCTGTCCCGGGCCGTCTCGATCAGCAGCTTCTTGATCTGGGCGGGGGTGAGTCCGGGATGGGCAGAGCGCACGAGGGCGGCGGCGCCGGAGACGAAGGCGGCGGCGGCGCTCGTGCCCCACCCCTGGTAGTACCTGCGGTCCGGGTCCGGGATGACGACATCGACACCGGGCGCGTTGACCGTGGCGTACCAGCGCTGGGTGGAGAACGAGGCATGGGTGCCGAAGCGGTCGACGGCCGTCACGGCGATCACACCGGGGTACGCGGCGGGGTAGGAGATCCGGTCGCCCTTCTCGCCGCCGTTCCCCGCCGAGGCGACGACGACGGCACCCTTGGCCAGGGCGTACTGCACGGCGGCGTCCTCCCCGGCCTCCGGGTGCGCGGACTCGCTGTCGTCGCCGAGCGAGAGGTTGATGACGTCCGCGCCCCGGTCGGCGGCCCAGCGGATGCCCTGGGCGAGCGCGGTGCCCCGGGAGTTGCGGGCCTTGTCCCGGGCCTCGTCGGTGCCTTCGAGGATGACCCGGACGGGGAGGATCTTCGCCTTGGGCGCGATGCCCATGACGCCCTCCTCATCACCGGGACCGTGTCCATGGGCCGCGATGATGCCGGCCATGGCGGTGCCGTGGCGCGCCCAGGCCCGGTCGCCGCGCGCCGCGCCGAAGCCGATGAAGTCCTTGCCCGGCAGGATGTTCCCCACCAGATCGGGGTGCTGGTCGTCCACGCCGGTGTCGAGCACGGCGACGGTGACGCCCTCGCCCTTGGCGGTGCGCCACGCCGTGTCCGTGTTGAGGGCGTCGAGGCCCCACTGCTGGACCCTGATGCCGTCCGCGCGGGCGGGGGCGGCGGGGAGCACCGCGAAGGCGGCGGCGGTGAGGGCCGCGACGGCGCGGCGGCGGTGCGGCCCCGTCATTCCGGTGGCTCCAGGGCGGCGCCGAGGCTCGCGCGCAAAGTGCTCTCGACGCCGTCGGCGAGCCCCTCGGCCTCATGTCCGAGACCCGCCTGCGCCGGCGCCGATGTCGCTCCCTTGCCGCGGGCCTTCTCCGCGGGTTGGGGGTCCACGACCGTACGGCCGTCGGCGAATCCGGAGACGGCGTAGACGACGACGGGCACATCGGTGAGCACCTTCACGGTCCAGCTCGCGCGCTGCGGGTCGCCGAAGCGGGCCGCGACGGTCCCGGTGGCCGGGAAGGCCCGGGGCATCAGATCGGTCCGCTCGGTGAGGCCCTCGGTGGCGAAGCGGGAGCCCAGCGCGCGCATGGCGGTGGCGTCGGCCTCGGCGAAGACCATGCCGACGGTGGTGACATGGCTGGCGGTGGCGTCGGTGTAGGTGGCGCGCAGGGCACGGGCGCAGCCGACGGGCTGGAGGGTGGTGACCAGGTGGGGGTCGAGGGCGGTCGCGCAGGTGCCGTCGGGGGCGACGGCGACCCGGGTCCAGACCCGGTCGGCACCGCCAGGGCCGGCTTCCTCCCCCTTGAGGGTGCGCGGGAAGAGGGTGTCGACGGGGGCGCTGTGCCAGAAGGCGCGGGCCTCGGTGTACGGGGTCCGGGCGGCGGTGTGGGCGGTGGAGTCGCCGGTGAGCCAGCTCCCGGTGACGGCGCCGCCGATGAGACCGAGACCGAGGACGGCGCAGACGACGGCGGCGGCGGTGCGCAGGGGGTGCCGGGCGGGGGCGGGCCGCAGCCGGGTGGTCATCTCGACCAGGTGCTCCGGCGGCGGCCAGGCGCCGTTCGCGGGGTGCGCGGGGTACTGCGGGTGCGGCCGGGCGCCGTCCCGCGCGGGGCGCGACCAGATGTCGTCGGGTCCGGCGTACGGCGGGGCGGGGTGGTCGGCGGGGTACGGCGGTCGGGGGCCGTCCATCCCGGCGCGACCGGGAAGCGGCGCGTGCTCCGGCCGGAGCCGGGCGGTGGAGTCGGCGGGGGTCGACGGGGAACCGAAGGACCCCCGCGCGGCGGACGGCGGGGGTACGGCGGGTGCACGGCGCGCGGGAGGCGGCGGGGGTGCGGCGGGACCGCGTCCGGCAGCGGACGGCGGGGCGATCGGGCCAGGGCGAGGACCGGAGCCCGACGCCGGAGACACAGCGGGACCACGACGGGCAGGAGGCGGCGGAGGTACAGCGGGACCCCGTCCGACAGCGGACGGCGGGGCAATCGGGCCGGGGCGAGGACCGGGGCCCGGGGGTGGCGGGCCGGGGCGCTGCGGCGCGCCGGGGCGGAGCCGGGCCGGGTCGCCCTGGGACGGCACACCGGGACGGCCGGGGCGGTTCTCCGGGGGACGCCGCAGCCCGCCGGGGTCCGTCCGTGTCCCGGGCGTACCCCGGCGCTCCGGCGACACCGGTCGGGGTGGGCCCGGGACGCGCTCGGGCCGCGGGGGCGGTCCGTCGCCGGTCGCGGCGGGATCGAGGCGGCGGAGTGCCCGGGTGTCGGTGTCGCGGTGGTCGGCCGGGGACCGGCGGGGCTGCCGGATGCCGCCGGGGGCGCGGGACGGAGGGTCGTCGGCCGGCCGGGGGGCGCCGGGCGCGCGCTCGATGGCGTACGGCTCGCGGCGGAAGGCCAGGGTGTCCTCGTCGGGACGGGCGGGCCGGTCGCCCCACGGCACGGCTCCGACGGGTCGGGACGGACGGGCGGGGGGTTCGGCCGGCGGGCGGTGGGGGTCCCCCGTCGGGCGCGGGGTACGCGGAGTCCCCTGGGCGTCCGGGGCGAGGGGCGGTGGGGAGGCGTCGTCGGGGACAGGAGGGCGTTCCGCCTCCGTGCTCATTCCGCCCCCCGCTCTCCCGTGCCGCCGCGCCGCTGGACCGCCCTTGCGGGCCTGCCCGTTCGTCCGCGCGTCTCCGTCACTCTACGGGTTGATTCCCGCGTCGCGGCGCCATCACCGCACCCCCGCGAGGATCTGCCCAAAACGTCCCCCTACCCCGTGGTAATCAGGTCTGGCAAGCTCGGTCCATGACTCCCCGCGCCACGGACCGAGCCCGCTATGACCGGGCCACCGCCCATCTCGACGCACCGTTCGCCGTGGTCGATCTCGACGCCTTCGACGCCAACGCCGACGACCTGGTGCGCCGGGCCGGGGGCAAGCCCCTCCGGGTCGCCAGCAAGTCCGTCCGCTGCCGGGCGCTGCTGGAGCGGGTGCTCGCGCGGGACGGGTTCGCCGGGATCATGGCGTTCACCCTGGCCGAATCGGTGTGGCTGGCGCGGGCCGGGTTCGACGACGTGCTGCTGGCCTACCCCTCAGCGGACCGGGCCTCCTTCGCCGAGCTGGCCGCCGATCCCAAGCTCGCCGCCGCCGTGACGGTGCTGGTGGACGACACCGCGCAGTTGGAGTTGATCGACCGTGCGCGCGGCGGTGGCACGGAGGAGATCCGGGTCTGTCTGGAACTCGACACCTCGCTGCGGCTCCTCGGCGGCCGGGTGCGCATCGGGGCGCTCCGTTCGCCGCTGCGCGAGCCGGTCCACCTCGCCGAGCTGGCCAGGTCGGTTGCCAGGCGTCCGGGGTTCCGGCTGGTGGGGCTGATGGCGTACGAGAGCCAGGTGGCGGGTGTGGGTGACGCGGTCGCCGGGCGTCCGGTGTTCTCGCGGGCGATCCGGCTGATGCAGCGGATCTCCCGCGACGAGTTGGCGGCGCGGCGGGCGGCGGCGGTACGGGCCGTCCGGGCGGTGGCGCCGGAGTTGGAGTTCGTCAACGGCGGCGGCACCGGCAGCGTCCAGCACACGGCGGCGGAGGCGGCGGTGACCGAGATCGCGGCCGGTTCCGGGCTCTACGTCCCCCGGCTCTTCGACAACTACACCTCCTTCTCGGGCCGTCCCGCCGCGCTGTTCGCGCTGCCGGTGGTGCGGCGGCCGGGGGTGGGGGTGGTGACGGTGCTCGGCGGGGGCTATCCGGCGTCCGGGGCGCCCGGTGGGGACCGGTCCCCCGTTCCGTACCTTCCCGAAGGGCTGCGCCACGACCGGCTGGAGGGCGCGGGCGAGGTGCAGACGCCGCTGCTCGGTCCGGCCGCCGACGATCTACTGATCGGGGATTCGGTCTGGTTCCGGCACGCCAAGGCCGGGGAGATGTGCGAGCGCTTCGACGCGTTGCATCTCATCGAGGGCGACCGGGTGACGGGGTCCGTACCGACGTACCGGGGTGAGGGCCGCACCTTTCTCTAGCGGGCGCGGCCCTCCGTGACCGACCCGTCGGGCTAGATCGGGGTGACGTAGGCGCCCGCGATGCCGCCGTCCACCAGGAAGTCCGTCGCGTTGACGAAGGACGAGTCGTCGCTGGCGAGGAAGGCCACGGCCGCCGCGATCTCGTCGGCCTCGGCGAACCGTCCGACCGGGATGTGCACCAGCCGGCGGGCCGCCCGCTGGGGGTCCTTGGCGAACAGCTCGCGCAGCAGTGGGGTGTTGACGGGCCCCGGGCAGAGCGCGTTCACCCGGATTCCCTCGCGGGCGAACTGCACCCCGAGTTCGCGGGACATGGCGAGCACGCCCCCCTTGGATGCGGTGTAGGAGATCTGGGAGGTCGCGGCTCCCATGACGGCCACGAACGAGGCGGTGTTGATGATGGAGCCCCGGCCCTGGCGGCGCATATAGGGGATCGCGGCCTTGCAGCACAGATAGACGGAGGTGAGGTTGACGTCCTGGACGCGCTTCCAGGCGTCGAGGCCCGTCGTGAGGATGGAGTCGTCGTCGGGCGGTGAGATGCCCGCGTTGTTGAAGGCGATGTCGACCGAGCCGTAGGTGTCGTACGCGGTCCGGAACAGCGCCTCCACCTGGTCGGCGTCGACGACGTCGACCCGGACGAAGAGGCCGCCGACGGCCTCGGCCGCCGCTCGGCCGGCCGGTTCGTCGATATCGGCGCAGACGACGTTCGCGCCCTCGGACGCGAGCCGGTGGGCGGTGGCGAGGCCGATGCCGCTGCCCGCGCCGGTGATGACGGCGGTCCGGCCGACGAGGCGGCGGCAGACGGGTACGGGGGGCTCGGGTGCGACGGCCGGCTCCAGGATGTCGGAGCACGCGGTGCCGAAGGCCCCGGCAGCGGGAGGGGTGTCACGCGGGGGGACGATGCTGTCGGTCATGGGCGCTCATGCCTCCGTGCTGAAGAAGACGTTCTTGGTCTCGGTGAATGCGGTGAGGGCGTCGGGGCCGAGTTCGCGGCCGAGGCCGGACTGCTTGTAGCCGCCGAACGGCGTCGCGTAGCGGACGCTGCTGTGCGAGTTGACGGAGAGGTTGCCCGCCGCGAGCGCCCGGGAGACGCGGACGGCGCGGCCGAGGTCGCGGGTCCAGATCGATCCGGCGAGTCCGTAATCGGTGGCGTTGGCGAGCCGGATCGCGTCCGCCTCGTCGTCGAACGGCAGCACGGCCGCGACCGGTCCGAATACCTCGTCGCGGGCGGCCGGGGCGTCGGGGGCGAGGTCGGTGAGGACGGTCGGCGGGAACCAGAAGCCGGGTCCTTCGGGGGCGGTGCCGCGGATGCCGGGCAGCCCGTCGGGGACGTACGACCGCACCCGGTCCAGTTGGGCCCGGGAGATCAGCGGTCCCATCCCGGTCCGCTCGTCGGCCGGGTCGCCGACGACCACCGAGGTGATCGCGGGCGCCAGTAGCTCCAGAAACCTTTCGTACACCGGGCGCTGCACCAGGATGCGGGTGCGGGCGCAGCAGTCCTGGCCGCTGTTGTCGAGGAAGGACATGGGGGTGGCGGCGACGGCGGCCTCGATATCGGCGTCGGCGAAGACGATGTTGGGGCTCTTGCCGCCGAGTTCGAGGGTCAGCCGTTTCACGCTCCGCGCGCATGTGGCCATGATCTCCCGGCCCACCCGGGTCGATCCGGTGAACACGATCTTGGCGACGCCGGGGTGCTCGACCAGCGCGTTGCCCGCCACTTCGCCCGCGCCCGGGAGCACCTGGAAGAGGTGTTCCGGCAGTCCGGCCGCGAGGGCGAGTTCGGCCAGTCGGAGTGCGGTCAGCGGGGTGGTCTCGGCGGGTTTGAGGAGGACGGCGTTCCCGGCGGCGAGGGCGGGTGCGGTGCCCCAGGCGGCGATCGGCATGGGGAAGTTCCAGGGCGCGATCACCCCGACGACACCGAGGGGCTCCAGGAAGGTGATGTCGAGTCCGCCGGCGACGGGGATCTGCCGGCCGGTGAGGCGTTCCACTCCCCCGGCCGCGTAGTCGAGGAGGTCCCGGACGTTGCCCGCCTCCCACCGGGCGTTGCCGATCAGGTGTCCGGCCTCGCGGACCTCCAGTCGGGCGAGTTCCTCGCGGTGTTCGTCCACGGCGGTGGCGAAGCGGCGCAGCAGTCGGGCCCGGTCGGCGGGGGCCGCGGCCGCCCAGCCGCGCTGGGCCGTGGCGGCCCGGGAGACGGCGGCGTCCACCTCGGCGGCGGTGGTGGCCCGGACGGTCTCGACGATCCGGCCGGTCGCCGGGTCGAGGACTTCGTGGTGCGTGTGCGGCAAGTCGTCCCTCACAGACGGGCGGGTGGCGGGGGCTCGGTTGCGCCCCCGGCCGGGGGCGTTCAGAGGCGTTCGAAGGAGCGGCGCAGTTCCCAGTCGGTGACGGCGGCGTCGTAGGCGGCGAGTTCGACGCGCGCCATGTTGCTGTAGTGCGCGACGACCTCGGCGCCGAACGCCGCCTTCGCGACAGGACTGTTCTCCCAGAGTTCGGCCGCTTCGCGCAGGGTGGCGGGGACCTGGGCGTGTCCGGCGGTGTAGGCGTTCCCGGTGCACTCCTCGGGGAGTTCCAGCCGCTGTTCGACACCGTGCAGTCCGGCCGCGACCAGCCCGGCGACGGCGAGATAGGGATTGACGTCACCACCGGGCAGCCGGTTCTCGAAGCGGGTCGAGGGGCCGTGCCCGACGACCCGGAGCGCGCAGGACCGGTTGTCGTGACCCCAGGCGACGGCGGTGGGGGCGAAGGAGCCCGGCTGGAACCTCTTGTACGAGTTGATGTTGGGCGCGTACAGCAGGGTAAAGTCCCGCAGCGCGGCGAGCTGTCCGGCGAGGAAGTGCCGCATGACGGGGGACATGCTCCGGGGCCCGTCCCCGGCCATCGCGTTCCGCCCGTCGGCGTCGGTGAGCGAGAGGTGGATGTGGCAGGAGTTGCCCTCCCGCTCGTTGTACTTGGCCATGAAGGTCAGTGACATGCCCTCCTGGGCGGCGATCTCCTTGGCGCCGGTCTTGTAGATGGCGTGCTGGTCGCAGGTGACCAGGGCCTCGTCGTAGCGGAAGGCGATCTCGTGCTGACCCGGGTTGCACTCGCCCTTGGCGGACTCGACGGTCAGCCCGGCCGCCGCCATCTCGTTGCGGATCCGGCGGAGCAGGGGTTCCACCCGGCCGGTGCCGAGGACCGAGTAGTCGATGTTGTACTGATTGGCCGGGGTCAGTCCCCGGTAGTCGCGGTCCCACGCCTCCTCGTAGGTGTCCCGGAAGACGATGAACTCCAGCTCGGTGCCGACCTGGGCGGTGTGGCCCAGCTCCGCCAGCCGTTCGAGCTGGCGGCGGAGGATCTGGCGGGGGGCGGCGACCACGGGTGAGCCGTCGTGCCAGGCGAGGTCGGCGAGGAGCAGGGCGGTGCCCTCGTGCCAGCGGACCCGGCGCAGCGTGGCGAGGTCGGGGCGGATGGCGAAGTCGCCGTAGCCCCGGTCCCAGGAGGACATCTCGTAGCCGTCGACGGTGTTCATCTCCGGGTCGACGGCTAGCAGGTAGTCACAGCCCTCGGCGCCGTGCTCCAGCACTTCGGCGAGGAAGAACGGGGCGGCGAACCGCTTGCCCTGGAGCCGGCCCTGCATATCGGGGAAGGCGAGCACCACGGTGTCGATCTCGCCGTTCGCGACGAGGGAGCGCAGTTCCTCGACGGCGAGCGGGGGTGTGCGGTCTGCCACGGGATTGTTCCTCCTTGGGTCAGCCGGAAGCCATAAGGTATTGCTGATGACCATTGATTGGGAAGAGGAAACGGCGACGTGGCGAAGACGAACGACCCGGCCGATCGGCTGACCCCTGTCTTGCGGCCGGTGCGCGCGGGCAACGGCTTCGAGGAGGCGTTGGAGCAGATCCTCCAACTGCTGCGCCTCGGCCTGGTGCCCGGCGGCGGGCGGCTGCCCGCCGAACGGGAGCTGGCGGAGCGGTTGGGGATCAGCCGGGTCACCCTGCGCGAGGCGCTGAAGGTCCTGGCCGATCAGGGGTTGGTGGAGAGCCGGCGCGGGCGGTACGGCGGGACGTTCGTGCTGGAGCGGGGGGGCAGTCCAGGCGAGGACGAGCTGCGCCGGCGGGTCGCGGGGGTGGACGTCGAGGACACGCTGCGCTTCCGGGAGGTGCTGGAGGTGGGGGCGGCCGGGCTCTGCGCCGCGCACGGTCTCGACGGGCCGGAGGCGCGGCGGCTGCGGACGGCGCTGGCCGCTACGCACGACGCCCCGCTCGCGGAGTACCGGCGCCGGGACACGCTGTTCCATCTCACGCTCGCCGAGCTCTCCGGCTCGCCCTCGGTGGCCGCGCGGTACGCCGCGGTCCGCGCGACCCTCAACGACCTGCTGGACTGCATCCCCCTGCTCGTACGGAACCTGGAGCACTCGCAGCGGCAGCACGCGGCGCTGGTGGATGCGGTGCTGGACGGGGACGCGGACGGCGCGCGCGAGGTGGCGCGGGAGCACTGTGACGGCACGGCGGCGCTGCTGCGCGGCTTCCTCTCCTGAGAGCCGCTGGACATCCACCGCCTGGGACCCTGGGACCCTGGGACCCTGAGCCCGCCGCGACCGGAGAGCCGGAGCCGCCCGAGCCCCCCGGAATCCCGGAACCGTGCGGGAAAGCTCGCGGGGAGGCGACGTGCACAGGCCCCGGGTGGGTCGTACACCGTCTCGCGCGGGTCGTACGCGGGGCGTACGCGGGTCTTGCGCAGGCCCGACCGCTACCGCAAAGGTGTTCGTACAAACCTTTGAACGCCAGGAGTGACCATGGCCGAAGGCACCATCCCACCCCCGCCGGACACCACCGCCGACGACACCTATCTGCGCCGCCGCATGCTGCGCGCGGGCAGCGCCGGCTGGCTGCTGCTCACCGGACTCGGCGTCGCCTATGTCGTCTCCGGCGACTTCTCCGGCTGGAACATCGGCCTGTCCAAGGGCGGCTTCGGCGGACTCGCCGTCGCCATGGTGGTGATGGGCGTGATGTACGCCTGTCTCGTCTTCGCCCTCGCCGAACTGTCGGCGATCCTGCCCACGGCGGGCGGCGGTTATGGATTCGCCCGCCGCGCGCTCGGCCCCTGGGGCGGATTCCTGACCGGTACGGCGATCCTGATCGAGTACATCCTCGCCCCCGCCGCAATCTCGATCTTCATCGGCGACTACGTGGAATCGCTCGGCCTCTTCGGTCTGGAGTCCGGCTGGCCGATCCAACTCGCCTGCTTCGTGGTGTTCATCGGCATCCACCTCTGGGGCGTCGGGGAGGCGCTGCGCTTCAGCCTGATCGTGACCGCCATCGCCGTCGCCGCGCTGCTGATCTTCGCGGTCGGCGCGTTCACCGACTTCAGCGCGGACCGGCTGAACGACATCCCCGTCGATCCGGACGCGTTCGGCGCCAACTCCTGGTTGCCGTTCGGCGTGCTCGGCATCTGGGCGGCGTTCCCCTTCGGCATGTGGTTCTTCCTCGGGGTCGAAGGCGTGCCGCTCGCCGCCGAGGAGGCGAAGGACCCGGTGCGCTCCATGCCGAGGGCCCTCGCCGTCTCCCTGGCCGTCCTCGTCCTGCTCGCCGTCCTCACCTTCCTCGCCGCCACCGGCGCACGCGGCTCGGCCGCCATCCAGGAGGCCGGGAACCCCCTGGTGGTGGCCCTCCAGGGGGAGGGCGACCCGACCGCGCTGAGCCGGTTCGTCAACTACGCGGGACTGGCCGGACTGGTCGCCTCCTTCTTCTCCCTCATCTACGCGGGCTCCCGCCAGCTCTTCGCACTCTCCCGCGCGGGCTACTTCCCCCGCTTCCTCTCCCTCACCAGCCGCCGCAGGTCGCCCTACCTCGCCCTGCTGGTCCCCGGTGCGATCGGTTTCGCCCTGGCGGCCTCGACCGGCGACGGCGCGCGGATGCTCAACATCGCCGTCTTCGGCGCGACGATCAGTTACGCGCTGATGGCGCTCTCCCACATCGTGCTGCGGCGCCGCGAACCGGCGCTCCCCCGCCCGTACCGCACCCCCGGCGGGAGCCTCACCTCGTCCGTCGCCCTCGTGCTGGCGCTCTCGGCCCTGGTGGCGACCTTCCTGGTGGACAAGGTGGCGGCGCTCATCGCGCTCGGTGTCTACGCCGCCGCCCTCGCCCACTTCGCGCACTACAGTCGCCACCGGCTGGTGGCCACGGCGCCGGAGGAGGAGTTCGCCGCGCTGGCCGCCGCCGAGGCGGAGCTGAAGCGGAACTGAACGAACCACGGACCCACAAACGGACCCACGGAATCACGGAATCACGGAACGGAACCCCTGTGCCCAAGCCGCTCATCGGTGTGACGACCTATCTCACCCCGGCCGCCTGGGGGGTGTGGCAACTGCCCGCCGCGCTGCTGCCCGCGGCCTACCCCGGCCTCGTACAGCGGGCCGGCGGGATCGCGGCCCTGCTCCCGCCCGACGAGGACCCCGCATCGGCGACGGCGGTCGTGGCCCGGCTGGACGCGGTGATCCTCGCGGGCGGCGCGGACGTCGACCCCGTACGGTACGGGGCCGCGCCCGACCCCCGCACGGGGCCGCCCGCCCGCGAACGGGACGACTGGGAACTGGCGCTGATCGACGCCGCCCTGGCGAGCGGCACCCCGCTGCTGGGGATCTGCCGGGGTATGCAGCTCCTCAACGTGGCGCTCGGCGGCACTCTGCTCCAGCATCTGGACGGCCACACCGGGGGCGAGGGGGTGTTCACCAGCCACACGGTGAAGCCGGTCCCCGGCACGCGGTACGCCTCGATCGCCCCGGAGGCGGTGCGGGTGCCGGCCTACCACCATCAGTCGGTGGACCGGCTCGCGGCGCCACTGACGGCGAGCGCGTACGCGGAGGACGGGACGGTGGAGGCGGTGGAACTCACGGACGGCGGCTGGGCGGTGGGGGTGCAGTGGCATCCGGAGATGGGGGACGACCTCCGGGTGACCCGGGCACTCGTCGAAGCGGCGGGGGTACGGGCGGCCGTCTGACCCCCGCCCCGGGAGCCGCCGCGCTCCCGCGCCGGTCCGACCGGTCCGACCGGTCCGGTCGGACCCATCCGGCTCGTCTGACTCGTCCGGCCCGCCTGACCCGCCCGGTCTCGTACGGTCTCGTACGGTCCGTCTGACCCGCCCGGTCTCGTACGGTCTCGTCTGACGGTACGAGCGGTATCCGCACCGCCCGCAGCTCCCGCGCCTGACTCACCCCCTGGTCAGACCCAACAACTCCCGCGCCGGGCCCGTCGGACGGTGCGAACGGCACCAGACCGCCCGCAGATCCCGGCGCAGACTCACCCCGTCCGCCCGCACCTCCCGCAGGCGTCGCGCCGCCAACTCCTCCGTCACCGCCAGCTCACTCAGCACCGCCGGCCCCGCCCCACTGATCGCCGCCGCCTTCACCGCCGTGGTCGACGCCAGCTCCAGCAGCGGTTCCGCCAGTCCGGCGTACTCCGGGAGCGCCGAGGCCAGCGCCGAGTCGAGCACCTGCCGGGTCCCCGACCCGCGCTCCCGCAGGATCAGCGGTGTGGCCGCCAGTTCCCGCGCCGTCAGCGGGGTGCGGCGGCGCGACCACGGGTGTCCCGGGCCCACGACCACCACCAGCCGGTCATGGCCGATCACCGCCCCGTCCAGCCCCTCCGGCACCGAGAGCCCCTCCACGAACCCGAGGTCGGCCTCCCCCGCCAGCAGTCGTTCGGCCACCACCGCCGAGTTCCCGGCCAGCAGCGAGACCGCCGTATCGGGCCAGCGCGTACGGAGCGCGATCAGCCACCCCGGCAGCAGATACTCCGCGATCGTCATCGACGCGGCGACCCGCAGCCGTGTCTCCCGTCGCCCGCGCAGCGCCTGGGTGCCCACGTCGAACGCCTCCGCCGCCTCCACCACCCGCCGCGCCCAGTCGGTGACGAGCACCCCGGCCTCGGTGAGTCGTGACCCGCGCGGTGACCGGTCCACCAGGGCCAGCCCGAGCCGCCGCTCCATCGAGCTGATCCGGCCGCTCGCGGCGGGCTGGCTGATGCCCAGGTCACGGGCCGCGCGCCCGAGACTGCCGTGCCGGGCGACGGCGATCAGCAGCTCCAGCGCGCCCAGATCGGGCACCCGGTGCGCGAGCGGCGCCCGCTCGTCCCCTGTGCTCATCAGCCCAGGTTATGCCCTCATAGCCGGGAGGCCCCTGGTCAGGGCGGTCCACCGGGCGGACAGTGAGGTCATGGCCACCGCCGTCCCCGTACGAACCGCGCCGTACACCCCCGTGCCGCGGCTCCCCGCCCTCCGGGACTTCACCCCCAACTGGTACGCGACCGTCATGGGCACGGCGATCGTCGCCAACGCCGGCGCCGTGCTCCCCGTGCCCGTACCGCGTCCGGTCCTCGTCCTGGTCTGGGCCCTGTCGGCCGTCCTGCTGGCCCTGGTCGGCGCCGCCCGGGCCGGGCACTGGCTGCGCCACCGCGACCGGGCCCGGGCGCATCTGCTCGACCCGGAGATCGCACCGGCCGTCGCGCCCTTCTACGGATGCGCGTCGATGGCGCCGCTGGCGGTCGGCATCGGCACCCTGACCGTCGGAGCGGACGTGATCGGCACGACGGCCGCGGTATCGGTGGCGGCCGTCCTCTTCGCCATCGGTACGGCCGTCGGCCTCGCCGCCGCCGTGGTCGTCCCGTACCTCCTGATCACACACCACCGCCCGGCACCCGGCACCGCTTCGCCGGTATGGCTGCTGCCGGTGGTGGGCCCGATGGTCTCGGCCTCCTTCGGCCCGCTCCTCGCGGCGCGGCTGCCCTCCGGTGGCTGGCGGGAGACCCTGCTGCTGGCGAGCGCCGGGATGTTCGGCGTCAGCCTGCTGGCCACCCTCGTCATCCTGCCGCTGGTCTTCGCGCGGCTGGTCCACCACGGGCCGCTGCCGCTGGCGCTGACCCCGTCGCTCTTCCTGGTCCTGGGACCGCTCGGCCAGTCGACGACCGCCGTCACCAACATGGCCGCGCTCCCGTCCCCGTACACCGAGGACTTCCGGACCCTCGCGGTGCTGTACGGGGTGCCGGCGCTGGGCTTCGCCCTGCTGTGGCTGGCGCTGGCGGGGGCGATGGTGGTGCGGGCCGCGCGGCTGGGGATGCCGTTCACGATGGGGTGGTGGGCCTTCACCTTCCCGGTCGGCACCTGTGTGACGGGGGCTGCGGGACTCGCGCACCGCACGGACCTCGGGGCCTTCGGCTGGCTGGCGACCGGCCTCTACGCGCTGCTGGTGGCCGCGTGGGCGGTGACCGGACTCCGGACCCTGCGCGGTCTGTTCAGCGGAGCGCTGCTCGCAGCGCCGCGCCCAGCACCGCCGGCGCCTCGACCAGCGACGGACCGTACCAGGTCAGATGGCGACCGCTGACGAGCGCCGCGGGCAGCCCGGGAAACGCCTCAGGACCGTCGTCGGCGGTGAAGCGGTACGGCTCGTCGGGAAGGACGACCATCCCGGCTGCGCCGCGCAGTTCGTCCAGGGGCACCCGCGGATAGCGCTCGGCGTGGTCCGCGTACAGCTGCGGGACACCGAGCCGGGCAAGCAGGTCACCAGCGAAGGTGTCCCGGCCGAGGACCATCCAGGGCCGCCGCCAGATCGGTACGACGGCGGGCGGCGCCGCCAGCGGCACCACCCGCTCCCACGCCTCGGCCGCCTCGTCCAGCCAGCGGGGGCGCGGCACCCCGCAGCCGTCCACGAGCACCCGCGCCAGCTCTTGGAACGCCTGTTCCAGACCGCGCACCTCGGTCACCAGCACCTCGACACCGGCGGCGCGCAGGGCGGCGAGATCGGGCTCCCGGTTCTCCTCCTCGTTGGCGATCACCAGATCGGGGCGGAGCCGGATCACGGCCGCCACATCGGGGTTCTTGGTGCCGCCGATCCGTGCGACGTCGAGACCGGCCGGGTGGACGCACCAGTCGGTCGCACCGACCAGGAGGCCCGGCGCGCCGACGGCGACGGCCTCGGTCAGTGACGGGACGAGCGAGACGATTCGCAGGGTCACCCGGGGTCCTCAGTGCTCCGACGAGACATGGTCGGCGACGCTGACGACGACGATCCGGGTCTCCGGCACGGTGGCCCGCCAGCGGTGCGGTACGCCACCGGAGAGGAACAGGGTGTCACCGCGCCCCAACCGGTGGGCCCGGCCGTCCGCCTCGACCTCCACCGCGCCGTCGGCGACGTACATCACCTCGTCGTTGCGGTGCTGGAACTCGCCCTCGGTGTCGTACCCGCCGGTGAATTCCACGGCCTCCAGCTGATGGCGTCCCGTGATGAGGCGCCGGGCACGCCCCCCTGCTGCCGGCTCGTCGTCCCGGGCGCGGACGACGGCGACGGTCCGCGCCGCGTCGGAGGCGGCGATCAGCCGGTCCGCGGTGGTCCCCAGGGCGTCGGCGACCCGCTGGAGGGAGCGCTGGCTGGGGCGGGCCCGTTCGTTCTCGACCTGGCTGAGGAAGGGCACCGAGAGCCCACTGCGCTCCGCCACCGCGGCGAGCGTGAGATCGAGTGCCCGGCGTCGTCTGCGCACGGCAGCGCCCACCCGAAGACGTTCGGTCTCCTTCGGGTCCTTGCCGTCCTTCGCGTCCATCCGCCCGGCTCCCCTTCCTGGTCCTGTCTCACCATACGCAGCTTCCGGCTCGGCTTCGCCCGCTCGGCCCACACCACCGGGAGACCGGGCGGTGGAGCGCGGGACGGCCGCGGGAAGCGTAAAGCGGACGGGGCGGCCCCCGCCACTGGCGGGAGCCGCCCCGTTTCGCTGGGTGACGGCGACGTGGGGAGCCGAGGCTACTGCGGAGCCATCCGGTCGGCGACCCCCGGATTGTCCTCCAGCCAGGTCCGCACGGCCTCCTGCTCCTTGCCCTTGCCGGTCTGCTGGATCTGCGCTTCGAGACCGGTGAGCTGCTTCTCGGTCATCTTGAAGCCCTTGAGCCATTTCCCGATCTCCGGGTGATCACTGGAGAAACCCTTGCGCGCGACGGTGTGGACGCCGTCGCCCGCGCCCCAGGAACCCTTCGGGTCGGCGAGCTTCTTCAGGTCGTACGTGCTGTACGCCCAGTGCGGCGACCAGAGGGTGGTGACGATGGGTTCCTTCTTGGCGTAGGCGCGCTTCAGCTCGGCGAGCATCCCGGGCGTGGAGCCGTCCACGACCTCGTACTCGCCCGCCAGGCCGTACTCCTTGAGCACCTTGTCCTTGAGGAGGCCCATCATGCCGGCGCTCGGTTCGATGCCGATGATCCGGCCCTTGAACTTCCCCGACTGTCCCTTGAGGTCGTCCAGGGAGTCGATGCCGTTCACATACGAGGGGACCGACAGCTCCAGCGAGGTGGGGCCGAACCAGGATCCCAGGTCCTCCAGCTTGTTGCCGTACTTCTTCCAGTACGTGGCGTGGGTGACGGGCAGCCAGGCGTCCGTCTGGAAGTCGATCTGGCCTCCGGCCAGCCCGGTATAGAGCGCGCCGGCCTCCAACTGCTGGGTCTCGACGGTGAAGCCGCGCCGCTCCAGCACCTCCTTCCAGAGGAAGGTGGAGGCGATGCCCTCGTCCCAGGGGATGTAGCCGATGGTGACCTTCTTGCCCTTGCCGACACCGGAGGCGTTGGCGGTGGCGGACGGGGCGCCGCCGAAGATGCCCATGCCGCCCGCGACGAGCGCGAGGACGACGACGCCGACGAGCGCCACGACGGGCTGGGGGCGGTGGTCCCAGAGCTTGGGGGCGCCGGCGAGCGCCTTGGCCTTCGCGATGGCGCGGCGGCCCAGCGGCGAGACCTGACGGCCCAGTTCACCGGTCATCCGGTCCAGGTACATCGCGAGGACGACGATGGAGACACCGGCCTCGAAGCCGAGACCGATATCGACATTGCCGATGGCCCGGTAGACGGCGCCGCCGAGGCCACCGCCGCCGACCATGCCGGCGATGACGACCATGGACAGGCCCAGCATGATGACCTGATTGACACCGGCCATGATCGTGGGCAGGGCAAGCGGGAACTGAACGCGCAGCAGGGTGTCGCGCGGCGTGGTGCCGAACGCCTCGGCGGCCTCGACCAGTTCTTTGTCGACCTGACGGATGCCCAGCTCGGTCATGCGCACGCCCGGGGGCAGCGCGAAGACGATGGTGGCGATGATGCCCGGGACCACGCCGACGCCGAAGAAGATGATGCCGGGGATCAGATAGACCATGGCCGGCATGGTCTGCATGAAGTCGAGCACCGGGCGGGTGATCGCGCTGACGGTCTTGGAGCGCGAGGCCCAGATGCCGAGCGGTACGGCGATCAACAGGGTGACGACGGTGGCGACGAGCACCAGCGAGAGGGTCGACATGGCGTCGTCCCAGAGCTCGATGGAGTCGATGAGGGCGAAGCCCGCGAAGGCGAGCACACCGGCGAGGAGTCCGCGCAGCCACCAGGCGACGACGGCGAGCACACCGGCGAGGAGCAGCGGCTCGGGCGCGGAGAGGGCCGCGTCGATGCCGTCGTACATGCCGGTGACGACGGAGCTTATGGCGTCGAAGAGCCAGCTGAGATGGGACTGGAGCCAGTCGACACCGCTGTCGACCCAGCCGCCGAGGGGGAGTCTAGGCACGGGCCACCGCCTTGGTGGTGGCCTGCGCCGGGGTCACGGCGGAGGTCGGGGCCGGGGCGGGGGCCGGGGCGGGGTTCGAGTCCGTGGCGGGCGTCATCGGCTCCCCGAGGACGGCGAGCAGCCGGGAGCGCGGTACGACGCCGACGAGGGTGCCCGCCTCGTCGGTGACGGCGACGGGCGCTTCACTGGTGGAGCAGGGGGTGAAGAGCTCGATGATCGGGGCGTCCGGACGGACGGCGGCGGGCGCGGCGGCCAGCACGTCGGCCGGGCAGTCCGGTGCGCCCGCTCCGGTGCCGTAGGCGGTCTCCGGGTCGGCCATGATCGCGCCGGCGGTGAGGACGCGGGAGCGGTCGACGTCCTGGGTGAAGGAGGCGACGTAGTCGTTGGCGGGGGTGACCAGGATGTCCTCGGCGGTACCGAGCTGGACGATCCGGCCGTCCCGCATCACGGCGATCCGGTCGCCGAGGCGCATGGCCTCGTTGAGGTCGTGGGTGATGAAGACGATGGTCTTCTTCAGGGTCTTCTGGAGCTGGATGAGCTGGTCCTGCATATCGCGGCGGATCAGCGGGTCGAGCGCGCTGAAGGACTCGTCCATCAGCAGCAGATCGGCGTCGGTGGCGAGCGCGCGGGCGAGGCCGACGCGCTGCTGCATCCCTCCGGACAGCTCGTCCGGCCAGGACTCCTCCCAGCCGGCGAGGCCGACCAGGGCGAGCGCCTCGGCGGCGCGGCGGTCGCGCTCGGCGCGCGGGACGCCCTGCACGGCGAGACCGTAGGCGGCGTTCTCCAGCACGCTGCGGTGCGGGAAGAGCGCGAAGTGCTGGAAGACCATGCTGATCTTCCGGGAGCGGACGGTGCGCAGTTCGCGCGGGCTCAGGGCGGTGAGGTCCTGGCCGTCGAAGAGGACGCGACCGGCAGTGGGGTCGAGCAGTCCGTTCAACATGCGGAGCAGGGTGGACTTGCCGGACCCGGAGAGCCCCATGACGACAAACGTCTGACCTGGTTCGACGGTGAATGACGCGTCGATCACGGCGGCGGTCGTGCCGTCGGCGCGCAGCTCCTCACGGTCCGCACCACCTTCGAGTCGGCCTACCGCGACGTCGGGTCGTCTGCCGAAGACCTTGTACAAGTTTTCGGCCTGGAGCCTGGACACATACACCTCACGCGTTGAACCGAGAACGGTCCCGCCACCCCCGTGCGGCGGGACCGTGGAGCACCGCGGGTTCCGCCCGCCCACCCCGGATAGTCGTTGAAACTGAAACGGGGCCCGCTCCGACGCGCCCCTGCCCGGGACTTCTCGGGGCAAACTCAACAGTGATCCACATCACACGCGAGATGGGGTGTTCCGGGTGGATGCCGAAGGGACCGGGACGGACGGGCACAGGGGCGACGATGGATGGGCACCTTCGCAAACCGCGCATCGTGAGCCATGACCGTGACCGTGACCGCGAGCTGCGAGCTGCGAGCTGCGAGCTGCGAGCTGCGAGCTGCACATCGTGCCGTGACCGTGAACCGTGAGCCGCGTGTGGCAGGAGCCATGAACCGCGTGTGGCGGGAGCCGAGGGCCGCGAGCCGCGAGCCGCGGGTGGCAGGCGCGCGACCGTCGGGCGCACCGGACCCAGGGCGTCCCGCCGCCGCGATTCGCGCGCACCCGGGACTTCCGGGTGCCTGTCAGTGGGGTGCGGCATGATCGGGGTGTGACGCGACGCCTGATGCTCCTCGACACCGCCTCCCTGTATTTCCGTGCCTACTTCGGAGTCCCCGATTCGGTCCGCGCGCCCGACGGCACCCCGGTCAACGCCGTGCGCGGACTGCTGGACTTCATCACCCGGCTGGTCCAGGACCACCACCCGGACGACCTCGTGGCCTGCTGGGACAATGACTGGCGCCCCCACTGGAGAGTCGAACTGATCCCGTCGTACAAGGCGCACCGCGTCGCCGAGGAGACCGAGCTGGGCCCGGACGAGGAGGAGACCCCGGACACGCTGGCGCCACAGGTGCCGGTGATCGCCGCGGTGCTGGACGCGCTCGGCATCGCCCGCGTCGGCGCCGACGGGTACGAGGCGGACGACGTGATCGGCACCCTCACCGCGCGCGCCACCGGCCCGGTGGACATCGTCACCGGCGACCGCGACCTCTTCCAGTTGGTGGACGACGCCCGCGGACGACGCGTCCTCTATCCGCTGAAGGGCGTCGGGACGCTCCAGACGACGGACGAGGCATGGCTGCGCGAGAGGTACGGGGTGGACGGGCCGGGCTATGTCGATCTGGCGCTGCTGCGCGGCGACCCGAGCGACGGACTGCCTGGCGTGCCGGGCATCGGCGAGAAGACCGCGGCCAAGCTGCTGGCCACGTTCGGCGATCTGGCGGGCATCATGGCCGCGGTCGACGATCCGGCCGCGAAGCTGACCCCCTCCCAGCGCAAGCGGTTGGACGAGGCCAGGGCGTATGTGGCGGTGGCGCCGAAGGTCGTGCGGGTGGCGCCTGACGTACCGCTGCCCGACTTCGACCCGGCACTGCCCGACGAGCCGCTCGATCCGGCGACGCTGGAGGAGTTGTCGGCGCGCTGGGGTCTGGGCGGCGCGCTCCAGCGGCTGCTGACCACACTGCAGAGGTGACGGCCCGCGCGGCGCGGACTTCCGACTGACCTACTGACCTCCGGCCCGGTTTCCCATTCCCCGGCCCCCGACTCCGCTGACCCTCCGACGCTCCGACGCTCCGACCGCGTGGGCTACCGGGTCACCGGACCTCCAGGGGTGAGGATTCCACCGACGGGATTTCCCGGACTGAGCTTTTCCGGTCGGCGTGTTAACTTAGGCAAGCCTAAGTAGCGCGCGATTCCAGGGAGACAGCCGTGGCAGAACGACCGGCTCGTACATCACCGACGGCGTACGAGGCCAAGGTGGTGCATACCGAGCGGATCACCCCGCACATGACCCGGGTCGTCCTCGGCGGCGAAGGGCTGACCGGGTTCGCCACGGACGGGTACACCGACCATTACGTGAAGCTGCTCTTCGCCCCGGAGGGTGTGAGCTATCCCGAGCCGTTCGACATGGACCGGATCCGCGAGGAGTTCCCGCGCGAGCAGTGGCCCGCCAACCGCACCTACACGGTTCGGAGCTGGAACCCCACCCTCCTGGAGATGACGATCGACTTCGTGGTCCACGGTGACGAGGGCCTCGCCGGACCGTGGGCGGCGGGCGCCAGGGCCGGCGATCTGATCCACATCCTCGGCCCCGGCGGCGGCTACGCGCCCGACCCGGCCGCCGACTGGCACCTGCTGGTGGGCGACGAGAGTGCGCTGCCCGCCATCGCCGCCTCGCTTGAGCGGATGCCGGCCGGCGCGGTCGTCCACGCCTTCATCGAGGTCGAGAGCGCCGACGAGGAGCAGAAGATCGTCACCCCGGACGGCGTCGAGGTCCAGTGGCTGCACCGGGCCGGCCGCCCGGTCGGCGAGGCGCTGGTGACGGCGGTGACGGAGCTGGAGTTCCCGTCGGGCGCGGTGTGCGCCTTCGTGCACGGGGAGGCGGCCTTCGTGAAGGAGCTGCGGCGCCACCTGCGGCTGGAACGCCAGGTGCCGCGCGAGCAGTTGTCCATCTCGGGCTACTGGCGGCTCGGCAAGACCGACGAGGCGTGGCGCGAAGTGAAGCGCGAGTGGAACGAGCAGGTGGAGCGCGAGCAGGAGCGGGCGGCCTGACCCCTTCCCCGCAGGGCTCTTCCCACCCGATGAACCCGACCCGATGAACCCCATCTGACGGACCTGTCGCGATCGGCCGGGGGTCCGTCAGGTGGGGTTCATCGTGCCGCGGGTGACGATCAGCCCTCGGCGGCCTCGCCCCGGGAGACCTGACCGTTGATCGCAGGGGGCTCCCCCGTGCCGCCACCCCCGGAATCCCGGCGGTCGCCCCCGTCACCCGGGGCTCCGAACCCGCCCGTCGCCGTCACCCCGTCGCCCGGGGACTCCGACCGCTCACCCACCTCACGCCCGGACTCGCCGGGCGGGACCACCGCACCCGCGCCCGCTCCGTCGTCCGCGACTTCCCGGCCCTCGGGTTCCCCGTGCCCGGACTCCCGGTCATCGACCTCCCCACCCGCGGCCCCCTCGGACCCGTGCTTGCTGTTCTCGTACAGCCACGCGGACCGGTCCACATGCGCGAGGTGGCGCAGTGAGGCGACCAGCGCCTCCCCCATCGCCGTCCCGACGATCGCCCGTTCCACCACCCGGTGGCGGTCCGTCGCGCCCGCGACATAGGCGAGATCGGCCTTGGCCATCAGCTCCGCGGCATCGGCATAGGTGTCCAGCACCTCGGTGAAGCCGCCGTGGCCGACACCCTCCAGCGTGGCCACCGCGGTGGCGAGCGAGTTCCGGGCCGGGCAGTCGTCATTCACCCGCCAGCCCCGGCGTTCGATCAACTCGTCCACCTGCTCGCGGGCCGCCGCCACCCCGCAGTCGGTCTCGGCGCTGTCCGCGTAGCGCGGTACGAGCAGATCCGTGGCCACGCCCAGCACCTTGTGCACCGACTTGTCGGGGTCGTCCACCGCCGCCAGGACATCCGCGATGGCCGCCACTTTGAGCCCGCCCACATCGAGCAGCGCTCGGATCAACCGCAGCCGGTGCTCGTGCGACTCCCCGTAGGTCGCCTGATTCGGGCTGGTCAACTCGCCGGGCGGAAGCAGCCCTTCGCGTACGTAGTACTTGATCGTCGGCACCGGGACTCCTGTCCTCCGGCTCAACTCTCCTATGCGCACGCCCATTTCACCTTTCAGCACTTGCCTCTGCCAAGCCCATCATAGATAGTGGCGCTAACGGATAGCGGGTAGTCCCACTATCCATTATTGCGGGGGTACTTCCATGACGTCCTGGCGCTCTTGGCATCGACCATTGCTGATCGTCTCCGCCCTGATGATCCTTCTGACGGTGGGCTCCGCCGTCGGCGTGTTCATCGACGACCGAATAATCGTCGGCACGCGGATCTGGTCCAAACCACTCAAATTCTCGGCCTCCTTCACCCTCTACGGGCTCTCCCTGGCCTGGATGCTCTCGCTGAGCACCCGCGCCCGCCGGACGGGCTGGTGGGCCGGGACCGTCGTCGCGGCCACCATCGTGATCGAGATGGTGATCGTCATCGTTCAAGTGGCCCGCGGCCGGCGCAGCCACTTCAACCAGGAGACCGAGCTGGACACCACGCTCTACGACGTCATGGGCACCACCGTCGCCGTCCTGTGGGGCGCTTCGGTCCTCATCGCGATCCTGCTGTTCCGCTCCGACCTCCCCGACCGCGCCTCCGCCTGGGCCCTGCGGCTGGGCGCGCTGATCGCGATGATCGGCGCGGCGCTCGGCTTCCTGATGACGACGCCCACGGGCGAGCAGCAGGCCGCCGCCGCGAAGGGGCCGACGGACACCGTGGGCGCCCACGCGGTCGGAGTCCCGGACGGCGGGCCCTCGATGCCGCTGACCGGCTGGTCCACCACCGGCGGGGATCTGCGCATCCCGCACTTCGTCGGGATGCACGCCCTGCAACTGCTGCCGCTGCTCGTCCTCGCGCTGCTGGTGCTCGGAGCGCGACTCCCCCGGCTGCGGGACGAGGGCGTACGGCTCCGGCTCGTGGTGACCGCGGCGGCGACCTACGCGGCCCTGGTCGCCCTCGTCACCTGGCAGGCCCTGCGCGGACAGCCGCTGATCCACCCGGACGCCGCCACCCTCCTCACCCTGGCGGGCATTCTCGCGGCGGGCGCGCTGGGTGTGTACACATCACTCCGCTCAGCACCCGAGACCACCCCTGACACCGAGACCAAGACCGCTACCGATACCGAACGGGAACTGGTGCGATGACCGACTTCCTCTTCGCCCTCGCCTTCTGGCTGGCGGCCCCGATCTGGCTGGCGCTGATCGCGGCGCCGACCCGGCCCCTCACCGCCCGGATCGCCGCCTCACCCCTGACCGTCCTGCCGATCCTGCTGGTCTACACGGCCCTGGCCGTGCCCGCGTTCCCCGAGCTGTGGACCTTGGTGACCGCTCCCGACCTGGACAAACTCCGGGACCTGGTGGCCGTCGCGGACGGCGCGGGGGCGATCTGGGCCCAGGTCATCGCCTGGGACCTGCTGATCGGGCAGTGGATGTTCCTGGAGGCGCGACGGCTGAGGATCACCCCCTGGGTGATGAGCCCGCTGCTGTTCCTGACGATCCTGCTGTCACCGTTCGGGCTGTTGATCTTCCTGGCGCTGCGCGCGGCACGGATCCGCCGCTCGGCGGCGGCGGACGCCTGGGACCCCGCGGGGCACCCGGATCCCCTCCAGGAGCCCCGACCGACGGCGGACGCCTAGGGAGTGTCTGACAAATAGCGTCGTCCACCCGAAGGGTGGGGCGCGCGGCGTCCGGTGCGTGCAATCGCAAGGCGGTGGGGGTCCCCCCGGCGAAGCCAGGGGGAGGTCGTCCTCGTACTGGACGTACTTGGATGACTCGACAACGCAGCGAGTGTGCGTGCAGGGCGTCGCGCGCCAGACGAGATTTGTCAGACACGACCTAGGGAGTGTCACCCGGCCCCCGGGCCTCTCCCCCGGATCCTGCCGGGCCCCCCGCGACGACGGGAGCCCTCACCGAAGGCCCCCGGGCCACCCGGCCGCGACCCGTGAGCGCCACCGGACCGCCCCACGGCGTGCGAGCCTCTCCCCTCGTATCCGCTCGTGAGGGCGGTTCGCCGCGTTCCCCGCGGTTCCCGCAACACTCACCGTCACTCCATCGAGTGATCTTGGACGTCCAGTGTGCCCATCGCGTGCGACCATCTCCGGACCAGGATCGAACCTCCGCTCGCGCGGCCCCGCCCCTGGTGGGTCACGGCCGGGGACGGCCGCCGCCCGGGGACTCCGGGGGAAGCCGCGCGAACCAGCCCGCTCAAGGTGCTTCCCCCGCCCGAGGAAGGACGGCGAATGACCGTCTCCGTCATGCTCTTCACCTCCGATCTGCGTGTGCACGACCAGCCGGCGCTACGCGCCGCCGTGCGCGGGGCGGATGAGGTGGTACCCCTGTTCGTGGTCGACCGGGGAGTGCGCCGGGCGGGCTTCGACACCCCCAATCGGCGCGCCTTCCTCGCTGACTGCCTGGCCTCGCTGGACGCCGGGCTCCGCGAGCGCGGCGGCCGGCTGGTGATCCGTACGGGCGAGGTCACCGAACAGGTCTGCCGGGTCGTCACCGAGACCGGCGCCGCCGCCGTACACATCGCCGCCGGCGTCAGCGGCTACGCCAAACGCCGGGAGGACCGGCTGCGCGGGGCGCTGAAGGAGGTCCGCTGCGCCCTGCACGCCCATGACGGAGTGATCACCGCACTGCCCCCGGGGGAGGTGACCCCCGCCGACCGCGATCACTTCGCCGTCTTCACCCCGTACTTCCGCCGCTGGGAGGAGGCCGGGCCGCGGGCCGCGCTCGCCGCTCCGCGCGCGGTGCGGGTGCCCGAACTGCCGGGACACCCCCTGCCCCGGCGCACGGCGGTCACCGGCGTCTCCCCCGGGGTGGCCAGGGGCGGCGAACGTGAGGGACGGCTCCGGCTGAGCGCCTGGCTCGCCCATCCGCGCGGCGGTGCCGACGCGTACGAGGAGCGCCACGACGACCTGCCGGGCGACACCACCTCACGCCTCTCGCCGCATCTGCACTTCGGCACCCTCTCCGCGACCGAACTGGTGCAGCGGGCGCGGAAGCGGGGCGGGCCCGGCGCGGAGGCGTTCGTCCGCCAGTTGGCGTGGCGGGACTTCCACCACCAGGTGCTCGCGGCCCGGCCAGACGCGGCCCACACCGACTACCGGACGCGCGGCGACCACTGGCGCTCCGACGAGAAGGAGATCGCCGCCTGGAAGGAGGGCCGCACCGGCTGTCCGATCGTGGACGCGGGTATGCGGCAACTGCTGCACGAGGGCTGGATGCACAACCGGGCCAGACTGCTGACGGCGAGCTATCTCACCAAGACGCTGTACACGGACTGGCGGGTCGGCGCCCGGCACTTCCTGGACCTCCTGGTCGACGGCGACCTCGCCAACAACCAGCTCAACTGGCAGTGGGCGGCGGGCACCGGGACGGACACCCGCCCCAACCGGATCCTCAGCCCGCTCGCCCAGGCGAAGCGATTCGACCCGCAGGGCGACTATGTGCGGCGCTGGGTGCCCGAACTGGCGGAGCTCGCGGGGGCGTCCATCCACCGTCCGCAGGACCTGGACGGCCCGACCCGCGCCCGGCTCGACTACCCGGACCCCCTGATCGACCCGGCCGACGGCCGGGCCCGGTTCCAGCGGGCGCGCGGCCTGGACTGAGCCGCCCAGGCCGGCAGCACGTCGGCCGGCCCCGCCCGGCACCGGTGCCGGGCGGGGGAGGTGCGCCTCACCCGACCGAGCTGTACGCCACCACACCCCGTCGCAGGGAGTCCACCGCACGCCGTGCGTTCCGCGCGACCGTGCTGTCCTCGGCCGGTGCCGCCACGGCGATCTGGCCCAGCACATCGATCACCTGCTTGGTCCACCGTACGAAGTCCCCGGCCGGCATCTCCGCCTCGCGGAGCACCTCGTCCAGGCCCTTGTCCGACGCCCACTGGTGGACCGCCCAGGCGAAGCCCAGGTCCGGCTCGCGCTGGCCCACTCCCTCCGCCTGATTGATCTTGAAGTCCTCCTCCAGGGCGTCCAACCGCCCCCAGATCCGGACCATCTCACCGAGCGCCGCCTTCGCCGCCCCTCCGGGGACCTTCGGCGCCACCGCGTCGTCCGACTGACGCGCCTCGTACACCAGCGCCGAGACGCAGGCCGCGAGCTCCGCGGGGCTCAGCCCCTCCCACACCCGGTCCCGCAGGCATTCGCTCGCCAGCAGGTCCAGCTCCCCGTACAACCGGGCCAGCCGGCGGCCGTGCTCGGTGACCTCGTTGCCGCGCAGATAGTCCAGCTCGGTCAAGAGGGCCACGATCCGATCGAAGGTGCGTGCGATCGTGTTCGTACGCCCCTCGATCCGCCGCTCCAACTGCTGGGTGTCCCGGCGCAGCCGGTGGTAGCGCTCGGCCCACCGGGCGTGGTCCTCACGCTCGGCGCAGCCGTGGCACGGATGGGCCCGCAGCTCGGCACGGAGCCGGGCGATCTCCCGGTCGTCGGCCCCGGCGGCCCGCTCCTTGCGGTGCCGGTCGGGCACGATGTGACCGGCCTTCGTCCGCAGCGCGGACGCCAGGTCCCGTCGCGACTGCGGCGAGCGCGGATTGAACGTCTTCGGGATCCGCATCCGCTCCAGCGGCTCCACCGGCACCGGGAAGTCGATCGACGCCAGCCGCTTGACCTGCCGCTCGGCGGTCAGCACCAGCGGTCGGGGGCCGTCGTGCTGCTCCAGCCCGCGGTGGCCGTTGGTCCGGCCGCCCGGAATACCGGGGTCGAGGACGAGCGCGAGTCCGGCGAACTTCCCCGTCGGGACATGGATGACATCCCCGGTCTTGAGCCGCTCCAGCGAGCTCGCGGCGGCGGCCCTGCGCTGCACCGCGCCCTGCTTGGCCAGCTCCGTCTCCCGGTCCTTGAGGTCGCGGCGGAGCCGCGCGTACTCCTCGAAGTCCCCGAGGTGGCAGCTCATGCCCTCGCGGTAGCCCTCCAGGCCCTCTTCGTTCTTCTGCACCTGCCGGGAGATGCCGACGACCGAGCGGTCCGCCTGGAACTGCGCGAACGACGTCTCCAGCAGCTCCCGCGAGCGGTGCCGCCCGAACTGCTGCACCAGATTGACCGCCATGTTGTACGACGGCTTGAAGCTGGAGCGCAGGGGGTACGTCCGGGTGCCGGCCAGGCCCGCGAGCGCGCCGGGGTCCATGGCCCGCTGCCACAGCACCACCGCGTGCCCCTCGACGTCGATGCCGCGCCGCCCCGCCCGGCCGGTGAGCTGGGTGTACTCGCCGGGGGTGATGTCGGCGTGCTGTTCGCCGTTCCACTTGACGAGCTTCTCCAGCACCACGGAGCGCGCGGGCATGTTGATGCCGAGCGCCAGGGTCTCGGTGGCGAAGACCGCCTTCACCAGACCGCGGACGAACAGCTCCTCCACGACCTCCTTGAACGTCGGCAACATGCCGGCGTGGTGTGCGGCGATGCCCCGCTCCAGGCCCTCCAGCCATTCGTAGTAGCCGAGGACGTGCAGATCCTCGGTGGGGATGGAGGCGGTCCGCTCCTCGACGATCTCCCGGACCCGGAGCCGGGCCGCGTCGTTGTTGAGCCGCAGCCCGGCGTAGAGGCACTGCTGTACGGCGGCCTCACAGCCGGCCCGGCTGAAGATGAAGGTGATCGCGGGCAGCAGGCCCTCCGCGTCGAGGCGCTCGATGACCTCGGGCCGGCCGGGCGTCCAGATCCGGCCGCGCTGGCGCCGCTCGCGCTCGCGGTCGGCCTCGCGCACCATCTTGCCCCGGCGCCGGTCGCGCGGATTGTAGGTGCGCTGGTTCTCCATCCGGGCGAGCCGGACGAGGTCGGGATTGACCTCGCGCCGGCCGGTGCCGCGGCCGCCGTGGTCGCTCTCCTCCTCGAAGAGGTCGTACATCCGGCGCCCGGCCATCACGTGCTGCCAGAGCGGCACGGGGCGGTGCTCGGAGACGATGACCGCGGTGTCGCCCCGGACGGTGTCCAGCCAGTCGCCGAACTCCTCCGCATTGGAGACGGTCGCGCTCAGCGAGACCAGGGTCACGGACTCGGGGAGGTGAATGATCACTTCCTCCCAGACGGCGCCCCGGAACCGGTCGGAGAGGTAGTGGACCTCGTCCATGACCACATAGCCGAGGCCGAGCAGCGCCGGGGAGCCGGCATAGAGCATGTTCCGCAGCACCTCGGTGGTCATCACGACCACCGGCGCCTCGGAATTGACGCTGTTGTCACCGGTGAGCAGGCCGACCTTGTCCGCGCCGTACCGCTTGGCGAGATCGGTGTACTTCTGGTTGGAGAGCGCCTTGATCGGGGTGGTGTAGAAGCATTTGCGGCCCTGCTGGAGGGCGAGGTGGACGGCGAACTCGCCCACGATGGTCTTTCCGGAGCCGGTCGGCGCGGCGACCAGCACACCCCGACCCGCCTCCAGGGCCTGACAGGCTTCGATCTGGAACGGGTCCAGGTCGAATTCGTACATCGCGCGGAACGGGGCCAGTGCGGTGGCGTTCTCGGCGGCGCGGATGCGGGCGGCGGCGTAGCGCTCGGCGGGGGAGAGATCGTCGGTCATCTTGCTCACGAGCCTACCCAAGAGGGGTGACAGTCAGCGCGGTGTTATTGGCTCGGTACGGGAACGGGGTGCGGGGTGCGGGGCTGGTCGGGGCGGTCAGGGCCGCCCGGCCGGGGTGTCCGGGGGTGGTACGAGCACCCGGACCGCGCCCGGCACGCACTCGGCGGTGAGCGGCAGCGCTCCCAGCGGCTCCCCGTCGGCGTATCCGGTGACCCCGTCGGCCTCCAGCGTGACCGTGCGCACCCGGTGCGAGGTGACCCGGGGGTGGCCGAGGTGCGTCCCCCGGTACACCCGGGGGAACACCCTGAGCAGGGTCGTCCGGGAGCAGTCCGCGACCACGGTGACGTCGAGGAGTCCGTCGTCCGGCGCGGCCCCGGCGCACATCCGCATCCCGCCCCCGTACGAGGGGCCGTTACCGACGGCGACGAGCGTGGCCGCGATCTCGAACGGCCGGCCGCCGTCGAGGGTGATCCGGTACGGGATCGGGCGCAGCGCCGCCAGTTCCGCGAGCATCGCGAGGTCGTAGCGGAACCGGCCGACGGGCAGCCGCATCCGATTGCCCCGGTCGTTGACCCGGGAGTCGAAGCCGGAGGCGAGGATCGTGCCGAACCAGGTCCGCCCGACGCGTCCCAGGTCGATCTCCCGCACGGTGCCGCCCGCGAGCGCCTCGGCGACCACCCGGGCGGCGCCCGCGGGGTCCCGTACGGGCAGGCCGAGCATCCGGGCGAAGTCGTCACCGGTACCGACGGCTATCACTCCGAGCGGGGTCGGGGTCCCGGCGACGGCCTGGAGGGCGAGGGACACCATCCCGTCCCCGCCGACGGCTATGAGGGCGCCGGTGCCGCCCGCGACGGCTTCCCCGGCCCGCCGCAGCGCGTCGGCCGAGTCCTCGCCGAGGACCGTACGGACCGAGAAGCCGGCGTCCCGCAGGACGCGGGCCGCGGGCGTCGCGGCACGGGCGCCCCGGCCACGGCCCGCGGCGGGGTTGACGAAGAGAGTGATCTCGCTGGTCATCCGCGCGACGCTACTGCACGCCGGGGGCCCTGTTCAGGTGTTTCCCCCAGCTCCGGGCGGACCCGGGCCGTCCCGGGGCCCCACCGGGCCGGAACGCGGACGTCCCCCGTCGGGCGATGCCGAGGGGGACGTCCGGACCGGGCCGATGCGGGTGGCTCAGGTGATGTCGTCGTAGCCGTTCAGTCGCTGCACCCGGCTGCCGTCCGATTCGCCACGGGTCTGCTCGGGCAGGGCGCGCGCGGCGGGGACCGACTCGATCGCCCCGATGTCCTCCGGGGTGAGATCCAGCTCGGCCGCCTCGTCGACACCGGGTGCCTTGGCGTCGCGGATGGCCCGGCGCCGGTCGTTGATCAGTGAGAAGCCGGTGGCGAAGAAGTAGAGCAGCACGATGGGGCCGGCGAGGAGGACCATGGTCAGCGGGTCGGTGCTGGGCGTCGCGAGCGCCGAGAACACGGTGATGCCCATGATCATGCCGCGCCACCAGCCGAGCATCCGCCGGCCGGTGATCACTCCGCCGAGGTTGAGCATGATCAGCAGCAGCGGCAGCTCGAAGGCGAGCCCGAAGACGATCACCATCCGGGTGACCAGGTCGAGGAGGTCGTCCAGCGGGAGGAGGTTGTCCACCCCGACGGGGGTGAAGGTGATCAGCACCTCCGCCGTCGTCGGCAGGACCCGGTAGGCGAAGAAGCCGCCGCCGAGGAAGAGCGGGAAGCCCGCGCCGACGAACGCCAGCGCGTACTTCTTCTCATTCCGGTGCAGACCGGGCGCGAGGAAGGCCCAGAGCTGATAGAGCCAGACCGGCGAGGCGAGGACGACGCCCGCCATCAGCGAGACCTTCAGGGCCAGGGTGAACGGCGTCAGCAGACCATTGATGGTGATCTGCGCGCACGTCGCACCGTCGGGCAGCTTCCGCAGCTCGGAGAACGAGGACGGGCACCCCACCGACTCCAGGACCGGTTTGGTGAAGAAGTTGATGATCTCGTTGTAGAAGAAGGCGGCCACGATGGTGACGGCGACGATCCCGAGCAACGCCTTCGCGAGCCGGTTCCGCAGCTCACGCAGATGCTCGACCAGGGGCATCCGCCCCTCGGGATCCTTCTCCTGCTTGCGGGCAGACTTGAGCAACCCACGTCCTCATCTCGTGCGGCAGGCCCTCACCGGACAGGGGCCTGTGGCGGCCCTGTCTAACGCTGGGTGGAGTCCGTCGGCTCGGTCACCGGACGCGCGCTGGCGACATCACCTGGCGCGGCCTTGATCGTCCGCGCGGACGGCGCGTCCTGGGCCGTGCCGGGCTGCGGCGGGTCGGCGGGGGCCGCCTGCTGACCCTCGGACTTCATCGCCTTGGCCTCGCTCTTGAGGATGCGGGCCGACTTGCCCAGCGAACGGGCCATGTCCGGAAGCTTCTTGGCGCCGAACAGCAGAATGATGACGACGAGGATCAGGATGATCTCCGGAGCGCCGATCCGTCCACCAAACATAAGCGTGTACCTTCTCACCGAGGCGGTTGGGGTGTTGCCGGCCCGAGGCCCGGACAGACGTCCGAGCGTCGCGCTGACAGCGATCGTAACCCGGGGGAGTTAACGCCGGGCAATGCCTGTGCATACTCCACATTGCGGCCCGCGCCCCGCCACCTGGGCCACTGGGCGAAGCCTACCCCCGTGCGGAAGGGCCCCCGGCGCCTCCAGGACAGGAGGCGATCACCGCGTGAAGCGACCGCGGGATCAGTGCGGGACGCCGCTCGCGCGGGCGAGATCGGCGGCCGACCGCTCCAGCTCCTCCGCCGCCCGGTTGATCCGCTCCGTGGTGCGCGCGACCTCCCGCCCCAGGCGCTGGGCCTCGATGAACACCCGGATCGCGAGGATCCCGAGCACGGCGGTCCCGAGGAACCCGAGAGCG
Source organism: Streptomyces sp. NPDC020965 (assembly GCF_044333555.1). NCBI lineage: Bacteria > Bacillati > Actinomycetota > Actinomycetes > Kitasatosporales > Streptomycetaceae > Streptomyces > Streptomyces sp. NPDC020965. The sequence continues at coordinate 268,387 of NZ_JBIRRE010000009.1, forward strand.
ACGGCGAGCATGGGCCAGAACATGGGGGGACCTAAACCGTTCCGGTGGGCGGGGCGAGACGCAGGGTGCGGACGCCGCCGCCGGTGAGCAGTTCGACGATCCGCTCCCCGGCGGGTTTACGGACGGACGATCCGCATTCGGGACAGGTGAAGGAGTAGAAGGTCGTCCGGTGACTGGCCCCGATCGCCAGCCGCAGGGCCTCGGCCGCCAGCTCGAAGCGGGCCCGGCAGTCGGGGCAGGCGGCCTTGAAGAGCACCGGACCCACCGACGCCGCCAGATCAGAGATCAGAGACATTTTGGCGCGAAACTCCCTATTCCTGGGTGTCATAGGCCGCGAGCGCGTCCCGCGCCGCCTGCCGGACACTGTCCGCCAGCTCCACGGGCGAGACGATCCGCCCGTCCCGCCCCAACCGCAACCCCAGCCGCCGCAACGACGCCGGTGACGGCGTCCGCAGCGTGATCCGCAGCCCACCGTCCGGCAGTTCGTCGGCCCGGTCGTGCGGGTAGTACTCCGCCACCCAGCGCCCGCCGGGCGCCACCTCGACCACCACCTCCGGATCGTCCACCGACGGCTGCACCAGCCCCTCGGACAGATCCCTCAGCTCGATCTCCGGCGCCTCCGCCGGGGCGTCCAGCAGTTTGATCTCGGCCACCCGGTCCAGCCGGAAGGTCCGGCGCGCCTCGGAGAGACGGCACCACGCCTCCATGTACGTGTGGCCCACCGCGAAGAGCCGGATCGGATCGACCTCGCGCTCGGTCAGCTCGTCGCGCGCCGGCGAGTAGTACCGCAACCACAGCCGGCGCCGCTCCGAGATCGCCCGGTCCACCTCGGCGAAGACCCCGCCCTCCGACTCGAACGTCACCGAGAGCCGGGAACTCGCCCCCGCCACCTCACCCGCCGCCGTCTCCAGCTTGGCGGTGGCCCGCAGCAGCGCCTCCCGGTCGCCCTCGCGCAGCCCCGGCAGCGTCGCCACCGCGCGCGCCGCCACCAGCAGCGCCGTCGCCTCGTCGGCCGCCAGCCGCAGCGGCTCGGCCACATCGTCCGGGTTGTGCCACCAGATCCGCTCACCGTCCGTATCGATATCGAGCAGATCACCACCGCGGAAACTGGTCCCGCACATCGGCAGCACATCGAGATCGGAGATCAACTCGTCCTCGGTGATCCCGAAAGCACGGGCCACATCGGCGATGTAGGCGCCGGGGCGCTCCCGCAGATAAGTCACCAGCGACAACATGCGCCGGGTCTGGTCAATGGCGTTGGCGGCCACGGTCGAAGTCCCCTCAGCCCTTGGCGACGGCGCGCAGCCGGTCCACCACATCGGCCCGCAGATCCGCGGGCTCCAACACGACCACGTCCGGGCCGAACTCCACCAGCCAGGCATCCAGCCCGTGCCCGTACGGAATCTCCAGCTCCTCCCAGCCGTCCCCGACCTCCCGCACGGACCGCGCCCGGGAACGCAGCGGATAGCCGCTGCCCGCCCGCAGCCTGATCCGCGCCGTACGGGTCGCCGTCTCGCCCGCCCAGCGCTCCACGGTCTCCCGGACGGTCACCACATCGGGCACGGGAGCCGTGAAGGCACCCGCCCGGGACCGGACCCGGCCGCTGATACGGGAGAGCCGGAAGACCCGCTCGGCACCCCGGCCCCGATCCCAGCCCGCCAGATACCAGTGGCCCCGCCAGCACTCCAGAGTCCACGGCTCGACCTGGCGCTGCTCGGGGCGGGCCGCATTCGCCTTGCGGTAGTCGAAGACGACGGGACGACGGTCCCGGCAGGCGAGCATCAGCGGCTCGAACGCCACCTCATGCACCGGAATACGCGGCTCAAGAGCGCTGTGCGGGGTGTCGTACACATCCTCCGCCTCCGGCATCCCGGCCGCGCGCAGCTTCTGCAGCGCACCGCTCGCGGCCCCCGCGAGCCGAGCCTGCTGCCAGACCCGGGCGGCGAGCCCCAGCGCCGCCGCCTCCTCCGCGTCCAGCGTGATCGGCGGCAGCCGGTTACTGTCCCGACGGGCGAGGTAACCGGTCTCCCCGTCGAAGTTCTCCACCGTCTCGATGACGAGACCGAGCTCCCGCAGATCGTCCTTGTCCCGCTCGAACATCCGGTTGAAGGAGTCGTCGGAACCCGCGGGCCCCCCGCCCGTCCCGAACGCCTCGACATACGCTTCGATCGACCCGCGCAGCTCACGCTTGCTCAGCGGGCGCCGCGTCCCCAGCAGGCACAGCGCCAGATTCATCAGCCGCTCGGCCTTGGCAATGGCCATCGACGCCCTGCACCTCTTCTGCTTGAGTCGCTACCGCCCCCGACGACGGTACCGTCCCCGGGTGTCGGGACAAAAGCCGAGGCCCACGCCCCCAAGGGAGCGTGGGCCTCGGACCGGTCGATCGTGCTCAGACAGCGAGCAGATCGACGACGAAGATCAGCGTCTCGCCCGGCTTGATCCGGCCGCCCGCGCCCCGGTCCCCGTACCCGAGACGCGCCGGGATGGTCAGCTGGCGACGGCCGCCGACCTTCATCCCCTGCACGCCCTGGTCCCAGCCGGCGATGACCTGTCCGCCGCCGAGCGGGAACCGGAACTGCTGACCGCGGTTCCAGGACGCGTCGAACTCCTCGCCGGTGGAGAAGGCCACACCCACGTAGTGGACGGAGACGACATCGCCGGCCTTCGCCACCGCGCCGTCACCCTCCCAGATGTCCTTGATCTCCAGGTCCTTCGGCGGCTCGCCGCCCGGGAAGTCGATCTCGGGCTTCTCGATGCTCACTGAACTGCTCCTCCACATGATGTACGGGCCACCAGTCTTACATCCCCGCCGGCGCGGCACCCCCCGGGCGCCACGCCGGCAGCGGTCACGCCTTCGCCAGCAGGTCCAGCACGAAGACCAGCGTGGAGTTCTTCGGAATGCTCTGCTGCTCCTTCGCACCGAAACCCTGGTCCGGCGGAATCACGACCAGCACCCGGCTGCCGACCTTCTTGCCGACGATGCCGTCCTTGAGACCCTTCAGCGTGACCTGACCCAGCGCGAACGTCTGCGTCGTGTTCATCTTGTACGTGCTGTCGAACTGCTTGCCGCCCGCCCACAGGTACGCCTCGTACTTCAGGACGACACTGTCCTTCGCGGTGAGCGCGGGACCCGTGCCCTCCAGCACATAGTTGGAGACGAGCTTCTTCGGCGGCGCCACCGACTTCGGGAAGGTCACCGACGGGGCCTTGCCGTCCGCATTGGTGCCCACCTTCGGCAGCGCGGCGTCGCCCTGCGCGACCTCGGCGCCCTTCGCGGAGACCGGGACGCTGGCGCCCTTCACGATGTCCATGACGAAGACCAGCGTGGCGTTGGCCTTGATGTCACCCTGCCCCTGAGCGCCGTAGCCCAGATTCGGCGGGATCGACACCTCCAGACGCGAGCCGACCTTCTGTCCGTCCAGCGCCTTCTGCCAACCCTCGATCACACCGCCGCCGCCGATCGCGACATCGAACGGCTGACCACGGTCGAAGCTGTTGTCGAAGGGCTTGTCCTCGTCCCACTCCTGGCCCAGGTAGTTCACCTTGGCCTGGTCGCCCTTCTTCAGCACCGCGCCCTTGCCCTCGCTGATGACCTCGACCTTCAGCTCCTTGGGCGGATTACCCTCCCCCTTCGCCAGCGTCGGCTTCTCACCGAACTTGGCACCGGCGGTCATGGCGGGCAGACCGCCCTGGGACGAGATGGAGTCGGAGCCCTTGTCCTCACTGCCACACGCCGCTGTCGACAACAGCAGCAGGGGGACGACAAGAAGGCCGGTCAGTCGGCGCACGTGTTCCTCAGATCTCAGACGGCACAAGTTAGGGTCCTCGACACTCTAGATGCGCCAAGGGCCCCGCACGAAGAACGCACGAGGCCCGAGTGGCGTTCCGGTCGAGCGGAAGCACCTGTGTACGACTGAGACACCTCTGCACGGCGGGGGCGCCGGGGCCCCCACCGCCCCTACATGCCCGCGATGAGCTTCTCCACCCGATCGTCCACCGAACGGAACGGGTCCTTGCACAGCACCGTGCGCTGCGCCTGGTCATTGAGCTTGAGATGCACCCAGTCGACCGTGAAGTCCCGGCGCTGCTCCTGCGCCCGCCGGATGAAATCGCCCCGCAGCCGCGCCCTGGTCGTCTGCGGGGGCACCGACTTGCCCTCGAAGATCTTCAGGTCGTTGCAGATCCGCGCCGCCTGCCCCCTGCGCTCCAGGAGGTAGTACAGCCCGCGCCTGCGATGGATGTCGTGGTAGGCCAGATCTATCTGCGCGACCCGGGGATGCGACATGGTCATGTTGTGCTTCGCCCGGTACCGCTCGATCAGCTTGTACTTCATCACCCAGTCGATCTCGGTACCGATCCGGTCGAGATCCTCGGCGTCGATCGCGTCCAGGGTGCGGCCCCACAGCTCCAGGACCTGCTCGACCACTCCGGTCCGGATCCCGCGCCGGTCCACGAAGTCCACGGCCTTCTCGTAGTACTCGCGCTGCACCTCCAGGGCGGACGCCTCCCGCCCACTGGCCAGCCGCACCTTGCGCTGACCCGTGATGTCATGGCTGACCTCGCGAATCGCCCGGATCGGGTTCTCCAGGGTGAGATCGCGCATCACCGTGCCCGCCTCGATCATGCGCAGCACCAGATCGGTGGCGCCGACCTTCAGCAGCATGGTCGTCTCGGACATGTTCGAGTCGCCGACGATGACATGGAGACGCCGATAGCGCTCCGCGTCAGCGTGCGGCTCGTCACGGGTGTTGATGATGGGCCGCGAACGGGTCGTCGCGGAGCTGACACCCTCCCAGATGTGCTCGGCACGCTGACTGACGCAGTAGACCGCGCCACGCGGCGTCTGGAGCACCTTCCCCGCGCCGCAGAGCAACTGCCGGGTGACCAGGAAGGGGATGAGAATGTCCGCGAGCCGGGAGAACTCTCCATGGCGGGCGACGAGATAGTTCTCGTGGCAGCCGTAGGAGTTTCCCGCCGAATCGGTGTTGTTCTTGAAGAGGTAGACGTCGCCCGCGATTCCCTCCTCGTGCAGGCGGCGTTCGGCGTCGACGAGCAGACCTTCGAGAATGCGCTCGCCCGCTTTGTCGTGGGTGACCAGCTCGGTCACATTGTCGCATTCGGGTGTCGCGTATTCCGGATGCGAACCCACGTCGAGGTAGAGGCGGGCACCGTTCCGCAGGAAGACATTGCTGCTGCGGCCCCATGAGACAACTCGGCGGAAGAGGTAGCGCGCCACTTCGTCAGGTGACAGTCGGCGCTGTCCCCTGAACGTGCACGTGACGCCGTACTCGTTCTCCAGCCCGAAAATGCGGCGGTCCATGTCTGAACATTACGCCTCAAGCCCTGAGCTGAAACCGGGTTCGGCGGCACCGTTCCGATCATTTTCCGCAGGCTCCACCGCCGGATCGTCACCGGAGCCCCCGATGTCCTTGGTGCGCAGGGGAACCGCGAGGACCCGCTGAGTCGCCATCAGAACCAGCAGAGCGGCGATTCCCCCGGCCGCCGCGACGGCGAAACTCCACGCCGTGGAGCCCAGCTCGACCGCGGGCCCCGCCACCGCCGTCCCCGCCGCCGCACCGACACCGAACGTCGTCACCAACCAGGAGAACGCCTCCGTGACCGTGCCCCGGGGCGCGTGCCGGTCCACCACGATGAACGCGCAGGCGATCGCCGGCGCGAGGAACACCCCGGAGAGCGCGGCCAGCCCCGTCATCGCGACCACCCCCGGCGTGAGCGACAGCGGGAGATAGCCCACCGCCAGCAGCGCCACCAGCACCCGCAGCCGCCGCTCCGGCGCGCCCGTCCACTGCCGGGCACCGTAGAACGCGCCGCCGACCAGGGCGCCGAGACTGAGGGCCGCCATCAGCAGGCCGTAGATCGCCTCATGACCGTGATCATCGGCGTAGGCGACACCGGCGACCGTGATGGACCCCAGCGCCAACCCGACGAAGAAGAACGCACCGAGCAGCGCGAGCAGCCCCGCCGACCGCAACGCACCCAGCCAATGGGCCTCGCGGGGCGCGGAACGCCAGACCCGGGAGGGCTCGGAGAGGACGACGGAGAGCGCTCCGATCACACCGATGACATTGATGACGACCAGGGCGGCACCGGCCGACCAGAACGAGATGAGGACCGTGACCAGCAGCGGCCCCACCGTGAACATGATCTCCTGGGCGACCGCGTCCATCGCGTACGCCCGGTGGACCCGGTCCTCGCGGCCCAGCACACTCGGCCAGAGCGCCCGCAACCCACCCTCCAGCGGAGGCGTGAAGAGACCGGCGAGCACGGCGGCCGTGTACGCCAGGAGCAGCGAGTCGATCCCGGCCACCGCGAGCAGCACCATGGCGAGCGCGGAGAGCACGGCCGCGGGCAACTGGACGCGGAACTGCCCGCGCAGATCGACGGCCCGCCCCAGCAGCGGCTGCCCGATGGCGGTCGCGAATCCGTACGCGGCCGCGAGCCCCCCGCCGAGGGTGTAACTGCCGCCCTCGGACCGGGCGAACAACATGATGGCGATGGCGGCGGTCGCATTGGGCAACCGGCCCACCAGCGTCCCGACGAGCAGCCGCGCCGCGTGCGGCGTCCTGAGAATCTCCCCGTACCCGCTGTTCCCCGCGGCCATGTCCCGCCCCTCTCCCCCGGCCCGACCGAGGTGTTACGTATAACGACCGGGGTCATACGTACCATGTCCGCAGTCCGCAGGTCCACCGAACCGCCACCTCCGGACACCCCACGAACCAGACGGCGGCCCCGGCCCGAGGACGGCACGCATGGCACAGAACACCCCCGACGGCCGCACCCGGGACACCGACCACCGGGCACCCACCACCGGCACCGGACGCCCCACCAGCCGGGACGTGGCACGAGCCGCCGGCGTCTCCCAGGCCACCGTCTCCCTCGTCCTCGGCGACAAATGGCGCGGCCGAGTCTCCGAACGCACCGCCGACACCGTCCGCGACACCGCCCGCGCCCTCGGCTACCGGCCCAACCTCGCCGCCCGCAACCTACGCCTCGGCCACACCCGCACCGCGCTCCTCGTCGTCCCCGCCCTCACCAATGAATTCTTCGCCCGCGTCCACACCGGCGCCGCCGCCATCGCCGCCGAACACGGCTTCGGCGTCGTCATCTACCCCTCCCCCGACGGCACCGGCCCCGCCCGAGACCCCTTCGCCTCCGCCCGCACCGCCCTCGACGGCGTCATCGCCTCCTCCATGGCCACCGAGGCACTCACCGCCTTCCGCGGCACCGACCTCCCCCTCGTCATGCTCGACAGCGACCCCACCGACCGCACCGCCGCCGCCCACGTCAACCTCGACATCGGCGACGGCATACGACAGACCGCCCACCACCTCCTCGACCTCGGCCACCGCCGCATCCTCCACCTCGCATCCGCCATCTCCTCCTGGACCTTCGACGTACGCGCCCAAACCCTCGCCGACACCCTCAACCCCGTCCCCGACGCCACCCTCCACACCATCCGAGCCCCCTTCGACATCGACACCGCACGCGCCGCGACCGAACACGCCCTCACCACCCAGCACCCCCGACCCACCGCCATCGTCTGCGACGGCGACATCCTGGCCGCCGGAGCCTGCAAAGCCGTACGCCGACTCGGACTCGGCATCCCCGAAGACATCTCCGTCACCGGCTTCGACGACCTCACCCTCGCCACCGCCGTCGAACCCGAACTCACCACCGTACGACTGCCCGCCGAACACGTCGGCCGGCGCGGCATGTCCGCCCTCCTCGCCATCCTCGACGGCCGCCCACCCGCCGAAGGCGACCTACCCGTCGAACTCATCGTCCGCGGCTCGACCGCCCCCGCCCCCAACCCCGAACCCTGAACCAGGGCCCACCCCACACGAACGACCCTTGAGACCAGCGGGGCCCCATGGAACGATCACGATCATGACGAGCGCAGCGGAGACACCGATCGACGCCGCGCCGCTCGGAACCGTCCCCACCACCGGCACCGTGACCCCCACCGCCGACGGACACCTCGCCCTCCACCACGACGACCGGCTGGAAATCCACCACGCCCGGACCCTCCTCGCCGGCACCCTCACCCCCCTGCACACCCTCCGACTCCCCCCACACGCCCGAGCGACCCCCCTCACCGACGGCGCCGTCATCGCCGAGGCCAACCGCATCCGCCGCCTCCACCACGACGGAACCACCCGCTGGGAACTCCCCCACACCCCCTGGCCCGGCGGCCACCAGGACCCACGCCCCCCGGGACCACCCGCCGTACACCCCACCGGCACCACCGTCAGCGTCCTCATCCCCACCAGCGCCGACGACACCCCCCACCCGAACGGCCCACCCCCCACCCGGAGCGACACCCTCCTCCTCATCGACACCGACACCGGCCACCCCCACGCACAACGCCCCATCAGCGGCAACACCTCCATCGCCACCCAGCGCTGGCACCCCAGCGGCACCCTCCTCACCCTCTCCTGCTGGACCGCCTGGTACAGCTGGTCGACCTGGTGGATCCAGCCACGCCACGACGGACTACACATCCGCGGCGGCACCACCATGCGCGAAGTGATCGACTTCCTGCCCGGCGCACCCCACACCACCCCCCGGATCCTCACCCTGCGCCGCGCCGAACACATCGCCGCCAACGACGACCGCGACGAACTCGCCACCCACGACCCCGGCGCCGACGAACCCACCGCCCGCTACGACCTCACCCGACTCGCCACCGAACGCGACCACGACGAATTCGACGGCGCATTCCTCATCGACGACCGCCACCTACTGATCACCGGCCGGATCCATCCCCCCGGACGCCCCGCCCTGATCCGCCACTGGCTCTGCGACGCCACCACACTCCAGCCACTCGGCCACCTCCGCTACCCCCGCCCCGTCGGCTGGGTCACCCCCCTCGGCGACGGCACCTGGCTCACCCGGGGCACCGACACCCTGCACCGCTGGACCCTCCCCCACCGCCCCTGAACCACGCCCGACCAGCGGCCACACACGACAGCGCCCCGGCCCGCACACGCGGACCGGGGCACCCCCGAACATCAACCCACCAGCAGGGCGGAAGAACTACTCCCCGCCCTCCTCGCTCTCCTCCGTGTCCGACGGCGCGTCCGTCGGCGTCGACGCGGCACCGTCCGCCTCCAGCAGCCGGGCCAACTGCCGGCCCACGACACGCTTGAACTTCCGCTGCTGCGGACGCGTACGATCCAGCACCGCCACCTCCAGCCGATCGGCCGGAATCTCGCGCTCCGTACCGTTCGTCTGACTGGACAGCGCCTGCACCGCCAGCTTCAGAGCCTCCGCCAACGACATCCCGTCACGGTGCCGCTGATCAAGGAAAGTGCTGATCTGCTCGGCATTGCCCCCGACCGCCACCGACCCGTGCTCATCGACGATCGAACCGTCATGCGGCAGCCGATAGATCTGATCGCCGTCCGACGTCGCACCCACCTCGGCGACCACCAACTCCACCTCATACGGCTTCTCGGCCGCCGAGGAGAAGATGGTGCCCAGCGTCTGCGCGTACACGTTCGCCAGACCACGAGCGGTCACATCGTCACGATCGTAGGTGTACCCCCGCAGATCGGCGTAACGGACACCACCGATCCGAAGATTCTCGTACTCGTTGTACTTACCGGCCGCGGCGAACCCGATCCGGTCATAGATCTCGCTGAACTTGTGCAGCGCGCGGGACGGATTCTCACCGACGAAGACGATGCCGTCGGTGTACTGCAGCACAACCAGGCTGCGTCCACGGGCGATGCCCTTCCGGGCGTACTCCGCCCGGTCCTGCATGGCCTGTGCGGGCGAGACATAGAACGGCGTCGTCACCGGCTATCCGTCCCTTTCTGTCAGTGGCGTGGGGCCCCGCCGAGCGGTGGCCCGCCTGCGAGCACCACCCGGCGACGGCCGGGTGGCGGCACCGCTCAGCGGTAGCTGGAGAAGCATCAGAGCAACGCGGCGCGCGGACCATCGGGCTGTTCGAGACGCCGCTCCAGGATCGCGCGCGCGATGTCGGACGACTCGTCGTCCGTGAGCCGCCGCACACCGTCCTCGGTGATCACCGTGACGATCGGATAGATCCGCCGCGCCACATCGGGCCCACCGGTCGCCGAATCGTCGTCCGCCGCGTCGTACAGCGCCTGGATCACCAGCGTCGTGGCCTGATCCTCGGTGAGATCGTCCCGGTAGAGCTTCTTCATGGCCCCACGGGCGAAGATCGAACCCGAGCCGGTGGCGGCGAACCCCTGCTCCTCGGAACGGCCGCCCGTGACGTCGTACGAGAAGATCCGGCCCCTCCCGCGATCCACGTCGTACCCCGCGAAGAGAGGCACCACCGCCAGACCCTGCATCGCCATCCCGAGATTGCCGCGGATCATCGTGGAGAGCCGGTTCGCCTTGCCCTCCAGAGAGAGCTGGGTCCCCTCGACCTTCTCGAAGTGCTCAAGCTCCAACTGGAAGAGCTTCACCATCTCCACGGCGAGGCCCGCCGTGCCCGCGATGCCCACGGCCGAATACTCGTCGGCCGGGAACACCTTCTCGATATCGCGCTGCGCGATCATGTTGCCCATGGTGGCTCGCCGGTCACCGGCGAGCACCACACCGCCGGGGAACGTCGTCGCGACGATGGTCGTGCCGTGCGGCGCCTGGATGGCCCCCTGCACGGGCGGCAGCACCCGCTTCCCGGGCAGCAGGTCCGGGGAGTGCTGCCCCAGGAAGTCCATGAAGGAGGACGACCCGGGCGTCAGGAAGGCAGCTGGTAGACGCCCGGTGCCACGAGTGTTGGCTTCCACGAGATTCCTTCCAAGTAGGCGGCAGCCCGACGGACGGTGTCGGGATCGTCTCCCAACTTGCCGATGGCCGAATTGCAGTTGAAGCACAGTACGCCACGGACCTTACCCGTCTTGTGGCAGTGATCCACATGTACGGCGGGGGCGGCGAGACAGATGACGCAGAGACCCTTCTGGGACGAGACCATGTCGTCGCGGTCGGCTTCGGTCATGCCGTACTTCCTTCGCAGGTGCCCGGCAGGTCCAGCGGCCTTCGCGCACACCTTGCAGCGACTCGCCAAACCGTCAGGGGCACTGGTCTTCCAGTGCCAGTCGGAATGGGGCCTCACCTCATCACATCCGCGACAATGCTTATGGCCAGGTGGGGTGGAAATCTTCGGGCGCACCGTCCGCCCTTTTGCCGTCTGGCGTTGCCGGTAGTACTCGGCTGAGCATTCTCGGCAGTACGCCTGAAGACCGTCAGACATCGACCTATTGCTGGCGAATGCGTCGCGGGCCAGTGTCCGCTTGCATCGAGAGCAAACCCTTCCTTGATGCAATTCGGACATTTCTGCGCTATTCACCACCTTTCTGAACAAAACTTCGAACGAAGTCCTCGGCGTTCTCTTCGAGTACATCGTCGATTTCGTCCAATACCGAATCGACATCGTCGGAAAGCTTTTCCTGGCGTTCCTTGAGGTCTTCCGAAGCCTGCGCGTCCTGCGTCTGCTCCTCGGTCTCCTCCGTGGAACGCGTCGCCTTCTGCTGACCGCCGCCGCTGTCCTTGGTAGCCATGTCCCTCACCCCGCTCGGTTTGCCCTGACGTGAGTTCTTCCGGTCAAGATCAGACCCTACAAGCCGGGTCCGACATCGGCCCCGCACTTCCCTCAACGTGCGGGGACCTCCATGATTCCCCGAGATGATTCCCGGACCACCATCTTTTAGCCTCCGGACAGCACTCGGACCAGATCTTCGGCCGTGCGGCACCGGTCCAGCAGTTCCTTGACGTGGTTGCGCGTGCCGCGCAGGGGCTCCAGGGTCGGGACGCGCTGGAGCGAGTCACGGCCCGGCAGGTCGAAGATCACCGAGTCCCAGGAGGCCGCGGCCACGTCGTCCGCGTACTGCTCCAGACAACGGCCACGGAAGTAGGCGCGGGTGTCTTCGGGAGGCTTGGTGCCGGCCCTGACGACGTCCCGCTCGTCCAGGAGTCGTTTGATCCTGCCGCGGGCCGCCAGCCGGTTGTAGAGGCCCTTCTCGGCCCGCACATCGGCGTACTGGAGGTCGACCAGGTGGAGCCGGGGCGCGTCCCAGTCCAGGCCGTCCCGGCGCCGGTAGCCCTCCATCAACTCCTTCTTCGCGATCCAGTCGAGTTCGCCCGCCAGGCTCATCGGATCGTTCTCCAGCCGGTTGAGGGTGTCCTCCCAGCGGCTCAGGACGTCCTTGGTCTGGTCGTCGGCGTCCACGCCGAAGCGTTCGTCGACGTATTTCCTGGCCAGTTCGTAGTACTCCATCTGGAGCTGGACAGCGGTGAGTGTCCGGCCGCTGCGCAGGGTGACCAACTGGCGCAGTGTGGGGTCGTGGGAGACCTGGTGCAGGGTGCGTACGGGCTGGTCGACGGCGAGGTCGACGGCGATGAAGCCGTCCTCGATCATGGAGAGCACCAGGGCCGTGGTGCCGAGCTTCAGATAGGTCGAGATCTCGGAGAGATTGGCGTCGCCGATGATCACGTGGAGTCGTCGGTACTTCTCGGCGTCGGAGTGGGGTTCGTCGCGGGTGTTGATGATGGGGCGTTTCAGGGTGGTTTCGAGGCCGACCTCGACCTCGAAGTAGTCCGCCCGCTGGCTGATCTGGAAGCCGTGTTCGTGGCCGTCCTGGCCGATTCCGACGCGTCCGGCGCCGGTGACGACCTGGCGGGAGACGAAGAACGGGGTGAGGTGGCGGACGATCTCGGAGAACGGGGTCTCCCGTTTCATGAGGTAGTTCTCGTGCGTCCCGTAGGAGGCGCCCTTGTTGTCGGTGTTGTTCTTGTAGAGGTGGATCGGCTGGGCGCCGGGGAGCTGGGCGGCGCGTTCGGCGGCCTCGGCCATGATCCGCTCGCCGGCCTTGTCCCAGAGGACGGCGTCGAGCGGGTTGGTGATCTCGGGGGAGCTGTACTCGGGGTGCGCGTGGTCGACGTAGAGCCGGGCTCCGTTGGTGAGGATGACGTTGGCGAGGCCGATGTCCTCGTCGGTGAGCTGGCTGGAGTCGGCGGCCTCGCGGGCGAGGTCGAAGCCGCGGGCGTCCCGCAGCGGGTTCTCCTCCTCGAAGTCCCAGCGGGCGCGCCGCGCCCTGTGCATCGCCGCCGCGTAGGCGTTGACGATCTGGGACGAGGTGAGCATGGCATTGGCGTTCGGGTGGCCCGGGACGGAGATGCCGTACTCCGTCTCGATGCCCATTACTCGCCGTACGGTCATGCGGCCCTCCTTGCCCTGCGACGCTCCCCTCCGGGAGCGGCGCTCAAGTACCGCTGGTGCTCCTGTGCGTGTGCGGTGCCCGTCCCCGCACCGCGAGACTCGGCGGTACGGAAGAGCCTAGAGCGCCTCTGCGCCGGTGGGGAGATCGATTCCGTCATTGCTGCGGTATGGCCGGACCTGTCGGGAAAGCAGCCGGCTGCGGATGCCCGGCCGGGGGCATCCGCAGCCGGTGTGCTTTTACAGGTATTGACCGGTGTTCGCCACCGTGTCGATGGAGCGTCCGGTGTCGGCGCCCTGTTTTCCGGTGACGAGGGTGCGGATGAAGACGATCCGCTCGCCCTTCTTTCCGGAGATTCGGGCCCAGTCGTCCGGGTTCGTGGTGTTGGGAAGGTCTTCGTTCTCCTTGAACTCGTCCACACATGCTTGGAGGAGGTGGGAGACGCGGAGACCTTTCTGGTTGTGGTCGAGGAATGCCTTGATGGCCATTTTCTTGGCCCGGTCGACGATGTTCTGGATCATCGCTCCGGAGTTGAAGTCCTTGAAATAGAGGACTTCCTTGTCACCATTGGCATAGGTGACCTCAAGGAAGCGGTTCTCCTCGGTTTCGGCGTACATCTGCTCCACGACCGACTGGATCATGGCGTGCGCGGCCGCTTCCTTCGAGCCGTTGTGCTCGGAGAGGTCGTCGGCGTGCAGGGGCAGTGAGGCGGTCAGGTACTTCGCGAAGATGTCCTTGGCGGCCTCGGCGTCCGGGCGCTCGATCTTGATCTTCACATCGAGGCGGCCGGGGCGCAGGATCGCGGGGTCGATCATGTCTTCGCGGTTGGAGGCGCCGATCACGATGACGTTCTCCAGGCCCTCGACGCCGTCGATCTCGGCGAGGAGCTGGGGGACGATGGTGTTCTCGACGTCGGAGCTGACGCCGGATCCGCGGGTGCGGAAGAGGGATTCCATCTCGTCGAAGAAGACGATGACGGGGGTGCCCTCGGATGCCTTTTCCCGGGCGCGCTGGAAGACGAGGCGGATGTGCCGTTCGGTCTCGCCGACGTACTTGTTGAGGAGTTCCGGGCCCTTGATGTTGAGGAAGTAGCTCTTCCCAGCGGGCTGGCCGGTGACCTCGGCGACCTTTTTGGCGAGCGAGTTGGCGACGGCTTTGGCGATCAGTGTCTTTCCGCAGCCGGGCGGGCCGTAGAGCAGGATGCCCTTGGGGGGGCGCAGCTCGTGCTCTTTGAAGAGGTCGGGGTAGAGGTAGGGCAGCTCGACCGCGTCGCGGATCATTTCGATCTGGCCGCCGAGGCCGCCGATCTTGGTGTAGTCGACGTCGGGGACCTCTTCGAGGACGAGTTCTTCGACCTCGCTCTTGGGGACCACTTCGTAGACGTAGCCGGAGCGGGGTTCGAGGAGTAGGGCGTCGCCGGGCCTGATGGTGATGTCCAGCAGTGGCTCGGCGAGCCGTACGACGCGTTCTTCGTCGGTGTGTCCGACGACGAGGGCGCGCTCGCCGTCCTCAAGGATTTCCTTGAGGGTGACGATGTCCCCGGCGCGCTCGTATGCCATGGCCTCGACCACGTTGAGCGCTTCGTTGAGCATGACTTCCTGGCCTCGTCGCAGCTCTTCGAGCTCGACGCCGGGACTGACGTTCACCCGGAGTTTGCGGCCACCGGTGAAGATGTCGCAGGTGCCGTCCTCGTTGGACTGTAGGAAGACACCGAAGCCGGCCGGTGGCTGGGCGAGCCGGTCGACCTCTTCTTTGAGGGCCACGATCTGGTCGCGGGCCTCACGGAGAGTATTGGCGAGCCGTTCGTTCTGGGCGGATACGCCGGCCAGGTTGGTTTGCAACTCGACGATCCGCTCTTCGAGAATCCTCGTATGGCGCGGAGAGTCGGCGAGCTTGCGGCGCAGGACGGCGATTTCCTGCTCAAGATAGGCAACCTGGCCGGCTGGGTCCTCAGACCCCCGCACGGGCCGGATGCCGCGGTTGATGTCGTCGTCGTGGGCTGCCACGGTCCTCACCTCCTCCAAGGGGAGCTGGACGCTTCCTGACCCTACCTGCGTGGGTGGTGATTGAAACCCCTAGATCACAAAGACGGTAGAGGCGTGTCCGATCTTCACCCTTGCGCTCTCCCTCATGTGAGGGGAATACCCACCCAACAACATCGGAAAGCGGGCGGTTGTATCGTCGAGGTGTTCAACACCCGTCAGGGCTGGCGCGACTTGCTTGACATTGCCCGGCCCGGCGAAGGAAACGGCAGGAGACATGAGCGTGCAGCAGGAGTCGTCGTCCGACAGTGCCCCGGAGGCCGTGGAGGTCTGGATCGACCAGGACCTCTGTACGGGGGACGGTATCTGCGCCCAGTACGCGCCGGATGTCTTCGAGCTGGACATCGATGGGCTGGCGTATGTGAAGAGTGCGGAGGACGAGCTGCTGCAGGATCCGGGGGCGACGACGCGGGTGCCGTTGCCGTTGTTGCGGGATGTGGTGGACTCGGTGAAGGAGTGTCCGGGCGACTGTATTCATGTGCGTCGCGTTTCGGACAAGGTCGAGGTCTACGGTCCGGACGCGGAGTAGCGGTCGGTGCCCCGCGGAGGGGCGTAACGATTCGCCAGTGTGATCGGCGGGGTCGTGTTCGCTGGTGCGACGCCCGGGGCGGGGGTCGCACCAGGGCGGGTCACGGGCCGGGGTCGTGTGGGGGGGCGTGGCGCGGGTCCGGTGCCGCGTCCGGGTGTGCGCCTCCGGTTGTCCGCCTCCGGGGGCCGGGGGCTCTCGTACCGCCGTCCTGGTACGGGCGTGGTCGGTCCGTGGGCTGGCTTTGCCGGGGGAGGTGGGTGGCGGGGGGTCAGACGCCGCGTGTTCCGGCCTGCGGGGCGCGGACGAACTTGCCGTCCCGCCACTGCCATTCGGTCTGCTCCCGCTGGTCGGGGCAGCAGCCGGGCACGTCCGGTGAGGAGTAGCCGAGCAGGGTGGCCGAGATCACGCCGTCGTTGATGGCCAGCTCCGCCACGCTCTGCCCGTGCGCGGGCTCCAGCAGGGTCGCGATCAGGCGCGGGGTGGGGTCACCGGCGCCGGTCAGTACGTAGAGCCCGCTCGGCGGGGTGCCGGAGCCCGCTGCGCAGCGGCCCGCCACGACGGTCTCGGGTCGGCCGTCGCCGTCCAGGTCGCCCGTGGCCTGCTTCGTGGCGATGCCGGCCACGGTGCCGCACTCCAGTGGGAGGCGTACTCGGGAGGGGTCGGGGGCGGGGGCCGCGGTGATGGTCCGGCCGGGGTCGGTGGCGGCGCGGCTCGCGGTGGCCTGGTCGGGTTGGAGCAGTCCGGCGCCGGTGACGACGGCGGCCAGGGCGGCCGCGATGGCGAGCCAGTGTGCCGGGCGCGTCCGGGTGTGCGCGGGGTCCGGGGCGGCGGAGGTCTGCACCCGTGGGGTCTCCTGTGCGTGCGGAGCCGGCGACCGGGTCGGCGGCGGGAGGCGGGCGGGAGGTCTGCATCGTGCCACAGGTCACAGGGGTCGGGAACGGCGGGGTGCGGGCCGGTTCGCCGGGGTCGGGTGGCCGGGGGTGGCGGCCAATGCGAAGGCGCCGCCGTCGAGTTCCCCGGTGCGAAGGGGGAACTGGTCGGCGGCGCCCGGCGTGTTGTCGCGGTGGTCAGCCCTTGTTGGGGCCTTCGTAGTCGTCGCCGTACGCGCCCTTGGCGGGGCGGCGGCGGCGCATCGGGGGCTCAACGCCGTCGGCGAGGCGTCGGGCGGTGAGCAGGAAGCCGGTGTGGCCGATCATCCGGTGGTCGGGGCGGACGGCGAGTCCTTCGACGTGCCAGTTGCGGATCATCGATTCCCAGGGCTGCGGCTCGGCGAAGCATCCGATCTCGCGGATGGACTCGACGGTGCGGGCGAGCTGGGTGGTGGTGGCCACGTAGCAGCAGAGGATGCCGCCGGGGACGAGCGCCTTGGAGACGGCTTCCAGGCACTCCCAGGGGGCGAGCATGTCCAGGATGACCCGGTCGACGTCCGCGTCGGTGAGGTTGTCCTGGAGGTCGCCGACGGTGAGCTGCCAGGCGGGGTGCGGGCCGCCGAAGTAGCGTTCCACGTTCTGCTGGGCGATCTCGGCGAAGTCTTCGCGGCGCTCGTAGGAGTGCAGCATGCCGTGGTCGCCGATGGCGCGCAGCAGGAAGGCGCTGAGTGAGCCGGAGCCCACTCCCGCCTCGACGACGCGCGCGCCGGCGAAGATGTCGGCGAAGGCCAGGATCTGCCCCGCGTCCTTGGGGTAGACCACGGCGGCGCCGCGGGGCATGGACAGGACGTAGTCGGGGAGCAGGGGGCGTAGCGCGAGGTACGCGACGTTCCCTGTGGTTCGGACAACACTGCCCTCGGGAGCGCCGATCAGCTCGTCGTGGGGGAACGACCCTTTGTGGGTGTGGAAGTTCTTCCCGGCTTCGAGCGTGAACGTGTAGTGGCGGCCCTTGGGGTCGGTGAGCTGGACCTGGTCCCCGACCTTGAAGGGCCCGCGTCGGCGGGCGGCACCGGTCGGTTCGGACATGTGACCAGCGTACCGGGCCTGGGGAGGGGTCGAGCACCTGGGCGAGTGGGGCGGGTGTCCGGCGGGGGGTGCAGGGCCCGGCTGGGGTGCGGGGGCCCGGGGTGCCCCCGGACGTCCCTCGGTGCCTGCCGGGGGTCGTGGGGCCCGTGAGCCTCCGGAGGGGGCGTCCGTGGGCCGTCAGGTGGCGTGGGGCCTGGCCATGGCGGCGACGAAGGCGCGTTCGACGTCGGCGGTGGAGAGTACGCCGTAGATCTCGCCGGTCTCCTCGATGACGAGGTACTCGGTCGCGGGGGTGGCCCTGAGCCGGTCCAGGAGGGGTTCTCCGGCCAGGGCGGCGGGGATTTTCATGCCGTCGGTGAGTTCCTGGGCGAGGCCGCTGACGGCGACCCAGGGGCGTCGGTGTTCGGGTACGCCGACAATGGCCGCCTCGCGGACGAGTCCGGTGGGGGTGCCTTGGCCGTCGACGACGACGAGGGCGCGGGCGCCGGCCTCGTTGGCGCGGCGGAGCGCTTCGGAGAGCGGGGTGCTGGATTCGACGGGTACGGCGCGCCGGGTGAGGGTGCGGGCGGCCAGTTCGGGGAGGTGTTCGCGCAGTCGGGCGACGCGGAGGCTGTTGCCGGCTCCGGTCCAGATGATGGCGGCGAGGATGGCGGCGAGCAGGGCGTCGGTGACGGTCTCCATGCCGCCGATGTCCTGGGCGGGGTTGCCGAGGGCGCCGGTGTGGGTGAGGAGGGGGAGGCCGATGAGGACGGCGACGGCGAGGGCGCGGCCGACCCAGGCGGCGGCGATGGTGCCGCTCATGGGCTTGCCGGTGATCTTCCAGACGACGGCGCGGAGCATGCGGCCGCCGTCGAGCGGCAGGCCGGGGAGGAGGTTGAAGGCGGCGACGATGAGGTTGGAGATCATCAGGCCGGCGAGGAGTACGCCGGGGACGGTGCCGGGTTCGACGGCCTGCATGCCGAGGTAGAAGACGCCGGCGAGGACGAGGGAGAGCAGGGGTCCGACGAAGGCGAGGATGAATTCGCGGCCGGGGGTCTCGGTCTCCTTCTCGATCTCGGAGACGCCGCCGAAGAACTGGAGCTGGATGCGGCGGACGGGCAGTTTGAAGCGGAGGGCCGCGATGGTGTGGGCGAGTTCGTGGACGAGTACGGAGGCGTAGAAGGCGACCGCGAAGAAGAGGGAGACGAGGTAGCGGGCGCCGCCCAGGTCGGGGAGAACGCGGTCGAGCTGGCCGCCGAAGACCCAGGTGATGAGGGCGGCGACGAGGAACCAGCTGGGGGCGACGTAAACGGGCACGCCGAAGGGGCGGCCCATGAGGAGGCCGCCGCCGGGGCCGTCGGAGCGGCGGCGCTTGCCGTCGGGGGGTGTCCCCTGGGGGGCGGCGCCTCCGGTCTCGGCCCGCGCTCGTTCGCGCTCGCCCCTCGTGTCGTCCTCGTTCACGGGTTCCCTTCGTTCTGGTGGGGTGGTGGCCGGTCGTGGGACCGGGCGGTGGGGTACCTCTGACGTCGATGGTATTGCGCTCGGTGTCAGTGGCGGGCCGTAGGGTCGTGGTCATGAGTACGACTCAGGACCGTCCGGTCGGTCATCTGCCCACGTCGTTGTCGCCGTCCCGGGCGAGCGACTTTATGCAGTGTCCCCTGCTGTACCGGTTCCGGGTGATTGACCGGCTGCCGGAGAAGCCGAGTGCGGCGGCGACGCGGGGCACTCTGGTCCATGCGGTGCTGGAGCGGTTGTTCGACGCGCCGGCGGTGGAGCGTACGCCGCCGCGGGCGAAGTCGCTGGTTCCGGGGCAGTGGGATCGGCTGCTGGCGAGCAGGCCGGAGCTGGCGGAGCTGTTCGAGGGGGATGAGGGCGGCGAGCGGCTGGCGGGTTGGCTGGGTGAGGTGGAGTCGCTGGTGGAGCGCTGGTTCTCGTTGGAGGATCCGACGCGGCTTGAGCCCGCCGAGCGGGAGATGTTCGTGGAGACGGAGCTGGAGTCGGGGCTGCGGTTGCGCGGGGTGATCGACCGGGTGGATGTGGCGCCGTCGGGTGAGGTGCGGATCGTCGATTACAAGACGGGGAAGGCGCCGCGTCCGGAGTACAGCGAGGGTGCGCTGTTCCAGATGAACTTCTACGCGCTGGTGATCTGGCGGCTGCGGAAGGTGGTGCCGCGTCGGTTGCAGTTGGTGTATCTCGGCAGTGGTGATGTGCTGACGTTCGATCCGGTGCCGGCCGATCTGGAGCGGGTGGAGCGGAAGCTGCTGGCCCTGTGGGAGGCGATTCGGCTGGCGACGGAGTCGGGTGACTGGCGGCCGCGGCCCACGAAGCTGTGTGGCTGGTGCGACCACCGGGCGGTATGCCCTGAATTCGGGGGCACTCCCCCGGTATATCCGCTGAGCGTTTCCCCGGCGGGATCGTCCGACGATGGTCAGGGCAGAATGGGCCCCGACCAAGTGTGAGGAGTTCCCCGTGGCCATCCGCGTCCTGCTGGTCGATGACCAGCCGTTGCTGCGTACCGGTTTCCGGATGATTTTGGAGGCCGAGCAGGACATCGCGGTCGTCGGAGAGGCCGGGGACGGTCTCCAGGCGCTCGACCAGGTGCGGGCGCTCCAGCCCGATGTGGTGCTCATGGACATCCGGATGCCCCGGATGGACGGCGTCGAAGCGACCCGGCAGATCACCGGCCCGGGGCGGGACGGCCCGGCGAAGGTGTTGGTGCTGACCACCTTCGACCTCGATGAGTATGTGGTGGAGGCGCTGCGGGCGGGTGCGAGCGGCTTTCTGCTGAAGGACGCGCCGGCGAATGAGC
Organism: Streptomyces sp. NPDC020965; assembly: GCF_044333555.1. NCBI lineage: Bacteria > Bacillati > Actinomycetota > Actinomycetes > Kitasatosporales > Streptomycetaceae > Streptomyces > Streptomyces sp. NPDC020965. Next base: position 288,912 of record NZ_JBIRRE010000009.1, read on the forward strand.
TGGTGCAGGCGATCCGGGTGGTCGCGGCGGGTGAGGCGATGCTCGCGCCGAGCATCACCCGCCGGCTCCTGGACAAGTACGCGGAGCATCTGCCCTCCGGCGAGGAGCCGGTCTCGGACACGCTGCACACGCTGACCGACCGCGAGGTGGAGGTGCTGAAGCTGGTGGCCCGCGGCCTGTCGAACGCGGAGATCGCCGCGGATCTCTTCGTCAGTGAGACGACGGTGAAGACCCATGTGGGCCATGTGCTGACGAAGCTGAGCTTGCGGGACCGGGTGCAGGCGGCTGTCTACGCGTACGAGAGCGGTCTGGTGCGCCCCGGGGCGCAGTAGGAGGCCACACCTGGCTCTTCCGGGGGGGCGGTAGTGACGGAGCGGCGGCGGGGCCTCGGGCCCTGCCGCCGCTCCGTCGTGCCGGGGGTGCGTCAGTTGGAGCTGCCGAGTTCCCCGAGCTGGAGGTCGGAGCTGCCGCTGAGGAGCCGCTCGACGCCGGTGATGCCCTTGCGGGCGGCGACGTACTGCTTGCCCTGCCACAGCGGGAGCACGGGCACGTCCTCGGCGATGATCTCCTGGAGCCTGGCGAAGTCGTCGGCGACGGCGGCGCGGTCGGCCTTGCGGCGTGACTGCGGGATCAACCGGTCGGCCTCTTTGTTCACGTAGGGCGAGTTGAGGAAGTTGTCCTTCTCCAGGAACGGGGCGATGTAGTTGTCGGGGTCCGGGAAGTCGGGGACCCAGCCGAGGCCGTAGACGGGGTAGTCGCCGCGGATGCCGGCGGCGCGGTACTGCGACCAGTCGGCGCCCTTGACGGTGACCGAGAAGAGGTTGGAGGCGTTCAGCTGGTCGCGGATGACCTCGTACTCCTTCACCGGGTAGCGGTCCTTGGCGTAGTGCAGGGTGAGCTTCACCGGTGTGCTGATGTCGGCCTTGCGCAGGATCTCCTTGGCCCTCGCGCGGCTGGGCTCGCCGTACTTGTTGTAGAAGGCGTTCTTGTGCCCGCTGACGTTGGTGGGGATGAGCGAGTACAGCGGTTCGGCGGTGGAGCCGTACACGTCGTTGGCGATCTGGCCGCGGTCGATGAGGGCGGCCATGGCCTGGCGGACGGCCTTGTCCTTCACGGACGGCGCGTCGGTGTTGAAGGCGAGGTACTGGATGGAGAGTCCGGGCAGCTCGGTCAGCTCGATGCCCTCCTTGGGATTCTCCTGCATGGCCTTGATCTGCTCGGGGTCCATCTCGCGCGTCGCGACGTCGATGTCCCCCTTCTCCAGGGCCTTGCCCATGGCCGCGGAGTCCTCGAAGATCCGCATCTCGACCTTGCTGTTGTGCAGCTTGAGGTCGCCGTTGTAGGACTCGTTCTTCCGGAAGACGATCTTGGTGGCCTTGCCGCCCTTGGCCTCGATCTTCAGGGTGTACGGGCCGGAGCCGTCGACGTCGAAGCCCGGACGGAGCTTCTTCCCGTCGTACTTCGCCTTGCTGACGATGGCGGCGGCCGGGGTGGCGAGCTTGTACGGGAAGGTCGCGTCCGGCGTGGCCAGGTGGAAGACGATCTCGCCGTCGCCCTTGGTGTCGATGGTGTCGATGTTCGACAGCAGGGCGGAGGCGCCGTTGTCGTCGTTGATCTTCAGCAGTCGCTGGATGGAGAACTTCACGTCCTCGACGGTGACCGCGCCCCCGTTGGCGAACTTCAGGCCGCTCCGCAGTTTGCAGCGGTAGCTCTGCGACGCGTTGTCGGTGAAGGCGCAGGACTGGGCGGCGTCCGGGACGAGTTCGCCACCGCCGTTGGGCGCGCGCATCAGCGTCTGGAAGGTCTGGCGCAGGACGTTCCACGAGCTGACGTCGTAGGCGAAGGCGGGGTCGAGGGGTGCGGGCGCGTCCTTGTCGACCACGAGCCCGTCCGTCGTGCCCACGACCAGGGAATCGTCGCCACCGGCTCCGCTCTCCGCCGTGCCGCAGGCAAGGAGGGCCGGCGCCAGCAGGCCGACCACGGCGGGCAGCACCAGAGTCTTACGGTTCATCCTGGACGTTCTCCTCATCCGGCACTGGGATACAGCGTGTTCGGGGAGGCTTCGCCGCAGCCGCCCTGTGGGGCGGTTCGATCGGTCCGGGGAAATCAGGACGATCGGTCCTGTGTTCGCGGCGGTCCGTATGACACCCCCGCCGAGGGGAACGCGTCGGAGTTGCTGCGAAGACTCGCGAAGAGATTAGTCGGCGAGGCCGGGGCGATCTCACCAGGCCCGGGGCGGTCCGTATTCGCTGAGTGATCGTCTATATCGCTACGTGGATGATCACGTCCTGGAATGTTTCGTACAGCGCTTCACCAATGCGGACACAAGGTCACATCAGGCACCATCGGCGACGGCCACAGGACTCCGAAACCGCTTCCGTCCACCAAACACGCGGTGATGAATGTCACGCCCGGAAACATATTGGAGGGGCCCTGTATAAACGCGATTGGGGGAGCCGGATAAACCCGGCTCGCGCGGTCCGAGTTCCCTTCGCTATTCAAAAAACACGGACCGTACACGCATCAGTTCACGGGCGTGATGAGTGTACGGAGAAATCCGAGGTCCACTTCTTCCAACGACCGCACCACGACCCGGCCGGCGGCGGGGGCGATCGGGGCCACGGACGGGACGGCGACCACCCGGCAACCCGCCGCCTCGGCGGAGGCCACCCCGGTCGCCGTGTCCTCGATGACGGCGCATCTCGCCGGCTCGGCGCCGACCCCGCGCGCGGCCACCAGATAGGGATCCGGGTGGGGCTTCGTCCGCGGCACCTCGTCACCGGCGACCGAGAGCGCGAAGTTCTGCGGGCCGAGTGAGGCCAGCACCCGGTCGATGATGCGGCGGTGGGAGGCGGAGACCAGCGCCGTGGGCACCCGGTGGGCGGCCAGCTCGGCGAGCAGCCGCGCGGCGCCCGGCATCAGCGGGACACCCCCGTCGATACGGGCTTCGAAGCGGTCGTTGAGCAGCACGGTCAGCTCGGGGAGGGTGATGTCGGCGCCGGTCGCCTCGATGAGATAGCCGGCGCTGCGCGTCATCGGACCGCCGACGACCACATCGCGCCATGCCTCGTCCAGCTCGTGGCCGAGCTCCGCGAAGACCGCCCGCTCCGCGTCCCACCAGAAGCCCTCGGTGTCCACGAGGGTGCCGTCCATGTCGAGGAAGACGGCCTGGAGGGCGGAGCGATCCGCCGAACGGGTCAAGGACGCGGGGACCGTACTGGTCATCGGCACACCTCCGGGAGGGACGAGAAGGCCGGCCACCTGTCCCCGCGGCTCTTCCCGCGGGGACAGGCGACCGGCCTGCGTGGGACCGACCAGTGTACGACCGGTTGGCCGAAAGTGCCTCTGGATATGGCCGGGGCCCCTGGGAGCGCTGGCGACAAGGGCACCGGGGGCACCGGGGGTACCGGTGGTGACCGGGGGTACCGGTGGTGACGCGCCGTGCCGGGCGGTCAGCGGGCGTTGAAGTACTTGGCCTCGGGGTGGTGGATGACGATGGCGTCGGTGGACTGCTCGGGGTGGAGCTGGAACTCCTCGGAGAGTTCGACCCCGATCCGCTCCGGCCGCAGCAGTTCGGCGATCTTCGCCCGGTCCTCCAGGTCGGGGCAGGCCCCGTAGCCGAGGGAGAACCGCGCGCCCCGGTACTTCAGCGCGAACATGTCCTCCACGTCCGCCGGGTCCTCGCCGCCGTAACCGAGTTCACCGCGGACCCGGGCGTGCCAGTACTCGGCGAGCGCCTCGGCGAGCTGGACGGAGAGCCCGTGCAGTTCGAGGTAGTCGCGGTACGAGTCCGACGCGAACAGTTCGGCGGTGGCCCCGCCGATCCGGGAGCCGACGGTGACGACCTGGAGGCCGACCACATCGGTCTCGCCGGATTCCTCCGGGCGGAAGAAGTCGGCGAGGCAGAGGCGCCGGCCGCGGCGCTGGCGGGGGAAGGAGAAGCGGGTGCGTTCGGAGCCGTCCTCGTTGAGGAGGATCAGGTCGTCGCCCTTGGAGACGCAGGGGAAGTAGCCGTAGACGACGGCGGCCTCCAGGAGGTTGCGGGTGTGGAGCTGGTCGAGCCAGCCGCGCAGCCGGGGCCGGCCCTCGCTCTCGACCAGCTCCTCGTAGGAGGGGCCGTCTCCCGCGCGGGCCTGCTTGAGTCCCCACTGCCCCTTGAAGAGCGCGCCCTCGTCCAGCCAGGACGCGTACTCCTTGAGCTGGATCCCCTTGATGACGCGGGTGCCCCAGAACGGCGGGGTGGGCACCGGGTTGGTGGTGGAGACGTCGGAGCGCGCGGCGCCCTCCTCGGGCCGTTCCTCGATCACGGTGGCGGCGGTGGCCCGCACCCGGCGCTGCTTCAGTTCGGGGAGCACGGCGCCGGGGACGCCGCGCTTGACCGCGATCAGGGCGTCCATCAGGCGCAGTCCCTCGAACGCGTCGCGGGCGTAGCGGACCTCACCCTCGTAGATCTCGTGCAGGTCCTGTTCGACATAGGCCCGGGTGAGGGCGGCGCCGCCGAGGATCACCGGGTAGTCGGCGGCGAGTTTGCGCTGGTTGAGCTCCTGGAGGTTCTCTTTCATGATCACCGTGGACTTGACCAGCAGGCCGGACATCCCGATGACGTCGGCGCGGTGTTCCTCGGCGGCCTCCAGGATCGCCGACACCGGCTGCTTGATCCCGAGGTTGACCACGTTGTAGCCGTTGTTGGAGAGGATGATGTCGACCAGGTTCTTGCCGATGTCGTGGACGTCCCCGCGGACGGTGGCGAGCACGATGGTGCCCTTGCCCTCGGCGTCCGACTTCTCCATGTGGGGTTCGAGGTAGGCGACGGCGTTCTTCATCACCTCGGCGGACTGGAGCACGAACGGGAGCTGCATCTGTCCCGATCCGAACAGCTCGCCGACGACCTTCATGCCCTCCAGGAGGGTGTCGTTGACGATCGCCAGGGCCGGCCGTTCTTCGAGTGCCGCGTCGAGGTCCTGTTCGAGGCCCTTCTTCTCGCCGTCGACGATCCGGCGCCGCAGCCGCTCCTCCAGGGGCAGCGACAGCAGCTCCTGGGCCTTGTCCTCCTTCATCGACTTCGTGTTGACGCCCTCGAACAGCTCCATCAGCCGCTGGAGCGGGTCGTACCCCTCCGCCCGGCGGTCGTAGATCAGGTCGAGCGCGGTGGTGACCTGTTCGTCGTCGAACCGCGCGATCGGCAGGATCTTCGACGCGTGCACGATCGCCGAGTCCAGGCCCGCCTTCACGCATTCGTCCAGGAAGACGGAGTTCAGCAGGATGCGCGCGGCCGGGTTGAGGCCGAAGGAGATGTTCGACAGTCCGAGGGTGGTCTGCACGTCGGGGTGGCGGCGCTTCAGCTCGCGGATCGCGCCGATGGTGTGGATCCCGTCCTTGCGGGACTCCTCCTGGCCCGTGCAGATGGTGAAGGTGAGGGTGTCGATGAGGATGTCCGACTCCAGGATTCCCCAGTTCCCGGTGAGGTCGTCGATGAGGCGTTCGGCGATGGCGACCTTGTGGTCCACGGTCCGCGCCTGGCCCTGCTCGTCGATGGTGAGCGCGATCAGGGCGGCGCCGTGCTCCCGCGCCAACTCGGTCACCTGCGCGAACCGGGATTCCGGCCCGTCCCCGTCCTCGTAGTTGACCGAGTTGAGGACCGCCCGGCCGCCCAGCTTCTCCAGCCCGGCGCGGAGCACGTCGACCTCGGTGGAGTCCAGCACGATCGGCAGCGTGGAGGCGGTCGCGAACCGGCCGGCCAGCTCCTCCATATCGGCGGCGCCGTCCCGGCCGACGTAGTCCACGCAGAGGTCGAGCATGTGGGCGCCCTCGCGGATCTGGTCCCGGGCCAGCTCCACACAGTCGTCCCAGCGGGCCTCCAGCATCGCCTCGCGGAACTTCTTGGACCCGTTGGCGTTGGTCCGCTCGCCGATCGCCATGTACGCGGTGTCCTGCCGGAACGGCACCGTCTGGTAGAGCGAGGCCGCGCCCGGCTCGGGGCGCGCCGTCCGCTCGCCGGGGGTCAGGCCCCGTACCCGCTCCACGACCTGCCGCAGGTGCTCCGGCGTCGTACCGCAGCAGCCGCCGACCAGCGAGAGGCCGTACTCCTGGACGAAGGTCTGCTGGGCGTCGGCCAGCTCGGGCGCCGTCAGGGGGTAGTGGGCGCCGTCCTTGCCGAGGATGGGCAGACCGGCGTTGGGCATGCAGGACAGCGGGATGCGGGAGTGCCGGGCCAGGTACCGCAGGTGCTCGCTCATCTCGGCCGGGCCGGTGGCGCAGTTCAGGCCGATCATGTCGATGCCCAGCGGCTCCAGGGCGGTGAGGGCCGCGCCGATCTCCGATCCCAGCAGCATCGTGCCCGTGGTCTCCACCGTCACCGAGCAGATCACCGGCAGATTCAGCCCGGAGACCTCCAGCGCCCGGCGCGCGCCGATGACGGCGGCCTTGGTCTGGAGCAGGTCCTGGGTGGTCTCCACGAGCAGCGCGTCGGCGCCACCCGCGATCATGCCCTCGGCGTTCTCCTGGTAGGCGTCCCGCAGTGCGGTGTACGGGGCGTGGCCGAGGGTCGGGAGTTTGGTGCCGGGACCCATCGAGCCGAGCACCCAGCGCTGCTGTCCGGTCGCGGCGGTGAACTCGTCGGCGACCTCGCGGGCGATCCGCGCCCCCGCCTCCGACAGCTCGTACACCCGCTCGGGGATGTCGTACTCCCCCAGTGCCGCCAGGTTCGTCCCGAAGGTGTTCGTCTCCACGCAGTCCACGCCGACCTCGAAGTAGGCCGCGTGGACGGAGCGCACGATGTCGGGGCGGGTCACATTGAGGATCTCGTTGCAGCCTTCGAGGTTCTCGAAGTCCTCCATGGTCGGATCCTGCGCCTGGAGCATCGTCCCCATCGCGCCGTCGGCGACGACGACGCGGGTGGCGAGGGCTTCCCGGAAGGCGTCGATCCGGGCCCGGTCGGCCAGTGGGGTATCGGTCCGGCGGTCGGCGGAAGAGGCTGAGGGGGTCGGCAACGAGGCCATGGAATGCGCTCCCTGGGATGCGACGGCTGTCGGCTTTGCGCCCTCCAGTGGGAGGGGGCACGGTGCCAGGGTAGCCGGGCGGGCCGCCGTTGGAACGGGTGCGTCCCACGGGACGGACACCGTGACGGTCGCGCCACCCCTGCGCGGATTCCTGGAGTATGTTCCGGTTCGCCTGCTGGGGTGTCCCTTGGGGTTCAGCGAACCCGTCCGGCGCGAGATACTCACTCGACAGTGCCCATGGTCGGCATCGACCGATAGTGTTCAGCATTGTCGAACAGCGTGGGAGAGGGCCGATCAGATGGCGAAAAGCATCCAGTCGCTTGAGCGCGCCGCGGCGATGCTGCGACTGCTCGCGGGCGGAGAGCGCCGGCTGGGCCTGTCGGACATCGCGTCGTCCCTGGATCTGGCGAAGGGCACGGCCCACGGCATTCTGCGCACCCTCCAGGCAGTGGGCTTCGTGGAGCAGGACGCGGCCTCCGGGCGCTACCAGTTGGGCGCGGAGCTGCTCCGGCTGGGCAACAGCTATCTGGACGTGCACGAGCTGCGCGCCCGTGCCCTGGTCTGGACGGACGATCTGGCCCGGTCCAGCGGCGAGAGCGTCCATCTGGGGGTACTGCACCAGCACGGTGTGCTCGTCGTCCACCATGTGTTCCGGCCGGACGACAGCCGGCAGGTGCTGGAGGTGGGCGCGATGCAGCCGCTGCACTCCACCGCCCTGGGCAAGGTGCTGGCGGCGTACGACCCGGTGGCGCACGCCGAGGCCGTCGAGCTGGAGCGGGAGGCGTTCACCGGGCGCACCGTGACCGGTCTGGACGAGTTCGAGGCCGTGCTCGACCACACCCGGGCGCGCGGCTGGGCCACGGACGTGGAGGAGACCTGGGAAGGCGTGGCCGCGGTGGCGGCGCCCGTCCACGACCGGCGCAGGATGCCGGTGGGGGCGGTCGCGATCACGGGCGCGGTGGAGCGGGTCTGCGAGGGCGGGGAGCTGCGGTCGGAGCTGGTGGCGGCGGTACGGGAGTGTGCCCGCGCGGTCTCCCGCGATCTCGGCGCCGGCCGGTTCTGACCCCCTGGGCACCCTGGGGGCGGGGCGCGGAGGGTACGGGGCCGAACCGCCGCCACCAGCTCCGGCGCGGCCCGGCGCGCCCTTCTGACCGCCGGTGAGGGCGCCCCGCCGCCCCGACCGTACGCCCCGACACTCACCCACTGCGCGCGCACCCGCACCCGTACGCCCCGACACACATCCACCGCACCCGCGCCCGTACGCCCCGCGCACCCGCACGCGCCCCTTGCCCGCGCGCGCCCCTCCGTGGCCCGGACGCCCCCCGGCCGCCCCTCTCGCGCCGGGCGGTTCCGTCCGGCCTGGCGCATCATCGATAACGATCCGGTTTTCGGACAACACGGCTCTTGACGTCGTGTTAACCAGGGATAAAACTGCCGTTCATCGGTCGGCATTGTCGAACACCTACCGGAAATACGCGTTAGAGTGTGGCAAGCGCCAAGGGCCGACAACGCCCTCACGTGAGGGCGCGGATCACCCGGCTGAGGCCCCGGGATCCGCCTTCCCCTGGACGAAGGACAAAGGAGTCGCGGTGTCCAGCTCCGACATCTTTATCGGCGAGACGATCGGCACAGCCGTTCTGATCCTGCTGGGTGGTGGCGTTGTCGCCGCCGTCACCCTCAAGAATTCCAAGGCGCGCGGCGCCGGATGGGTGGCCATCACCTTCGGGTGGGGCTTCGCGGTCATGACCGCCGTCTATATGACCGGCTTCCTCTCCGGAGCCCATCTGAACCCCGCGGTCACCCTCGGCATCACGATCACCAACGGTGGCTGGGGCGACGTCCCCTTCTACCTCGCGGGTCAGATGCTCGGCGCGATGATCGGCGCCACCCTGGTCTGGATCACCTACTACGGCCAGTTCCAGGCCCATCTCACCGATCGCGCGATCGTGGGCGACCCCGCCGACAAGCCCCTGGAGGGCCCGCACAGCGGTCAGGCCGCCGGTCCCGTGCTCGGCATCTTCTCCACCGGCCCGGAGATCCGGGTCGTCTGGCAGAACCTCGCCACCGAGATCATCGGCACCGCGGTGCTCGTCCTCGCGGTGCTCACCCAGGGACTCAACGCCGACGGCAACGGCCTGGGCACCCTCGGCGCCCTGATCACCGCCTTCGTCGTGGTCGCCATCGGTCTCTCGCTCGGCGGCCCGACCGGTTACGCCATCAACCCGGCCCGTGACCTCGGCCCCCGTATCGTCCACGCCCTGCTGCCGCTGCCCAACAAGGGCGGCTCCGACTGGGGCTACGCCTGGATTCCCGTCGTGGGCCCGCTGACAGGATCAGCGCTCGCCGCGGGTATCTATCAGCTCGCGTTCGCCTGAGGCGATCGTGAACCCACGCCGTGAACTCACGCCGTACCGGCACAGTCGTATCCCCATCGACCTCAGCAGGAGCACACCGTGACAGACGCACACACGTCGGGACCGTTCATCGCGGCCATCGACCAGGGCACCACCTCCAGCCGCTGCATCGTCTTCGACAAGGACGGCCGGATCGTCTCCGTCGACCAGAAGGAGCACGAGCAGATCTTCCCGAAGCCGGGCTGGGTGGAGCACGACGCCGTAGAGATCTGGACCAACGTCCAGGAAGTCGTGGCGGGCGCCATCGCGAAGGCGGGCATCACCCGTGACGACGTGAAGGCGATCGGCATCACCAACCAGCGTGAGACCACGCTGCTCTGGGACAAGAAGACCGGCCTGCCCGTCCACAACGCCATCGTCTGGCAGGACACCCGTACCGACGCCCTCTGCAAGGAACTGGGCCGCAACGTCGGCCAGGACCGCTTCCGCAGGGAGACCGGCCTGCCGCTGGCGAGCTACTTCGCCGGGCCCAAGGTCCGCTGGCTGCTCGACAACGTCGAGGGCCTGCGCGAGCGCGCCGAGCGCGGCGAGATCCTCTTCGGCACCATGGACTCCTGGGTCATCTGGAACCTCACCGGTGGCGTCGACGGCGGTGTCCACGTCACCGACGTCACCAACGCCTCGCGCACCATGCTGATGAACCTCTACACCATGAAGTGGGATCAGAAGATCCTCACCTCCATGAAGGTACCGGCCGAGGTGCTCCCGGAGATCCGTTCCTCGTCCGAGGTGTACGGGCTGGCCAAGGGCGGCGTCCTCGACGGCACCCCGGTCGCCTCCGCGCTCGGCGACCAGCAGGCCGCCCTCTTCGGCCAGACGTGTTTCGCCGAGGGCGAGGCCAAGTCCACGTACGGCACCGGCACCTTCATGCTGATGAACACCGGCGAGACGCCCGTCAACTCGTACAACGGGCTGCTGACGACCGTCGGCTACCGGATCGGCGACCAGAAGGCGGTCTACGCCCTGGAGGGGTCGATCGCGGTCACCGGTTCGCTGGTGCAGTGGATGCGCGACCAGATGGGCCTGATCAAGTCGGCCGCCGAGATCGAGACGCTGGCCAGCTCCGTCGACGACAACGGCGGCGCGTACTTCGTGCCCGCCTTCTCCGGCCTGTTCGCCCCGTACTGGCGCTCCGACGCCCGCGGTGTGATCGCCGGTCTGACCCGCTACGTCACCAAGGCGCACATCGCGCGCGCCGTCCTGGAGGCGACCGCCTGGCAGACCCGCGAGATCACCGACGCCATGACGAAGGACTCCGGCGTCGAGCTGACCTCGCTCAAGGTCGACGGCGGCATGACCTCTAACAACCTGCTGATGCAGACCCTCTCGGACTTCCTGGACGCCCCCGTGGTGCGCCCGATGGTCGCCGAGACGACCTGCCTCGGCGCGGCGTACGCCGCCGGACTGGCCGTGGGCTTCTGGCCGGACACCGACGCGCTGCGCGCCAACTGGCGCCGCGCCGCCGAATGGACCCCGCGCATGGACGCCGACCGGCGTGAGCGCGAGTACAAGAACTGGCTCAAGGCCGTCGAGCGGACCATGGGCTGGCTCGACGAGGAAGACTGACGAGGAGTATCGACCATGACCACCCTGCAGAGCGTCCCCGCCCTGGGGACGCACCCGGCCTACGGCTCCCTCCCGAGCCGCGCCGAGACGAGGGAGCAGCTCTCCAAGGCGACCTACGACCTTCTGGTGATCGGCGGCGGCATCCTGGGCATCTCCACCGCCTGGCACGCCGCGCAGTCCGGGCTGCGGGTGGCTCTGGTGGACGCCGGCGACTTCGCCGGCGCGACCTCCTCCGCCTCCTCCAAGCTGCTCCACGGCGGTCTGCGCTACCTCCAGACCGGCGCGGTGAAGCTGGTGGCGGAGAACCACTTCGAACGGCGCGCGGTCTCCCGCGAGGTGGCCCCCCACCTCGCCAATCCGCTGACGTTCTACCTGCCCGTCTACAAGGGCGGACCGCACGGCGCGGCGAAGCTCGGCGCGGGCGTCTTCGCCTACTCGGCGCTCTCCGCGTTCGGTGACGGCGTCGGTCATGTCATCAGCGCGGCGAAGGCGCGGCGTGATGTGCCCGAGCTGCGTACGGAGAACCTGAAGGCCGTCGCCGTGTACGGGGACGACCAGATGAACGACGCGCGGATGGCACTGATGACGGTCCGCGCCGCCGCCGAGGCGGGCGCGACGGTCCTCAACCACGCCGAGGTGACCGGACTGCGGTTCACCAGCGGCCGGGTGACGGGCGCCGAGCTGAAGGACCGTACGGACGGTACGGAGTTCGGGGTGACGGCCCGTCTGGTGCTCAACGCGACCGGCCCGTGGGTGGACCACCTGCGCCGGATGGAGGACCCGAAGGCGGCCCCGTCGATCCGTCTCTCCAAGGGCGCGCACCTGGTGCTGAAGCGCACCTCGCCCTGGAAGGCCGCGCTGGCGACCCCGATCGACAAGTACCGCATCACCTTCGCCCTCCCCTGGGAGGACATGCTGCTGCTCGGTACGACGGACGAGGAGTACGAGGGCGACCCGGGTGACGTCGCGGTGAACGAGAAGGACACCGCGCAGATCCTGGACGAGGCCGCGTACTCGATCCGCGACCAGCAGTTGTCGCGCGATCTGATCACCTACTCGTTCGCCGGTCTGCGGGTGCTGCCGGGTGGCCCCGGCGACACCTCGAAGGCCAAGCGGGAGACGGTGGTGTCCGAGGGCAGCGGCGGGATGCTGTCGGTGGCCGGCGGCAAGTGGACGACGTTCCGTCATATCGGCCGTACGGTGATGAACAAGCTGGCGGCGCTCCCCGGGCAGCCGCTGGCCGAGGACATGGAGCCGATCTCCCGGCTGCCGAAGAAGCTGCCGCTGCCGGGCATAGCCAACCCGAACGCGGTGGCGCACCGGCTGCTGGTCGACGGCGGCACGCCGGGTCCGCGGATGGCGGCGGACACCGCGCGCCATCTGGCGACCCACTACGGTTCGCTCGCCTTCGACATCGCACGGCTCGCCAACGACGACGCGGCGCTGGCGGAGCGGATCCACCCGGACGCCCCGGAGATCTGGGCGCAGGTGGTGTACGCGCGTGACCACGAGTGGGCGGAGACCGCGGACGACGTGCTGCGTCGCCGTACGACGCTGACGATCCGGGGTCTGGCGACTGACGAGATCCGGGGACGGGTGGAGGGGCTGCTCGGCGAGCGGTCCTGATCCCCCGGCCGCGGTTCCGCGGCCGATCTCGCATGATGTGGGCGGTCCTTCGGGGCCGCCCACACTGTTTGCCCGGCCACCTGGGGAATCCGCGGCCCGGCCCCGTCTTGGACGAACGGCACGTGACGCACCCGCCGGGTTCACCCGCGCGTGCGGAGGGCTGCGGACGGGTACCCCGTAAGCCGTAAGGTTGGAGGGTACGAAAGGGAACTTCGGAAGGAGGCACTGGGTGATCGAGCTCGAGGGGGTACCCGAGCTGATCGACCCGGTCATGGTGGCCGCGTTCGAGGGTTGGAACGACGCCGGCGACGCCGCCTCCACAGCGGTCGCACACCTGGACCGGGAATGGAAGGGCGAGGTGTTCGCGGCGCTCGACGCCGAGGACTACTACGACTTCCAGGTCAACCGGCCGACGGTGTGGCTGGACGGCGGTGTACGGAAGATCACCTGGCCCACGACGAGGCTTTCGGTGGTCCGCGTCGGCGGTGAGAAGCCGCGTGACCTGGTGCTGGTGCGCGGCATAGAGCCGTCCATGCGCTGGCGTTCGTTCTGTAACGAGATCCTCGGATTCGCCCATGAACTGGGCGTGGAGATGGTGGTGATCCTCGGCGCGCTGCTCGGGGACACTCCGCACACCCGGCCGGTGCCGGTCAGCGGCATCACGTCGGACCCCGATCTGGCCAGGACGATGGACCTGGAGGAGACGCGGTACGAGGGGCCCACGGGCATCGTCGGCATTCTGCAGGAGGCGTGCACACACGCGGGCGTGCCCGCGGTGAGTCTGTGGGCGGCGGTGCCGCACTATGTGTCGCAACCGCCCAACCCGAAGGCGACACTGGCGCTACTGAATCGGCTGGAGGATCTGATCGGTCTGCGGATCCCCCAGGGCGAACTGCCCGAGGACGCGCGGGCCTGGCAGTTGGGCGTGGACCAACTGGCCGCCGAGGACAGCGAGGTGGCGGAGTACGTGCAGACGCTGGAGGAGGCGCGGGACACCGCGGAGCTTCCCGAGGCGTCGGGTGAGGCCATCGCCCGCGAGTTCGAGCGGTATCTGCGGCGGCGGGACGGGGGCCCCGGCAGCGGTCCGGGGCTCGCGACCGACGGCGGGGAGGGTTCCTACCTGAGGGATCCCGCCGGCGGTCTGAACAGACCGCCGAAACCGCCGCGTTCGGAGCCGAGGACGGGTACGGATCCGGACGCCGACCCGGCCACGGACTCCGACCGGCCTGCTGCGGAGCCGGAGGCGGCACCGGAGCGATCGCCGGACCCGGGTCCGGACCCGGCGTCGGGACCGGCATCCGGACCGGATTCGGATTCGGATTCGGCTGAGAAACCCGGACCGGATCGCGACCGGGGGCGGGGCTCACGACCGGCGTCCGGGCCGGGCGGACCCCCCGGCCCGGACGGGCCGGGAGATTCCCCGGACGACTGAGTGCGCGGCGGTGCCCCCCTCCCCTCCCAGGAAGGGGGGCACCGCCGCGTGGGGCTCGGCCCCGAAGCCTCGCACCGGACGGGCCGGGGCCTCGTCGCCCGTGGTGGTAACGGAACCCGGACCACCGGACGTGGTGAGCGGCACGCCCCGCCGCTCGGGAGCGGCATCCGGGTCGGCGCACGGTCGGCCCTGACCCCGATCACCGGGTGATCGGCGCACGCCCCACCGGGAAGCCTCCGACGGATCCGGCCGGGGGGCCGTCCGCCCCGGCACCGCGGCCTCGCTCACCGGGGCACAGCGGGCTCAGTGGGGCTCAGTGGGCCCTTCGCCCGGAACACACGCGGGTGCCGGGCGGTCAGACCGCCCGGCACCCGTTCCGTCGTGTGGTGTATCCCCGCCAGGTCCTGCCCTGGCGATCTTCGAGGTCAGCCCGCGGCCTCAGATGCGTGGGGCATGCCCAGGCCCGCACGGGCCGAGGCATGGGGCCTCCCCAGGCCCCCACGGGCCGAGGCATGGGGCCTCCCCAGGCCCCCACGGGCCGAGGGGACGTGCCGTACGTCCCGTCGCCCCCCCCGACACATCGCCCGGACAGGGCCTACAGGGCGACCCCCAGCAGGGCGTCGACCGCCCGGGACACGAGACCGGGAGCGCCCTCGTCCGTACCTCCGGCGCTGCGCTGGAGCGCGGCCCAGCGGTCGACGGCGGCGAGGGCGGTGGGTGCGTCGAGATCGTCCGCGAGGGCGGTACGGATCTCCTCCAGCAGGGCGTCGGCGGACGGCCCGTCGGGACGGGACACCGCCGCGCGCCAGTTCGCGAGCCGTTCCTCGGCGTCCCGGAGGATCCGGTCGGTCCACTCCCAGTCGGCCCGGTAGTGGTGCGAGAGGAGGGCGAGGCGGATGGCGGCCGGGTCGACCCCGTCGCGGCGCAGGGTGGAGACGAAGACCAGGTTGCCCTTGGACTTGGACATCTTCTCGCCGTCCAGCGCCACCATGCCGGCGTGGACGTATGCCTGGGCGAAGGGGTGCTCGCCGGTGAGGGCCTGGGCGTGCGAGGCGCCCATCTCGTGGTGGGGGAAGGTGAGGTCGGAGCCGCCGCCCTGGATGTCGAAGCCCATGCCGAGGTGGTCCAGGGCGATGGCCACGCACTCGATGTGCCAGCCGGGCCGGCCGCGGCCGAGGCTGCCGCCGTCCCAGCTCGGCTCGCCCTCGCGGGCGGCCATCCACAGCATCGGGTCGAGCGGGTTCTTCTTGCCGGGGCGCTCGGGGTCGCCGCCGCGCTCGGCGGAGAGGATCCGCATGGCCTCGGCGTCGAGGTGGGAGACCTCGCCGAAGTGCGGGTCGGCCTCGACGGAGAAGTAGGTGTCGCCTTCGAGTTCGTACGCGGCACCGGCGTCGCGGAGCCGTTCGACCAGCGGGACGATCCCCGGTATCGATTCCACCGCGCCTATGTAGTGGCGCGGCGGGATCATCCGCAGGGCGGTCATGTCCTCGCGGAAGAGTGCGGTCTCGCGCTCGGCGAGACGGGTCCAGTCCTGTCCGTCGCGGAGTGCGCGCTCCAGCAGGGGATCGTCGATGTCGGTGACGTTCTGGACGTAGTGGACCTGCCGCTTGGTGTCGAGCCACACGCGCTGAACGAGGTCGAACGCGTTGTAGGTCGCCGCGTGACCCAGGTGGGTCGCGTCGTACGGCGTGATGCCGCAGACGTAGATACGGGCGACGGGACCGGGGGCGAGGGTGAGCGGTCCACCGGTCGCGGTGTCGTGGATCCGGAGGTCGCGGCCCTTGCCAGGCAGGGCGGGGACCTCAGAAGCGGGCCAGGCATACATGGCTTGAGCGTAACCGGACGGAGTATCCGGATACGAACCGGATCACGCCGGTTGGCTGGTTGTGCGGTCTTGCGGTGTGCATCGCGGATGTGCATCGCCCCGTACGTGCGGGTGCGGACGCCCCCGGCCCGGGGCCTTGGACGAGCGCCCGGGGCCTGGGCGGGGGCATCGGGCCGAGGGATCGGGCCGGGGGATCAGACCGGGGGCCAGGGGATCGGGGGCCACTGCCCCGACGGCTCCGGATGCGTCCTGGTCTCCCGCAGCCCGGCCACCCGCGCCCGTACGGCCGTCACCTCGGCGGCCGTGAGCAGTTCCGCCAGCCGGGTGACGAGCGGCCCGCCGTCGGCCAGCGCGGCGGCGAGCGAGTCCAGGGCCGACACCGCCTCCGCCGTCAGCGGCTCCCCCGCCCAACCCCACAGCAGGGTCCGCAGCTTGTCGTCCACGTTGAAGGTGACCCCGTGGTCGATGGCGTAGAGCGCGCCGCCGGGCGCCGGCAGCAGATGGCCGCCCTTGCGGTCGCCGTTGTTGATGATCGCGTCGAGCACCGCCAGCCGCCGCAGCCTGGCGTCGTCGGCGTGCACCAGCAGCGCGGTGCGCCCCTCGCCCACCTCGGCGAGACCGACCGCCTTCCAGCCGTCGGCCGGCTCCTCGTCCTCGACCAGCGCCAGCAGGGACCCGGCCGGGCCGGGGTCGGTCTCGATCCAGAGCTGGACCATGCCACGGCCGTAGGGCCCGTCCCGCAGGACGGTGGGCGGCACCAGACCCCAGCCGAGCGCCTCGGAGATCTCGTAGGCGGCCACCTCGCGCTGCGCCAGCGTCCCGTCCGGGAAGTCCCACAGGGGGCGCTCACCTGCGACCGGCTTGTAGACGCAGGAGGCGTCCTCGCCCTCGTACGAGACCGAGCAGAACAGCACCGCGTTGGACGCCTCCCGGACCCGGCCGCGTACGGTCAGCTCACCTCGGGCGAGCAGGTCCAGCGAGGTCAGACTCCCCGGCGGTATCCGTTCTGGCGCGGGCATACGTGTCCTTCCGGGTCGAGGGGCAGGCTGCACAGCGGGCAGGGGGGCCGGCCGGCGTTCACCACGTCCAGCGCGCGTTTGGCGAAGGCCCGCGCCTGCGCGCCGGTCAGCCGGACGCGCAGCATCGGTGGGCCGTTCTCCTCGTCCTGGAGCAGTCGCTCCTCTGCCTCCGCGAGATCCTCCTCGGAATCCGCGTCCAGCTCGACCAGGGCCTGCGCCTCGACGATCATGCGCTGTTCCTCGCCGTCCCAGGCCAGGGCCATGGTCCCGACCCGGAACTCCTCCTCGACGGGGGCGTCCAGCGGCGCCGTGTCCGCGACATCGGCGGGCGCCACGGCCGGGACCGGGGCATTGCCCCCGGTGCGGCGCACGACCTCGTCCAGCAGCTCGTCGATCCGCTCGGCGAGCGCGGCGACCTGGGTCTTCTCCAGCGCCACGCTGGTGACCCGGCCCGCCGTCGACGCCTGCAGAAAGAACGTACGGCGTCCAGGCAGCCCGACCGTACCGGCCACGAAACGGTCCGGCGGGTCATAGAGGAACACCTGACGGGGCACGCGCTGTCTCCCTCGAATCCTTGGAAATGCTCAACAATCTCAACAACGCTCGACCGTGCGCGCCCCCTCTCCGCCGCCTCGGCCCTGGCGGGGGTCGGCGTCGATCAGGGGTGCATGGCCGCCGATGACCGTGGCTCGGACGGCATACGGACTTTCGGCCCGTCCACCCTACTGCTCAGCGCGATCACGGGGCGCCCGAGCCGCCCCCGACGACCGCCGCACCGTCCGCGCCCCGGTCGCCGCCGCCGCGCGGCGCCAGTGAACCGAGGTCGCCGGTGTCCCCCAGCCGCAGAAGAAATGGGCGGGTCCGGGTGTAACGGATCGCTGTCACGGAACACGGTTCCACATGGATCCGCTGAAACAGATCGAGATGTATGCCGAGCGCGTCAGCGACGATCGCCTTGATGATGTCCCCGTGGGAACACATCAGATAGGCGGCGTCCTCGCCGTGCTCGGCGTCCACCCGGGCGTTCCACTCCCGTACGGCGTCCACGGCCCGCGCCTGCATGGCCCGCATCGACTCGCCGCCCGGGAAGACCGCCGCCGACGGATGGTTCTGGACGACCTCCATCAGCGGGTCGTCGGCCAGCTCGCGCAGCTTGCGCCCCGACCAGTCCCCGTAGTGGCACTCCCCGATCCGGTCGTCGGTGCGCGGTTCGAGTTCGCGGCGGGCGTCCAGCAACGGTCGCAGCGTCTGCGCGCAGCGTTCCAGCGGGCTGCTGACCACGGCGGCGAGCGAGACATCCGCGAGGCGTCCGGGCAGACCGGCCGCCTGCGCGGCGCCGCGTTCGTCCAGATGGACGCCGGGGGTCCAGCCGGCGAGCACCCCCGCGGTGTTGGCGGTCGAGCGTCCGTGGCGTACGAGGATGAGGGTGGCCATGTCCGCCACCCTAGGGCGTTTCCACGGGGACGGGCCGGATCAGGGGGCGTGATCCAGCGGGAGCACCCCGGGCGCGGGCGCGTGGTGACGTGCGCCGGGTCGGCCCGCGCGGAAGAATGCGCGCCGTGATCGTGGACCGCGCCCTCTACCGAGACGGGCGCCGCACCGAGGGACCGGCGGACTTCTCCGACGCGCTCGACAAGGCCAGGAAGGACGGCGACGCCTTTCTGTGGCTCGGGATGCATGAGCCGACGGAGGAGGAGTTCGCACTGGTCGCGAGCGAGTTCGGGCTCCATCCGCTGGCGGTGGAGGACGCGCTGCGGGCGCATCAGCGCCCCAAACTGGAGGTCTACGACGACTCCCTGTTCGTGGTCCTGAAGCCAGTGGTGTACGAGCCGGAGAGTGACACCGTCACCACGGGCGAGCTGATGCTCTTCATCGGCGACTCGTTCGTGGTGACGGTCCGCCACGGGGAGGGCTCCCCCCTCGCGGCCGTGCGCAAGCGGCTGGAGGCGGAGCCCGAGGTGCTGACGCACGGGCCGACATCGGTGCTCTATGCGGTCAGTGACGCGATCGTGGACCATTACATCGAGGTCGCCGGGGAGCTCCAGGTGGATCTGGAGGAGATGGAGGCGGAGGTCTTCGCGCCGGACGGCGGGTCGAGCGGCTCGGACCGCCCGACGGCGGAGCGGATCTACGTCTTCAAGCGGCAGGTGCTGGAGTTCCGCCGGGCGAGCGGGCCGCTGGCAGGCCCGATGACCCGGCTGGCGGGCGCGGGCGTGCCGTTCGTGCACGATCGTTCTCAGCCGTTCTTCCGCGATGTCAGTGACCATTTGACACGTGCCAATGAGCAGGTCGAAGGTCTGGACCGGCTGCTGTCGGACATTCTGGCGGCCCACCTCGCCCAGCAGGGCGTCCGGCAGAACGACGATATGCGGAAGATCTCGGCGTGGGCCGCCATGGCCGCCGTGCCGACCCTGGTCGCCGGGGTGTACGGGATGAACTTCGAGCACATGCCCGAGTTGGGGTGGGTCTGGGGCTATCCGGCCGTGATCTGTCTGATGGCGGGCGTGGTCTACGGGCTGTTCCGGCAGTTCAAGCGGCGGGGATGGCTCTGAGCGGTCCGCGGGCGGTCAGAAGGCGGGGGCGGCCGTCGGCGGACCGTCGAGGGCGCCCTGTCGCTCCGGGGGCTTCAGGCTGATCATCCGGTGCCAGCCGCCGACCCGCTCGTAGGCGTACATCGCGCGGATACCGGTGGCCAGTGCGGCGGACTTGGCCCGGGGCCAGTGCAGCAGGCGGCCCATGTGCGCCATCACGGCGAGGCTGACATCGCGGTAGACCCTGATCTCGGCGAGGGCGCTCTGGCGCAGGACGCGTTGGATGGCGCGGCCGTGGCCGGCCGCGGCGAGGCGCAGGAGTTCCTCGTGACAGTAGGCGAGGTGGTTGTCCTCGTCGTGGCCGATCATCCTGATGGCCCGGCCGACCTCGGGATGGTCGCCGAAGTACCTGACCAGCATGTCCATCTGGTCGGCCGCCCGCTGCTCGGTGACCCTGCTGTGGGCGAGATAGACGACGATGTCCTCCTCGGTGAGGGGCTCGTCGCGGCGGAGCTTCTCATGGGTGAGGCCGATGCCCTGACGTTCCAGGAGCATGGTGTAGTCGGCCTCGGGCGGGACGGGTACGGGTTCGAGACCGCGCTTCTTGAGCAGGGCCTGGAAGATCCGACCGTGTTTGTCCTCGTCGGCGCCGTGCCGGGTGATCTTCGGGGCGAGCGTGCTCATGCTCTCCGGCACGAGGGCGGCGATCCGGGCGTTCTCCCAACCGCCCTGGGCCTCGCCGCTGGCCGCTATGGAGCAGAAGAGCCGGTAGGAATCGTCGTTGTCGATGATTTCCTGGAAGAGATTCCGGGCCGAGAGCATCACTGCCACCTCCTGAGGGCGTCCGCCAGAACGAGTCAAATGCGGCACGCGGACGGCGGCAACAGGGGGCTCGGCCAAACTCCGCCGTTCGGCGGAGAACGCTCCGGAGTCGGCCAGTAACCGGACGGTCCCGGCGACGTTGTACGCGTGACGGCCGTGGCGGGGAGGCACCCCGAGCCCCCACCACGGCCGTGGAGCCCCCGCCTGGGGGCCCTTCCGAGGGAGGGGCCCCCAGGCCCGTGCGCTCAGGCCAGTCCGGCGCGCTCCATGGCCGCGGTACCGGCGCGCAGCGAGGCGAGCCGGTCGTCGAGGGAGAATCCGGCCGGGGCGAGGGTGAGGGTGGTGACACCGGCCGCCGCGTACGCCTGCATCCGTTCGGCGATCCGCTCCACCGGGCCCAGCAGGGTGGTGGAGTCGATCAGCTCCCGGGGGACGGCCGCCGCCGCGCCCTCCTTGTCGCCGGCGAGGTACTTGTCCTGGATCTCGGCGGCCTCCTTCTCGTATCCCATCCGCCGGGCGAGCTGGTTGTAGAAGTTCTGCTTGCGGCTGCCCATGCCACCGACGTACAGGGCGGTGTACGGGCGGAACATGTCGGCGAGCGCGTCGATGTCGTCGCCGATCGCGAGGGGCAGGGTGGGGCAGACGTCGAAGCCCTCCATGGTCTTGCCGGCCTTCTCCCGGCCCGCCCGCAGGTGCCGCAGGGCGGTGTCCTCCAGATGGTCGGCTGAGGGGAAGATCAGCAGGGCGCCGTCGGCGATCTCGCCGGTCTGTTCCAGGTTCTTGGGGCCGATCGCGGCGATGTAGAGCGGAATGTGCTCGCGCTGGGGGTGGACGGTGAGCTTGATCGGCTTGCCCGGCCCGTCCGGCAGGGGCAGGGTCCAGTGCTCGCCCTCGTACGAGAGCCGCTCGCGGGACATCGCCCGGCGGACGATCTCGACGTACTCACGGGTGCGGGCGAGCGGCTTGTCGAACTTCACCCCGTACCAGCCCTCGGAGACCTGGGGGCCGGAGACGCCGAGGCCGAGGCGGAAGCGGCCGTTGGAGAGGGAGTCGAGGGTGGCGGCGGTCATCGCGGTCATCGCGGGCTGCCGGGCCGGGATCTGGAGGATGGCGGAGCCGACGTCGATGCGTTCGGTGTGGGCGGCGACCCAGGCGAGGACGGTGGGGGCGTCGGATCCGTACGCCTCCGCGGCCCAACAGACGTCGTAGCCGAGCTTGTCGGCCTCCTTGGCGACCGCGAGATTGTCGCCGTCCATCCCCGCACCCCAGTAGCCGAGGTTGATGCCGAGCCGCATAACCGCTCCCCTTACTGATCAGTAACGTCGCTGTTCCGGGGACTCTAGCGCGGGCGCCCGTGATCCGTCAGGGGGCGGGGGCCGGGGGACGGTTGTCCACAGGCTCTCTCGGGGGCGTCCCCCGGCCAGTAACCTCAGCGCTCATGGAGCAGAGGCATCTCGGCCGTACCGGCCTGCGCGTGTCCCGGATCGGACTCGGCACCCTGACCTGGGGCCGGGACACCGATGAGCATGACGCGGCGGACCAGCTCAAGGCGTTCTGGGAAGCGGGTGGGACGCTGGTCGACACCGCCGATGTCTACGGGGGCGGGGAGGCGGAGTACCTCCTCGGGCAGTTGGTCGAGCGGCTGGTCCCCCGGCGCGATCTCGTCGTGGCGACGAAGGCGGGCAGCGTGCCCGATCCGGATCGCCGTTTCGACGGCTCGCGCGGACATCTGCTCGCCGCGCTGGACGAGTCGCTGGCACGGCTCGGTACGGACTACGTGGATCTGTGGCAGGTCCACGCCTTCGATCCGGCGACGCCGCTGGATGAGACCCTCCAGGCGCTGGACATCGCGGTGAGCAGCGGCCGGGCGCGCTATGCGGGCGTGTCGAACTTCTGCGGCTGGCAGCTCGCCAAGGCGGCGACCTGGCAGCTCGCGGCGCCGGGCGTGCGCACCCGGCTGGCCAGTACGCAGATGGAGTACTCCCTGTTGCAGCGCGGGGTGGAGCGCGAGGTGCTGCCCGCCGCGCTGGATCTGGGGGTGGGGCTGCTGCCGTCGTCACCACTGGGGCGGGGGGTGCTGACGGGGAAGTACCGGCACGGGACCCCCACGGGCTCCCGGGGGGCCTCGGAGATACTGGGGCCGTTCGTCGAGCCGTATCTGGACGAGACGGCGGACAGTGTCGTCGACGCGCTGCTCACGGCGGCGGACGGGCTGGCCGCGACGCCGCTCCAGGTGGCGCTGGCGTGGGTGCGGGACCGCCCCGGAGTGGTGGCGCCGATCGTCGGCGCGCGCAACGCGCAGCAGCTCGCGGCGGCGTTGTCGGTGGAGGCGCTTACGCTTCCTGACGAGATCTGCCAGGCGTTGGACGATGTGTCGGCGCCCGTGCACCGCTATCCCGACCAGGACTGGAGCACGCTGTGACCGCGCCTTCCCGGGGGCCGAACCCCGATTCCCCGGCCGAGGAGCCGACCCCCGCCGCCTCCGTCGAGTCGCCGGAGGGCTCCGACGACCCGGCGTCGGCCGTTCCCGAGCCGACCGTTCCCGAGCCGACCGCGCCGGGGGACGCCACGACGGCCGAAGTCGGCACGCCGGAGGCCCCCGTCGAGGGGGCGGCCGACGGGGTCGGCTCCGAAGACGGGGGCACCGCCTCCGTCGGGTCGCCCGAGTCCCCCGACGGGCACCCGGGCGACCCGTCGGAGGATCCCGTGACCGACCTCCCCGACACGACCGACGTCCCTGACCCCGCGGCCACGAGCACCGCCGTCACCGGGGAGGCTGACGAGCCGGGTCAGCCGGAGGGCACGGAAGCCACTGGATCCGCGGCAGCCGGTGCCGACGACGCACCCGTCGCCCCGGATGGCGCCGAGGGCGCCGCCACCGTCCCGTTGTCGGAGACCGAGGCGGAGCTGGCGGCCCAGCGGGAGACGCTGGCCCGGATCGAGGCGCGGAAGGCGGCGAAGAGCGGGCCCATCGAGAGCGGAAGCAGGCTGAGCGGCAAGGCCGCCGATCTGCTCGCGGCGGTGCGGGCGGTGGAGAGCGGCGAGAAGGCGGACAGCGTCTTCTTCGACGCCCCCGCGCCCGAGCGGCCCGCCCCCTCGGTGACCGGGCGGCCGACCACCCCGGCGCCCGAGCGGCCCACCGTGCCGGCGCCCGGCGCCCCCGTCTCCGTAGCCCTCGTCCGGGAGGTGCTGGCGGCGGGTGGCGCGCCCGACGCGCTCGCGGTCCAGGTCGCGGATGTGCTCGGGGAGCAGGCGGCGGACATCCTCCGCGAGGACCCGTGGCAGTTGCTCTCGGTGCCGGGGGTCCGGCCCGAACAGGCCGACGGTTTCGCCCGGGCCCTGCTCGGCGGCGGTTGCGGCCCGGACGACGAGCGCCGGACGGCCGCCCTGATCACCTGGCGGCTGGAGAGCGCGGCCCGGCAGGGGCATACGGCGCTGGACTCAGCCGCCGTACGGAGTGCGCTGGCGGAGCGTTCGGTGCCCGATCCGGACGAGGCCCTGCTGCGGGCCGTCGCCGACGGCGTCGTGCTGCTCTTCCAGGACGGCGCGGAGGATGCGGCCGAGGCCGCCGACGGCGCGCCGGACGACGCCACCGAGGACGCGGCGGAAGCCGAGCGGGAGGCCACCCCGCCGCCCGTTCCGGTGCTGCTGGGACTCGACCGGTACGCCCTGGCCGAGGAGAGCCTCGCGGACGGTCTCGCGCGGCTCGCCAAGGCGGGCGCCGATGACCGCTGGGCGGGTGCCGAGCCCACCGAGCTGACCCGCGCGGTGGCGGCGAGCGGTCTGGTGACCCATACGGGCGGCGAGGCGGCGAGCGCCGAACCGGTCGCGCTGGCCGAGACCGCGGGCGGACTGGGCCTGCGGGCGGTCGTCGCCGTGCACAGCGAGTGCGGTGGACCGGCCAGCGGTCCGGCCGTGGTCACCGTCGCCGCTCTGCTCGCCGGCACCCAGGGACCCGGTCGGGATCCCGAGGGCGCGCTGGCGCTGGATCTGCTGGTCGTGCTGGACGCGCCGCAGCTCGATGTGGAGAGCGCGGCGATGCTGGTCGAGTCGATGCCGGACGGCAGCCGGCTGGTGCTCAGTGGTGACCCCGGTCGGCTGGGTTCGGCGGGCGCCGGGCGGGTCTTCGAGGATCTGCTGGCGGCGAAGGTGTGTCCGCGGATCGTCTCCCGGACCCCGGACCCCGGCCCGATCGGCGAGCTGGTCTCCGGCATCGGAATCGGCGAGCTGAACGCGGTGGACGCGCCCCGCAAGGAGGTCGTCATCGTCCCGGTGCGGGACGCGGGCGAAGCCGTCCACCGGACCGTGCAGCTCGTCGCCGATTCGGTGCCACGGGCGATCGGCGTGCCGCCCGAGCAGACGCAGGTGATCACCGTGGGGCACGGCGGCTCCGCGGGCACCCGCGCGCTGAACGCGGCGCTCAAGCAGCGGCTGAACCCCGGTCCTGGCCGGTTCGGCGGCTTCGACCCGGGCGATCGGGTCGCCTACACACCGGCCCCGGGCCGTACCGTGCCGGGCACGGTCGTCTCGGCGGACGCCGAGGGCCTGCGGCTGGACTGCGCGGGCGGTGCCGGGGTGACCGTGCCGAAGGACCGGGTCGAGTCCGCGGTGCGGCACGGCTGGGCGCTCACCGCGCACCAGGCGGTGGGGATGCGCTGGCCGGCCGCTGTCGTGGTGCTGCCGGGGGACGCGGCGGGCGGGTTGAACCGCCCGTGGGTGTACACCGCGTTCGGCCGGGGCGAGCGCCATCTCTCCGTGGTGCACGGCGTGGACCAGGCGCTGCCGCGCGCCGTCACGGAGATCCCGGCCCCGGAGCGCACGACGCGGCTGCGCCCGCTCCTCGAAGGGCTGCTGGCCCCGACGCCGTGACCACGCACGGACGCGCACCGTGACGACACACGGACGAGGTGCGTGACCACGCGCACGGACGAGGCCCTGTCGCCGGGACACCAGGTCCGGGCGACAGGGCCTCTCCTGTCCGGAGCGCGGCCGGTCAGTGCCCCACTTCGTCGAGGTCGTCCAGCTCCTCGCCCAGCTCGTCCTCGTCGAAGACGGAGCTGACGTCGAAGCGGCAGACGACCCGCTGGGGGTCCACCTGCTCGAAGGGCGCGCTGAGCCATTCACCCGGCTCCGGGAGGTCCTCCGCGGCCGAGACCCAGAGCGTGGAGTCGCCCTCCTCCAGCCCGAACTCCTTCTGTCTGGACGAGATCTCGTCCGGCTCGTACTCGCCGAAGAGCACCCCGAGCGCGCCGTGCACACTGGCGGCGGCGGTCTGGGCGCCCGACCGGCCGACGTCCTCGGGCTCGGCATCGCTGACCCGCCGCGCCTGCGCGAGCAGCCGCTCGGGCTCCACCACCGCGTAGTCGCGGCGGATGAGGACGCTGAGGGCGTTCGGTTCCTCCGGGCCCGCGTAGGCCGGGAGCGTCTCGTCCGCGCCCGGGATCTCGAAGGGTGTGACCTCGTCATAGCGGTCGTAGAGGCGTTCGTCGTACGCCTCCGCGGCGACGGCGAGCGTGTTGAACGCCTCGTAGACGGCCGGGTCGTCCTCTCCCGTGCGATTCTCGACCGCCGCGAGGTGACGGTCCAGTGCGGCTTTGACCGCCTCGGCGGCGGCACGTACCTCGGCGGCGGTGGGCTGCGCAGCATCAGACATAGTGCAGACGCTATCCGTACCGGGCCGGTGCCCGCACAATAGATGCGATGCCGGAATACGAATTTGTCGACGTGTACGTGCCGCGCGGGATCCCCCGCGGAGAAGCGACACGACTGCTGACCGATCACGCCGAGTACGGACACTGGGAGTTGGACCGACTGACACTGCACCGCGACGGAAGCCGCCGGGTCCGCCTGCGCCGGCGCATCATCCGTCAGGTGCGCGCCACCTGGTGAAGAACGCGGAGAGGGCCCTGCCTCGGCAGGGCCCACCCATGTCGTACCACGTGGTACGGGAGTGCCGTGCTCAGGCGGCGGAGCGAGCGCGGCGGTAGAGAACCGCACCCGCCAGCAGCATGCCGGCGCCGGCCGGGATGATCAGGCCGAGCGAGTCGGTACCCGTCATCGCCAGCTCGTCATCGGCCTCGGCCCGGGTGTCGCCCTGCGCGGCGAGGTCGCTCGCCGACCGGTCGTCCGCCGGGGTGGCGGGGGTGCCGGGAGTGCGGGCCTCGCCCGGCAGGTCGGGGCCGCCGGTCCGGGGGTTACCCGGCTTCACGGGGGTGCCCGTACCGGGCTTGCCGGGGCCGGGCTTGCCCGGGGTGCCGGGCTCGACGGGCGGGTTGCCGATCGGGGTGACGGGCGACGAGACCGAGGCACAGTCGTTGCCGAAGGTCGGGTTGAGCAGACCGACGACCGAGACGCTGTTGCCGCAGGCGTTCACCGGAACGCTGACGGGGGCCTGGACCGCGTTCCCGGAGCCGACGCCGGGCGAGTGGCTCGCTCCCCCGGTGGCCTGCGCGCCGCCGCCCGTGGCGCCCGGCTGCACAGCCGGGCTCGTGTGGGAGCCGGGGCCGGCCTGCGAACCGGAACCGGCGTGCGAACCGCCCGGCTGCGCGGGCTTGAGCGGCCTGGCGCCCGCGGACGTGTTGGCGCAGTTGTTGCCGAACGCCGGGTTGAGCAGACCGACCACATTGACCGAGTTCCCGCACGCGTTCACGGGGACGTTGATCGGGACCTGGACCGAGTTCCCGGAGGCGACACCCGGTGAGTGCGAGGCCCCTCCGTGCGCGCCGGCGTCCGCCTGCGCGTAACCGCCACCGCCGAGGGCGATGGCCCCGCCCGCGGCCGCCATGGTGATCAGGCCCTTGCGAGTGAATTGTCG
The DNA here is from genome assembly GCF_044333555.1 of Streptomyces sp. NPDC020965. Lineage (NCBI taxonomy): Bacteria > Bacillati > Actinomycetota > Actinomycetes > Kitasatosporales > Streptomycetaceae > Streptomyces > Streptomyces sp. NPDC020965. The sequence goes on from NZ_JBIRRE010000009.1 coordinate 315,959, forward strand.
CATGGGTTAATTCCCTGCCTTCTTCAGGAATACCTGGAATGCATCCGGGGCCGTTCGCCCGGGAGCGGAAATGCCGGGCGGTGCCCGGGCGCGGGGCCCCCCCCCCCCGCCCCCCCCCCGCCCCCCCCCCGCCCCCCCAGGGGCGGGGGGGAACCCCACAAAATTTGAGGCACGGGGTTGCACAGCGTGGGGTTTTAAGACCCACC
>NZ_JBIRRE010000009.1:316174-454646 GCF_044333555.1 Streptomyces sp. NPDC020965
GTTGGTTTATTCCCCGCCTTTTTAGTTTATTCCTTGTTTTGCCGGGGGGCCGTTCGGCCGGGGGGGGTAATGGCGGGGGGGCCCGGGCGCGGGGGCCCCGCGCCCGGGCACCGCCCCGGGATCAGACCCGGACCCCGATGGGGCGAGGGTCACCCCATCAAGAGTTGACGCAGGTGTTGCCGAAGGTGGGGTTGAGCAGCCCGACCACGGAGATCGCGTTGCCGCACACGTTCACCGGCACGTGAACGGGCACCTGGATGACATTGCCCGAAATCACACCGGGAGAGCCCACAGCGGCACCATGGGCACCGGCGTCGGCCACGGCGACGCCCGCGCCGGCGAGCACGAGGCCACTCGTGGCAGCCGCAGCAGCGACGACCTTCTTGATCATTATTCCTCCTTGTTGGCAATGCGGTCCCAGCCGCGGACCGCATCACCTGTAACGAGGAGGGGAGAGTGGGGCTACGACTCCGGCGCCCCATTCACTCCTTCCAGTCGAGCACGCACACAATATCGATTATGCGAGTATTCGCATGACTTTCTCGGACCCCAGCCGGCCCGGATCAACTGTGGTCGATAAATCGGTCGAGTACGCGAACACCGAACTTCAGACCGTCGACGGGGACCCGCTCGTCCACGCCGTGGAACATTCCGGCGAAGTCCAGCTCGGGCGGCAGCTTGAGCGGCGCGAAACCGAAGCAGCGGATGCCGAGGTCGTCGAAGGACTTGGCGTCGGTGCCCCCGGAGAGCATGTACGGGACCGCGCGGGCGATCGGGTCCTCGGCCTTCAGCGCGATCTGCATCGCGTCCACCAGGTCGCCGTCGAACCCGGTCTCCAGCGCCTTGTCCCCGTGGACGTCCTCACGCCGCACCCGCGGCCCGAGCAGCCGGTCGAGGTCGGCCAGGAACTCGTCCTCGTACCCCGGCAGAAAGCGACCGTCGACGTGGGCGGTCGCCTGCCCGGGGATGACATTGACCTTGTAGCCGGCACCGAGCATGGTCGGCGCCGCGGAGTTGCGCAGCGTCGCGCCGATCATCTTGGCGATGCCGCCGAGCTTGGCGAGGGTGGCGTCCATGTCCTCGGGGTCGAGCGGGGTACCGAGCGCGTCGGAGAGCTCGTCCAGGAAGGACCGTACGGTCTTGGTCATCCGCACCGGCCACTTGTGGCGGCCGAGCCGGCCGACGGCCTCGCACAGCTCGGTGATGGCGTTGTCGTCGTTGGTCATGGAGCCGTGCCCGGCGGTGCCGTCGACGGTCAGCCGCATCCAGTGCATCCCCTTCTGCGCCGTCTCCACGAGATACAGCCGCAGGTTCTCGTTGACGGTGAAGGAGAAGCCGCCGACCTCGCCGATGGCCTCGTTGACGCCCTCGAAGAGGTCCGGGTGCTTGTCGACCAGATACCGCGCGCCGTAGGTGCCGCCCGCCTCCTCGTCGGCGAGGAAGGCCAGCACGATGTCGCGCGGGGGCTTGCGACCGCTGCGCAGCCGGTCCCGTACGACAGCGAGCGTCATCGCGTCCATGTCCTTCATGTCGACGGCGCCGCGCCCCCAGACGCAGCCGTCGGCGATCTCACCGGAGAAGGGGTGGTGCGTCCAGTCGTCTGCGTTGGCCGGGACGACGTCGGTGTGGCCGTGGATGAGGAGCGCGGGCCGGGAGGGGTCCTCCCCCGCGATCCGGGCGACGGTGGAGGCGCGGCCCTTGTGGGACTCGATGATCCGCGGTTCGAGCCCGACCTCGGCGAGCTTCTCCGCGACGTACTCGGCGGCCAGGCGCTCCCCCGGGCCGGAGTGGTCTCCGTAGTTGCTGGTGTCGATCCGGATCAGCTCACGGCAGAGGTCGACGACCTCGTCCTCGCCCGAGACGGTACGGGCCGTGTTCGACTCGCTCACGCTGATTCCTCCCACGTTCGTTACTGGTGGTTCCTCCTCATCCTCCCGCGCCGGGCGCCGGACCCCAAGGGCGGTGGCCGGGCGTCCTGCGGATGGCATGGGTTCCGGGGGGTGGGCGTGATCGGGCACCCCCGAATGTTTGCTATGGTTTTCCACGTCGCAAGGGCGCAGGCCAACGCGGCAGACACCTTGTCCGGGTGGCGGAATGGCAGACGCGCTAGCTTGAGGTGCTAGTGCCCTTTATCGGGCGTGGGGGTTCAAGTCCCCCCTCGGACACCAGCAGGAACCCCAGTTGATCTGGGGTTTTTTGCGTTTTTGGGGTAGGGCGTGACCAGCCACGTGACCAGGGGTGGCCCGCGACGGTCGGAGACGGGGGCGGGGCAGTCGGTCGGTCACGTCGATCGGGGCGGCTCTTCAGGGGAGTCCTCGGAGGGCGTCGGGGAATCGTGCCCGGGGGTCGTGCGCAGGAGTATGAGGGTGCAGACGCCGAGGGTGAGCATGAGGAGCGCGGCGGCCAGGCCGACCGTGTTGAGGCCGTCGGTGAAGGCGTCCCGGGCCGTCGACAGCAGTTCGTCGGCGCGGGGGGCGGGCAGTTCGGCGGCGGTCGTCACGGCTCCGGTGAGGCTGTCGGCCGCCCGGGGGTCTGCTTGCGGGAGCTCCTCGGTGATCTTCGCTCCGTACACCGCCGTGACCACGCTGCCCATCACGGCCACGCCCAGCCCGATGCCCAGTTCCCCGCTGGTCTCCGCCAGCGCCGAAGCCGAGCCCGCCTTCTCCGGCGGTGCCGTGCTCACGATCAGGTCGGTGGTGAGCACGGGCAGCGGACTGATGCCCACCATGGCTATCGCGGCGCCCGTCAGGAGCAGTGGCGCCCCGTCGACGCTGTCGACCCGGCTCACCAGCGCGAATCCGGCGGCCGAGACCAGGGATCCGACCGCGAGCACGCGGATCGGGCCGATGCGCCGGCTGAGGATCGGGGCCACCAGCGAGCCGGTGACCGCGGCGAACACGACCGGGAGCATCCACAGCCCCGCGTCCAGCGGGGAGAGGCCCTCGACGAGTTGGAGGAAGTGCGGCAGGAGGTACTCCACGCCGTTGATGGCGAGCAGCCCGAGCAGCAGCAGCGCGAGGGCCACCGCGAACGCGCGGTCGCGGAAGAGCCGCAGGTCGAGCAGCGGGTGGGTCAGCCGGCGCTGGCGGCGCACGAACGCCACGGCGGCCAGTGCGCCGCCCGTCGCGGCGAGGAGGGCGATGGCGTCGGGACCGCTCGCGGCCAGGTGCTTCAGGGCGTAGACGACGGGCAGCAGGGCGGCCAGGGAGAGCGCGATGCTCGGCAGGTCGAGCCGGCCCGGGTCGGGGTCGCGGTGCTCGGGCAGCAGCACCGGACCAAAGAGCACCAGCAGGGCCATCACGGGCACGGCCAGCAGAAAGACCGAGCCCCACCAGAAGTGCTCCAGCATGGCGCCACCGACGAGCGGGCCGATGGCGACACCGACCGACATCGTCGTCATCCAGATCGCGATGGCGAGCGACCGCTGCCGGGCGTCCCGGAACATGTTGCTGATCAGCGCGAGCGTGGAGGGCATCAGAGTGGCTCCGGCGATGCCCAGCAGGGCGCGGCTCGCGATGAGCGTCTCGGCGGTGGGGGCGTACGCGGTGAGCACCGAGGCGACCGCGAACACGGCTCCGCCGATCAGCAGCAGCCGGCGTCGGCCGATCCGGTCGCCGATCGTGCCCATGGTGACGAGGAAGCCTGCGATCAGGAACCCGTAGATGTCCATGATCCATAGCGCTTGGGTGTCGCTCGGACGCAGCTCGGCGGCGAGGCGGGGGGCGGCGAGGAAGAGCACGCTGACGTCCAGGGCCAGCACCAGGAGCGGGAGGGTGAGAACCGTCAGGCCGATCCACTCCCTGGGTCCGGCTCGGCCGGTGGAGCGGGTCGGGGTGGCGTGCGGTCGCATGGCGATCTCCTCGGCGGGATGGGGGGGCGCCCAGGATGCGGGCCCGCGGTTCCGGAAGTGTTTCGGCCGGAGTGGGCGGGAGGCCGGAGTGGGTGGGCGGCCGGGGCGCGGGAGGGGTTTCCCGGCCGAGACTGCCGGGGGGCACCCGACCCGGCGTGCTGTCCCCCGGGGTTGGAAGGGAATTCCCGCGGTGATGGGCTATCCGCGAGGGATTGGCGATTCCGATTCGATCGACGGTTTCGGTGAGGTCGCCCTATCACGGACTGAGGAATCATCAGATATCCGTAAAGGGCCGGTAAGATATGCGGTTTGAGCGTCATGGGACGCCTCATCAAGGGAGGGGAATCCGTGCGTCGTTTTCTGTCCGCGCTGACGGCCGTATGTGCCCTGATAGCCGGTCTGACCGTGCTGTCGGCACCTGCGGCCCGGGCCACGGCCACCGATGGGATCGCTTCATCGGCGGGCCAGAAGTGGGCCCTTAAGTCGCTGGCACCGAACACTCTCAAATACGTTTCCATCGCGGCGGACGGGAGGATGGCGGCCGTCAGTGCGCAGGTCGGGCCCGCCGAGACATTCACCCTGCACACCAATCAGAAGGCGGGGACGATCGGTCTGCGGTCCGATCTCAGGGAACTCTTCGCCACCGCGGAGTTCGGATACACCACCGATAACGGCGCGATGCGGGTACGGGGCACCAGCCTCGGCCAGTGGCAGCAGTTCGTTCCCACCTACTCGGCGGCGCCCGCGGGCTCTCGCCCCGGATCGTTCACGGTCACCCTGCGGTCCGCCGCCGTGGATCACGCGACCAAGTACATCAGCGTCAACGCCGCCGCCGGTGGCGACGGGCGTCTCAGGGCCCGCGTGGTGACTGTGCCCGTCGGCTCGTGGGAGCGTTTCCTGCTGGAGCCGCTGGCCGCCCCGGGCGCCCCGCCCGCGGCCGATTCGCCCGTGGCCGCCGCCGACCTCCGGACGATGACCTGGAACGTCTGCGCCAACAACACGAAATGCGGCTGGGACCCCCAGGGACTCGTCCACAAGGGTCTCGCGGGCGAGACCGAACTCGTCGCCGAGATCCAGGGCCGACTGCGGCACTCCCCGTCCGACGAACTGCCGGACGTCGTCTTCTTGCAGGAATTCTGTGAGAAGCACGCCGCGCCGGTCGAGCGGATGCTGGAACAGGCCACCGGGCGGGGGTGGAGTGTGCGGTTCGCCCCCATCAATCAGCGCATGATCGACGCCGTTGGCGCGCCGAGCGGCCCGCTGGTTCAGAAGCAGTGCGCAATGATCGGGCCCGAGAAGCAGGATCGGGGGGCCTATGGAGTCGCGCTGGCCGTACCGGCGGAGAATGTCTGGTATCAACGCTACGACCTCGTATCGCCGCTACCGACCGTGGGTAAAGAGGAACTTGAGCAGCGCACCGCCCTCTGTGCCGCGCTGCCGGCCCGTGCCCTTCAGGTCTGCTCCACGCATTTCAGCGCGGGCGACGACGACGCGCAGGGCAGTGTGCGTACCCAGCAGGCACTGGACCTGATGGCGCATATGAACAAGGCAGGTCCCGGATATCGCACGGTATTCGGTGGCGATCTGAACCTCGTGCCGCCCCACCCATCGGCCGATGTCGGCAACGGCGGACCGAGCACCGCTCTGATACCCGTCTACGACGCGTACCGGGAATGCGAACAGCTCAACAATCCGAACGCGTTGCGCGCCGGCCGCGCGACCGCGAATTTCACGGCCACGCCGCCCAAGCTGCCCACGCCGATGAAGCTCGATTATCTCTTCGGCCCGTCAAACGCGGACTTCCGCGACTGCCAGGTCTCCGCGTCGACCGGTAAATCGGACCACGCGACGCTCTACGGGACCGTGGCACTGCCGGCCGTCTGACCGGAAGCGCCCGGGGCCGAAGCAGCGCTTGACCGGGGGCCGGGGCGAAGCAGCGCCTGACGGGGGCGCCTGCCGTCGAGGAAGCCGTCGTACCCACGGGTGCGGCGGCTTCCGGCGGGTGAGCTTAGGCTGGTGGGATGCGGTTCGGGGTGCTCGGTCCCCTTCAGGTGTGGACCAACGACGGGGAGCCGGTGCGTGTCCCGGAGCGGAAGGTCCGCGCGCTGCTGGCCGATCTGCTGGCGCACGACGGCCGCCCGGCCCCGGCCGACCGGCTGATCGACGATCTCTGGACCGGGACACCGCCCGTCGAACCCACCCGGGTACTGCGCAGCAAGGTCTCCCAGTTACGGCGGGCCCTGGAGGACGGTGAGCCGGGCGGGCGGGAGTTGGTCGTGGCCACGCCGGCCGGATACCGGCTCGCCGTAGGTCCGGAGGCGGTGGACGCCGGGCGGTTCCGCGACCTCGCCGCGCTGGGCCGGTCCGCCCGTTCGGCGGCGGCCGGGGCGGCGCGGTTCGCCGACGCGCTCGGGCTGTGGCGCGGGCCCGCGTACGCGGAGTTCGCCGACGAGCCCTTCGCCCGCGCCGCGATCGGACGGCTGACGGAGGAGTGGCTCACCGCCACCGAGGACCATGCCCTGGTCCGGCTGGCACTGGGTGAGCATCACGCGCTGGTGGGCGAAGTGGCCGAGCTGGTCGACCGTCATCCCCTGCGGGAGCGGTTGCGGGGTGTGCGGATGCGGGCGCTGTACCGCGCGGGACGGCAGAGCGAGGCCCTGGCGGCTTATCACGAGGCGCGGCGGCTGCTCGCCGATGAGCTGGGACTCGATCCCGGTCCGGAACTCGCGGCGCTGTACGAGGCGATCCTCCGCCACGATCCCGCCCTGGCCCCGGCCGCCCCACCGCCACCCGCCCTGGCCCCGGCCGCCCCGCCAACTGCCCGCCCGGCCCGGCCGGGTGCCCGGCTGCCGACTCCGCTCACCGATCTGATCGGTCGCGCGAGTGCCGTGACCGATGTGCTCGCGGATCTGGGCGGCGGGCGCCTCGTCACCCTCACCGGCCCCGGTGGCGTCGGTAAGACCCGGCTGGCGCTGGAGGTCGCGCACCGGCTGATCGCCGCGTACGACGAGGTGGCCCTGGTCGAGCTGGGTTCACTCGACCGGACCGGCCCCGTCGCCGACGCGGTGCTGGCGGAGTTCGGCGTACGCGACGACACCCGCGCCACCGGCGCCCGGCCCCCGGTCAGTCCGGTCGAACGGCTCTCCGCCGCGCTCGCCGGACGGACCGTACTGCTCGTACTGGACAACTGCGAGCATCTCGCCGGTCCCGTGGCCGAACTGGCCGCCGCCCTGGTGCGGGCCACGCCCAGCCTGCGGATTCTCGTCACCAGTCAGGAGCCGCTCCGGGTGCCGGGCGAACGGGTGCGCGTCGTCGGGCCGCTGCCGGATCCGGACGCCGCCGAGCTGTTCCGGGTCCGGGCCGCGCACGCCGCGCCGGGGGTCCGGATCGACGCGCACCCGGCGGCGGTCGCGGAGATCTGTCGACGGTTGGACGGCCTGCCGCTCGCCCTGGAGTTGGCCGCGACCCGGGTGGGCCCGCTCGGGATCGTCGAACTCGCCGCCCGGCTGGGCGACCGGTTCCGACTGCTCGCCACCGAGGGGCGGGGCGTCCGGGCCGAGCACCGAACGCTGCGGGCCGTGATCGACTGGAGTTGGGGGCTGCTGGACGGCCCGGAGCGGACGGTGCTGCGCCGGCTCGCGGTGCACGCCGACGGCTGCGATCTCGCCGGTGCCGAGGCGGTGTGCGCCGATCCGGCCCCGGAGGGCGCGCCGGACGGCTCCCTGTGGCGGGACGGTGCGGACGACGGGTCGGTCCACCGCGCGGATGTCGCCGATCTGCTCGCCCGGCTGGTCGAACGTTCCCTGGTCGTGGCCGTCCCCACGCCCGACGGTATGCGCTACCGGCTGCTGGAGTCCGTCGCCGCTTACGGTCGCGAACGTCTCGCCGAGACCGGTGAGTCGGCCCTCGTACGACATCGGCACCGACGGCACCGGATCAACCTGGCCGAGCGGGCCGCGCCGCGGCTGCGCGGGCGGGAGCAGCGACGGTGGCTCCGGCTGTTGGACAAGGAGACCCCCGAGCTACGGGCGGCGCTGGACAGTGCGGTCCGGGACGGGGACGTCTCCGGTGCGCTCCGGCTGGTCGACGCGCTCGGTTGGTACTGGTATCTGCGCGGGCGCCTCGGGGAGGCACGTCGGTCGCTGGACGTCGCGCTCGCCGCCGTACCCGGCGCGGATCCCGGTGCCGGCCCGCCAGCGGGTCCGCTGGCCGGTCCGCTGGCGGGCGCGACGGTGTGGCGGGCCGGGGTCGGGATCGTGCTCGGCGAGGCCGCCCCGTCGGGCCGGACCGCACGGACCGCGCTGGCCGCACTCGCCGCGTACGACGGTGTCGACGCGCCGGCCGGGCTGGCCGGGCTGGCCGGGCTGGCCAGGGCCCAGTGGTATCTGGCCTCGCTGCTCGCCTTCGACGATCTGCCCACCGGCGAGCACCTCGCCGACCGGGCACTGTCCGCGTTCGACGCGCTGGCGGACACCTGGGGCACGGCGGCGGCGCTGAGCACCCGGGCCCGGCAGCGGCTGACGCGCGGTGAGCTGGCGGCGGCCCGCCGCGACGGCGAGCGCGCCCTCGCCCTGTTCGACGGGCTCGGCGATGACTGGGGTCGCCTCCAGGTGATGCCGACGCTCGGTTCCCTGGCCGAGATCGCGGGCTCGTACGACGTGTCCGCCCGGCTGCACCGGGAGGGCACCCGGGTCGCCGAGGAGCTGGGGCTCTGTACCGAGATGTCGTACCAACTGTCCGGGCTGGCCAGGGTCACCCTGCTCGCCGGGGACGTTGACCGCGCCGACGAACTCCACGGGATGGCCGGACAGCTCGCCGTCGAGCACTCGGACCGGTTCGGGCAGCACCTCGCCGAGCTGGGGCTCGGCATCGGGGCTCGGCGGCGCGGTGACTGGGACGCGGCCGAACGGTATCTGCGCCGCTGTCTGGTCCGGACCCGGGAGCGCGGCGCTGGCCCGACCGTCCCGCTCGTCCTCGCCGAGCTGGGCTTCGTCGCCGAACTACGGGGCGACGCCGGGGCGGCGGCCGCCCTGCACCAGGAGGGCCTGACGGCGGCTCGGACCGTACGGGACCCCCGGGCGGTGGCGCTCGCACTGGAGGGGCTCGCGGGCGCGGCGGCGATCGGCGGGGCGCCCGGGGAGGCGGCCCGGCTGCTGGGGGCCGCGACGGCGGCCCGGGAGTCGGTGGGGGCTCCGCTGCCCCCGGGTGGCCGGGGCGATGTGGACCGGATCACGGCGACGGTGCGGCGGGCGCTGGGCGAGGAGGCGTACGACAGCGCCTTCCGAACCGGACGGGCGGACGGCGAGCGCGCCCCGGACCGGGTCCACCGCAGACCAGGACCAGGACCAGAAGCCGGAGTCGAGGTGGGGACGGGGGCGGGGTAGCCGTCCGGTCGAGCGGGCGCTGGGCGAGGAGGCGTACGACGGCGCCTTCCGAACCGGACGAGCGGACGGCGGACCAGGCGGGCGGCGGACCAGGAGCAGGAGTGGGAGTCGGGGCGGGGTAGCCGTCCGTCCGCGGCGGGGGCCGGCGCTCCGTGCCTGTTCAGGGCGGACATCCGGGCCGGTACAGGGCATACAGTCGGGCCGGTGAGACGCAGACCCAAGGCTCCCCCCTCCCCCCTCGCCCAGCGCGACGGCATCGACCCGGTACGCCTCCGGCTGCCCGAGGACACGGAGGGGGCCTGGCGGACCGTCGCCGATCATCTGCGCGCCCGGTACGGATCGGAGCGGGCCGACGCGCTGTTCCGGGAGGGGCGGATCGTCTCCGTCGACGGACCCGTCGCCGCCGACGAGCCGTATGCGGCGGGGCGGTATCTCTGGTTCCACCGCGAATTCGCGCCGGAGGATCGCGTCCCCTTCGAGATCGGGATCGTCCACCGGGACGAGCGGCTGCTGATCGTGGACAAGCCACATTTCCTCGCGACCACACCGCGCGGGAGCCATATCACCGAGACGGCGCAGGCCCGGCTGCGCCGTGATCTCGCGCTGCCGGAGGTCCAGCCCGCGCACCGGCTCGACCGGTTGACCGCGGGGCTGGTCCTCTGTGTCGTACGCGCCGAGGACCGGGGCGCGTACCAGGCCCTGTTCAGCGCTCGGCGGGTGCGCAAGGAGTACGAGGCGGTGGCTCCGTACGATCCGGAGGTCGAGCTTCCGCGCACCGTGCGCAGCCGGATCGTGAAGGAGCGCGGGGTGCCGGCCGCGTACGAGGAGGCGGGCGAGCCGAACAGCGAGAGCCGGATCGAGCTGCTGGAGCACCGGGCCGGCCTCGGCCGGTACCGGCTGCTGCCCACTACCGGGCGCACCCATCAACTGCGGGTCCATATGAACAGCGTCGGGCTGCCCCTCCTGGACGATCCGCTCTATCCGGATGTCCTGGAGGGGCCGCCCGGACGGCCTGAGGACTGGTCGCGCCCGCTGCAACTGCTGGCGAAGGTGCTGGCGTTCACCGATCCGGTGACCGGTGAACCGCACCGCTTCGAGAGTCGGCTGCGGCTGGCTCAGTGGCCGCGCTGAATCCACTCGTCGAGGTGCGGCGCCTCTTCGCCGACGGTGGTCGCATCACCGTGCCCCGTACGGACCACCGTGTCCGACGGCAGCGACAGCAGCCGCTGCCGGATCGAGTCGACGATCGTCGGGAAGTGGGAGAAGGAGCGGCCGGTGGCGCCGGGGCCGCCGCGGAAGAGCGTGTCCCCGGTGAAGACCGTGGACAGCTCGGGGGCGTGCAGACAGACGGCGCCCGGGGCGTGTCCCGGCGTGTGCAGGACGGTCAGTTCGACCCCGCCGACAGTGAGGACCTGACCGTCGGAGAGTTCGCCGTCGGGGGCGCGATCCGGATGCGTCTGCTTCCACAGCGGCAGATCGTCCGGGTGCAGCAGGATCGGCGCGCCGGTCGCCGCGGCGAGCGCCGGGGCCGCGTCGATGTGGTCGTTGTGCGCGTGGGTGCAGACGATCGCGCGGAGCGTACGGCCCGCCAGCGCCGCCTCGATCGCGGGCGCGTCGTGCGCGGCGTCGATGACGATGGCCTCCGTGTCGTCACCCACGATCCACACGTTGTTGTCGACGTCCCAGGTGCCGCCGTCGAGGGAGAAGGTGCCGGAGGTGACCAGGTGGTCGATGCGGATCGCCATCAGAGCCGCACCACCGAGCGGAGTACGTCACCCTCGTGCATCCGGGCGAACGCCGCCTCGACATCGCCGAGTCCGATGGTCTCGGTGACGAACGCGCCGAGGTCGATCCGGCCCTGCTGGTGGAGGTCGATCAGCATCGGGAAGTCGCGGGACGGCAGACAGTCGCCGTACCAGGAGGACTTGAGTGAGCCACCGCGTCCGAAGACGTCGAGCAGCGGCAGTTCCAGCTTCATCTCGGGGGTCGGTACGCCGACGAGGACGACGGTGCCCGCCAGATCGCGGGCGTAGAACGCCTGCTTGTACGTCTCCGGGTGGCCGACCGCCTCGATGACGACATCGGCGCCGAAGCCTCCGGTGAGTTCGCGGACGGCTTCGACGGGGTCGGTGGAGCGGGAGTTGACGGTGTGGGTCGCGCCCATCTCCTTCGCCTTCGCCAGCTTGCGGTCGTCGATGTCGACGGCGATGATCCGGGCCGCGCCCGCGAGCCGCGCGCCGACGACGGCCGCGTCTCCGACGCCACCGCAGCCGATGACGGCGACGGTGTCACCGCGGCCGACCTCGCCGGTGTTGATCGCCGCGCCGATGCCCGCCATCACTCCGCAGCCGAGGAGCCCGGCGACGGAGGCGGAGACCGCGGGGTCGACCTTGGTGCACTGGCCGGCCGCGACGAGCGTCTTCTCGGCGAAGGCGCCGATACCGAGCGCCGGGGACAGCTCGGTGCCGTCGGTCAGGGTCATCCGCTGGCGGGCGTTGTGGGTGTCGAAGCAGTACCAGGGGCGGCCGCGCCGACAGGCCCGGCAGTTCCCGCAGACGGCACGCCAGTTGAGGATGACGAAGTCGCCGGGGGCGACGTCGGTGACGTCGGGACCGACGGATTCGACCACACCGGCCGCCTCATGGCCGAGGAGGAAGGGGAAATCGTCGTTGATCCCACCCTGCTTGTAGTGCAGATCGGTGTGGCAGACGCCGCACGCCTGCACCTTCACCACGGCCTCGCCGGGTCCGGGGTCGGGGACGATGATCGTCTCCACCCGCACCGGCTCGTTCTTCCCCGGCGCGATCACACCTTGCACCTGTTGCGACATCGAAACCTGCCCTTCTTCGCACATCGGTCGACCACCACTACGGCGGGTCACGTCGTCGTGCCGCGATGGCCTGGTTGCACGTTACACACCGGGGCGTACGGTCTTGATTTCGGCCAGACCGACGGGAATGGGCCACTCCGGCGGAGCGGGCGCACCGCCCTTTCCACCCTTCGACGGCGAGGGCGCTCCCTACCTTTCGGCAGCGAGGGCGTTCACCCTGCCTCGTACGACGAACCAGCCGCCGACCAGCGCCGCCGCGATCAGGGGCAGGAACATCACCGTCGTACGGCCGATACCGCCGCCCCACCACATCAGCACGAGCACGACGGCGAGGAATACCAGGGTGACGATCTGGGTGTACGGGGCCCAGGGGAGCCGGTACGCGGGCCGGCTGAGGCGGCCTTCCTTGGCGCGCTGCCAGAACAGCAGCGAGCAGAGCATGATCATGCCCCAGGTGCCGAGGATCCCGATCGAGGCCAGGTTGAGCACGATCTCGAAGGCTTGACCGGGCATGACGAAGTTGAGTCCGACGCCCAGCACACCGAAGGCGGCCGTCAGCAGAATGCCGCCGTAGGGGACCTGGCCCTTGTTCATCCGGCCGGTGAACTTGGGCGCGGAGCCCGCCAGCGCCATGGAGCGCAGGATGCGGCCCGTCGAGTAGAGACCGGAGTTCAGGCTGGAGAGCGCGGCGGTCAGGACGACGAGGTTCATCACGCCGGCCGCCGCCGGGATACCGATCCGGTCCATGACGGTGACGAACGGGCTCTCGCTGTCGGAGTAGGCCGTGTACGGGAGCAGCAGGGCGAGCAGCGTGACCGAGCCGACGTAGAAGATGCCCACCCGCCACATGATCGAGTTGATCGCCTTCGGCATGATCTTCTCGGGGTTCTTGGTCTCACCGGCCGCGACACCGCACAGTTCGACGGAGGCGTAGGCGAAGACGACGCCCTGGATCACCAGCAGCATCGGCAGCATGCCGAGCGGGAAGACACCGTCGTTCTCCGAGAGGGTGGCGAAGCCCGGGGTGTGGCCGCCGACGTCCTGCTGGGTGACGATCAGGAAGATGCCGACGAGCATGAAGGCGACCAGTGCGGCGACCTTGACGATCGCGAACCAGAACTCCATCTCGCCGAAGTACTTCACCGAGATCAGGTTGGCGACCAGCACCACGGCGAGGGCGATCAGGGCGAGGATCCACTGCGGGATATCGCTGAACATGGCCCAGAAGTGGGCGTAGGTCGCGGCGGCGGTGATGTCGGCGACGGCGGTGGTCGACCAGTTCAGGAAGTAGAGCCAGCCGGCCGTGTAGGCGCCCTTCTCCCCCATGAACTCGCGGGCGTACGAGACGAAGGCGCCGGAGGAGGGCCGGTAGAGGACCAGCTCGCCGAGGGCACGGACGACGAAGAAGGCGAAGACACCGCAGACCGCGTAGGCGATGGCGAGCGAGGGGCCGGCGTCGGCCAGCCGGCCACCGGCGCCGAGGAAGAGTCCCGTGCCGACCGCTCCACCGATGGCGATCATGTTGATGTGGCGGGACTTCAGGTCCTTGCTGTACCCGGCGTCGCCGGCGTCCACATGGGGGGTGTCCGTCGCCGGTGGCCCGGGGCTGAGCGCTTCGGCCGCGCTGGTGCGGTCACTCATGGAGAGGTGGTTCGCCTTCGTGTGGGGGGCGTGGGTCGTCAGGCAGCCCTGGGATTGTGACAGTGGTTCCCGTCACACAGATATGGATCTGAGGTAGTTCTGAGGTTGCGGGCCAGCAAACCAAGGGCGAAGTAAACCATGGCTCACTGCGGGGCTCGCACTTGGTGGAGGGGGTGCGAGGGCGCCCAGCCCGGCGGGGGGTGCGCGGCGGGGGCGCTGCCCCCCGGCGGGGGGTGCGTTGTCCGGCGCGCGACAGGACCCGTCGTACAGCAGGTCCGTCGTACAGCAGGTCCGTCGTACAGCGGGCCCGTCGTACAGCGGGCCCGTCGTACCGCAGGCCCGCGCCCGGCCGAGTGCCGCCCGTCGTTCCGTGGGCCCGTGCGTCGGGGCCCGTCGTTCAGTGCGCCGGGTCGGGCGCGAGTACGTCCAGCTCGGCGAGGGCGCCGACGGCGATCTGGCGGGTGATCTCCTCGGCCCGCGCCGCGTCACCCTCCCGTACCGCCTCGGCGACCTGGACGTGCAGCGTCACGGCGGCCGGGTCCGGGTCGTCGAACATCACCTGGTGGTGGGTACGCCCGGCCAGGACCTCGGCCACCACGTCCCCGAGGCGGGCGAACATCTCATTGCCGGAGGCGTTGAGCACCACCCGGTGGAAGGCGATGTCGTGCCGGAGGTAGTCCTCCAGCCGGTGTCCGCGCGAGGTGGCGACCATGCCCAGGGCGCATTCGGTCAGCTCGGCGCATTGCGCGGGGGTGGCGTTGCGGGCGGCGAGGCCCGCCGCGATCGGCTCGACGGCGGAGCGGAGCACGGTCAGCGACCGTAGCTGGCGGGGGCGGTCGGTGCCGGCCAGCCGCCAGCGGATGACACGCGGGTCGTAGACGTTCCACTCGTCGAGGGCGCGCACCGTGACGCCGACCCGGCGCCGGGACTCCACCAGCCGCATCGACTCCAGGACCCGGACCACCTCACGGACGACCGTGCGCGAGACGTCGAAGCGCTGGGCGATCTCGTCGGTGCGCAACACGCTGCCCTGTGGATTCTCGCCCGCGGTGATCGCGAGACCGAGCGTGTCCAGGACATGTGTGTGGAGGCCCTGCGTGGGGAGATCCTGGCCCGCTGTGGTCATGGGGCAAGGGTACGGGGCGGGGTTGGGGAACAAAAAGTATGACGTTTAGGTCTCAGCCTCTTGAATAAGTCGTACCTAATGGGTTTCAGTATCGCGATGGCCCGATGTCGACACCGTCGTCGGCAGTCGGTGTGACGGAGACAGCGAGGCATGTGATGAGCACCCCCCACGTCGTCGTGGTGATGGGCGTGGCAGGAACCGGCAAGACCACGATCGGTCCCCTGCTCGCCGACGCACTGGGCGTTCCCTACGCCGAGGGCGACGACTTCCATCCCCCCGCCAACATCGCGAAGATGTCGGCCGGCACCCCGCTGGACGATGACGACCGCTGGCCCTGGCTCGACGCGATCGGGCAGTGGGCCCACGGTCGGCACGGGCTCGGCGGAGTCGTCTCCAGCTCCGCCCTCAAGCGCGCCTACCGGGACCGGCTGCGGGCCGCCGCCCCGGACGCCCTCTTCCTTCACCTCACCGGTGACCGTGAGCTGATCGAGCGGCGGATGACCGGGCGCAAGGGGCACTTCATGCCCACCAAGCTGCTCGACTCGCAGTTCGCCACCCTCCAGCCGCTGGAGGAGGACGAAGCGGGCGTCGCCGTCGATGTCTCCGGCTCCCCCGAGGACATCACGGAGCGGGCCGCCGCGGCGCTGCGCGCGCTCGACGCCTGAGCCCGGCCCCGTAGCGGATCCCCCGCCCGTACGCGGGACTGGTCGCGACCCGGCCCCGTACGCAGGACCGGTCAGGCCCCACACCGCACCAGAGGCGGTCGGGCCCGTCCCGCACCAGGACCGGTCGGGCCCGTCCCGTACCGCATCCCCAACCCGTACCGATTCCCTAAGGAACCACCGTGACCAGTCTCAGTGTCGAGATGCTGGCAGCGGACGCCACAGCGCCGATCACCTCGGCCGGCAACGCCCAGCTCGGCATCGCCGTCCTCGCGGGCATCGCCGTCATCGTCCTGCTCATCACCAAGTTCAAACTCCACGCTTTCCTGGCGCTGACCATCGGGTCACTGGCGCTCGGAGCGTTCGCCGGAGCCCCGCTCGGCAAGGCCATCGAGTCCTTCTCCAAGGGCCTCGGCTCCACTGTCGCCGGAGTGGGCGTACTGATCGCGCTCGGTGCGATCCTGGGCAAGCTGCTCGCCGATTCGGGCGGTGGCGACCAGATCGTGGACACGATCCTCGCGAAGGCGAACGGGCGCACCATGCCCTGGGCGATGGTGCTGATCGCCTCGGTGATCGGGCTGCCGCTCTTCTTCGAGGTCGGCATCGTGCTGCTGATCCCGGTGGTCCTGATGGTGGCCAAGCGCGGTAACTACTCGCTGATGCGGATCGGTATCCCGGCCCTGGCCGGTCTGTCGGTGATGCACGGTCTGATCCCGCCGCACCCCGGCCCACTCGTCGCGATCGACGCCCTCGGCGCCAACCTCGGTGTGACGCTGGCGCTCGGTGTGCTGGTCTCGATCCCGACGGTGATCATCGCGGGTCCCGTCTTCGCCAAGTACGCGGCTCGCTGGGTGGACATCCCGGCGCCCGAGAAGATGATCCCGGCGCGTCCGTCCGAGGACCTGGAGCACCGCCCCAGCTTCGGCGCCACCGTCTTCACCGTGCTGCTGCCCGTCGTGCTGATGCTGTCCAACGCGCTGGTCGAGATCGTCATCGACGACCCCGAGAACCAGGTGCAGAAGATCACGGACGTCATCGGCTCGCCGCTGATCGCGCTGCTCGCCGCCGTGCTCGTGGGCCTGTTCACGCTGGGCCGCGCGGCCGGGTTCACCAAGGACCGGATCTCGTCCACGGTCGAGAAGTCGCTCGCCCCGATCGCAGGCGTGCTGATGATCGTCGGCGCCGGTGGTGGCTTCAAGCAGACCCTGATCGACGTCGGTGTGGGCCAGATGATCCTGGACATATCCGAGAACTGGTCGATTCCGACCCTGCTGCTGGCCTGGCTGATCGCGGTGGCCATCCGGCTGGCGACCGGTTCGGCGACGGTGGCGACGATCTCCGCGGCCGGTCTGGTCGCTCCGCTCGCCGCTGGTATGTCGACCACCGAGTCGGCGCTGCTGGTGCTGGCGATCGGCGCCGGTTCGCTCTTCTTCAGCCATGTCAACGACGCCGGGTTCTGGCTGGTGAAGGAGTACTTCGGCATGACGGTCGGCCAGACGCTCAAGACCTGGTCGGTGATGGAGACCATCATCTCGGTCGTCGGCATCGTCTTCGTGCTGCTGCTGTCGCTGGTGCTGTAGCGGTCCGCTGCTGACGGCTGCCCCTGGCGGTCGACGGTCGGCAGCGGGTCCTCGGCGGCGGTCTTCCGTCCGTACTTTCGGTGGTTCGTTAGCGGTTCGGTAGTGGTTTTTCGTCGGCGCGGACGGGTTCGGTCATCGGACCCGTCCGCGCCGCTGTGTGCCCGGCGCCGGCCGGGCCCAGGCTTCAGGTTCGGGGCCGGGGCCGGGGGCCGGCGGGCCCCCCGGCGGGGGGCTCAGACAGTGAGGGGCCGGCTCAGACCGCTGCTGCCGCCGCCCGCCCCGCCGCCCGCCCCGAGAAGACGCAGCCACCGAGGAAGGTGCCTTCCAGCGAGCGGTAGCCGTGCATCCCGCCACCGCCGAACCCCGCCGCCTCCCCCGCCGCGTACAACCCCGCCAGCGGCTCACCGTTCTCACCGAGCACCCGCGAGGAGAGATCGGTCTCCAGCCCGCCGAGCGACTTGCGGGTGAGGATGTTCAGCCGTACGGCGATCAGCGGACCGGCCTTCGGATCGAGGATGCGGTGCGGCGCGGCCGTGCGGATGAGCTTGTCGCCGAGATACTTACGGGCCCCACGAATGGCTGTGACCTGGAGATCCTTGGTGAAGGGGTTTCTGATCTCACGGTCGCGGGCGACGATCTCGCGCCGTAGCTCGCCCTCGTCGATGAGCGGCTCGGCGGTGAGCGCGTTCATCCCCCGGACGAGCGAGGACAGGTCCCGCTCCACGACGAAGTCCACCCCCTTCTCCATGAACGCCCGCACCGGTCCCGGCACGTCGGCCCTGGCGCGGCCGAGAACGTCGCGGACCGATTTCCCCGTCAGATCGGGGTTCTGTTCGGAGCCGGAGAGCGCGAACTCCTTGCCGATGATCCGCTGGTCGAGGACGAACCAGGTGTGGTGGTGGCCGGTCCGCATGATGTGGTCGAGCGTGCCGAGGGTGTCGAAGCCGGGGAAGAGCGGGACGGGCAGCCGCTTGCCGCGCGCGTCCAGCCAGAGCGAGGAGGGACCGGGCAGGATGCGGATGCCGTGCCGGGCCCAGACGGGGTTCCAGTTCTCGATCCCCTCCGTGTAGTGCCACATCCGGTCACGGTTGATGTGGCTGGCGCCCGCCCGTTCGGCGATGCCGAGCATCAGCCCGTCCACATGGGCCGGGACCCCGGAGAGCATCCGCTCCGGAGGGGTACCGAGCCGCTCGGGCCACTGCTCCCGTACCAGCTCGTGATTGCCGCCGATGCCGCCCGAGGTGACGATCACCGCCTGCGCCCGGTACTCGAAGGCGCCGACGACCTCGCGGTCGCTGGCGGCGCCGCGCTCGGCGGTGGACGGCCGGAGCACCTCGCCGCTGACGGTGTCGACGGTGCCCGCGGCGCCACTCAGGCCCGTGACCCGGTGCCGGAACGCGAAGCGGACGAGACCGCGGGCGACGCCTTCGCGGACCCGCCGTTCGAAGGGGGCGACGACACCGGGGCCGGTGCCCCAGGTGATGTGGAAGCGGGGGACGGAGTTGCCGTGGCCCGTGGCGTCGTAGCCGCCGCGCTCGGCCCAGCCGACGACCGGGAAGAACCGTACGCCCCGCTCGCGCAGCCAGGAACGCTTCTCCCCGGACGCGAAGTCGACGTACGCCTCGGCCCAGCGGCGTGGCCAGTGGTCCTCGTCGCGGTCGAAGCCCGCCGTGCCGAACCAGTCCTGGAGCGCCAGCTCCTGACTGTCCCTGATCCGCATCCGGCGCTGTTCGGGTGAGTCGACGAGGAAGAGGCCACCGAAGGACCAGTGCGCCTGCCCGCCGATGGACCGCTCGGGCTCCTGGTCCAGGAGGATGACCCGGCGCCCGGCGTCGACCAGCTCCGCCGTGGCCACCAGACCCGCGAGCCCCGCCCCAATCACGATCACATCGGTGTCGTACGCCATGACTTCCGTCCTTCGTGGGGGCGGCGCGGGACCGCGCGCCCAGGTCGTGTCCGGGGTTGGGTGGTCCGATCTTCGGTACTGGCCGGTAGGGAGTCAACAGCCCGGACGTACGGCTTGATGACGGGGTGGTGGCGGGTGGTGGAATGCCGGCATGAGTGCCTCCGATGAAATCCTGGACGTCGTCGACGAGTCCGACCGTGTCGTGGGCCGGGCCCCGCGCGGCGAGGTCTACGCCCGTGGGCTGCGCCACCGTTGTGTGTTCGTGCTGGCCAGGGACGCGGATGACCGGATCTTCGTGCACCGCAGAACGGCGACGAAGCTGGTCTTCCCCGCCCTGTACGACATGTTCGTGGGCGGTGTGGTCGGCGCGGGCGAGAGCTATGACGACGCGGCCCTGCGGGAGGCCGAGGAGGAGTTGGGGGTGTCGGGGCTGCCCCGGCCGGAGCCCCTGTTCCGTTTCCTGTACGACGGTGGCGATAAAAGCTGGTGGTCGGCGGTGTACAAGGTCCGCTGCGATCTTCCGGTACGGCCCCAGGTCGAGGAAGTGGCGTGGCACGCGTTCCTGCCGGAGGACGAGGTGGAGCGGCGGCTCAGCAGTTGGGAGTGGGTGCCTGACGGCTTGGCCGCGTATGAGCGGCTGCGCTCCGAACCTGGCAGGTTCGCGGATCCTCGGAGGTGACTCGCAGGGAACTCGCGGCCAGGAAGGGGGTGTTCCGGGGCCACGGCACGCGGGTTCGTGAGAAGGGGTGCCCGGTTCGCGGTTGGCCACCCGCTGCTGCTGCCGCACTGTCCGCGTCAGGGTGGGTGTGTTGTGGAGGCATAGGTTCTTCGTGTCAGATGGCCGCCGACCGGTGACGATGAGATCGGACCGTGCCCCCCCTTTGGCTGGCTGTTTCGCCGGCCTGATGAGCAAAAGAGGAACGAAGTGGCATCTTCAGTGCCGGAGCTCTACGGACGGATAGCGGAGCGTTTTGGGGAATTGATCCTTAATTGCCCGCCGGACAGATGGGAGGATCCGTCCCCCTGTCCCGGATGGACGGCTTGGGACGTTGCGGCCCACGTGGTCTCGAACAACCGGCGGGCCGTCGCCGGGCTGGACGGATCCGGCTATTCCGCGCCGGGCCGGGGCGAGGACCTGGCCCAGGCGTGGGATGCGGCAGCCGAGGGGGTCAGGACCGCCCTGCGTGACCCGGCGCAGGCCCGCGCCCTGCTGGGAGAGGAGTTCGGCTCCATCCCGTTCGAGGAGTTCGTGCGGCGGATGGCGTGTGCCGATACCTTGATCCACGGATGGGACCTGGCGCGGGCGACCGGCCAGAGCGAGGCATTGGATTCCGAAGCGGTGGCCGTGGCGACGGAGATCCTGCTGCCGGAGGACGGGGATATCCGGATGCCGCAGGCGTTTGGCGCCAAGGTCTCTTCGTCCGCCGATGCGGACGCCCAGACCAGGTTGCTCAATTTCCTGGGCCGCGAGGTGTAGCCGGGGAGGGCGTTCTCCCGCTTCTCGTGCGCGGATCACGGTGTCGCCCGTCTTGCCGGGGCTGTGTGGCGCCGATCCCGCAGGGGGGTTCTCGCCGCCTGCCGCCCGCCGCCCGTCCCGGAGCTGTTGATCATGGCCGGGTATGGTGCAAAACGTGACTGATCTCGTACGGAGTCTGCGGCTGTGGTTCGCCCCCCACCAGGTGCGGGAGGAGG
Source organism: Streptomyces sp. NPDC020965 (assembly GCF_044333555.1). Classification (NCBI taxonomy): domain Bacteria; kingdom Bacillati; phylum Actinomycetota; class Actinomycetes; order Kitasatosporales; family Streptomycetaceae; genus Streptomyces; species Streptomyces sp. NPDC020965. The sequence goes on from NZ_JBIRRE010000009.1 coordinate 336,846, forward strand.
GCGAGACACCCGACTACCGGTTCTCGCTCGCCAATGAGCGAACCTTTCTGGCCTGGCTCCGTACGGCGCTCGCGCTGATCGGCGGCGGATTCGCCGTGGATCAGTTCCTGCCGGACCTGCGGTGGGGCGTACGGGCCGGATTGGCGCTCGGGCTGCTGGCCGCGGGGGTGCTCTGCGCGCTCCGGGCGGTCAACCACTGGGTGCGCTGCGAGCGGGCCATGCGGCGCGGCGAGGACCTGCCGGTCTCCCGCTTTCCCACCCTGCTCAGCCTGTTGATCGCCGTGGTGGCGCTGGCGATGGTGGTCGTGGTCCTCTTCGGCTGGGGTGGCGCCCGATGACGACCGCCGTACGGGATCCGGGGCTTCAGCCGGAGCGGACGCGGCTGGCCTGGCGCAGGACCACGCTGTCCTTCACCGTGGTGGCGGTGCTCGCGGTTCGACAGGGGCTGAACGGCGACGGGCCGGACGCGGCGGGCATCGTCGCGGTCGCGCTAAGCGTGCTGGTGTGGCTGGGCTTCCTGCTGGTGACGCATGGGCGGATACGGGTCCTGGGCGCCGGGCCGCGACCGCCCGCGCTGTCGACGGGGGCGGCGCTCGCGGCGGCGGGGTGCGCGGTGGCGCTCGCCGGGCTCGCGGTGGTGATGATCCTCTAGGTCCGGCCTGGTCCGGTCCGGCCTGACCTGGTCCGGTCCGGGGCTGGGCGGACACCCGGGCGGCGGCGCACCTGACGAGCGGACGGGCGGGCGGGCGGGCGGGTCGCGGTGGTCGCAACGCGCCGGTCATGGGCGTGCGCACTGGCCCACGGGCGGGTTTCGATGGTCATGACGCCCCCGTGATCCCCGTACACACTGGACGACATACCGACCGGTCGGTCATCATGGGCGAGCCCACCGACCGCACCCGGAGCCCCTCGGAGGCACCCCGATGAGCCCAGACCCCCCACCAGGACTCGACCCCGGGGAGCTCCGTATCCATCTCGACCGCGAGCGGCCCGGCCTGGTGCGCGGCCCACTCGACGCCCGGCTGATCCAGGGCGGCCGTTCCAACCTCACGTACGCCGTCACCGACGGCACCGACCGCTGGGTCGTCCGACGTCCGCCGCTGGGGCACGTCCTGGCGACCGCCCACGACATGCGGCGCGAGCACCGCGTGATCAGTGCCCTGCACCCGACCGCCGTGCCGGTGCCCGAGCCGGTGCTGCTGTGTGAGGACGACACGGTGCTCGGAGCGCCGTTCTACGTCATGGAGTTCGTGCCCGGCACGCCGTACCGCACGGCCGGCGAACTGGCCCCGCTCGGCCCCGAACGCACCCGGACCACGGTGCTCGGCCTGCTCGACACTCTCGTCGACCTGCACGCCGTGGATCCCGAATCGGTGGGGCTCGGCGACTTCGGTCGCCCCGATGGCTTCCTCGACCGGCAGTTGCGGCGCTGGGGAAAGCAGCTCGACGCCTCCCACAGCCGCGACCTCGCCGGAATCAGCGAACTCCGCGCCTCCCTCGGCCGCGCCCTGCCCCGCTCCCCCGCACCCACCGTCGTCCACGGCGACTACCGCCTCGACAACGCGCTGGTCGGCGCGGACGACCGGATCACGGCGGTCCTGGACTGGGAGATGTCCACGCTCGGCGATCCCCTGACCGACCTCGGCCTGCTGGCGATGTACGGGACCGAACTGCCGGCCTCCGACACCCCCATCAGCACCACGGCCTCCGCACCCGGCCACCCGTCCACCGCCGAGCTGGTCGAGCGGTACGCCGACCGATCCGGCCGGGACACCTCGGCCATCCCCTGGTACACGGCGTTCGCCTGGTTCAAGCTCGCGGTGATCCTGGAGGGCATCCACTACCGCTACACCCTCGGCCGGACCGTCGGCGACGGCTTCGACCGGATCGGCGCGCTGGTACCCCTCTTCATCGAGCACGGCCTCACCACCCTCCAGGAGGGCTGACCCCATGGACTTCGCATTCGACGCACGGACCGAGGACCTGCGGACCAGGCTGCTGGCCTTCATGGCGGAGTGGGTCCACCCGGCCGAGACCGTCGCCCAGGAGCAGCGGGCACGACTGGAATCGCCGTGGGAGACCCCGCCGGTCGTGGCCGAGCTGACGACGGAGGCGCGGCGGCGGGGGCTGTGGAACCTCTTCCTCCCTGACCCGCGGTACGGGGCCGGGCTGACCAATCTCCAGTACGCACCGCTCGCCGAGATCACCGGCCACAGCCCCCGGCTGGGCCCCACCGCCGTGAACTGCGCCGCGCCGGACACCGGGAACATGGAGGTACTGGCGCAGTTCGGCGACGCCCGGCAGCGCGAACGCTGGCTGGCGCCGCTGCTCGCCGGAGAGATCCGTTCGGCGTTCGCGATGACGGAGCCGGAGGTCGCCTCGTCGGACGCGACGAACATCGAGACCCGGATCGAGCGGGACGGCGACGACTACGTCATCACCGGCCGGAAGTGGTACATCTCCGGCGCGATGAACCCGGACTGCGCCGTCTTCATCGTGATGGGCAAGACGGACCCGGAGGGGTCCGACATCCGCCGCCAGCAGTCGATGGTGCTGGTGCCCCGCGACACCCCGGGGGTCGAGATCCGGCGCGCGATGCGGGTGTACGGCTACGAGGACCACGCGCACGGCGGCCACGCCGAGATCATCTTCGACCGGGTCCGGGTGCCGGTGTCCCATCTCATCGGCGAGGAGGGCGGCGGGTTCGCCATCGCGCAGGCCAGGCTGGGCCCCGGCCGGATCCACCACTGCATGAGGCTGATCGGGATGGCCGAGCGGGCGATCGAGCTGATGTGTCGGCGCGCCGTGTCCCGTACGGCCTTCGGCGGACCCATCGCCGACCAGGGCGTCGTACGGAACTGGATCGCGGACGCGCGGGTGACGGTGGAACAGCTCCGACTGCTGGTGCTGAAGACCGCGTGGCTGATGGACACGGTGGGCAACCGCGGGGCCCATACGGAGATCCAGGCGATCAAGATCGCTACACCGAGGGCGGTGGTGGACATCCTGGACAAGGCGGTACAGCTGCACGGGGCCGGTGGGGTGAGCCAGGACTTCCCGCTGGCGGAGCTGTGGGCGGCGGCGCGGACACTGCGGCTGGCGGACGGGCCGGACGAGGTGCATCAGCGGTCACTGGCGCGGCGGGAGCTGGGGCGGTACGCGCCGTAGGGGCGGGTCCGTCGCGCAGGTCCCGGCCGGCCACGTGGGGCGGGGCGCGGGAGCCCGACCGGCAGGCAGAGGGCGGGTCGCAGTCAAGGAAGCCTGGCCGGCCCGCGTTGGCCCGTACGCCCGGCCCCGTACACATATGGCCGGGTTACGGCCGCAGCGCCCTCAGGAGCAGGTCGGCCAGCTGGTCCGCGACCTGCTGCTTGCTCAGTGGGCCGTCCGGGCGGTACCACGTCGACAGATGGTGCACCGAGCCGAAGTGGTAGTCCACCACCAGGTCAGCGGGCGTCGCCGCGGAGAAGACGCCGCTGGCCTGTCCCTCCTCCACGAGCGCCCGGAACCGCTCGTGGTAGCGGCGCCGCTCCGCCCGTACCTGCTTGTGCTTCTCCGGGCTCAGATGGTGCATCGAACGGAAGAAGATCGCCGCGTCGTCCAGATTGTCGATCGTCGTGACGACCACGTCCGCCGCGGCCCCGCGCAGCCGCACCTCGACCGGCTCGTCCGCATCGGCGAAGGCGTCGAGCCGCTCCTGCTGCACCCTCAGTACCCGCGCGTAGACCTCTTGGAGGAGGTCTTCCTTGGAGCCGAAGTAGTGGTAGAGCGCGCCCTTGGTGACACCCGCGGCCTCGACGATCTCCTGGACGGAGGTGCGGTCATATCCCTGCTCGGCGAAGAGCCGGGTGGCGGCGGCCAGCAGGCGCTGCGGTACGGGGGCGTCGTCCCCGTCCGTCGTTCTGGCCATGGCCGCCACCGTCCTCTCACTCACATCCGACAACTGACCTGTCCGGGGTAACGCAACCCCGGTCCGAGGATCTTCCCACCTACGGGGACAGGTACAGAATGCGCCATCGTGCCGGTGTGCGTACCGAACCGCCAGAGGGTTCTCCGGCCGTACGGTGCGGCGGGAGTCACCGCCCCATCCCCTCCCACTTCCGCTGAAGGTGGTTCATTCCGGCCAGCCAGCGCTCGGGATCCGTCGCCCGGGTCCGGTAGTAGTCGGCGACCTCGGGGTGCGGCAGGATCAGGAACCGCTCGGCGGCGATCCCGTCCAGCAGCGCGTCGGCGACGGCCGCGGGCTCGATCGCGCCGGGGGCGAGCACCAGTTCGCCCGCCGATCCGGCCGCGGTGAGCATGTCCGTACGCACACCCTGCGGGCAGATGGCATGGACCTTGAGGCCGCGGTGGCGATAGGTGAGCGAGAGCCATTCGGCGAAGGCGTACGCGCCGTGTTTGGAGACGCTGTAGGGGGCGGCCCCGACCATCGTGAGCAGGCCGGCCGCGGAGACCGTGGAGACGAATCGGCCGCTGCCGCGCTCCAGCCAGTCGGGCAGCAGAGCGCGCACCGCGCGGACATGGGCCATCACATTGACGTCCCAGGCGGCGGACCAGACCGCTTCTTCGGCGAAGGCGTCGCCGGGCGAGCCGAGTCCGGCGTTGGCGCAGTAGACGTCCACCGTGCCGCCGAGCGCGTCGCGGGCCGCGGGGACGATCCCGGAGGCGTCCCCGGGGACGGCGGTCGCGCCGATCTCGTCGGCGACCGCCGCGGCCCTCACGGGGTCGATGTCGTTGACCACGACCCGGGCGCCCTCGGCGGTGAACCGTCTGGCGAGCGCGGCGCCGATACCGCCGCCCGCGCCCGTGACGACCACTCCGGCGCCGCGTACCGAACTCATCGCGTCTCCCTCTTCCGGCTCTTCCGGCTCTTCCGGCTCTTCCGGCTTCGGTTCGGCGCCGGTGCCGGTGCCGGTGCCGGTGCCGGTGCCGGTGCCGGTGCCGGTGCCGGTGCCGGTGCCGGTGCCGGTGCCGGTCTCCAGCCCCGAACCCCGCTTCCACTGCGGCCTGTTCCTGCCCGGGGCCGGCCGCCACGGTTGCAGACTAACCAGTCGGTATGTCCGGGGGAAGAGGGCGCGATGGGTGCCCGCGCAGACCACTCCCCCGCTCCGCGCACGGCCGTCGCACAACCGTGCGGTCAGGGTCGTTCCGTGCGACCCGCGGTCGCGCTAGCGTGCGTGACCATGACAGACAGCCTTCATGGAGGGAGCCCGATGAGCCTGTCCAGACGGGGACTGCTGGCCGCCAGCGGCGCCGCGGGCGCACTGGCCGCGGCCGGTTCCGGCGCGGCGGCGCACTCCGGCGCCGATGAGCGTACGGGTGGACGGCCCCGAAGCCGGGTCCGCACCGGTTTCGACCGGCTCGCCGCCGATGGATACTCCGCGCTGGCCGGGCAGCGCGTCGGGGTGGTCACCAATCCGACCGGGATCACCTCCGACGTACGCCACATCGTGGATGTGATGCACGCGGACGACCGGGTGAATCTGACCGCCGTCTTCGGCCCGGAACACGGCTTCCGCGGCACCGCCCAGGCGGGCGGCTCCGAGGGGCGGTACGACGATCCGGCCACCGGACTGCCGGTCTACGACGCCTATTTGAAGAGCGGACAGCCACTGGCCGATATCTTCACCGCCTCGGGCGTGGACACGATCGTCTTCGACATCCAGGACGCGGGTGCGCGTTTCTACACGTACATCTGGACGCTGTACGACTGCATGAAATCGGCCGCGCTCGCGGGCAAGCGCCTCGTCGTGCTCGACCGGCCGAATCCGGTGACCGGGCGGGCCGCGCTCGGGCCGGTGCTGGACAGGGCGTTCGCGACGTTCGTCGGCCGGGAGCCGATCGCGCAGGCGCACGGCATGACCGTGGCCGAGCTGGCGCGGCTGTTCAACGGCGAGTTCCTCAAGGACCGGCCGGTGGAGCTGGCGACCGTACGGATGTCGGGCTGGCGGCGGTCGGACTTCTTCGACGAGACGGGTCTGCCGTGGGTGCCGCCGAGCCCCAATATGCCGACCCCCGAGACGGCGTTGGTGTACGCGGGCACCTGTCTCTTCGAGGGGACGAATCTGTCGGAGGGACGGGGGACGACCCGGCCGTTCGAACTGCTCGGCGCCGAGGGTGTCGACCGGCGCTGGGCGGAGGCGGCGAACGCGCTGGAGCTGCCCGGGGTGCGTTTCCGCGAGGCGTACTTCGCGCCAACGTTCTCCAAGTTCCAGGGGAAGACGGTCGGCGGGGTTCAGTTGCATGTCCACGACCGGGCGGCGTTCGATCCCGTACGCACCGGAATCGGGCTGCTGGTGACGGCCAAGCGGTCCTGGGGCGGCTTCGCCTGGCGGCCCGACAACTGGATCGACAAGCTCACCGGGTCGACGCGGGTGCGCACGATGATCGACGCGGGGGCCGGGACGGACGAGGTCGTGGGCGCCTGGAACGGAGATCTGGCAGCGTTCCGGGCGGTACGGAGGCGGTATCTGAGGTACTGAGGCCCTGCCCGGCCCTGGCGGGCGGTGTGCCGAGATGGTCCCCCGCCGGGAGGCTGGCGGGGCGGTGATTCCGCTGGGCTGGCGGGCGGACTGAAGGATTCCGCCCGGCCTCGGCAGGCTCGGCAACCGGCCGCGTGGGGTGGGGAGTCGGACGGGCGGTGGTGCACCGGAGTGCGGGCTGTGGTGTACCGGGTGGACGGTGCTGGGGCACGCCCCACCCTGGAACGGTGGCTGGCAGGGTGGTTCGGGTCAGGCCAGGCCCGCAGGCTTGATCCATGCGTTTCCTACCTGCGACCAACCCTCCGAACTGCCCGAACTCCCCCGCCCCCGCACCCTCTTCACCACCACGACACCGCTCGCGGAGGACGATGCTGCTCGCGCTCGCCCTGGGCTCCGTCCTGGCCGTCGGCGCGGCCGGCCCGTCGCCCGCCGGGATCGCCGAAGGCGCCGTGGACCCCGTGCCCGCGCTGACGAAGTCGGCGCGCCCGCTGTCGGATCTCCGCCCGCTGGAGCGCATGGTCGGCACGGCGTCGATCGTGGGCGTCGGCGAGGCCACCCACAGCTCCCGCGAGTTCTTCCGCACCAAGAACCGCGTCTTCCGCCATCTGGTGGAGAAGAAGGGCTTCACCACCTTCTCCCTGGAGGCCAATTGGAGCGCCGGACTCCGACTGAACGACTATGTGCTGCGAGGCGATGGCGACCCGGCGCGGATCATGCGGGAGGAGTTCCAGAACTCGTATCTGATCTGGCACACCCGTGAGTATCTGGAACTGATCCGCTGGATGCGCCAGCACAATGTCCGGAATCCGCACCGGCCCGTGCAGTTCATGGGCAATGACTCCGCCTACGCGGGTCCGGAGCTGTTCGACAAGGTGACGGGCTATGTCGCCGAGCACTATCCGGCGCTGCTGCCCGAGATCCGCGGTCTCTACCGGGCCTCCCGACCCACGGCCTCCGTCGACGCGACGATGAAGGCGTATCTGCTCAAGCCCATCGCTGAGCGACGGGCCCTGGCCGCCGATGTCCAGCGGGCGCTGACGCTGCTGGAGCGGCAGCAACCGGGCCCGGATCGGAAGCGGCACACCTGGATGCTGCAACACGCCCGCGCCATCGCTCAGGTCGGCACGATGTACGCATTCGACTACTGCCTTTCGGACACGGCCGGCGCGGTGCATCCGACGACGTCCTGCGATCCTGGGCAGATCGGTCAGATGATGCTCTACCGGGACCGGGTCATGGCGGAGAACACCGTGTGGTGGCAGCGTCAGACCGGCCACCGCGTCCTGCTCTCCGCGCACAACGGACACGTGGGGTACGAGACGACGAACCCCGCGCAATATCCGAAGTATCAGGGCGCGTTCATCCGGGACATGATCGGCGACCGGTATGTGAATGTGGGCTTCACCTTCGGCCAGGGCTCGTTCAACGCCATGGACCTGACGGATCCGGCCGAGACGATTCGCGAGTTCTCGGTGGGCCCGCCGGACCCGGGCAGCAATGAGGAGACGTTGGCGCGGGTCTCCCCCCGGGACTACTACCTGGATATGCGTACGGCGCCGGTGGCCGCGCGGCAGTGGCTCGGCGAGGCCCGGCCGACCAGGAGCATCGGCAACGCCTGGCCGGACGAGCCCGTGCCGACGCGGCTCGCCCCCTCGTACGACGTTCTGATCCATCTGCACCGGATAACCGCGGCCGACCGGCTCTGACCCGGCCCCGGGCCCGACCCACCACGGGCCCGCCCCACTCCGGACCCGATCCACCACGGGCCCGCCCCACCACGGACCCGATCCACCCCGGACCGGACCCACCCCCGGCTCTGACGCGCCCCGTTGGAGATTCTGACCGGATGTGATTGGGGATGTTCGAGTGTGACTGTCCCTGCCCTGGGTATAGCCGTGTTCCGTCCGACGCAGGATGCTTCTTGACAGAAGCGGATGTATCGGGGGAGGGGTAGTCATGCCGGAAATGAGCGTGCGGCCATATCTGGACATCACCTTCGACAACGACGGCGATGTGGACGCGGCGGAGCGCGCACGCCTCCTCGGGCTGGAAGTTACCGATCTGGTGATGTTCGCCCACGGGTGGAACAACTCCCCGGCCGTCGCGGACCGGTTCCTCTCGGCCTTCTTCGCCCCCTTCCCGGAACTGCTGGCGCCGGGTGTACGGCCGGGGTACGTGGGCATTGCCTGGCCGTCGATGAAGTTCACCGATGAGGCGATACCCGGCGCCGCCCCGAGCCCGGCACCCCCGGCACCAGCACCGCCGTCGCAGTCCCCACCCGGACCGGTGCCAACCGGACAGGTTCCGCCCCGTCTGCCGACGCCCCTCCTGATGCCACCAGGACCGATACCGCTCGGGCCGATACCGCTCGGGCCGATACCGGGTCTGAGCACGCCGCCGGATTCGCGGCAGCCGGCCGGGGAGGCTCTGGACTCGGCCACCCGGGAGGCGCTCAACGGACTCTTCCCCGGACATCGGGACACAGTGGCGCGGCTCGACCGGCTGCTCCATGAGCGGCCCGCGTCCGAGGAGGCGTTCGCGGAGTTCGGCAGGCTGGCGCGGCGGTTGACCGAGGCACCGGCCGGGGGGCTGGGGGCCCGCTTCACGGAAGATCTGCCCCAGGACGAACAGGGGCCACCCGCCGTGCTGTACGAGGACGCGCTCACGGTGTGCCGGATGTTCACGCTGGCGCTGGAAGAGATGGAGCCGGAGAAGGTCGCCGTCACCGATTTCGCCGCCGACTCCCTCGGCATCGGCCTGGTGGAGACCTGGAGAGGAGCGAAGGAGTTGTTGCGCCAGACCACGTACTACGCGATGAAGCGCCGGGCGGGGACCGTCGGCGAGCTGGGGCTCGGCCCGCTGCTCGGACAGCTCGCCCGCAGCCGCCCCGGGACACGGGTGCACCTGGTGGGGCACAGCCAGGGGGCGCGGCTGATCGCCTTCGGGCTGCGGGGACTGCCCCACGGTGTGCGAAATGTGAAGTCGGTCACGCTCCTCCAAGGGGCCTTCTCGCACTATGCGTTCGCGCCAGGGCTACCGCACGCCTCGCAGAACTCGGGCGCGCTGCGAGCCATGGAGCAGCGGGTGGACGGTCCGGTGGTGGCCTGCCACTCCCGGCATGACACCGCCCTGGGGACGGTCTACCCCCTGGCGTCGCGGCTGGCCGGGGACGACCGTCAGGCCGTGGGGGCGGACCGTCGCTGGTGGGCGGTCGGGCACGACGGCATCCGGGCCGTCCGGCCGCCGCCGGTCCGGCTGACGCTGGAAGAGGCGCTAGGGCAGGGCATACCCGGCTCGGGCTGCGTCAATGTGGACGCGGCGGCGGTGGTCCGGCGGGGAGGTCCGCCCGCGGGGGCGCACCACGACATCTGCCACGCCGAGCTGGCACGCGTGGTGGTCGCGGCGGGCCGTATCGACCAGTGAGGCCGGGGGCCTCCCGAGGGCCTCCCGAGGGTGCCACTGACTGTGGGCCGGGAGTTCGAGGTGGCCACGGAGCGCGTCCTCGGCATCGCCCCGCACCCCGGCGCCGACCGCCACACCCAGGGATCCGGGGCATTCATTTCGGTCGCGCGTCTCACTAAATGGGCCTCATCGGATTTTCGATGGAGCCGAATCGGGCACTCGTACGTCCATACACCAACGCCGATGGATGGAAACGACGGAGGTGGCAGTGCGATGGCCGGTTTCCGGAGTCTTGCGAGACAGGTACGCGACCCGCGGTGCGATCTGGCGCTGCGGCGCTACTCGCTGCGCAAGTGCCTGGAACGTTTTGCCCCCTATGGGCACCGGGCGACCTGGGATCACCTGTGCGCCCGGCACAGGATCGAGCCCGAGGACCGGGCTCCCGATCCGGCGCGGCTGGTGGCCGCGCTGGAAGAACTGGAGCGGGCGCGGGCCGTGTGGCTCGCGTACGAGGAATGTTTCGCCGACCGGCGAAAGCGAGAGAAGCACGACGGGCTGCGCAGGCCGTCGTCGATCGACGACTGGCACCGGCGCACCCGGGGCGGGAACGGGGTCGCGCGCTGCGACAGTCCGGCCGCCCATCCCTCGGCACCGTTGGACGAGGTGCTGCGCAGGTTGATCTCGGCACTGGCGGACGAACCCGGCACGACCTGCCCCGTCTGTGAGGCGACCGGCATCGTGTGGCGACAGGATCTGGCCAATGAGCCGTGGACCGGTCCGGTCTGCACGGGCTGCGGCATCGTGGTGCCGCGCCCCGTCCTGAACTCCGAGGCCGTGGCAGCGGCCAAGGAGGCCGGCGGACAGCGGGGGCTGGCGTCGGTGGCCTAGGAGAGGCGCCTGAGAGAGGCGTGGGGGCGAGCGCCGCGACGCGGCATGTGGGGCGCCCCCGCGTGGTCCGGAGATCCGGAGCCGACCCCTCAGAACCGCGGAGACCGCCGCGCCCCGCGGCATCGACGAGCCGGCGCGTACGAGCGCGCGGCTTAGCGGCCGGCCGCGCAGCAGTACATCCGTGCGGAAGCCGACGCCCCGAGTCGGGCGCGCCCACGGTTCCCGTACGGGCACCAGCCGTCGCGTGAAAGCCCTCGCACCGGACCGTGACCCCGAGCTGTGCCCCCGAGCCATGGCCCCGCAGCGCCCCCCGCCGGGAGCAGCGCGGTACGGGCGCGGTCGGCGCGGTGGGAGGCCGGGCGCGGGCGGCCCGCGGCCGTGTCCCGACGCACGCCCGTTCCTTCGCCGTGTCGCGCCAGTGGATCGCCGCCCGCACGAGCAGTCGTCCGGTAGGAGCTGTCGTCCCGTACGCGTTGCCGCCCGTACGAGCAGTCGTCCCCTACGAGCAGTCGTCCCGTACGCGTTGCCGCCCGTACGAGCAGTCGTCCCCTACGAGCAGTCGTCCCGTACGCGTTGCCGGGCCAGTGGGTCGGCGCCTCCTCGGCCAAGGCGCCGGTACCGGTGCGATCGTGGTGGGCATCGGGCGGCCGCCGTGGAGTGAAAATCGTTGGCCCCTCCGTTCCGCCCCCGGGACAGTGGAGTGCGCCCGGGCCCCATCGCCGTCACCGGCAGGTGTCCGTGGCGTGCGGGTGGGCCCGTCACGGGGGTGCGGGCCCGCCCGCAGGCTCGTCACAGCGGGCGTGGCCGCCCCCGCACACCGCTTCACACTCCCTTGCGACGCTCCGGCAGCAATCGCGAACCGGCCATCTTCTGGCCGAAAGCATCCTCCGGGTTGGAGAGCACACAGGTCTCCAACGAGAGGCAGCCGCAGCCGATGCAATCGGTGAGATGGTCGCGCAGTCGACCGAGTTGCTTGATCCGCTCGTCCAACTCGCGCCGCCAGGCGTGCGAGAGCCGCGCCCAGTCGTCCCGGTCGGGCGTGCGCTCCTCGGGCAGTTCGGCGAGTGCGTCCCTGACCGTGGCGAGCGGGATACCGACGCGCTGCGCGGCCCGGACGAACGCCACCCGGCGCAGCGTGTCCCGGCTGTATCGGCGCTGGTTGCCGCTGGTCCGTCGACTGCTGATGAGGCCCTTGGACTCGTAGAAGTGGAGGGCGGAGACCGCCGCGCCGCTGCGTTCGGACAATTGACCGACGGTCAGCTCTTGGAAGTTCTCGGGAAACTGAGGCACCCCGGGAAGCCTACTGGTGGCGCGTTGACAGGAGTATGCCCGCCCAACCATGCTGAGCAAGCGCTTGGACATCGGCGTGATGCCCGGGGAGCGCACCGCGCGAGAGACAGGGATCAGGTCATGGCCGAGCCGAGGATCTTCACCTCCGCCGACGAGCTGCGCGCTGGGATCGGCGATCCACTGGGCCCCAGCGACTGGCTGGAGATCGACCAGAAGACGATCGACCTCTTCGCCGAAGCGACCGGCGACCGGCAGTGGATCCATGTGGACCCCGTGCGCGCGGCCGACGGCCCCTTCGGGGCGACCATCGCGCACGGCTATCTCACGCTGGCGTTGCTGCCGACCCTGGTCCCGCAGGTGATGCGGGTCGAGGGCATGAAGATGGGCCTCAACTACGGCACCGACAAGGTCCGCTTCCCGGCCCCCGTGCCAGTGGGGTCCCGGCTGCGGGCGACGGCGGTCCTGCGCCGCGTCGAGGAGGCGGGCGGCGGGGTCCAGGTGACCGCCGTGGTCACGGTCGAGCGCGAGGGCAGCGAGAAGCCGGTGTGCGTGGCCGAGTCGGTCTCCCGTTACTTCTTCTGAACTTCTTCTGACCGAGCGGGGCTTCTTCGGATCGTCCGCGTGGCTCCCCGCGCGCACAGGACGCAACACGCGTCAGCCGCGCGCGGAGACCATGCGGAGCACGAGGTCGGCGTAGAGGGCGCCCACCTCGTCGGGTGTCCGGCGCCCCTGGGTGTTGAACCAGCGCGCCACGTCGATGCAGAGTGAGAGCACGGCGACGGTGGTGCCCGGTACGTCCGGCACGTCGAACTCACCGGCCTCCACGCCGTCGCGCAGGATGCCCCGTACGACGTCGTCGCTGCGGCGGCGCAACCCCACGATCTCGGTCCGGTGTTCGGGTGAGAGCGCGTCGAGTTCGTACTGCACCACGCGCGCCGTGTTGTGCCGCCCGGCGTGCCAGCGGACGAAGGAACTCACGGCGTCGGCGAGCCGTTCACCGGGTGTGCCACTGCGTTCGGCCGCCGTCGTCAGCACCTCCAGCGCCCGGTCGTGCCCGATCCGGCTGATGCGGTGGAGCAGTTCTTCCTTGGTCTTGTAGTGGATGTAGAGGGCGGCGGGGCTCATTCCGGCCCGGCCGGCGATGTCCCGCGTCGTCGTGGCGTGGTAGCCGCGCTCGGCGAAGGCGTCGACTGCGGCGACGAGCAGCTTTCGCGCGGCCTCCGGCGTGACTTCACCCCACGGCACCTCCTCGCAGGTGGTGTCCTCCGGCGCTGCCATCACTCGTCCTCATTCCTGCCGTACGGGAGGAACACCATACCCCGAGGGTGAGCAAGCGCTTAGGACGCTTCTGTCGGATCGCACCGGGTCGCGGGATCGCACCGGGTCCAGGGTCTCACCGGGTCGCCGGGACGAAGGCCGGGGCGCAGGGGGGAAGGCCGCTGGGCTCGTCCGCCGTCCGCCCCGGCACGCGCCCCACGAGGACGGCGGCCCGTCCCGCCTGGCCGGCCGCGGGCCCAGAAGGCGGAGACCGCGGTCGGCGCGCGGCGGGTGATCAGCTCCTGGAGCCGGCTGGTGCCCTCGTAGCGGGTCATCACCCGGGCGTCACGCACCGGCTTGCCGACCGGATACTCATCGATATGGCCGTAGCCGCCGTAGACCTGGAGTGCGTTGCTGGCCGCGCGCACCGCGGCCTCGGAGGCGTAGAGCCCGGCCCGAGGAGGCAGAGCGCACCGAGTCTCCCCACCGTCGAACGGCCGATGTCCTCGGCGCGGTCCCACTCGGCGGCGTACGGAGTGACCTCGCGGCGGACGCGCTCCTCGGCGCGTCACCGTACGACCGTCCGCTCCGCGCTCGGTTCCAGGTTCACAACGGACCGTCTCCACCTCAACTATCACTGCTAGTTTTCTTTCGATCGGCCCTACTATGTGCCGCATGGCCCGACCACGCAACCCCCTGCTCAGCAGAGACCGCATCGTCCGGACGGCGAGCGCGCTCGTGGACTCCGAGGGTCTGGCGGCGGTCTCCACCCGACGGCTCGCGGCCGAGCTGGGGGTGAGCGGGCCGTCCCTCTACAACCACTTCCGCACCAAGGACGAGATCCTCGAAGCCGTCGCCGACTCGGTCAGCGCACAGGTCGATCTGTCGATGTTCGACGAGGGTGACGGCCGTGACTGGTCGGACGCCCTGCACGACTGGGCGGTCTCCTACCGGGCGGCGCTCAAGGCCCACCCCCATATCGTTCCGGTGCTCGCCCGGGGCCCCGGGCGCCGCCCGGCCGGTCTGCGGGTGGCGGACGCGGTCTTCGGCGCGATGGTCCGCGCGGGGTGGCCGCCCGCCCAGGCGACCCATATCGGGGCGCTGACGCGGTACTTCGTCACCGGTTCGGCGCTCGGTTCGTTCGCCCGGGGCTTCGTCGACGACGAGAAGGCGTACGACCCCGAGGACTATCCCCACCTCGGCCGGGCGCACCTGCTCGCCGAACGCCAGGAGCAGGTGGACGAGGGTGCGTTCGAGACGGGTCTGCGCGCGATCGTCGCCGGGCTGACCGTCCAGTACGGGGCACTGGACCGGACCGGCTGACCCCCCGGCCCTGATGCGAACAGGGGCGGGTCGGACGAGCCGGGCGGGGAGTATCGGGGCCCCGGTCAGAACTCCACCAGTGTCCTGCCACCCCTCCCCCGCACCATGTTCTCGAACGCCCCGGCGACCCCGTCGAGCCCCACCCGCTCCGTCACCAGACCCGCCAGATCCAGCCGGCCCGCCCGCACATGGTCGGCCAGTACCGGCAGATCCCGCACCGGATCGCAGTTCCCGTAGACGCACCCCGACAGGGTCCGCCCCCAGTGGAAGATCTCCAGGGCGTTGAAGGTGACCTGTTCGTCCTTGCCGCCGATGCCGACCACGGTCGTCCGGCCACCGCGCCGGGTGGACTCCCAGGCCGTACGGATGGTCGCGGCGCGGCCCACGCACTCGATCGACACGTCCACGCCCTGCCCGCCGGTCAGTGCGCGGATCTCCTTCGCGGTCGGACCGGAGGACGCGAGGACGAACTCCGTCGCCCCGGCCGCCCGTGCCAGTGCCTCCTTCTCGGGCGAGACATCGACCGCCACGATCGTGGCCGCGCCCGCGATCCGCGCCGACTGGAGGGTCGCGAGGCCCACCCCGCCCGCCCCGAAGACCGCGACGGACTCCCCCGCCCGTACCCGCGCCGAGTGGTGGACCGCGCCGTAGCCGGTGAGGACCGCACAACCGAGCAGGGCCGCCTCCGCCAGCGGGACCCCAGCCGGCGCGGGGACCACACAGCCAGCCCCGACCACGGTCTCCTCGGCGAACGCGGCGACGTTCAGGCCGGGATGGAGTTCGGTGCCGTCGGCCGTACGGGCGTGCACACCGGCCGCGCCCGTGAACGCGTCGGCGCACAGCCACACCTCACCGATCCCGCAGGGGTGGCAGCGACCGCAGGAGGGCGCCCAGTTGAGGATCACGGCGTCGCCGGGCGCGACATGGGTGACGTCCGCGCCGACGGAGACGACCGTCCCCGCGCCCTCGTGGCCGAGTACGGCGGGCACCGGAAGCCGCAGGGTGCCGTCGGACAGGGAGAGGTCCGAGTGGCAGACACCGGCGGCGACGAGACGGACCCGCACCTGCCGGGGGCCGGGCTCGGGCAGTTCGATGTCGGTGATCTCCAGCGGAGAGCCGATGGCGGGCAGGACGACGGCGCGGACCACAGGGGGTTCTCCGGATCTCTTCGGCTCTTCAGGCTGCTCGGACTGCTGGACCGCTGGACCGCGGGACCTGCTGGGACAGTCTGATGGCGGTACGGGGGCGAGGTGGGGCCGGGGGCGGTCAGAACTGGAGGGACTTGGTCTGGAGGTACTCCGCCAGCCCGTGCGCGCCCAGCTCGCGGCCGACCCCCGACTGCTTGTACCCACCGAAGGGCGCGAGCGGATTGAACCGGCCGCCGTTGATGTCGACCTGACCGGTGTCCATCCGGCGGGCGAAGGCGACCGCCGTCGCGTCGTCGGCGGCCCAGACCGCGCCCCCGAGGCCGTAGATCGTGCCGTTGGCGATCCGGAGGGCGTCCTCCTCGTCCTCGTACCGCAGCAGCGCCACCACCGGGCCGAAGATCTCCTCCTGCGCGATGGTCATCCCGGGTGTCACATCGGCGAAGACGGTGGGGCTGACGTAGTAGCCCGTGTCACGCGGCGCCTCAGGGCCGCCCGCGACCAGTCGCGCGCCCTCGGCGGCTCCCCGCTCGATGTGGCCGCGCACCCGCTGCCGCTGCGCGGCGCTGACCAGGGGACCGACCCGGTCGCCTGGTACGTGGGTGGCGGCCGCGGCGACGGCGAGCTCCACGGCCTCGTCGTACTGGTCGCGGTGGACCAGCATCCGGGTCCAGGCGTTACAGGTCTGGCCGGAGTTGCTCATCACCTGGGCGATGCCGACCCGGACGGCCTTGGCGAGATCGGCGCCCGGCAGGATCACATTGGCGGACTTGCCGCCCAACTCCAGCGCGACCCGCTTGACCGCGCCCCCGGCGGTCGCACCGATGCGGCGGCCGACCGCGGTGGAGCCGGTGAAGGAGACCAGATCGACGTCCTCGTGTCCCGCGAGGGCGGCACCGGCGACATCGCCGACTCCGGTCACCAGGTTGAAGACCCCCGGGGGGAGTTCCGCGTCATGCGCGGCGGCCGCGAAGAGCCGGGCGGTCAACGGGGTGTTCTCGGCCGGCTTCAGGACGACGGTGCAGCCGGCCGCGAGAGCGGGGGCGACCTTGGCGACGATCTGATGGAGCGGGTAGTTCCAGGGGGTGATCGCGCCGACCACCCCGACGGGCTCCAGCAGCACGGTGGAGTTCCCGATCCGCTCCTCGAAGGAGTAGGAGGCGGCCAGTTCGGCGAAGGTGCCCGCGACGGCGATGGGCAGGCCCGTCTGGACCGTCCGGGAGAAGGCGAGCGGGGAGCCGAGTTCGGCGGTGATGGTGGCGGCGATCTCGTCCACGCGGGCCGTCAGGGCGTCCCGGAGCGCGGTGAGCCGGACGGCGCGCTCGGCGGGCGGGGTCGCGGCCCAGCCGGGGAGGGCGGCGCGGGCGGCCCGTACGGCGGCGTCGATGTCCTCCGCGGTGCCGGCCGGGACCCGGGCGATGACCTGTTCGTCGGCGGGGTTCACCACTTCGATGGTGTCCGTGGCGGCGGCCGGGCGCCACCGGCCGTCGATATACATCCCGTCGTGGGTGTTCATCGCACTCCTTCAGAACCTACGGACAGAACCCGCGAACCGGCCCCACGGACAGAACCTGTGGGGCAGACCCGCGAACCGGATCCGCGGGCATCGCGCGACCAAACTAGCGGCGATAGTTTTGGGATGCCAGGGGCCGCTGGCTCAAGCGCCGCCCGGGGGCGGCGATCCGAAGGCCGTCGGGGGCGGTGGCGGGTGAGCGCGGCAGCGACACCGCAAGGACCGGCCAGGTCGGAGCGGCCGGCCACCGCGACGGCTGCGGCTACCGCGACCGCTGTGACGGATCCGGCTGGTCCGACCGCTTCGGCTGGTCCGACCCACCGGCCGGCCCGCCCCCCTCGGCCGCAGTGGAGAGCAGCACCGGCTGTCGCGCGCTGAGTCCGGTGGCCGCCAGCAGAATCACGCCGAGCATGACGAACGGGGCCGCCGAGCCCGCGACTCCGGCGAGCAGCCCCGCCGCGGCGGGCGCGGCGACCTGCCCGATCCGGTTGCCCGTCAGCCGCAGCGCGAGCGCGGTCGACCGCGCCTCCGCGGGCGCGGCCTGGACGACGGTCGTCATCGACAGCGGCTGGCCGACACCCAGACAGAAGCCGAGCGCGGCGAGCAGCACCGCGAGCCCCCAGACCGGGACCGGCAGGGCGAGGGCTCCGCACAGGGGCGCGGCGACCAGGCAGGTCAGGGTCATCAGCGCCCGGCGTCCGAGCCGTCGGATCATCGGTGTCATCACCAGCCGGCAGGCGATGGTGGCGGCGGCCCGCAGGCTGAGCAGCAGCCCGACGGTGGCCGGTGCGATGCCGCGTTCCTCGCCGATCACCGGGAGGTAGGCGGTGAGGATGTCGATGGCGGAGAGCACGGCGAGGCTGATGAAGATGCCGCCGGGGACTCCCCGGGTGCGCAGTATGCGGCGGACGGGGACCCGGGGCCGGTCGTCGCGGCGGGCGGGCCCGTCCGGGCGGCGCTCGATCCGCCAGAGCGAGGTGAGCGCGACGGCGGCGACCCCGGCCGAGACGACCAGGGCGAGCGCGCTCGTACGGTCCATGGCGCCGTCCCGCCCGGAGATGATGAAGCCAGCCGCGACGGGTCCGGCGAGCTGGCCGAGGGAGACGCCGATGGTGAAGTGGCCGAAGTTGCGGTCCTGGTCGGCGGGGGCGGACTGGCGGGCGACGATGGATTGGGCGCCGATGACGAAGCAGAGGTGGCCGAGGCCCATCACCCCGCTCCAGGCGGCCATCGCACCGAGCGAACCCGCCGTGCCGCTGAGGACGCACCCTCCGGAGATGAGGACGATCCCGGCCGGCAGGAGGGGCGCGCACCGCCCGTGGTCGGTACGGCGCCCCAGTGGTACGGCGGCGAACAGCGGGAGGAGCGCGTACGCCCCCGCGATGACGCCGATCGCGCGCTCGTCCGCTCCGAGGGCGAGCGCGCGGTAGGAGACGGCGGGGCGCGCCATGGACACCGCGGCCTGCGCGAAGCCGAAGGCGATGACGAGGCGCAGCAGCCAGCCCCGGTTCATCGAAACCTCCCGGTGTCTCCGCCCGACGTCCCCGCGGTCGTGCCGCTGAACGTCGTGTGCCCCCAGGGGAGCGGGCGCCTGTGAGAGCCGCGCGGCTCCGGGGACCGTGTGTCTCCGGGGGCCGCGCGGCTCAGGATGTCGTGTGCTTCTGGGGTTGTGCGTCTCTCGTTGTGCGTCTCTAGATGATGCCGAAGAGGATGCCGGCCGCGAGGACCACCAGCGACGTCAGGGCGGCCCATTTGACGGTGAACCTGGTGTGATCGCCGAACTCGACCTTGGCCATGCCGACGAGGACGTAGACGGCGGGCACCAGCGGGCTGGACATGTGCAGGGCCTGGCCGACGAGCGAGGCGCGGGCGATCTCCAGCGGGGAGACTCCGTGCGCGGCGCCGGCCTCGGCGAGGACGGGCAGGACACCGAAGTAGAAGCCGTCGTTGGACATGAAGTAGGTGAGCGGGAGGCTCAGCAGGCCGGTGACGATGGCCATGTGCGGGCCCATGCCCTCGGGGACGGCGCCGACCAGCCAGTCCGCCATGCTCTCGACCATGCCGGTGCCGGTGAGGACGCCGGTGAAGACGGCGGCGGCGAAGACCATGCCGGCGACGTTGAGGACGTTCTCCGCGTGGGCTCCGATCCGGGCCTTCTGCTCGGCCATGTCGGGGTAGTTCACGGTGAGGGCGAGGGCCGCGCCGAGCAGGAAGAGCACCGGGATGGGCAGCAGCTCCATGATCATCGCGGTGAGGAGGGCGATGGTGAGCCCGGCGTTGAACCAGTAGAGGCGGGGGCGCAGGGTGGCGCGGTTGGGGTCGAGCCCCTGGAAGCCGCCCTCCGGCGCGTCGGACCCGGTGGCCGCGGCATCGACCTTGGCGTCCGTACCGCCCTTGGCGTCCTCGGTGTCCTTGCCGTCCTCGGCGCCTCCGGCGGATCCGGTTCCAGCAGTTCCGGTTCCAGCGGCCTTACCGGCCTTACCGCCCTTGCCGGCCTTCGTGAGGGTGTCTCCGCCGGCCGTCACCAGCACCGTCTCGGTCCCAGGCTCCAGCGCCTCGTCGAGCGTCAGATAGCCGACCCGCTTGCGCTCCCGCAGGCCCAGGAAGTACGCGAGGATGAAGACGAAGAGCAGTCCGACCAGCAGCGCCGGGATCATCGGCACGAAGATGTCGGCGGCGTCGAGCTTGAGGGCGGTGGCCGCACGGGCGGTCGGACCGCCCCAGGGCACGGTGTTCATCACGCCGTTCGCGGTGGCCGCGACACCGGTCATCACGACCAGGCTCATGTTCAGCCGCTTGTAGAGCGGATACATCGCCGAGACGGTGATCATGAAGGTGGTGGAGCCGTCGCCGTCCAGCGAGACGATCGCGGCGAGCAGCGCCGTACCGACCACCACCCGCATCGGGTCGGCCTTGCAGAACTTCAGGATGGCTCGGACGATCGGATCGAAGAGACCGACGTCGATCATCACGCCGAAGTAGACGATCGCGAACATCAGCATCGCGGCGGTGGGGGCGAGGTTGCCGACGCCTTCGATGACGTAGTCCCCGAGGTGTGCGCCCTTGCCGACGAGCACGCAGAACAGCGCGGGGATGAGGACCAGAGCCGCGATGGGCGACATCTTCTTCATCATGATCAGGACCAGGAAGGTCGCGATCATGGCGAAGCCGAGCACAGTCAGCATGGGGGACACCTAACGTTCATCCTTGAACTCCCACCGGAGCGGCGGTCCGGATGACGTTAGGTCCCGTCAAAAGCTGTTAACAAGATGTTGACGTGTGAGCAATACGAGCAAAACCCCAGGTCAACATAGGAGTGCTGGTCGGCACCCCCGGACCGGACCCGTACCGCACCGCATCCGCCCCCGCGCCTTACACCTTCAGTCCGCCACCGCCACCGCCGTACACCCTTCGGTCCGGCGCCGTCGTGCGCGTCAGTCGAGCACTCGGGCCAGATAGGCCCGCAGCAGCTCCCGCGTCTCGGTGACGATCTCCTCGTCCCCCGAGGGCCGGACCCGGAAGGCCAGTCCCAGCAGCGCGTCCGCCGCCTCCACCGCGACGAGGACCGCCCGGCGCAGCCCGGTGTCGTCCGCGCGGCCGGTCTGGGCAGCGAGCAGCGGGGCGAGGCGGTCGGCGACCTGGTGGTTGGCTCCGGAGGCGGGCGCGCCCACCGGTATCCGATGGCCGAAGTCGACCAGGGAGAAGCCGGGGACGGTGCGTTTCATCCGCAGGTACTCGTCGAGCGCCGCGTCGATGACCCCGCGCCAGTCACCTTCCGGCAACGTGCCCAGCCGGTCGCCCACCCGCTCGGCGTACCGGTCCAGATTCCGTTCGGCCAGGGCGGCGGCGAGGGCGCGCTTGTTGCCGAAGAAGCGGTAGACGGACCCGATCGGCACCCCCGCGCGGACGGCGACGGCCCGGGTGGACAGCTCGTCATAGCCGATCTCGTCCAGCAGTTCGGCGCAGGCGTCCAGGATCCGCGCGAGGCGCTCGGCACTGCGGCGCTGCACGGGCTCGCGGCGTAACCGGGTGGTGGGCACCCGCCCATCATGCCGCTCCGGTGCCGTTGACGGGACACCTCTGCAATCCTACGGTTGACCATAGGATTCCATAGGCACCGGGAGCGGACGATGAGTGACATCGAGCAGGCGCGCACGAGGGCCGAGGGACTGGCCCACTCCCCCGGCTTCGGCAACGAACACAGCTCGGAGGCGGCCCCCGGCGCGCTGCCGATCGGGCGCAACTCACCACAGCGCGCCCCGCTCGGCCTCTACGCGGAGCAGCTCAGCGGCTCCGCCTTCACCGAGCCGCGCGCCCGGAACCGCCGCTCGTGGCTCTACCGCATCCGCCCGTCGGCCGCGCATCCCCCCTTCCGCCGCGTCGACAACGGCGGAATCCGCAGCGCGCCGTTCACCGAGACGGTCCCCGACCCCAATCGGCTGCGGTGGGATCCGCTGCCGGAGCCCGCGCCCGGCACGGACTGGCTGGCCGGTCTGTGGACCCTCGGCGGCAACGGCGACGCGACGCAGCGCACCGGTATGGCCGTGCACCTCTACCACGCCAACGCCGCCATGACGGACCGGGTGTTCAGCGACGCCGACGGCGAGCTGCTGATCGTCCCGGAGCACGGCGGGCTGCTGCTCGTCACCGAGCTGGGTGCGCTCGCCGCCCGCCCCGGCGAGATCGCGCTGATCCCCCGGGGCGTCCGCTTCCGGGTGGAGCTGCTGGACGAGCGGGCGCGCGGCTATGTCTGCGAGAACTACGGAGCGCCGTTCGTCCTCCCCGACCTGGGCCCGATCGGGGCGAACGGCCTCGCCAACGCCCGCGACTTCCTGGCGCCGACGGCGGCGTACGAGGTCGTGGAGCGGCCGGTGGAGGTCGTCAACAAGTTCTGCGGGAACCTCTGGGCCGCGAGCTATGACCACTCACCGCTCGATGTGGTCGCCTGGCACGGCAACCATGTGCCGTACGTCTACGACCTGCGCCGCTTCAATGTCATCGGCACCATCTCCTACGATCACCCCGACCCGTCCATCTTCACGGTGCTGACCTCGCCCTCCGACACCCCGGGGCTCGCGGGCGTCGACTTCGTGGTCTTCGCGCCGCGCTGGCTGGTCGGCGAGAACACCTTCCGCCCGCCGTACTTCCACCGCAATGTCATGAGCGAGTACATGGGCCTGATCGAGGGGGCCTATGACGCCAAGATTGCCGGCAAGGGGGGCTTCGTCCCCGGCGGCGGCTCGCTGCACAACATGATGTCCGCACACGGCCCCGACCGTGAGACCTTCGACCGGGCGAGCGCGGCCGAGCTGCGACCGCAGCGGATCGACGACGGCCTGGCGTTCATGTTCGAGACCCGCTGGCCGGTGACCGCCACCGGGCAGGCGGCGGATGCCGACCATCTGCAGAAGGGGTACGACGACGTGTGGCAGGGTCTTGAGCGTCATTTCATGTCCTGATACGGAGTCCCCGTGACCTCCTCCTTCGCTCCCGACTCACTGGTCCTGAACCGCAAGCTGCCGCTCTGGTATCAGGTCTCCCAGTCCCTGCGCGCCTCCATACTGGGCCGCACACCCGATGCGTCACTGCGGTTGCCCACCGAGGAACAACTCGCCGCGCACTACGGCGTGAGCGTGCTGACCATGCGCCAGGCCCTCAAGGAGTTGGAGGAGGAGGGCCTGATCAGCCGCCATCGACGGCGGGGAACCTTCATCGAGCCGGGGGCCCGACGCGGGGCGCCCCGACGGTTGCTCGGCTCGATCGACGCGATCGTGGCCCAGCAGTCCGGCGAGCACGTCACGATCCTGGGGCACGGCCCCGAGCCGGTCCCCGGTGAACTCGCGGAGTTCTTCCCCGACCTGTCCGAGGTGATGACCTATCGCCGGCTCCGCCGCGACGGCGAGACCGGCGAGCCGACCAACTGGGCGGAGAACGCGGTCCGCGCGGACATCGCCGACCGTCTCGACCTCGCGGATCTGGCCCGGTGGCCGATGACGAAGGTGCTACGGGACTCACTGGGGGTCCGGATCAGCAGGATCACGGACACCGTGGAAGCGCGGCTGGCCGACCCGGCGACAGCCGATCTGCTCAAGGTGCCGCTGCTGAGCCCGATCCTGCACTACACGGGGGTGACGTACGACGCGGCGGGCCGGGTGGTGGATGTGGCGCGCATTCGGTACCGGGGGGACCGGTTCTCGTTCTCGGTCACCGTCGAGGCGGAGTGACCGCCGCCCCCGGCCCGGGGGCTGCCTCGAACCCTGCGGGGGCCCGCGCCGGGCGAACACACCGAAGCGCTGCTGACGGCCGTGGGAATGACGGACGGGGAGTCAGCGGCGCCGCGCCGGGACGGCGTGTTCGCCTGAGCGCGGGGCCGCACAGACGGGTGACGTGATCAAGAACACCCCGGGATGCCCCGGGAACGGGTGAACCCGACGGCCGGGCGACGGCCGTCGGGTCAGCGGTGGCTGCCGAAGAGCGTGCGGCGCAACCTCCGCAGCGGTGCGAAGAGCGAGACCCGCCCGCTCCTGCTCCTGGCGCGGTTGTGCTTCACATCGCGCGCGGTCAGCTCCAGCATCAGCGACGTCGCCTCGATCGTCTCCCGCTGTGGCACGGCGGGACCGCCGAGCACCGAGAGATGTCGGTCGAGGCGCGAACTGGTCGCGCTGCTCCCGCAGGTGATCGCGGGTACCCGCGCCCTGCTACGCACTGTTATCTGTTCCATGTCACTCCCCACCCGTACGACGCACCCGGCCCGGGCACGGTAACCCTATCGCCCCGTCGTCACACGCGTGTATCCCGCCCACAGGATTCACCACACGGGTACGCGAGTTGACGGACGCCCTCGGAATCCATTCCATTCCAGGGCGAGTTGGACAGTTCGTCTCTTCATCGCTCTCATTATTCCCATGCGGCCCGTGAAGCACGCGCGGGACCACCGAACTCCTGGCTGATCTCCTGACCCGCCCCCGACGCCCCCGACCGCGACGGACGACCACGGACAGCCACGAACGACCACGGACGGCACGCACCGCCCCCACCGCCGCCCGTACGGATTGCCGACGAGGGGGCTACGGCGGCCGGGAGCTGAGCTAACTTGGAAGGGTTTGCACCGTGGTTCCCGTCGGATGCCCGTGTGCCCCGCCGGGGACGTGCCGCTCGGGATGGGGGCTCGTGTGCCGGAGAACCAACTGATCGCCGGGCGATACCGGCTGCTGAGCCCCTTGGGCGAGGGCGGCATGGGCGTGGTGTGGCGCGCCCGTGACGAGGCGCTGGGCCGCGAGGTGGCGGTCAAGGAGGTACGCGCCCCCGCCGGTCTCGCGCTCGACGATGAACGACGGCTGTACCGGCGGCTGGAGCGGGAGGCGTGGGCGGCGGCCCGGATCTCGCACCGCAATGTGGTGACCGTCTACGACGTGGCCACCGAGGACGGCCGGCCCTGGATCGTGATGGAGCTGGTCCACGGCCTCTCCCTGGCGGATGTCATCGAGGCGGAGGGCCCGCTCCCCCCGCGCCGCGCGGCCCTCATCGGGGCGGAGGTGCTCGCCGCCCTGGGCGCCGCGCACGAGGCGGGGGTACTGCACCGGGACGTCAAGCCGGGGAACGTCCTCCTCGCCAACGACGGCCGGGTGGTGCTCTCCGACTTCGGCATCGCGGTGGTCGAGGGGGCCTCCCCGCTGACCATGACGGGGGAGCTGATCGGTTCGCCCGAGTTCCTCGCCCCCGAGCGGGCCCTGGGGCTGACCCCGGGCCCCGCGTCGGACCTGTGGTCCCTCGGAGTGCTGCTGTACGCGGCGATCGACGGCGGCACACCGTTCCGGCGGAACACCCCGCTGAACA
This sequence comes from Streptomyces sp. NPDC020965, assembly GCF_044333555.1. NCBI lineage: Bacteria > Bacillati > Actinomycetota > Actinomycetes > Kitasatosporales > Streptomycetaceae > Streptomyces > Streptomyces sp. NPDC020965. The sequence continues at coordinate 361,979 of NZ_JBIRRE010000009.1, forward strand.
CCCTGCGGGCCGTGACGGACGACGAACCGGCGCAGTCCCCGCGCGCCGGTGAGCTGGCGCCGGTGATCGCCGGGCTGCTGCACAAGGACCCGGCCGAGCGACTGTCACCGCGGGAGGCCGCGCGGCAACTGCGCCTGGTGGCCGCGGGTGGTGCGGTGCGCGCGGACTCGACGCCGGTTCCGGCCCCGTACACCCCGACGGTCATCACCACGCCCCCGGTGCCTTTTCCGGTACCGGGAGCGGCGCCGACACCGAGCGCCACCGACGGACCGCCGGACCCGGCCGGCCGGCCGGAGCCGAAGCGGGCCACGGTGGTACTGGCCGTGGGGGTGGCGGCGTTCCTGCTCGCCGCCGTGGGGCTGGCCTGGGCGCTGATCGACAACGCTGGACGCGACGACCGGCGGGGCGGCGGTGGCAGCGGCACCAGCGCTCCCCCGGCCAGCAGCGACGGCCCCGGCACGGAAGGCACCGCGCCGGGCGCCGGTGCGGACGGGGGCGGCTCAGGCGACACCGGTACGGACGGCGGCGCGGCGGACGGCGGTGCAGCCGACGGGGGTACGGGTTCATCGGCGCCGGCCCGCGCCCAGACCGTGGAGGTGCACGCCGTCGCCGTGCGCGACAGCTACGCGGGGCGCTGTCCGCCGCCCGGGACCGAGGCCCCCGCCTTCCGCGCGACGATCACCGTCGGCCGTACGCCCGCCACCGTCGAGTACCGGTGGACGGCCGAGGACGGCGGTGCATCGGCCTGGCAGCGGCTGCGCTTCCCGGCCGGTGACGGCCGCCGACAGACGGTCGACCACAGCGAGGGGACGGATGGGCGCGAGGGAGCGCGCCGCGACCGGATCCGGGTGGAGATCCGAATTCCGGTCGCGGCACGCTCCGCCTGGGTGCCCTTCTCGATCACTTGCGACCGGGAGACCCCCGCCTGGCGTGGTTCCTCGTCACCCAGCGCTCAAGGCACCTTCGGGTGAATCATGCCTTCGAGGTGAAGACGGGCAGGTATCCACCGGACTGTCCGGCCGCGGTGGGGTGGTAGGAGTCGCCGATGTTGACCAGATTCAGACTGTGCAACCAGGGCGCGCCGGAACAGATCTCGTGCCCGGTGAAGGCCGGTACGACATCCGCGAAGACATAGCCGTGGTTGGCCGCGCGCTTCGACACGGCGGTGTTGAGGTGGTCCGCCGCACCGTTGATGGCCGCGCGCTTGGCCTCGCTCAGGCCGGCGAGACAGCTACCGCTGAGCTTGTAGAAGCGGGGGTAGCCGAGTACGACGACCCGCGCGGACGGGGATTTGGCCTTGATGCCCGTGTACACGGTGTCGAGGCGGCCGGGGAGGGTGGTGTCGACGAACGAGCGGGCCTGGTTGACCCGGGCGATGCAGTTGGCCTCGGACTGGAGGATGCAGGTGGTCATGACGTCGCTGAAGCCGGCGTCGTTGCCGCCCACGGAGATGGAGACGAGATCGGTACCGCTGTTGAGCGGGCCGAGCTGATTGGCGGTGACATCACTCGTACGAGCGCCCGAGCAAGCGGTGAACGCGAAGGACGAGGGTGCGTTGGCGGCGGCCCACAGCTTGGGGTAGGCGCGGTTGCTGCGCTTGCAGTTACCACTGGCGCTGTCGTACTCACCGGCGCCGACGCCCGATGAGTAGGAGTCGCCCAGGGCCACGTAGTCAACGGCGAGAGCACCTGTGGTGGTCGCCTGCGCCGAGCCGGCTCCGGTGAGAGCGAGGACGGCGCCCAGCAGGAGTGAGGATGAGAACGCCACGATTCTGGACACTTTCATGGAACCTCCTATAGCAGGGTCTCTGCGTCAACTTTCGTAGCAGGTAGATCACTTCACCGAAAGTGTTCATGCCAAAAGCACCAGTCTTTCCTTGACGGAATCAGCCACCCTGAGCAGCATGGACACGACAACTGATGTCACTGAGGGGCAAGGTCGGCCATGCGCAAGATCCTCGACGGTCCGTCAGCGAGTGCGGTGGACCCCCGAAGACCCCTCCCGACGGCGCGGCGGCCGGCCGCACCGCCTCTTCCATGGAGGGCCGCCCCGCGGCGGGCGCACGCCGACGCACGGCGGAGAACCGGCGTGCAATGAAGGCCCCTTGCCGACCAAAGGAAAAGGATCAAGAAAGCCCGATCGTAATGCCCCATGCCCGGCCGCTGAATCGGTACCAATAATGCAAAAAGCAAGCCTGAACTCCAGGGCTTGCCATAGAGTCACAAACATCATTACCGTCGTACATCCACCCGTAACGGATCGTCATGCAAAGCGGCTCTGGGGGAGGGCTCAAGCGTCGCGATGCATCCGACTCGGGGCGACGAGGGTAGGGGGGTGCCGAATGCGGTCGCCACGCTCTTGACGAGCCGTGCCACCGTGCGGTCATGTCTCAACTCATCCACTCCGGGCGGGAGTTACTCCGTCATGGGCAGGTGAGAAGTAAACCCCCCTTTCAAACCGGACACTCATCTCGGATCGCCCGGGGGCGGGCGATCCACCGGTGGAGAGGGAAATATCCCATGAGTTCAGTACTGCGCCCGCCCGCTCCGGGACAAGAGCCATCGGCCGACCCGGCCGAGGAAACCCGCCGAATAGCAAGCGTTTATCGCCCAATCTCCTCCCATCTGGCGATTACTCCTCCAGTGAGCGTCGTCATTCCCGCCATGAACGAGGCGGAAAACCTTCCGCATGTATTCAAGACATTGCCCGACTGGATTCATGAAGTCGTGCTGGTCGACGGAGCCTCCAGCGACAACACCGTCGAGGTCGCCCGAAAGTTATGGCCCGACGTCAAGGTGGTCAGGCAGGCGGGCAAGGGCAAGGGAGACGCCCTCATCAGCGGCTTCGCCGCCTGTACCGGCGACATCATCGTGATGGTGGACGCCGACGGCTCGGCCGACGGGAACGAGATCGTCTCCTATGTCTCGGCCCTGGTCTCCGGCGCCGACTTCGCCAAGGGTTCGCGCTTCGCCAACGGCGGCGGCACCGACGATATGACGTTCATACGACGACTGGGCAACTCGGCCCTCTGCTCCATCGTCAACGCCAAGTTCGGCGCCCGCTACACCGACCTCTGCTACGGCTACAACGCGTTCTGGAAGCACTGCCTGGACGACATCACCCTGGACTGCACGGGATTCGAGATCGAGACCCTGATGAACATCCGGGTCGTCAAGGCGGGGCTGCGCGTTCAGGAGGTCCCCAGCCACGAGTACAACCGCATCCACGGCGTCAGCAATCTCAGCGCCGTCCGCGACGGCATCAGGGTGCTCAGAGTGATCCTCCGGGAGAAGGGCGTACGCCGACGCGGGCGGCGCCGCTCCGGAGTCGGGCTCGGTATGCGGATTCCCCGGGGAGAGGCGTCTTGAACGACCACCCCTTCTCGGTGGTGATCTGCGTCTACACCGAGGACCGCTGGGACGACATCCTCGCGGCCGTCGACTCGGTGCGGTGCCAGTCACTGCCCGCCCTGGAGACGCTCCTCGTGGTCGACCACAACCCGGCCCTGCTCGGCCGGCTGGCCGAGCGGTACCGCGGAATGGAGCACCCGGCGGGAAACCCTTCCGGCTGGGAGGTGCGGGTGCTCGCCAACGCGGGCCCCCGTGGCCTCTCCGCGGGCCGCAACACCGGAATCGCCGCCGCCCGCGGTGACTTCGTGGCCTTCCTCGACGACGACGCCGTCGCCGAACGCGACTGGCTGCGGTACTTCGCCGCGGGGTACGACGACCCGGAGGTGATGGCCGTCGGCGGCCGGACCGAAGCCGCCTGGGCCTCCGGGCGGCGGCCCTGCTGGTTCCCCGAGGAGTTCGACTGGGTCGTCGGCTGCACCTACCGGGGGCTGCCGCCGGGCACCGTCCGGGTGCGCAATGTCCTCGGCGGCAACGCCTCCTTCCGGCGCCGCGCGTTCGACGCTTCGGGCGGCTTCGCCACCGGCATCGGACGCGACGGCGACAGACGGCCCCTGGGCTGCGAGGAGACCGAGCTCTGCATCCGGCTCGCCGCGGCCCTGCCCGGCGCGGTACTGCTGATCGACGACCGCGCGGTGATCCACCACAAGGTCCCGGCAGTGCGGGAGCGGTTCGCCTACTTCCGTACCCGCACCTATGCCGAGGGGCTCTCCAAAGCCCTGGTCGCCCGGAGCGTCGGCGCGGGCAAGGGACTGGAGTCCGAACGCCGCTACACCACCCGGGTGCTGCCCGCGGGGGTGGCGCGCGGGCTGCGGGACGCACTGCTGGGCCGGCGCGGCGGCGCGGGCCGGGCGGGTGCGATCGTCGCCGGCGTCGCGGTGGCGGCCGGTGGCTACGCGGTGGGGACCGCGCGGGCGCGCCGGGGCGGGGTGACGTTCTCCTCGGGGCCGATCGCACCCCTGCCGGCGGAGCCCGTAGCGGCCCCGTCGATGTCACCGACACCGACACCAGCAGCGGGAATCGAGACGGCGGCCCCGTCGTCCGGGAGTGAGGCGCGATGAGCGAACAGCCCGTACCCGTCCTCATGTACCACGTCGTCGCCCACCATCCGGCCAGGAGGACGCTGGGTCTCTCCGTCACCCCGGAGGCGTTCGCCGAGCAGATGGCGCTGATCGAGGAACGCGGACTCACCCCGGTCACCGCCGCCCGGCTCGGCGCGGCCTGGCGGGCCGGGGGCAACCGGCCGCTCCCGCGCCGCCCGGTGCTGATCACCTTCGACGACGGATACGAGGGGGTGCACCGGCACGCCCTCCCCGTCCTGGCCAAGCACGGCTTCGCGGCGACCCTGTTCGTCTCGACCGGCTGGCTGCGCGGGGCGTACGACGAGGGCGGGGCGCTCGACACCATGCTCGACTGGGAGCAGGTACGGGAACTCGCGCGGGCGGGCACCGAGATCGGCGGCCACACCCACAGCCATCCCCAGCTCGACCAGTTGGACGATGAGCGGCTGCTCTATGAGACGGTCCGCTGCCGTGACATCCTCACGGACGAGCTGGGCGCCGCGCCCCGGTCGTTCGCGTACCCCTTCGGCTACTCCAGTCGCCGGGTGCGGGAGACGGTCCGGGCCGCGGGCTTCACCCAGTCCCTCGCGGTCGGCAACGCCCTCGCCCGGCCCGCCCAGGGCCCGTACGCCATCCAGCGGATGACCGTGCGGCGCACCACCGGCATCGAGGAGTTCGCCCGGCTGATCGACGGTCGGTCCATCGGCCGCGCCTTCGCCGGGGACCGGGCCCTGACCAAGGGATACGCGGTGGTGCGCCGGGCCCGTCGGGCGGCGGTGCTGCTGCGCGGGATCGGCCGCTGAGACGCCGGTCCGGTGGCGCGCCCGTCGAACCGGGGCGCGCCACCGGGCAAAACTCCGTGCGTGGAACCTGCCCGTGCCGGATCATGGGGCGCATGTCAGCCGCACAGCCCCAGATGGAGCGCATGTCTGCCGCAGCCTCGCAGCCTCAGCACGCCCTGCCGATCCGGCTCAACGTCGACGACAGCGATTCGCCGTCGGACGTCATCGACGCCCTGTTCCTCGGTCGCTTCGCCGCCGGTGAGCAGCCCTTCGCCCACGCCCATCAGATCGACCGCGTCAAACCCGGCTTCGAACTGCTGCCGCCGGGGTCGACCGTGCTGCGCGCGGCGCGGGACGACGACCGCAGAGCGGTGCTCGCCGAGGGCGAGGGGTACACGGTGCTCGTCTCCCACTGGAACCGGGGCGCCGATGTCACCGTGACCGCGGTCAGCGCCGAGCTGGCGGAACGGATCGTCAAGGAGTCCACCGCCGACGCGGCCGACGATCCGGAGCCGCAGCCGGAGAATGTGACGATGGGGTTCTGGTACGTCTCGCCGCGCCGCGGCCCGCACCGGACCACCCGGCAGATCGCGGCCGGCACCTGGGATGAGGTCCGTGCCAATTACACCGAGCCGGTGGCCGACGCCATGGACCGGCTGATGAAGGTCACCCCCGATGACATCGCCGGCCGGCTCCTGCTGCTGCACGGCCCGCCCGGCACCGGCAAGACCTCGGCCCTGCGCACCCTGGCCCGGTCCTGGCGGGAGTGGTGCCAGGTCGACTGTGTGCTCGATCCGGAGCGGCTCTTCAACGACGTCGGCTATCTGATGGACATCGCCATCGGTGAGGACGAGGGCACCGCGAAGGGCCGTTGGCGGCTACTGCTGCTGGAGGACTGCGACGAATTGATCCGCGGCGAGGCCAAGCACACGGCGGGCCAGGCGCTGTCCCGGCTGCTCAACCTCACGGACGGGCTGCTGGGGCAGGGCCGCAATGTCCTGGTGGGCGTGACCACCAACGAGGATCTGGAGCGGCTGCACCCGGCGGTGGTCCGGCCGGGCCGCTGTCTGGCCCGGATCGAGGTGGGCGCGCTGACGCGTACGGAGTCGGTGAACTGGCTCGGTACGGAGGAGGGTCTCGGCCGTGAGGGGGCGACGCTGGCGGAGCTGTACGCGCTGCGGCGGGGTAGTGGTCCGGCGTCGATCCCGGACCAGCCGAAGGGCGCGGACGCGGGCCTGTATCTCTGACCTGCCCGGCTCTCTGACCTGCCCGGATGTCCAACCTGCCCGGATGTCCGGGGCGGCGCCACAACCTCCCGGGGGCGGTGGCGCCCCCGGCCGGTGCCCCCGGGCCTCGCGGCGCCGAGCCCCCGGACGCGCGCTACTCGTAGGCGGCCCGGAGCGCCGCTTCGGCCGCGTCGCGGGCCGCGTCGCGCGAGAGGCCCAGGCGCTTGGCGCGGTCCGCGAAGGCGCCGGCCGCCGCTGCCAGTTCGCGGGCCGCGGCGTCGCCCGCCGCTGCGACGAAGGTGCCGTTGCGGCCCCGGGTCTCGATCACCCCGTCCGCCTCCAGCGCCCGGTACGCCTTGGCGACGGTGTTCGCGGCGAGGCCGAGCTCCTCCGCGAGTCCCCGTACGGTCGGCAGCCGGTAGCCCACCGGCAGCGCGCCCGACCTGGCCTGCTCGGAGATCCGCGCGCGCAGTTGTTCGAACGGTGCGACGCCGGAGCCGGCTTCGATGGTGATCTTGAGGTTCACTCCCCGATTCTCCCCCACCGGGGGTGGATTCCGGGCGGAAAAAGGGGAGGCGACACGGCGGAGCGCCACCGTAGCGTGCCGACCATGACTGTGATCGTCCGCGAATTCCGCCCCGAGGACGCCTCGGCGGTGTGTGAGGTCCTGCGTGCCGTGGTGCCCCATGGGGTGACGACCCCCGAGTCCGTGCTCTTCGATCTGGCGACCGCCCATCCCGCCGCCCGGCGACGGCTGCTGATCGCCGAACGGGCGGGAGAGGTCGCCGGGACGGCGGTCGCCGCCGTCGTGTACGACGCGCGGGAGCCGCGTCAGGCGTCCATCGCGGTCCAGGTGCTGCCGGAGCACCGGGGGCGGGGCGTCGGCGGTCTGCTGACGCGGACGGCCGAGGAACATCTGACGACGGAGGGCGCGACCACTCTGTTCTCCTGGGTCGCGGACGAGCCCGCCTCGCGCGCCTTCGCCGTACGGCGGGGCTACCGCCCGTCCCGTACCGCGCACTTCCAGCGGCTGGCGCTCGACGACGACGCCCTGCCCGAACTCCCCGCGCGCGCCCCGGGGGTGGAGCTGGCGAGTGCGGCGGAGTTCGCGGACGATCCCCGGCCGCTGTACCGGGCCGACGCCGAGGCCACGTCGGACGAGCCGTCGGACGTGGCCGTGGACTTCGACGATTACGACGACTGGTTGCGGCACACCTGGTGCCATCCGCTGCTGGACCGCCGGCTCAGCACGGTGGTGCTGGTGGACGGCGAGGTCGCGGCGTTCACCGCGGCCCAGTCGGACGGCGCCACCCGCTATATGTCGGGGATGACGGGGACGGCGCGCGCCCACCGGGGCCGGGGGTACGCCAAGCTCGCGAAGGTCGACTCGCTGCGCCGGGCGCGGGCCGCGGGCCATACGGAGGCGTTCACCGCCAATGACAGCGGCAACGGCCCCATGCTGGCCATCAACCGCTGGTTCGGTTACGAGATCTGCTCGACGGAGGTTCGTCATGTCCGCACGCTCGATTGAGGTCCGGCTGGTCAAGGCCGGCGCGACCAAGATCCGCTATCCGGCGGTGCCGGTCTCCGACGACGGCGTCCATGCGGTGGTGCGCGCGCTCTGGGCCGCCCCGGGGGTGCGGGATTTCGGCTTCGTGCGCTTCGAGCCGGGCGATGTGTTCACCGAGCACTACTGGCGGGACCGGTGGTACGCGGTGAAGGAGGTGCGGGGCGCGGACGGCGCGCTCAAGGGCTGGTACTGCGATATCACCCGGCCCGCCGTGGTCACGGACACCACGCTGACCGTCGAGGATCTGGATCTCGACCTCTGGGTGTCGGCCGACGGGTCGTCGGTGCTCCGGCTCGACGAGGACGAGTTCGCCGCGAGCGGGCTCGCCGAGCGGGATCCGGAGGCGGCGGGGCACGCGGTGCGGGCCCTGGACGAGTTGGATCTCCTCGCCCGTACTCGCGGTCTCGGCGAGCTGCTCGGCTGATCGGCGCGGCTCGCGGCGCCCGGCACCCGGCACCCGGCACCCGGCACCCGGCACCCGGCGGCACTCAGCCGGCCGGGATCGCCTCGCGGTGGACGAACACCCGCCCCGCCGCGGTATCGGCCGTGTGGTCCGCCGCCATGGGGGCGGGCACGACACCGATCCGTTCGATGGAGGGGTGATGGGCCGCATTGGTCACGGCCGTCACTCCGGTCACATCGGCGGGTGCGGCGGGGCGGGTGTCTTCGATCATGCGGATACGTTACGGCGCCGCAGAATCAGCTTCTTCAACAAGGGCCAGGCGAGCAGGATCACGATGATCGCGTAGACCGTCACCGAGAACGGCGTGTTGACCAGACCCGAGAAGCTACCGTCACTGATCTGCAGCGCGCGACGGAGCTGCTGTTCGGCGGCCGGGCCGAGGATCACTCCGATGACGGCCGGCAGCACGGGCAGACCGTACCGCCGCATCCCGAACCCGAGCAGACCGATGAGCAGCAGGATGACCAGGTCGAGGGCCTCGCCGCCGACCGCGTAGGCGCCCACTCCGGCGAAGAAGAGGATGCCCGCGTAGAGGTACGGACGCGGAATGCGCAGCAGCTTCGCCCAGACCGGGGCCAGCGGCAGATTCAGCGCCAGCAGCAGCACCATGCCGACGAAGAGCGAGGCGATCAGGCCCCACACCAGGTCGGGCTCCCGCTCGAAGAGCAGTGGTCCCGGCTGGATGCCGTACTGCTGGAAGGCGGCGAGCATCACGGCGGCGACCGCCGTGGTGGGCAGTCCCAGGGTCAGCATCGAGGTCAGGGTGCCCGCCGCGGAGGCGGAGGCCGCCGACTCGGGTCCCGCCACACCCTCGATCGCACCCTTGCCGAACTCCTTCTTGTGCTTGGAGAGCCGCTTCTCACTGACGTACGAGAGGAAGGTGGGGATCTCCGCGCCACCGGCCGGGATCGCGCCGAAGGGGAAACCGATGAACGGTCCGCGCAGCCAGGGCTTCCAGGTGCGCTTCACGTCCTCCTTGCCGAGCCAGGGGCGGCCGACCGGAATCGGCTCCCCGGCGTTGCGGCGGAGGTGGGCCGCGACCCAGAGGGCCTCACCGATGGCGAAGAGTCCGACCGCGACGATGACGACGTCCACGCCGTCGGCGAGCTGGAGCGAGCCGAAGGTGAGCCGCTCCTGTCCGGTCATCGAGTCCAGGCCGACGAGACCGATGGTGAGGCCGATCAGCAGGGACGCGAGGCCGCGGATGCGGGAGGAACCGAGCACCGAGGTGACGGCAATGAAGGCGAGCACCATGATGGCGAAGTAGTCGGGCGCACCGATGTCCACGGCCAGTTCGGCGACGGTCGGGGCGAGGGCGACCAGCAGGATCGTGCCGATCATGCCGCCCGCGAAGTGACCGACAGCGGCGGCGGCGAGCGCTTGCGCGCCCCGGCCCGCCTTGGCCATCGGATTGCCTTCGATCGCGGCCACCACGGCCGCGCTCTCACCTGGTGTGTTCAGCAGGATCGAGGTGGTCGAGCCGCCGAACATCGCGCCGTAGTAGATACCGGCGAACATGATGAACGCACCGGTCGGCTCCAGCCCGTAGGTCACCGGCAGCAGCAGCGCCACCGCCATCGCGGGCCCGATGCCGGGCAGCACACCGATCGCGGTGCCCAGCAGGACACCGATGACCGCCCAGAGCAGATTGATCGGAGTGAGCGCGGTGCCGAAACCGTCGATCAGTGAATTGAGAGAGTCCATCGACTAGAGCACCCCCATCAGCGGGCCACCGGGGAGCGGAACGCCAAGCAGATTGTTGAAGACGTAGTACGTGAACAGGGCGAGCACTGCGGCGATCAGCGGATCCCGGTGGTAGTGCCTGCTGCCGAGGGCGTATGCGGCGCCCCAGAAGAGCAGCGCCCCGGAGACGGGGAAGCCGATGGGGCCGATGAGCACGGCGAAGCCGAGGAAGACTCCCGCGAGCAGCAGGACGGTGCGCCAGTCGCTGGGTTCGCTCAGGTCGACGTCCTCGCCGCCCTCGGCCTCACCACGACCGCCCCGCAGGACGTCGACGGCGAGCAGGGCCGCGATGATCAGCAATCCGACGCCGACCACGATGGGCACGGTCTTGGGGCCGACGGGGCCGCGCTGGGCTATGTCGACGTCCATGGTCAGCGCGTCGGTGAGGAGGAGGACGCCGATGGCGAAGAGCAGCACGCTGACGCCGAGTTCGGAGTGTTCGCGCAGCCAGGACTTGGGCGTCGTGGGCTCTTCGGCCGTCGGGGACTTCGGTGTGGTCACAGTCCCAGCTCCTTCAGCACCGAGTCGACACGCTTGTTCTGCTCCTTGAGGAAGTCCCCGAACTCGTCACCGGCGAGGAAGGCGTCGCTCCAGCCGTTCTTCTTCAGCGACTCCTTCCACTCCTTGGATGCCTGGAGCTTCTCGATCAGCCCGACGAGCTTCTCCCGCTCGGAGTCGGAGATCCCGGGAGGGGCGACGATGCCGCGCCAGTTGGTGAACTCGGTGTCGAGTCCGGACTCGCGCAGGGTGGGCCCGTCGAGGCCGGGCACCCGCTCGGGGCCGGTGACGGCGAGGAGTCGCAGCTCGCCCGATTTGATCTGGTCGAGGTACTCGCCGACGCCGGAGACGCCGAAGGAGACCTTGTTGCCAAGGATGGAGGCGAGCAGTTCGCCACCGCCGTCGTAGGGGACGTAGTTGACGTCCTTGGGCGGGATGCCCGCCGCCTGCGCCATCAGCATGGGCGCGAGGTGGTCGGGGCCACCGGGCGAGGATCCGCCGCCCACGGGCAGCTTGCCGGGGTTCTCCTTCCATGCCTTGAGCAGGTCCTGGATGGTTTTGTACGGGGAGTCCTTGGACACCACGACGATGTCCTGCTCCTCGGTGATCCGAGCGATCGGGGTGGTGTCGGCGAGGGTCTTGGGGGACTTGTTGGTGTGTACGGCGCCGACGACGCCGAGGCCCATGGACATGGCGAGCCGGCCGTTGCCGTGCTCGCCGACGAGCCGGGTCAGTCCGACGGTGCCACCGGCGCCGGGCAGGTTGAACACCTCGATGTCGGAGGTGAGGTCAGCCTCTTCGGCGTTCTTGGCCATGGTCCGCGCGGTGATGTCATAGCCACCGCCGGGAGTGTTGGGGACCATGAAGCGAAGGCCCGGGATCTGGGTGCCGGTGTCGGAGCCCTTGCCCGCGCTGAGCAGCGGCGGCCCCACGAAAACCAGCAGCGCTGCCCCGAGCAGGGCGAGGGGAGTGCGCATTCGCACGTGAGCCGCCTCTCGTTAGGGGAGTGTGAAGTGGCCCACATGTTGCCTGTGCGTTAAGAAAGTGTCTCTCTTCCGGAATCAACGGACGTTGTGGTCATTGTGGTCACGGGCCTAGCGTGTGCGGGTATGAACGTGCTGGTGGTGGACGACGACTTCATGGTCGCGAAGCTGCACAGCCGCTATGTGGCCACGACGGAGGGCTTCCGGGTCGTCGGTGTGGCCCACAGCGGTGGTGAGGCTCTACGCGCGGCCGAGCGACTTCGGCCCGATCTCGTCTTGCTTGATATCTATCTGCCCGATATGGACGGGATCACTGTGCTGCGTGAGCTGCGGGCGGCGGAGGAGCGTGACGCGACGCGGGCCAGCGTCGATGCGCTCTTCATCACCGCCGCCCGGGACGCGGGTGTGGTGCGGGCAGCACTGCGGGCGGGTGCGCTGCACTATCTGATCAAGCCATTCAGCCAGTCGGCGCTCCAGGAGCAGCTTCGGCATGTGGCTGCCCTCCGATCCCGTTTCGAACGGCTCGGAGAGGCGCGTCAGGAGGATGTGGATCAGATCTTCGGGACCCGTCCGCCGGGGTCCCGGGGGCTCCCCAAGGGGCTGGCGGCACACACCGCCGAGCTGGTGGAACGGATCCTGCGGGAGCGCGGCGGCGATCTGTCGGCGTCCGAGTGCGCCGAGGCGGGCTCGCTGTCCCGGGTGAGCGCCCGGCGGTACCTGGAGTACTTCGTGGAGATCGGGCGGGTGGAGGTGACCCTGCGGTACGGCGGTACGGGCCGACCAGAGCGGCGCTATCGGCTGGCGGGCGGCGGGCGGGGCACGAGCCCCGGCGCGGGCGGGGGTGAGCGGCCGAGAACGGGCGGGGGGTGAGCCCGGGCACGGGCGGGGAGGGGAACCCTCGGCACGGGCGGAGGGTGGGCGGCCGGGAACGGGCGCGGACGGCGGGGGTCAGACCCGGCCGAGGTCCTGGCTGATCCAACGCTGCGGACGCATCCGGACCACCAACTGCTCGCCCAACTCCTTCTCGGCGAACTCGACATACGGGCCGATCTTGTCGGCGGGCATATAGCGGGCCGTGATCTCCACGAGCTGGTCACGGGTGGCGGGGGCGGCGGAGACCACCGGCCCCTCCACGGAGACGTACCGCACGGTGGGCGCCAACCGGTCGACCATCAGGGAGAACCGGCCCGCCCGCTCGATGAGCCGCTGCTTGCGGGAGTCCTCTCCGGTGATGATCCAGGCATCGCCACCCGGGGTGTACTGGTACCAGATCGGCACCGTGAGCGGCGCCCTTCCGGCGTCACCCGAGTCCACGGCCAGGGCCGCGATATGCGGCTCGGCCAGAAACTGTTCACGTTCTTCACGGGTCAGGGCCATGGATGACTCCTTCGCTCTGGGGCGTGGACCGCGCGGGGGCGCCGGAGTTCACCGGCTGGATCAGCTTAACCAGCTAAGCGCCGAACGTGTATGGAGCCGGAAAGATATGGACAAGGAGAACACCGGTTTGAGATTTCCCGGGCGGAGATAACGACGGGAAACTCGCACAGATGAACGGCCCGCGGGCACGGGGACACCGAGCGGCGGGGTACGGCCCGCACACCCGGGGCCCCCGGCCTGAGGGACCTCGGCCCGGAGACCTCGACCAGCGGCCCGACCGTGCGCCGTCCACCCTGATACGCCATGGTCCGCGGGGGGTCGGTCGATGCCCGGGCACCTGTCGGCGCGACCCCGGGGCGACTCCCCAGCCGGGGGGAGCGTCGGGCAGTCCGTCGGCCGGCCGGATTCTCGTCCGTGATCCGGTCCCCCCTCATCCGTAACCCCGGCCGATGCCCCTGTCCGCAATCAGCGGGCGCCTTGTCCGTAATCCCCTCCCGGAGCCCGCCCCTAAAGATATTCACGCCCCCGCAGGGACCATAGAGAAGCCCATGACTATTGACATCGTGAATCCGATCTGCGCACGCCAGCGACCGGACGCGGACCATTAAGGATGGACACCCCGGAAGGGAATTCATCCCGCCCGAAGAGGGTCGGGCGAAAAACACGCCGATACCGCGTGCACGGACCGTGTGGAATTCCGTCACACGCGTCCCAGTGGCGGACGTCCCCGGGGCGCGGCGCCGGGTCCCGGCCGTCCCCCCCGCCGGCAGGGGCCTCTCCGGTGCCGGGCGGCGCGGCCGGCCACCTTTCTGAGCCCCCTCTTATCGGCCCCTTAAGGGGAGCATAAGGATGCCCATGATCCCGTCCCCACCGGCGAATTCGGCGTCCGGAGCGGCTAACTTGCTGATCGCCGGAGCCGGTTCGAACGACCGCTCACCAGGCGAGCGGAGGGCCCCACCCGCCCGTTCGAGCCGGTTCCGGTCCCCCACAGCAACCGTACTGAGGAGAACCTCACCATGACCGCTCGCCGTATGGCCGCCACGGTCGCCGCACTCGGCGTCGCGCCGCTCGCCCTGACCGCGCTGACCGCCGCGCCCGCCGCCGCGCACGGGTCGATGGCGGATCCGGTCAGCCGGGTCTCCGCGTGCTTCGCCGAGGGTCCTGAGAGCCCGGACTCGGCGGCGTGCAAGGCCCTGGTCGCCGCGGGTGGCACCCAGCCCCTGTACGACTGGAACGAGGTCAACCTCGCCGACGTCAACGGCGCCCACAAGCAGCGCATCCCGGACGGCAAGCTCTGTAGCGTGGGCCGTGACAAGTACAAGGGCCTCGACGCGCCCCGTACCGACTGGCCGTCCAGCCAGCTCTCCCCCGGCAGCCACACCTTCCGCTGGCGCGCCACCGCCCCCCACCGGGGCACCCTCTCGCTGTACATCACCAAGGACGGCTACGACCCGACGAAGCCGCTGAAGTGGTCGGACCTGGAGGCGCAGCCCTTCGTCTCCATGGTGGACCCGCCGCTGGTCAACGGCTCGTACGTATTCCCCGGCACCGTGCCGAACAAGTCCGGCCGCCACCTGGTCTACTCGATCCTCCAGCGCTCGGATTCCCCGGAGGCTTTCTACACCTGCTCCGACGTGGTCTTCGGCAAGGAGAGCGGCGGCGTGACCACCCCGGCCGCCAAGGCGCCGTCGGACCAGGAGATCAAGCAGGGCGCGACGAAGTCCACCGTCGACCACAACGGCCACGGCGGTGACTCGCCCGGCGAGGTGAAGAAGAACGCGACGCACGTCGCCCACCAGGCCGGCACCAAGTCCACGGGCAACACCCCGGTGACCAACGCCGTCGTCGTCGCGTCGAACACCGAGACCGCCAGCCTCGCGGAGACCGGTGGCGACAACACCACTCCGTACATCGCGATCGGTGGCGCCGCCGCGCTCGCCCTCGGTGCCGCGGCCATGTTCGGCACCGCCCGTCGGCGCGCGCTCGGTGGCCGTAGCGCCCGCTGACCCCCCTTACCCACCCGGTTCCCCCACACCGGTGGTGATCGGCCCGCGCGTCCGTCGGATTCCCGACGGGCGCGCGGGTCGTTTCCGGTCCGGAGCCCGGGTCGTTTCCGGTCCGGAGCCCGGGTCAGCCATTCGGCCCCGCCCCGACTGCGCCCGGCCCCGGCACCACCGAGCGTGGGGCCATGGCAACGGACGGAACTCCCGACGGACCCCCGCGCACCCGGTTCGCCGACGAGGTGCGGGACGCGGTGAGTCTGCGGGCGGCACTCCTGGTCATCGGGGTGCTGGCGCTCCAGCTCGCCTTCATCACCTCGTACATCGGCGCCTTCCACCTGCCGAAACCGCACGAGGTGCCGCTGGCCGTCGTCTCCCCGACCGGACAGCTCACCGACGAGACCGTACGGCGCCTCTCCGAGCTGCGCGGCGACCCGCTCGACCCCCGGGCCGTACCGGACGAGGCGACGGCCCTGCGGCAGATCGAGAACCGGGACGTCGACGGGGCGCTGATCGTCGATCCCCGGGGCACCACCGACCGGCTGCTGGTCGCCAGCGCGTCCGGCGCCTCACTCGCCGACGCGCTCGCCGAGATCGTCGCGCTCACGGAGCGGGAGCGGGGGCGCGCCCTCGATGTGGTGGACGTCGTGCCGGACGCCCCCGGCGACGCCCGGGGGCTCTCCTCGTTCTACCTGGTCGTGGGCTGGTGCGTGGGCGGCTATCTCTGCGCCGCGATCCTCGCGATCAGTGCGGGGGCGCGGCCCGCCAATGCCCATCGGGCCCTGATCCGGCTGGGTGTGCTGCTGCTGTACTCGATCGTCGCCGGTCTGCTGGGCTCGGTGATCGCGGGACCGGTGCTGGACGCGCTGCCCGGCAGTCTGCCGGCGCTCTGGGGTCTGGGCGCGCTGCTGGTCTTCACGGTCGGCGCGATCACCCTGGCCCTCCAGGGTCTCGCGGGCATCATCGGCATCGGGCTGGCGATCCTGCTGGTGGTGGTGTTGGGCAATCCGAGTGCGGGCGGGGCCTATCCGTATCCGCTGCTGCCGCCGTTCTGGCGGGCCATCGGGCCCGCGCTGCCCCCGGGGGCGGGCACCTTCGCGGCCCGTTCCATCAGCTACTTCCGGGGGAACGGCGCGGGCGGTCCGATGCTGATCCTGGCCGCCTGGGCGGTGGTGGGTTCGGCGGTCACCGTGGGGTGCGCCCTGCGGCGGCGGGCGCCGGACCGGACGGGCTGAGGCGGCGGACTCCCGAGCCGACGGGCCGAAGCGGCGGGCTCCGGAGCGGACGGGCCGAGGTCCGGTACCCCCGCGCGGGGACACCGGACCTCAGCACACCGGAAGGGTGGGCGTACGGGTCAGCCGATCTCGGCCCCGAACGTCGCCAGCACCTCCGGCACCGGCTGGAAGAACGTCACTCCACCGGCCGAGCAGTTACCACTGCCACCGGAGGTGAGCCCGAGGGCGGTGTCCCCCGCGAAGAGGGAGCCGCCGCTGTCCCCGGGCTCCGCGCAGACCGAGGTCTGGATGAGACCGTTGACGACGTCCCCGTTGCCGTAGTTCACGGTGGCGTCGAGGCCGGTGACCGCGCCGTCGTGGAGCTGCGTGGTGGAGCCGCTGCGCTGTACCTGGGTGCCGACGGTGGCCTCGCCCGCGCGGGCGATCGGCTGGGTGTCACCGTTGTAGAGGTTGACCTCGCTGGGGGCCGTGGCCCCGGAGGCGTACTTCACGAGGGCGTAGTCGTTGTCGGGGAAGCTCGATTCGACCATCTCACCGACCGCGGAACCGCCCGCAGTGCCGGACCACTGGCTGCCCGTCTGCCCGCAGTGCCCGGCGGTGATGAAGTGCGGCGCGCCGTCCTTCACCACGTTGAAGCCGAGCGAACAGCGGCCGCCGCCCGAGTGGATGGCGTCGCCACCGGCGAGGTACGGGGTGAACTCGCCCGCCGTGCGCCGCAGCTCGGCCTTGTCGCCGAGCTCCCGCACGGTCTGGTTCAGTCGGGTCAGGGCGGCGCCGGTGACCGTACGGTCGGCGGTGACGACGACCTTGTTGGTGACCGGGTCGACGGCCCAGGAGGTGCCGGGGACGTTCGCCCGGTCACCGACGCCCTGCCGGGCAGCGGCCAGTTCGGCGAGGCTGTGCGCCACGATCCGGGCCGTGCCACCCGCGTCCCGGACGGAGTCGGCGGCGGCCTCGTCGACGACGTTGACCACCAGGGTGCGGGCGCCCGCGTCGTAGTACGTGCCGGCCGCGTCGGCGCCCAGTCGCTTGTCGAGACTGGCGGCCAACTCCCCGGCGGCCGTCGCCGAGAGCTTCTTCGCCGTAAACCCCTCGGTCCGGTCACTGGCGTTGGCGCTCTGGAAGGTCAGGCCCGCGATGAGCAGGGCGACGGCGGCGCCGCCCGCGACGACGGTCCTCCTGCTGGATATGCGTCGGTGCTGCAACTTCGACCTCCTGTGGGGGCCGCGTCCGGGCAGTGTGGGGGGAGCCGTGGACGCGGAGGATGGGCCGCCCACTATGGCGATACCGATCGGTAGCCCACAAGACCGACCCCAGGACGGGCACACGACAACGCGCGGGCGTTCACGGCGCCTTCACGGGGTGTGCGACGGCCACACCTCTGTGACCATCGCCCCCGATGACGGCATGGACCGTGCCGGACGGAGCGGGTGAGGGGTGATCTTCGACCGTCGGGGGAATGCGAGAGAGTTGGAGCCCGCACGGTGGGGCACCCGGCGAAGGGGGCGGGAGTGCGGCATCGTGTGCGCGCGGCTGACGGACGGCATCTGATGGTGGAGCGGCTGGGGGACCCGCGCGGCAGACCGGTCTTCCTGCTCCACGGGATGCCCGGCAGCCGGCTCGGTCCGGCGCCGCGCGGGATGGTGCTCTATCAGCGCCGTACCCAGCTCATCGCCTATGACCGGCCCGGCTACGGCGGTTCGGACCGGTTGGCCGGACGGAGTGTGGCCGATGTCGTCCAGGACGTCCGGGCCATTGCCGACCATCTGGGTCTGGAGCGGTTCGCCGTGGTGGGCCGCTCGGGCGGCGCCCCGCACGCGCTGGCCTGCGCGGCGCTGCTGCCCGAGCGGGTCACCCGGACCGCCGCGCTGGTCACCCTGGCGCCCCGGGACGCCGACGGTCTGGACTGGTTCGAGGGCATGACCGCCTCCAACGTCCTGGAGTTCACCTCGGCCGCCAACGACCCGGCCGGGCTCACCGAACGCTTCATCCTGCGCTCGGCCGAGATCAGGAAGGATCCGATCCGACTCCTTGACGATCTGCGCCGGGAGCTGACCGACTCCGACCGGATGGTCGTCAAGGACGCCGGGGTCCGGTCGATGCTGCTGCGCAACTACCAGGAGGCGCTGCGGACCTCCGCATACGGCTGGATCGACGACGCGCTCGCCTTCTGCGGCCCCTGGGGCTTCGACCCGGCGGACATCACCGGGCGGGTGATGCTCTGGCACGGCGAGAAGGACGTCTTCTCCCCGGTGGGCCACTCACGGTGGCTCGCCCAGCGCATCCCCGGCGCGACGGCGGTCCTGGAACCCGCCGCCGCGCACTTCGACGCGCTGCACGCCCTGCCCCGGGTGCTGACCTGGCTGCTCGACGACTGACGCCCCTCCGCCTGGGGGCCCCGGAGACAGGGAGACGGGGCCGTCATACAGGGGCCATCAGACAGCGAGTGGCTCCAGATCCCGGTGCACCCGGCGCTCGTCGCGGGCGATCCGGGTCAGCGCGTGGTCCTCCCCCAGCAGTCCCCGCAGCTCGTCCACCGTCTCCGCCCGCAGCCGGCCCGCCTCCTCCTTGCGCCCCAACATCCCGAGGGTGACCGCCAGATTGGACGCGATGCCCAGCACTTCGGGGTGGTGGGCGCCGAGGACCTCGCGCAGCCGGGCCACCGTCCGCTCCTCGATCTTCAGCGTCTCCTCCAGGCCGCCGAGGTCGGCCAGCGCGTTGGCGAGGTTGATCCGGCTGTAGAGGGCGTGCGGATGGCTCTCCCCGAGGATCTGCCGCATCGTCTCGCTGACCTCGCGGAGCAGTTCCTCCGACCGCTCCGGATCGCCGCAGCCCCAGAGGAAGATTCCCAGGTTGTTCCTGGCGGCGAGGGTGTAGGGATGCCGCTCCCCCGGCACCCGTCGGTACTGGTCCGCGACCTCCTGCGCCAGATCGCGCGCCGCGACCGGCTCCCCCGCCGCGAACAGGTCGGCCGCCAGATTCAGATCGCAGGCCAGGGTGTCCGGGTTGGCCGAGGAGTAGCGGGCCCGGTAGCGGTTGCGGGTGGCGGTGGTCAGTCGCCGCGCGTCCTCCAGCCGGCCGGCCCTGCGCAGCGACACCGCGAGGCTCTTGCCCGCCGCCAGCGTGCCGGGGAAGGCCCGGCCGAGCTGAGTCTTGTACCGGTCGTAGGTGCGGGCGAGCAGGGTCACCGACTCCTCGTACCGGCCGACCTCGCGCAGATCGCGGGCGAGGGAGGCGGCCGAGGAGAGGGTGTACGGGTGTTCCGGCCCGAGCACCTCCGTACGCCGGTCGAAGACCTCCTGGTCGATCTCGCGGGCCCGCGCGTACTGGCCGACCATCCGCAGGTTCAGGGCCAGGTTGTTGGCCGCCGCGAGGGTTCGGGGGTGGGACTCGTGGAAGATCTGGCTGAACCCGTCGTGCGCCTCGGTGGCCAGCTCCATCGCCCTGCCGTACTGGCCGAGGGTGCCCAGGTCCATCGCGAGACCGCTGGTGGTCATGTACGTGTGCGGATGGGTGGGGCCCAGGACCCGCTGCTGCCGCTCCAGGGTGATCTCGTCGAGCTCCTTCGCCTCCACGTAACGGCCCTGCGAGCGGTAGATGTTGGAGAGGTGGAAGCGCAGGTAGAGGTATTGGAGGTCGTCGTTGCCGAGCATCTCCCGCCAGGTGTCCCGCACCTCGGTGGCGATGGCCGCCGCGCTGACCCAGTCGCCGCGCTTCCACAGGTAGCGCACCCGGTCGATGAGCAGCCGCCGGGTCTCCGGCTCCGAGCAGGTGCGCGCATCCGACGGGCTCAGATGCGGCCAGATGGTGGCGAACCGCGCCCAGGTCTCGGGGTTGTCGATCGGCTCGTCGTCGTCGGGCCGGGCCCCGGCGAGCACCCGGTGGACGGCGTGCCGGGCGTCCCGCTGCTCCTCCTCGGTGAGCTGGGCGCGGATGACGGCCTGCACCAGCCGGTGCACCTGGATGCTGTTGGAGACCTGGTCGACCTTGGCGAGGGCGAACCGGCCGATCTCCCGGATGACCCGCCCGAGCACCAGCTTCTCCTGGAGGGAGGCGTCGTACGGCTTGAGCGCGTCGATCATCTCCTTGCTGTAGAGCAGGTTCGCGGAGATCGGCTCGGGGGCGAAGAAGGCGCAGAGCTGGAGCAGCCGCACCGCCGCGGGCGAGCGCTCCTTGAGCCGCTCGATGGAGAGGTTCCAGGTCGCGGCGACCGGCTCGGGGTACCCCGGGGGCTGGTTGAGCGCGAGCACGCTGGTGGCCTGCTCCCGGAGCCGGTCCAGATACTCGGACACGGGGGTGGCCGTCTCCGCGATCCAGGCCGCGGCCTGTTCCACCGCGAGCGGCAGGTCGCCGACGGCCTCCGCGACCTGGTCGGCCTCCTCGGCGCGCAGCCCGCGGGCCCGGCGCCGGAGGTGTTCGATGGACTCCTCGCGGGTGAAGACGTCGATGGGCAGCGCGTCGCCGTACTGGGACCAGCTCTGGTTCCGGGAGGTGACGAGGATGTGCCCGGGGCCCTGCGGGGGCAGGAACCGCTTGAGCCGCTCGGGGTCGTCGGCGTTGTCGAAGACCAGCAGCCACCGCGACGATGGCACTCCGCGCCGCAGCAGGTCGATGGCCTCCCGGGACGCCGACGCCATGTCCTCGCCGCCGTGCGCACCGAGGCGTACCGCGAGTTCGGCGAGTCCGGAGATCACGTCGTCGGGCTGTTCCGACGAGATCCACCAGACCAGGTCGTAGTCGGCCATGAACCGGTGCACGTACTCGATGGCGACCTGGGTCTTGCCGACCCCGCCGAGTCCGTACAGGGTCTGCGGCTGCGGCAGCACGGCGGCGACCGGCATCCCGCCGCCGAGCCGGTCGCGCATCCGCTCCAGCACCACGGAGCGTCCGGTGAAGCCGGGGTTGCGGGGCGGCGCGTTCCAGATCTTGGGCACGGTGCCGGGGAAGCGCGGTCCCGGCGCCGCGCTGTCGGGGAGTTGTACGGGGCGGTCCAGGGCGCGCAGCAGCGCGCTGGTGGCCTGGACCTCGTCCAGCCGGAAGAGGTCGACCGGGTTGCGGTCGATGTAGGGGGCGCTGAGCCGGACGTCGCCGACGCGGACCGGCACCAGTTGGTGCCGCCCTCCGCCGGGGTCGCCGGCCGCGGCGCGCTGCCAGACGCCGATCGCGGGGGCGGACTGGAGGTAGGCGCCGGAGAGCAGCACCACGGTGCGGGCCGCGCTCTCGCCGGCGAGGGTGTCGTTGGCGGCCGGTTCGCGCTGGAGGGAGACGTCGCGCGGGAGGACGCGGAAGCCGGCCCGGGTGAGCAGGGCCTCGATCCAGTCGGCCCACATCCGGTTCTCGGCGACATAGCTCAGGACGAGGTCGGCGGGGAGCGTGGGCCGGCGCCGGGTGAAGGCGTCCCTGATGCGGAGGCGGGTGTCGTCGCCGACGGTGGGCATCGAGGTGACGCGCTGTTCGGTGATGACGGTGGTGAGCCGTTCGAAGGCGGAGAGCAGGGAGTTCGTCAGTCCGGCCTCGTCGCCGAAGGTGGCCAGCGTCTCCTCGTAGGCGTAGTAGGGCCGGTAGGGGATCTCCACCGCGCCCCAGTAGGAGGTGAGGTCCTCCCCGGTGAGGCCGCTGGGGAAGCGGTCGAATCTGACCCGGGCCAGCGCGCGGCCGGCGTCGGCCTTCTCCTTCTCCCCCTCGTCGATGCGCATCGGCACCGGGTAGATCTTGATGCCCCGGCCGCCGTAGCGCTCGTCGATCTGGCGGGCGACGGAGGCGGCACCGTCGATGGACTGGTCGCTGAGGGTGAAGCAGTCGACCAGGATGTCGGGGAGGTGGACGGTGCAGATGTCGGCGATATCGCTGAGTCCGGTGCGGCTGTCGATGAGGACGTAGTCGTAGTTGGCCTTCATGTCCGCGCGCAGCGCGTCGAAGAAGAGGCCGCCGCCGAGCCGGTCGTAGAAATTGTCCCAGTCGAAGGTGGAGACGGTCGCCGAGTACTCCCGGCTCTGTTTGCCGGCGGAGACGAAGTCAAGGGTGCCGCCGTCGGGGAACTCCCAGCCGAGGAGTTCGGGGGCGAGGGAGACGGCGTGCGGCTGGACGCGCGCGTAGTCGACGTGCCAGTCGTCCCGGCGCCCGGCGTCGGGGGTGATGGCGGCCCAGGCGTACTCGGTGATCAGGTCGATGACCCCGGTGGTGGCGCCGAGCGTCGACGGATCGAGGAAGGGGTGGAAGAAGCGGTGCAGTCCGGGTGCCTCCAGGTCCCAGTCGACCGCCAGGACGCGCTTGCCGTTCGCGGCGAGGATCCAGGCCGTGTTGGCCAGGGCCATCGTGCGGCCGGTGCCTCCCTTGTAGGAGTAGAAGGTGACGACGCGTCCGTCACGACTGGCTGTCATCCGTGTCCTCCGCATCGGGGGCCGTGCGCGTGGTCGGGACGTAGTGGGTGGTGCCGTACTCGGCCACCGGGCCGCGGAGCCGGGGCCGTTCGGGCCGGGCGGCCCCGGGCGACGAGGCGGGCGGGAAGACGGTGGCGTGCCGGAGGTACTCCTGGGCCGCCGATTCGACGACCTGGGGCAGGATCTGCCCGAAGGCTTCCATGCTGAGGACACCTCTCGCGGCCGCCCGGCAGGCGGGTCGGCCTTGTCTCATCTGGTGCGGCATGGTGCGTTCCAGCCTCTCGACGAGTTGCGCCTCGGAGATCCGGCTCTGCGGGTCGTCCCGGTTCCAGGGGACGACGACACTGACCCAGGGGCGCGGCTGGGCGTCGAAGGCGGCGAGCCGGGCGCACCGGTCGTCGTCCTCCAGGGCCCAGCGGTCGACGAGGAGTATCTCGGGCCGGGTGGGCGGCTGACTGTGGTCGGGCGGTGCCTCCAGATCGAAGGCGGAGACGGTGGCCTGGTAGTTCAGCGAGCGGACCAGGTCCTGGGCGACGAGCGCGAGGGGCCGCGCCGAGTCGGGGTGGTAGGGGTTCCAGTCCTGGGACTGTTTGCCGTAGTAGTCGGGGGCGCGGCCCTCGGGGAGGTCGTGCCGGGTGGGCGCGGCGATGGTGAGGTGCATGGGCCGGGGCCCGCCGCTGGGTTTGCCGAAGGCGCTGGGGGCGTGTCGGTAGTCGACCGGGCTGCCGGAGGCGATCCGGGTCGAGTCGGCGACGCTGACGATACGTTTTGCCAGCTCATAGACGGCGGCCTCGTACTCTTCGGCGAAGATGCGCAGTTTGATCAGGCCGTAGAGTCCGTCGGTGAAGTAGCGGTCGCCGAAGGCGCGGTGGTTGAACTGCAGTCGCTCGGCCGGGCCGGGTAACTGCTCCGGTGGTATCGGCACCCAGAGCGCGGGCACGATCGCCTCGGCCGGCCGGTTGGACTTCGCGTGGTGGTAGATCGCCCGCTGGGCGAAGGCGTACCACTCCTTGCCGCACATCTCGCTGGCGAAGTAGCGCGGGGAGAAGAGCGGCACGAAGACCCGGCAGTTCGCCAGCACCTCCCCCAGCCGCTCCGACCAGCCCTCGCCCGAGCGGATCTCCCGGTCCATGAACCCGGCCGGGGCACCGGCCGGTAGATCGGTCAGGGCCATCACATGGCCGCAGAGATCCCGGAAGAGCCGCTCCACCCACATGTCCGGGTCGGGGCCGCCGGCCCCGTACCGCGGTGTGTGCGCGTAGCTCAAGAAGAAGTACGGCCGATGGTCCGCCGTACGCTGCGCTGATTCCGACACACGACCCCCGTCCTGCGTGTACGCCCGCTCCCCCAGCCGGTGTCGATGACCGGGTGAGCGAATGACTCGTTCCGGAGTCCGGCGCGCTCCGGTTCCCCCCGCCGGTCAGTCGGTGAACACCCCTTGTCGTTCCGTACCGTTTCCCGTTCAGCACGGTTTACCGGCCGGTGCGGTTCCCGTGCGGCGCCGATTCTTGATCACCGGCGTGCTCCGATCACCGGCCTTTCGGGTCACCGGTGCCCCCGGTCACCCGCTTCCCCGGCACCCGCTCTTCCGGGTCATCCGCGTATCCGGGCCAGTGACGTATCCGAGCCAGTGACGTATCCGGGTCAGTGGCGTTTCTCTGTCATCCAGCCGACCGCGTGATCGACCGCGTCCTTGATCGGGAACAGCCGTGCCGGCCTGCCTCCCAGTTGCCCCGTCGACTCCATTCCCCAGGTGAGAGCCGCGCCGATGGCACCGAAATCGCTTTCGTCGAGCTGGACGTCCTCATACTCCGTCCATTCCTTACCCCCATTGGGCAGCAGAACTACACAACGATACGACCTCAGGGGAGCTTTGGTGCGGTATTCGGCGAGATGAAAAGCAGTACAGACGTCGAAATCCACATTGATCATCAATATGTGCGCCTCCGCACGGTAGAGCGCCCCCAGCGGGGACGCCTCACCGAGATGGGAGGTGAGGGTGTGGCCGGCGAGCAATTCGGCGGCCCGGGCGCCGACCGCGGCGAATGAGGTCTGCGGATGGGCGCTGCGGACGGCCCCGGGCGCGGTACGGATCGACTCGGCCAGCCGGCCCATGCCCTGGCTCGGGGTGGTGGCCGGATCGAAGGCGGGCATCGCCGCCCGGAAGGCCGTGGCCTGTTCGGGGGTCATCAGCCGCACCAGGGCGCGGTACGAGTCGGAGGTGTCGGAGTTCGCCTCGGTGAAGGCGGGCGTCACCAGGGTGCCCCCGGGGCCCAGCGCGTCCAGCAGCGCGTCCCTGAGGGTGTCGGAGTGGAGGTCGGTGGCCCGCAGCGCGGCGTGGACCAGCAGGGTCATCCCCTCCCGTACCCCCACCGCGCGCAGGGACCGCGCCAGGTGCTCGCGATCGCCGCGGTCAGCCACGGCGACGCTCGTTCCCCCGCTCGTCCCGCTCGTACCCCTGCGCGCGTGCCGGCACGGGCCGCGCGCGTGCCGGCCCGGCCAGCTCGACCGCCAGCTCGGCCAGCAGTCGCCGGCCGGCGACCGTCAGCTCCGGCGCGCCGGCCAGCGTCTCCAGCGCACGCCTGGCCTGATCCGCACCCTCGGGGACGAGGGCCACC
This sequence comes from Streptomyces sp. NPDC020965, assembly GCF_044333555.1. Taxonomy (NCBI): domain Bacteria; kingdom Bacillati; phylum Actinomycetota; class Actinomycetes; order Kitasatosporales; family Streptomycetaceae; genus Streptomyces; species Streptomyces sp. NPDC020965. Next base: position 387,322 of record NZ_JBIRRE010000009.1, read on the forward strand.
AGACCGGCCCTCTCATGGACTCCCGCCAGCAGTTCGGACACCGGAACCTCCCCCTCCTGCCAGGGCGCCGGATGGCGCCACCAGCCGTCCTGGGCGTAGAGATCGCAGACTTCGAGCAGGGCGTTCAGCTTGGCCCGCCTGAACTCCCGCAGCAGCGCCACCGCCAGTTCGCCGGGGGTGCGGGGCAGCGCGATCCCGAGCGCTCCATAACCGTGCCCACGCGGGACCGGCTCACGCGTGGACGACCGGCCAAAGACCGCCGGTTCCCCCGGGTCCGGGGAGGGTACGGGGGCCAGCGGGGTCAGGGTGGTCAGGCAGTCGGCGGCCTCCGCGGCCGGCCCGGGGGCGGCGGCGCTCAGCAGCGCCCAGGCCGCGGTGAGCCGTTCGTCCCAGTGGGCCGCCTCGGCGTCGTCGAGCCTCGGCCGTACGGGTCCGGCGAAGGAGTCCCGGTAGGGATCGAGGTCGTCCAGCCGCAGCGCCGGCACGCCGTCCGCGCCGCCCACCGTCCGCACCGGCAGCCAGCCGCCGTCCGCCCGTCCGAGGCGCACCCGGCGGGGGGCACGGCCGTCGACGGTGACGGTGAAGCCGTCCCCGGTGGCGCGGACCCCGGCCGTGCCGTGTGTGCCGGGGCCGCCGACCGTCAGGGCGCCGAGGGTCGGCAGCGTCAGCGTCCCGTCCGCGTACGGCACGGGGACCGTGATCCGCTCGCCGGGCCGGGCCGCGGGGACCGGGCCGCCGATCCCGGGCCGCGACGCGTCCCGGACCAGTGCGGCGGCGAGGTGGGCGGGCAGCCGGAGCGCGTGGTCGACGGCGTCCGGCCGTCCCGCGTCGAGCGCGTCGAGGCTCTCCCGCAGCCAGCTCCGGGTGTACGGGTGGCCGTAGACGCCGTCGAGCAGATCGCCGTCGCCGTCCAGCGCGAGGGCCAGCTCCCACGCCCGGTCCCAGGCCGCGCCACCGCGCCCGGCCAACTCTTCGTGGAGCGAGGCGAGCAGGGTCCTGGTGACCTCCTGGTCCTCGGCCAGCAGCGCGCCCGGGTCGGTCACGGCCGCCGGTACGAGCGCGGTGGCGGAGCGGTGCTCGACCCCTCTGATGAGGGCCTCCAGGTCGGCGCAGTAGACGGAGGTGTTGTCGAAGCCGTTCCGTGCGCGGTAGCGGTGGGTGTAGAGACCGCCGCCGCAGGAGCGCACCACCGGGCAGTCGCGGCAGGTCGCGGTGACCCCGGCGAGTTCGCGCTGGCGGGCCCTGACCCCGGGGTGGGCCGCGACCTCGTCGAAGGTGTGGGTGAAGACGTCGAAGCCGGTGGCCGCGGCTCCGTCGTAGGCGCTCTTCAAGGAGTCGACCTGCTCCAGCGCGCCGTCGGTCTCCACCACGACGAGGTCGGTGGGGGCGAGCCCCAGCGATTCGGTGAGGCTGGGGCCGCCCGCCAGGGTGGAGAGCACCGAATCGAAGAGTCGTACGGGCACCTGCCGGCCCAGCTCGTCCCAGCGGTCGAAGACGGTCAGCAGCCAGTCGGCGTACGCGGTGGGGGATCCCTCCGGCCGCGGCGGCGGGGTGTCCCAGGTGGCGTGCGGCAGCAGGAAGTCGACGCGCGGGGGATCGAGTTCGGCGAGCGCGTCATAGACGGCGATCGGGTCGTTGGCGATGTCGACCGTGCAGAGCAGACCGAGGTAGAGATGGCGGTAGCGCTCCTGGCGGAGGAGTTCGACGGCCCGGAGGACCAGCGGGTGACTGGTGCGCCCGTCGGCGAACCGGCGGTGCCGGTCGTTCGCGGCGCGGTCCCCGTCGAGGGAGATGCCCACCTTGACGTCGTACGCGTCGAACAGGTCGAGGTACCGGGGGCTGAGCTGGAGGCCGTTGGTGTGGATCCGCAGGTCCAGGGCGGCGACCCCGTCGAGCGCCGTGGTGAGTTCCGCACAGACGCGGCGCAGTCGCGTGGGCCCCGCGAGCAGTGGCTCCCCTCCGTGCAGGATCACTGACACGGAGGGCAGGGCATGACGTTTGACATGCTCGGCCAGTCGCAGAGCCGTCCAGGAAATCGCTTCGTCGGAGATCGCCTTGGGGCGGTTTCGCCAGGTGTGATCGGCGTGCTCGTAGATATAACAGTGGTCACATGCGAGATCACATCTACTGTGAACTTTCAGCACGATCTCGCGGAATGGGACCAGGGGTCCAGTCATTCAGCCATTCTAGAGCGACGAGTTGAAGGTGGACGCCTCCGCGGTACGCCCGGCTGCAACGGGGCGGACCCGGGCCAACTTCTTCGCTGCTTCGCTCTCACGCACATCGATCCGCGCCAACGGCACACGGTTCTTCTTCGCAGCGGCGAAGGATACTGAGGTCTGAAACGTCATGGGCGGGCCGTCCTCGATCGTGTGTTCTGTGCGGATTACCACGCACCATTGCGGTGCTGGCGGCACGACTTTACTCTCATGGCCACTCGCGGCAACTCAGCACGTGGACATGGCACAAAAGAGTTGCAACGCATTCTCGCAGGCGGGTACGGAACAAGCCATTCCGCCTAAAGAGTGACAGTAAAACCGCAGACAGGGGGGCACATGACCGGGTTACCCGGCCCACGCGCCGGCACCGTGTTCCGCACCAGCGATCTACCCGCTCTCTTCCACCATACGGATGTCACCGCCGTCGCCCACCAGCGCGAGGCCGTCGGATCCAGCCGCCGTCAGCTACTGCTCCTGGTCGCGGGGGCCGCCGCCGCGGCCCTGCCGTCGGCCTGGGAGCCCAGCGACACCATCCATCTGTCGGGCGCGCTGAGCGCGCTCGCCTACGCCGGCGTACTCCTGTACGGCTACCGGGCCTCCAGGCGCCGTGCGAAGTCGCATTGGCAACTGAACCGCTCCGCGGCGGAGTTCATCAAGTCGATGTGCTGGCGCTACTGCGTCCACGGAGCGCCCTTCGGCATCCGCGCCGACGAACCAGACGGACTCTTCGCCGAACGGCTGGAGGACGGACTGCGGGAACTGGCCAAGGTCGGCTGGCAGGACCCCCGGGCGGCCGGTACGCCGGGGGGTCGGCGGACCGGATCCGCCGTCGCGGTGCGGGGGAAGGCGCCCGCCACGAGGGAGCCCGCCACGGCGGAGGCGGACCAGGGGGGCCGGGCCGCGGCCGGGGGCCGGGCATCGCTCGACGCACCGGGCGCGGGGACCGGGCCGGACGGGGCGGTGCACGACGGAACCGGGTCCGGGTCCGCCGCGCTCCGGGAACTGATCACGCCGGGGATGCGACGGCTGCGCGCCCAGCCGTTCGGCGTCCGCCGGGAGACCTACATCAGGGACCGGCTGATCGAACAGCGCAACTGGTACCACCGCAGCGCGGAGAACTCCCGTCGCGCGACCCGGTTCTGGTCCCTCTCGATCGGTCTGCTGACCCTGCTGGCGCTGTTCTTCTCGCTGCTGCACACCTTCACGCTCGCGACCGCAGCCCAGGTGCCGGGGCTGCTGTCGGCCGCCGCGGCCGGGTCGGTGGCGTGGAGCGAGATCCGCCGCCATCAGCCCCTGATCGCCGCGCACTCGCTGGTCGAGGAGGATCTGGCGGCGATGCACACGGCGATGGAGACCTCGGTCACCGACGCCCAGTGGCCGTCGGCGGTCTACGAGACGGAGCGCATCGTGTCGCCGCAGCACACGGACTGGCTGGTCCGGCACCGGAGTTGACCGACCGCCGCGGGGGGACTCCTGAGGGGCGCGCCCGGCCGCCCCTCAGGGGGCAGGTGCGCTCTCCGCCGCCCTTCGGGGATCCGGGGGCACGGAACGCCACCCTCAAGGACCCGAGGGCCACGCGGAACGCAGACCCTCAAGCCCCGGGGGCCGCTCGACGGCTCCCAGGGGCCCGGGGTCAGCTCGGCACCGTCGCGCCGCAGGTCCCGAGGGTCACTCAACGCAGGCCCTCAGGACCGGGGACCCCTTGAGGCGCGCGCCTCAGGGGCCCGGGGGCCGCTCGATGCCGTCGCGCCAGATGACCGTCACCGGCTTCCCCAGTTGCCGGGCGTAGTGGACGATGTCGGCCGTCCCGCCCAGTCCACGGGCCGGACACCCGTCCCACACCGCGAGCAGCCGATCGCAGTTGTCGGCGATGTACGCCCCGGCCGCGTAGTACGCCTCACCCGTCGCGTGCGGGTAGTCGAGCCGGACCTCCCGGGTGGCCCGGCCCCGGAGCTGTTGGAAGCTGTCCCACTCGCCGGGGGCGGTGAAGTCGTTCGGGTAGTCACCGCTGGGGATGACCACCGTCAGCTCGGCCCCGCACTCCAGCGCGATGGCCGCGAAGAGCTGGTCCGCGCCGACCGCGAGACTGGAGAACACCTCCAGCGCGCCCTCGTGCCGACCCAGCACGGTCCGCAGCCCGGCCCTGACATGGCGGTAGGCCGCGGAAGGAATATGCCGGTGGCCGGTCACTCCGATGCGTTTCATCGTTCCCGCGCCCCCCGATCTCCGCACCCCCGAAGCCCTGTCATCGTCCCAGACGACGGCCCGGCGTCGAGCCCCCCGTACGCCATCCGAACGTGGCGGTGGCGGACAACTCCCGGCGCGCGGAGGGTCGTCCCGGCGCGCGCCCGGAGCGGAATCCCGACCGGGAGTCCCAGGCCCTGACCGGCACACCCGCACCGGAGCGGGGTCTCCGGCACCGGGTTCCCCAGCTCTCCCCCCTGGTGCGTCAGTAGACCCTGACCCCGTAGGCGTCGAGGGCCTCGGCGACCGGCTGGAAGAACGTCGTACCGCCGCCCGCACAGGTGCCGATGCCGCCCGAGGTGAGCCCGACCGCCTTGGCGCCCGCGTGCAGCGGCCCCCCGCTGTCGCCGATCTCGGCGCAGATGTTGGTCCGGATCATCCCGTGGACCACCTCCCCGCCGCCGTAGTTCACGGTGGCGTCGAGGCCGGTGACGGTGCCCGCGCGGACGCCCGTGGTGGACCCCCGGCGGGTGACCGCCATACCGACCCTGGCGGGCACCGTGCCAGTGATGTCCACGGTGCCGACGCCGCCCGGCCGGGGCAGCCGACCGTTGACGTACCGCACCAGACCGAAGTCGTCGCCGGGGAAGCTCGAACCCGCCGTGGGCCCGATGGCGGTGGTGCGCGCGGCGTTGGTGTACCAGGTGCCCGCGCCTTCGGCGCAGTGGCCCGCGGTGAGGAGTAATAGGTGCCGCCCCTGCGGACGTTGAAGCCCGCGGAGCAGCGCCACCCGGTGGCGTGCACCGCGTCGCCCCCGGCGAGGAGCTTGGTGAACACCCCGGGGGTGCGCTCGACCCGGATCACGCCGGCGTGTACACCCGCCGCCTTCCTGATCCGTCGCGTATCGGCCCGCGAGACGGTGCTGTCGGCGGTGACGATCAGGGTCCCGGTCGCCGGGTCGGCGTTCCAGGCGGTGCCGGGCACATCGGCGGCGAGCAGCGCATCGCCGGCGGCGGCCAGTCCGGCCGCGCCGGAGAGCCGGCTGGGCTCGGCGTCGGCGCTGGGGACCCCGCCCGGTACGGCCAGCGCGGCGGTGACGAAGAGGCCGGTGGTGACGGCGAGCCGCCGTAGGTGCCCCGTACCGGAGAGACAGGGGTGGTCCCCGCCACGGGAGGGGCGAGGGTCGGGCTCGGTACGGGAGGGGCGAGGGTCGGGCTCGGTACGGGAGGGACAGGGGCGGCTTTTGATACGGGATCGAGCGGTAGGGGAGAGAGGGTTACGGGATCGAGCGGTACGGGAGCGGGCGCTGGTCGGCTCGGTCCTCATGGGGGCGTCCCTCCCGGGGGAATCCGGGCCCGTCGGGGGGTGGGGGCCCATGCGGTGCGGACGGCGGGCGGTTACTTTCCGACGACCGGGACGACCGGGACCCTCCGGGTCCCCCGGCGCGTTGATCGGGAGTATTCGGACCGCTGATTCGCGGCGCAAGGGGTGTTTCGGCCGGGCGGCATCGCGCCGTCCGGTGCACGGCTGCTCCGGACGGCACGGCGGGTGGGCGCCCCGGCCGGTCAGCCGGTGCGGAGGGCCCGCTCCCCGGCCGGGACGCCGATCGGCAGGGTGTTCCCCGGCGGCGGCAGGGGGCAGATGAAGTGGTCCGCGAAGGCGCACGGCGGCAGCAGCGCGCGGTTGAAGTCGACGGTCACGGTGTTGTCGGCGGCCGGTGCCGGGGGCCGCAGGAAGCGGAAGCGGTAGCTGCCCGCCCCGCTGGTGGCGTCCGCGAAGACGGCCCAGAGGGAGCCGTCCTGTTCGACGGCGACCCGGAGCGTGCGCTCCGCGCCGTCGAGGTCGAAGGCGATCTCGCCGCCGAGGCCGAGCCCGCGTTCCCGCCCGTCCGCGTTGGCCACCCGGACGCTCCGGTGCTCCGGGTAGGGGCGGAAGTGCCCCGGCCGTACCCAGCGGGGGTCGTACGGGGTGGTCTCGATGCCGGTGAACGCCCGGCGCGCGGGTGCGTCCGGATCGAAGTCGCGTACCGACCAGAGCCCTTCACGGCGCATCACCACCAGCCGCCGTTGACCGTGGGCGATCCGGGATCCGGGGATGGGGCCGTGGTCGGCGGTGAGCCGGACCGTGCCGGTGAAGGGCTTGCCGTCGAGGGTGAGACCGTCCGGGTCCGCCGCGCGGAGCACCACCTCGTCGCCGTCGGCGCTCCAGCGCCCCGGGACGGCCGGAACCCGTCCGTCGGGGTGGTCCGCCAGCCAGTGGGTCCCGGTGAGGGAGAGCGGCCCGTACGGCGCGGTGATGGTGTCGATGCGGTGCTCGTGCCACCGGCGCCAGTCGCGCGGTTCGGGTCCGCCGTGACCGTCTTCGGCTGCTTGTCGTGCGTCCGTACTCATGCCGTCAACCTTTCCACACGGGCGTGGGCAGCCCGAGGTGGGAACGGAGCGTCGTGCCCTCGTACCGGGTGCGGAAGATCCCCCGTTCCTGGAGCAGCGGGACGACCCGCGCGACGAAGTCGTCGAGTCCGCCTGGGGTGAGGTGGGGGACGAGGATGAATCCGTCGGCCGCCCGCTCGGTGACGAAGGTGTCCATCGCCGCGGCGACGCTGTCGGGGCTGCCGATGAAGGACTGCCGGCCGGATGTCTCGACGACGGTCTGGCGGATGGACAGTCCCTTGGCACGGGACAGCGCGCGCCAGGCGGCGACGGTCTCGAAGGGGTCGCCGCCCGCGCGGGCCCGCCCCTGGACGATGGTGGCGCCGGGGTCGGGGTCGATCTCGGGGAGCGGCCCGTCGGGGTCGTACGAGGAGAGGTCACGGCCCCAGACCTGTTCGGCCGCGAGGAGGGCGTTCTGCGGGGTGATCTGCTGGCGGAGGAGTTCGACGGACAACTCCTGGGCCTCCGCGTCGGTGTCACCGATCACGAAGGTGACGCCCGGCATCACCTTGAGGTGGTCGGGGTGGCGGCCGTGGGCGGCGAGGCGGGATTTGACGTCGGCGTAGAAGGCGCGGCCCGCCTCCAGGGTGCCGTGCCGGGTGAAGATCACGTCCGCGGCCGCGGCGGCGAAGGCGCGGCCCTCGTCGGAGTCGCCCGCCTGGATGACGACCGGGTGTCCCTGTGGGGAGCGCGGGAGGGTGAACTCCCCTTCGACGGTGAAGTGGGGTCCGGTGTGGGCGAAGGGCCGCGGTCGCCCCTCGGGTGTCCAGGAGTCCCAGAGTGCGCGGGCCGTACGGACGAACTCGGCGGCCCTGGTGTAGCGGTCGGCCCGGTCCAGATAGCCGCCGCGCCGGAAGTTCTCGCCGGTGAAGGCGTCGGACGAGGTGACGACGTTCCATGCGGCCCGGCCGCCGCTGAGGTGGTCCAGGGAGGCGAGTCTGCGGGCGAGTTCATACGGCTCGTTGAAGGTGGCGTTGACGGTGGCGGCGAGTCCGAGCCGGTCGGTGACGGCCGCGAGGGCGTTGAGGACGGTGATCGACTCGGGACGGCCGACGACGTCGAGGTCGTGGATGCGGCCCTTGTGCTCGCGCAGCCGCAGCCCCTCGGCGAGGAAGAAGAAGTCGAACAGTCCGCGTTCGGCGGTGCGGGCGAGATGGTCGAAGGAGGCGAAGTCGATCTGGCTGCCGGAGCGGGGGTCGGTCCAGACGGTGGTGCTGTTGACGCCCGGGAAGTGGGCGGCGAGGTGGAGCTGCTTGCGGCGCTGCCCGCGGCCGCGGGGTTCGCGTACGGCGGTCATGGGGTCCCCCCGGTGGTGACGTACTGGTTGGCGGGTCGGGCGAGCCCCAGGTGCTCCCGGAGGGTGCCGCCCGGGTGGAAGGTGCGGAACAGGCTGCGGTGCTGGAGCAGGGCGACGGTTCCGTTGACGATGCGTTCCAGATCGCGGTGGGGCGCTATGGGGGCGAGGTGGAAGCCGTCCACGGCACCGGCCCGGTGCCATTCGGTGATCAGGTCGGCGAGGTCCACGGGGCCGCCGCTGTAGTACGTGGACTGGGCGGCCAGCCGGGGTCCGTCGGCGAGCCCCGGCTCCGGCGTGGCCTCGCTCTCGCCGAGGTCGACCGCGAGCGAGAGCAGTACGCGGACGGTGTCCGGGTTCCGGCCGTGGCCGGCGGCGTCGCGACGGATCGCGGTACGGAGGGCGGCGGCCCGCTCGGGGGAACCGGCACGGACGAGGACGACGTCGGCGTGCCGGGCGGCGGCGCGACGTCCGGCCTCACCGGTGCCGGTGATGTCGATGAGGGTGATGGGACGGCCCTGCGGCGGCCGGGGCACGATCGAGGGCCCGCGGACCCGGAATCCGGTGCCCTGGAAGTCGACGTAGTGCAGCTTTTCGCGGTCGATGAAGCGTCCGGTGGCCGGATCACGGATCTCGGCGTCGTCCTCCCAGCTGTCCCAGAGCCGGGCGACGACATCGGCGACTTCGCCGGCCTCCCGCCAGAGCGCCGCGGTGGGCGCGGCGGGCCGCCGCCCGAAGAGCCGGGCCTCGGCCTCGGTCGTGGAGACTCCCACGGCCCAGCCGGCCCGGCCCCGGCTGACCCAGTCGAGGGTGGCGACCGCGGTGGAGACGTGGAAGGGCTCGGTGTGGGTGGTGGTCACGGTCGGCACCAGACCGATCCGCCGGGTGAGCGGGGCGACCCGGGCCAGTACGGCGAGTGCGTCGGGGCCGGGGCGGGCGAACGAGTCGCCGAGGGTGACGAAGTCGAGGGCGCCGTGCTCGGCGAGCCGGACGAGGCCGGCGTAGTGCTCGGCGTCGTACCGCGCCGGGCCGTCGAGCGCGACGGCCAGATGCAGTGGTCGGGTGACGGACATGGTGTGGCGTCTCCGAATCGGTCGGTTCCGGCTGGCGGAGGTGCGGAGTACGTGGGGCGGGGCTGGAACGGGGCGGTACTGGGTCGGGGCGGAGCGGAGTACGTGAGGCCGGGCAGTGCTGGATCGGGGGCGGGGCCGGGCTGGATCGGGGTGGCGCGGAGTACGTGAGGCCGGGCAGTGCTGGATCGGGACGGTGCTGGATCGGGGTGGCGCGGGTCTTCGAAGTCCCGTCGGTCCGCCGTGCCCTCCGGCCGTGCCGCCGTGCCGGGCAAGCGCATCCCGTCGCGCGGCTCAGCCGCTGAGACAGGGCCGACAGGAGAGCGCGCGCAGCAGGGTCAGGGCGGTGCGCGCGGTGGCGTCGTTCTGGCCGAAGGCGGCGCCGCCGGTACGGGGCCGGGTGAAGGCCCCGCCCGATCGGGCGTCGGTGTGCGGACCGAGCGCGAAGCGGCGCGGGTACGGCCGCCCCGCCCGGTCCAGCACCCGCCCGTCCGCAGGGTCCACGGCGAGTAGCCCGGTGGGGGTGGCGGCGGCCCCGTCCTCGAACAGCGAGCGCAGCAGCGGGCTCCGGGTGCGGTGCACCGTCGGTTCCGGCAGCCGCGCCTCGACCAGGGCGCGGGCCTCGATCCACTCCCCCGGCACGCTGGCGCCACCCGCCCGGAACACCCCGCGCCGCTCGTCGGCGGTCACCGTCATGTCCGCGCCGACGAAGCGGACGATCCCGGCGCGGGAGAGCGCGAGGAGTTGGCGCAGCCGGACGCCCGGGGGCCCCGAGGCGAGGTAGCTGAAGAAGCCGTGCCACCAGCCGCCGATGTCACCGAGCCGGATGAGCTGTCCGTAGACGGAGAGCAGGGCCGAGAACACGGCGAGGTCGGCGCTGTGCGCGGGGTCGTGGCGGCGGGTGAGGTCGGCCTCGATATGGCGGCGCAGCCCGTCCTGGAGCGCGTCGTAGGACGGGAAGCGCCGGCCTTCCAGCGGTCGGTCGAGTGCCTGGAGGTCGAGTCGGTCGGCGGGGTCGGGGACGGCGGCGGCGATCAGGGCCCGGAGTGCGGGGCTGTCGGGCTCGGCCGCCCCGTACCCCTCGGCGAAGTCGCTCGGGGTGCCCCGGGTCCGTTCCCGGTGGGCGGTGAAGAGTCGGTGGTAGTGGGCGTGCCCGGCTTCCTTGGCGATGAGTGGCCAGATGTCGCGCGCGAAGTCGAGGGACGGCAGCTTCCGCAGCGCTTCGGTCCGGTCGGGGTCGAAGAAGCGGGGCAGCGGTGGTCGGTCGCCGTCCTGCGGGTAGCCGATCTTCGCGCGGTACGGGACGCCGCGCCGCGATCCGACGTGCAGCACCGGTTCCCGGCCGGAGGGGAGGTACTCGCCGTTCCGGTGCCGTCCGCCGCGGCCCTCGGTGAGGAGGACCATGAGGTCGATGAAGGCGAGTCCGAAGCCGCGGACGATGACGGGTTCGCCCGGCGGCAGGGCGTCGAGGTCGCTGTCGGCGGTGTGGTCGGGCGGCAGGTGGACGAGCCCGTTGCGGCGGGCGAAATCGGCCAGCGCGCGCTGTTCGGCGTCGGGTTCGGCGTCGAGGTGCCCGAGGGTGAGGACGACCGCGTCGGCGGCGAGGGGTTCGGCGCGGTCCCGGAGCGTGACCAGTTGGCGCCCGTCCCGTGTGCCGGTGATCCGCAGGGCGGAGGTCCGGTGCTCGCGGACGGTGACGGTCGGCGGGAGGGCCGCCACCGCCTCCTCGTACACCCAGCGCAGATAGCCGCCCTGCCGTCGGCGGGTGGGGAAGGTGGCGCCGTCGAGACCGGCCCATTCGGCGAGGGTGGGCCCCCGGCGGATCGGGCCGTCCTGCCGGACCGTCTCGTCGGTGAACATGGTGACGTCCTCGGCCATGGAGTTCATCCAGAGCAGCGGGGACTGGTCGGTGCGCCATATCCGGCCGGCCCCCGGCGGGAAGGGGTCCACGAGGTGGAGGTCGAGCGGCAGTTCCCCGTACAGCTCGGGAAGGTTGGCGGCGAGCCGTTCCAGCACCCCCGTACCGCGCGGGCCGGCCCCCACGATGACGAGGGACGGTCTCATCGGTCACCCGCCGCGACGGCGGTGGTCCGAGCCGGGCGGGACACCGGTGTGACGTCGGTGGTTAACGCCAAGGCGGCGGACGCGGCGGATGCGGCGGGGCTCAGCGGTCGGGTCGCGGGAGCGGGATCGGCGGCGGGGAACTCGGGGGCGACATCGGTGGATTCGGCCATACGAAGGCTCCGTGGATGCAACGATCGAACACGGGACGACCTTCACCGGAGTCAACCGGAAACACCGGGCACACGATGATGCCGGGACGCGTGGCGGACCGGCCCCTCAGCACGATCCGCTCCCGCAGGCTAGGCGGTGGGGACGGCCCGCTGTCAAGGCTGTCCACACTGTGGGCGTGATGTCTCACGGCAGTTGACGCGGAAACGGATGCCTGTTCCACTTGTGCCATGAATTCGCAGCAGCCGCTGGTCAAGCGCTCCCACATCGACCTCGGTCGCGTGTGGTCCGCCTCCTGTTGAGCCGACCTCGCTGCTCCTGGGGCGCCGTTCACCGCGCCCGGCCGTGATTCCCTGTCGCGTCAGTCCGTGCCGCCCATCGCGCACGGCACCGCGCATCTCTCCTCGTACGGCCTTCACCACACCGCGACGCGCACCGCCACCCCCCTCACCCCATCACCCGCCGCCGCCCGCCCCTCAAGCGCCGGCGAGGCCGCAATTCAGCCCGTCCGGCGATTGAGGACGGACCCTTGTACACAGGGGGCTGGAATGGACAGGCCCCTCAGACGGAACCGCCAGCCCGTAGCCATGCCTCCCGCAGGCACCGGCACCTCGCCGGGCACTGCCCCCAACCCCGCGCCTCAAGCGCCGGCGAGGCTGCAAATTCAGCCCGTCCGGCGATTGAGGACGGACCCTTGTACACAGGGGGCTGGAAAGGGCAGGCCCCTCAGACGGAACCGCCAGCCCGTAGCCATGCCTCCCGCAGGCACCGGCACCTCGCCGGGCACTGCCCCCAACCCCGTCACCCCGACGGCGGCGGTCACACCCCATCCGGCTTACGGCTTACGGCCCGAGCTCGGCGCCGTCAGCAGTCGCAGCCGCAGTCCGGGCAGTCGCAGTGGTCCCGGCACCCCTTGCGCCGCTTGCGCGACCAGGGGCCCTCATAGGTGTCCGCACAGCACATCTGGCAGCTACAGCAGACCCAGGTGAAGGCGGCGCACCCGGCCAGGAAGCCACGCGGTTTGGGCTGCTGCGGATCGGGCGCGGACGGCCCGGAGCCGCCACCAGAACCGCCCGCACCCCCGGAGCGACCCGCACCCCCGGCGCCGAAGGGGTTGCCGGAGCCCGAGGCGCCGAAGCCACCGGGCTGACCGCCACCTGACGGGTCGCCGCCCCCCTGCTGGCCGGCGCCGTAAGGGTTGCCGGAGCCGCCGTACGGGTTCCCGCTCTGCGCCTGGTGGGAGCAGGTCGTCGTCCCGAAGACCCGGTTCACCGCGGCGGCCGTCTCATGCGCGAGCAGGACATGCACCAGCTTGTCGTCCACGAAGCGGACGTCCCGCAGCGCGAGCCGCATCCCGTGGATGGCGTCGTCGGCGAACCGGCGGGCCTCCGTGAGGGAGGTGCCGGTCCCGGTCAGCGGGTTCCAGGCACCGGCTGCGGCGTCGGCCGCCCGGTCCTCCACGGCGTCCAGCAGATGCGCCAGCCGCCCGAAGAGCCGGCCGACCTCGGCGAGCGGGGCCATGTTCTCCGGTCGCCCGGCGAGCACGGCGGTGTGCGCGAAGGCGGCGGCGGTCGCCGTCTCGGTGGGCTCGGTGACCGTCAGTACGGAGGTCCCGGGCCCGGCGAGCGCCTCGATCCCGCTCTGCCGGTCGACCGCGTCGAGCAGGACGGCGGTGTCGAAGCCCAGCTCCGCCCCCGTCCGCGCGCCGGCCCGGTCCCAGCCGGCCGCGACCTTGCGCGCGGCGGCGGCCACCGGCCTGCGGGCCAGCAACCCGTCCCGGTCGGCGACATGGTCCCGCACCTTCGCCGACGCCAGCACCAGGGAGACCGCGGCGGCGAGCCGGGCCCCCTCGCCCCGGGCGACGGGTGCGGTGCGCATGGCCCGCAGGGGGCAGGGCCCCGCGGTGCGCCGGGCGTCGGGCGCGCGCTCGGCCTGAGCCTCCGTCAGGACCGATACGATCAGGCCGTCGTAGTTGGTCACCATGCGGGCGAACTGGCCATGATCGGCGCGGAGCGCCAAGCAGAGGCCACAGAGGTGAGCCATCCACTCCGTTTTCAAGCCATCGGTGAGTCGATGGGCGCAGGGCCTGACTATTCCGAACATTTGCTGATCCCCCGTGCGTCGTGCGGCAGTGCGGGCATCGTATCGATCGACCCGTTCACCCGTACGACCCCTGCGTCACCCATCCGGCCCGACGTTCCTATTTTGGACAGATCACCCGCCTTATCCAGGAAGAACCCTGACGAACCGCCACATCCTCTGCATCAGTACCGTCACGAAACCCCTGCGCGGCGGCTATCCACTTGGCGCCCGATCCGCATGATGGACGAGCATAGGGACAGGAAAGACGTAAGACCGCTCGTGAGCGGACCACAGTGGAAGGAGGCGTCGATGGGATCTGTGCGCAAGGCGAGCGCCTGGCTGGGACTGGTTGAGGACGACGAGCGTCATCACTCCGACAGGTACGCCGAGTACGCCGAGTACGGCGAGTACTCCGACGATGCCGAGACGGGTGACGCGTGGGTCACCGACCCTCGGGTGCGCGTTGCCTCCGAATCCGCCCCGGCCGAGAGCCGCAGGATCGCCACGGTCTCGCCCACCTGTTTCCGGGACGCCCGGGGCATCGGTGAGCTGTTCCGGGAGGGCGTCCCGGTCATCGTGAACCTGACCTCGCTGGAGTCCGGCGACGCCAAGCGCGTCGTGGACTTCGCGGCCGGGCTGACCTTCGGGTTGCGCGGATCCATCGAGCGGGTGGCGACCCGGGTCTTCCTGCTGAGCCCCGCGCATACGCAGGTCGTCAGCGGAGAGGCACCGGGCCGGCCCCAGGACGGCTTCTACAACCAGAGCTGAGCGGGGCGCTCGCCGACTCCTGTCCGGTCACCGCGCTTCATCGGTCACCGGAAGGCGTCCAGGCCGGTGAGCGCCTTGCCCAGCACGAGCTGGTGCATCTCGACGGTGCCCTCGTAGGTGAGCACCGACTCCAGATTGGTCGCGTGCCGCATCACCGGGTACTCCAGCGAGATCCCGTTGGCACCGAGGATGGTGCGCGCGGTACGGCAGATCTCGATCGCCTCGCGCACATTGTTGAGCTTTCCGAAACTCACCTGCTCGGGGCGGAGCCCGCCCGCCGCCATGCGCCGCCCCAGATGGTGGGCGAGCAGGATGCCCTTGTGCAGCTCCACCGCCATGTCGGCGAGTTTGGCCTGGGTGAGCTGGAAGCCACCGATGGGCCTGCCGAACTGCTCACGGGTGCGCGCGTACTCCAGCGCCGACGTGAAGCTGGCGCGCGCGGCGCCCATCGCGCCCCAGACGATCCCGTAACGGGCGTGGTTCAGACAGCTCAGCGGCCCGCGCAGGCCGGTGACCCCCGGCAGCACGGCGTCGGCCGGCAGCCGGACCCCGTCCAGCACCAGTTCACTGGTGACGCTGGCGCGCAGGGACCACTTGTGCTTGATCTCGGGCGCGGAGAAGCCGGGGGCGTCGGTCGGTACGGCGAAGCCGCGGATGCCGTCGTCCGTCTGCGCCCAGACGACGGCGACCTGGGCCACCGAGCCATTGGTGATCCACATCTTGCGACCCGTCAGCACCCAGTCGGAGCCGTCCCGCCGGGCGTGCGTGCGCATCCCGGCCGGGTCGGAGCCGTGGTCGGGCTCGGTGAGACCGAAGCAGCCGATGATCTCGCCGGCCGCCATCCCGGGGAGCCAGCGCAGCCGCTGCTCCTCGGAGCCGTACCGGTGGATCGCGTACATGGCGAGCGAGCCCTGTACGGAGACCAGGGAACGGATGCCGGAGTCGACCGCCTCCAGCTCCAGACAGGCCAGTCCGTACTGGACCGGGGTGGCGCCCGCGCAGCCGTAGCCGGTCAGCGGCATCCCGAGGGCACCGAGCGCGCCGAGTTCCCGGGTCAGTTCCCGGATCTCCGGCAGCTCCCCGCGTTCGTACCAGTCGGCGATGTGCGGGAGCACCCGGTCGGCCGCCCAGTCGCGCACGGTGTCGCGGATGGCGAGGTCCTCGGGGTCGAGCAGATCGTCGAGGCCGAGGGGGTCGGCGGCGTCGAAACGGGCGGGCTTCGCGGATGCGGACATGTCATGGCCTCCGATGACGCTGGCGAGCGCTCGCCGACGGCACGACGGCACGGGTCAACAGCGCACCCCCGACCACGCTCACCCGAACAGGGGAATCGAAAAACTAGCGGTGCTAGTAAACGAATCCCGACGGTACGGGGTCAGCCCGCCGGGCGTCCAGACCCGCTCGCCGCGGCCGGCGTCCGGCCGGCCTGGACCGTGGGCCCCGCCCCCTCCGACGGGGCGCGCGGCGGCGGACACTTCTCGGCCACCACGCAGTCCATCAGCCGGGGCAGTTTCAGCGCGGCGAGCGCGCCGAGCAGCAGCAGCCCGGCACTGACCAGCAGCGTGACATGGAGTCCGGTGACGAAGGAGTGACGCGCCGTGGACCGCAGCACCTCACCGGCCGCGCCACCCAGTCGGTCCGACACCTGGTACGCCTCGCCCAGCGAGTTCGACGCGGCGGAACTGGCGGCGCGCGGGACACCCGCGAGCGAGTGGAAGGCGGGCGCGTAGGCCGCGTTCATGACGCTGCCGAGCAGCGCGATGCCGATCCCCGCGCCCAGTTGGTACGAGGTCTCGCCGATCGCCGCCGCCCCGCCCGCGTGCTCCGCCGGGGCATCGCTGAGCATCGACTCGTACGCCGCGAAGAGCGTCGTCTGGAGCCCGAAGCCGAGCAGGACGAAACCGGTGGTCAGCAGGAGCGGACGGTCGTCCTGGCCCATCAGCGTCAGCAGCAGCACGGCCGCCGCGGTCAGGGCGAACCCCCAGCAGGCCATCCGGCGCGGTCCGACCCGGCGCAGGGTGTACGAGCCGGTCGCGCCGGCCGCCATCGCGGCGAAGGTGAGCGGGAGCAGCCGCAGACCGGTCTCCAGCGGGCCGAGGCCCAGGATGAGCTGGAGGTACTGGACGGCGATCAGCTCCAGGCCGACCAGCGCGAGCATCGCGAGCACGATGCAGCCCACGGAGGTGGAGAAGGTGGCCGATGCGAACATCCGGATGTCTATCAACGGATGGCTGAGCCGCTTCTGCCGGCGGACGAACAGGGCCAGCAGCACCGCGCCGGCCAGCAGCGGACCGAGGGTCGCGGGCTCCAGCGGGGAGTGACCCACGCCGAGCCGCTTCACCCCGAGGACCATGCCGAGCACCCCGGCCGCGGCCATCAGCGCGCCGAGCACGTCCCAGGGCCCACAGAGGTCCCCGCGGGACTCGGGCAGCAGCCAGCGGCCCAGCGGGAGGATCACGGCCATCAGCGGGATGTTGATCAGGAAGACCGAGCCCCACCAGAAGTGCTCGATGAGGAAACCGCCCAGCACCGGCCCGGTGGCGGCACCGACGGCGGCCACCGCCGTCCATATCCCGATCGCCGTCGCCCGCTCGCGCCGGTCCGGGAAGACGGTACGGAGTATGGAGAGGGTCGCGGGCATGATCATCGCGCCACCGACGCCGAGCAGGGCGCGCGCGGCGATCAGCACCTCGGGGGTGGTGGCGAGTGCCGCCGCCGCGGAGGCGACACCGAAGATGCCGTATCCGATGAGCAGCACCCGGCGCCGTCCGACCCGGTCGCCGAGGGTGCCGAAGAGGATCAGCAGGGCGGCGCAGATCAGCGGGTAGGCGTCGACGATCCACAGCAGTTCGACACCGGTGGGACGCAGATCCTCCGTGACCGCGGGGACGGCGATGTGGAGCACGGTCGCGTCCAGCGCGACCAGCAACAGACTGACACAGAGGACGAAAAGGACGACCCAGCGGTTGGCGCCACCGGCGACGGCACGCAACCGTGCGGCCGTGGTCGTCCCTGACATGCGGTACCTCCAGTGGTGCGCTCGCGCTCGGTGGGCCGGCCGGGGACGGGGACGGTCCCTCCGGGCGGTCCGGCATCGACGGGCGAGCGAGCCGTCAGCGTACGCGAGTTCAAGCCGTGGGCGAGTGGCACCCCCTCACCACTTCGGGCCGGGGAGTGTGGCGTACGACACGCCCGCGCGCCCCGGACCGGCGCCCGCGCGCGGCGCCGGTCCGGAAGGTCCCCGACCGCTCCTGAGGCGTCGGGAAATCGATACATCCGGGCGGCACGCGTCAATTCATGGCGCGAAAAGGGCCTTCGGTGGGAGCACCGACGCAATGGTGCTCATGACATCGGGAATTTCTGAATTGTCGCATGATTGACGCGCGATAAATCACGCCACTGAGACCCACTCCACATCACATCGTCATCACAAAGCAGCGGGATCGACCTAGCCACACACTCACTCGCTGTAACGTCGATAGGGTGCGTACCGACATCTTCGCCCGCTTGGACCGAGAGCCGGAACCGCCGAAGATAGAGATCCCGCGGATGAGCCGCACCCGTCTCGCCCTCTTCGGCGGGACGTCTGCGTTCTATCTCGCCATCGTCGTCGCCGTGCTGGCGTCGACCTGGTTGGTGATCATCGACTGGAAGGTCATGCTCTTCCGGCCCTACCAGCAGTGGCCGGAGCTGCACGCCTTCCTCGACTACTTCGTGGTCCTCGGACAGCGCGGCCCCACCGCCGTGATGGTCGCCGCCTGGCTGGGCTGGCGCTCCTGGCGTCAGCACACCCTGCGGCCCCTGCTGGTGCTCGGCGTCTCGCTGCTGCTCCTCAACACGACCGTGGGCGCGGTCAAGATCGGCCTCGGCCGGCTCGGCCCCCACTACGCGACCCAGGTCGGCTCTCCCGAGCTGTTCGCCGGCGGCGATATATTTCCGTCAGGACATACCGCGAACGCGGTCGTGACCTGGGGAATCCTGGCCTATCTGGCCACGACTCCGCTGACTCGGCGCTATCTGTCGGCGCTCTCCGCCACGGTCTCGCTCGGTGTCGGTCTCACCACCGTCTACATCGGTACGCACTGGCTGAGCGATGTGCTGCTCGGCTGGGCGGCCGGGCTGCTGATCCTCCTCGCGCTGCCCTGGTGCGAGCCGCTGATCGGCCGCGCGGAGGCGTGGATCCTCGGACAGCGCGAACGGTGGCGCGCGCGCCGTCGGCTCGCTCCGTCGCTGCCGGTCGCCACGGGCGGCCCACGGCCCGGAATGGTTCCGCGGCACGCTCCGCTGGAGCCCGCGGAGGCCCCGGCGCGTGAGCCGGTGGGGGCGGTGGGGACGCTCGCCGGGGCGGGCGGCCGGTCCACCGCGCAGCTCACCCAGCAGAGACCGCACACCGCCCGCTCCGAGCGGACCCCGCTCACCCCGTCGGGTCACCGTCGCCCGTCGTCGGCACGGCACCCCACCGGAAGCTGATCCGCCTTCCCGCCTCTCCCCCGCCCCAGCGAGTACGACACAGGGCCCCGATGCCGGATCGGGGCCCTGTTCTCTGCGGTGCCCCTTTTACGTGGGGGGCGGGGGCCGGGACGGCGTACGGGCGTACGGGCGTACGGGACAGGTGTACGGGTCCGGGCGGCCGGGGGCACGCGACAGCGGCCCCCGGGGGCGGGAGGCGAGGGGCTCAGCCGTGCCAGCAGCGGATGACCGTGCCGCCCCGCACCTCGAAGTTCAGCCTGCCCTCCAGATACTCCAGGGTGATGATCGCGCCCGGAGGCAGGGACCGCACCGTGGTCCAACCACCCTGCCGGGCTCGTCGCTCGGCGTCGTCGGCCGGCAGGCCGACATAGGACTCGGGGGCGTCGCCCGGCGCTGCGGAAGAAGGCTCTATGGGTGCCATGACACCCACCGTAGGCGGCAGCGGACGGTGACGGAAGCCGAGCGGGGGTTGATCCGCCGGCAGTCCCGCACACCTCAGTGGTCACGCTTCTGTCACAGGTCACGACACGCGTTCAGCCTAAAATCCATCACCCGAACGGGCAGTTCGACACCTGGGGCACGGTAATTCCCCCGCAGGTCGAGGATCATGCAGAATTCCCGCTGGGAATGCGCCTGGGACGAACACCGGAGGGCGAATTGACGGACCGTGAAGCATCCACCGTTTCCTTACAGAATCCCCCCGCGTGTTCGAATTCCCCGGTGGGTCGGTCGACAGCGGAGCGGGTTCCGGGGCGCGTACGCACCCCTGGGCGCGCGGCCACCGGGCGGGCGCCCCGAGCCGGACGCGGGACCGATCAAACCCGGCCAAGAGCGGCGGGACGCGGGTGACCGGTACGGAGACCGCGCGAGCCGCGGGCCCCCCGACACCGGCCAGGCGCCCGGGTCGCGTACTCGCGGAATGGCTGACCACCACCGACCACAAGAAGGTCGGGCACCTCTATCTGATCACTTCCTTCGTCTTCTTTCTGATCGCCGGCCTGATGGCGCTGCTGATGCGCGCCGAACTGGCCCGTCCGGGGCTTCAGCTCATCGACAACGAGCAGTTCAATCAGGCGTTCACCCTGCACGGCACGATCATGCTGCTGCTCTTCGCCACCCCGGCCTTCGCGGGATTCGCCAACGCGATCATGCCGTTGCAGATCGGCTCACCCGATGTGGCCTTTCCGCGGCTGAACATGTTCTCGTACTGGCTCTACCTCTTCGGCGGGCTGATCGTCCTCGGCTCGCTGCTGACGCCGAGCGGGCCGGCCGACTTCGGCTGGTTCGCGTACGCCCCGCTGAACTCGCTGGAACGGTCGCCGGGCGTCGGCGCGGATCTATGGATCATGGGACTCGCGCTGGCCGGATTCGGCACCATCCTCGGCGCGGTCAACTTCGTCACCACCATCGTGGCGATGCGCGCCCCGGGGATGACGATGTTCCGGCTGCCGATCTTCACCTGGAACGTGCTCTTCACCTCGATCCTCGTGCTCTTCGCCTTCCCGGTGCTCGCGGCGGCGCTGCTGGTCCTGGAGGCGGACCGGAGGTTCGGGGCGGTGGTGTTCCAGCCCCAGAACGGCGGGGCGCTGCTCTGGCAGCACCTGTTCTGGTTCTTCGGGCATCCCGAGGTCTACATCATCGCGCTGCCGTTCTTCGGCATCGTCACGGAGATCCTGCCGGTCTTCTCCCGCAAGCCGATCTTCGGCTATCTCACGCTCGTCGGCGCGACGATGGCCATCACCGGGCTCTCCGTGGTGGTGTGGGCGCACCATATGTTCGCCACGGGGGCGGTGCTGCTGCCGTTCTTCTCGTTCATGTCGTTCCTGATCGCGGTGCCCACCGGGGTCAAGTTCTTCAACTGGTCGGGCACGATGCTCCGGGGCTCGCTCTCCTTCGAGACCCCGATGCTGTGGTCCGTCGGCTTTCTGGTGTCGTTCTTGTTCGGCGGGTTGACCGGAGTGATCCTGGCGTCACCGCCGATGGACTTCCATGTCACCGACTCGTACTTCGTGGTGGCCCACTTCCACTACGTCGTCTTCGGCACGGTCGTCTTCGCGACCTTCGCCGGCTTCTCCTTCTGGTGGCCCAAGCTCACCGGCCGGATGCTGGACGAGCGGCTCGGCAAGATCCATTTCTGGACGCTCTTCGTCGGGTTCCACACCACGTTCCTGGTGCAGCACTGGCTGGGCGCCGAGGGGATGCCCCGGCGGTACGCCGACTATCTGGCGGCCGACGGCTTCACAGCCCTCAACACCCTGTCGACCATCGGCTCGTTCCTGCTGGGGGCCTCCACGCTGCCGTTCCTCTACAACGTCTGGAAGACGGCGAAGTACGGGGAGCGGGTCACGGTGGACGACCCCTGGGGGTTCGGGCGGTCACTGGAGTGGGCCACCCCCTGTCCGCCGCCCCGGCACAACTTCACCACGCTGCCCCGGATCCGCTCGGAGTCGCCGGCCTTCGACCTGCACCACCCGGAGTTCGCCGCCTTCGAAGCGGCGGACCGGGAGGCGATCAGCCGAGCGCGTGCGAAAGACGGTCCCGGACGGTCCTGATCCGCTCGGTCAGCTCCACCGGCTCCACGACCTCGAACTCGACGCCGAGGAGCACCACATGGATCACCATCACGTCCAGGCTCGACGCGCCGGTCCGCAGCAGACAGCTCTTCTCGTCGATCGCCTCCAGCACGCCGACGGACGGGCCGACGACCTTCGCGGCCTCGGCGGCCGAGAGGTGCAGGCGGAAGGTGGCCCGGGTGGCGTAGACGCGGGTGGAGACGCCCTGCGAGACATAGGCGGCGAGATCGTCGGCCGGTGGGGTGCGCGGGGTGAAGCGGGGGCCGTGCGGCGGCTTCGGGACGATCCGGTCCGCCCGGAACGTACGCCAGTCTTCCCGGTCGATGTCCCAGCCGACCAGGTACCAGCGGTGCTCGGTGCAGACGAGGCGGTGGGGTTCGACGGTACGGCGGCTGCTGGCTCCGGAGTGGTCGCTGTACTCGAAGCGCAGCCGTTCGCCGTCCCGGCAGGCGTTGGCCAGCTCGGTGAGGACGGAGGGGTCGATCAGCGAGCTCTGCGGGCGCAGCATGGGCACGGTGAAGGCGTTGAGCGCGCAGACCCGCCGCCGGAGCCGGTCCGGCAGCACCTGCTCCAGCTTGGCCAGGGCGGCCACGGACGCCTCGCCGATGCCCTTGATGCCATGGCCGGCCGCGGTACGCAGTCCGACGGCGACGGCCACCGCCTCGTCGTCGTCGAGGAGGAGCGGCGGCAGTTCGGCGCCGGCGCCGAGCTGATAGCCACCGCCGGTGCCGGGGCTGGCGTTGACCGGGTAGCCCAGCTCTCGCAGCCGGTCCACATCGCGCCGCACGGTGCGCGGGGTGACACCGAGCCGTTCGGCCAGTTCGGGGCCGGACCAGTCGCGGTGCGCCTGGAGCAGCGAGAGCAGGCGCAGGAGTCGTGCCGAGGTCTCCAGCATGGGGAGAGTCTGCCAGTGCTCGCGGACAGCTTCTGTCCGCGATTCCCTGGCGGAGAGGGCCGGGCAGCCGCCCGGCCGGTGACATGACCGGCGCCGTCGCGGACCGCGGCCACCGTCGCCCGCGCCGGCCCGCGCCGGCCCGCGCCGGCCCGCGTCGCCCGCGTCGCCCGCGTCGCCCGCGTCATGCTTGCCGCCGGTGCCGCCCTTACCCGCGCACCGCCGCTTCCACCGTGCCGGGGGTGGTTACCGCTTCCTCTTGCGTATCGCGTCGGCCAGCCCGTGGCGGAGGGAGTACAGCCCCGCGTGGAGCGTGCCCCGGACCCGGTACGCGGCGTCGCGCAGGCCGCCGCGCGGGCCGGACCGGTCGCGGGCCAGCAGATCGGTGAAGATGGCCTCGTGGCGTTCGGCGATCCGCGCCGGATCGAAGCGCTCGGCGGCGGCAAGGGCCGCGGTGGCCGTGCGCCGACGCAGTTCGTCGTCATCGATCAGTTCGAGGAGCGCGGCGGCGACGGCGGCCGAGTCGCCGACGGGCACCAGCCGCCCGTCCACGCCGTCCTCGATGATCTCGCGCGGGCCGTGCGGGCAGTCGGTGGCGACGACGGGGAGGCCGCAGCGCATCGCCTCGACGATCGTCATCCCGAAGGACTCCCGGGCGGAGGTGACCGCCGCGATCGAGCCCTTGACCCACTCCGTCTCCATCGGATGGGCGTTGCCCATCAGCGCGATGTTCTTCTCCAACTGTCGCTCGGCGATCAGCGCCGTGAGCGTGTCCCGTTCGTTCCCGGTGGCGTCACCGCTCCCGTAGATCCGCAGTTGCCAGTCGGGCCGGGCCTCGGCCACCGTGGCGAACGCCTCGACGAGGACGTCGTACCGCTTGACCCGGGTGAGCCGGCCCGCGGCGACCACGAACTTGGCGGTGCTGTCGGCGGGCGGCACGGCCGGTGCGGGCACACTGTTGGGCACCCCTTCGATCCGTACGCCGGGCAGGCGCATCCCGGTGCGGTACGCCCGCGCGTCCGCCTCGGTGACCGTGGTGATCGCGTCGAGCAGCGGATAGCGGTGGCTGATCTCCCGGCGCAGCCGGTAGCCATGGCTGTCCAGCGAGAGGTGTTCCTGGGCCACCCGGACGATGGCGCGGTCGGCCTGGCGGGCGATGTGGACGTTGAGCCCCGGCCGGGTGCCGACGACGACATCGGCGCTGAGTGAGCCCAGATGGGCGGCGATCCGGGCGTCGGTCAGCCGGCTGTACTGGCGGTGCCTGCCGTCGCCACGGGGGAAGACCTTGGCGGGGCGCTGGTAGTCGGGATGGTCGCCGTCGAAGTCGGGGCTGTGCTTCCGCAGGTCGACCAGGTGCTTCATGGTGACGCCGGTCGGCACTCCCATGAGCGGTGTGTCGCGGTGCCGGAAGACCGAGACGACCTCCACCTCGTGCCGTTCGGACAGGGCCTCGGCGAGGGTGAAGGTGGTACGGATCGTTCCCCCGATGCCGTACCCGTTGTGGAGCAGGAATGAAATGCGCATGCCGCTGAGCGTCCGTTCCCCCGTGGTCAAAAAATGGTCAAGATCGGACTCTACTGCGCCGATTCGATCAGAGAACGCCAGGGGTGGAAGGGACGTGGTGGATGGAGCAATCGGTTCACGCCATCACCCGGTCCCGGGTCCGTACGGGTGACGGGATCCGGAGGCGGATCGAGGTATCGCGGCCCGGGCTCGCGGCGGGAGCCGCACGACCGGGTTCGGTGCGGGAGCGGCACGGGGGCACGTGGCGTCCCGGCCCCGGGCAACAGGCCCGGAGGTCGCCTCGCCGACCGGGCACCCGGGGCCGGGACAGGAGCTGCCCGACAGGCCGCTCCGGGCCACGACGCCGGGAATCACGGCACCGGACACCGGGGTTCAGGGCCGGCGCGGACCAGGGCCGGCGCGGACCGGTCCAGCAGGGGCCAGACGGGCAAGGATCAGGCCGGCAGGGGCCAGAGGGGCAGGGGTCAGGCCGGCAGGGTCAGCAGCATTCCCACCGTCAGGTGGTCCGGCGAGGGGCCGATGACGTCCCGGTTGGCCTCGTACAGGGCCTGCCAGCCGCCCTTCACCCGGAACCGGGTGGCGATGGCGAACAGTGTGTCCCCGGGCTGGACGGTGTGCGCCCGCCCACTGAGCCCGTACCGCTGCGAGCAGACCGGCCACGCACCCCAGCCCTGCGTCCGCAGTACGTCCTGCGCCACCGTGATCTGCTGGGCGCGGGTGGCGAGGTCGGCGCGGGGCGCGTACGTCAGCCCGCCGAACCCCTCCCAGGTCGGCTGCCAGAACTGCAGACCGCCGTACTAACCGTTGCCGGTGTTGGCGGCCCAGTCGCCGCCGCTCTCGCACTCCGCGACGCAGCTCCACGGCCAGCCCGTCGCGGCACAGGCATGGGTGCCCGGCCCGGAGTCGACGCCGGCGCCGGGGCTCCCGGGCGCCGGCGGGGGCGGGAGCGTGGGTGCCGCCAGCGCGGTGCCCCACGGCAGGAGGGCCAGCAGCAGGGCCGCCACGGCGACGGCCGGCGAGCGGAAGGTCGGCATCGCCTCACGCTAGGCGGCCCCGCGGCGCGCGGTCCGGCGCCGCGCACAGCCCGGCCCACCGCCCCACCCGGTCGGCCCCACCCGGGGACCGACTGCTGCCCGGAGCCCCCGACTACCGCAGGTAACGGCGAAATCAAGTCGCCCCATTGATTCGCGGATTTCCTGATTTGTCGACCTACCGACGAACACACCAGAGCCGGACCGATCCCCCAACGCCCGCACCCCCACGCGCCGTTGACCCGGAGTAACCGTTTCCGCCCGTCTTCTCACCACCCGCGCCGGTTGGTTCGATTCGGTTCCCCGCCATGCGTGACTCCGGCCACCTGAGCCCGTTGAACTCTTTATGAGCCGGGACTCACCCGGTCCACCAGATCAAGTCCGAGGAGCCACCCGTGCCGCGCATGCTCGACGTCAGTGAGGACGTACGCGCCGAGATCGGTGATGAAGAAGCCGACCGGCTGCTCACCGGCGAGAACGCCCCGGGCAGCTACGACTGCACCTCCTGCCGCACCCCGGGCGACACCGAGCAGGAGCGCACCAGCACCGTGCTCTTCGTCGGCGAGGAGTCCGCCGTTCTCGCCTTCGCCCACGCCGGCTGCATCCCCTCGCAGGTCGTCCAGATCGCCGAGGCCGAACTACAGGGCGCCGTCCGGTCCATCACGGGCGACCAGCCCGGCCCGTACGGGACCGCCGCCAACCCGCTGAACGTCGCCCCCGGCCAGGCGGTCCTCGGTATCACCAGCGGACTGATCCTGATCAACGGCGAGCTGCATCCGGCCCTCGTCGTCGAACCGACCGCGCCCATCGCCCGCCCCGGCACCCCGGGCGACGGCGTGGACGACTTCCTGCCGCTCCTCATCGAGCAGGGCTTCCAGCCGGTCCACGACGTCAACCAGCGGCCCGGCCCGCTGCACGGCTGGTCCGTGCTGCTCGCCATGGGCCAGCTACACGCCGTGCTCCAGCCGGGCACCGGCGGCGGCACCCCGGTCGCCTGGTGGCAGGCCCATCAGCCGCTCCAGGTCACCGAGGGCTGGCGGACGGCCGCCAACAAGTCCCACACGGTGCTGGTCTACGCCGCCCCGGCCGGCTCGATCGGCCAGCAGCCGCGCGAGGACCTGCTGCGGGACTCGCTGGAGAAGGCGGCGGCGGGCGGGCGGCTGGTGGCCGTCGCGATGCCGCTGGCGGGCACCTGAGCCCCCGCCCGGGCCCGACGCCCCCGGGGGCACCCGCCCGCCGCGTGCGCCCCGTACCCCCGCCACCGTACGGGCGTACGGGCGGCGAAACCCCGGGCGGTCGGGAGTGACGGGCGGGACCCCCGGTCGTTTCAGGTACGTGCACTCATACGACCCCTCCGGCCCGCCGTACCAGAGCGGCATCCCGGGTATGCGACCCGCGCACGAGACCACCGCGGGCCACTCCCCCACACCCATCTTCGACCGGCTGTACGCCGAGTACCGCAGGTCGTTCCGGACGCTGCCCGGTGACCGGAGCGGTGAGGAGGATCTCGGCTTCCAGGCGTTCGGCCCGGGGCCGACGGGCGGCCGGGGACTCGCGGCGGTGAGCCACACCCCGTACCCGGGGGCCGGCTGGGCGCCGTACCC
Organism: Streptomyces sp. NPDC020965; assembly: GCF_044333555.1. Taxonomy (NCBI): domain Bacteria; kingdom Bacillati; phylum Actinomycetota; class Actinomycetes; order Kitasatosporales; family Streptomycetaceae; genus Streptomyces; species Streptomyces sp. NPDC020965. Next base: position 413,694 of record NZ_JBIRRE010000009.1, read on the forward strand.
CGTACCCCGGGCGTACGTCACCCACCATCCGGCCGCGCTGCCCCCGGCCCCGCGCGGCGGCTGACCGCTGGCGTCACGGCCCCCGGCGTCACGGGGGCGCCGGTACGGGGACGGGGCGCCGCCCCAGGACCGGTTCACCCGGTCCGGAGCGGCGCCCCGTCGTCCGTCACCCGCGCGGGCGGGCGATCACTTCTTGCGGCCGCGCTTCTCCCGCACCCGTACCGAGATGTGGATCGGGGTGCCCTCGAACCCGAACTCCTCACGGAGCCTGCGCTCCACGAAACGCCGGTAGCCGTGCTCCAGGAAGCCGGAGGCGAAGAGCACGAACCGCGGCGGCTTGGTGCCCGCCTGGGTGCCGAAGAGGATGCGGGGCTGCTTGCCGCCCCGGATCGGGTGCGGGTGCGCGGCGACGATCTCGCCGAGGAAGGCGTTGAGCCGTCCCGTCGGCACCCGGGTCTCCCAGCCGGCCAGCGCGGTCTCGATCGCCGGGACCAGCTTCTCCATGTGGCGGCCGGTGCGGGCGGAGACATTGACCCGGGGCGCCCAGGTGATCTGCGCCAGCTCGGTCTCGATCTCGCGCTCCAGGTAGTACCTGCGCTCCTCGTCGAGGTTGTCCCACTTGTTGAAGGCGATCACCATGGCACGGCCCGACTCGACGGCCATGGTGATGATGCGCTGGTCCTGCACGCTGATGGATTCGGTCGCGTCGATCAGGATGACCGCGACCTCGGCCTTCTCCACGGCGGCGGCGGTGCGCAGGGAGGCGTAGTAGTCGGCGCCCTCCTGAAGGTGGACCCGGCGCCGGATACCGGCGGTGTCCACGAACTTCCAGGTGACCCCGCCCAGCTCGATCAGCTCGTCGACCGGGTCACGGGTGGTGCCCGCGATCTCGTTGACGACCACCCGGTCCTCGTTGGCGACCTTGTTGAGCAGCGAGGACTTGCCGACGTTCGGACGGCCGATCAGGGCGATCCGACGCGGTCCGCCGACGGCGGTGCCGAAGGTCTGCGCCGGAGCCTCGGGCAGCGCCTCCAGGACGGCGTCGAGCATGTCGCCCGTACCGCGGCCGTGCAGGGAGGAGACGGGGTGCGGCTCGCCGAGGCCGAGGGACCACAGCGCGGTGGCGTCCGCCTCGCCGCTGGGGCCGTCGACCTTGTTGGCGCAGAGGACGACGGGCTTGCCGGCCCGGCGCAGCAGCCGGACGACGGCCTCGTCGGTGTCGGTCGCGCCGACCGTGGCGTCCACCACGAAGACGACCGCGTCGGCGGCCTCGATCGCGTACTCCGCCTGGGCGGCGACGGATGCGTCGATCCCGAGGACGTCCTGCTCCCAGCCGCCGGTGTCGACGAGCTTGAAACGGCGGCCCGCCCACTCGGCCTCGTAGGTGACCCGGTCGCGGGTGACACCCGGCTTGTCCTCGACGACGGCCTCACGGCGGCCGATGATCCGGTTCACCAGGGTCGACTTGCCGACATTGGGCCGGCCGACGACGGCGAGAACCGGCAGCGGGCCGTGACCGGCCTCACCGAGGGCGTCCTCCACCTCGTCTACTTCGAAACCCTCTTCCGCGGCGAGCTCCATGAACTCCGCGTACTCGGCGTCGCCGAGTGCTCCGTGGTCGTGCTGGTCGTTCATGAAGTCCGTTCCTCGTTCGTCAACCGGATCACGATCACGCGATCCACTACTCAAGTCTTACCCGGCGCGCCCGGTGAGGCGCCTGGCGTTTTCCAGGTGGGCGGTCAGCCGCTCCTGGATGCGTACGGTGGCTTCGTCCAGCGCCGTGCGGGTACGACGGCCGCTGCCGTCACCCGCCGCGAAGGCGTTCCCGAAGACGACGTCCACCCGGCCGCGCAGCGGAGGCAACGCCTTGACCAACCGTCCGGCGCGCTCCGTGCTTCCCAGTACCGCGACGGGTACGACGGGGGCTCCGGTGCGTACGGCGAAGTAGGCGAGCCCGGCGCGCAGCGAGGCGAAGTCTCCTTCGCCCCGGGTGCCCTCCGGGAAGATGCCCAGGACCCCGCCGTTCTCCAGGACGCCGATGGCGCCGGTGACGGCGGTGCGGTCGGTGCCCGTGCGGTCCACTTTGAGCTGACCGATTCCCAGCAGGAAGGGGTCGAGCGGACCGACGAACGCCTCTTTCTTGATCAGGAAGTGCACCGGCCGGGGGGCGGTGCCCATCAGCATGGGGCCGTCGACCATGTGCGAGTGGTTCACCGCGAGGATCACCGGGCCGGCCGACGGGACCCGCCAGGCGCCCAGGACCCGGGGCTTCCAGAGCCCGTACATCAGGCCGATGCCTATGCGCCGTCCGACGACCGCGCCGCGCGCGGAGGGAGCGGTCACCGCACCGCCCGCCGCTCCGTGCCCGCAGCGCCCTCGGCGGCCTCGGCGGCCTCGGCGGCCTTGGTGGCCGCTCCGCGGCGGGACTCGACCAGGGTCACCACACACTCGATGACCTGCTGGAGCGACAGCTCGGTGGTGTCCACCTCGACCGCGTCGGCGGCCTTGGCCAGCGGGGAGGTCTTCCGGCCGGAGTCGGCCGCGTCCCGCTTGATCAGGGCTTCCTTGGTGGCCGCGAGGTCAGAACCGGCCAGCTCGCCACTGCGGCGGGCGGCCCGGACCTCGGCCGACGCGGTGAGGAAGATCTTCAGATCGGCGTCCGGGAGCACTGTGGTGCCGATGTCCCGGCCCTCGACGACGATGCCGGTCACCGCGGAGGCGGCGATGGCCCGCTGCAGCTCGGTGATCCGGGTCCGCACCTCGGGGACCGCGCTGACCGCGCTGACGCGGGAGCTGACCTCCTGGGTACGGATGGGGCCCGCGGCGTCGACGCCGTCGACGGTGATGGTCGGCTCGCCGGGGTCGGTGCCGGAGACGATGACCGGCTTGGCCGCCGCGGTGGCGATCGCGGCCGGATCGTCGATGTCGACACCGTTGTTGATCATCCACCAGGTGATCGCCCGGTACTGCGCGCCGGTGTCCAGGTAGCTCAGCCCCAGCTCGGCGGCGACCGCCCTGGAGGTGCTCGACTTGCCCGTGCCGGCGGGGCCGTCGATGGCGACGATCACGGATTCCACGGTGTCGGACACCTTTCCTGGGGGGTGCGGGGGCCGAGCGGAAGTGCGGTGGGCCCCGAACAAGGTTACCGATTGCCGGGACCCGTCACCGACCACGGACGGGCGGAAGCGGTCGGGGCCGGGCCTGAGGACCCCGCGGCAGGTCCGGCCGGAGCGCCCGCGGCACCCCGGCCGGACCTGCCGGCCATGGCACCGGGCACCCCCGCCGGGGGGGGTGGGGGCCGTCCCGTGATCCGCCGGGGGGGCCGGGGGCGCTACTGCCGGATGGACCAGCCCCGGTCCCGCAGGGACGCGGTCAGCTCCGGGGCCGCCGCGGGCTCCACCATGAGCTGCACCAGACCCGCCTGCTGTCCCGTGGCGTGCTCGATGCGGACGTCCTCGACATTGACGCCCGCACGGCCCGCGTCGGCGAAGATCCGCGCCAGCTCGCCCGGCTGGTCGCTGATGAGCACCGCGACGATCTCGTACGAGGCCGGGGCGGTGCCGTGCTTGCCGGGGACCCGGGCGCGGCCCGCGTTGCCCCGGCGCAGCACGTCCTCGATGCCCTCCACCCCGCCCCGCCGCTCGGCCTCGTCCGCGGACTGGAGCCGGCGCAGCGACCGGACCGTCTCGTCGAGGTCGGCCGCGACCCCGGCCAGCACATCGGCGACCGGGCCCGGGTTGGCGGAGAGGATCTCCACCCACATCCGGGGGTCGGATGCGGCGATCCGAGTGACGTCCCGGATGCCCTGGCCGCAGAGGCGGACGGCCGTCTCATCGGCCTCCCGCAGCCGGGCGGCCACCATGGAGGAGATGAGCTGGGGGGTGTGGGAGACGAGTGCGACGGCCCGGTCGTGGGCGTCGGCGTCCATGACCACCGGGACGGCCCGGCAGAGCGCGACCAGTTCGAGGGCGAGGTTGAGGACCTCGGTGTCGGTGTCCCGGGTGGGGGTGAGCACCCAGGGCCGCCCCTCGAAGAGGTCGGCGGTGGCCGCGAGCGGACCGGAGCGTTCCTTGCCGGCCATCGGATGGGTGCCGATGTAGGCGGAGAGGTCGAGGGCGAGCCCCTGGAGTTCCCGCCGGGGGCCGCCCTTGACGCTGGCGACGTCGAGATAGCCGCGGGCGATGCCGGCGCGCATCGCGTCGGCGAGTGCGGTGGCGGTGTACGCCGGGGGCACGGCGATGATCGCGAGGTCGACGGGCCCCTCCGGGGGCTGGTCGGTGCCCGCGCCGAGCGCGGCGGCGGTACGGGCCCGCTCGCCGTCGTGGTCGACGAGGTGGACGGCGACCCCGCGGCCGGCCAGCGCGAGGGCGGCCGAGGTGCCGATCAGGCCGGTTCCGATGACGACGGCGGTTCTCACTGGGCGATGTCCTTGCGCAGGGTGGCGGCGGCTCCGAGGTACACATGGGTGATCTCGGCCCGGTCCAAGCTCGACTCGATATGGGCGAGGATCCGTACGACCCGGGGCATCGCGCCGGTGACGTCCATCTCCTGCGCGCAGATCAGCGGTACGTCGGTGATGCCGAGCCTGCGGGCGGCGGCGGCCGGGAAATCGCTGTGCAGATCGGGGGTCGCCGTGAACCAGACGCTGATCAGATCGTCGGCGATGAGTCCGTTCCGTTCCAGAATGGCGGTGAGCAGCTCGCTGACCTGCTCGTCCATGTGCCCGGGCTCGTCCTGTTCGAGCTGGACGGCTCCACGGACCGCTCGTACCGCCACGTCGTACTCCTTCTCGGTGCCTCGTCTGCGCGGGTGCTCCGATCAGCGTAGTCAGCTCGGCGCGGTCGGCTCGGCGCGGTCGGCTCAGCTCGGTCAGCCGCGCGGGAGGGGCGCGGCCCCCGGGTGCCGTCTCGGCGCCCCGGAGACGGCACCGGCGCGGAGACGGATGCGGAGGCCAATGTCACCCGGCCGGGACCACCCCGCCACTCGGCACCCCCCGGCGCCTGCCGGGGCGGCGGATCACCGTCCTCAGGGGAGCCGACCCCGCTCGCATAGCCTGTTCCCATGACACCGGACGAGCTGATACGCGACCACACGATCTACTCCTGTGTCATGGGCTCCCGGGCCTTCGGTCTCGCCACCGAGAGCAGCGACACCGACCTCCGCGGGGTCTTCGTCGCCCCCACCCCGCTCCACTGGCGCTTCGAGAAGCCGCCGACCCACATCGACGGTCCGGACGACGAACAGTTCTCCTGGGAGCTGGAGCGCTTCTGCGTGCTGGCGCTGCGGGCGAACCCCAACATCCTGGAGTGCCTCCACTCCCCGCTCGTCGAGCGGATCGACGACACCGGCCGCGAACTGCTCGCGCTCCGGGAGGCGTTCCTGTCCCGCGCGGTGCACCAGACGTTCGTCGGCTACTCGCTGGGACAGCTCAAGAAGCTGGAGGCGGACGTACGACAGCACGGCGCGCCCCGCTGGAAGCACGCCCAGCATCTGCTGCGCCTCCTGCTGAGCTGCCGGGATCTGCTCCGTACGGGAGAACTCGTCCTCGACGTGGGCGACGAGCGGTCCCGGCTGCTCGCGATCAGGAACGGCGAACACTCCTGGCCCAAGGTGGAGTCCTGGGTCGCGAGCGCGGCCGACGAGGTGGACGCGGCGGCGCTGCGCAGCCCGCTGCCCGCCGAACCCGACCTGGCCAGGGTGGAGGACTTCCTCGTCCGGGTCCGCCGCGCCTCGGCGCTCTGAGGGGCTCCCCCCGGCCAACTGGGGGAACCCCGTCCGGGCGGCGGGTCAGGCGTCCCAGAGCGCGCCCAGTGACATCAGGTCGCTGTGGTGCTCGACCCGTTCGGACCACTCCTTGGGCCAGGCGCCGGCGCCCAGGTGCGCCCCCGCGAACGCGCCCGTGAGGCAGGCGATGGAGTCGGAGTCGCCCCGGGTGCAGGCCGCCCGGCGCAGCGCGGTGACCGGGTCGCCGGGGAAGAGCAGGAAGCACTGGAGGGCGGTGGCCAGGGCCTCTTCGGCGATCCAGCCGTCGCCGGTGGTCAGGCAGGGGTCGGTCTCCGGGGCGGGGTCGCGCAGGGCCGCCGTGAGCCGGTCCAGGGCGGCGAGGCACTCGTCCCAGCCGCTGGCGATGAACGCCTCCGGGGTGCGGGCGCTGGAGCGGCTCCAGAGGGTGCCGAGCCAGCGCGCGTGGTACCGGGAGCGGTTGTCGTACGCGTAGGAGCGCAGCCGGCCCACCAGGCCCAGCGGCTCCACGCCGCGCACCAGCAGGGAGACAGCGTGGGCGGTGAGATCGCTCGCGGCGAGCGCGGTGGGGTGGCCGTGGGTGAGCGCGGACTGCAACTGGGCGGCGCCGGCCCGCTGCTGCTCGCTCAGCCCGGGGACGAGCCCGATCGGCGCGACGCGCATATTGGCGCCGCAGCCCTTGGAGTCGATCCGGCTCGCCTCCGTCCACGGCAGTTGTGCGTCGTCGAGCAGCCGGCAGGCGGTCAGGCAGGTGTTCCCGGGGGCGCGGTTGTTCTCCGGGGAGTGGTACCAGGCCACGAACTCCTCGCGGAGCGGCCCGGTGAACCGGCCGGGGTCGAGCAGTCCGTGGTCCATGGCGGTCCGGACGGCGCGTGCCAGGGCGAGCGTCATCTGGGTGTCGTCGGTGACGAAGGCGGGGCTGGGCAGCTCCATCTCCCGCCAGGGGCCGCACTTGACGAGGATCTGCGGCACGGTGTTGAACTCGGTGGGGAAGCCCAGCGCGTCCCCGAGCGCGAGCCCCATCAGCGCCCCGGTGGCGGCCTGCTTGGTGCGGGTCCTCGTGGTCCTGAGCGTGGTCATGGCTGCCGTCCTTCCGGTCGCAGGAGGGGCGGACGCAGCGTGGTCGCGGCACCCGCCGTGTAGAGCGCGGCGGGTTTTCCCCGTCCGCCGGTGCGGCGCGGCGGGCCCTCGACGGCCTGGACGAAGCCGGGCGTGGCGAGGACCTTGCGCCGGAAGTTGGGCGGATCCAGCTCGACGCCCCAGACCGTCTCGTACACCCGCCGCAGCTCACCGATGGTGAACTCGGGGGGGCAGAAACTGGTGGCGAGGCAGGTGTATTCGAGCTTGGCGCCGATCCGGTCGTGGGCGTCGGCGAGGATCCGGTCGTGGTCGAAGGCGAGTCCGGTCGCGGGGCGGAGCGGCATCCACTGGGCGTGGGCAGCGTCTCCGCCGCCGTGCGGTTCGGGCAGATCGGGCAGGAGGGCGGTGTACGCGACGGAGACGACCCGCATCCGGGGATCGCGGTCCGGTTCGCTGTAGGTGCGCAGTTGCTCCAGGTGGTGGCGTTCGACGACGCGGCGGGAGAGGCCGGTCTCCTCGGCGAGTTCGCGGAGCGCGGCGGCCCCGGCCGACTCGTCGGGGCGGACGAACCCGCCGGGGAGCGCCCAGGCGCCGAGGTAGGGGTCTTCGCCGCGCCGGACAAGCAGTACGTGCAGCCGCTGTTCGCGGACGGTGAAGACGGCGAGATCGACGGTGACCGCGAAGGGCGGGAAGGCTCGCGGGTCGTACTCCTGGACGGTCATCGGCCGCACCGGGACGGTTCGGTGGCGCCGGAGGCCCGGCGGCGCGATCCGGTGCCGCTCCAGGGGGTCGTGGTCGGCATCAGTGGCGCTCCGTGAGGTCGGGCAGGGGTGCGGCGAAGTCCCAGCCCTCGCCGAGCAGGGTGTCGACGGCGGTGATCGCGGTGGCCAGCCGGTGTTCCCGCGATCCGGTGAGGCGTACGGTCCGCCGTCCGGTCCTGGCCAGTTCGGCCGCGAAGCGTTCGGTCATCCAGGGCCGCAGGTGCTCCCCGTCGCGGAGTCCGTCGTCCTCGAAGCCAACGCCCTCGTGGTCGGTGAGCAGCCAGAGATGACGCCGTCCCCGGTCGGCGATCCGCGCGACCTCGTCGTGTGTCCCGCCCAGGTAGCGCTCGTGCCAGATGGTGGTGGCGAACGCGTCGGTGTCGCAGATGAGCAGCGGCGACCCCAGCCCGGCAGCCTCCTCCTCCCGTTCGCTCTGCCGTCGGGCGATCACCGGGAAGTCCTCCGAGGCGAAGGTGACCTCGCTCCATTCCGCCCCGGGCCGTTCGGCGCGCAACCGGGCCAGTTTCCGTTCGCTGTACTCGCGCCCGTACTCCGGTACCCAGCGGGTACGGGCCCAGACGCCGCCGCGTCGCCGGTAGTGGTCGGCGAGCGCGCGGGCGATGGTGGTAGTGCCCGTCGATTCGGCGCCGAGGACGACCACCCGGCGGGCGAGCGCCGCGCGCACCGGCCGGCGCAGATAGTCCCAGCAGCCGATGGGGTCGGCGCGCACGGCGGTGCCGGAGACGGGGAACAGGGTCCGGTCGGGGTCGACGCTGACGGACTCGGCGCCGAAGCGACGGCCCAGTTCCGCCCCGTACGACTCCGAGGTGAAGACGGCGTCGACGGGTTCGGGGACGGCGGTGCGGAAGACCTCCATATGGGCGTCCCAGATCGCCGGGTCACCGAGGTCCATCGGGATGTCGTCCACGGCGCCGACCACCCGCACCCCCGGGTGGATCTCGCGCAGCCACGCCACCCGGTCGGCGAGCGGTACCGATTCGACGGACGCGGCGCAGACCAGGACGGTCAGCCGCTCGCACCGGTCGGCGGCGGTCGCCACCAGGTGGTGGTGTCCGGCGTGCGGTGGATAGAACTTGCCGAGGACGAGTCCGTGCCGGTGGCGGGTCACGCGATCACCTTCGCGGGTTCGGGGCGGCGGGTGCGGAGGTCGCGGGACCAGTCGCGCAGCCCGAGCAGGCACAGGGCCAGGAATCCGGTGTAGAGCAGGGAGGTGAGGTACAGCTCCTTGTGCGCGTACAGCGGGATGTAGACGAGGTCGGCGGCGATCCACAGCCACCAGGACTCCAGCCGCTTGCGGCACTGCCCGTAGGTCGCCGTCAGGGAGAGCGCGGTGGTGAGCGCGTCCCAGAAGGGGACGGTGGAGTCGGTGGCGTGGTCGAGGAGGAGGGTGATTCCGAGGGTCCCCACCGCCCCCGCCGCGAGCAGCCAGATCCATTCGGTGCGGCTGGTGCGCCGCACCGGGAGTCGGTCGGAGCCTGGTCCACCCCCGTGGGTCCAGGTCCACCAGCCGTAGGCGGCGAGGGCGATGAAGACGATCTGCAGACCGGCGTCGGCGTACAGACCGGCCTGGGTGAAGAGCAGGACGAAGAAGAGGTTGTTGGCGATACCGACGGGCCAGTTGGCGAGGTGCTGGCGGGTGACGAGCCACACACAGAGGGCCCCACTGCCGAAGCCGAGGACCTCGGTCCAGCTCACCGGGGTGTCGAGCACGGTGAACAGCGGTTCCCGCAACGGGTCCAGCAGATCCGTGAGTGTCACGCGCGCTCCTTTATGGTCATCCTGACTATAAATGCGGGCGGGGCATCGACACAAGACCGGGCCGGCACGGGGCTGAGTCGGTCGGGGCTGAGTCGGTACGGGGCCGCGGCGGCAGGGGCCGGGCCGCGGCAGGGGACGCGGGAACGCCGAAGGCCCGCGACTGGCAGCAGTCGCGGGCCCTCGGTCCGTACGGTCGCCCTCGGGGGGCGGTCGGTCTGTCCAGCGGTCGGGTCCTTCTGGAGGTTGGTCCCTCTAGAGGTCGACGTCCTTCATCAACATGCCGACCTCGGTGTTGGTGAGGCGGCGCAGCCAGCCGGACTTCTGGTCGCCGAGCCCGATGGACCCGAAGGCGGTCCGGACCAGCCGGTCGACCGGGAAACCGGCCTCGGCGAGCATCCGGCGCACGATGTGCTTACGGCCCTCGTGGAGGGAGACCTCGACGAGGTAGTTCTTGCCGGTGTTCTCGACGATCCGGAAGTGGTCGGCGCGGGCGTAGCCGTCCTCCAGCGGGATGCCGTCCTTGAGGCGCTTGCCCAGGTCGCGCGGGATGGGTCCCTGGATGGCCGCGAGATAGGTCTTCCGCACGCCGTACTTGGGGTGCGTCAGCCGGTGGGCCAGCTCGCCGTGGTTGGTGAGCAGGATGATGCCCTCGGTCTCGGTGTCGAGCCGACCGACGTGGAAGAGCCGGGTCTCCCGGTTGGTGACGTAGTCGCCCAGGCACTGACGGCCGTCAGGGTCCTCCATGGTGGAGACCACACCGGCGGGCTTGTTCAGCGCGAAGAAGAGATACGACTGGGTGGCGACGGTCAGGCCGTCGACCTTGATCTCGTCGTGCTGCGGGTCCACCCGCATGCCCTGCTCGGTGACGATCTGGCCATTGACCTCGACCCTGGCCCGCTCGATCAGCTCCTCACAGGCGCGACGCGAGCCCATACCGGCCCTGGCCAGCACCTTCTGTAGCCGCTCGCCCTCCTGCTCGGCGCCGGGGAAGGTCTTGGGCGCCTTGACCTCGGGCTCATTCGCGTACCGCTCGCGGTTGCGCTCCTCGGTACGGGCGTCGTACTCGCGCGAGCGGGCGGGGGTGGAGCGCCCGTCACGCTGCGACGACTGGCGGGGGCGGCCCTTGGCCCCGCCGCGCGCCGCCGTGCCACGGCCCTTCTGCGGCGTCTCGGGGAAGCCGCCCACGTCGTAGCGGCGCTCCTCGGGACGGGGCTTGTCGGCGCGCTGCTGCCTGTCGTCGCGGTTTCCCCCGGCCTTCGGCCGGGAGGCGCCGGAGCCGGCTCCCCGCTGGTTGCCACGGCCACCGGTGCCGCCACCGCTGTTGCCACGGCCGCCACCGCTGTTGCCACGGCCACCGGTGCCGCCACCGCTGTTCCCGCGGCCACCGGAGCCGCCGTTCCCGCGCCCGCCGTTGTTGCCGCCGCTGTTCCCGCTGGTGTTCCTGCCGCTGCTTCGCATCAAAGTTCCGTCGCCGTCGTGTCATCTACGTCTGAGTCCGGAGCGTCCGGATCGAACGACGGAACGCCTTCCTGCGTCTCGGCCTCGATCGCCTCGGCCTCGGGGAGGAAGGGCGCCAGCTCCGGCAGCTCGTCCAGACCTCGAAGGCCCATCCGCTCCAGAAAGTAGTTCGTCGTCCTGTACAGGATCGCACCTGTTTCGGGTTCCGCGCCCGCCTCCTCGACCAGACCCCGCTGGAGGAGGGTGCGCAGCACGCCGTCGCAGTTCACTCCGCGCACGGCGGAGACCCGGGAGCGGCTGACCGGCTGGCGGTACGCGACGACCGCGAGGGTCTCCAGGGCGGCCTGCGTCAGCCGGGCCTGCTGGCCGTCGAGGACGAAGCGCTCGACGGCGTCGGCGTGCTCGGCCCGGGAGTAGAACCGCCAGCCGCCGGCGACGAGGCGCAGCTCGAAGCCGCGGCCCTGGACGGTGTACTCGTCGGCCAGCTCCCGCAGCGCGTCGGCCACGGCCCGGGGCGACCGCTCCAGGACCTTGGCCAGGTGCCCCTCGGTGGCCGGCTCGTCGACGACCATCAGGACGGCTTCGAGGGCGGGCCTGAGATCGCTCACGCCCCGCCCCGGCTCGTCGCCCGGGGCGCCCTGTCCCGTCACCGTTACCTCGCTCACGCCCTGTCCCGGCTTGTCGTTCACGCCCTGTCCCGTCACCGTTACCTCGCTCACGCCGTGTCCTCCGGGATGTCGGGTGCTCGGTCGAACTCGTCGGTGACGGTCGCGCCGCCGTCGCCACCGGCCCAGCCGACCAGCAGCTCCCCGAGGGCCTCCGGCTGGTCGAGGGTGACGGCCCGGTCGCGGTACAGCTCCAGCAGGGCGAGGAAGCGGGCGACGACGGTGAGTGTGTCGGCCCCCGCGTCCGCCACCAGCTCCCGGAAGGTGGCCCGGCCTCGTTCCCGCAGCAGGGCGACGACGATCTCGCCCTGTTCGCGGACGCTGACCAGGGGCGCGTGGATATGGTCCACGTACACCTGCGGCTCGGGTCTGGGCCGGGCGGCCCTGGCGGCGAGCCCGGCGAGCCCCTCGGCGCCGATCCGGATGACGACCTCGGGCAGCAGCGCGGCGTGGTGGGGTTCGAGCCCGACCGTACGGGGGTATCTGCGGCCCTCCGCCTCGAACCGGTCGCTCAGGATCTCGGCGATCCGTTTGTACGCGCGGTACTGGAGCAACCGCGCGAAGAGCAGGTCGCGCGCCTCCAGAAGGGCGAGGTCGGCCTCGTCCTCCACTTCGGCGGCGGGCAGCAGCCGGGCGGCCTTCAGGTCGAGGAGGGTGGCGGCCACGACCACGAACTCGGTGGTCTGATCGAGGTCCCAGTCGTCGCCCATGGCGCGGATATGGGCCATGAACTCGCCGGTGACCTTGGAGAGGGCGACTTCCGTCACATCGAGCTTGTGCCGGGAGATGAGCTGGAGCAGCAGATCGAAGGGGCCCTCGAAGTTCGCCAGCCGTACGGTGAACCGCCCGTCGCCCTCCGTGTCGCCGCTGGGGGCGCCGGTAGCGGCCGGGGTGTCGGTGGCTTCGGGCGCGGCGGGCGCGACCGGTTCGCCGGGCGCCGGGAGGTCGGGCGCCGGTTCGCCGGGCGCCGGGAGGTCGGGCGCCGGTTCGCCGGGCGCCGGGAGGTCGGGCGCCGGTTCGCCGGGCGCCGGGAGGTCGGGAACCACAGCAGTCCCGGGCGCATCGGGGGCTTCGGGCGCGGGCGGCGCGGCGGGCGCGGGGCCCCCGGCACCATCCGCGTCCACGACCACATCCGCGACCGTGTCCACGACGGCGTCGAGGGGCGTGTCGATGGGTGTGTCCACGGCAACGGCGAGTGGTCCGGCCGGAGCCGGCACACCCGCCTCCGCGGGCGTCGCGCCCGACCCGGCCGTCGACTCACCCGGCGGCGCGTCCCCCGGCGGACCCGCCCCCGGCCCGCGGCCCAGGGAACGGCGCGGCGGGCGGGGCGGGTCGATCGAGGGCATCGCGGTCCAAAAACAGAAGAGGGCGGAACGGCCGTACCTCCCCGGCCAGGGCGCCGCGAGGCACCGCGAGGACACGGAGTCACGGAGAGGGCACGGCAGAAGGTAGCGCAGGCTACCGTCAGCGGCCCCGCAGGCGTCGCACGAGAATGCTCGCGTCGCCGCGCTGCTCCAGATCCGCCAGCACCACCGCCACCGCCTCACGCACTATCCGGCCACGGTCGACCGCGAGCCCGTGTTCGCCGCGCAGCACCAGCCGCGCGTGCTCCAGGTCCATCAGTTCCTCGGCCGAGACATAGACCGTGATCTTCTCGTCGTGCCGTTCGCGCCCGCTGGGGCGGCGGTTGGCACCGCGCCGGCCACGCCGCGTGGAGGCTCCAGCGGCCTCCTGGGCGGCCTGGGAGCGCCTCGCCTTGGACGCAGGGTCCGAAGCCGTCGCCGCGGCCTCCTCGGCCCTGTTACGGCCCTCGGCGCCACCGTCGGGGTCGGCGGGGCCGTCGGTGGGGCTCGCGGCCGTGGGGTGCTCCCGCGGGCCGGACCCGGCTGCGGGCGCCTCCAGCGGATCGCTCTCCCCCGCTGGTGCCGGGACCCTGGGCTCGCCGTTCGTCTGCCTGCGCGGCGACGACGACTGTAGGGCCATCCCGCCGGTGGTGCGGAACAGCTCGTCGGCCCCGGGCAGACTCACTCGGCGGGACACCGGGCGAGCACCTCCCTGGCGAGCTGGCGGTAGGCGGCGGCGCCGACGGAGTTCGAGGCGTACGTGGTGATGGGCTCGCCCGCCACCGTGGTCTCCGGGAAACGCACCGTGCGCCCGATGACCGTGTGGTAGACGTGGTCGTCGAACGCCTCCACCACCCGCGCCAGCACCTCACGGCTGTGCACGGTCCGGGAGTCGTACATGGTGGCGAGGATGCCGTCCAGCTCCAGTTCGGGGTTGAGCCGCTCCTGGACCTTCTCGATGGTCTCGGTGAGCAGCGCCACTCCGCGCAGCGCGAAGAACTCGCACTCCAGGGGGACGATCACCTTGTGCGCCGCGGTGAGCGCGTTGACCGTGAGCAGGCCCAGCGAAGGCTGACAGTCGATCACGATGTAGTCGTAGTCGGCCAGCAGCGGGCGCAGTGCCCGCTGGAGCGTCGACTCGCGCGCGACCTCGCTCACCAACTGCACCTCGGCCGCCGACAGGTCGATATTGCTCGGCAGCAGGTCCATGTTGGGCACGGCGGTCTTCAGCAGCACCTCGTCGGCCGACATCCCCCGCTCCATGAGCAGGTTGTAGACGGTGAGGTCCAGCTCCATCGGATTGACGCCGAGGCCGACCGACAGGGCTCCCTGCGGGTCGAAGTCGACGAGCAGGACGCGCCGTCCGTACTCCGCGAGCGCCGCGCCCAGGTTGATGGTCGACGTGGTCTTGCCGACGCCGCCCTTCTGGTTGCACATCGCGATGATCTTCGCGGGCCCGTGCTGGGTCAGCGGGCCGGGGATCGGGAAGTACGGCAGCGGACGTCCGGTGGGGCCGATCCGCTCGCGGCGCTGACGCGCGGCGTCGGGCGCGAGGGTGGCCGCGTACTCGGGATCGGGCTCGTACTCGGCGTCGGGGTCGTAGAAGTGCCCTTCGGGGACTTCCTCGTAGGCGGCGAAGTGGGTGGACTCTCGGCCACTCTCGTTGCCGGCCATGGCGTTCACGTGTAGGCCGTCCGTCATCGTCATCGTGTGGGCTGTCGTCATGTGCGTGGTGTCCTGGCGTGTCGCGAAGGTCCGGACAGCGACGGAGCCGACAGCCTCCAGCCCGGCCGACGGGCTCAGGCCCCGCGCAGGCGTTCCCGCGTGACCACCCCCGGGAGTAAATGTCGACTCATTCACAAGTCGTCTTACCTCCTTGGATGTGTCCAGGACTTTATCGATAGGTCAGCGTGGCACCATGCCGACGGTTGGCGACTCTATGGCGTGTCACCGCTCCGCAGCAACACAATCCACCGGACCCGGCCCGATGTGTCGGCAACGGAACACTCGTCTGTCAAGGGTCCGCGACCGTCCGGACGCGATCGGGCGCACGGGTTTCACGGGCGGGTGAATCGGCTGCGGAGTTGCGTCCGAGGCGAGTTGGGCGAAGATCGCCGGGAGCCACCCCGGACCTTCCGGCGGGGGCGGCCGGGGACCCCGCCCCGGAGACACATCCGGCCGGACCTCGCAGAGCAAGATCCGGCCGGGGGTGCGATGTTGACGTCGTATGTTGACCGGTCAGCCGAGCAGCGCGCCCAGTTCGACCAGCGGCAGCGCGTGCGCCTCAGCGACCGGTCCGTAGACGACCTGTCCGTCATGGGTGTTGAGCCCCAGCGCGAGTGCCGGGTCACGGCGGAGCGCCTCGACCCAGCCACGGTTCGCCAGTTCGACGATGTACGGAAGCGTGGCGTTGGTGAGCGCGTACGTCGAGGTGTGCGGAACGGCACCCGGCATGTTGGCGACGCAGTAGAAGACCGAGTCGTGGACGCGGAACGTCGGCTCCGCGTGGGTGGTCGGGTGCGAGTCCTCGAAGCAGCCGCCCTGGTCGATCGCGATGTCGACAAGGACACTTCCGGGCTTCATCCGGGCCACCAGTTCGTTGGTGACCAGCTTCGGCGCCTTGGCGCCCGGGATGAGCACGGCACCGATCACGAGGTCGGCCTCGGTGACGGCCTTCTCCAGCTCGTAGGCGTTGGAGACGATCGTCTGCACCTTCGTGCCGAACACTTTGTCCGCCTCGCGGAGCTTATTGATGTCCCGGTCGAGCAGGGTCACGTGGAAGCCCATGCCGACGGCGATCTGAGTGGCGCTCCAGCCGGAGACGCCGCCGCCGATGACGACCGCCCTGGCCGCGTGGGTGCCGGGGACTCCGCCGGGCAGCACACCGCGACCGCCGGCCGAGCGCATCAGGTGGTACGCGCCGACCTGCGGGGCCAGCCGGCCCGCGACCTCGGACATCGGGGCGAGCAGCGGCAGCGCGCGGTTCGCGGTCTCGACCGTCTCGTAGGCGATGGCGGTGGTGCCGGACTCCAGCAGGGCGTCCGTGCACTCGCGGGAGGCGGCGAGGTGGAGGTAGGTGAAGAGGGTCTGGCCCTTGCGGAGGCGGTGGTACTCCTCGGCGATCGGCTCCTTGACCTTCAGCAGCAGGTCGGCGGCGGCCCAGACCTCGTCGGCGGTGGGGAGTATCCGTCCACCGGCGGCGATGTACTCCGCGTCCGTGATCGAGGAGCCGACACCGGCGCTCCGCTCGATGAGGACCTCGTGACCGTGGCGCACCAGCTCGTGCACACCGGCGGGGGTGATCGCCACCCGGAACTCGTTGTTCTTGACCTCGCGGGGGATGCCGACCTTCACGTCGATCACGGTCCTTGGCTCAGGGGATTGAGGGTTATTTCCATATATACCGGGACGCGGCGGGCACACCGGTAGACACCACGGGAAAGTCGCGGTGGAGCCAGTCTAATGAAGGAGTTCTCGCTGTCTAGCCTTACAAAGCATTATTCTTCGAGCGAAGCACTACGGATTTCGTAGGCTGAGCGCTCCACAGCCCCTGCTTCCCCGCCCCGGGCGGCGTCGTGGGCGTCCTCCTCGTCGAGCAACCGCTCGGCGGTGGACCGGTGCAGCCGCGCGGCGGCCGGGTCGCCCAGCCGGTCGAGCGTGTCCGCCAGCCGGAGCTGGAGCGCCGCGTGGAGACGTACGTCACCGGCCCGCCGCGCCCACTCCACCGCCTGCCGGCAGGTGTACAGCGACTCCTCCGGCCGGCCCGCGTACTCCTGCACCCGGGCCACCTCGCTCAGCGCTCTGGCCTGCGCGGGGAGGTCCGCGACCTTGCGGTACCCGGCGACCGCGGCGCGCCAGCTCCGCAGCGCCTCGCCGTACCGGCCCGCGTAGGTGTGCACCGTGCCGAGCCGCCCGTAGAGCCGCGCCTCGTCCGCGCGCTCGCCGCGGGCCAGCCGCTGGACGAGCGCCCGCCCGTACCAGTCGGCGGCCCGGTGCCAGTCCCCCAGCTCCTGGTGGGCACCGCCGACGGATTCCATCGCGCGGCCGATGGCGTACGGATCATTCGCGGCCCGTCCCGCGTCGAGCGCGGCCCGGTAGCGGTCGAGGGCGTCCTCGGTGCGGCCGGTCCTGGCGTCCAGGTCGGCGAGGTTCAGCAGGGCGGCGGCCACCTCCCGGTGCAGCCCGCGCCGCTCGGCCACCCCGAGCACCAACTGATGCAGCCCGTACAGCTCGGGGGCGGCGGCCTCGGTGCCCCGGTGGGCGGCCAGCGCCCGCACCAGGGCGGCGACCAGCCGGCGCGCCAGGGTGTCCAGACCGCCGTCCTCGACCGCGACCCGGGCGGCGGCGAGCAGCGCCGGCTGCCGGCTCCGCAACCACTTCTCGGCGGCCCGCGCGTCCGGGAAGCGCAGGGCGCGCGGCATTCCGGCGAGCGCCGTGCGGATCGGGGAGTCTTCCGGTTCGGCGATGGCCCGGCAGGACTGGAGCCGCCGGACGGTCCGCTCCAGCATCCGGGCCGTGGCCAGCTCGACCTCGGCGGGCTTGTCCTGGGTCTCGATCAGCGCGCGGAGCAGCGGGACGAGCGCGCCGGGCACCCGGTACTGCGCGCCGTCGGCGTGCAGCAGGCCGAGTGTGACGAATCCGTCCAGCGCGGACTGTGCCTCCGGGACCGAGCAGCCGGCCAGTGCGGACGCGGTGTGCGCGTCGGCGAGCCCGGCCGGGGCGAGCGCGAGCAGCCGCAGGGTACGGGCGGCGCCCGGCGGCAGGGCCTCGTACACCAGCCGGAAGGCGCGGCCCAGCGGTCGGGCGGCGGCGGGCTGGTCGCCGTCGCCGGGCAGGGCGCGCAGTCGCTTGGTGGCGTCGGCGACCGAGAGCTTCGGCCGGGCCGCCAGCCAGCCACCGACCAGCACCAGGGCGGCGGGCAGCCCACCGCACTCCTCGGCGACGGATTCCGCCGCCTGGGGGTCCACGGTGATCCGGACGGATCCGGTGTAGCCGGCGAGCAGTTCGATGGCGGCCTTGGCGTCCATACCGCCGAGCGTGCAGGGCCGTACGTCGGGAATGCCGGTCAGGGGACCGCCGGAGACCGCCACCACCAGCGATTCGGAGGCGTCGGGAAGGAGCGGGTCGACCTGTTCGGCGTCGACGGCGTCGTCGAGGAAGAGCACGGCGCGGCGCGCGGTGAGGGCGTCCCGCACCAGGGCGCTCAGCTCGTCCTGGTGGGCGCCGGCGGGTGAGTCGACGCCGAGGGCGTCGAGGAGCGCGCGGGCGGTCTCCTCGGTCGGGACGCGCCGCCCGCCCGGCTCGGTCAGCCGGGCCCGCAGCACCCCGTCGGGGTAACGGTCGGCGACGCGCGCGATCAGTTGTTCAGCGAGCGCGCTGCGTCCGGAACCGGGCCGTCCGGCGATCAGCAGGACCCGGGCGCGGGCGGCCTTGCGGCCCGCGATGGTGTCCAGACCCGCTCGTTCGATATCGGCCTGAAGGGATTTCAACTCCCGCTGTCGCCCGAAGAATTGCCCTCGGGAGGCGCCGGCCCGGCCACCCACGTCCACCGCCTGCTCCGTCACGGGCCACGCTCCCGTCCAGTCCGCGCACACGCCGAGCCCGGGGGAAATCCGCACGGGCGTTCCGAGCGTAGTTCACTCTCTGCGACGAACCGGGGGGAGCGTGTCCGGTAGATCACCTGATCGGATCAGTAGGATCGGCAGATGATCGGATTGACGGAAAGTCAGTCCACGATGATGCGGATGTGCGTTCGGAAAAGCGCCCTGCCGGACCTCCGGCGACGGGGGCCGTGCGTCCAGGAGGGTGCGGGAGGGCGGCGGACCGCGCCCCCGCCTGAGTCGCTAGACCTCGAAGGGTCGGGCCGGCCACGGCGCCTCGGCCGGACGCAGCGCGTCGAAGCCGTCACCCGCCAGCGCGCCGGCCGCCGCGAGCACCCCCACCACCAGACAGGCGTTGTGGAGGTCCCCGGCGAGCACACCGCGGACGAGATCCTGGAGCGGCACCCGGGCCAGCTCCATATCGGCCTCCTCGTGGGAGACCTCGTACCGCTCGCCCTCCGCCGCCGAGAGCCCCCGCGCGAGGAAGATCCGCACGGCCTCGTCGCTGCCGCCCGGCGTGGTGTAGATATCGGTCAGCACCCGCCAGTCCTCGGCCTTGACGTGCGCCTCCTCGTACAGCTCCCGCTGGACCGCGTGGAGCGGGTTCTCCCCCGGCACGTCGAGCAGACCGGCCGGGATCTCCCAGAGCTTCTGGCGTACGGGATGGCGGTACTGGCGCAGGACGAGCACCCGCTGGTCGTCGTCGAGCGCGAGGACCGCGACCGAGCCCGGGTGGACCTGGTAGTCACGGCCGGCGACGGTGCCGTCGGGCATGACCACCTGATCCGTACGGACACCGGTCTTGTAGCCCCGGAACGGATTCGCGGTCGCGGTGACCCGCCACTCCTCCGGTGTGTCCTCGATGGGCGTGGCCGTGTCCATGAAAGTGATCCTCCCGCAGTCGCAACCCCGGCGGGGGGCACGCATACCGACCCCGCAGAGAACCGGGGTACGCGTTCGGGTCGAACGCGTACCCCGGTCAACGGTAACGCCTGTGGATCACTCGCCGGTCTTGCGCTCCACGGCCGCCTTGACCAGCCCGGCGAAGAGCGGGTGCGGGCGGGTGGGCCGGGACCGCAGCTCCGGGTGCGCCTGAGTGGCGACCAGGTAGGGGTGCGTCTCGCGGGGGTACTCGACGTACTCGACCAGCGTGTTGTCCGGGCTGGTGCCGGAGAAGACGATGCCGGCCTTCTTCTCCAGCTCGGCGCGGTAGGCGTTGTTCACCTCGTAGCGGTGCCGGTGGCGCTCCTCCACGTACGGCTGGTCGTCGTAGACCTCTCGTACGATCGAGCCCTCGGCGAGCTTGGCCGGGTAGAGGCCGAGCCGCATCGTGCCGCCGAGGTCGCCCGCGCCCTCCACGTACGCAAGCTGCTCCTCCATGGTGGAGATCACCGGGTGGGCGGTGGCGGCGTCGAACTCGGTGGAGTTCGCGTCGGGGATCCCGGCGAGATTGCGCGCCGCCTCGATGACGATGCACTGGAGGCCCAGGCAGAGGCCCAGCAGCGGGATCTTGTTCTCGCGGGCGTACTGGATCGCGCCGACCTTGCCGCTGACCCCGCGGTCGCCGAAGCCACCGGGGACGCAGATCGCGTCGACGTCACCGAGCTGGCGGGCCGCCTCGACCTGGGTCTTGCAGTCGTCGGACGTGACCCACTTCACCTTGACCCGGGCGCGGTTGGCGAAGCCTCCGGCGCGCAGCGCCTCGGTCACCGAGAGATAGGCGTCGGGCAGGTCGATGTACTTGCCGACGAGCGCGACGGTGACCTCGTGGTCGGGGTTGTGCACCCGGTCCAGCAGGTCTTCCCAGACCCGCCAGTCCACGTCCCGGAAGGGCAGGTCCAGCTTGCGCACGACATAGGCGTCCAGGCCCTCGGTGTGCAGCACCTTGGGGATGTCGTAGATCGACTTGGCGTCGATGGCCGCGACCACCGCGGCCTCGTCGACGTCGCACATCAGCGAGATCTTGCGCTTGATGGCGATCGGCACCTCGCGGTCGGCGCGCAGCACGATGGCGTCGGGCTGGATGCCGATGTTGCGCAGGGCCGCGACGGAGTGCTGGGTCGGCTTGGTCTTCAGCTCGCCGGAGGGGCCGATGTAGGGCAGCAGCGAGATGTGGACAACGAAGACGTTGTCCCGGCCGACCTCATGGCGGACCTGGCGGACGGTCTCCAGGAACGGCAGCGACTCGATGTCGCCGACCGTGCCGCCGACCTCGGTGATGACGACGTCGACGTCGTCGGTCGCCATCCGCCGGATGCGGTGCTTGATCTCGTTGGTGATGTGCGGGATGACCTGGACGGTGTCGCCCAGGTACTCACCGCGCCGCTCCTTGGCGATCACCTGGGAATAGACCTGGCCGGTGGTGACATTGGCCGAGCCGTCGAGGTCGACGTCGAGGAAGCGCTCGTAGTGACCGATGTCCAGGTCGGTCTCGGCGCCGTCGTTGGTGACGAACACCTCACCGTGCTGGAAGGGGTTCATCGTGCCGGGGTCGACGTTCAGATAGGGGTCGAGCTTCTGCATCGTGACCCGCAGGCCCCGCGCCTTCAGCAGCGCACCCAGACTG
Organism: Streptomyces sp. NPDC020965; assembly: GCF_044333555.1. Taxonomy (NCBI): domain Bacteria; kingdom Bacillati; phylum Actinomycetota; class Actinomycetes; order Kitasatosporales; family Streptomycetaceae; genus Streptomyces; species Streptomyces sp. NPDC020965. Next base: position 434,688 of record NZ_JBIRRE010000009.1, read on the forward strand.
GAAGCCGTCAGGCCCTTGCCGAGGGAGGAGGCGACACCCCCGGTGACGAAGATGTGCTTGGTCGTCATGGATTTGGGCGGCATCGCCAAGAGGGGGCTCCCGTGGTCGCGAGGGTGAAGTGCGTACCGGCGAATCCCCCCGGTTATTCAGGGGCGCCGTCGCTGCGGTTGCGGGACTTCTGTTACGCACAGACCGGCCCCGGTCCACGGGATACCAGGGTATCAGCGACCGAGAGGGGACGCGTCCGGCCGCGTCCCGCGGCGTCCGGCCCCGCGTACGGCGGCTGCGACGGCCCATCACCCTTGGCTCACCCGTTCGGCTGAGTCATGTTGTCGAGACCGCCACGCGGAACTCCGTCGTGCGTCGTATCCTGCTCGGACACTCGCTTTGCCGAGCAATGCACAGGGGCGCGCGAAGCGCACGGGCAGGGTGGTGGAGTGCGTCGGGCGACATAGGCCAAAAGCGACATCCCCGATATCGCCCCGGAACACCAGGCTCGTCAACGACCCTTGACCGCAGTAAGCGCCCCGCGGGGCGGACGTGGCCGTTCGACTGGAGATGCACGTGGCCGGGCGCATCGAGGATTACGCACTCATCGGGGACATGCAGACAGCGGCGCTGGTCTGCCGGGATGGCACGGCCGACTGGCTGTGCCTGCCCCGTTTCGACTCGCATGCCGTCTTCGCCGGACTCCTCGGTACCGAGGAGCACGGTTTCTGGAGACTGGGACCTGCACACCCCGCGCATGTCGAGCCGCCCGCGGCCGACCGGCGCCGTTACCGCGGCGACTCCCTGATTCTGGAGTCGGAGTGGGACACACCGCGCGGCACGGTCCGCGTGACGGACTTCATGCCGCCGCGTGACGGGGCACCGCAGCTGATCCGGATCGTGGAGGGGATCAGCGGCCGGGTGCCGATGCGCTCCGCACTGCGGATGCGCTTCAGCTACGGACGGATCACGCCGTGGGTGCACAAGGTCGACGGCCGTACGGTCGCGGTGGCCGGACCGGACTCCGTCTGGCTGGACACCGAGGCCGACACCTACGGCAAGGACCTCACCACCTACGCCGACTTCACCGTGGCACCGGGCGACCGGATCGCCTTCACCATCAGCTGGCAGCCCTCCCACCACCGACCGCCCGCGCTGCCGGAACCCGAGGCGTCGCTGGAGGCCACGGAGGAGTTCTGGCGCGAATGGGTCGACCAATGTACGTACCACGGCCCCTACCGGGAGGCCGTGGTCCGCTCACTGATCACCCTGAAGGCGCTGACCTACGCCCCCACCGGGGGCATCGTCGCCGCGCCCACCGCCTCACTGCCCGAGGAGATCGGCGGCTCACGGAACTGGGACTACCGCTACACCTGGCTGCGGGACGCAGCGATCACCCTCTCCTCACTGCTGCGCACCGGCTACCGGGAGGAGGCGCTCGCCTGGCGCGAGTGGCTGCTGCGCGCCGTCGCGGGCGATCCGGAGAACCTCCAGATCATGTACGGCATCGCGGGCGAGCGAGAGCTGGGCGAGGCCGAGCTGGACTGGCTGCCGGGCTATGAGAACTCCACTCCGGTACGGGTCGGCAACGGCGCGGTGAACCAGCTCCAGCTCGATGTCTACGGAGAGGTCACCGAGGCGCTGCACCTGGCCCATATGACCGGGCTCGCGCGCAACGACTACGCCTCACTGCTCCAGCTCCGGCTGATCCACTACCTGGAGAAGCACTGGTCGGAGCCGGACGAGGGCATCTGGGAGGTGCGCGGCCCGCGCCGCCACTTCGTGCACTCCAAGGTGATGGCCTGGGTAGCCGTCGACCGGACGATCAAACTGATCGAGTCCGGTGACGCGGACGGACCGCTGGAGCGCTGGAAGGACCTGCGCGACGACATCCACCGCGATGTCTGCCTCAAGGGGTACGACAAGGAGCGCAACACCTTCACCCAGTCGTACGGCTCCAAGGAGCTGGACGCCTCCCTGCTGCTCATCCCCCAGATGGGCTTCCTGCCCCCGGACGACAAGCGCGTCATCGGCACCATCGAGGCCATCCAGCGGGAGCTGTCCACGGAGGACGGGTTCGTGCTGCGCTACCCGACCTCGGGGGAGGACGCCGGGGTCGACGGCCTGGAGGGCGACGAGGGCGCGTTCCTGGCCTGCTCGTTCTGGCTCGCGGACGATCTGGCGATGATTGGCCGGGTGGACGAGGCGCGGAAGCTCTTCGAACGCCTGCTGGCCCTGCGGAACGACCTGGGGCTGCTGGCCGAGGAGTGGGACTCCCGGCTCCAGCGCCAGGTGGGGAACTTCCCCCAGGCGTTCAGCCACGTCCCGTTGATCGACACGGCGCTCCGGCTCACGGCGTCGGGAGCGTACGGAGGATAGGCGCGCGACACCGGTGGGGCCCGTCCGTCCGGGGCGGGCCCCACCGGTCGTCATCACGCGGTGGCGATCCCCCCGCCGCCAAGGGCCGCCGCGACCGGGTAGCGTCCGAATGTCCGGCACGTCCGGATGGCCGATCATCCGGTGCCCGGGTCCACCCCCGCCGGGGGGTGGGCCGACGCGGTACGCCGTTCCCGATACGGCCCGGTTGAGACGCGAGGCGACGGTTCAGTGGAGACCCCAGGCGAGCCCCAGGGCGGTATCACCGTGCGCAGGGCGCTCGAACTGCCCGCACTCCGCTCCGGGCTGCCCGAGGTCGTCGCCGGGGCGGACCGCCTCCGGCGCACGGTCCGCTGGGTGCACGCGGGCGAGGTCCCGAACATCGCGTCCCTGCTGAAGGGCGGCGAACTCCTCCTCACCACCGGTCTGGGCCTGGGCACCCGGCCCGCCGAACAGCGCGCCTTCGTCCGGCAGCTCGCCGACCGGGGGATCGCCGCGCTCGTGGTGGAGCTGGGCCCGCGCTTCAGCCGGCTGCCCGCTGCCATCGTCGACACCGCCCGGACGGCCGGGCTGCCCCTGGTCCAACTGCACCGCGAGGTCCCGTTCGTCTCGGTGACCGAAGAGGTCCACACCGAGATCGTCAACGGTCACTACGCCCTGCTGCGAAGGGCCGAGGACGTGCACCGGCGCTGCACGGAGGTGCTGCTCGACGGGGGCGGGGTGCCGGAGGTCCTGCGCATCCTCGCCGACTTCACCGCCAACCCGGTCTTCCTGGAGACCGCCGAAGGACAACTGCTCTACGCGGCGGGCACCGCCGCCGAACCCGCCGCGGCCGACCCCCTCCAGGTGTGGGAGGGGCTGCGCGGCCAGCCGGCCGTACGGGAGTCGCCCCCGGCCGGGACGGTACTGGTGGATCTGCCGGGCGGCGGCCGGGGAGCGGCGTCGGTACGGGCCAGACTGGTGCTGCCGGCCGTCGGCTCCCCGCTGCTCACGGTGCACCGGATGGCGGCGGAACGGGCGGCGGGACTCCTCGCCGTGGTCCTGATGCAGGCCCGCCAGGAAGAGGAACTGGCCGCGCGGGGCAGAGGCGACTTCCTGACCGATCTGGCCGAGGGCCGCGTCAGCGCGAAGGACGCCCCCGCGCAGGCCCGGGTACTGGGCTTCAAACCGGGCGAAGGGCCGATCCTGCCGGTCGTGCTGAGGCTCTCCCCGTCGACGGGGACCTGGACGCCACTGGCCCACGCGCTGCTGGAGGAACTGTCGGCGGTGGGCGTGCCGGTCCTCCTCGGCGTCCGCCCGGTGGAGGGCCGGGTGCCGCTGCTGCTCGGCCTGCGCGCCGAGTCGGAGCGGACGGCCGTCGCGGACCGGGTCGCGGTGGCGCTCCGGGCCGGGGTGGCGCGGACCGGCCTGGACCGTACGGGCGGACCCGGTCCGGTCGTGGTCGTGGGCATGGCGGGCGGCTGGGCGGCGGCCTCGGCCGGACTGCGCCACGCGGCGGAGACCGCGACGGCGGCCCAGGGCCTCACGGACCGTCCCTGGTACGACGCCCGGCGACTGGACACGGAGCTGCTGCTGTGGCGGCTGCGGGACCAGCCTGACCTGGCGGCCTTCGTCGACCGCGCGATCGGCCCCCTGCGGGACCACGACGCGACCTCCCGGCCGCCGCTGCTCCCCACACTGGAGACCTACCTCGCCCACGCGGGCCGCAAGGCGGAGACGGCCCGCGAGCTCCACCTCAACCGCCAGACCCTCTACAACCGGCTGGCCCGCGTCTCCGAACTCCTCGGCACCGACCTGGACGACCCCCAGACGGTGCTGGCCCTGAGCCTGGCCCTACAGGCTCGCCGCCATGTGCCCTGACGGGGGCGGGGGGCAGCGGCTCCCGAGACCGACGGAGAACCGTCCACCGAGCGACCGCCTCCGCCCGAGGCGCCCGTACACCTCAGCCCCCTACGCGTGAGGGTCCGCCCTCAATCGCCGGGCAGGCTGAAATTCAGCTCCCCGGGCCACCGCTGGAAACTGCACCCCGGCAGGCTGAAAATCCAGCCCCTGGGGGTCCCCCCGGACGAAGTCTGGGGGAGATTGAGGCGCAGGGGCCGGGGCAGCGCCCCGCAAAGTCCCGAGACCTACAGGAGCCGGGCAACGGACAAGCAGCTCCGCCCGAGGAAACCTGTACACCTCAAGCCGCTACACGCAAGGGTCCGCCCTCAAACGCCGGGCAGGCTGAAAATCCAGCCCCCTGAACCACCGCTGGAAACTGCACCCCGGCAAGCTGAAATTCAGCCTCGCCGGCGATTGAGGCGCGGGGGCCCGGGGAGAGTCAGGCGCCCGACACCAGCTCGTCGTACACGCTCAGGACCTGCGCGACCGTCTCGTCCTCCGTCTGCCACCGCCCCGCCTGCGCCCGCCCGAGACCGGCCAGCTCCGCCCGCCGCGCCCCGTCCCGCAGCAGCCGCCGCACCGCGTCGGCCAGCGCCTGGGCGTCCCCGTACGGAACCAGCTCCGCCGCCTCCCCGACCAGCTCGGGCACACCGCCGACGGCGGTCGCCACCAGCGGGATGCCCTGGCGGAGGGCCTCCTGCGCGAGGAGGGAGCGGGCCTCCCAGCGGCTCGGGAGGACGGCGATGTCCGCAGCCGAGAGGAGTTCGGCGATGTCCTCGCGGCGGCCGACCAGCCGCACCGGCAGGTCCTCCGCCTCGATCCGCCGTCGCAGGGCGGCCCGGTCCGGCCCCTCCCCCGCGATCATCACCAGGGGCGCCGGATCCAGTTCCCGCCACCGCCGGGCGGCGTCCAGCAGTGTCCCGTACCCCCGGTCCGGCACCAGGCTGCCGATGGCCATGACCAATGGACGGCCCACCACGCCCAATTCGGCCCGGGTCTTGCCCACGGCGGTGTCCGGGACCGGCCGGACCCGAGGCGCCGGCACCACGGCCGGTGCCAGCCGGGCGTCGCGCGCGCCGTAAGCGCGGGCCCGGTCCACCAGTTCGGAGCAGGTGCCGAGCACGACGGCCGCCGCCCGCACGGCCCTGCGTTCCAGGAGTCTCGACAGCCGCCCCCGCGCGCCGTCGGCATGGGCCCGGGTGTGCCAGGTGACCACCAGCGGTTTCCGCAGTCCGCTGAGCGCGAGCGCGGTCCGGGCGGCGGCGTGCAGTCCATGGGCGTGCACCAGGTCGGCACCCGCACAGGCCGCACGCAACGCGCCGACGGTGGCCGGGTCGCTGCGGCGGGGTACGGGAGTGAAGTGGGCCCCGGCGCCGGGGAAGTCGTAGCCGTGCTCCAGCGATGCCGGGGCGCAGACGGTCACCCGCACCCCTCGGGCCACCAGCCCCGCGGCCAGCGATCTGACGTGCGCGCTGCTCCCCGCGCTACCGCCGCCCAGCACTTGGACCGTCCGAAGCTGTGTCACCCGTCAAGGATGCCAGTCCGTACGCACGTTCCGGCACCGGCTCCGCAGGCGAACCGGTCCTGCGCCACCCGGGTATCACCCACATGGGGGATCGAACCCCCCGGCCACCTCCCGGGGCCGGGCCGCCCGTCTCCCTAGCCGTCCCCCCGCGCCGCCGCCAGCAGCTCTTCCGCGTGGGCCCGCGCGGTCTCCGAGTCCTCCTGGCCCGCGAGCATCCGCGAGAGTTCGCGCACCCGGTCCTCGCCCTCCAGGACCGTGACCCCGCTCCGGGTCACCGAGCCGTCGCTCGTCTTCTCCACCAGGAGCTGGCGGTCCGCGAACGCCGCCACCTGCGGCAGATGGGTCACCACGATCACCTGTGCCGTCCGGGCGAGCTTCGCCAGGCGGCGACCGATCTCGACCGCCGCCTTGCCGCCCACGCCCGCGTCGACCTCGTCGAAGAGATAGGTCGGTACGGGGTCGGTGCCCGCGAAGACGACCTCCACCGCGAGCATCACCCGCGACAGCTCGCCTCCGGAGGCTCCCTTGGCGATCGGCCGCGGCGGCGCCCCCGGATGCGGCGCGAGCAGTAGTTCGACCTCGTCCACGCCGTGCGGCCCGTAGGCGACCGTACGGCCGCCCACCTCGACGCCCTCGGGGTCCTCGGTCTGCCGGACCGCGAACGACACCCGGGCGTGCGGCATCGCGAGCGAGGCCAGCTCCGCGGTGACGGCCTCGGCGAACCGGGCGGCGGCCTCGGTCCGGGCGTCGGTCAACGCCTGTGCCACGGCGGACAGTTCGCCGCGCAGCGCGTCCCGCTCCGCCACCAGCTCGCCGATGCGGTCGTCGTCGCCCTCCAGCTCACCGAGCCGGGCCGCGCTCTCCTCCGCCCAGGCGAGGACGGCGGCGATGCCGTCGCCCGGATCCGCGTACTTGCGCACCAGGCCGGTCAGGGCGGCGCGCCGCTCCTCGACCGCGGCCAGCCGCAGCGGGTCGACATCCAGATCGTCCGCGTAACCGGCGAGTTCCCCGGCGACATCGCCGAGCAGAATGGAGATCTCACCCATCCGGTCGGCGAGCGCGGCGAGGGCCGCGTCATGGGAACGTACGGCCTCCAGCGCCCGCCCCGCGCCGGCCACCAGCGTCGTCGCGTCGACACCCTCCGGGTCCTCGGGGCTGCCGGTGAGCGCCATATGCGCGATCGAAGCGGCGGAGCCGAGCGCCTCCGCGTGGCCGAGGCGCTCCGCCTCGGCGGCCAGCTCGACGTCCTCACCGGCCCGGGGCTCGACACCACCGATCTCGGTCAGCCCGAACCGCAGCAGATCCGCCTCCTGGGCGCGCTCGCGGGCACGGGTGGTCAGCTCGTCCAGTTCGGCGGAGACGGCCCGCAACCGGCGGTAGGCGGCGGTGTAGGCGGCGCCGGGGCCGGTGACCGCGCCGCCCGCGTACCGGTCGAGCGCCTCGCGCTGCCGGGACGGGCGCAGCAGGCCCTGCTGGTCGGTCTGGCCGTGGACGGCGACCATGTCGTCGGCCAGTTCGGCGAGCAGGCCGACCGGCACGGACCGGCCGCCGAGGTGCGCCCGGGAGCGTCCCTCCGCCGACACGGTCCTGCTGATCAGCAGCGCGCCGTCCTCAAGTTCGGCACCGGCCTCCTCGGCCCGTACGGCGACCGCCCCTCCGGCCGGTACGCCGATCCGACCCTCCACCACCGCGGCTCTCGCACCGATCCGCACCAGCGCCGGATCGGCCCGCCCGCCGAGCAGCAGCCCCAGGCTGGTGACGACCATGGTCTTGCCGGCGCCCGTCTCTCCGGTCACCGCGGTGAAACCGGGGGACAGCTCGACGACAGCGTCGTCGATGACCCCGAGCGACCGTATCCTCATCTCCTCCAACACGGACACGACCATACGAGGTTTCACCGGCGGGGTGCGACGCCGACCCCGTCCGCCGGTGGGTCGACCGCCCCGGGTGGTCAGGCCGGACCTCCCGGACAGCACGTCGCGCGCTCCCGGCGGGGGTCCAGCGGTGGATCACCCGAACTGATGATCGTCTCGTGGGGACGGCGCCCTGTCGTGACGGCGCCGTCCCGCGCTCACTCGGCGGACGGCGCTCCCCGCCAGCCCGAGATCGGCAGCGCGAACTTCGCCACCAGCCGGTCCGTGAACGAGGCGTGGTGCAGCCGCGCCAGCCGCACCGGCACCGCCCCCCGGCGCACTTCGACGCGGGCCCCCGGCGGCAGTTCGACGGTCCTGCGGCCGTCGCACCAGAGCACTCCGTGCGGGGTGTGCGGCTGCACCTCCACCGCGAGCACCGAGGTCGGCGAGGTGACCAGCGGTTTGGCGAACAGCGCATGGGCGCTGATCGGCACCATCAGCAGGGCCTCCACCTCCGGCCAGACCACCGGACCGCCCGCCGAGAAGGCGTACGCGGTCGAACCGGTGGGCGTGGCGCAGACGATGCCGTCGCAGCCGAAGGCGGTGACCGGGCGGCCGTCGATCTCCAGGACCGCTTCGAGCATCCGGTCGGGCGACACCTTCTGTATGGCGGCCTCGTTGAGCGCCCAGTCGCGGTGCACGACGTCGCCGTTGCTGCGGACGACGACATCGATGGTCATCCGCTCCTCGACCTCGTACTGCCGGGTGACGACGCGGTCGACGACCTGGTCGAGGTCGTCGCGCTCGGCCTCGGCGAGGAATCCGACGCGCCCCAGGTTGACGCCGAGCATCGGCACCCCGGAGGCGCGGGCGAACTCCGCGCCCCGCAGCAGCGTCCCGTCGCCGCCGAGCACGATCAGCAGTTCACAGCCGTCGAGCGCACCGGGGGTGGCCTCGGGAGCGGTCTCGACGGACGCGGGCAGCGGCAGATCGGCGGCCTCGGCCTCCAGGACCCGGACGCGCAGGCCGCAGCGGAGCAGCCCCTGGACGACGAGTTCGGCGCTGCGGATGGCGGCCGGCCGGCCGGTGTGCGCGAGCAGGAAGACCGTCCGTACGGCTGCCGTCTCCGGCGTCTCCGGCGTCTCTGACTGCTCTGACTGCTCCGGCTGCTCCGGCTGCTCCGGCTGCTCCGGCTGCTCCGGTCTGGTCAACGGTGTGGTCAACGAGGTCCCTCCGCCACTGCGCGATCGACATCCGCCACATCCAGCTCGGGCGCACCGGCCCGGAGCCAGAGGAAGTACTCGACGTTCCCGGAGGGGCCGGGCAGCGGGCTGGCGGTGACGCCCAGCACACCCAGACCGAGCTCCGCGGCCTGACCGGCCACGGTTCGTACCGCCTCCTTGCGCAGCTCGGGGCTGCGCACGACGCCCCCGCTGCCGAGCCGTTCCCTGCCCACCTCGAACTGCGGTTTCACCATCAGCACCAGATCGGCGCCCGGGGCCGTGCACCGGACGAGCGCGGGCAGGACGATGCCCAGCGGGATGAAGGAGAGGTCCCCCACCACCAGGTCGACCGGCTCGCCGCCGAGCAGCTCCGTCGTCAGCTCGCGGACGTTGGTGCGGTCCTTGACGGTCACCCGGTCGTCGCTCTGGAGGGACCAGGCGAGCTGTCCGTAGCCGACGTCGACGGCCACCACATGGGCGATCCCGGCCCGCAGCAGCACATCGGTGAAGCCGCCGGTCGACGCTCCGGCGTCCAGCGCCCGGCGTCCCTCGACGGTGAGCCCGAGCGGGGTGAAGGCCGCCAGCGCCCCGGCGAGTTTATGACCACCGCGGGATACGTAGTCGGGGTCGTCGGCATCGGACACGACGACGATGGCGGCGCTCGTCTCGACCTGGGTGGCGGTCTTCGTCGCGACGTTGCCGCCGACGGTCACCCGCCCCGCGGCGATCAGTGTGCTCGCGTGCTCGCGTGAGCGCGCGAGGCTGCGACGTACCAGCTCGGCGTCGAGGCGACGGCGGGCGACTCCTGCCACGTTCGGTTCAGCTCCTGTGGTTGTACGAGGGCCCGGGGGGTACGGGGGCGGGCGAGGGCCCCGGGCGGGCGTCGAGCGCGGTCAGCGCGGAGCGCAGCCCCTGGTGTACATCCTCGTACACGCGCAGGTGTCCGTCCGCCGGGAGGTGGTCGGCGTCGGCGAGGCGTTCCAGCAGGTCGTCCACCCCGGGGTCGCCGGTGGGCGCGCGCGGCACCCCGAGCGGAGTGGGGGCGGCGGGCTCGTACGACGGCGCCGGGTCCTCCAGTCCCTGCGGCTCATCGGCGGCGGGCACGTCCCCCGAGCCGTCGCCGCGCACCTCACCGGCTTCGGCTCCGGCTTCGGCTCCGGCTTCGGCTTCGGCTTCGGCTTCGGCTTCGGCTTCGGCTTCGGCTTCGGCTTCGGTCAAAGCGCCGGCCGAAGCGCCGGCCGGGTCAAGCACATCGGGCAGATCGGGCACATCGGACGCGAGGCTCTCCGGTCCCGGCATCGAGTCGCTCATGCCCTGACGCTACCGCGAAGCCCTGCGGTACGGTCGATCACGATGGCAACAACGGACGAGTGCCGCGGCGCGCTCAAGAAGCTCTCGGACAACCTCAGCCGAGCCGACGGCGACGTGCGCGGCGCAGTGGCCCTCGACCGGTCGCTGAGCTGCCACATCAGGGATCTCGACATCACCTTCACGGGCCGTCTCAAGGACGGTCGCATCGAGGTCGCCGACACGCTGGAGGGTCCCCCGCGCGGCAAGGCGCAGATCCGTCTCGCGATGACCGGCGACGATCTGGTGGCACTGGTCAACGGCGAGTTGAACTTCGCGAAGGCGTGGGCGTCGGGGCGGGTCGGCCTGGAGGCGGGCTTCCGCGATCTGCTACGACTGCGCACCCTGCTCTGACTGCCCTGCTCTGACCCACTGCCCGCTGGCTCTCTCCGACCCGCTGCCCCTGCTCCGACCCTCCGGACCTTCGCTGCGGCTCGCGGTTCACGGCCGGGCTGCCGTGAACCCCCCGGCGGGCGGCCCTCAGAGCGCCTTCGTGACGGCCCGTCGGCGTGCCACCGGCACCACCAGCGGCGTACCGGACTCCGGATCGTCGATGACCTGGCTCTTCACCCCGAAGACCCGCTCCACCAGATCGACCGTGACCACATCCGCCGGCGCTCCCTCGGCCACGACCTTGCCCTCGTGCAGGGCGATGAGGTGGGTGGCGTACCTGGCCGCCTGGTTGAGGTCGTGCAGGACGGCGACGAGGGTGCGCCCCTGCGTCTCGTGCAGCTCGGCGCAGAGGTCGAGCACTTCCAGTTGGTGCTGGATGTCGAGGAAGGTCGTGGGCTCGTCCAACAGCAGCAGCGGCGTCTGCTGCGCCAGCGCCATGGCGATCCAGACCCGCTGGCGCTGACCTCCGGAGAGTTCGTCCACATAGCGCTCCGACAGCTCACCGACACCGGTGGCGTCCATCGACTCCCGCACGATGCGCTCGTCGTCGGGCGACCACTGCCGCAGCAGCCCCTGGTGGGGGTAGCGGCCACGGGCGACAAGGTCGGCGACGGTGATCCCGTCGGGCGCGATGGACGACTGCGGCAGGAGCCCCAGCGTCCGGGCGACCTTCTTCGCCGGCATGGAGTGGATGACCTGGCCGTCCAGCAGGACCCGGCCATCGGAGGGCTTGAGCATCCGGGAGAGGGCACGCAGCAGGGTGGACTTGCCGCAGGCGTTGGGGCCGACGATCACGGTGAAGGAGTTGTCGGGTATCTCCACCGACAGGTCTTCGGCGATGATCCGCTGGTCATAGCCGAGGGTGACCGATTCCGCGGTGAGGCGCTGCATGGTGGTGGTACTCCTGGATCGATGGGGACGGCGGGCGCGGCTGGGGGGCAGGGCGCGGCTGGAACGACGGCGGGCGCGGCGGTGTTGTCGGGGCGATGGGTGGCCGGCGCGTGGGACGGTCCGGGCCGTGGTCACACCCGCCCCGCTCTGCGTTCGGTGACCAGCAGCCACAACAGATAGCACCCGCCGAGCACGGCTGTCACCACGCCGACGGGTAGCTGACGGTCGCCGAGCAGCGAGGCGGCCGCCCAGTCCGCGACGAGCAGCAGGGCCGCCCCCATGGCGGCGGTGGCCGCGATGTTGGGTCCCGGCGCGCGGGTGAGCCGGCGGGCGAGCTGGGGCGCGCTGAGGGCGACGAAGGCGATGGGTCCGGCCGCCGCGGTGGCCGCGGCCATGAGCAGGACGCCCGAGCCCATCAGGACGAGACGGGTGCGTTCGACCCGTACCCCCAGCGCGTGGGCGGCGTCGTCGCCCATCTCCAGGACCCGCAGGGGCCGCGCCTGGGCGAGCACGACCGGGAAGAGGACGACGAAGGTGACGAGCAGCGGCCAGACCTGGGTCCAGTCCCGCCCGTCGAGCGAACCGGTCATCCACACCGTCGCGCGGGCCGCGTCGACCAGGTTGGCCTTGGTGAGCAGATAGTGGTTGACGGCGGTGAGGACGGCGGCGACACCGATGCCGACGAGGACCAGCCGGTAGCCGTGCACCCCGCGCTTCCAGGCCAGCAGATAGACCACGACGCCGGTCACGAGACCGCCGACGACCGCGCCGCCCGCGACGGCGAGCGCCCCGCCCTGGAAGAGGACGATCGAGGTGAGCGCGCCGACGGTCGCGCCCTGTCCGAAGCCGATCACGTCCGGGCTGCCGAGGGGGTTGCGGGAGATCGACTGGAAGACGGCGCCGCTGACGGCGAGCGAGGCACCGACGAGCAGCCCGACGATGGCGCGCGGCAGCCGCAGGTCCCGGACGATGAACTCGTGCGCGGCGGTGCCGTTCCCGAGGAGGGTGGCGACGACGTCACCGGGGGCGATCGGGAAATCGCCGCTGCCGATCAGCACGACGCCGGCACCGACGGCCACGGCGACGAGCACCAGGACGACGAGGGCCGCCCGGGGGTCGATCCGTACGGAGAGCCCTCCGGGGGTACGGATCGCCCGGACGTTCTTCGTGGTGCCGGCGCCCGACGCGACACGGATGTCCTTGATGGCGGTCCGACCGCTGTTGCCGGCGCTCACAGTTGGGCCATCTTCTTTCGTCGTACGAGGTGGATGAAGACGGGTCCGCCGATCAGCGCGGTCACGATGCCGACCTGGAGTTCGGCCGGCCGGCTGACCATCCGGCCCACGACGTCGGCGGCCAGCAGCAGTACCGGCGCGAGGACCATGGCGTACGGCAGGACCCACCGCATGTCGGGACCGGTGATGGCGCGGACGAGATGCGGGATCATCAGCCCGACGAAGATGATCGGCCCGCAGGCGGCGGTCGCGGCCCCGCAGAGCAGGGTCACACAGAGCATGGAGAGCGCGCGGGTGCGGTTGAGGTGCGCGCCGAGGGAGCGGGCGGCGTCGTCGCCCAGCTCCATGGCGTTCAGCGGGCGGGCCAGCGCCAGGGCGAGCAGCACACCGACTCCGATGAACGGCGCGACCTTCCCGATCGTCGCCATGTCGGCGGAGGCCAGCGAGCCCACGGTCCAGAAGCGGAGCCGGTCGAGCGCGGCCGAATCGAGGAGTTGTACGGCGTTGACATAGCCGTAGAGCACGGCGGTGATGGCGGTCCCGGCGAGCGCGAGCCGCACGGGGGTGGCGCTGCGGCTGCCGCCGAGGACATAGACGAGGACGGAGACGACGGCGGCACCGAGGAACGCGAACCAGACGTAGCCGGTGATCGAGGTGACCCCGAGGAAGCTGATCGCGGTGACGACCGCGGCGGAGGCTCCGGCGTTCACCCCGAGCAGTCCCGGTTCCGCGAGCGGGTTACGGGTCAGTGCCTGCATCACCGCCCCGGCGAGCCCGAGCGCCGCGCCCGCGATCAGCCCGAGCAGGGTCCTCGGCAGCCGTACGTCGCGGACGATCACGTCGTTGCCGACGCCCTCGTCGGCGACGAGGCCGTGCCACACATCGGCGAGCGGAATCGGTTTGGCGCCGATGGCGATACTGGCCACGCAGACCAGCGCCAGAACGCCGATGGAGACCAGCAGCCCGATGGCGCGCAGCGCGGGACGGCTCCGGGTTCTGGGCGGCAGGGACTCGGAAAGCGGCGCCGCGCTCTGGGGGGGACTGTCGACCAACACGGGGTTAGGTTAGCCTACCCTCCCTTGCCTTTCGTGGCGCACTCAACCGGAAGAACCACCATGAACACCCCTGACCTCTCCCGCCGCCGTCTGCTCACCGTCACCGGAGCCCTCGGTCTCGGCGCCCTCCTCACGGCCTGCGGCGACGGCAAGGACGCCAAGGCCACGAAGGACGGCGGGAGCTGGAGCTTCACGGACGACCGGGGCAAGGTGATCACCACCGACGGCCGGCCGAAGAACATCGTCGCCTTCATCAGCACCGCCGCTGCCCTCTACGACTACGGCATCGACTGCACCGGAGTCTTCGGCCCCAGCGAGCCGGTGAACGGCAAGCCCAATCCGCAGGCGGGCCGGCTCGACGTCACCAAGCTCACCAGCGTCGGAAAGGCGTGGGGCGAGTTCAGCATCGAGAAGTACGCGAGCCTCCAGCCCGATCTGCTGATCAGCAACATGTTCCCGCCGCCCGCCCTCTGGTTCGTCCCCGAGGAGAGCAGCGAGAAGATCGAGGCCCTCGCGCCCACCCTCGGTATCGCGGGAGCCAACAAGTCCCTCCTGGAACCGCTGAAGCGCTACGCCGAACTCGCCGAGGCCCTCGGCGCCGACCTCAAGGCCGCCCAGGTCACCGCCGCGAAGGCCCGCTTCGACAAGGCGGAGGCCACCCTGCGCAAGGCCGCCGCCGCCAACCGCGGCCTCAAGGTCCTCGCCATGAGCGGCGATGCCCAGCAGATGTATGCCGCCGTCCCCGACTCGTACTGCGATCTGAACTATTTCAAGAACCTCGGCATCGAGTTCGTCGAGGGCAAGAAGGTCGACAAGTGGGGCTTCTGGGAGTTCCTCAGCTGGGAGAACGCGGACAAGTACCACGCCGACCTGATCATGGTCGACAACCGCTCCAGCGCCCTGCCCACCAGCGCGCTCGCGAAGAAGCCGACCTGGGCCCGGCTCCCCGCCGTCAAGGCCGGGCAGATCACCCCGTGGGCCATGGAGGAGCGCTACAGCTACCTCGGTTTCGCCCCCGTCCTGGAGCGGCTCGCCGCCGCCGTCACCACGTCGAAGAGGCTCACCGCATGACCGACGCGCCCTACCAGTTCTTCTCCGTCCAGGTGCTCCGCACCGAACACCTCACCCCGTCGATGGTCCGGATCGCCTTCGGCGGCGACGAGGTGGCCCGGATGGCCACCGCCGGCCGTGACCAGCGGATCAAACTCTTCCTGCCGCACCCGGGCCAGTCGGAACCGGTCATGCCGGACACCGGACAGGACGACTGGTACGAGGCATGGCGCGCGCTCGACCCGAACGTCCGGGGCATCATGCGCACCTACACCATCCGCGAACTGCGCCGTGAACCCGCCGAGCTGATCGTGGACTTCGCGGTCCACGGCGACGCCGGCCCCGCCTCCCGCTGGGTGCGGCACACGGAGCCGGGCGACCGCATCGGGGTCCTCGCCCCGATCGGGGAGGAGAACGCCGGATACGACTACCGGCCGCCGGACGACACCGACTGGGTCCTGCTCACCGGCGACGAATCCGCGCTCCCGGCCGTCGCGGGCATCCTCGAAACGCTGCCACCGTCCCTGCCCGTCCGGGTCTGGATGGAGCTCCACGACCCGGCGGACCGCCAGTCCCTGCCCACCGCGGCCGCCGCCGAGATCGTCTGGCTGACCGGCGCCGGGGCGACGACGGACGCGATCCGCGCGGCGGAACTGCCATCGGGAGCCCCGTACGCCTGGATCGCCGGCGAGTCCGCGACCGTGAAGGCGGTCCGCCGCCACCTCGTCGGCGAACGCGGCTTCGACCGGAAGCGGGTGAAGTTCACCGGCTACTGGCGCAAGGGGGCGTCGGAGGACGAACTCCTCGCCAAGGACGAGGACGCGTAGGCCGTTTCTCAGGGGTTCCTCGCGGCCCCCGGCGGGCGGCTCGACGCCGCCCGCCCGGACCGCCGTCGAACCGCCGCGCGCCGGGAAGGCCCCGGGTCACAGACCTCGGAAAGGTCCCCGGGTCACAAACCCTGGGAAGGCCCCCGGGTCACAGACCCAACCGGGACAGCGCCTTCCCGGCGTCCAGCGCACAGACTCCGTCCCCCGCATGGGTCCAGGCGGCCGCGCAGAGCGCCCGCAGCCCGTCCATCGCCGACCCCGCCCCGTCCAGGGCCGGTTCACCGTCCCGGACGGAGGCGGTCCACCCACCGCAGACGAACGCCTCGCCCACCGGAGTCACTTCGGGCTGACCGGTCAGCATTCCGCGCAGATCCGCGTCCACATAGGTCGGCCGGTGCTCCGGCGCCGCCGCCAGCAGCCGCGCCCCGTCGGTCACGCCGGTCAGCACCAGCAGCGAGTCGACACCACCGTTGAACGCGCCCTCGATATCGGTGTCCAGCCGGTCACCCACCACCAACGGCCGCACCGCGCCGGTCCGCAGAATCGTCTCCCGATGCATCGGCGGCAGCGGCTTCCCCGCCACCCGCGGCTCCGCACCCGTCGCGATCCGTACGACCTCCACGGCCGCGCCGTTGCCCGGCGCGATCCCCCGCGCGCCCGGGATCGTCAGATCGGTGTTGGACGCGAACCAGGGCACACCGCGCTCGATCGCGTAACACGCCTCCGCGAACCGCCCCCACGCCAGATCCGGACCCCCGTACCCCTGCACCACGGCGGCCGGGTCGTCGTCCGCCGACTCCACCGGCACGAGCCCCCGCTCCCGCAGCGCGACCCGCAGCCCCTCCCCGCCGATCACCAACACCCGGGAGCCGGCCGGCACCTGCTCGGAGATCAGCCGGGCGACGGCCTGGGCGGAGTTGATGACCTCCGCGGCCTCCGTCGGAACCCCCAGCTCGGTCAGGTGCGCCGCCACCGCGTCCGGCGGCCGGAGCGCGTTGTTCGTCACATACGCCAGCCGCATCCCACCGTCCCGCGCCGTCAGCAGCGAATCCACGGCGTACTCGATCGCCTCACCGCCCGCGTACACCACACCGTCCAGGTCCAGCAGCGCGGTGTCGTACGCGGCGCTCAGCGCCGTCGCGCTCCCGCTCGGCCGGGTCCTGCTCAGCTGGCTCATGCCTCTGCTCCTCGATCGGTGTCGTTCCCCCGATCATCGCTCATCGACCGCCCCACATACGATGCGTGGATGAACAGCGACGGTACGACGGCCAATGACGGTCTGCGACTGATCCCCTTCCGCGGACTGCGCTACGTCCCCGAACGGATCGGCTCCCTCGCCGCCGTGACCTCACCTCCGTATGACGTCGTTGTCCGGCCCGACGGGTTGCAGCACCTCGAATCGGCCGACCCGTACAACATCGTCCGACTGATCCTCCCGCAGGCCACCACGCCCGACGCGCGCCACCGCCAGGCCGCCGACACCCTCTCCCGCTGGCTCGGTGAAGGCGTACTGGCGGCGGACCCGACACCCGCGCTCTATGTGTACGAGCAGCGGCAGGGGGACATCCTCCAGCGCGGCGTCATCGGTGCGCTCGCCCTGTCCGAACCGTCCGAGGGGGTCGTCCTGCCGCACGAGGACGTGATGCCGGACATCGTGGCGGACCGCGCGGCCCTCATGCGCACCACCGACGCCAATCTGGAGCCGCTGCTGTTCACCTACCGCAGCATGGGCGACGCGACGACCGGGGCGACCGCCGTCATCGAACGGACCGTACTGCGCGCGCCACTCCTGGCCACCACGACGGAGGACGGCTTCAGCCATCGCCTGTGGTCCATCACCGACCCGGGCGACCTGACCGAGGTCCAGACCGACCTCGGCGACCGGCAGGCCCTCATCGCCGATGGCCACCACCGCTGGGCGACCTATCTGCGCCTGCGCGCCGAGCACTCCGGGCCCGGCCCCTGGGACCACGGGCTGGTGCTGCTGGTCGACACGGCCCGCTACCCGCTGCGCGTCCGGGCCATCCACCGGCTGCTCCACCGGCTGCCGGTCGCCGACGCCCTGGCTGGCCTGGGCGGTTCCTTCCGCGTCCGCCGGCTCGACCTCCCGCTCCCCCGCGCCATGGCGGAGCTGGCCGGCGCCGCCACCGAGGGCAACGCCTTCCTCCTCGCCGGCGACGGCGCCTTCCATCTGCTCGACCGCCCCGACCCGGCACTTCTGTCCCGTACGGTCCCCACGGACCGCCCCGACGCCTGGCGCACCCTGGACGCGACGGTCCTGCACTCCACACTGCTGGACCACGTCTGGCGCGTTCCGGACGCCCCGGAACACATCGCGTACATCCACGACACGGAGGCGGCCGTCACCAAGGCCGAACGCGACGGCGGTACGGCGGTACTGATGCACCCGGTGCGGGAGGAAGTCGTCCGGGACCTGGCGCGCAAGGGCGTCACGATGCCCCGCAAGTCCACCTCGTTCGGCCCGAAGCCGGCGACGGGCCTGGTCCTGCGCAGCCTGAAGCTCAACTAAAAAAAGGGGGGCGACCGATTACGGTCACCCCCCTTCTCTCACTCGCTACTCGTCCTTCTCGCCCCGCGCGTCCTGAGCACCCTCGTCCTCGGCACCCTGGTCGTCACCGGACTCGTCGTCGTCCAGCTCCTCGTCGTCGTCCAGCTCCTCGTCGTCGCCGGACTCGTCCGCAACGCCGGCATCCTGGACGTCATCGCCCTCGACGCCCTCGACAGCGTCCTCGTCCTCGACACCCTCGTCGTCGCCGGACTCGTCATCGTCCAGTTCCTCGTCGATGGCGTCGACGAACTCCACACCATCCAGCTCGGCCAGCCGGTCCGAGGCGTCGGTGGCCCCGTCCTTGTCGGCCTCCAGCGCCTTGGCGAACCACTCACGCGCTTCGTCGGACCGCTCGGCGGCGAGCAGGGCGTCGGCATACGCGTACCGCAGTCGCGCGGACCACGGCTGTACGGTGCTGGCGGCCAGCTCAGGGCTCTGCAGCGTCACGATGGCGGCATCGATCTGCCCCATGTCCCGTCGGGCCCCGGCCGCGACCAGGCGCATCTCCACCTGTCCGGCCTTGTCCAGCTTCTGCACCTCGGCCTCGCCGGCCATGGCCATCGCCCGCTCGGGCCGACCGAGTCCGCGCTCGCAGTCCGCCATGACGGGCCACAGCTCCACACCACCGGTCATCCGACGCGCGGCACGGAACTCGGCCAGCGCCTCGGCGTACCGCTGTGTGGCGTACGCGGCGAATCCGGCGGCTTCCCGCACCGCGGCGACCCTGGAGGCGAGCCGCAGGGCGATCTTGGAGTAGCCGTAAGCCAGCTCGGGGTCCTCGTCGATCATCTTGGCGACCATGACGAGGTTCTTGGCGACCTCTTCGGCGAGACCCTTGGGCAGGCTCTTCAGCTCCTGCTGCACATCGCCGTCGATCTCGTCACCGGTGACGTCCTCGGGGATCGGCAGCCGCTTGATCGGCTCACGGTCCGGCCGGTCACGGTCGTCGCTCCGACCGTAGCCACCGCCACCGCCGGGCCGTCCACCACGGTCGTCGCGGCGGAATCCACCGGACCGGTCGTCGCGACGGTCATCACGACGCGGCGCGGACCCACGGTCGTCACGACGGTCGTCGCGACGCGGGGCGGATCCACGGTCGTCGCGGCGGCCGTAGCCACCGCCACTGCTGCTACCACCGCTGGCCGGACGACCACCACGATCATCACGCGGCCCACGGAACCCACCACGGTCGTCATCACGACGGAACGCCGGACGACCACCACGGTCATCATCCCGACGCGGCGCCGGACGCTCATCACGACGGAACCCACCGGGACGCTCATCACGACGGTCATCACGCCGGTCATCACGACGCGGCGCGGACCCACGATCGTCACGACGGTCGTCACTGCGGAATGCCGGACGGTCGTCACGGCGGTCGTCACGGCGGAAGCCGCCAGGCCGGTCATCGCGACGGTCATCGCGACGCGGGGCGGACCCGCGGTCGTCACGGCGGCCGTAGCCACCGCCACTGCTGCTACCACCGCTGGCCGGACGACCACCACGATCATCACGCGGGCCGCGATATCCACCACGGTCATCATCCCGACGCGGCGCCGGACGCTCATCACGACGGAACCCACCAGGACGCTCATCACGACGGTCATCACGACGCGGCGCGGACCCACGATCGTCACGCGGGCCGCGGTATCCACCACGGTCGTCATCACGACGGAACGCCGGACGACCACCACGGTCATCATCCCGACGCGGCGCCGGACGCTCATCACGACGGAACCCACCGGG